>NZ_JAKVPU010000001.1:541077-1359928 GCF_022487605.1 Bacillus sp. ES1-5 | reverse complement strand
GCAAAAGAAAGTTTCCCTTTACCCCGTTCCAACGGCTGGTAGGGGATAAAGCTCTGAAGAAGGACAAACCAGCCATAGGAACCCGATTGGTTCGGGCTGATCTTTTGCAAAAATCGCAAAAGAAAGTTTCCCTTTACCCCGTTCCAACGGCTGGTAGGAGATAAAGCTCTGAAGAAGGGCAAACCAGCCATAGGAACCCGATTGGTTCAACTAATCTTTTGCAAAAACGGCAAAAGAAAGTTTCACTTTATTATATTCTATCTAAAAAAGGGTCGCAAATAGGTGTTTGGCGGGGAATAATATTTGTCAAATCGCGATGAATTGGCTAACATGAAAGAGGAAGGATTAGAGGTGAATTGTATGGAAGCGAAAACGATGAAGGATATGCAGAAAGAAGTAGATGCATATATTGGTCAGTTTAAAGAAGGTTATTTCAGTCCACTTGCAATGATGGCTCGTTTAACGGAAGAAATGGGGGAGCTTGCAAGAGAGGTTAATCATTATTATGGTGAGAAACCGAAGAAAACAACTGAAACAGAACGTAGTATTGAAGAAGAGCTTGGAGATGTATTATTTGTTATGATTTGTATGGCAAATAGTTTAAATATTGATTTAGAAACAGCACATAACATTGTAATGAATAAATTTAATACTCGCGATAAAGATCGCTGGACACGTATTGATGAGGGAGAGAAAGATTAATGAAAGAAATTAAAGTAATTATCGCTGGACCAAGAGGACGTATGGGACATGAAGCAGTCCTTCTCATGGAAAGAACGGAACATTTTAATTTAGTAGCGGCAGTGGATTATAAGCATGGCGGAGAGAAAATTTCTGATTTACCGGGTATGCCAGCGCTAGATGCACCTATTTACGCAGATTTACATACTTGTTTAGAGGAAGTAGAAGCTGATGTGTTATTAGATTTAACAACGCCGGAAGTTGGGAAACAACACGTTACACTTGCAGTTGAGCGTGGACTTCGTTCTGTTATTGGTACAACTGGATTTACAGAAGAAGAACTAAAGCAATTGACAGAGAATGCGAAAGAAAAAGCAGTAGGAACAATTATCGCTCCAAACTTTGCAATTGGTGCAGTTCTTATGATGAAATTCTCACAAATGGCAGCGAAGTACTTCCAAGATGTTGAAGTAATTGAATTGCATCATGATCAAAAATTAGATGCACCATCTGGTACAGCGGTAAAAACAGTAGAATTAATTCGTCAAAACCGTGAATCAAAGCAGCAGGGTCATCCAAATGAAGTAGAGCAACTAGAAGGAGCTCGTGGTGCAAATGTAGACGGTATTCACATTCATAGTGTACGTTTACCAGGACTTATTGCACACCAAGAAGTAATGTTTGGTGGAGATGGACAAATGTTAACGGTTCGCCATGATTCATTCAATCGTGCATCCTTTATGTCAGGTGTAAAACTATCAATTGATACAGTAATGAATTTAGATCATCTTGTGTACGGATTAGAAAACATTATCGACTAAAGGGGAGACAACGGATGAAAATTGCCTTAATCGCACATGACAAAAAGAAAAATGACATGGTTTCGTTTGCGTATGCATATAAACCAATTTTTGAGCAACATGAATTGTTTGCAACAGGGACGACAGGACTTCGTATCATGGAGGCAACTGGTTTAGTTGTAACAAGATATCAATCGGGTCCTCTTGGTGGTGATCAAGAAATTGGTGCCATGATTGCGAAAAATGATATGGATATGGTGATTTTTTTTCGGGATCCACTAACTGCTCAGCCGCATGAACCAGATGTAAATGCATTGCTTCGTCTATGTGATGTATATGCGATTCCACTTGCAACGAATATGGCAAGTGCTGAAATGTTAATGCACGCATTAGAGCGAGGAGATTTAGATTACCGCAAGTTAAGAAAATGAGGGGAACAATTATGAGTGGATTACATATATTAGCGTTTGGTGCTCATGCCGATGATGTTGAAATCGGCATGGCTGGTACCATTGCTAAATATACGAAGCAAGGGTATGAAGTAGGTATTTGTGATTTAACAGAAGCTGATCTTTCTTCTAATGGAACGATAGAATTGAGAAAAGAAGAAGCAAAGGTGGCAGCTCGTATAATGGGAGTAAAAACGAGACTGAATTTAGCGATGCCAGACCGTGGTTTGTATATGAAAGAAGAGTATATACGTGAAATTGTAAAGGTGATTCGTACATATAAACCAAAACTAGTTTTTGCGCCGTATTATGAAGATCGTCATCCAGATCATGCGAATTGTGCAAAACTTGTGGAAGAAGCTATTTTTTCAGCGGGAATTCGTAAATATATGCCAGAGCTTCCACCACATCGTGTGGAGTCTTTTTATTATTATATGATTAATGGTTTTCATAAACCGAATTTTTGTATAGATATAAGTGAGTACCTTTCTATAAAAGTGGAAGCATTAGAAGCATATGAAAGTCAGTTTTCAACAAGTAGTGATGGTGTGAAAACGCCGTTAACAGAAGGTTATGTTGAAACTGTGGTCGCTCGAGAGAAAATGTTTGGAAAAGAAGTTGGAGTCTTATATGCCGAGGGATTTATGAGTAAGAAACCGGTTTTATTACATGCTGATTTAATAGGGGGATGTAAATGAAATTAAAAATAGGTATTACATGTTATCCTTCTGTAGGTGGTTCTGGAGTTGTTGGAACAGAATTAGGAAAGCAATTAGCGGAACGCGGGCATGAAATTCATTTTATTACATCGGGTTTACCATTCCGGTTAAATAAAGTGTATCCAAACATTTATTTTCATGAAGTGACGGTAAATCAATACTCTGTATTTCAATATCCACCATACGATTTAGCGTTAGCGAGTAAAATGGCAGAGGTTGCACAAAGAGAAAACCTAGATATTTTACATGTGCATTACGCAATACCACATGCAATTTGTGCTTATTTAGCAAAACAAATGATTGGAGAGCGTATTAAAATTGTTACAACCTTGCATGGAACAGATATTACTGTGTTAGGTTCCGACCCTTCGCTAAATAATTTAATTCGTTTTGGTATTGAGCAATCTGATGTTGTGACGGCTGTCTCGCATTCATTAATTAACGAAACGCATGAGCTTGTAAAACCAAATAAAAACATTCAAACGGTATATAACTTTATAGACGAACGTGTATATTTCAAGCGTGATATGTCTCAATTAAAGAAAGAATACGGTATAAGTGAGAGTGAAAAGATACTAATTCACATTTCAAATTTCCGTAAAGTGAAACGTGTTCAAGATGTTGTTCAGGCATTTGCTAAAATTGTTACAGAAGTAGATGCAAAGTTGCTTCTTGTTGGAGATGGACCAGAATTTTGCACGATTTTACAGATAGTGAAAAATCTACATATTGAAGATCGCGTCTTATTCTTAGGGAAGCAAGATAATGTTGCAGAGCTACTTGCGATGAGTGATTTAATGTTGCTTCTATCAGAGAAGGAGAGTTTTGGTCTTGTTTTATTAGAAGCGATGGCGTGTGGTGTACCTTGTATCGGAACAAGGGTTGGAGGTATTCCAGAAGTCATTCAACATGGTGAAACAGGATATTTATGTGAAGTTGGCAATCCAGCAGGAGTGGCAAATCAAGCCATTCAGCTATTAAAGGATGAAGAACTTCACCGTAATATGGGAGAGCGAGCAAGAGCAAGTGTTTACGAGCAGTTCCGCTCTGAAAAAATCGTCTCACAATATGAAACGATTTACTATGATGTACTAAGGGATGACAAAAATGAAAAGATTTAAAAAAGCTAGCTCTATTATTGAGACTTTAAAGCAACAAGGACATGAGGCCTACTTTGTCGGTGGAAGCGTACGAGATCTTATTATCGATAGGCCGATTGGAGATATTGATATTGCGACATCTGCTTTACCAGAAGAAGTGATGGCTATATTTCCAAGACATGTTCCTGTTGGTCTTGAGCATGGAACTGTAATTGTGGTAGAAAATGGTGAACCTTATGAGGTAACCACTTTTCGAACAGAGAGCGAATATGAAGATTTTCGAAGACCTAGTAGTGTTCAATTTGTTCGTTCATTAGAAGAGGATTTAAAACGCCGTGATTTCACAATGAATGCAATTGCGATGACAGAAGAAGGCGAAATGGTTGATTTATTTGCTGGACAGGAAGCGATTCAAAAGAGAGAAATTGTGACAGTTGGCAATGCTGCGGATCGTTTTCAAGAAGACGCCCTGCGAATGATGCGTGGTATTCGTTTCGTAAGTACGCTAGGTTTTTCTTTAGAAATGAAAACGAAACAAGCAATTGAAACATATGGACATTTACTGGAACATATTGCAATTGAGCGAATTACAGTGGAATTTGAGAAGCTGTTAACTGGTACATATTGCGTGAAGGGCTTGCAAGAATTAGTAGAAACGAAGCTATTTTCTCATCTGCCATATTTACAAATGTCAGATGAGAGATTATTAAAAGCTACGCAGTATAACTGGGATTCTTTTGAAACGGACATTGAGGCATGGGCATTCTTCTTATATTGTATCGGAGAAGAGCATCCATCTGTCTTTTTACGTCAATGGAAGTTTTCGAATAAAAAAATAAAAGATATCGTCGCAGTTTTATTAACAATTCGTACGAGAAAGGAGAAGGATTGGGATACAGTCCTTCTTTATAAAACGGGACTTCATATCGCTGAAATGGCCGAAAGAGTATATGAAGCGATGATTGAAAGCTATGATCATACATCTGTTAAACGAGTACAAACGTTGTTTGAAGCATTGCCAATCAAGAGTCGCCAAGAAATGAATGTGACTGGGAATGATTTATTAAACTGGGCAAATAAAAAGCCCGGTCCGTGGGTTGCTGAAATGATTCAAAAAATTGAGGAAGCAATCGTACAAGGAAACGTAGTTAATGAGAAAGAGTGTATAAGGGAGTGGCTGCAAGAATGCAATCTACTATAAGAAAGCAGTTATTGCAAGTTTTTTCGGAAGCGGATGGCGCGTTTGTATCTGGCCAAACGATTAGTGATAAACTTGGTTGTTCAAGAACCGCTGTGTGGAAACATATGGAGGACCTTCGGAATGAGGGATATGAACTTGAAGCTGTGCGTCGATTAGGTTATCGCATTGCGGGTAAGCCAGACAAAGTAACTGCTAATGAAATTCAGTTAGGGTTACAAACGAAACATATTGGTAGAACGGTATATTTTGAAGAAACTGTTGAATCCACACAGCATATTGCAGCAAAACTTGCTTATGAAGGCGCAGAAGAAGGAACGATTGTTGTGGCAGAAGAACAATCGTCGGGTAGAGGTCGTTTAAGCAGGAAATGGTATTCACCAAAAGGAACAGGCATTTGGATGAGTATTATTTTACGTCCATCAATCCCGGTTCATCATGCACCACAACTTACTTTATTAGCGGCTGTTAGCGTTGCACAAGCAATTGAAAAGTGCACGGGTGTAAACGTAGGAATAAAATGGCCGAATGATATTTTAATTCAAGGTAAAAAGGCTGTAGGTATATTAACAGAAATGCAGGCAGATCCTGATAAAATTAATGCTGTCATTATGGGCATTGGTATTAATGCGAATCAAAAGCAAGAACATTTTGATGAGGAAATTCAGCATATTGCTACTTCTTTAGCGATTGAATCTGGTAAGCCAATTGTTCGTGCAGAGCTTATGCAACAAATCTTTTTACAACTAGAAAAATTATATGAAGAGTATTTACAAAATGGTTTCTCTGTTATTAAAATTCTTTGGGAAAGTTACGCTGTGAGCATCGGGAAAGAAATTACCGCTCGAACGATGAGAGAGACAATTATAGGGGTAGCAAAAGGAATTACAGAGGATGGTGTATTACTTCTAGAGGATCATGAAGGGAAAGTACATCACATTCATTCCGCGGATATCGAAATTAAGTAAAAGAAGTTCCTTTTTGGAACTTCTTTTCATTTGACTATTACTTTGCCTTCCATCCCTTTAAGAAGATGGTACCGGCATATTAATTCATATGTACCAGTATTTTTAGGTTTCACGGTAATATTTTTTTCTTTTCCTGACTCGACTACGACGTCAATGCCAAGTTTTTTCACTGTAAAGGTGTGCTCATTCTTACCTTTGTTTTTTAATAGCAATGTGGTTGACTCTTCAATTGGAATCGTGATGACGTTTGGCTGAAAGTAATCATCGTTTAATTCAACCTCAATTACTTTCGTTGAATCGATAGGTTATGTTACGACGTTAACTGAGGCAAATGCATGGAAGGAGCTAAAAGTTATCATCCCTACAATCATCACAAGCAGACCGGTGAATCGAAATAACCATTTGTTCATAAACATTCGCAATTCTCCTTTTGTAAGTACGTTCCTCAATTAACCTGCATCATTAGTTCACGAGTTATACAATGTATGTAAACAAAGCTATTTATCCTTTCTATGGGTGCGTTAGTTATGAAAATTTCACATACCGTAATGAGGATAAAAATTATTTTTTCAAAAAAATGTAGTAATTCCTTTTTGGAGTTTGCTATAATTAGTTCGAATGTGGGCAGTATCAGAGCGAACTGCACCATGATTCGAAGCAATACGAAAAATAATAACTTGGATTCTGCCTTGATCCAATAACGGACTGGGACAGAGGGATGAATAATGCCGACTAACACACAACCCTTCTGCCCTTTTATGGCCAGAGGGGTTTTTTATATGATTTCGGCCATCTCCTCTCTCCTGTATAAAGGAGGAGTAGTTTTTGAAAACAAAAACAGATTTTTTGAAGATGAAAGAGCAAGGTGAGCCGATTACGATGCTAACGGCGTATGATTATCCATCTGCTAAGTTAGCAGAAGAAGCTGAAGTTGATATGATTCTAGTTGGAGATTCCCTTGGGATGGTTGTGCTCGGCTACGATTCAACAGTACCTGTAACAGTAGAGGATATGATTCATCATACGAAAGCTGTACGCCGAGGAGCGAAAGAGACGTTTATTGTAACTGATATGCCATTTATGTCGTATCATGTGTCGCCTCAAGATACGATGGTGAATGCACGCCGCATTGTTCAAGAGAGTGGTGCTCATGCACTGAAGGTAGAAGGTGCAGGGGAAGTGGTATCAACTATTCATTACTTGACGAATGCAGGAATTCCTGTCGTGGCACACTTAGGCTTAACTCCTCAATCTGTAGGAGTACTAGGTGGGTATAAAGTACAAGGAAAAGATGCTGAAAGTGCAAAAAAATTAATAGAAGATGCGAAGAGA
The DNA here is from genome assembly GCF_022487605.1 of Bacillus sp. ES1-5. Taxonomy (NCBI): domain Bacteria; kingdom Bacillati; phylum Bacillota; class Bacilli; order Caryophanales; family Bacillaceae; genus Bacillus; species Bacillus sp. ES1-5. The sequence goes on along the minus strand of NZ_JAKVPU010000001.1, from coordinate 1,352,681 downwards.
TGTGAGGAAGCTGGTGCGATAGCGCTTGTGCTAGAATGTGTGCCAATGCAGTTAGCGGAATTAATTTCTAAGCAACTAACAATTCCGACGATTGGAATTGGAGCAGGGAAAAAAGTAGATGGGCAAGTACTTGTTTATCATGATCTTATCTCATACGGCGTAAATCGTGTTCCGAAATTTGTAAAGCAATATACGTCTGTTCAAGAGGAGATTGTGCGAGGGATTTCACAATACGTTACTGAAGTAAAGACAGGGCAATTTCCAGAAGAAAAACATTCATTCACAATGAAAGAGGAAGAATGCTTAGCGTTATACGGAGGAAAACAATAATGAAAATCGTAACTACAGTGCAAGAGATGCAGCAAATTACAAACGAACTTCGTATAAGTGGAAAAAGTATTGGTTTTGTTCCAACGATGGGTTATTTACATGAAGGTCATGCGACTTTATTACGTAAGGCAAGAGCAGAAAATAAAATTGTAGTTTTAAGCGTGTTTGTCAATCCACTACAGTTTGGGCCGAATGAAGATTTAGATCGATACCCTCGTGATATTGATAGAGATGAAAATGTAGCAAAAGAAAACGGTGTAGATTATTTATTTTATCCGAGCGTAGAAGAAATGTATCCAGCAGAACAAACGACAACAGTAGCAGTTGTGAAACGTACCGATGTATTATGTGGCAAACAAAGACCTGGTCATTTCGCTGGTGTTGCGACTGTACTAATGAAACTATTTAATATTACATTGCCAACGCGTGCTTATTTCGGTATGAAAGATGCACAGCAAGTTGCTGTCATTGAAGGATTTGTCGCTGATTTTAATATTCCGGTTACGATTGTATCGGTGGATATTGTAAGGGAAGTAGATGGATTAGCGAAAAGTTCTCGTAACGTGTATTTATCACAAGAAGAGCGTGAAGCGGCTCCTCATTTATACCGCAGTCTATGTATAGCGAAAGAAAGAATTGAAGCAGGCGAACGTAATGCAGAAATCATTACAACTCTTGTGAAAGAGTATATTGAGACGTATACGAAAGGCACTGTAGATTATGCTGATTTATATGCCTATCCTTCACTACAAGTAATAGATAAAATTGAAGGACGAATCATTTTAGCAATTGCAGTTAAATTTGAGAATGTACGATTAATTGACAATATAACATTAACGGTTAAATAAGGGGGAGCATCTATGTTTCGCACAATGATGAGAGCGAAGTTACATCGCGCTACGGTAACAGAAGCAAATTTAAATTATGTAGGTAGTATTACAATTGATGAAGATTTAATGGATGCAGTAAATATTGTAGAAAATGAAAAAGTACAAATTGTAAATAACAATAATGGTGCTCGCTTAGAGACATATGTTATTAAAGGAGAACGCGGTAGCGGTGTTGTTTGTTTAAATGGTGCAGCTGCAAGGCTTGTACAGCCAGGGGATAAAGTTATTATTATTTGCTACGGTTTAGTGGCAGAAGAAAATATTCATAACCAAGAGCCGAAAATTGCAGTATTAGACGATAATAATCAAATTATCCAAATGTTAGGCGCTGAAAAAGCGGGTACGATATTATAAGTAAGAAGGCTATCTCTATTACTGAGATAGCTTTTTTGTGCATCTTTTCATTAAGATGAGATAAAACGTGGTATAGTAACATTATATAATTTTGCGTTTGATAGGTAAGAAATTGAGGTGTTACATATATGAGTAAGCGTTATGTCGTTGTGGATTTAGAGACGACAGGGAACTCCTGGAAGGACGGGAAGGATAAAATTACCCAAATCGCAGCTGTTGTAGTGGAAGATGGAGAGATATTAGAGATTTTTTCATCTTTTATTAATCCGAAGAGAGAGATTCCGCCATTTATTACAGAATTAACAGGGATTGATGAGAGTATGGTTAAGCAAGCCCCGTTATTTCAAGATGTAGCCCCGATGGTTGTTGAGCTATTGCAAAGTGCAGCTTTCGTTGCACATAACGTTCACTTTGATTGGAATTTTTTAACGGAAGAATTAAGGCAGGCTGGATATACAGAAGTACATTGTCCGAAAGTTGATACAGTTGAGTTGGCGCAAATTCTTTTGCCGACGGCTGATAGTTATAAATTACGTGATTTAGCTAAACAACATGAATTAGAGCACGATCAACCGCATCGTGCGGATAGTGATGCTCTTGCAACAGCGGAATTATTTTTACAATTTTTAAATGAAATTGAAAAGTTACCACTTGTCACCTTGCAATCGCTCTATGAATTGAGCGATGTTTTTCAAAGTGATATAGCGGATGTACTTTCTGAAAATATTTTAAAGAAAATGATGCATGGTAGAAAAACGGCAGAGGGGTATGAAGTGTATCGAAATATTGCGCTTCGAAAACGGAATTATGCTTTAAATCTCAGTGAAACATGTTCATCTAAATTTGATGCTTTCTTGCATAAGGCAATCGATAACCTAGAATTGAATATGCCAAAGTTTGAAAAAAGAGAAAGCCAACAGATTATGATGAAGGAAATATATACAGCACTAAGAGATTCTAGGTTTTCACTAATTGAAGCAGGAACAGGAACAGGGAAGACTCTTGCATATTTACTTCCAAGTGTTTATTTTGCAACGAAAAAAGAAGAACCTGTCATCATAAGTACCCAAACAGTACAACTGCAACAACAAATATTAGAAAAAGAAATTCCGTTATTACAGAAAATAATGCCATTTTCATTTGAAGTAGCTCTTTTGAAAGGAAGAAAGCATTATCTTTGTCTACATAAATTTGAATATGCTTTGCAAGAGGAAGAGAAAAATTATGATATGGCGCTCACAAAGGCAAAAATTTTAGTGTGGTTATTGCAAACAGAAACTGGCGATCGTGATGAATTAAATATTCCTGAGGGCGGAAAGTTACTTTGGAACCGTATTTGTAGTGATGTACATAGTCCAGGCGGGATGCAAAGCAACTGGTATAGCCGTTGTTTTTATCAACGAGCAAAGAATAAAGCATTATTTGCAGATATCGTTATTACAAATCATGCGTTATTATTTCAAGATTTTTCATGTGAAGAACCACTATTTGCTTCATGTGAACATATTATTTTTGATGAAGCTCATCATATCGAGGAAGCGGCGAGTAGAACATTAGGTGAACAGTTCTCCTGTATGTATTTTCAATTAGTTTTATCTCGTCTTGGTACGCTAGAAACAGATGATGTACTTTCTAAAGTATATAAAATGATGAAAAAATCAGAGCAAGCCTCTCGTTCGACTTTCCGTATGGTGAGTCATAGTTTGAAGGAATTGAAATTTGATGCGGATGAGCTATTCCAAATGTTACGTGCTTTCATCTTTAAACAAACAAAGCAGGAACAAGGGATAAGCAATATGCCACTCATTTATCGATATAACACGGAAGTAGAGAAAGGTAAGTTATGGGATAGCATTACCGAGTTAACAAATCGTTTTGTATACGATGTAAGGAAATTATTGACTACACTTGAGAAGCAAGTTGATATATTGCAAAGTAAATTAGAATGGGAGATGCATGTTGTTACAGGTGAGTTTATGCATTTAATTGAGTTGTTGAGAAAGATGGAACAATCTTTACAATTACTCATTTTAGAAAAAAATTCATACGTGACATGGATGGAGACTGAAACGAAGGGAACAATTCATTCAACCGTTTTATATGCACAGCCTGTTCATATTGGTGAAAGGCTTGCTGATGAATTTTTCACACAGAAAAAGAGTGTTATTTTCACATCAGCAACGTTAACAGTAAACGATTCATTTGACTATATAAAAGAGGAGCTAGGTTTACATGATTTTGCTCCCAATACATTACAGGTTCCGTCACCGTTCCGTTTTGAAGAACAGATGAAATTAATGGTTTCAACAGATGTGCCTTTTATTAAGCAAGCAAGTAATGAAGAATATATTGAATCTGTGTCCGCACATATTGCAAAAATAGCGAAAGCTACAAAAGGTAGAATGCTTGTTTTATTCACTTCGTATGAAATGTTGAAAGAAGCGTATACGAATTTGAAAAATGATGAGGAATTAGAGGGGTATTTATTATTAACGCAAAGTGTGAATAATAAGAGCCGAAGTCGTCTCATTCGTAAATTTCAAGAGTTCGACAAATCAATTTTGTTAGGAACAAGTAGTTTTTGGGAAGGGATAGATATACCAGGAGATGCCCTTAGTTGTCTTGTTATTGTCCGGCTGCCCTTTACGCCTCCTCATCAACCGATGATGGAAGCAAAAGGAGAGTGGTTACAAAAACAAGGAGAGGACGTATTCGCTAAGTTAGCACTCCCGCAAGCAATCTTGCGTTTCAAACAAGGATTTGGTCGTCTGATTAGAACAAGTACAGATACCGGAACAGTATTTGTATTAGACCGTCGTTTGACAAGCGCTTCTTATGGAAAACGTTTTTTACAATCAATCCCAACTGTTCCGCTTTATGAAGGCCCTTTAGAAGAATTATTAGAACAATTAAAGGAACGACCAAATAAATAAAATTGGAAGAAAAATACGCCTGAAGTACATTTAAGCTTCAGGCGTAAAAAATGTGGGTAGGAGGAATTTTATTTTTCTTACTTCTTGTATACAAAATGTATTGGTTTTCGACTTGAAACCTTTTTTTGCAGTACATGTCCTGCTATAATAGATGGGTGATGAAGCAGGGGTTGTAAAGAATGTACTCTTATTGTAACCGTATTGCGTTCTTCTATAATTAGAAATTTTTGTGTAACGGAGGAGTTTTTTCATGGATAAGAAAATCGAAGTCCTATCAACGACGCGTCTTAAATATTCGTCTGACTTGTATAAAATCGTTGATAGTTTGAATCGTACGTTAAAAGAGCAGGACCTCATGTTCGGATTAGCATTAGACGAAAAAGATAAAGAAACAGCTGTATTTACGATTTACAGAACGTAGTGATACAATGAAAAAGTGGATCTTTGCAATCGTTATCGTAATCGTTGCTAGCGGAATATATGGGGCGTATGTTTATAATAAAGCAATGGAAAAGAAAATCCATAAAGAGGAAAAATCTGTAGAAATTGCAAAAGAAAAGGCAAAGCTTACAAAAGTAAAATCTGTAGATTATTATAATGGAGAATCTTCATATACAGTCGTACAAGGTGTAGACGAAAAAGGAGAACAAATTATTGTTTGGGTGCCTGAGAAAAAAGGGGAAACTATAGTAAGGAAAAAGAGCGAAGGTATTTCTGAAAAAGATGCTTTACAAAGAACGATTGAACAAGTCGGAGATGACAGTAAAGAGCCCAAGAGTAAGCCTAAAGAAATTTTAAAAGTAAAATTAGGCGTTGAAAACAATATACCACTATGGGAAGTTACATATATTGATGATGACAATCGTTATAGTTACTACAATCTTGCATTTCAAGATGGTCAGTTTTTAAAACGATATAGCATTGAAAAATAGATGTAGGGGGAACTACAAATGAAATTAGCAAAGCGAGTAGCTGCTTTAACACCATCTGCAACTTTAGAAATTACAGCAAAGGCACAAGCATTAAAAGCAGAAGGTCATGATGTAATTGGATTAGGGGCAGGAGAACCTGACTTTAATACGCCAGAACATATTATGGATGCTGCACATAAAGCGATGTTAGAAGGACATACGAAGTATACACCAACAGGTGGATTACAAGCGTTAAAACAAGAAATTGTGAAGAAGTTTACACGTGATCAAGGAATTGCGTATGATCCATCTGAAATTATTGTATGTAACGGTGCAAAGCATGCATTATATACATTATTCCAAGTGTTGCTTGATGAAGGAGATGAAGTTATCATCCCAACTCCTTATTGGGTAAGTTATCCTGAGCAAGTAAAGCTTGCTGGAGGTAAGCCAGTTTACGTAGAAGGCCTGGAAGACAATGAGTACAAAATTACAGCGAAGCAGCTGCGTGAGGCAATTACAGAGAAAACGAAAGCAGTTATTATTAATTCACCGAGCAATCCAACAGGAATGATTTATAGCAAAGAAGAATTACAACAGCTTGGAGAAATATGTTTAGAACACGATATTTTAATCGTTTCAGATGAAATTTATGAAAAGTTAATTTATGGTGGAGCAGAATATACTTCGATTGCCCAGCTTTCTAATGCATTAAAAGAACAAACACTTATTATTAATGGTGTATCTAAATCTCATTCTATGACAGGATGGCGTATTGGATATGCAGCAGGAAATAAGCAGCTTATTAAAGCGATGACGAACTTAGCGAGCCATAGTACGTCAAACCCTACGTCAATCGCTCAATACGGTGCAATTGCAGCATATGCAGGCTCACAACAACCTGTAGAAACAATGCGTCAAGCATTTGAAGAAAGATTAAACATTATTTATGATAAATTAATTCAAATCCCTGGCTTTACTTGCATTAAACCACAAGGCGCATTTTACTTATTCCCTAATGTAAAAGAAGCTGTAGCTTTATCAGGATACGAAACTGTGGATGATTGGGCAAAAGCTCTATTAGAAGAGGAAAAAGTGGCTCTTGTACCAGGTACAGGATTTGGTGCTCCAAATAATGTTCGTTTATCATATGCGACATCTCTTGAACAAGTAGAGAAAGCATTAGAACGCATTCATACGTTTATGAAAAGTAAAGTGCAAGCTTAATTGTATATTTTATTAATGCAATACAAAAAACCTTCCTACATAATAGGGAGGTTTTTTTGACGAATTGTGGCAAAAAGAAATAGCGAAAGGTGTGTTATACTAGAGAGCGAGGTGTTTGGTGATGAAAAAGAAAATGATGTTACAGTGGTTTGAGCAGGGAAGCATTGCAATTCCAAAATTACTTATGATGCATTATAAAAAATTAGGGTTAAATGAAATGGAATTTATGGTTGTACTTCATGTACACACATTTTTAGAATCGGGCAATTCGTTTCCGACTCCGTCAGAGATTTCAGAACGGATGACGATTACTGAAATGAAATGTATGGAAGTAATTCAGACATTGATTCAAAAAGGTTTTTTATCACTAGAAGGTGGACAAAAATCAGAAGCGATGATGTGTGAAAGTTATTCTTTACAACCGCTATGGGAAAAAATATTGCATTTCTTAATGAATGAATCAATAGAGGAAGAACAAAAAGAAATAAAACAACTGCAAGTAAATTTATATACAGTATTTGAAAAAGAATTTGGAAGACCACTTTCTCCGTTTGAATGTGAAACGTTGGGTATGTGGGAAGATCAAGATCAACATCATCCGAATTTAATTCAAGCGGCCCTCAGGGAAGCTGTAATGAGTGGTAAGCTTAATTTCCGATATATTGATCGTATTTTATTTGAGTGGAAAAAGAATGGTATTAAAACAATAGATCAAGCCCAAAACCAAGGACGGAAATTTAGAGAAAATCAACAACGAACGCAGCAAACGACAAAACAAGAGACGAAATTCACTGGGAAAGTGCCTTTTTATAATTGGTTGGAGCAGTAATGTAGGAGGAAGTATATGTTAAATAAAACGCAAATTCGCTATTGTTTAGACACAATGGCCGATATGTATCCAGAAGCACATTGTGAATTAATTCATGATAATCCATTTGAATTAGTAATTGCGGTGGCGTTATCTGCACAATGTACAGATGCACTTGTAAATAAAGTGACGAAAAATTTATTTCAAAAATATAAAACACCAGAAGATTATTTAAGCGTGTCTTTAGAAGAATTACAACAAGATATACGTTCCATTGGATTGTTTAGAAATAAGGCGAAAAACATTCAAAAATTGTGCCAGATGTTGCTAGATGATTATAACGGGAAAGTTCCAGAAGACCGTGACGAGCTGACGAAGTTACCAGGAGTAGGAAGAAAGACAGCGAATGTAGTTGTTTCGGTTGCATTTAGAATTCCAGCGATTGCTGTTGATACGCATGTAGAGAGAGTGAGTAAACGGTTAGCAATTTGTAGATGGAAAGATTCTGTGTTAGAAGTGGAAAAGACATTGATGAAGAAAATTCCAATGGATGAGTGGGGAGTTACACACCACCGTATGATTTTCTTTGGACGTTATTACTGTAAGGCGCAACGACCACAATGTGAAGAGTGCCGATTACTAGAAATATGTCGCGAAGGAAAGAAACGAATGAAGGGGAAATAAAAGATGGAGCGAGTTATAGAAATACCGAAAGAGTTTCGGTGCGTACCATTTTTTAAAGAGAGTGCGAATTCAATTACGTATCACACAGACCAATCTTTTGAAGAAATAATACAAAATACTTACTTTATACATGATATTGAAAGACAATATGAGCCATGGAATGAAATTGAAAATAGTATTCCTGTACTGTTGAATGTATGGAAAAGTAAGCATGAAGACATTGCCACACTATTTCGAAACAGAAATAAGCAAGAAGCTGAAGGTCCAATGATTCTTTTTGCGGCACATTTGTTATCAATTGTATATTGGCTAAATGAGCAACCTGTTTATAGTTTGAATGAAATGGAAGCTTATACGAGTAAATTGGAAGTACAACCAGTTAATTTTATGGAGCGATATTCGTTTATTATAAAGAAACCGAATAATTATCATTCCTATATTCAGTTAGCGCAGTTGTATATTGAAATAGAAAAGCTATATGTTAAGAAAATGATAACAAAAAAGAAGTCCTTTTCTCGTTAAGAGAAAGGACTTCTTTTTTTGTATTAAGACTCTGTTGTAACAACATTTCCGTCTGCGTGAGGTGTATCTCCTCCGGTATTTTGTTGTTGTTCTTGTTGCTTGTGTTGTTCTTCTTCAGCTTTTTTTCTAGCAGCCTCTTCTTCAGCTTTCTTTCTAGCAGCTTCTTCTTCGGCTTTCTTTCTAGCGGCTGCTTCTTCAGCAGCCTTTTTCTGAGCTTCTTCTTGTTGTTTACGTTGTTGTTCTTGTTGCTGCTGTTCTTGTTGCTGTTGTTGCTCTTGTTGTTTACGCTGTTCTTCAGCAGCTTTTTTCTGAGCTTCTTCTTGTTTTAGTTTATCTTCATTAGCTTTTTTCTGTACTTCCTCATCAGCTTTTTTCTTAGCTTCTTCTTCGGCTTTCTTTTTGGCAGCCTCTTCTTCAGCTTTCTTCGGGTCTGGAGTTCCGCCAGGTGCAGTGAAGGATGCACCAATTGCAGGGCTTGTTCCAGTACCTTTTTTCGCTACTACAGAGAAGCTGTAAGTAACGCCTGGTTTAATACCACCAAGAGTAGCTTTCGTACCACTTATTGATAGGCTACCACTTGAGCCGTCAGTCGCTTTATAGCTTGCTGCATACGCATCAACTTCTGTTGGGCCAGACCAGTTTAGTGTAACAGTGCTAGCGCCATCGAAAGTAACATTAAGACCACTAGGTGCATCTACTTTAATTTGTTTAATCGCATCTTTTTTCGCACCTTTTACGTATAACTCTCCGTTTATTTCTTGTACAGAAGAAGGACGTTCAAAGCGAGATTTATCTGTAGCAAATTTGCTCATCATTACTTGGAACATTTGTTGCGCAATTCTAGTAGAACGATCGCTAATGTAATTTTCTGGGCCATCTTTTTCATAACCAGTCCACACTGCCATTGTATATTGAGGCGAATATCCAGCAAACCAGCTATCTCTGTTTGCATCAGCTGGAATACCATATTTTTTAAGAACGTCTTCATCAAAGTTTTGTGTCCCTGTTTTACCAGCTACGTCAAAACCAGAAACGTATGCTGTTGGACCTGTACCACCAGAACCAGGTTTTACTACGTCACGAAGAACGTCAGTAACCATGTAAGCTGTGTAGTCTTGCATTACACGTTGTTCTTTCGGTTTAAAACTTTTCTTTTTACCGTCTGGGAAGATGACTTCTTTTACGAAGTGCGGTTTATTATAGTTACCATCATTACCAAAGGCGGCATATGCACCTGCTAATTCTAATGGAGAACTATCGTTACTACCAATTGCTGTTGATTCATATGTTTTGCCGTCTTTAAATGTCATGCCTAAGCCTTCAGCAAACGCTTGTGACTTAGGAAGACCAACCGCTTGAGCTGTCTTTAAAGCTGGGATGTTTAATGATTTTTTCAAAGCTTCACGTAGTGAAACGTCACCTTTGTAACTTTTTGTTGCATTTCGTATTTTCTTACCATTGGAATACGTATACTCTGAGTCGTTTAATTGATGGTATGTAGACCATTGTAAATTCTCAAATGCTGGACCGTAGTCGAAAATTGGTTTCATCGTTGAACCGACTTGGCGTTTTAAATCAGTTGCCATATTATGACCTTTGAAAGTAGACTTACTTTCTTTACGCCCAGCTCCAATTGCTCGAACTTCGCCAGATTGTGTATCCATAAATACGAATGATCCTTGGAATTGATCGTTCGGATACTTAATAAGGTTGCCATCCATAATTTTTTCAGCGTAATCTTGAGCATCTTGATCAATTGTTGTATGAATAGTTAAACCATCTGAACCGATATTTACATCGGGATATTCTTTTTCAACTTCTTTTACAACAGCATCTAAAAATGCTTGATACTTCATCTCAGTTACTTCTGAAGACGGTTGAAGACCTTCAGTTACAGAGATTTTCATTGCGTTATTCATTTCATCTTTTGTTATATAACCATGTCGATTCATTAATGATAATACGACGTTACGACGTTGTGTCGCTCGTTCAACGTTGTCTTGTTTTGTTGGGTCATAAATATTAGGACCTTGGGGTAAACCTGCAAGCATTGCAGCTTCATGTAACTGTAAGTCTTTTAAATCTTTGTTATAATATTTTTTGGCTGCTGTTGCAATACCGTACGAACGGTTACCTAAGTTAATCTTATTTAAGTACATTTCTAAGATCTCATGTTTAGAGTATTGTTGCTCTAATTTGTAAGATAGGTACCATTCTTGTACTTTTCTCTTCGCAGTTTTGTCCATCGTTAGAAAATAGTTTTTGACTACTTGTTGTGTAATCGTACTACCACCTTGAGACCCGAACCCTCCAGTGACATTTTCCATAACTGCTTTTGTAGTTCTTTTAAAATCAATTCCATTATGATCATAGAAACGTGAATCCTCAGTTGCAAGGAATGCACTTTCAACTACCTTTGGAATTTGATCATACGTAACGTGGGTTCGTTTTTCAGCACCGTATTCATAGAAAAAGTTCCCATTCTTATCAAGAAACTTTGTTGATAAAGGATTGACAAGTTTTGATTTGTCTAATTTTGGAGCGTCCTTCACCATAACAAAGAAAGCGGAAACGCTAGCTATAAGACCAACGATACCAAGAAGTAGACAACCTATAAGGAATTTTTTAAAAAAGGAGCCTTTTTTCTTTGGTTTTTTTTCTTTATTTGTTTCTTGCTTTTGATTTTTTACATGATTTCGTTCTGTACGAGAACGATAATTATCTGACATTATACTTTCTCCTACCTTTCATTCTCTCCCCAAAAGTCGAAAAAAGAGCCTTAGTGATGACTCTATCACGAAAAATAAACCGTGTCTAGTACACGGATATAATCAATCCGAGGGTGATAACCGCATGATAATAAAGATCCATGCTCTTCTATTTCTTCTTTCGTAATCGATTTCCGTCCACCAGTATTTTGACGATTCCAAAATGCAATAATATGTTTTGCATCTAGTAAATAAAGTTCATCAAAAAGTGTAAATTTAATAATAACAAATGCAATTCCATCATGCGCGATTACTTGCTTCATATGTTCAATTTGATGAAGGTGGAAGTTTTGAAGTGGAAAGCTGGTTTTATTTTTTGTTTCTTTCGCTTCAAAATCGATGTATTTCCCTTTGTATACACCGTTGTAATCTGTTGTAGAAGGTTGTTTAAAATACGCTTCTTTTACCACTGCAGCACTTCGAGCGGGGTAATCTACTTTTACAATTTGAAGAGGTGTAGGTTTTTTATGTACACATGCAATATTATGGGTTAAGTAATATTCATTTGTTTCATTCAATTCCTCTTCAAGGGACATACCTCTATTACTATAAGTATGTTTTTTAATTGGTGTTTTATGAGGTTGTGAAGCTTGATTGTACCGTTTTCCGTTTGGGTAACGAATGGTCATAGTGTGTCCACTCCCAACTTGCTAAGAATTACTTACAAAGGTGATTATAACAAAAAATGAAAAAAGATGTGACCTTTTTGAAGAAAGGTATGATGACGTATTTATGTTTACATGGAATGATTATGAAAAAATTAAACAATATCGTAAAAATATGGTTTGTACAGACGAAGAAAAAACAATCGTTTATAACATTAAGAGGGAAATAGAAATGGCTAATATGGACAACATTTCTCGAACACAGTCTTATCAAGAATATTATGTAAGGAACAGTGAAATTAGGTGGGCCTTTTTAGCAAGTATGGTCTCGAGAAATGCGGGATGGAATATGACTGATTTAAAAGGGAGATATTATGCTACTGTTTTACCTCAAACAGTAAAAAAACATTTGTTTCGGACTTATGAAGAAGCGAATTGGATTATTTTTTTAGATGCATTTCCTCAGCTATTGTTATACGAAGAAAGTAAGAGAAGGCAAGTACCACTATTCTATTTGTTACAATATTTTAACGTATCAATTTTCATGGAAAAAGAATGGGTTTATTTTTGGGAAAAAAAAGATATAGATAGGCTCATGACAGCGCTTATTATAAATGAGCAAAATAAAATTCAAAAACCAGTTATTGAGAATACATATTTTGAAAAACATGTATTCCATACTGCACTTTTTAAATTGCAAGAAATGCTTCATATTAGTGCTGTTATTTTTCCGACTGTTGAAGGGAGGATGTATGGTTTTTCAGTTTATCAATTTGAAACATTACAAAAGCGTATAGAACTAGGGCAGAAATTAGCGGAGTTACTGTTTCATCCGAATTATAAAAGTTTATTCCATAGGTTTGCATTGCAAACTATACACACAGGATCAAGAGCAGATTATGAATATTATGTAAGAGAAGCTAGAAAATCTTGTACGCCAGCCCTTAGAGAGGTTTATCCTGTCGTTGCACATAAGGAAATAAGTATGAGAGATTGGTTTTGTAGAGATACGGAAATAAATGAGTTGTTTCTACTGGAAGAGTATAAGGGTGAAGTTGATATAACAGAATGGTATAAAAGAAAGAGGGAGCAAATCTATGTTGCTTCTATCGTAAATCGTTTTGTTAAAAGGATGGATGAGTTCGTGATATAATAAAAAAAGAAGTCCCGTCTTCATAAATGAAGACGGGACTTCTTAATGTGAAGTAATCCTGCCGTGTATGCTAAGAATTTAATCTCAAAACGTAATGAATATAAGAGATTAAGGATGCTTCAGAAATTAGCTTGTTGTAAAAGCGCTAAAGCTTCACTTTATGTAGCAGGGAAGTTTGGACCATCTAACTTAGGGTTGCCGGTCTCGGGTTTATTTTGTTTGTTTTGTTTTTTCTTTTTTTCGTTTTTGTTCTTTGCCATTTTCATACACCTCCTTTTTGTATTGTTACCATTTCTATAAATGACATACAAAATGATTTCTTTGACGAATAACAACTAGTTTTGTCATGTGAGCAGGAGTGAGGATTCATTCGGCGAAATTACATGACAAAGGAAAAGCAAAGAAGGGGGCGTTTTATATATGGCGATGGTTCAGAAGGAAGATGTAATGAAAACAATGGATCAAATGTTAAGTTCTCTCGATTTGCTGGAAATGAATATAGGGATTAGAATGAATCATGCATTGAAGGATACGGGTGAAAAAATATGCAATAAGATAGAAATAACAGAAATGCATATTGAGCATATGGAAAATAAATTAGTGCATCACGAAGAAAAAGGGAATTGGGTGAAGGCATTTCAAAACGTCGTAGTGAGTGCATAATAAGGTGGGAATAAAATGAAGTATGGAGCATTAATACAATCTTCAGAAAAACTCATGCAGTATAATAATGAAGCGAATGTGAAAAAAAGAGAAATGATTGAGTACGATTTTTATAAGGATATGAAACCATTTGTAGATATGGTAGATGAGGAATTAAAAGTGTGGAAAGAATTAGCTTATAAATGGATTAAGGAAGAAAAACCGAAGTATATACATGTACAGCAAATTGATCAAGTGTACGATAATTTACAGACAAATGTGTTGCAATGTTTTGTAAATAAAGGTAAAGGTAAGCGATTCTTTGAAACACATCAAGCCATTTCGTATACTTTGCAAAATATAATTGAGCAATGTAAGTAACAAGAGGGGAAACCCTCTTGTTTTTTTATGCTTCTGTCATTGTTGTAGGTTTTGTTGCACCGTTTATTTCTAATTCTTTTATTAATGTTCGGTAATCTGAAATGCATATTTTTCCTTCGAGATACCAATGTCTCGCAAAGTCTAACAATTCATTTACATTCTCTGTGTAATACCCCTTTTTTTGAGAAAACGCTTGTTTTAAATCCCCTAATACCATGTTGATTCCTCCCCCATGAGAATCTTCTTCTTCATTATCATAGCATGGAAGGGTTTTCTTTTTTAATTTTTTAAAAATTTAAACTTCCGACAAAAATAGACAGATACTCCGTCACACATATTATTTTACTGGTACATATTATATATGTAGAAACTTATGTGAAGGAGGAGAGAATGCATGTTTCAACAATCAAACGTATATCAGCAATCTAATCCATATGCACAGCAAAATATGTACCAATATAATACGGATACATATTTACGGTATAATATGTATCCTTTCGAGCCTCATTATGGAAATCAAAGTTATTACCAGCCATTTGAAGTGTCGTTTATGAATCAACAGCAGCAACAGCAACAGCAGCAACAGCAACAGCAGCCCTATATGGATCAGCAACAGCAACCTTATATGAATCAACAGCAACAACAGCAGCAGCAGCCCTTTATGGATCAACAACAGCAATCTTATATGAATTCACAATACTATATGCCACCACCATCTCCCTATGGAAATCAACAAGCGATGTTTTATCCACCAAAACAACCGTACCCGACGCAGAATAAACAAAAACAACAACAGCAACCGAGTCAATTTTCTAGTTTTGTTTCCCAATTTAAAAACTCAGATGGTAACTATGATGTAAATAAAATGATGAATACAGCTGGACAAATGATGAATGCGATGAACCAAGTGACGGGTATTGTAAAGCAAGTTGGAGGTTTTTTTGGTAAGTAATCTTGGGGGGTTGTCTATAAAAAGCATTACGTATAAAGCAGAAGGCTAGACAAATTTCCTTGTAATAAATGGGTATATATAACAAACGGCTTTCCCTCTTTCCTCATATTGTAAAGTGTAGTCAGATTTTTTTAACGAGAGAGGAGAGAAAAAACTATGCATCATTGTCATCCTTGTTTTGGAGGGCATAAGCCTGTAGGACCTATCTGTACAACTGCTCCTGTCATTCATCCGACGAAACAGTGTGTAACACATTCTTTTTCAACAACGGTGGTGCCACACATTTTCCCAACACATACAACACATGTTCATCATCAACAAATTAAAAACCAAAACTTCTTCCCACAAACAAATTCGAATGTAAATGTTGTAGACCCAATCGATCCAGGATTCGGCGGTGGATGTGGGCCATGTGGTCATGGACATCATGGACATCATGGACATCACGTATCACCATTTGGTCCAGGACCAAATGTATCTCCGTTTGGACCAAACGTATCACCATTCGGACCAAATATATCGCCATTTTTACCAAACAATGTATCACCAGTAGGTCCAAATATTGGACCAAACGTTGGTGGAATATTTAAAAAGTAAATGATATGTTAGAACTAGCGAAATGCTAGTTCTTTTTTTGTAATTGGAGTGTTGATATGAAAGTTATCGCTGTAACGGGATATAAGCCATTTGAACTTGGTATATTTAAAAATGATCATCCAGGGGTGGAATGTATAAAAAAAGCATTGCACCGAAAATTAACTACTTTTGTAGAAGAAGGTTTGGAATGGGTGATAATAAGTGGGCAGTTAGGAGTCGAATTATGGGCTGCTGAAGTTGTTTTTGAAATTCAAGTAGAATATCCAGATCTAAAATTAGCGGTATTTACTCCGTTTTTAGAACAAGAAGAAAGCTGGAAGGAAGATAACCGTGAATATTACGAATGTATTCTCTCTCAAGCAGACCATATTGATAGTATTACGAAACGGAAGTACGAAAGCCCGGAACAATTTAAATTAAAAAATCAATTTTTTATTGAAAAAAGTGATGCACTTTTAGCTGTATATGATGAAGAAAAACCAGGGAGTCCCAAATATATTGTAGAAGCAGCAAAGAAAAAAGGAGAAATAGAAAATTATCACAGTTATTTCATTCTTTTTTCTGATTTACAAGATATAATAGAAGAGGAACAGTGGAATAATGCTGAGTAATATGTAATATAGTACTCGTATATATGATTGACAAAAGGCATTGTTTCTGAAAAAATTTAGGTAATGAAAGTTTTGGCAAAAATTTGAGGTGAAGAAAATGATTTCGGATAAAATTAAATTAACGGCGAAAGATATTTTAGAAAAAGAATTTAAAACAGGCATGAGAGGCTATCAACAAGAAGAAGTAGACAAGTTTCTTGATATGATCATTAAAGACTATGAAGCTTTCCACAAGGAGTTTGATCAATTAAAGCAACAAAATGCTCGTTTAAAGCGTGAATTAGAGGAACAAAAATTAGTAGCAACGCAAGTGCCACAACAACCAGTTGTACAAACACCAGTTGCACAACCTGTATATAACAACACGAATACGGACATTTTAAAACGTCTATCTAATTTAGAAAAAGCTGTATTTGGAAGTAAGTTATACGAATAATTTCTAGTGGTAAAAAGGTTAAAGCATTTTACATAGAAAAAAACATTGCAAAATCTTTTTGTTTCCACTATACTAATGGATGTCATAACGTTTGGGTAATCGCTGCAACGCCAACGTTGTAGAGGAAAGTCCATGCTCGCACGGCCTGAGATGGCTGTAGTGTTCGTGCCTAGCCAATTCATAAGCTAGGGTATTCTGGCTGTAAGGCTGGTTTAACGGCAGGGAAAAAACCTAAGTCCTTTCGGATATGGTTTGACTACCTTTAAAGTGCCACAGTGACGAAGTCCTTGAAGAAATGATAGGAGTGGAACGAGGTAAACCCCACGAGCGAGAAACCCAAATAATGGTAGGGGAATCTTTTCCAAGGAAATGAACGATGGGAAAGGACAGGTTGTATAACCTGTAGATAGATGATTGCCACCGGAGTACGAGGCGTGGGCCGTTTGCAGTACAAAGGAACAGAACATGGCTTACAGAACGTTATGAACCAACTATGAAATAACTCAGCTCTCCTTTGTTAGAGGAGGGCTTTTTATTTGTATGAAGTTATAAATTATGAGTTAAAATGGTTAATGAGAAAATTCTTCGTAAAATGTAATGATTAATAGGACAAATTGCTATTAATTATTGTTTAACTATACATAAGAGGTGAATGCAAATGGGAAAAGTTACTTTAATTGCAACAGCGGCAATGGGTATTGAATCGTTAGTTGCCCGAGAAGTTCGTGATCTTGGTTATGAATGCCAAGTGGAAAACAGCAAAGTAACATTTGAAGCAGATGAAAAGGCGATTTGTCGCACGAACTTATGGTTACGTACTGCGGACCGTGTGAAAATTAAAGTTGGCGAATTCAAAGCGACAACATTTGATGAGCTGTTTGAAAAAACGAAAGCATTAAACTGGGGAGATTATATTCCAGAGAACGGAGAGTTCCCTGTAATTGGTAAATCGTTAAAATCTGAGTTGTTCAGTGTTTCAGATTGCCAACGTATCGTTAAAAAAGCTGTCGTTGAAAAATTAAAAACAACATATAAACGTACAACTTGGTTTGAAGAAGATGGTCCGTTATTCCGTATTGAGATCGCAATGCTCAAGGATATTGCAACATTAACAATTGATGCAAGTGGTGTTGGACTTCATAAACGTGGATACCGTATGGATCAAGGGGAAGCCCCATTAAAAGAAACATTGGCTGCGTCTTTAATTAAGTTAACAAACTGGAAGCCGGATCGTCCTTTCGTGGATCCTTTCTGTGGATCAGGTACAATTCCGATTGAAGCAGCATTAATTGGACAAAATATTGCACCAGGATTTAACCGTGGCTTCGCATCAGATGAGTGGGGCTGGGTTGGTAAACAAAACTGGCGTGAAGCTCGTCAAGAAGCTGAAGATTTAGCGAATTATAATCAACCACTACAAATTATTGGATCAGATATCGATCATCGTATGATCCGAGTTGCTCAAGACAACGCTGAAGAAGTAGGTTTAAGTGATTTAATCACATTTAAACAAATGCAAGTAAAAGATTTCACGACAAAAGAGGATTATGGATATGTTGTAACGAATCCTCCATACGGAGAACGTTTAAGTGAAAAAGCACTCGTTGAACAATTGTACAAAGAAATGGGACAAGTATTCCGCCCATTAGACACATGGTCAGCGTATGTATTAACAAGCTACGAAGCATTTGAAAAGTGTTATGGAAAAGATGCATCGAAGAAACGTAAACTATTTAATGGATTTATCCGTACAGATTACTACCAATACTTCGGAAAACGTCCACCGCGTAATTCATAGTATAAAACTCCTCCAGCGCGCATATACTGGCTATTATGTAATGCATAAAGGAGGACGTGATATGGATAGTTTCCAATTATCGATGATTCAAAAAGCTATTCATCGTACGTATGATGAGATCGGGAAAGAAGTGGATAGCCAAGGTGCGATTGTAGATGAAATACAAAAAGCACAAGAACAATATTTGTCAGCTCTTTCACACGAAACAGCGATTGATAAACGGTATTTAAAGTCATTAATATAGAAAAAAATTTTCCTTTTTCGAAAGGAAAATTTTTTTTCGTGTATTTCTATGTATGGCAACAGGGGAAAGTGGCTGCACACATATGAGTAGCAATTGCTATATCTTTTTATAGAAAAACTTTTTGGTTGGAGGCTAAGGATGTTTACTGAGAAGAGATTACCATTTGAAGTAGGAAAACAAGATAATTTTTATGATAAGTTGAATGAATGGATTGGAGATGTGTTTTACGATATCCTTCCGGAAAAAGGCTTTGAAGAGCGTGATGAACAAATTTTTATGGCGTTTCAATTAGAGCGTGCTTTCCAAGAAAAGAAAGTAATGTTCGCAGAAGCGGGTGTAGGAACAGGGAAAACAATTGTATATCTTCTATATGCGATTTGCTATGCACGTTATACAGGAAAACCAGCTATTATCGCTTGTGCTGATGAAACGTTAATTGAGCAGCTTGTGAAAGAAGAAGGGGACATTGCTAAGTTATCTGAAGCATTAGGACTATCTGTTGATGTTAGACTTGCGAAATCAATGGATAATTATTTATGTCTACGTAAACTTGAAGATGTTATGAGTGGACGAGCTCCAGAAGTAATTGAAGATGTATACTACGAATTACCACAGTTTGTATTCGATCATGGTACGATGCAAAACTTTACCCACTACGGTGACAGAAAAGAATTTCCACTTTTAAATGATGAGGAATGGTCAAAAGTAAATTGGGATTACTTCCAAGATTGCTTCACTTGTGATTCTCGTCATCGTTGTGGTCAAACTCTTTCTCGTGAACATTATCGTAAAGCGGCAGATTTAATTATTTGTTCTCAAGATTTCTACATGGATCATATTTGGACGTACGATGCTCGTAAGCGTGAAGGGCAAATTCCGTTATTACCTGAAAGTAGCTGCGTTGTATTCGATGAAGGACATCTTGTAGAATATGCAGCTCAAAAAGCTTTAACATATCGTTTAAAGCAAACGATGATGGAGCAACTTTTAACAAGATTGTTGCAAAACGATATTCGTGAAGAGTTTGCGCATTTAGTAGAAGAAACAATTTGGCAAACAGAGCGATTCTTTGATGTGTTAAAAGAAAATAAAAAGGAAATCGCCGGTTCTGATCGTTTAGAAATTACTGTGACAGAAAAAGTAACAGCAGAAGCGAAGAGACTTTATGCGAAAATTGGTGAAGTCGGTGATGCATTAGTATTTGAAAGTGAAATGCATACAGTAAACACGTATGACTTAAATATCGTTGATGAACATTTAGATGTATTAGAACATTCACTTCGTCTGTTCATGCACGAGAAAAATGTAATTACATGGGGTGAAGAAGGTGATGGAGCCTTCACGTTAGTGATTATGCCACGTGCAGTTGAAGAAGTATTACAAGAGAAAGTATTCTCGAAGAAAATCCCGTATATTTTCTCTTCTGCTACATTATCTAACAACGATTCATTCGCATTTACAGCAAATAGCCTAGGGGTAAAAGATTACTTATCATTCTCAGTTGCCTCACCGTTTGATTATGAGGAACAAATGGCAGTAAACTTACTATCGCATACGAAAGAAAATGAATGGGAAAGAAAGTGTCAATATACACTTGAAAATATACAGAAAACAAATGGACGTACACTTGTATTATTCCGTACAACACAAGAACTTGCAGCGTTTAAAGAATATGTAAGTAAAGAACAAATGTCCGTTCCGTTCCTATATGAAGGGGATCAAGAAATTAGTCAGCTCGTTTCTCGTTTCCAAAATGAAGAAGAGACTGTACTTTGTGCCGTTCATTTATGGGAAGGTTTAGATATTCCTGGTTCATCATTATCACATGTTATCATTTGGTCATTACCATTCCCTCCAAACGATCCTGTGTTTGAAGCGAAGCGTAAACATGTAAATGATCCATTCTGGGATGTAGATGTACCATATATGATTTTACGTCTTCGTCAAGGGATTGGACGTTTAATTCGTACGAGCGACGATAAAGGGGCTATATCAATCTTCTTATCTGATACAGAAGATGAGAAAGTGATAGAAGCGGTGAAAAACGTACTACCAGTAGAAGGTAAAGAATTATAAGGAAAAAGCTTGGCGCTTGCCAAGCTTTTTTTCTATTATAAAAGGGATTTAGAGTTCCATGTCGAATTAAGTTGGAGGTAGAAAAGGGAGGTTTTATACGATGACAGTAGCTACATATGAAGTAGAAAAACAATTTTTAACATATGTGAAGAAGATACAAAATTACGAGGAAGCATTAAGCTTAATGTTTTGGGATTTAAGAACAGGTGCGCCTAAAAAAGGTGTAGACCAGCGTTCAGAAGTAATTGGTATGCTTTCATCAGAAGTGTTTGTCATGTCGACTTCAGGTGAGATGGGAAATTATTTAACAGAGCTTGAAGCTTTAATAAGTGAAGATAAACTTTCTGAAACGACGAAGAAAATGGTTGAAGAGTGTCGTAAAGAATATGATAGAAATAAGAAAATTCCACAAGCGGAATACGAGGCGTATGTGAAATTAGAAGCGAAAGCGGAAAGTGTGTGGGAAGAAGCTCGGGAAAAATCTGATTTCGAAATGTTCCGTCCGTATTTAGAACAAATAGTTGAATTTAAAAAGAAATTCATTACATATTGGGGTTACGAAACATATAAATATAATACATTATTAGATATGTATGAGCCAGGTATTACAGTAGAAGTGTTAGACCACGTATTTGGTCAACTTCGTGAGCGTATCGTTCCGCTCGTAAAAGAAATATCGGAGTCACAAAAGAGATTAAAGACAAATGCTTTATCAGAACATTTTTCAAAAGAAAAACAAAAGAATTTTACATTAGAGTTATTAAAGCAATTGAATTATGACTTTGAAGCAGGTCGTCTTGATGAAACGGTACATCCATTTGAGATTACATTAAATAGAGGGGACGTTCGTATTACAACACGCTATGATGAAAAAGATTTCCGTATGGCAGTGTTTGGAACAATTCATGAATGTGGCCATGCTGTATATGAACAAAATATTGCAGAGAAATTCGAAGGTACACCGCTATGTAGTGGAACTTCTATGGGTATTCATGAGTCACAATCATTATTCTTTGAGAACTTTATCGGTCGTAATAAATCATTCTGGAAGAAAAATTATGATTTATTAAAAGAGTATAGCGATGGTCAATTCAATGATATATCAGTAGATGAATTTTATGATGCGATTAACGAATCGAAGCCATCGTTCATTCGTATAGAAGCAGATGAGCTTACATATCCGCTTCACGTCATGGTTCGTTATGAACTTGAGAAAGAATTATTTGATGGTACATTACAAGTGAAGGATTTGCCAGCGGCTTGGAATGATAAGATGGAAGCATATTTAGGAATTCGTCCGGAAAGCGATGCGCAAGGTGTATTGCAAGATGTTCACTGGGCTGGTGGTTCATTTGGATACTTCCCATCTTATGCGCTTGGTTATATGTATGCAGCGCAATTTAAGCAAAGAATGTTAAAAGACATTCCGAACTTTGATGCATTATTAGAAGAAGGAAATGTAACACCAATTCGTGAATGGTTAACAGAAAATATTCACCAATACGGTAAAACGAAAAAGCCACTTGAAATTTTAGAAGATGTGACAGGTGAAGGATTAAATGCAAACTACTTAGCAGATTATTTAGAAGAGAAGTATAAAGAAATTTATGGGTTATAAAAAAAGAGCTGCTTAATTGCAGCTCTTTTTTTCAAGGGGGATAGAAGAATGGCTTATACATATACAGTAATGACGCAAGAAGAAGCGGAAGAAATTGCATATAACTGGCATTATGAAGGGGAATATTCTTTTTATGATATAGAGGCAGATGAAGAAGATTTAGCTGAGTTTTTACATGATGAGAGTAGAGGAAATCATACATTTTCTGTACAGGAAAATGGCAATCTCATTGGCTTTTTTACTGTTTGTAAAATAAATGATAGAACGGTTGATATAGGTCTTGGAATGAGACCTGATATAACTGGAAATGGAATTGGTTTACAGTTCGTAAACGCTGGACTAGATTTTAGTAAAGAAAAATATGGTTGCAATTATATAACACTATCAGTAGCGACATGTAATGAGAGAGCAATTAAAGTGTATAAAAGAGCGGGATTTGAAGCTGTTGGAACGTTTATCCAGAAAACGAACGGTAGTTGTTTTGAGTTTTTGAAAATGAATTATATATGTAAAAATGATTAAGAAACAGAGGGGATCTTCTGTTTTTTTATTTTGAATTAGAAGTATAGGATACATATTTTTGTACTTGTTGTAATTGAGAGTTTTGAAATTTTGACAGAGGATGTGTATGATTGAACTTTAGTAGCAAATAGCAGGTTTAGCAAGGAGAGGTAGAATGATTACAATTAAAACGAGAAATGAAATAGATTTGATGCATGAATCTGGGAAATTACTTGCTTCATGTCATAGGGAAATTGCCAAAATGATGAAACCAGGTATTACGACAAAAGAAATTGATACGTTTGTTGAAGTATATTTAAAAAAACATGGTGCAACATCTGAACAGAAAGGTTACAACGGGTATCCATATGCGATATGCGCATCTGTAAATGATGAAATGTGTCATGGGTTTCCGGCGGATGTTTCTTTAACTGAGGGTGATATTGTAACAATTGACATGGTAGTAAACTTAAATGGTGGTCTTTCAGATTCTGCTTGGACGTATAGAGTTGGAAATGTTTCTGAAGAAGCAGAAATGTTATTGGTAGTAGCTGAGAATGCATTGTATAAAGGAATTGATCAGGCGATAATCGGTAATCATGTAGGAGATATTGGCTATGCGATTGAAAGTTATGTAGCAAATGAAGGTTTTTCTGTCGCAAGAGACTTTACGGGACATGGAATAGGTAAAGAGATTCATGAAGAACCAGCAATTTTTCATTTTGGGAAACAAGGACAAGGGCCTGAACTACAAGAAGGAATGGTAATTACAATTGAGCCTATTGTCAATGTAGGTATGCGATATTCGAAAGTAGATTTAAATGGATGGGCTACAAGAACGATGGACGGGAAATTATCAGCGCAATATGAGCATACAATTGCGATTACAAAAGATGGGCCAATCATTTTAACGACACTTTGAAATAATATGTAAGAGTTTACAAAACTCGAACAAAAATGATGTTTTTATAAAATTTGTACGTGTTTTATTAAGAAATGCTTTTCAAAGTATAAAAAGTGCGTTATAATCCATCTATAAAATAAATAGTTAGCTACACTCATATAATCGCGGGGATATGGCCTGCAAGTTTCTACCGAAGTACCGTAAATACTTTGACTATGAGTGAGGACGAATATATTTGCTTGTTTAGCATTCTTTTTTGCGAAACTCCAAAAGCGCGTCTCTCACTTGTAACGAGTGGTGGCGGCTTTTGGAGTTTTTTTATTGCATAAGAGGGGGAACAAACATGAAAGTATTACAAGAAAAGATTTTGAACGAAGGAAAGGTTTTATCTGGTGACGTATTAAAGGTAGATGCATTTTTAAATCATCAAATTGACCCAGTACTTATGCAAGAGATCGGAAAAGAATTTGCTAAACGTTTTAAAGAAGAGAACATTACAAAAATCGTGACGATTGAATCTTCAGGCATTGCACCAGCAGTTATGGCTGCATTAGAGCTTGGTGTAAAAGTAATCTTTGCAAGAAAACGTAAATCGTTAACGTTACAAGATAATATGTACGTTGCAAACGTATATTCATTTACGAAACAAGAAACGAATGAAATTTCATTATCTCGAAATCATATCGATGAAAATGATCGTGTTTTAATTATCGATGACTTTTTAGCAAATGGTCAGGCTGCTTTAGGTTTAATGAGTTTAGTAGAGCAAGCCGGAGCAAGTATTGCAGGAATTGGGATTGTTATCGAAAAAGCATTTCAAGATGGAGGAAAGAAGCTTCGCGAACAAGGAGTTCGTGTTGAGTCACTAGCAGAAATTGCATCACTTGATAACGGCACAGTTACATTTGTACAGCAAGAAACTGCGGAGGTGAAATAAACGATGAAGCAACATCCATTTAAAATCGCATCGCTTGGTATGCAGCATATGCTTGCGATGTATGCTGGCGCAATTATCGTTCCGCTTATTGTGGGCGGCGGACTTGGTTTAAATCAAAAAGAGTTAACATATTTAGTCTCGATTGATTTATTAATGTGCGGCGTTGCGACAATTTTACAAGCATTATCAAATCGCTTTTTCGGTATTGGACTTCCCGTTGTACTTGGTTGCACATTTACAGCGGTTGGGCCGATGATTGCAATCGGGAAACAATACGGCGTGTCTTCTATTTATGGAGCGATTATTGCTGCCGGGTTATTCGTTGTTATTTTTGCGAAATTATTTGGAAAGCTTGTAAAACTGTTTCCACCTGTCGTAACAGGATCTGTCGTTACCGTAATTGGAGTTACACTTGTTCCAGCAGCAATTAATGATATGGCTGGAGGAGTAGGAAGTAAAGATTTCGGTAGTCTTGAAAATTTAGCGTTAGCATTTGGTGTATTATTATTTATCATCATTATGTATCGTTTCTTTGACGGATTTATTCGTTCAATCTCTATTTTACTAGGTCTATTGTTCGGTACAATCGTTGCAGCATTTATGGGGAAAGTAAGTTTGCAAGCGGTTGGAGAAGCGGATTGGTTCCACGGTATTCAGCCATTTTACTTCGGTACACCAACATTTGAATTAACGCCAATTATTACGATGATTTTAGTTGCTTGCGTAGGGATTGTAGAAGCAACAGGTGTATATTTCGCATTATCTGATATTTGCAATAAAAAGATCGGTGAAAAAGAATTAACAAAAGGTTATCGCGCAGAAGGATTAGCGATGGTGTTAGGTGGTATTTTCAACGCGTTCCCATATACAACATACTCTCAAAACGTAGGACTTGTTCAATTAACTGGAGTAAGAAATCGCGTTATTATTTATACTTGTGGTGGTATGTTAATCGTTCTTGGATTCATTCCTAAAATCGCAGCTATTACAACTATTATCCCGAAATCAGTACTTGGCGGTGCAATGTTAGCGATGTTCGGTATGGTAATGGCATATGGTATTAAAATGTTAAGTAGCGTTGATTTTGGTAAACAAGAAAACTTATTAATCGTTGCATGTTCTGTAGGAATTGGGCTTGGGGTTACAGTTGTTCCTACATTATTCTCACAACTTCCTGAAAACATTCGTATTTTAACAGATAACGGAATTGTACTTGGAAGTGCGTCAGCAGTACTTTTAAATATCGTATTTAATATGGTGCCGCAACGTAAAGTAAAAGTAAAAGAAGAGCCAGTGTCTATGCAAAGTGCAGTAAGGGAAGCGTAAAAAAGCAAGGTCTCGTTACGAGACCTTGCTTTTCTTTTTAAGTGGCATCATTTTCCCGTAAGTACCAAGACGCCAAATGTACTCAAGTGGCCCGTATTGATAACGTGATAGCCACCAGCGGCTAATAAAGATTTGTAACGTATAGAAACTAATGCAAAATAGAGGACCTACCCATAATGGAGCAAGATAATCATTTTTGAACAATAGTCCGAATACAAGTAACGTAACAATTGTATGCGAGATGTAATTTGTTAACGCCATTCGACCAACATATTGGAATGGTCGTAATAATGTTTGCCATTTTTCTTTCTGTAATAAACGCATAAGCGTGAAAATGTAGAAGATGAATAATGTTTTTCCGCTAAACATTGTAAAGCCCTGCATATAAATTGGTTCATAAGATGGTTTTGATAAGAAATAGCGGACCATGAAGAACCACATTGGCAATGTTAAAATGAACATAATAATTTGCCATTTTTTAAGCTTTGGATCTAACTCTTTCGTACGGCGGAAAATATCCTTTTTACCGGCATATAAACCAAGTAAAAATAGCCCAACTGTTTCTGGGAGCATGAATGCGTTTAGTCCAATTCCATCAGCATAAAATGCATGGAAACGATTTTGTATTTGTGACACCCAGTCTTCAAGTGGCATGATTGGTAAGGATAACCCAAGTTCATCCTTTGGCATGAAGGCAATACCAATACTAGCAATTAGCATAAGAAATTGAAAAATACTTAATAAAACGATTGCCCATATTAAAATGGTACGAGGTTCTCTCTTATAAAATAAAAATAAGAAAAATCCAGCGATTGCATAAGTATGTAAAATGTCTCCGTCCCATAAAAGAACGTAATGTAAGAAACCAAATAATAATAAAATAAGTAAGCGACGAACAAATAAAGTTTTTGGTCGATCTGTTTTCGCTTCAGCACGAGTCATAAAAATGTAAAAGCCTAGGCCGAATAAAAACGAAAAGATAGTATAAAACTTTGTTTGAATAAACATATCGTAAAACAGACGGATATAGCTATCTAGCCCCTCATAAATTCCTGAAAGATCACGTGAGTCAATCCCAGCGATAACAGGCCAGTTAACAAGAAAAATACCTAGTACAGCTATCCCTCTAATAATGTCGATGGAGTGTATCCTCTCGCTTTGTGAAATATTTTGTGTCATTATTTTCCTCCTTGTTAAGTAATTCCCTTTTATTATACAAAATGTAAAGAGGAGGGTATATAGGTAATTTCCAATTTTTAAAACTGTTAAGATGTGTATTATGAGATATAATAAGAGTGCACAACAAGTTTTAACCTTCTTCAAAACAGGCAGTAAAGCTCCTTCTTATAAGGGGCTTTCTTTATGAAAAGTGTTGATAATGATTCTCTTTAATGATAAAATGTATTCAAAAGTGATAATCATTATCAAAAAGGTTGGTGCATGAGTATGGTATACGCATTAGTAGCAGGTACAGTCGCTGTATATGCAGTTATTGCAAAGTATGTTTTAACTGGAGTAGGAACAGCAAAATGAGTGATATGACATAAAATCCCTTTCATTTGTAAAAAGAATGAAAGGGATTTTTTATTTTTAATGAGAATATGCTGAAAATTTAGTATGATAGTAAGGTGAAACCGTAATCAACGAGGGGATGTACCTCCTGATGATTATGAGCTCGCAAATAGCGGGAAAAAGTATATACATCTTGGATAAAGGGGAACAAGGGGATGACAAACATAGTACAGACAAACGGTATGAAAAAACTTGTTTGTTTTTATGAAGAGTGGCAAAAACACGGCGATGCAGAGAATAGTGTAAAGTTGTTTGAGGTGATTCAAAAATATAAACGAGAACAGCTTATGATAGCGTTCTGCGGTCACTTCTCTGCAGGGAAATCAACGATGATGAATCATCTATATAAAGCGCAGTTGTTACCAACAAGTCCAATTCCGACAAGCGCTAACGTTGTCAAAATTGAAAAAGGAATGGATCGTGTTGTTGTAACAGTTAAATCTGGAGAACAGTACGAATATGACGGTGCATATTCAGCTGAAGAATTAAAACAAATTTGTAAAGACGGTGATGAGGTAATTGGTGTTCATATTTATCGGAATGATGCGCCAATTCCTGAGGATGTTATGTTAGTTGATACACCAGGGATTGATTCAACAGATGATGCCCATCAATTAGCGACAGAATCAACGCTGCATCTAGCAGACGTAATTTTTTATATGATGGATTATAATCACGTCCAATCGGAAGTGAATTTACAATTTGTTAAAGAATTGAAACAACGTAATAAAACGGTTTATCTTGTTGTAAATCAAATAGATAAACATAAAGAAAATGAATTATCGTTTGATGATTATAAAGATAGTGTAAAACAATCGTTCTCTAACTGGGATATTGAAGTAAATGGAGTGTATTATACTTCATTAAGAATGATGAACCATACACATAATGAAATTGGAAGCTTAGAAACATTAATAACTTCTATTATGAAAGAAAAAGAGCAGTATGTAAGAGATGGAATGGAGCGAGAAACAGAATATTTAATGGGGGAACATTTCTCGTTTATTCTTTCAGAAAATGAAAAAGCTCTTTTGAAATATGAGGAAGAGCTAGCATCGCCGCTTTCTATTTCAGAGATAGTTGAAAAGAAAGAAGAGCTAACGGAAACTAAACAATGCGAGGCTAGTAAAGAATCTCATGTGAGAAACGAATTTATAAAAGGCTTACAAGCTATATTAGATAACGCGTATTTAATGCCATTTGAAATGAGAGAACTGGCAAATGCGTATTTAGAAACGAAATTAACTAAATTTAAGGTCGGTTTGCTGTTTGCGAAAGGAAAGACGGAGCAAGAAAAACAGAGACGTTTAGATGCTTTTTATTCTGCTTTGCAAAAGACTGTTGAAACGCAACTTGATTTTCATGTGAAAGAATTTATTGTTGCCTTCTTAAAAGAAGAAGGATTGTTCACAGAGGAAATTGGGAAAGACATATATGCTTTAGAAATTGCTTTTGGACCAGAAATGTTAGCTGAAGTCATTAAACAAGGTGCAGGTTTCACAGGTGATTACTTACTTCTTTATACAGCGGATGTAGCGAATGAACTGAAGAAACGTTATTTTACAAAAGCGCAGCAAATTTTTGATAAAAGTGCAGTCGTTTTAAAGCAAAAGGTGAAGGAAGCAGTTGCACGCATTGAAGAAGAGATTGAAAAATATATGATGTTGCAAACGGCAAAAGAAACGCAATTGCAATACAGTAACAATTTAGAGACATATGAAAGTTATTTGCAAAATGTTTGGCACGAGCGTGTTGCTACACCAGAAGGATTGCAAATAGAGGAGATATTGCAAAGTAAAACACAAATTGTTAGTGAGAAATTCACACTACAAGAGCAGGAAAGCGTAAACGATAACGTAATGGCTCGTGAGGAAGAGATAAAAGGAACGGCAGCTTTAAATATTCAGCGTATATTAGAGAAAGTGAAGAAAGCTGAAACGATATTAGAGCCATTGCCAGCGCTGAAACATGTACAACAAGAGGTAATAGAAAAAAGGCGTCGTGTGGAAACGAAACAATTTACAGTAGCGTTATTCGGAGCTTTTAGTGCTGGAAAATCATCATTTGCCAATGCATTGCTTGGTGGGAATGTACTTCCTGTATCACCAAATCCGACGACGGCAACGATTAATCAAATTTTGCCGGTTACAGAGGAAAAACCACACGGAACAGTAATGGTTCAATTCAAATCAAAGCAAGCTCTATTAGAAGATATGAAAGCTGTTTATAAGTTGTTTCATTATGAGATTACTACGTTAGATGAAGCGTTAGCACAAATTGATAAAGTTATGAAATATCCTTCACCAACTGGGAAGCAAAAAACAACATTTAGCTTTTTACGAGCGGTACAAAAAGGGTATGATACGGTTTCTGCTCATTTAGGGGAGCAAGTACAAGTTACATTAGAAGAGTTTTCTGATTATGTAGCGAATGAAGAAAAATCATGTTTTGTTGAGTATATGGAGCTTTATTATGATTGTGCTTTAACAAGGCAAGGAGTAGCGCTTGTAGACACACCTGGAGCGGATTCTATTAACGCCCGCCATACGGACGTTGCGTTCCAGTATATTAAAAACGCAGATGCTATTTTATTTGTAACGTATTATAATCATGTGTTCTCTCGTGCTGACCGTGAATTCTTAATCCAGCTTGGTCGTGTAAAGGATACTTTTGCACTTGATAAAATGTTCTTCTTAATTAATGCGGCCGATTTAGCAGAGTCTGAAGAAGAACTTGAAATGGTAAAAGGTTATATCGCAGACCAGCTACTGCAATACGGTATTAGAAATCCGCGTTTATTTGCAATTTCAAGTTTATGTGCACTTGAAGAGAAGCAAGGAAAGAATATTGAAAAAGAGAAGTACGGTATTTTACAAAACTCTGGGATTGCTAAGTTCGAGGAATCATTTACATCCTTTATGATGAGAGATTTAATGCTCGTATCTGTTCATGCTTTATATGGTACATTGCAAGGAGCAGATCAGCTTTTAGTAAATATGATAAACGGTGCAAAGCAGGGGAATGAAGAGAAAGAGAAGCAAACGAAAAAATATGAAGCAGAGCGTAATCAGCTACTTCATATTATTTCATCATATAGTGTGCTTGCTGAAGAGCAGGCGATGCAAAATGAAGTGAAAGAATTGCTGTATTACGTGCAACAGCGTCTATTCCTGCGCTATAACGATGTGTTTACTGAATTTATTAATCCAGCATCGCTGAGAACGGATGGGAATGTGAAAGTGCAATTGCAACAGTGCGTTATGGAATTAGTAGCATTTATTCAGCATGATTTATTACAAGAAATGCGTGCGACATCATTACGCCTTGAGAAATGGATAGATGAAGCGATGAAGCGTGCAAAGAATGAAATTGTGGTGAGCTGTAAAGTAGAAAATGAATCAATTTCTATGAGTGGAACAGTGGATTATGAATATAAAGATATTGCACATAAAGAACCGTTCCCTTCAGTTGAAATAAAAGATTTCAAAAAAGCACTGGCGCATTTTAAAAATGAAAAAAGCTTTTTTGAAAAAAATGATAAAGCTTTCATGCAAGAAGAGGCTAAAGTTGTATTAGAGCCTTTCGTATCAAACTATGTAGCTGATGAAAAAGATTTATTTGTTCATCATTATAAGCAAGAGTGGGATTTGAAATGGAACTTATTCCAAAAAGTGATGCAGCAAGATGTGATGAATTATTATGAAAGTGTATTATTTGCATTGGCTGAAACAATTGATGTATCACTATATGAACAAAGTAAAGAACAATTGCAAAAGCAGTTAGTAGAGATTGAAAAAGAAATTTATGTGATATAGTCGTTATGAGAAAAAGATTCGTTCAATTTTCTTTTGCAATACTGTATCTAAAGATTTGACAAACCCAGCAAATTCATCGGTAGAAATCATATGAGTAAGAACGAGGCGTCTGCCGTCTGGTGTTTCACCGCATAAGACGAATGAAGAAAATTCATATGTTTTGTTTTCTACTACTAATTTTGGGTAGGAATACGTGTCGCTTTTCTTCTTCTTTCCATCAATAGAGATGACGTTGCACTTTTTCTCATTATTGTCCATGGTGAATCCCTCCTTTCTATTATTTATGGTAGACAAGGAGGGTTTAGAACAATAGAGAAAGGGGAGTTTTTTTATGTGTGTAGTAATAGAGTATATTTCGAAAGAAGCTATACCGAAACCTTTATTATTGCTTGCTGATCCAAGTGAGCAGCAAATTGATGCATATGTACAAAGAGGGTTCACATATGTAGCTAAGCAAGAGGAGAGAGTTGTCGGTGTATATGTTCTTTTGGAAACAAGGCCGAAGACGATGGAAATTATGAATATTGCGGTTGTAGAGCATTTGCAAGGAAAAGGGATTGGAAAGCAGCTATTAAGTCATGCCGTAGAAACTGCTAAAGGATATGGTATGTCAAAACTTGAAGTTGGTACAGGCAATTCTAGTGTTTCACAACTTGCTTTATATCAAAAATGCGGATTTCGTATTTTTTCTATTGATTTTGATTACTTTTCAAAGCATTATGAAGAAGAGATTATTGAAAATGGGATTGTATGTCGTGATATGATCCGGCTTGCAATGGAATTGAATAAGAACGTATAACTTATTTAGGGGGAAGAGAAGATGGAAGTACATAAAGCAATTACAGCACATTCTCGTAAACAAAATGAAAGTGTAAAAGCATGTTTACAATTAGATGCGCAGCGTGAAGCAGCTATTGAAGCAGCCGTATCTCTTGCGTCAAAGGGGAAAGAATTTTCGGTTGATGTCATTAATGTTGTAACAAAGCAAATTAATGATCTTGCAAAAAATGGTGTTACACTGCAGCGTAAATTTGTTACAGAAGAAATGGTTATGGAGTATGTAAGTCGTTTGCAAGAGAAAGAAGGTCGTTAAAGATGATAGTTACAGTCGAATGGTTACGTGAGCATATAGAAGATGAGAATGTCCGTATAATCGATTGTCGTTTTGATTTAGCGAATCCTAATTGGGGTAGAGAAAAGTATGAGGAAGAACATATTCTTCATGCGTTATATTTTGATTTGAATTTAGATTTATCAAGTCCTGTAACAGAACATGGTGGTCGCCATCCATTGCCGAATATTGAGGAGTTTGCAGACAAGCTTTCGCAAGCTGGTATTGATGAACATACGACAGTAATTGCATATGACAGTCAAGCAGGTGCAAATGCTTCTCGTCTCTGGTGGTTATTAAACTATGTAGGACATGAGAAAGTATATATATTAGATGGCGGATTTCCAGCTTGGAAAGAGAATGGACTACCGATAACAACGGAAATTCCGGTTGCTAAACGAAAAGCATTCAAAGCAAATGTACAAGATCATATGCTTGTAACGATGGAAACGGTGAGAGAGAATATTCATGCAGGTGCAAATGTTACGTTAATTGATTCTAGAGAATCAAAACGTTATGCTGGTGTAGAGGAACTAGTTGATTCAAAAGCAGGGCATATTCCGACAGCAGTAAACTATTTTTGGAAGGATGGAATTGCCCAATCAGGACAATTTAAGAATGAAGCTGGGCAACAAGAACGATTCCAAGATCTTTCGAAAGATAAGGAAACAATTGTATATTGTGGTTCTGGTGTTACAGCCTGTCCAAATATCCTTGCATTGAAATTAGCTGGATTCCAAAATGTTAAATTGTATGCAGGTAGCTGGAGTGATTGGATTTCTTATCCAGAAAATCAAATTGCAAAAGAAGAAGATTAATCACTTGCATGCAAAAATAATTTGTATTAAAATAAGGTCACAAGCAAGAAATTGCTCGAAA
The DNA here is from genome assembly GCF_022487605.1 of Bacillus sp. ES1-5. Lineage (NCBI taxonomy): Bacteria > Bacillati > Bacillota > Bacilli > Caryophanales > Bacillaceae > Bacillus > Bacillus sp. ES1-5. The sequence goes on along the minus strand of NZ_JAKVPU010000001.1, from coordinate 1,319,096 downwards.
AACTTTGTATTTTACACATTGGAAACAATGTGATAATATAACGACAAGTAAATAATACATCCTGCGGTGTACGTAACTTATTTATGTCTAAAACCGATGTTAGTTATACGGAAGCTCAATATTTAGCGACCATCATCAAGCCTTCCTAGTGGAGGAAGATGTACGGTAACTGTGAGGGCATCCACCTGCGAGTAGCGGGTTTTTGGACATTTACGAGGAGCGGCACGTGCGGGGGTCTTATTTCAACTAACATTATATAAAATTCCTACGGTGTACGTAGCTTATGTATGTCTTAAACCAATAAGTTTAATATGGAAGTTCAATATTTAAATGTAGCTAACATGCCATCTTTTTAAGAAGGAAGTTACAAACATTTGTGAGAGCATCCACCTGTGAGAGCAGGTTTATGGACATCTAGAGAGAACGGCATATGTGGGGCTATATAAAAACCTTACGTTTTATACGTAAGGTTTTTTTGTTGCATAAATGTATCCATGTTATCTCGATTCACCTGTGAAGTTTCCATAATAAATATAGCATTTTCTATCTTCATCAATCTCTCTTGAATCTAAAGTGAACTCCATATGCATGCCGTCGCGCTGAATATATATAATATCTGAATGAAGAGATGGTAAAATTTCTTCATAGTTCCATACATCTTTACTTTCAATCAAGTTTGAATTCGTATCCTTTAGCTCTCTAATTTCAAAACCGATGTGGAAGTAAGTAGGATCTGAAGGATCGTTAGAAAAAGTTTCTTGTTGAATATATATAACTGCTGTGCCGTCTGGATCTACTGAAGTTGCAGTAACAACATATGTATTTTTATCTTTTATAAAATATTCACACGTCATGCGTGCAATAATTTCAGAATTAGAAATATTTGCGTAGTTCCATAAAGCAGGATACCTTTTCGTTTCATCATTAAGTCGATATTCTAAGCGCATTTTATCCCTCTTCTTCCTTTTTCTTCTACTTTATCATGCTATCTTATATAATAGGAATAGAATTTAAAAAGGGGAGTGCGAAGGTGACAAAAACGAAATGGCTAGTAGGTGGTGTCGTAACGTCTTTAATGACTGGCACTTTATTTGGCTGCGCACAAGATCTTCCCTCAAAACCGAATGATAATAGTTGTTCAGATTGGGATTGGGATGATGAACTTGGGGTATGGCAGTGTGATGATAGTAGTTCAGGTTATCGTGGGCATTACTTCTATGGTGGGAGATACTATCAAAATAAATCAGCTTTTAAAAATTCATCGGCGTTTAAATCGTATCAATCGTCCGCGGAATTTAAAGGTGGAATTGGAAGCGGTTCAAAGGGTGGATTTGGGGGCTAACATATGTCGCAATACATAAGAGAACGAAAAGAGTTTTATTCGAAATATCCGAATTTTTGGTCGGATTTATATGAATGTGAGTATAGTTTGTTTCATGTTTTCTCTATAACAAATCAGACTATGAAACAATTGCAATTAGTAACGGAACGAATGGGGAAAATATTTTTTAAGACTGCTAAACTTTTGCGGAATTTAAGTGACGAACAGCTTCTTGAACTTGGGTATCCTCCTGCAAGCTTATCGTTTATTAGAATGAAAGGATTATATCCTGAATCTGTTATTTCACGATTTGATTTCGTTTTAACAAGTGATAACCAAATTAAAATGCTTGAGTTTAATAGTGATACACCAACTTTTATTATGGAATGCTTTCAAATGAATGGAAAAGTTTGTGGAAAACTAGACTATGATGATCCAAACTTGGGTCAAGAACGATTACTATCTTCTGGTGTTACAAAGGCCGTAATGGAAGCGACAAAGGGAATAGATAACCCAAATGTTGTTTTTACAGCACATCATGAACATATTGAGGATTGGAATACGACTATGTATTTGAGCCAGTTATGCCATGTTGAAAATAAAGCAGTGCCAATGTCAGAACTTAGAATTACAAAAGATGCTTTAGTGGATAGCGATGGAGTACCGATTGATGTTTTATATCGTCAAACATATCCGATAGAAGATTTAATTGAGGACCAAGATCCTGAAACAGGAGATTTGGTAGGTGTGGAACTGTTGCAACTTGTAAAAGCCGGAAAGCTTTTTATAATAAATCCTTTGTCAGCATTTTTGCTTCAGCCAAAATCAATTCAGTGTCTGATTTGGGGGTTAGCAGAAGAAAAGGCCTTTTATACAAATGAGGAACAACAGTGGATTAAAGAATATATGTTACCTACATATTTAGAACCAGATTTATTTTTAGGGAAAAGTTCTTTCGTTCAAAAACCTTCATTTGGTAGAGAAGGGGACACAATTACCGTTCGCGATAAGGACGAAAATATTATGATTCAAAATGTACACCAAACGTATAAAGCATCACTGCCGATATTTCAAAAGTATACAGAACTTCCAGTCGTATCCTTGGAAACAGAGAAAGGGATGGAAAAACTGTCGTATGTGTTTGGTTCGTTTTTAATTGCTGGAAAAGCGAGTAGTATCGGTATTCGTGCGGGGGAAAAAATTACGGGGAATGAATCGTACTATTTACCGGTAGGGATAAAAAGGAGGAAAGTATATGATTAATTTTTTATTATATTTAGCAGTAACACTGGGTCTTTTATGCATTGGTCTTTTCCTAATGGAAGTGACAACGAAAGTAAAAGAATTTAAGTTAATGGCTCAAGGAAATAAGGCGGTAAGCTATGTGCTTGGAGGACGATTACTTGGGTTAGCTATTGTTTTATATTCGACAGCAGCTAATTCCATTTCACTTCTTGATATGGTTTCGTGGGGAGCTGTTGGGATTTTAGCTCAAATTATCGTCTTTTATTTAGCTGAGTGGCTTACACCGCGCTTTAATATAAACAAAAGTCTCGAAGAAGATAACCAAGCAGTCGGTCTTTTTCTTATGTTTTTATCACTTTCCATTGGGATTGTAATTGCTGGTTGTATAACTTATTAAAAACTTTACGTTTAAACGTGAAGTTTTTTATTTTATATACGTTAGTTCGTCATACATTTCGAAAAAATTGTAGGCTACTGTTGACATCTATTTTAAATAAGAGTAACATTTTCTATGTAATAAAAATAAGTCTCTGTTAGGTGAGGCTCCTGTATAGAGAAATGCTACTGCCCAAAAATGTCGAGAGACGCCAATGGGTCAACAGGAATGATCGAATTAAGGTTTTTCTTAACGTAGCTGGTAATGTACCTATGCTATACAGTGCTAAAACTCGGCGAGGGAGAGGTCCGTAGATTTCTAATTGTTTAGGAATCGTTTATTTGTGTATGTCATGACCTTTACTCTTTTCGGAGTAAGGGTCTTTTTGTTGCAAAGCTATGAGTAAATTCATAGTATAAACTATAAAATTAAACGAGGAGGTGAGGAGCATGTCAAATTCTGACTCGGTTCCGTTACCCATATACTTCAAATCAAAAATATATGATGTAGGCAGGAAACGACTTGTTCCTCCCTCTATATTTATCATAATGTAGCGTTTATATGCATGTTTAAGCGCTAGACACTGTTACGGTAAAGTGGATAAATTGAGAAACAAAGCGTTTCTTCCTATGTTGTACAGGAGGAGACGATAATATGTTATATGCAAACAAAACTGTGGGTAACACGTCATATAAATTAAGTAAAAAATCAATGAAAGAACAAACAATGCTTCAAAAAAATAAAGATTTATTAATTGAAATCGCAACGAGAGATGTAAAATCTGTATTTGCGTATTTTAAAACAACAAGAGACGGATTATCTATGAAAGAGGCACAAAAACGCATTCAAGTATACGGCCGAAACGAATTAGTTTCAAAAAGAGCGCGTATTGCGGAAGTAATGATGAAGCTAAGTGGAATGATTCCAGGTTTTTCAAAACAACATGTGCGTGATGGATTACAATGTGAGAAAATTACTGTGTCTCGAGTAGAATGTTCTAGTGTAACTGGTTTAAACGGTGAATTAAAAATGATGAATGTGCCAGTACAAGAGCTTGTTCCTGGGGATATGATTTTTCTTTCAGAAGGTGATACAGTACCAGCAGATGTACGTATCATTTACGCGAATGATTTATTAGTAAATGAATCCGTGCTAACAGGAAAAGATGCAAGTATTGAGAAATTTGAAAGTTGCTATCACCTTGAGCGTAAACGATTTATTCCTTTAAAACGAATGAAAGACTATAATCCACTTGAACTTGAAAACGTATGTTTCAAAGGGACTCATATTGTTGGCGGAAATGCAAAGGCTGTAGTTGTTTCGACTGGGAAAAATACGTATACAGGAATTCTTCATACTTGTTGTAGTAGAACGTCTTAATGTGTAAATGATGCTAAATATACAAAAACAATGTATAATAGACAAAGTTGAAAAAACGTAGAATGGTAATCTATTTATATAACCTTACGTGATGACGTGGGGTTATTATTTTTTTGGTAGGAGAGGGATTATGAAAAAAGTATTATTAGTTGATGGTATGGCACTATTATTTCGTGCTTTTTACGCAACAAGTGTCTACGGACAATTTATGAAACGACAAGATGGTACCCCTACAAACGGGATTCATGGTTATATGAAACATTTATTAACAGCTATGCAAGCAATTGAACCGACACATATCGTAACATGCTGGGATATGGGTAGTACGACATTTAGAACAGAATCGTTCTCGAATTATAAAGCGAATCGTGTAGCGCCGCCTGAAGAATTAATTCCGCAATTTGATTTAGTTCAAGAAATGACTGCCAAATTGTCTATTCCAGTTATCGGTATGAAAGGGTATGAAGCGGATGATTGTATTGGTACGCTTGCAAAACAATACTGTAATGAAGCGGAAGTTTATATTTTAACAGGTGATACGGATTTACTTCAGCTTGTTGATAAGAACGTTACAGTTATGCTCTTGCGCAAAGGAATTGGAAATTACGAATATTACACACCAGAGAAAATCATGGAAGAAAAAGGCGTAGAGCCGTGGCAAATCGTGCATGCGAAGGCGTTTATGGGAGATACGAGTGATAACTATCCAGGTGTAAAAGGTATCGGCGAAAAGACAGCGTATAAATTGATTCAAGAGCACGGAACAGTAGCAACCGTACTAGAAAATGTAGCAACATTAACGAAAGCGCAGCGTACAAAGATTGAAAGTGATTTAGAGAACTTAAATATTTCATTACAATTGGCACAAATTCATTGTGAAGTTCCAATTTCATGTTTATTAGAAGAAGGATTACACACAATGGATGAAGAAAAACTTAGATTCGTTTGTGAAGAAATGAATTGGGGAAGACCAGAAATATTAATCAATATGCTGTAAATAGTTTTGAAAGAGGGATGTTGTATAAGTCAAACTTTGACTTATACAACACCCCTCTTTTTGTTTTTACGAACAGTATCGTAGTAAATAAAATTATATCGAACTAAATTTTAAATATATAAATGTTTCGACAAAAATATTGATAGAAGTTAATGACGATAGAAACTTTTACAATGAAATGAAGCAATTTCAAAATGGTTTTAGGAAGATCACATTTTTGCATGTTCACAAAGTTGTCAGAAAATAAACGAAATTTCCATATGAAGTTCAAATGGAATTCACAACAATCAATTATTATAAGGGCACACAGATAATTCCTTATCTTTTATATAAACCATCCCCTAAGGAGGACAATGAAAATGAGAAAAAAAGTGCGAAAATCTTTTAAACAATTATTAATTGAAAATAAACAATCACTATTAAATAATAAAGAAAATATGAAAGAAATTGAAGAGAGAATTGAGAAACGACATGTAGCATATAGTGGTGCCAATAATTAAATAAAATAAAAAGATAGCCTTTAAAGGCTATCTTTTTATTTTATATTGAAAAAAACTTTATTCCTCTCTTTAATTTTGCAACTATGCAAGATATTTTTATAGTGTTTTTCTGTCAATATTATTCATTTTTCGAGGTTGTAATTGGTATATATCAATTTTGAAGATTCGCTATTCATAATATTACAAAAAATGTTACAATACATTCAAAATTACGCTATAAAATCATTTTAATATGAAAAATTGGAATGAAAAGAAAGGAGAAGAATATGAATAATGGTGTCGCTTTGAAATGATTATTATCATTTCAGTAGGAGTTGATGTAAAACGATGGATAGGTATGAAGAACTGGATTCTATACGAGGAATTTCTTCATTGATAGTAATGATTGGCCATCATTTAATGATTTTTTCAGTATTTCAAAATTACAGTTATGAAGATAATAAACCATTTGTTATTTATCTATTAAAAGAAACACCTGCTCGTCTAATTTTTAGTAGTGGTAACGAATCTGTTATTATCTTTTTTGTTTTGAGTGGATTTGTTTTGTATAGATCCATTCAAAAAAACTACGATAGCTATGGATCATTCCTTTTAAAGCGTATATCTAGAATTTATATTCCATATATCGTAGCAATAAGTATAGCTATTTTATGCCAGACTACAATGAGTAAATATGGTATTTCTAATTTAAGTGAATGGTTTAATCGCTCATGGACGATTGAAAGTTCTTTAAGCTCAATAGCGCAACATATTTTATTGATTGGGAAATATAATACAGATGCATATAACGGCGTAATTTGGTCACTTGTTCATGAAATGCGAATATCGATAATTTTTCCGTTAGTTTTGATGGTTTGTTTACGAAAAACGTTGAGGCATTCATTATTGTCATTGTTTAGTTTTAGTATATGTTCTGTCGTGATTTTATTTTTATTTCACTCAAGTTTAACATTAACTAGTTATGCATTAACTCTGCATTACACAGTGCTGTTTTTACTAGGAGCACTAGTTGCGAAATATAAAAATAATTTAATAGTTTTTTATAGTAATCGTACTAAAAATGAGAAAATTGCATGGTTTTTATTTGCGGTTTTACTTTATATGTATGAAGGGCTTATTGGAGAAATTAATTTGCTTAATAATTTTATATTTCGAGACTACGTAGTAGCGATAAGTGCATGTTTATTTGTCATATTAAGCTTGTCAGTATCAACTTTGTCATCCTTGCTACGTAATAAATACTTGTTATATTTGGGGAAGATTTCTTACAGTCTTTATTTATACCACATCATATCTTTATTTTCCCTAGTGTATATGCTTCATGAAATATTTCCGTTACCTATTGTTTTAATGTTATCGCTCATTCTTTCGTTTATACTAGCAATAATTTCTTATTTGTTTGTAGAAAAATTTGCATTCAGGATTGGAAAGTATATAACAAAGCAATCGAATTTAGAAAAGAAAAGACTATCTGTAGAAAGTGAGTTGCAGGATGTCATTCAAACAAAGGCGGTGAAATAATTGAAGCAAGAAATTAGTATGAAGGATTTTCAGCAACTATTGAAAAGAAGAGTAGTAACAATTATTTTGACGATGTGTTGTGTAACTGTTTCTTTAATTCTTATTTCTATGTATGTATTAAAGCCTTCGTATCAATATTCAACGCAAATTCTCGTTGGGAATTTAGATGGGTTTAATAAGGAAAATGCAGTGAATAAAACACAGGAAAATAAGCAACTTGTAACGTCGTATGTTGATATATTAAAAAGTCCACTCATTATTTCAACGGTTAAAAAAAATTTAAAATTAGAGCAATCAACTTATGAATTAGCACAAAAAATTTCAGTGGTGAATATGGACAACTCACAAATCGTTACTGTCACAGTAAAAGATTCGGATCCTACAATCGTCAAAGAAATTGTAAAGTCATTGGCAGAACAATCTCAAAAAAGCTTTCAACAGTATACGAATGTACAGGGGATAAAAATATTAACTGACCCTGAGTTACAGGAAAAAGCTGATAAGTTGTTTCCGAAATTGCAACTTATCATTCCTATCTCTTTAATTGTTAGTTTTTTTGTTGGGATAGGTTTAGCTGTATTTCGAGATTATTTTGATGAGCGTATATACGTGGAACAAGATTTAGAGAAAATAACAACAGTATCTGTTATTGGTCACATAAATATGAAACCGAATAGAAAAAAGAAATCTACAGAAGTTGATGCGCAATCATCTATATATCGAGGTGAACATGTCGATGTTTAAGACAAAGAAAAAGCTGCCATTTAATCCGCATGATGCTCTAATGAAAGAGCAGTTTTATACGGTGTATCACGAGTTGAAAAAATCGGGGAAACAAGTGTTCACAGTTACTTCAACGAAGGATAGAGGTATTATCGCGTCGCTTATAGTAAATCTAGGGCTAGTGTTTGCAGAGATGAAAAAAAAGGTGTTACTTATCGATGTGAATTTTTCTGATCCTAAACTACATCTACTATTACAAAGTAATTATACGAAAACAGTGAACGATATAATAAACGACTCCCCTTGTAGTTATGAATCTTTTTCTAGTAATTTATCTAAATACTTATATTGTATTCCTGCCCAAAAAACAGTAAACACCGGAACGACTTTAGTTGCTACTGATGAATTTGATCATGTAATTGCGAAGTGGAAAGAAGATTTTGATTATATTTTCTTGTATTCCTCTGAAGTATTTGAGCTTCCTGCTACGCACATGATTGCAGGGAAATGCGATGGAGTGGTCTTAGCAGTCAAAAAGAAAAAAGATTCCCTACGTACGGTGCAAAAAGTGATAGCAAATATAAAGAGGAAAGAATGTGAATTAATAGGTATAGTTTTATATTCTTGAATGTGGGGGTAACGATCTATGATTCGTGAAACAAACCAAGCCAAGTTGTATACGATTCCGGCTCAAGAAAAGACCAGCATTTTGAATCGAAGTATAAAGCGCTTGTTTGATATTATATTTTCACTCATATTGTTACTAGTAACGCTACCAATTATGTTGTTCTTTTGTATTATGATTGCTTTCGAAACAGCAGGAGCTCCAATTTATTTTCAAGAACGTTTAGGGATTAATGGAAGGAAATTTAATGTATTTAAATTAAGGTCGATGGTAAAAGATGCTGAAATAAATGGACCACAATGGGCAAATGAAAATGATCCAAGAATTACTAAAGTTGGATCGTTTATAAGGAAAACGAGAATTGATGAGTTACCGCAACTTTTAAATATTTTAAAAGGTGATATGTCTTTTGTCGGACCAAGACCAGAGAGAGAGTATTTTTATAAACAATTTGATACGTATATTCCAGAATTCAAGGATCGTTTAATAGTGAAGCCAGGGTTAACAGGATGGGCACAAATAAATGGAGGATATAATCTTGATCCGAAAGAAAAGTTGAAATTGGATATGGAGTATATTGAAATGAAAACGATTAAGATGGACATTCGGATTTTATGTAAAACCGTTTTAATAGTATTGAACGGTAATGGTGCAAGATAAATATATGTAAGTAGGTTGCTTGCAAAGGAGAGCAGGTATGGGTAGATCTATTTTAAATAATATTATCCATCTATTTTATAGCACAATTTTAGCTAATCTTCTTCAAGCTGTGAGTTTAATTGCTTTAGCAAATTTTTTTAATGCACAAAATTATGGGATGTTTAGTGTTGCTATAGCAGTGACGTTTGTTATGTTATTTTTTACAGATTTAGGACTTACAAATACGTTTCTTCGAGAAGGCGCAAAAGATGGAGTAGACTTAGATACGATTGTATCGTCGTATATAAAAGTAAGGATGATTCTACTTATTTTTATTTCTATAATCGGCTATATTGCTATTCATTATATGTATGCGGATAGAAATTTGATTTATATGATGATAAACGTAATGTTTTTCATGTTAATAGGATTAACTTGGCAAAATATAGGGATTGCCTACTTTCAGCTGACGGAGCGTATGAAGTATATAGCGCTTATTAAAGTTGTATCAGCAGCAGTTGTCATTATCATTACATGTTTTTGTATTTTCGGAGAGTTACCAGTTTATATAACTGCTCGTTTATATGGATTTGGTTATATGATCGGTGGTGCATTCAGCATATATGTAATGAAAAGAAAGACGAGTATGAATATGAAAGTCGTAATTCATAAAGCGTTATTTTGGCAATTGACACCTTTTATTATTAGTGGTTTTTTAATAATGAGTACGCCACAATTAGCACCTATCTTACTTAACTATACATTGCCATTAAGTATGGTAGGTGTTTTCGCAGTGGCGTATCGGATGCCAGCAGCTTTATATCAAGTGCCAGGGGTGATTGCAGGTGCATTTTATCCAGTGCTCTTTAAGCATTATAATCAGAATAATTTAGAAGAGCATACGAAATTAAACTTACTTCAAATAAAAACAATGGCGATTGTGGGAATATGTATGACGATAGGTTTATATCATTTAGCACCATACTTTATTTCTATATTTTTTCAGGAAGAATGGAGAAATGCAGTAGAGCCACTCCAAATATTATCATTTCTCATTGTGCTGCAAAGTTTAAATATTGCTATAGCTGACGGCTTAACAACGGGTGGACGTCAAAATAAAAGAACGGTTGTGCAATGTATAGCGTTAGTGATAGGGGGGATTATGCTTTATAGCTTTAGTAGTATTGGTGGAGTGATAGGAGCGGCTTACGCTATGGTTTTATTTGAAATTGTGGCTTTAGTTGGGTATATAGCGGTAAGTGTAGTGAAGAAAAAAATTGTATTCCAAATTGTAATACCGTATACAATTTATTTTGGCGTAACTTTTATTGGAGTGCAATATATATTGCATACATATCATTTCATTGCGCTCGTTCTGAATACGTTAATCGTAGTAGTTGGTATATTCCTGTATGATTATGAGCTGAAAAAACTTCTTCTTTCGTTTATAAGAAAAACACGCAAAAAGGATTATATTACGAAACAGGGGATATAGCCTATGGAAAATAATATGAAAATATCGATGAAATGGATTATGCTCTTAATATTATTTGTCATGTTAAGTAAATACAACATATATATTGGATTTTCGCTGAAGATATATATGATTTTTTTAGTTATATATTTTTGTTTAACAATTAAAAACTTTCATATTCAAAAGTTATATTTTCATGAAGTTGTATTTTTACTATTTTATTTCATTTATTGTTTGAGTGGAATTCTTTCTATATATTTACATGCTAGTATTCGTATGATTCTTGGTGTGCTACTTGTTTTAGGGTGTTATTTTATAATGAGAAATTTATTAGGAAATGTTGAAATAGCAACACTTGAATCATCTATCGTCTATGTAGGATTCATATTTAATATTGTAAGCCTAATACTGTATATAGTCGGTTTACAGCACTTTGGATTGTACGGTGGGGAAGAAAGAGAAATTTTTGCTGGACTATTAGTTGATAGAGGGTATCCAAGATTAATTGGTTTGCTAGATGATCCTAACATTTTTATTTTTTATAATACAATATTTTTTATGTATTATATGACAAACCTACATAATATGACGAACATTTTAGGATTGATTTTATGTGTTACGACAAGTTTATTAACTTTTTCAAGGGGAGGAATATTAGCACTTGTGCTTGTTGTTTTTGTATATGTATGTACATCTAGTTTTGCAAAAAAAATAAAAATAATGATAAGTTTACTATTGTTTGGTGTAGTGATTTTTAGTTTATCAAATAGTGTAATGGGTGGCCAATTGGATGACATATTGAATAAACGAATTTCTGATTTTTCGCATGATAATGGAAGTGGAAGATTTACATTATGGGAAGCTGCTTTTAAATATTATTTATCCAATCCATATATCGGAATCGGTGCGTTTAATTTTTCGAATTATTATGAGTTTCAATTTAACGAAAAATTATATGTGCACAATACATTTTTAGAAATTTTGTCTGAATCGGGTACAATTGGTTTTCTTTTATATAGCGCTTTTTTATTCATATTAATGTTCAAGTTAACGCAGTATACTTTGTTTCGTGAAAAACCGTATCTTTTATTGACCATGATTGCATTTTTATTTCAGATGATGTCATTGTCACTCATTATTAACGAAGCGTTCTTTTTATTTTTAGCAATGGTTGTAAAGTACATTTCAATATATGAAGGAAGGGGAAAGGTAGATGGTAAAATGTCTATCAGCACATAATAAGGCGCCTCATATTTCTGTAATAACACCTTCTTATAATAGTATACGATTTATAGGTGAAACGATTTTATCTGTACAGAATCAATCATATGAAGATTGGGAAATGATTATCGTTGATGACGCTTCAACTGACCAATCTCTTGCAAAAATTAAAGAGATAATAGAAGGAGACTCGCGTATTAGACTATTATCATTAAAAGGAAATGTTGGTGCTGCTAAAGCTCGGAATATAGCGATTGAAGAGGCGAGAGGAAGGTATATTGCTTTTTTAGATAGCGATGATATATGGTTGCCACATAAATTGCAGACGCAATTGCTATTTATGGAAGAAATGAATGCGGCCTTTTCATATGCATCGTATAGTTTAATCGATGAAAACGGTAATGGATTAAATCGAGAAGTGAATGTACCAAAATCTGTTGACTATCATCGTTTGGCAGGAAATACAATTATCGGTTGTTTAACAGTAATGATTGATCGTGAAAAAATTCCGCATATTGAAATGCCTAGTGTGCAGCCGGAAGATACAGCGCTATGGCTAAACTTATTAGATGAAGGGCATGAAGCGAAAGGAATACAGCAAGTATTAGCGAAGTATAGAATTGTACAAAATTCTGTTTCGAGAAATAAAATTAGAGCGGCTTTTCGGTATTGGAAATTATTAAGGGAACAAAAACGACTGAATGCAGTGCAAATCTTTTACTATTTTAGTAAGTATGCTTTTCATGCCTATAGAAAAAATAAAATCAATGTAGTTGGGAAGGCGCAATTATGAATATACTGTTGATGACAGATAAATTGATAACTGGGGGAGCCGAGAGTTATTTTTGTAAATTGGAAAGCAATTTGCGTGATGAGAAATTTACGGTTTATACAGCTGCAGGTGATGGAGAACTATATGAATCTCTTACTAGAAAAGAAAATTTCATGTTACTTAGTCGATGGAATCATTTGAGAAATATTCATTACTTACGAAAAGAAATTTGTAAACGAAAGATAGAACTTATTCATGCAAATAGTTTGCGAATGGTATTATATTCCTTTTTGATTCAAAAGTTCATGAAAAAAAAGATAAAAGTCGTGTATACGAAACATAATGTAACGATATTAGAAAAGAAAATGCCAACTCTTTTTCGTTATTTTATAAATAAATATGTGAATAATATTATTACAGTAAGTGAGTTTGAAAAGAATAATTTAATTTCAATGCATGTAGCAGAAGAGAAAATAAAGACAATTTATAACGGTGTGGATATTGAAAAGTTTTTATTCCAGCAGAAAAAGAAAGAATCTATTTATAAAATAGGGATATTAGCTAGACTATCAAAGGAGAAAAACCATCAATTATTTGTAAAAATTGCAAATGTATTGAAAAAAAGAGATGATTTTTTGTTTTATATTGCTGGTGATGGACCAGAGAAAGAATCTATTATGAAAGAAATAGAAAAGTATGGATTGCAGCAAAGTGTAAAGATGTTAGGGAATATTTCAGAGCCGCATAGGTTTATAGGAAATATGGATGCCCTACTTTTATTATCTTTTCGTGAAGTGTTTCCAATGGTGGTAATTGAAGCAATGGCTACAGGAACACCGATTGTTTCAATAGATGTTGGTGGAATAAATGAAGCAATAGATGGAGAATCAGGTGTTTTAGTATCTGAATATTGCGAATTAGGATTTGCAAGTACGCTTGAGGAACTACAAGGAAATGAGGAAAAGGTGAATGGTATTAGACTGAAGGCACGAGAGAAAGCAGAGAGATATTTTTCATTAACTAAAATGATAGAAGAAACGAAAAGTATATATGAATTAAACAAATGACCGTGCAAGTCGTTTGTTTTTTTTATTATAGAAACTTTAAAGAGGAAACTCACATATTATATGAAAAAGGTAATATGAGGAGTGAATTTATTTTGTCAGAGTATATTTCATCACAAGGAGATTGTGCACCTGAAAATAGTGTCCATATTGATTGTTTTGGTGCAGTTCCAAACTCGGGAAATGATAGTTCAATAGCGATTCAACAAGCGATTGAATACTGTGTATCGAATCGGATTTCCACGGTAAGAATTACAGGCGTTAATACGTACAAAATTTTAAAGCCAATTATTATTAAATCAAACGTAAGACTAGAGTTAGATCCTACTGTAACACTACAAATTGATGGAGATTTTAATGTGTTTGAACTGCAACAAAATGCGTCTATTACAGGTGGTACAGTTCAAGTTATAAATCCAGTGTTTCAATCTGCTGTCATTTATGTTTCCGGCTCACAACAAATAGAAGTTCCTAATCACTCTCTTATATCAAATATAAATATAATAAATGCAACGTCGTCATATAAAGGTAAGGCTATACACTTTTATTGTCAAAAAGCATGGGATTATATTAGTTTCTTTCAAGTTAACTTTATTCAAATTAAAAACTTTCAAACTGCAATACATTTGAAGACAGAATATATAGATGATATAAATACACCTTGCTGGATTAACGCAAATGTATTTCAATCTATATTTATTGATGGATGTCAGTATGGGATAGAAGTTGATGGAAACAGTGATTTACCAAATGAAAGTTCAGGAAATACGTTTCATGATATTCAAGTACAATGTAGACAGCAAACGAAAAAAGTCATTCGTTGTACGGGTGCCTATAATACATTTGATTGTATGATTTGGGATACGTACCGGATGAGTAGTGAACAGATTGTCATTGAATTTTCTTCTAATTCGCATCGTAACTACCTTTTTTCGAATTTACTTTCCACAACTATTGTAGATAAAGGACAATACAATGTTTGTAAGTCTACTTATGAAGAATCTCTTCGGATTCAGTTGCCAATTACGTTAAATATACCACATTTAATAGGGAACCAAGATGATATATTAGTAAATGCTCCGCAGAAGTATACTGTTAAGCAAGTAAGTGGGAAATTACCTTACGGGGGGAATCTCGCAAATTGCTTTAATTTAATAGATGAACAAAGTGTAAACTATATCGATGTTCCAGATAGTAATCCAGTTGTGATTGAGCTAGATTTTACGAAAAATCCAATCAAAATGTTGAATTGTTTTGGAATGTATTTTGGATGGGGAGAGAGTCCAAAGAAAATTAAAATTGAATATGCATTAAGTGCAACTGGAAATTGGGTTGTTGCATCGGATGTTCCATTAAATGTAGGCGATACAATTATATCGAATATGAAGGCGAGTCAACTATATAAAGTAAGAATTACATTGAGTGGTTATTCTCAAGACCATAAGCGTTTTCGGATTAATCGTATGTTTGCAAGATCGTCGATGGAAAATGGGAATGCTTGGTTAGCGACAACTGGTGGAAGAATGTTTGGAGATATTGAAATAGAAGCAAGTAAAGGTATCGTTATGAAGACTGCTAGTGGAGCGAAATGGAAAGTAACGATTAATGAGGCTGGCCAGCTTATTACGACTAAAATAACTTAAGATGATGATTGATTGTAAATGCTTGGACGAATTATTAGGTAGTACGATAAAGAGAATAAAAAAGAGATTGTAATTTGGTTTCAACCAAACTACAATCTCTTTTTGTTTAAATTAACGCCACCAAATCCAAGTCCAAAAGTAATTTCGTATATTTCGAGGGGTAATGCGTATAAAACGTTCGCCGTCAAAGAAACAATTGAAATTTGGAAGTGTTTCATCAGGATTTTTTGGAATAAAGGTGACGATGTTTTCGTTACTTGTAACAGTTACTGTAATTGGTGGATCGGTAGGCGAGACTTGAAGTTGTAACGAAATATTGGCCGTATTTTTAAATTCATTATTAACAGGTGGAGTTATCACTTGTACTGTGAATAACACGATAATTGTTTCGTTTGGTTCTAAATTAGTAGCGACTAGGAAACCGATATTTGGATTCGCTAGTGGAGAGCGTTCGCCATTAATAAAGACCGTGCCGTTCATAAATTGTAAACCTGCTGGAATGGTATCTTGTAAAGAAACGTTTGAAAGTGAAATATCAGAAGTATTCGTAATACGCACCGTATAATCAAAATATTGGTTTAAATAAGCTGAGCTGACGGAAGCATTTTTTACTACTGTTGCAGTTATAAATTGAACTGGTATGCGTACAATGTTTGAATTAACAATGAAAGTAATAATTGGATCCTGTGGTGTCAATTGAAAAGCGGCAGTAACTGTTGCAGAATTTATAATTGTACTGTTTGAAGGAATAGAAGTAACGAGAACTTTAAATGTTATCGTTGCTACTGAACTTGCAGATAAAGCTCCGATATTAATACCGGTGTCTGGCCGGATATTTGGAACCGGAGTCCCGTTAATTGTTACGCTATTTTCCATAAATGTTGTACCAGCTGGAATTATATCTAGGACGGAAGTACTGATTGTAGGAATTGGTGAATGATTTATCACTTCTAATGTGAAAGTTATGATATCTCCTGTCGCTATGATAGATTTATCGGCTGTTTTTTCAATACTAACCATCGGATCAACTACTGTTGTTGTAACAGTAGTTGTTTGTTTTGTAATTGTAATAGGTGGTTCGGTTGGATCGATGATAACAGTATAGGAAACAGAAGCATCATTAGTAATTGCAAATTGAAGAGTTGAAGAAGATATTGTTACTTGGAAAGTAATGATAGCAGCTGCATTAGGAGCAAGGTTTCCTAACGTAATACCATTTTCAGGATTCGCATTAGGCTGATTGATTCCATTAATCGTAACACTACCAATAACGAATGTCGTATCTACTGGTGCCGTGTCTACTAGAAGAATATCTTCAATAGTGATATTACCACTATTAGTAATAGTAATGGTGTACGTTAAAGTTTGACCAGGTAAGGCACTCGTGAAATCAACTGCTTTTATGGCAATGACATTATCATTTTGAACGGTTGTTGTGACTGTATTTGTTGTCGTCGTATTTGTAACAGGTGCGTTATTTGGGTTGACTATATAGTTAAAGGTAGTAATTGCATTGTTGTTGAGTTCATTTGGTGTTGGGATAGAAGTCACAGAAACTTGGAATGAAGTAATAGCATCTCCACTAACAATTATAGTGCCAATTGGTATGCCACTTACTGGATTAACTCCCGGAAGAGTTTCTCCGTTTACAATAACGCTATTTTCTATAAACGTAGTACCTTGAGGAATAATATCTTGAATGATTACATCATTTGCTGCAACATTACCAGTTTGATTGAGTGTAATCGTATACGTTAACGTGTCACCGACTGTTGCAAATGCACGGTCAACAGCTTTATTACTATTCAAATTCGCATGATTAATTTCTGTTAAAGCAGCTGATGAAATAATAGTTTCTGTAATAGGTGGTCGATCTGGTAACGTGTATTGGTATTCAATTGTACTCGTGTTAGAGATTGGATTTGTTTGCGGAATCGAAGTAACCCGTACTTGGAATAGAACAGTTGCTGTCGTATTAGGCGGAATGTTATCAATTTGTATCCCGCTAACTGGATTGTCATTTGGACGAGCGGTGCCATTCACGATAACACTATTCTCTATAAAGCTCGTATTTGCTGGGATGATATCTGTAACGATAATGTTATCAACTTGTATATTCCCATTGTTCGTGATGGAAATTGTGTAAGGGATAATCGTTTGTAGGTCAGCGTATTGGATAGGTGTTGTTTTTGTTGCAATTACATTAGCAGAAATAACTTCAGTGAAGGTAATGTTACTAGTCGATATTTGTTCTTCTCCGTTCATCGTATAACGAGAAGTTGCTTGATTTTGAATACGACCGCTAGCTGGAAGAGCTACCACCGTAACGGAAAATGTGACTGGGATCGTAACGTTAGGAGCAATCGTTCCTACAAGTATACCTGCACTTGGATTCGCGTTAAGCTGAGGAATATTATTTACTAAAACGCTACCGTCTATAAATGTTGTTCCATCAGGGATATTGTCTGTAAATACAACAGCAGTAGCAGCTGCATTTCCTATATTCGTTAAAGTTGTTGTATAAGTTAAAATGTCACCAATCGTTACAGAAGTTAAATCAACAGTTTTCAGTGAAACGATATCAGCGTCATTAATTTGGACGAAAGTAGTATTGGAAGTAGTAGATTTTTGAATTGGTGCAAAGTCAGGATTGAAAATAAAGTCGTAGACGATGTTTGCAGTATTAGGTGTTGGATTTACAGCAGGTAAATTCGTAACGGAAACTTGGAATGTTATTGTTGTCGATTGACCTGACGCGATATTAGCAATGGAAAAGCCGATATTTGGATCTGCTGCAGGAAGTACAGTATTGTTAACTGTTACACTTCCCGGAATAAATACTGTTCCATCCTCTATAGTATCTGTAAAAAAGATGGAGTTAGTTGTAGTGGATCCGTTATTTTGAATGACTACTGTATATTCAATGGTTTCATCAATATTAGCTAATACTGTATTAGCGGATTTTGTAGCGATAAGAATAACATCAATAAATTGTATATTTGTAGTATTGGAAGAGGTTGTTTCTGAAATTGGTGGTAAGCTTGGGTCTGGTTGATACTCATAGTGAATGACGGCGATATTATTAATGTTATTTTGAAAAGGTATAGAGACTACATTTACTTGGAACGTAACAATAATCGTATTATTTGGAAGGATAATATTAAGGGTGATTCCGGTAATTGGATTTTCGTTAGGTCTTGGTATGCCATCTACAAGGATGCTATTTGGAACGAATATTGTACCAGCAGCAATTGCATCAATTAGGAGAGTATTTGTAATAGGTACTGTACCAGCGTTTGTAACTGCGACTGTATACGTGATGATTTGACCGATACGTGTAATAGATCTGTTAGCGGATTTAATTGCACTAACATTTGCCGTCCGCACTTCAGTATTTACTGCATTTGATAATGATCTACGCTGAATAATCGGAGAACTAGGGTCAATTTGGTATTCATACGAAGTGTCTGAAATGTTAATGACAGTGTTGCCCTCTGGTATATTTGTAAGTTGTACTTGAAATGAAATAGTGACTGTTTCATTTGGTTGTATCGTGCTGAGAGTTACTCCATTTTGAGGATTTGCACCAGGCTGAATCACATTATTTATTGATAAGCTATCTTCAATGAATATAGTACCTTCTGGAATGTTGTCAATGAACACCGTATTGTTAGCTGGAACAGTTCCTATATTTTGTAGTGTATTTGTGTAGGTAATATTTTGCCCAATGGCTATGAAAGTAACATCCGCCTGTTTAACAGAAATAATATTTGCATTTTGAAGTGATGTTGTAACGATATTAGAATTTGCAGAGCGATTCACTGGTGGAGCTGTAGGAATACTTACATATTGGTAATTTACAGATGATTGATTTACAATTTCGGTTGCAGTTGGTGGATTATTTGTTTGTACTTGAAATAGTATCGTTTTGGAACTGTTTGGTGGAATCGTTCCAATCGGTATTCCGTTTTCAGGATTTACACCTGGCTGCAGAACACCGTTAATTGTGACACTATCGGGGACGAATGTAGTTCCAGCTGGAATAGAATCTGTAAAAATAATATTTATTGCGTCAACATTGCCGATATTTTTCACTTCGGAAATATAAAGTATAGTTCCACCAATATCTACAGTTGTTGGATTGGATGTTTTTGTAATTGTCAATTGTGCTTGCACGAAATTTGTAATGACAATATTACTTGTAGATGTTTCAGTAATAGGTGGTTGCCCTGGGTCTGGTTGAATTGTATATGTTGTATTAGATTGATTTGTAATCGATTCTTGCGAGAATGGATCGTTAATAAGAATTTGGAACGAAATCAGGTGAGTAGCGTTTGCTGCTAGGTTAGGCAAAGTAACACCTACATTTGGATTTGCACCAAGTATAGCTGTTCCGTTAAGTGTAAAACTATTTTCTACGAATGTAGTCCCTTCTGGAATCGTATCTGAAAATATGAGATTAGTAGCTGGAATATTTCCGGTATTTTCTAGTGTTACCGTGTAGGTTAAAATGTCGCCAGTTGTTGCTTGTTGTGCATTGACTGCTTTTAAAGAAAGAACATTCGCATCTGAAATTTGTGTGAAAGCTGGATTCGAAGTAATTGTTCGAGAGATGATAGGGGCAGTTGGATCGGCGATAAAAGTATAGTCAATACGGGCAATATTAGAAATTGGATTCACGCTTGGAATGGATTGAACGATAACTTGGAATGTGACGGTGACGATTTTTGACGAAGGGATGGGATTTAATGGTATTCCTACATTTGGATCGGCACCTGGGATTGAGACGTTATTAATGGTCACGCTATTCGGAATAAACGCAGTTCCTTCTGGGACCAAATCTGTTAAAGTAACTGTATTTGCAGTTGTATTCCCGTTATTTTGAACGACTACAGTGTAAGTGATTGTACCGTCAGTAGATTGTACGAGGGAATCTGTATTTTTAATTACAGATAGCGATGCATCAACGACAGCTGTAGTAACTGTATTAGATGAAGATGTTGCTGTAACTGGAGGTTGACTTGGATCTACAATATACGTGTAACTTGTAAGTGCTTGATTTATAATTGCTCCTTTCGGTGGAATAGAGCTTGCAAGAAATTGGAACGTAATCGTAGCAGAATCACCTGGTGCGATAATACCAACTGGAATACCGAGAGTTGGACTTGCATCTGGAAGTGAGATCTCGTTAAGCGTGACACTATTTGGAACAAATAATGCACCTTCAGGAACACCGTTAATGAGTAATACAGAATTTGCAGGGAAGTTTCCAGTGTTTGTTAATGTTGCAGTGTACGTAATTATATCTCCAATAGATACGATTGTTCGATTTGCTTCTAAAACCGTTGTAACAGTAGCGTTATTAATTTGTGTGGAAGCACTATTAGAAGTTATTGTGCCTGTAACAGGAGGAGCTGCCGGATCAACAATGAATGCGAACTGAATAGATGCAACATTTGTAATTGGGTTTGAAGGTGGAGTAGATGTAACTATGACTTGGAAAGTAACAGTTAAGGAATTACCCGCGCTAACGGTTCCGATATTAACTCCGTTATTTGGATTTGCACCTGGAATGGTATTTCCATTTACAGCAAAACTATTTTCAACAAAGGTCGTTCCTGATGGAATGAGGTCTGAGAAATTTACATTCGTAGCGTTTGTATTGCCGCTATTTTGAATTAAAACGGTATAAGTGATCGTGTCTCCAATATTTGCGAAGGCTGTACTAGCAGTTTTTACAGCTGAAAATATTGCTGAATTAATAGAAGTAACGAAGACATTCGTTTCCACGTTGCCAGGCTGAGCCTGTAATGCATTGCCTACGTTATATTGGAAGTTCACAAATCCTAAGTTTTGAAGTTCAGGAGTGAATGTTGTTGGATTGCTTACAATTTGAACTTGGAATATGATTGTTACAGTTTGATTTGGATTGATTGTATTTATGCCAACACCGTCAATGATAGAAGCGGATGGTAATGAAGTACCGTCAACAACAACTGATCCTGTCACAAATTGTGTCCATGATGGTAAAGGGTCTGAGAAAACAACGTTGTTAGCTGGAATATTTCCTGTATTCGTAATCGTAGTTGTATACGTAATCGTATCACCAATCGTTGCAAAAGCTTTATCTCCGATTTTAATCGTGTTTAAAATTGCACTTTCGATTTTTGTTGAAACAGTAGTAGAAGTAATGTTTTTTGAAACTGGTGGATTAGCTGGATTAACGATATGTTGAAAGTTAACGCTAGCTTGATTGGTAATTGGATTTATAGGCGGGATTTCATCTGCGATAATATTAAATGCCACAATGACAGATTGGTTTGGCGCGATATCACCAATTGGGACGCCTGTAATGATATCTGCATCTGGGATGCTAGTTCCGTTAAATGTAAAACTATTCGGTTCAAATGAAGTTCCGTCTGGAATAAGGTCGGTAAAAATAACATTTGTTGCACTAACATTGCCGCTATTTGTAATTGTAACGGTGTAGATAATATCTTGCCCAATATCTACTGTTGACACATTTGAATTTTTTTGTGCAGTAAGGATAGCGCTATTAATTTGTGTGGTTGTTGTATTAGATTGATTAGAAGTTGTAATAGATGGCTGGCTAGGATCAATGACATAATGATATGTGATAGAAGCAGAATTAGAAATAGGATTAAGCGTAGGAAGTGTAGTAACAGTTGCTTGGAATGTGACGATTGCCGTATTACCACCATTAATGGAACCGATATTTACACCAGTAGATAAATTAGCATTTGGAATAGTTTGCCCATTAACTGTGAAACTATTTGGAACGAAACTTAAATTGCTATCAAGTATATCGATAACGGTAACATCAGTTGCGGTCACATTCCCGGTATTAGGGAGGTTAAGTGTAAATGTTATTGTATTACCAACATCCGCAAAGGTAAGATCTGCTGTTTTTGTACTTATAATAGTAGCGTTGTTTATTTGAAGAAGCGTAGTGTTGGAAGTAGCTGAACTTGATACTGGAGGATTAATAGGATCAACAGTAAACTCATATGTCGTTGAAGCAGTATTCGGTGCTGGATTAATAGGTGGAATGCTGTTCACTGTAACTTGAAAGACGATACTATATATTTCATTTGGTGGAAGTGCTGCAAGTAATACACCTGTATTCGGATTCGCGTCAGGTTGTAAAATACCATCGACCGTTAATGTGTTAGGAACAAAAATGATTCCACTTGGTAATACATCTGTGAATACAATGTTGGCTGCATCTGTATTTCCTATATTTGAAATAGAAGTAGTATAAAAAGCAGTTTGCCCGACATCTGCAAAAGAGACACTTTCATTTTTTGTCATGGATAGTATTGCTTCTTTAATTTGTGTTGAAACAGGATTGCTAATTGAAGTTTCTGCAACAGGCGGTGAGACTAATTGATACGATGTTGATGAGAAATTTACAACTGGGTTTTCGGTTGGTAATGATGTTACGTTTACTTGGAAAGAAACATTTACTGTAGACCCAGCTGTTATAGATCCGATATTTACACCGTTCACAGGATTTGCACCACTTTGAGGAATTCCGTTAATAGAAAATGTGTTTGCAATAAATGCTGTTCCGCTCGGCACGGTATCTGTGAATATAACATTTTGTGCAGATGAATTTCCATTGTTTGTTAAAGAGACAGTATAAGTGAGTGTATCGCCGATGTGGCTAAATATTTTATCAACTTGTTTAGATGAAAGAATGGTAGCTGTATTAATTGTAGTGAACACTGAGTTTGAAGTAACATTTCTTGAAACAATCGGTGCATTTGGATCAGCGATAAATGTGTAAGAAGCAGTAGCAGAATTGGCAATAGGATTTTGAACAGGAGTCGAAGTGGCGGTAACTTGAAATGCTATTGCTATTGAGCTGTTAGGAGCAATTGATCCGATTGTTATACCTGTATTAGGATCGAGTCCAATGTGTGTACTGCCATTGATTGTGACACTATTCGGAATGAACGTTGTACCATCTGGTATAAGATCAGTGAAAGCAATATTCGTTGCATTTGTATTGCCATTATTCGTTAAAATTGTAGTATAGGTAATGGTATCACCTAGTGTTACAATTGTTTGATCGACCGATTTTACCATCGTTATCATAGCATCTAGTACAGGGTTTGTAACGAGGTTTGTTGAAGTAGAAGTGGTAACAGGAGCTGCGCTTGGATCAACAGTATAAGAGTATAAAATTGTATCGTTATCCATAATTGAACTTGAAGAGGGAACAGAAATAACATTTACTTGGAAAGTAACGGTTACTGTTTCGCCAGGAGTGATATTGGGTATATTGACTCCAAGTGCTGGCCGTGCACCAAGTTGCTGCATACCATTGATTGTGACCGAATTTGGTATAAATGTAGTGTTAGCTGGAATAGCGCTTGTGAAAGTAATATTCGTTGCTGCAGTATTTCCCGTATTTGTAATAGTAGTTGTATACGTAATCGTATCTCCGACAGAAATAATGGATTTATCAGCACTTTTTGTAGTAGTTAATATAGCACTATTAATAGTTGTCGAAACAGTATTAGATATATTCGTTTGTGTTACGGCAGGTTGGCTAGGATCGACCACATGTGAATACTGTACAGAACTAAAATTTGAAATTGGATTTATGCTCGGAATGTTTGTAACAAGTGCGTTAATAGTAATAAAGGCCATTCCGCTAGGGTTTATATTTCCAATCTGTATTCCGTTCCCAGGATTTCCGATTTGCTGTGTACCAGAATCGTTAGTAACAGTCCCCGATATAAATGTTGTTCCTTCAGGTAAAATATCCGTAAAAATTATATTTTGTGAAGTGACATTTCCAGGGTTACTTAATGTAATTGTATAAGAAATTGTATCCTCGATTGTTGCGAAAGTTTTATCTGCAGATTTAACTGCCACAATTTCCCCGGAATTTATTTGTGTCGAAACAGAATTGGATGTCGTATTTCTTGAAACGAGTGGTAAATTAGGTCCTGTCATAAATTGATAATCAATGGAAGCTCCGTTTACAACCGGTGAGTTTGGCCCCCCAGGTCCAATTGTGAAAATTGGATTTGGAATGCTAACTACTTGCACACGGAAGGTGACGTTTATAAAATCTCCTGCAATAATATCCCCAATTGGTATCCCATTCGCTGGATTTACCCCAGGTAATAAAACTCCGCCTACTCGAACGCTATCCTCTATAAATACTGTATTATTTGGAATCGGATCTGTAAAAATGATATTAGTAGCAGTTGTATTCCCTATATTTTCTAATAAAACAGTATACGTTAAAAATGAATTTCCAGGTGCGACGTCAGAAAAGATACGGTCCACACTTTTCGTTGCTCGAATGATTGCTTCGTTAATTTGGACTAAAGTTGGATTACTTGTAGCTGTTTCTGTCACCGGTGGCTGGGTAGGGTCAACAATTATAGAGTATGTTGTGCTAGATTGATTCAACGTAGGGTTTGTAGCTGGTATTGAGCCAACGATAGCTTGAAAGCTAATTGTTGTCGTTCCTCCAACTGGAATTGAGTCTAAAGAAATCCCGCTATCTGGTCTAAATCCAAGTTGTGGGATAGTGTTAATTTGTACGCTATCAGGCACGAATGAAAGTTCAGGTGGTAATATATCGATAAAAACAGGTGTGTTAGCGGTAGTATTGCCGCTATTAGTGAGAGTAGTTGTATACGTAATGGTATCTCCAACGGCAGCAAATGCACTGCTCGCAGTTTTTGTTGCGATAACGGAGGCAGTATTTACTTGTGTAAAAGTTTTATTGGATTTAACTGTTCGTGAAACAGGCGGTTCATTTATATCAACAATAAAGCTATATTGAAGCGATGATTTGTTAGGAATTGGATTAGGATTTGGGATTGTTGTAATGTTTACTTGAAAACTGAGTGTAACCGAAACATTTGAATTCAAGTTACCGATATTGATACCGTTTTGTGGATTTGTATTCGGAACGGTTACGCCGTTTATTTTAAAACTATTTGGGACAAAGGTAGTACCATTTGGAATGGAATCTGTAAATACAATATTGTTAGCAGTAGTATTTCCTGTATTTGTAACAACTGAGGTGAATGTAATTGTATCTCCAATTGTAGCGAAAGTTGTACTCGCATTTTTATTTAAAACTAAAGTAGCATCAATAATTGGAGTAACCGTCGTATTCGTAATTGTACTATCAACAGCGGGTGATTGGTTTGGATTCACGGTGTATTCGTAATTTACAAGAGCATTATTTGTTAATATGCCACTAGGTGGAATAGCGAGGATTTTCACTTGGAATGTAATGAAAGTAGTGCCTCCTGGTGAAATATCTTCTAAATGAATACCTAATGAGGGATCTAATCCAGGTTGGGAAACGTTATTTATCGTAACGGAATTCGGTATGAAGGATGCACCTGGTCCAAGTCCATCTGTTAAAACTGTAGCACTAGCAGGAATATTTCCTGTGTTCGTAACTGCAATCGTATAAGTAACGATATCTCCAATTGCAGCTGTCGGTGTATTCACTGACTTCGTAGCGATAATAGTAGCGTTATTAATTTGAGTTGTTATTACGTTACTTAGCGTATTGGCGGATGCTGGAGGTAAGTTAGGATTTACGACATATTGGTACGTTGTATTGCTTTGGTTCGGGATTGGATTTGGACTAGGAATGGAATTTACGATTACTTGAAATGAGATTGTTACACTTGTATTAGGGTTTATTGGATCAATTGCAATTCCACTTGCTGGATTTGTATTAGGGAGTGTACTCCCATTTACTGTTACACTATTTGGAATAAAAGACGTCCCGTTTGGAATGGCATCTGTAAATACTACATTTGATGCAAGTGTGTTCCCGCTATTCGTTAAAGTAGTCGTGTACGTAATAATATCATTTACGTTCGCAAACTGTTTATCTGCAGATTTTGCAGAGATAATAGTAGCGTTATTAATAGTTGTCTGTACAGTGTTAGAAGCAACCATCTGCATCACAACTGGTTTGGATGGATCGTACGTGTATTGGAATGTAGTGCTCGATTGATTCGTAATCGGATTTGGACTAGGAATAGTTGGTACAGAAACTTGGAATGAAACAGTACGTGATGAATTCGCCCCTATCGTACCAATTAAAATGCCATTAGCAGGATTTGCATTGGCTATAGGGACACCGTTAATCGTTACAGTATTAGGAAGGAAGATGGTACCAACTGGAATAATATCTGTAAACGTTACATTAGAGGCAGGGATATTGCCGTTATTCGTTAAAATTGTTGCATAAGTTATAACATCGCTAACATCAGCGAAATTTGTACTTGTTAGTTTCGTAGCAACAATATTAGCGGTGTTAATTTGTGTCGTTACTATATTACTAGTAGCATTTCTCACAACAGCAGGTAAATTTGGATCTGCGATAAAGCTATATTGAAGTGTAACACTGTTTTGCACTGGATTTGGTGAAGGTATCCCATTCGTACTAATTTGGAAGACAATAGTTGTAATTCCGCCTGCTGGAATTGTGCCAACTTGAAGACCGACACTTGGATCTGCACCTAGTTGTAAAGTACCGCCTATAAAAATACTATTTGGTATGAGAGTCGTACCAGGAGGTAGTATATCAGTAACAACTACATTATTCGCTGGAGTATTTCCAGGGTTAGCTAGAGCAATGGTATATGTGATTGGTTGCCCAACATCAGCAATAGTTAAATCTACCTGTTTGACAATAACAACATTTGCTAAATTAATTTGTGTACTTACAGTATTACTTAAAGATGTTTCTATAGTTGGTGGATCACCCGGATTTAAAATAAAACTATACTGTGTACTAGATGAATTTAATGTTGGGTTTTGTGTTGGTAAAGAGGTGACAGTTACTTGATAAGAGACGGTAAGTGAGCTGTTAGCAGGAATGGAAGGTAACGGAACACCGACATTTGGATCGGCGTTATTTTGGAGTACACCATTAATAAGGAAAGTGTTTTGGATAAAGGTAGTACCGTCTGGATTCGGATCTACGAAAGTAGGACTATCAGCAGAAACACTTCCTGAATTCGTTAACACGACGGTATAAGTTAATACATCCCCTACAGTAGCGAACCCATTATCCACTGTTTTGGCTGAAATGACATTTGCATCGTTTACTTGCGTAAATGTAGTAGTTGAAGTAGTGTTCTTACTTACAGGCGAAGCGTTTGGATCAACGATAAAGTTATAAGAAATGGAGGCACTATTCGAAATAGGATTTGGGTTTGGAATGCTAGTTATTAATACTTGGAATGAAGCTGTAATCGTAGTATTAGCATTGATGCTACCAATATTGATGCTAGCTGGTGTTGCGCCCGGCTGAGTAACACCGTTAACTGTAACACTGTTCGGTACAAAGGAAGTACCGTTCGCAATTGAATCGGATAGTAATACATTGTTTGCCGCAACATTTCCATCGTTTGTAAGAGCAAAGGTATAAGTTAATACATCCCCAACTTCCGCAAACGTTTGACTTACAGATTTATTGGCATGAAGATTTGCTAGTCTAATTGTTGATGTAACAGAATTAGAATTTGCTGTTTTTGAAGTTGGTGGCAGACTTGGATTTACAGTATATAGATAAGAGGCGAAAGCATTATTAATGATAGGATTTTGGGCGGTAATATTGATGACTGCTACTTGGAAAGAAAGTGTAAAAGTAGCTCCGCCAGGAATTGTGCCGATAGGTAAAGCAACGAGAGAATCTACATTTTGCAAAACTCCGTTTAATGTTACAGTACCAGGGGTCAATATCGTTCCATTTGGAAGTGGATCTGTTAGTTGCACGTTAGTTGCGGCTGTATTTCCACTGTTTGTAATAAGAATTGTATAACTGATTGTTTCGCCAATTGTGGCAAATTGTTTGTTTGTTGATTTTGTTAATGTTAAATTCGCATTGTTAATTTGGGTGGAAACGAGATTAGAAGAAATGTTTTTCGTAACGGGTGATTGGCTAGGATTGACGGTATATTGATAAGAAGCACTTGAACCATTAGATACGACATTTGACGCGGGTATTGTGTTTACTACTACTTGAAATGAAACGTTTTTTGTTGAGCCAGTTGGGATCGATCCAATGTTCACACCGCCAGCGGGATTTGCGCCCACTTGTGTCGTGCCATCTATTGTTAAACTGTTAAGGACAAAAGTTGTTCCGGTAGGAATGATATCTGTAAAAATAACGTTGTTCGCATTCGTATTACCTGTACCTGTAAAGGAAACGGTGTACGTTAGTGTATCACCAATATCTGCAAAATTTTTATCTACTGCTTTCGTCATTGTTACAGTAGCATTGTTCACTTGAGTGGAGACAATATTCGTCGTATCAGTCCCATTTACTGCCGGTTGATTTGGCACAGGAATGTATTGATATGTTGTTGTGCCACTATTTAATATTGGATTTGTTTGGGGGATAGAAGGAACGAATACTTGAAATGAAACAGTAGTCGTAGAATTAGCAGCAATGGTTCCAATGGATATACCATTAGCGGGATTCGCTCCAGCTTGAGTGACGCCGTTAACAGTTACACTCCCTGGAATGAAAGTAGTCCCGCTAGGAATCGGATCCGTATATATAACGTTCGTTGCTGCAATATTTCCTATATTAGCTAAGGCAATACTGTAAGTTAACGTTTCGCCAATATCGGTAAATATTTTGTTAACTGATTTTGTGCCATTAATATCTGCGAGGTTAATTTGTGTTCCTGCAGAGTTGCTTGTGGCAAGACCATTAAAAGTTGTTCCTCCGGCGATCGGTGTATATTGAAATGTAATATTAGCAGTGTTAGAGATAGGATTTTTGCTTGGAAGAGAAACGACAGTAGCTTGAAAAGTTACTGTACGAGAAGCGTTATTATTGATGGTTCCAAGAGATATACCAGCAGCCGGATTTGCGTTTGTTTGCGGGACATTATCTATCGTTACAGTCCCAGGTATAAAGGAAGTACCGTTAGGGAGAATGTCTGTAAAAATAACGTTATTGGCAGGAAGAAGTCCCGTGTTAGGGATAGTAACTGTATAAGTGAGAACGTCTCCAATTGCCGCGACGCTTTTATTCACGCTTTTCGTTGCTTGTATATTAGGAGAATTTATGTTGATTTGTAAACCGACTGTATTCAACATATACGCGTCTCCGTTAGTTGTTAAACGGATTGCGGCGGACACTTGAGAATTTGTTAAATAAGGAGAAATATCAATAGAAGTAATGTCCCAGCCCTGTCTCCCAGCAGAGATGTTTGTGCTTGTAGAAGCACTTTGATTTCGTGTTCCAAATGTTCCAGTTGTATCTAAATTTCCAGCAGCATTATTAACTTGAGAACCGAAGAAATTATTTATAGCATTATTTGGCCCAGATAAAGCGTTTAATGAACTGAAATTTGGTCCAAATAAAGCTTGATCTCCAGTTAAATCAGCATCCCCTTCAGTGGAACTTAAAAATAATCTCCCGCTTACAGGTCCCCCTGAAGGTGTTAAAAATCCTGAGACAGATACATCGGCACTACCAGTTTCTGCGGAAACACGGTTACCTGCTACATAAATCGTCAAGTTTCTTGCAGGTAATGTACCGTTTTGATAAGCAACGATAAGTGTCCATCCAGCCGAATTAATTGTTCCGTTAGAAGCATCTATAGGGTCCACAAGTCCAGGGACAGAGCCGGTTGTATAAGAGCCAGATCCTCCCGCTTGAACGAGGGATGTTACATCTGCAGAACGTGTATAGAATCCAAATGTGATGGATCCGGAAACGAATGTTTGATTGGAAGCTGTAACAGCTGAAGGCGTAATTGAGTATGTTGAAACAGGTGTTGTAAAAGAAACAGGGTTCCCTAATACACTCGTAATGTTTTGATCACGAGACAAATAGTTGCCACCCCAAATGAGTTCTGCGTAAAGAATCGTACTACCAGCAGGGATATTTAAAAGAGCGGTAGAACTATTTTGTGTATAGTTTAACGTTGTCCCAGCAGGAAAAGTAGGTACTTGTAAAGCGGTATTCGTAGTTGCGAATGCACCAATTGCCCCGATTGTACCAGCACGGTTTTGATTGCTAATTTTACTTAAGCCTAAAGTATTTCCTGTAATAGCGAGTGCGCCGTTTGTGGTGGTAGAAAATCGATTCGTAATGGGCATGTTGTCACCTCATTTACAATATAGTCTTGGTCAAAATAGGATATGTGTGTGACAAATAAAGGGAAACATGTACGAGTTGATTTAGTAATAATGATTTAAATGTCTAAATAAGGGGTTGGAGAATGATTGGATTGAAACTAAGAGTGGAGCGTCTTAGAAAAGATAATATAAATGATATTGTTGCATTATCTTCTTATATTGGTTGGGATTATAACAGAGAAGAAGTTGAAACGATTTTTAATTCAGGTATTGTATATGGCGTATGGAATGAGAGAAAAGAACTGATTGCAAGCGCTGCAATTATATTATACGGAGAGGCGTTAGCGTCAATAGGAATGGTAATTGTCCATCCGGATTATAAGGGAAGAGGGATTGGAAAGGCGATAACGAGTTCTTGCATGAATAGCGTATCAGCTCGAACTTCAATTATGCTGATTGCTACAGATGAGGGGAAGCCTTTATACGAAAAGTTAGGATTTAGGGCAGTGAGCTATATTTCTAAATACATATGTAACTCGTACAATACGAATTCTAACTGTCAAGGAAATGAAGAATATGTGATGAATTATAAAGAGGGGGATTTAGAAGAAATAATAAAAATAGATGAAGGCGCATTTGGAACAAGTCGAAACGAGTTTTTAAAACAAAGAATTATGCAAAGTGATCAGTGTGTCGTTGTAAAGGATACAAAAGAAAATGTAGTAGGATACGGTATAAGTATACAAACGCTAGAAAATAAAATAATAGGACCAATCGTTGCTAAAAATGATGCAATGGCAATGAGAATAGTACATGCTTTAGCAAGAGGGCATGATGGGAGATTAAGAATGGATGTACCAAAAGGACAGGACGATTTTCTGAAAGAGTTAGAGATTGCTGGTTTTCAAAAGGTGAATACACCACCAATAATGATGAAAAATAGTAATCAATTATTAAAAAGGAATAATGAGTTATATAGCATTGCAGCGCAAATTTTTGGATAAAAAAGAATCCTTCTGAACGAAGGATTCTTTTTTATTAATCACGATATTGATCATGAATAGGTTGAAAGAGGTCTTCCTCAATATCTCTCACCATAGAAAAATGATCAACGTTATAATGTCCATGTAGAGTTTTATTATGATGACCAATAATTTGCTCTGCAGATAATACGTTAGAATCAGTTGTGGAATGACCGTTTTTAATTAATGTAACGTCAAATCCTTGTACAGTTGCTGTTCTAACAGCAGTGTCAATACAATGCTCTGTTTTACATCCACCGATAACGATATGATTAATTTTTTCTTCTTTTAAAAGTTCAAGTAGAGAAGTGCCATAGAATGAGTTTGTTGCTGCTTTATTAATAAGGATTGCAAACTGAGGTACTTTAATTGCATTATGTACTTCAAATCCTTCTCCGCTACCAGAAGCAACATCGATATCTCTTACGAAAACAATAAGGGCATTTGCATCTATCGCTTTCTGTACGGCTGTATTTAGTGTAGATAATAACTCGGTTTTACGAAAAACTTCTTTTTCTTGTTCATTTCCATCCATTAATTCTTGCTGTGCATCAATAATTAATAGTGCTTGTTTCATCGTGTCTCCCCTTTAATATGAAATAAGTTCCACTATACATATTCATTCATATTGCAAGGAAATCCTCTATTGTCTATGTAGTAGACGATAGATTTACAAAGTTGTCAAAGAAATTTCATTCTCATAGCGTGTAAAAACATGTATGATAGGAGATGGAGAATTTTTGAGTAGGTGGGAATAACATGCAAACAGTAGAAGATTATCTTTCATTCTTACATACGAAAGGATTTAAATTATCAGAGGAAGCACAAGGATTTATTATGTTCGGACAAGGATATACTGGTGCATCTGATGGAATTGTGAACGCAGCAATAGAAGCGACAATTAAACATCAATTACAGTTTGATGGAAGTTATTTTGTTGCGTTATTGGAACGATTGAAAGAAGAAGAAATTACAGATAAAAAAAGCGCTAAGGCTTTTATGCGGAAGTTACAAGCGTAACTTCATGCAGCCTGCGCTTCTTTTTTTGTTTTGGAAGGTAATTCAACAAAAACCATGCCTAGGAAAATACATAGGCATCCGATAATAGCAGAGACAGAAAGTTGTTCGTTTGCAACGAGAACGCCTGTTAAGGCAGCAAAAACGGGCTCCATTGCGAAAATGATTGCTACTCTCGTTGGAGACGTATGTTTTTGTGCTGATGTTTGAATAAAAAAAGCAATGGATGTCGCAAATAGGGAAGTTAGAAATAGAGCGAATAAAAAGGAAGAATTCGTCCATAGTGCTACTGAAAATAATTTTTCCCAATCTTCAAACAAAAAGGCGCAAATAGAAGAAAACATACCGACAGCTAATACTTGCGACGTGCTTAACAATAAAGGTGATATTTTCTTAGAGAAGAAGCCGTTAACAAGAATATGGGCAGCGAAAGCAACTGCGCAACCGAGAACGAGTATATCTCCAATGTTCAATTGAAAAGAATCACCAGCCGTTAGTAAGTATAAACCTGCTGTTGCTACAGCAATGCCAAGTACGATGAAAATGTTAGCTTTTTGTTTTAAAAAGATAAAAGACAAAATGGGTACCATAACGATACTAAGTCCTGTTAAGAAACCAGCTTTTGAAGAAGTTGTATAAAGTAAGCCAAATGTTTGTAATACATAGCCAACGCATAAAAAGAATCCAACGATTAATCCAGCGAGACTACTCTGTTTTATATCTTGTTTTGAAGCTTTTTTTGAGAAAACCATTTGAACGAATAATAAAATAATTCCAGCGAATAAAAAGCGAATACCATTAAAAGTAAATGGACCAACGAAAGACATAGCATTTTGAACGACAACAAACGTAGCTCCCCAAATAAAAGAGACAAATAATAACGCAAGAGGAGCAACCCAATCTTTTTTCACACTCATACCCCCGTTAATTTTGTAAGATAGCTTTTCTAGCTAATTCATCAGCAACTTTATTTTGACTACTTGGAATCCACTTAATAAAAAAGAGATCGAAACTTTTTATGTACTGTAATGCTTCCTCTAATAGTGGTGCAAATATTTTATTTTTTGCGTATTCTTTTTCAACAGCTCGCTCGACAAGTTGTGAATCTGTACGAAAAGAGACAATGTTATAATTATGCTCCGTGCAATATTTTAATGCCGCAAGTAAAGCGTGGTATTCTGCTTCATGATTGGACATTGTCCCAAGGGGCAATGATAATTGTACAGCTGGTTGCACCCCTTTAATAAACACACCTGCACCAGAAGGACCAGGATTTCCTTTTGATGCACCATCAATATATACTTCAATCAAAATGAGAAACCTCCATATTATAAGATGATCCCCTACTTATATATTTCTTTGAAGTAGGGGATAGAGTAACTTAGCCGATTGTAATACTATAACGACATGTAAATGTTTCATTCGCTTGTAAAGATTGAATTCCTTTTTTTTCCTTGAAATCTTTTGCTGGATTTACTTCATCAGCAATCCCGTACCAAGGTTCAATACATAAGAAAGGTGCGTTCTCGACTGGTGTCCATACGCCAACAAATGGGAAGCCATCAAATTCTACTTTTACAAATTTATTATGTTTATGAGAACGAATAGAGATTTCATCCGTATTCATATTTTCAAAAATAAGCGCATCATTTTTGAATAAATCGTATGTAAGTGGTAATTCATTCGTATTTTCAGCGATTAATTGCTTTTTACTTGAAAGGTAAGGTCCTTCTAATACGCTTGTTTCTAAGTGTTCAGAACCATTAAATGATAAATGATAATCTGTAAATGATTCACCTTCTAATAACGGGAAGTTGAATCCAGGATGTGCTCCGATTGAGAAGAACATTTCTTTTGAAGTAGGATTATTCACTTCATATGTTACATGAACGATTTGTCCGTCTAGTTCATAAGACACGAGTAATTCGAATTCGTATGGGTATTTTTTTAATGTTTCTTCATTACTAGTAACGATATAAGTGATTTTCGTTTCACTTTGTTCTTTTACAGAGAATGTAAGATCACGAGCGAAGCCGTGTTGTGTTAAAGAATAAGGTTTACCATCTACGTAGTATGTATTATCTACTAATCGGCCGACGATTGGGAACAAAATTGGTGAGCGGCGCCCCCAATAAGTAGAATCACCTTGCCATAAGTATTCAGTGTTATCTTCTTTTAAGCGAACGCTTTGTAATTCTGCACCTTTGTCAGAAATGGAAACGATCACTTTTTCATTTTGAATTGTTGCTGTCATGAAGTGAAACCTCCTAAATCTTTCATATGTTTTATTATACGTTGTCCAAAAGAAAAAAGGTAGTTAATGATAGGAATCTATTGACGAAAGAGTGTGTATTGCATAGAATATAATCTTGTTGCTTAAAAAACGAATAACGTGGTTCGAAACCATCCCACGTAAAAAAACTAAGGAGATTTTGTCATGAATATTAGAACATTAGTCGGTAATGGTATTTTAGCGGCATTATATATTGCTGTTTCTATGCTTATTCAGCCATTTGGCTTTACGAATGTACAGTTTCGTATTTCAGAGATGTTTAATCATCTTGTTGTATTTAATAAGAAAGCAATTTACGGAATTGTATTAGGTGTATTTTTAACAAATCTCTTTTTCTCACCAATGATCGCTTACGATTTAGTATTTGGAGTAGGGCAATCTATTCTTGCATTAGTTGCAACGATTATTTCTATGCGATTTATTAAAGGTGTTTGGGCTCGTATGATTTTTAATACAGTTATTTTTACAATTACAATGTTTATGATTGCAATTGAGCTTCATCTTGCATTTGATTTACCATTTATGTTGACTTGGTTAACATGTGCAATCGGTGAATTTGTTGTCATGGCAATTGGCATGCCTGTAATGTACTGGATTAATAAACGAGTACAATTTGAAAGATTTATGCAATAGATGAAAGAGCTATTCCTATAGGGATAGCTCTTTTTGTATGTAATCATATTGAATATAATGCTGTGACTCTTGATACAATATAATAAAATAAAGTGAGGCTTTCATTAGCTGACTACATATAAGAAGCCTTATATAAGGGGAATCTAGTATGAAATATAAAATTCATTGGTTGTATAAAACAAAGAGCGGATTGCAGACGGAATTAACGACAGATTATATGAACATAGAAGATGTATTGCAATTTGCAGAGGATTTCGAGAAAAC
Organism: Bacillus sp. ES1-5; assembly: GCF_022487605.1. Lineage (NCBI taxonomy): Bacteria > Bacillati > Bacillota > Bacilli > Caryophanales > Bacillaceae > Bacillus > Bacillus sp. ES1-5. The sequence continues at coordinate 1,283,243 of NZ_JAKVPU010000001.1, read as the reverse complement.
AGGAAGAGTGAAAGAACTATCATTTTATGATGAAATGGATGCAGAATGGTCATTAAAGGAAATGAAAAAGCTGAGTAAACAAGTGGAGGAAGAGCCCCAAGAAATACTCGTTTATTTTGATGGCGGTTATGATGTACAGACGAAAGAAGCTGGAGTAGGTATATGTGTGTACTATAAAAAAGGAAATAAAAACTACCGAATTCGCCGTAATGCATATATAGAAGGTATATATGATAATAATGAAGCGGAATATGCATCATTACTACATGGCATGAATATACTCGAGGAATTCGGTATTAAGTATGAAGCAGTTACACTTCGCGGCGATTCTCAAGTTGTACTGCAGCAATTGGCTGGAGAATGGCCTTGTTATGATGAGCATTTAAATCATTACTTAGATCAAATTGAACAAAAAGCGAAGCAAATGAAATTAAAACTTGTATGTGAGCCGATATCTAGAAAACAAAATAAAGAAGCGCATCAATTAGCTACGCAAGCATTAGAAGGAACAGTCATTGATAGTCATAAAGAAATAACCGAATAGAGAGGTGCAAAGGTGGATAAAAAGCAACTCATTACAGAGGTAAATGACTTATTAGAAACGTATTGTGAAGGGTGTTTTTTGCGGGAACATAATAGAAAGACAAATAGTAAGTATTATGCGCATTCATTTTGTATACGACAATGTACAGTTGGAGAAACATTGAAAAAGTATGGAGAACAGTTATCATGAAAAAACATCCAGAGAAAATTCTCTGGATGTTTTTTAGTGTCTTGCTTCATTTAATTGATGCTCGCATTTACTTAATTTCTTTTCCTCATTCATTAAAAATGGCTCATCTAAATCTGTCGCAACAGATTTCATAATTTCAAGCTGAGAGCGAGCGGCTTCTACAGCAGTAGTCGCATGCTCTAATGTATCTGGATCCATTGAAATTGTCGCTGACCCTACCATTTTTTGTGCTGTTTCTACACGGAATTTCACTTCTTCAAAATCATTTACTTCTGATCCCATTATTACTTCCTCCTTTGTATATTGCGCATTTCACATAGTTTTTGCTCTGTAAAACGGAAATATACAAAGGAATAACAAAGGAGGTTACCAAGTAAGGTAACCTCCTGTTATATGTTGGATTAAAGTTTTACTACGTTAGCAGCTTGAGGTCCGCGGTTTCCTTCAGTGATATCGAAAGATACTTCTTGACCTTCTTCTAAAGCTTTGTAGCCGTCACCTTGAATAGCAGAGAAATGTACGAATACATCGTCAGCGCCTTCCATTTCGATAAATCCAAAACCTTTTTCATTGTTAAACCATTTTACTTTTCCTTGCATGCTACAATTCCTCCTAAAAACATTTGCTTTTTTCATTTAGTAAAATTCATTTGAAAGATAATATAAACTAAAAATGCTATAATATTGAATATTCTGCTAAATGATTAATTTAAATATACACGAATTGGTAGAAATTAGTCAAGTAAGCGATTTTATTTTTTTGTATTTTTAAATAATTTTCCAGCCGAATTTTTAAATAGGTATAGGACAGGCCGAGTATGTAATATTCTTAATTGAATGCTTATACATAATGAGGTGAAAGAAAGAATGAATGAGTCTTATTTATTAGATAATGAAGGAATGAGAACGAGAACTGACATACCAAATTGGGTTACAAAAGAATTTCAAAATTTTTCGAGTGTCGTGCTAGAACCAACTTTCCCGTGTTATTTCGGCTTAACAGCTTTGAAAAAGAATGAACTTCGTTATTCATTTCTCTCTCATAATGATTGGAGTCATTTGCCACATACAATGTTATCTTTTTTAGAGTTAATGAAAGAGCGCCCAATTGTAAGAAGAGGATTCTTTCTTTTTGTGGAACCGGAATGTGAGGAACAATCACTAGAATATTATCGTGATTACTTTTGGAAAGTACTACAATATTTACATGAAAACGATGATCAAACATGGCCGAAGCAAATTCCAGAAGACCCAGACCATTACTTATGGGAATTTTCATTTGGTGGTGAACCGATATTCGCATTTGGAAATGCGCCAGCTTATAAACAACGAAAAACTAGGCATTTAGGAAATTCTCTCGTTATTGGATTTCAACCGCGCACCATCTTTGATGGATTAGAAGGGGATCGCCCTAAAGGAGCATATTCAAGACAAACGGTCCGAGATCGAGTTGAAAAGTGGGATCAGCTACCGAAACATCCTAACATTAGTCATTATGGTGATCCAGATCATCGTGAATGGAAACAATACTTCATAGGGGACGATGTAGAGCCGATAAAAGGAAAATGTCCTTTTCTTCATAAGTTAGAAAAGTAAGAGCCATCATCCAGATGGCTCTTTTGCATATTTTGGATAAAAAAGGGTATTTTAGTAGTAAATATTTTGATGAAAGCTAGTCTATTTTTAATCATTACATCATTACTTAATAGTAAAGGAAGTAGAAAGGATAGAGCGATGTTTGGAGCGATTATACAACAAATTGTATTAGGTATTTCATTAGCTGCGCCAGTAGGTCCGATTAATATTGAAATGTTAAAACGAGGAATTGAACGAGGTTTTTGGCATGCATGGGTTGTTGGAATTGGTGGAATGACTGCAGATATTTTGTTTATGCTTCTCATTTATTTCGGTTTATCTTCTGTGTTTATGTATACATATGTACAAGCTTTTATGTATTGCACAGGGTTTTTCTTATTATTTTATTTAGGATTTCAAAGTGTAAAACAAGGAATTTCCCACTCGAGTATGGAATATAAAAAGGAAGAGGTAGGTGGACTTAAACAATCGTTTATGGCAGGTTTTTTAATTGCGATATCCAATCCATTAAATCTTGTTTTTTGGTTTGGTATATACGGAAGTACACTTAGCTCATTGCTTACGAAGGTAACGAAACAAGAAGCCTTTTTGTACAGTCTTTGTATTATCGTTGGCATTATTTTATGGAATTTAAATATTGCTTTTTCTGTCCATTTTGGCAGAACTTTATTAAAGCAAAAAGCACTTGGCTATATAACAGCCGGAGCCGGTATTATTTTAGTAGGATATTCTATCCATTTTGCATACAAAGCTTTACAGTTGTTCACATAAGATTGAAGGGGAGATTTTTATGTATCGAACCACTATTGACGGAAAAGAAATTATTATTACGTTAGCACCAAAGATCCGAAAAGAAATTACTGATAGGAATCCACTATATGAAGCGGTATTTCATAATGCAGCAAGATTACTACAAACAAAGCAACCAACGTTTGCGCTAAATCATGAAATATTTGGGCTCATTATTGGAGAGGTACAAAGAGGAGAAGTAACAGTGTTTGCGGTGGAACATATTATTCCAAAGCAAAATATATTTGGATCGAACAATTTTTTCTCGACAATAGAGCAGCAGGCAAATTTGTAAAGTGAATAGAATAAAATAAAAAATAAAAGAAATAGTCGTAACGATATGTTGCGGCTGTTTTTTTAGAAAAGGGGGAAGGAAGATGAAGAGAGTGGGGAAAGAGTTCTTTTTACAACATGATATCGTTATTATGTATAGTATTTTATTTATTTTCATTATTATTTTAAAAATGCAATTTTTCACATGGATCGGTATGTTCGCGTGTTTGTTTGGGATTGTTTTTTATACGCTTAACGAATATATGACACATCGATTTTTATTCCATTTAAAGCCACCTAAAAATGTATTTTTATTAAAAATGTTAAGAAGATTACATTATGATCATCACGTATATCCAGATGATTTAAAACTATTGTTTTTGCCTGTATGGTTTAGTATACCTAGCTTTACTATATATTTACTTATAGCATATGGTATAACAAAAAGTGTTACTATTACACTTTCATTCGGAATTGGAATGATTATCATGCTTCTCGTTTATGAATGGAAACATTATATTGCACATAAGCCGATTCGTCCGTTCACTAAGTTTGGGCGATGGCTCAAAAAACAGCACATATTACACCATTATAAAAATGAAAAGTTTTGGTTTGGTGTTTCAAATCCAGTATTCGATTTCATATTTGGAACACTTAAAGATGGAAAAGACGTTGAATTAAGCGAAACAGCTCGTAATTTAGAAAAAGAGAAAAAGGCAGAAGTAGTGCGATAAGCACTACTTTTTTATTCTGTTTTAATGGGCATCAAATCTTGACTGGTATGAGATTGAAGTACGTAAATTTTATGTTGAAAAAGTATATTAAAAACTTAGGGGAAAATGCCGAAAAATGTCTATCGAAAAATCTTTGCAGGAATGTATGGATTGTCTAAAATGGAAATAAGTTTCTGAATATTTATAAAATTTAGTCTTTAGGTATGCAAGGGGGAATTGTATTTCTAGTAAGAGAGGGGATCGGAGAATGAAACGAGATGATACGTCAGCACGTAAGTTACAAAATGAGGTTAATTATACAGAGGTTGTTCAGTCAGAAGAATTTCAATTGCTATTAAATACGAAAAAGAAGTTTATCGTTCCGATGAGTATTTTCTTTTTAAGCTTTTTTATTGCATTACCTATTTTAACATCGTATTCAAAGGTGCTCAATACACCAGCATTTGGGGATGTTACGTGGGCATGGGTGTTTGCATTTGCGCAATTTATAATGACGTGGTCATTATGTATGATTTATAGCAAAAAAGCAGAATCCTTTGATGAAATCTCGCAAAAAATTCTACAAGATATGCAAAAAGGGAGGGGCTAACTTTGAATATAACCGCTTTTGCATTATTTTTAATCATCGTTCTTGGTACACTCGTCATAACTTATTTTGCGTCGAAGAAAACGAAAAATGCGAGTGAGTTTTATACAGCTGGAGGGGGATTAACTGGTTGGCAAAATGGTCTGGCCATTGCGGGAGATTACATGTCTGCTGCGTCTTTTCTTGGTATAGCCGGAGCGATCGCATTAACTGGGTTTGATGGGTTCTTTTATAGTATCGGTTTCTTAGTTGCTTACTTAGTTGTATTATACTTAGTTGCAGAGCCGCTTCGAAATTTAGGGAAGTACACGTTAGCAGATATGATTGCGGCACGTTTTGATGCGAAAAAAGTTCGCGGCGTTGCAGCGCTTAATACGATGACGATTTCGATTTTTTATATGATTGCACAATTAGTTGGGGCTGGTGCACTTATTAAATTATTATTAGGGATCGAATATACGACATCAGTTTTAATCGTCGGTACATTAATGACAGTGTACGTTATTTTTGGCGGAATGACTGCGACGAGTTGGGTACAAATTGTTAAGGCTGTACTACTTATGGCTGGTACATTTATTATTTCTGTTATCGTTTTCTCCAAATTTAATTTTAGTGTGACTGAAATGTTCGCGCAAATGAAAACTGCTACTCCGTTAAAAGATTCGTTTTTAAATCCAGGAGTAAAGTATAAGGATGGTCTTGATACACTGTCTTTAAATTTAGGACTAGTTCTTGGTACTGCCGGATTACCACATATTCTTGTTCGTTTTTTTACAGTACGTGATGCAAAAACAGCACGTCAATCTGTTGTATACGCTACGTGGTTAATTGGCGCATTTTATATTATGACGATTTTCTTAGGGTTTGGAGCAGCGGCATTTGTAGGAAATGAGGCAATTATGAAAGCAAACCCTGCTGGTAATATGGCAGCACCTTTATTAGCTAAAGCGTTAGGTGGAGATTTCTTATTTGCTTTCGTATCAGCAATTGCCTTTGCAACTATTTTAGCTGTAGTGGCAGGACTTGTATTAACAGCAGCATCAGCATTCGCACATGATTTTTATAATGAAATTATTCGCAAGGGGAAATCAACGGAAAAAGAGCAAGTGTCAATGGCTCGCTATGCGTCTATTGGAGTAGCGGTATTATCCATTATACTAGCGTTATTTGCTCAAACATTGAACGTAGCATTTTTAGTTTCATTAGCATTTGCAGTTGCAGCGAGTGCAAATCTACCAGTTATATTATTCACAATATATTGGAAGCGCTTCAATACAACAGGTGCCATTTCGGGTATGGTTGTTGGTCTTGTATCAGCAATTGTTCTCGTAGCGTTAAGTCCAAATGTCTGGAACCCTGTAGCCGGAAAAGCTATATTTGTTGGGGAAGCGATATTCCCATATACGACACCTGGAATTATTTCAATTCCACTTGGATTCCTTGCAGCATATTTAGGAACCGTGTTATCTAGTAAGAAAGAAGATGCTGCGAAATTTGATGAGATTCTTGTGAAATCTAATACAGGTCATGGTGTTAGTGATGCGTCTTCCCATTAAAAAGAGAAGGGCTTTTCGATATATAAGAAAAGCTCTTTTTTTCTTGTAAATATTACTGTATTGTAAGTAGGATTTTGTCTTAATTTTGTGGAATGAAAATAAGCAGGGAGAAAATTAAATCATCATGGCACCAGCGCAGCTTTTGTGAAAAATAAGTTGTTATGGAAGGTGGAAGAAATGATGAAAACGAAACAGACTGATGAATTATTAGCAAAAGATGAGCAATATGTTTGGCACGGAATGCGTCCCTTTAGTCCAAATAATACAATGGTAGGGGCAAAAGCAGAAGGGTGCTGGGTTGAAGATATACAAGGAAAACGATATTTAGATGGTATGAGTGGTCTTTGGTGTGTGAATAGTGGATATGGCAGAAAAGAGCTCGCAGAGGCGGCTTATAAGCAATTACAAACATTATCATACTTTCCGATGTCACAATCGCATGAACCGGCTATAAAGCTTGCTGAAAAATTAAATGAGTGGCTTGGAGGAGAGTATGTTATTTTCTTCTCTAATAGTGGTTCGGAAGCGAACGAAACGGCTTTTAAAATAGCAAGGCAATACTATGCTCAAAAAGGTGAACCGCATCGTTATAAATTTATGTCGCGTTACCGCGGATATCATGGAAATACAATGGCAACGATGGCAGCGACGGGACAAGCACAGCGTAGATATCAATATGAGCCATTTGCTTCAGGATTTTTACATGTAACGCCGCCAGATTGTTATCGTATGCCTGGAATAGAAAGAGAGAATATTTATGATGTGGAATGTGTAAAAGAAGTAGATCGCGTTATGACATGGGAATTAAGTGAAACGATTGCAGCTTTTATTATGGAACCAATTATTACGGGCGGGGGCATTTTAATGCCGCCACAAAACTATATGAAAGCTATTCATGAAACGTGTCAAAAACACGGTGCACTTCTCATTAGCGATGAAGTGATTTGCGGTTTCGGACGTACAGGAAAAGCATTTGGATTTATGAATTATGACGTTCAGCCGGATATTATTACGATGGCAAAAGGGATTACGAGCGCATATTTACCATTATCAGCGACAGCTGTGAAAAAAGAAATATATGAAGCATTTAAAGGGAAGGGAGAATATGAATTCTTCCGTCATATTAATACATTTGGTGGAAATCCTGCAGCTTGTGCATTAGCGCTTAAAAACTTAGAGATTATGGAAAATGAAAATTTAATTGAGCGATCTGCACAAATGGGCTCGCTTTTATTAGAGCAATTAAAAGAAGAAATTGGAGAGCATCCACTTGTTGGGAATATTAGAGGAAAAGGTCTATTAGTTGGAATTGAACTAGTAAATGATAAAGAAACGAAAGAGCCAATTGATAACGACAAAATTGCAAGTGTTGTAAATGCTTGTAAAGAAAAAGGCTTAATTATAGGACGAAACGGCATGACAACAGCAGGATATAATAACGTTTTAACATTAGCACCACCGCTTGTTATTTCAAGTGAAGAAATTGCCTTTGTTGTTGGAACGTTGAAGACAGCGATGGAACGTATTTAATGAATCAAGCGAGCTGTAATATACAGCTCGCTTTTGTTTATTATGTGAAATATGATAAATTTTCAAGGGGAGGGGAATTATTATGAAGAAATATGATCCTAGTCAACATTATCACATCGGATATTATGAAGATGGATATGATTTAGAAGTGACGGCGTACAAAAGAATAAATGAACCAGTTTGGGATGCTTATATTCCGCACTATGAGGCAGACGACTTTTATAAAAAAGTGGAGGAAATGAAACTAGGTGAATATATAGATGATTACGGCATTATGGTGTATTCATTTCGTAATGATATGGATGATGAAGAAGTGCGAATTATTTTTGAAAACTGGTTAAAAAAGAATGGAATTGTGTAAAGATAAAATGATAAAAGAGATTACTATCTTATAAGATAGTAATCTCTTTTTATTGTAGAAAGCTTATTTACTTGCTTTCACCGCTTTATCTTTTGCACCAAAAGTGTATTTTAACATTGGTGGTGTAATCATTGTAGTTAAAATAACGACAATAACGATAGCTGTAAAGTAATCTTGTGCTAATAGACCTGAAGAAAGCCCTGTTCCTGCGATGATAAGTGCAACTTCACCACGAGAAACCATCCCAGCACCGATAATGGCAGAAGACTTAGCATCAAATCCAGTCATTCGTGCACCGAATCCACAACCAATTAGTTTCGTTAATACAGCGATTACTGTTAATGCTAGGATGAACCAAATTTGATTACCAATACCGTCAAATGTAATATTCATACCGATACTAACGAAGAATACTGGAACGAACATAGCGTAAGCGATTGGTTCTACTTTCTTTTCTACCTCATGCTTGTAGTTCGTTTGAGAAATAGCGATACCAGCTGCGAAAGCACCGATAATACCAGCAATTCCTAATAATTCACCGAAGTAAGCGAATGAGAAACAGATGATAAGAGCCGCGCTCACGATAGACTCAGATACGCGCAGTGGTGATAACCAGCGCATGATTGCAGGAACACCTTTCCATCCGATTAAAATAATAGAAGCGAAGAATACAACTTTCTTCAAGATAACCATTGTTAAGTTAACATCGTCTGTACCTAAGAAGCTCATTGCAAATGCTAATAAAATAACAACAAGAATGTCATCAAATACAGCCGCGCCCAGCATAGTTGTACTTTCACGTGTTTTCATCTTTCCTAAATCACGAAGTGTTTGTACGGAAATACTAACACTTGTCGCACATAGAAGTAATCCTAAAAATACAGCATTTCCTTGTTCCATTCCCATAACAAGACCAGAAACGTAACCACCTACGAATGGAAGAAGGATACCTCCAAGTGCAACTGCTAAAGAAGAATTACGATTTGCGTTTAATTCCTCTAAGTCTGTTTCAAGTCCTGCCATAAACATTAAAAGAATAACACCGACATTACTTAATTGTGTTAGAAGCTCTGAATTTTCAATCCAACCTAATATAGCTGGACCGATAACGATACCGACAATTAATTTACCTAGTACAGAAGGTTGACCTAGTCTAACACTAAGATCACCAGCAAGCTTTGTACTTAATAAAATAAGTGCAATTTGAAAGAAAAATTCGAAATCCATCGGATCCTCTCCTCATCATTTTTATTTTTATCATACGATTTCTCGGAATTTGCCTAATGAAAATATGTAAAACCCATTAAACAAAGGGTCTGATTACGAGTTCTTTTGAACTTGTAATTTGAACCTGTAATTAATATATAATAAAATGTATGAAAAATCAATGGAAAAATAGCAGATTTTCATGATAGGATTCGATTTAGGTATGGAGGGAATCACTATATAATAAGAAGAAACAAGGCGACATTTTTATGAATTGGAGAAGGGTATATGTTATTAAATAAACGTTTTACAATTGGAGAAATGGCAAAAATGCAAAATATAGCGGAATCTACTTTACGCTATTATGATGAAAAGGGGATTTTTCATCCGTCCATTGTGGACCCGCAAACAAATTATCGTTATTACACAATCGATCAATTTTCACTATTAGATACGATTAAATTTTTACGTCAATTAAATATTCCATTAAAGGAAATTAAGAAATATATTGATGAAAGAAATCCAGCATACGCACTTAATTTACTGGAAAAACAACAAGAAATGATGTTGAAAAAACAAAGAGAAATTGAGTATGCTTTGGCGAAAATGGAGCATAGAATTCATTTAATTAAGGAAGCAACAAAAGCAAAAGCTGAACAAATGGTAATTAAAGAGATCCCGCAGCGAAAAATTACAGCAATTGCGGTTGCCCCGAATACGACGGATGATATGTTTGAGTACTATATTCATTCGTTGCAAAAAAATATGAGGCAAATGGATGATAGCTTATTTTCTGGAGATATCGGTGTAACAGTTGCAAAAAAAGGATTAATGCAAAATGAGTTTCAAGCATATAGCAGTGTTTTTATTCTTTTGGATTACATGCCTTTTCAAATACATAGTTCAGATGAAATTAAAGAAGGCATATTTGCCTGTGTATATCACCATGGTCCATATGAAGAAACGGATGAAACATATAAGAAGTTAATGAAATATATTGATCAAGAAGGGTACGAAGTAAGTGGAGATGCGATTGAGATTGCATTAATTGATTGGTCTGTAACAGACAATCCAGAGGAACAAGTAACAGAAATTCAAATTCCTATAATGAAAAAACAAAGCAATAAGATGTAGGACTCGTATCATTATAAATTGGCATCAAACACAATAATTCAGTTACCTATTTTTTAATTCTCTATTGACCTTCAAGTAACTTGAAGGTTTAAACTATGAACAGAGCATTGAAAAAGGAGCATTTATATGATGGAAACAACAGAAAAGTTAAGAGAAAAACCGATAAAAAGTTTATTTATTTCATATTTAATACCAGCTGTTCTTGGAATGGTATTAATGTCAGTTAATATTGTGATTGATGCGGTTATGATTAGTCGGGGAGTTGGAGCGAACGGATTAGCAGGAGTAAACGTGGCTATTCCAGCCTTTTCAATTTTCTTCTCTATTTCATTATGGATTGGAATGGGCGGGGCAACGTTATATTCCATTGCACTAGGTGAAAATAAATTAGAAAGAGCAAGGTCTATTTTTACGCAATCCATGACGGTAGCAGTAATTATCGTAGGTGTTTTAGCAGCGATTTGCTTATGGAGAATAGAAGATTTAGCATACTTATTCGGTGCAAACGAAGTGATTTTACCGTATGCGTTAGACTATTTACATGTGTTATTAACATTTGGAATGATATACGTTTTAGAAAATATTTTAAGTACATTTATACGAAATGATGGAAATCCTAATTTAGCAATGGCAGGTCTAGTTGTAACGGCTGTATTAAATATAGTGTTTGACTATATCTTTATATTCATCTTTGGATGGGGCGTAACAGGTGCGGCTTCAGCGACTATTCTTTCAGCAGCGATTGGCTTCCTTGTATTATTAACGCACTTCTTTAGAAAAAGTAGTATTTTAAAGTGGACGAAATTCCATTTTGAATGGGATACTGTTAAACAAATTATGGTAATTGGTTTCCCTAGCTTTACAGCAGAAAGTACAGTAGCGATAGTAACGATTGGTTTTAATATCGCGTTCGTTCAATACGCAGGAGAAGTAGGAGTCGCTTCTTATGCGATGGTGAATAGTATTCATGCGATGACATTACTATTATTCTTCGGCGTTGGAGCAGCTTTACAGCCAATCGCTAGTTTCCATTACGGTGCAAATTTAGCCGAAAGATTGCGTGAAGGATTGAGGTTCGCTGTAAAAATTGCAGTAGTACTCGGTGGTATTGCAATAGTTATCGGATTATTCTTCGGGAAATATATTATTGGTCTATTTGATGTCCAATCTCCAGAATTATTGGAGTTAACATTAACAGGTATTAGCTTGTTCTTTATTCAATACGTATTTTTAGGCTATAACATTGTATACGGAGAGTACTTCCAATCAGTGCGACAAACGAAGAAATCAGTACTTATTATTATGAGCCGCGGATTACTATTTATTATTCCATTATTATGGATTATGCCAAAATTATTTGGGATAAACGGAATTTGGCTCGTTATGCCAGTAGCTGAAGTATTGACAGCGATTATCGTATTTTCGATGAATCGTATGAAACATCCTGTTCCATTAAATATGGCGGGAAAGAAAGAAGCAATATAATGAAGAAAATCCCCTTGAGCAAGTAAGGGGATTTTTTTACTCTTTTAAACTAATCGCAAAAGATCCATCTGTTTCTTGAACAGACGCGAAAGCAACGCTTTTAATATTAGTGATGCCTTTTTCTTTTAATTCGTTATATAACCATTTTTCGTCCTTATGAATTAACTTTAAGTTATCGTATTGAATTTGTGAATCAACGATAAGGGCAATTGGTAATCCAGCATACGTAACATCTATGTTCAAATCTTTTGGAGTTAATGGTACAAGTTCACGCTTTGGCAAAATACTAATGGCTCCATTTGCTTCTAAAATAGCGTATTCAATTTCGTGAACACTCGGGTATCCTGCAACGCGAAGGTTAGAAAGTAGTTCAGCAATGGGGTATCTACTTTTTTGTAAGTTCTCAAAAATAATATCCCCATGTTTAATTAAAATGATAGGGTGTCCAAGAATAAAACGATTTAGTTTGTTTAGTAAGCTTAATTTTGTAAGAAGCAAATGTAAACATGTAATAACGACCATACCGAGAAAAGCTTGCAAAGCACCAGAGACTGGTATGGCCTGAAAAGCTAAATAAGATAAAAAGATAATAGCACCAAAATCATGAGGAGTTAGTTGTGCTAAAGCTGATTTACCGAGCATCTTAAGTGATAGTAAAAATAAGATGAAAAAGAACGATACGTTACATAAAAAGAGAAGCAATAGAGACACTCCTTCGTGCAAAGTTGTACTTACTGTTCCCGAAAGAAATATAAATATTACTTTCCAGAGGATAAATTAGGGTGAATTGGAATTTGTCTGTATACAAACAAATAAATGGATATTATCATGAAAGAAGCAAAGAACTTAGGAGTATATGGATATGAAAAAGAAGAAAATAATTAAGTATATGATAGGAATTATAATGGTTTGCGCCGTTTATGCGGGATTTTTACAATATAACATATATAAGCATGGACATATGAATGCAACCTACGATGCGGATTATATGATTGTGTTAGGCTCGAAAGTAAATGGAACGAAACCGTCGTACTCACTGCAATATCGTATTGATAAAGCAGCTGAGTATTTACAATCACATGAGAAAACAATTGCTATAGTATCTGGAGGGAAAGGAAAAGGAGAAGATATTTCAGAAGCATTAGCAATGAAAAATGGATTAATGAAACTAAAAATTGCAGAAGACCGCATTATAATGGAAGATAAGTCAACGAGTACAGATGAGAATATTAAATTCTCAAAACCGTTAATTCCGGACAATATGAAAAAAGGAATGATCGTAACAAACGACTTCCATATGTTTAGAGCGAAAAAAATAGCAGCAAAACAAGGTCTACAATTAGAAGGTCTCCCGGCCGAAACACCGAAGCGAATTGTCATTCCATCGAATATACGAGAGTATTTAGCTATTACGAAATATTGGTTTATGAATCGAATATAGAAAAAATAATCCCATCTGGAAGTCCAGGCGGGATTATTTTTGATGAAAATCTTACAAAGATGTCATGTTTATGAAAGGTAAAGCGATAGTTTCTAGAGTGGATTCCTGACATAATGAAGATAACAAAAACTATTTAGAGGTGAATCGGATGAAAGGAAATAATATATTATCTTCACTATGTTACTTTAGTATCTTTTTTGCACCATTTTTACTGCCAATTATCGTGTACTTCGTTGCGGAGGATGAAGTGAAGTACCACGCGAAAAAAGCATTTTGGTCACATATTTTCCCGTATGCGATTTTATTTGGTGGATTAGCAGTATCCGGCATATATGGTTTAAGTTTCAACCAATCTGATGGTGCTGGAATTGGCATGATGATCACCTATGCAGTATTCATTCTTGTAGGGATTTATTACTTCATTTGGAATATCGTAAAAGGTGTTAAAGTTTTGAAAACAGCGTAATAAGACAAGGAATAATTTGATGTAAATTTGTAGGTAAGTCGATATATTCGAAAAATCTTCGATATAATTTCATTTACCATACTAATATATATGTAAAAAAGAGCAATTCAAAAAGAATTGCTCTTTTTGTGCTTATAAGTTGTGAATATTAAAAAAAATATGTTAATTTTTCATTATGAAGAGAAAAAAGGAGTGTTTTTCATGAATGAGATCATACATAAAATGGAGCAACACGTTTCAGTTCGTAAATATAAAGAAGAATCAATTCCGAAAGATGTAGTAGAAAGAATGGTGCAAGCTGCGCAGCATGCTGCTTCCTCGCATTTTGTACAGGCGTATTCTGTTATATATGTAACAGATCAAGACCTAAAGGTTAAACTAGCAGAGCTATCGGGAAATCGTCACGTGAAAGACTGCGCAGCATTCTTTGTTTGTTGTGCAGATTTAAAACGACTTGAAATGGCATGTGAACAGCATGGTACAGAGATTAAGCATGAAGGAGTAGAAGACTTTATCGTTGCGACGGTAGATGCTTCATTGTTCGCACAAAACTTAGCGTTAGCAGCAGAATCGTTAGGATACGGTATTTGTTATATTGGTGGTATTCGTAATAATCCGAGAGAAGTGAGTGAATTGCTTCATTTACCGGATAAAGTATATCCTGTATTCGGAATGACAGTTGGTGTACCAGATGAAGATCATGGAGTGAAACCACGTTTACCAGTAGCAGCAATCCTTCATGAAAATGGGTATGATGAAAAGAAATATGATGAATTATTAAACGAATACGATGAAACGATGAGCTCGTATTACAAAGAAAGATCAGCAAACAAGAAAAATGTAACATGGACGGAATCAATGAGTTCGTTTATGGCTAAAGAAAAAAGAATGCATATGAAAGAGTTTTTAAGTGAAAAAGGATTTAATAAGAAATGAGTAAAAAGGCAGACCTGCATGCAGGTCTGCCTTTTTTGGAGGAGAAATATGATTGTCTTCGAATAAGTATAGGGGGAGGAGATAATATGAAAAAAGCTTTACTCTTTTTATTTGATGGATTTGCAGAATTTGAAGTGAATATAGCGAGTTTATTTTTGATAAGTAAGGAATTCGAAATAATAACAGCAACAGTAGACGGAAAAACAGTTACAGGAGAAGGTGGTTTTTTGTGTCAATCACATGTCTCTATCGAGCATATTGAAGTAGCGGATTATGAATTGTTTATTGTACCAGGAGGACATATTTTTGATCATTTAGAAAATGATCAATTGTTATCGATCGTGAATGAATTACATAAGCAGAATAAATGGATAGCGGGTATTTGTGCAGGGACATCTTTACTACATGCAGCAGGCGTGCTTAATAAGAAGAAATTCTCAACATCATTAACACCAGATGAAAAACAATTAGCGCATTTACATGAATGGGAATATAAACAAAATAAAGATGTAACCGTTGATGGGAAAATAATAACAGCGGTAGGATCTGCGTACGTGGAATTTGCTGCTGAAATAATGAAGCAGCTCAATTTATTTAACGAAGCTGAAGTGAAGGAGAGCTTGCAATACTTTAAAAATGTACCAGAGGTTTGTGATGAAACGTTAGTTTAAGTGAAGATAAAAAGCGGCATAATAGTCGCTTTTTATCGTTTAAGTCTATATGTTTTTGTACAATCTAAAGCATATATTATTTTGAAAAACTTACTTATAAGAAATGCAAACTTTCAATAAGAAGATACATACCCGTACAACTCAAAAGGATATACGTAAATATTTTGAAAATCCGTTGATTAAGCCATTTGAAAATAATTTGACCTATATACAAGCCTGAAAATACGATTGGAATTGCATAAAAACTTGATTCCCAAATTGTTTTGTTTGTGCCAGTAAATAGTATTTGAGTTAGTAGACTAATGAAATATATAAATAGATAAAAAGCTAAAGTAGTTGCTCTCAACTTTTCTTTTTTCGTATCAGTTCCTGTAAAGTACAGTAACAGGGGAGGTCCGGGCATACCGATACTTGTCGTTAAAAGACCGGATAATCCACCCACTAAGAAATCTCTAGATTTTGTTGATTTAATTTTAAAGTTGCATATTAGCATCAACGTTAATAGTAAGAGCAGGATGCTAATTGCTAATTTAAACGTGTTGATGTTAATAGAAATGAAAATGAAAATACCAAAAGGAACACCAACTATACTTCCAAAAATCAATCTTTTCAGTAGAATAAAATCAATGTCCATTCTTATTTTCCAAATGAGTGACATAGAAATAATTAACGATAAAATGATATTTATTTGTATAGCTTCTTGTGGTAGAAATACCATGAGTAAGAAAGGTGTTGCCATAATAGAAAAGCCAAAACCTGTGCTTGTTTGTAAAATAGAAGCTACTAATATAATACATATGAAAATGAATATAATCTCCAAAATAGCCCTCCTACATAATTAGATCCAATACATATTTTAACATAAAGTGATACTTTAATCAGTGGGGGGCTTACTGTCCTTTAATACGGGAAAAAAGCGGCTAAATAGCCGCTTTTTATGTTGTATTTAATATTCCAATGATGACCCTGTAGCTTTAAAATACTTTTCACGTGAAGGAGTCATTACCCGGATTGCTAATAAACAGGAAAGGAAAAGAATGAGTAACGAGCTACTTATTACAGTAATTTGAACAGAAAGAAATTGTGCGGATGCTCCAATTGCTAAAACGAAAAAGATTTGGATGAAATTTTTTATGGAATCAAACACGCTATCGATACGTCCTATCATATGTACAGGGATGTTATTTTGATAAAATGTGATAAAGCCAGTGCCAGCAAATGATGAAGAAATGCCAAGTAAAATGAAACCGCCTGCTGCAACTATAAATGAATTTGAAAAAGCGAAAATTACATAACCTATTGCTGTGAATATCATACCGAGTCCGATACAATGTTGAATTGGTATTCGTTTGGCAAAGAGAGAAACAAGAAATGAACCGAAAACATAAGCAGCACCAGTTATACTAACAAGCATGCTATATTCCATGTCGGATAAAAACAGTACTTGATTTGTGAAAACAACTTCTTGTGAATCGAGCGCCATAGAAACAAGCATAGTCGCTTGAAATAAAACGAATATGAGAATGATGTAAGTTTCAGTTCGAGCGAATGAAAAAACTTGTTTCCAATCACTTCGTAATGTTTGTACGAAAGTATTTGCAACTTCTTCGTTTTGCTTTGTTTGTAATGTAATGTTTGGTAAGAAATAAATGAGAATAGTAGAAAGTAGAAAGGAAAGTGAGTTGCAGTAAATCACAAAAGATGCTGAGTACGTGGTGAGAAGTATTCCAGCAAGGGCTGGACCGATAATAAAAGCCCCGCTTGTACAAAAGTTATTCCAAGCGTTGAATTGAGCGCGTTCTTCAGCTCGTATGAGCATTGTTTTATAAGAAAATGAAGCTGGATCGAAAAATGATGTAGCAATACGAGTCAAAAAGATAAAAATATAAATGGACCAAATAGAATCAAATAGTGGAATACACCCAATGAGAGCTGCTCGAATTATATCTGTGATGAGCATAATGGAACGTTTGTTTAATCGATCTACTATGCTACCAGACCATATTTTTGTAACAACGGTGGCAATTGGACCTACAATCCATAATCCTGCTACAGCAGCAGGGGAGTTTGTGCTATTTAACACCATTAAGTTTAGGGCGATGAGATACATAAAATCACCTAAACGAGAAATTCCTGTTCCCGACAATAATAATAATTTATTTTTCATGAGCAAATGGACCTTTCTTTCATTGTTTTTTAATCCTGCAGGAAATAGCGTATTCCTCTTCGGAGTTTGATTGACGAGCGGTTTTGTTTTCCCAGCGTAATAAAACTTGTGTAACTTCCCAAGTAAGTTGTTGTAATTCTTCTGGAGTTAAAAATAAATGAGATACAATATGACTGCCTGTATTCGTTCCTTCTGTGCCGTTTTCTTCAATATAGAAATGAGCAGATTTTGCCTTGTAATATTTTTCAATAATTCCTCGTTTTTCTTTCGTGTCTACTAATTCAAGTAACCCTCCATCATATAAAATTTGAACGTGATAATGTACGCTACCAGCAGATTTACTTAGTTTAGTAGCTACTTGTTTTGCAGTGAGTGCTTCATCTTTTAAAAGGTGAAGAATTTGAATGCGAGTTGCGTTGGAAATGAGCTTTTGCTGCTCAGCTGAAATAGTAAGTCTATCGTCAAACATTATGACCTCTCCTTTCTTGTAATCTAAATTTATTGTACATTCTAAAAAATTAGAACGTAAGGGAAATAAATCGCCTTTTTCCTTTATATTTCGACATAAATAAAAATAGCATGTACATAAACATGCTATTAAGTGATAGTAGATTCTTCACTCAGTTTCCCGCGATAAAACAGGTAAAGCCATATAAAACTAACAAAAATACAGCATATAGCTAATAGGCTACCAATAATTTGCGGAGAAAGAATTTCTAAAAGCGCTCCTGTAAAAAACATGGATAACTGAATAAGAGATCCATAAATAGAATAATGGAATGAAAAAACTTTACCCATCATATTTTCATTCGTGTAAGTTTGAAGTAATGTCGTATCAAGTGGAACGATGATTCCTCCTGCTATGCGCATACAGAGTAGTGTAATGATACCGATAATAAGTTGATCGGATAAAATGAATCCGAGAAAGAAAATTCCTTGTAGGAAATAGGCCCAACCAAATGCTTTTTTCATTTTTTCTTTATTATGAGACATATAAAGATTAACGAGGAGGCTTCCCATCATAAGCCCAGCCCCTTGAACCGTATATAAAATTCCAATGTTGGTGTGGAAAATCTTTTCGGCATAGATCGTTAGAAGTAGCTGATAAGCGCCTCCAATCATGCCCCATGAAATGCCGACAAGAATTAACGTTAAAATGATTTTTGTTTGTAATATGTATGTGTAACCATCTTTTATATCAGTAAAAAATGGTTTTTTCTTGTTACAAGTATCATGAGAAGGGACACTCATAGTATAGATAAAATAGGCTGAAATAAAGTATGACAGGCTGTTGATTAAAAAAGCGAACTCAATATGTAAAGATTGTGCAAGGATTCCGCCTAAAGAAGCCCCCATAATAGACATAAAACTATTAATTGTACTAGAAAGAGAGTTAGCAGTTACGAAATGATTTTGGTGTACGATATGTTTTAAGGTTGCTTGTTTAGCCGGCTCAAATAAACAAGAAAGTACGGATAAACATATGTTAGAAATGAAAATAATCTCAATTTTATATAGTGCAAATAAGTAAGTGAGGACGATTATGCCTCGTAAAATATCGGTGAAAAGCAGAATCTTCTTTTTAGAAAAACGATCTACAACTCCGCCTATGAAAGGGCTAAGAAGAAGTTGAGGTAATCCTTTACTTACAAAGGTGAGTGCAATCATAAATGGAGATTCCGTTATGCTATAGACGAATGTTAATAAAGCTACAGTATGAAGCGAATCTCCAAGTACACTTAGCATTTGCCCGTAAAATAGTTTATTGAAGTTTTTATTTGTTTTTAGAAGTGTGGAATAAGAAACTGACATGAAATTTAATCTTTATGTAATGATGATGCTTGAACTTGTTTTTTCCACTCGCTTAAGTACACTTTCTCCGCTGTAGGAAGTCCAATAGGTAATTGTGCAATTAATTCTAAACTATTTCCGTCAGGATCGTTAAAGTATACGGCGACATGCGCTAATTCTGGAAAAACAATCGGTTCAATTGGTTCCATTCCAAAATCTTTTCTTGCTGAAATACCTTTTTGATTTAGCCAATGAATCGCATTTTCTAAATCATGTAAGTTTACTTGAAAGGCGATGTGTCGTAAAGAGGGATGATAATTAACTTTATATTCTGTGCCTTCCCAAAGACCGAGCCAACTTTCGTTTTCTTTAATCCAAAAGAAAGCAATATCATCTCCTCTTTTATATAATTTCAGTCCAAGTGATTCATAAAAAGATATTGATATCTCTAAGTTCCGGACAGGTAAATGTGCTTCGTAAAGACCTTTAATCATTGTAATCCTCCTTAGTAAAATATTTCTTATTTCATAGTAAACGTTTTTTTTTTAGTTGAAATCACAAAAAGGAGGGATATGGCTTCATACGAAAGTATGAAAAAACAGCTCAAATATGAGCTGTTTTCGTATAGTTTTTCGTTCATTTGTTAAGGATAGGATATATTAGTATCCGTATCCGCCGCCACCCCAGCAGCTACATCCGATGATGATTAGAAGGATGAATAGTACGATAAGCAAAGCAAATCCACCGCCGAAACCAGCGCAACTTCCACCATAGCTCATATGTTTTCCTCCTTTTGAGTAAGTTAATCTATATAATTCATGGACTACTATATACAGTATGTTTTTTGTATGGAAAAGGAGCCAGTCTCTTTTGTAATTAGACAAACGCCTGTATGGTCATTTTGATTGTATATTGAGCTAGGGATATGTGAAGAAATCGTTATATATTTTGCGATTTGTTCATAAAAAAACATAAAAATTGTAAAAAAAACCATTTTTATATTTTTTTATGAGAGGATTTGTACTATAATTTTACAAGTAATATTATGGGAAAAGGGAGTTTTAGTAAAGAGATGGAGATGGGAAAATTACACAATAAAATAGAAAACAAAAAAAAAGAGCTAATTCAACTTGTTGCTAGACACGGATTGGAACATGATAAAGTTTTGTTATTTAGCCGAGATTTAGATATACTTATTAATAAGTTTATGAATGTAAAAGATAAAGTACACAAATAAATAATTTATAGTTTTTCATATTAAGATATTTTGTGAAAAAGGAGAGAAAATTATTTGGAACATTTACAAGAAGAGCTATATAAACAAATAAAAGAAGAAAAAGGTATTGTTACAGTTTTTTTAAAAAGTGGCGTTAGAATAGTAGGAGAAATTATTGCGATAGACAAATTTACCGTTTTAATGTTAGTTGATGGAAAACAACAACTGATTTACAAGCAGGCTGTATCAACGATAATGAAATAAGACACTCAATTTGAGTGTCTTTTCATTATCGTTTGCAAGCTTCCACGTCAATGCCGGCAGCTAGTAATTTCTTTTCTCCATCTTGTTCAATCATTTTTTGTAATTTAGATAGGAAAGAATCAAAGTTTGTATGCTTTGCCACTTGGAATGTCATTTTATGCTCAATTGGTAGCCACGTATCAATATCAGCTTCGTTATGCTGAATTTTCACCTCAAGCTTATCAAGTGCGTTGGCAACTTTTGCTTCGTACGTTTCTTTCGCTTCAAACTCCATCCATAAATCATATAATTCCTCACCGAGAGAACCTTTTAATGTTCGTTTAATATTTAAAATTGCTTCTTGCTCATTTTTTTGTTTTTGTAATTGTAATTCATGACTATTCATTGTATCAAAAGCAGGAATATCACCAGCTTCAGCTTCGACTAGGTCGTGAATAATAACCATTTTAAGTAATTTTTCAATATTTACTTTTTGATCTAAATAAGGCTCAACTAAAATGGCCATTAGAGACATGCGCCACGTATGTTCAGCAACGCTTTCTTGACGTCCGTTAGAAAGCCAGCTATGTCGCATTTCATATTTTAGTTTTTCTGCTAGTGCAATGACTTGTAAAATGTTATGTTCCATCGTGATCCTCCTCATATTTCCATACTATAATTCTAATATGGAAATGAAATGTGTCAATTCTATGAGTATATTGCGATAAATAGATGATGAGCGTATAATACTTATTATATGTGAAAACGCATTATTAAAATAAAAAAATGTTTTATAAAAATGAAAAGGGAAGGGCCGGAATATGGGAGACGAAAATCAAGTGTTTGCTAGACCAGAAAGAAAAAAAAGGAAGTTTGATATTTCTAGCCCAGTGGGCATAATAGTAGGTTTTGCTATTGTAATGGCAGCGATTATGATTGGTGGCGGCGGAGTAAAAGCTTTTAAAAACTTTTTAGATGTTTCATCTATTTTAATTGTAATAGGGGGAACAACTGCGACAATTGTTGTGGCATATCGATTTGGAGAAATAAAAAAATATACGAAAAGTATTTTTACTGTTTTACATAGAAAAGAAGAAGATTTAGAACAGTTAACGGATTTGTTTGTCGATTTTTCGAAAAAGTCTAAAAAACACGGTTTGCTTTCTTTAGAAGTTGATGGAGAGCAAGTAGACAATCCTTTTATTCAAAAAGGAATTCGATTAATGTTAAGTGGTTACGATGAAGATGAATTAAAAGAAGTGTTAATGAAAGATGTTGAAACGGAAGTGTATGAGTTAAGAAAAGGGGCAGCATTACTAGATAAAATTGGCGATTTTGCTCCAGCTTGGGGCATGATAGGGACTTTAATCGGTCTTATCATTATGCTTCAAAACTTGCAAGACACATCGCAAATTGGTACAGGGATGGCAGTTGCGATGTTAACGACATTGTATGGATCAGTACTTGCAAATATGATTGCAATCCCTCTTGCTGAAAAAGTGTATCGTGGTATTGAAGATTTATATACAGAGAAGAAGTTTGTTATTGAAGCGATTTCAGAATTATATCGCGGTCAAATTCCTTCTAAATTAAAGTTGAAACTCGATACATATGTATACGAAACAAAGATAAAAAAAGTAAAACGAGCAGCCTAATATTTCAAGGAGTGGTATGGTTATGATGCAACGACCGCAAAAGGGATCGCCTCGTTGGATGACGACTTTTACAGATTTAACGATGTTATTATTAACTTTCTTTGTATTACTAGTTGCTACATCAAAGCAGGATGCAGTAAAATTGTCACAGATGCTTGAAAAGTTTAGTGACGTGGAGCAAGTAGATGCAAAAGTAATGGAAAATACAATACCAGATATTTCACATGAAAAAAATGATGAAAAAATGGTCTCTAAAAAGAGAATGGACGAATTATATAAAAAGTTAAAAGCATATGTAGATAATAACGGTATTAGTCAAGTGAATGTATATCGAGAGGATACGGGAGTAAGCGTCGTTATAGTAGATAATTTAATATTTGATACGGGTGACGCGAACGTTAAACCAGAAGCGAAAGAGATAATAAGTCAATTAGTTGGTTTTTTCCAATCAGTACCAAATCCGATTGTTGTTGAAGGGCATACAGATAGTAGACCTATTCATAATGACAAATTCCCTTCTAACTGGGAGCTGTCTTCAGCAAGAGCAGCAAATATGATTCACCACTTAATCGAAGTGTATAATGTGGATGATAAAAGGCTAGCTGCGGTAGGATATGCAGACACAAAGCCAGTTGTACCAAATGATTCACCGCAAAATTGGGAGAAAAACCGTCGCGTTGTCATTTATATAAAAGAATAGTATATTATTATTTTGATAATAAAATAATAAAAATACGAAAATTCTTTTAAAAAAATATTAAATTTTATCATTTTATTTTGTATAATGAGTGAGAATGATAAGGTGAAATATTAAGATATATTTATACATAGAAGGAGAGAATTAAAAAGAATGGCACATAAAATTTTAGTTGTAGATGATGCGATGTTTATGCGAACGATGATTAAAAACTTATTAAAAAGTAATTCTGAATTTGAAATTATTGGTGAAGCAGAGAATGGAGTAGAAGCAATTCAGAAGTTTAAAGAACTTCAACCGGATATTGTAACATTAGATATTACTATGCCAGAAATGGACGGACTTGAAGCATTAAAAGAAATTATTAAAATTGATTCAAGTGCAAAAGTTGTTATTTGTTCTGCAATGGGACAACAAGGTATGGTATTAGATGCAATTAAGGGTGGAGCAAAAGACTTTATTGTAAAGCCATTCCAAGCGGATCGAGTAATTGAAGCTTTAACAAAAGTAGCAAACAGCTAATATAGAAGGGGTGCCACAAGGAATCTAAACATTGATAGCGGATATGCGTGTGGCCCCCTTTTTTCTTGCTTTAAAACACTAAATTGTTATACATAAATGAAATGTTTGTTAGACAGGTAGGGGATGAAAATGCAAACAGATCTATTAAATATATTTTTTGAGGAATCAGAAGAACATTTACAATCGCTAAATGAAAATGTGCTAACTTTAGAACAAAATCCCACTGATATGGATGTTGTGGGAGAAATATTCCGCTCAGCCCATACATTTAAAGGTATGTCAGCGAGTATGGAATTTACGGAAATGGCGGATTTAACGCATAAAATGGAAAACGTTTTAGATGAAATTCGTCATGGGAATATAGTTGTAAATGCAGAGATTATTGATGTGATTTTTGAGTGCATTGATAATTTAGAGAAGATGGTTGCAGATGTGCAACAAGGCGGAATGGGCAATATTGATGTAATTACAACTAAGCAGAAATTAGAAGCATTATTGAATGGCAATGTAGAAACTCCTGCGGAATATATTGAGCAAGAACTTATAAATAATGATGATGCAGTTTCGCATGAAGTGCATATAACTGTTGAGCAACATGCTATTTTAAAAGCAGTACGTGCAATTATGTGTATTGAGGCACTGCAAAATGTAGGCAATGTACAAAAAACAGTTCCAAGTATTGAAGAAATTGAAGCAGATGCTTTCGGTTTTGAGTTCACAGTATTTATGGATACTGATCAAAGTGAAGAAGAATTAAAACAAGTAGTGCTTCATGTTTCTGAAATTGAGAAAGTAGAAGTGAAGCAAGGACATACGTTAAAAGAAGTAGTCTCGAAAGAATTGGGTACACAAGAAGCTATGCAGGAAGATTTACAAGCGGCTACTCATGTGGAATCAACTAAAGAAGTATCGAAGCAATCTGCTAATGCTACACCTGCTAAAAGCGCTGCAAAAACGAAAAATGGTAAAGTGGAAAATCGTTCCATACGTGTTCAATTAGAAAAAATTGAAAGATTAATGAACATGTTTGAAGAAAGTGTAATTGAGCGTGGTCGTATAGATGAATTGGCACAAGCAATTCAAAACAAGGAATTAATTGAGCATTTAAATCGATTAGGTGATATTTCAAAAGATATTCAAAATGTTCTACTAAACATGCGTATGGTACCAATTGAAACGGTATTCAATCGTTTCCCGCGTATGGTACGTATGTTAGCGAAAGATTTAGGGAAGAAAATCGATTTACAAATTACAGGTGAAGACACCGAAGTTGATAAAATTGTTATTGATGAAATCGGTGATCCACTCGTCCATTTAATTCGTAATGCAATTGATCACGGTGTTGAAACTGTTGAACAACGTCGTGATGCAGGGAAAAATGAGACAGGTACGATTAAATTAGAAGCGTTTCATAGTGGAAATCATGTCGTTATTCAAATTACGGATGATGGAAATGGAATTCATAAAGGGAAAGTATTAGAAAAAGCGATTAAAAATGGTGTTGTAACAGAATCTGAGGCAAATAAATTAACGGACCGTGAAGTATTTGATTTGATCTTCCAACCAGGATTTAGTACAGCTGAAGTTGTATCCGACCTTTCTGGGCGTGGCGTTGGATTAGATGTAGTGAAACATACAATCCATAGTTTAGGTGGACATTTAATTATTGATTCTGAAGAAGGAAAAGGTAGTACATTTAGAATTGAACTGCCATTAACGTTGTCCATTATTCAATCTATGCTTGTTCAAACGAACGATAAACGTTATGCTTTCCCTCTTGGTAATATTGTTGAAGCAATTCGGATTAAGAGAGAAGACATCCAATCCTTACAAGGAAAAGATGTGTTAAATTACCGTAATCAAATTATTGAAGTGAAGCATTTAAGTACTGTATTTGGTGAGAAAACAGTAGATGAGGCGTTTGCGTCATATGATGGTCAAATGGTTCCTGTGTTAATTGTTCGTAATACACATCGCAGCTATGGACTTATTGTAAACACTATTATCGGTCAAAGAGAAATAGTCCTAAAGTCATTAGGTGACTTCTTTGCAGAGAGTTCGAATTATTTCTCTGGTGCGACAATTCTCGGTGATGGACGAGTGGTCCTCATTTTAAACCCAGAAGGTTTATAATAGGAATGAAGGAAAGCTCCCCACTTGTATACAATTGGGGAGCTTTTTGGCTAATCGTTACGAATCTAAAAATGGGAATAAATACATATTAACGTTTTATATAATAAGTTTGTTAAAATAAAATGAGAGTTTATATCATTTGATAGAAAAACAGAAATGAGGAGGCAGAGAAAATGCCTGAGCAACACACAAAAGGGGATACGAGCACAATTGTGCTAGAAAAAGAAAATGAGCATTTAACGCCTCAAGAATGCGATATTCTTGGCGAAATTGCAAATATATCATTTGGTTCAGCTTCGACTGTATTATCAACAATCTTAAATAGGCAAGTAAGTATTACTGCTCCTCGCATAGAATTGGTAGATTTATATGATTCAAGCGACGTCGAAGTTCCACACGTTGTATTAAACATTCATTTTACAAAAGGATTAGATATGGAAAACCTTCTTGTCCTTAAGCAAGATGTTGCATTATCCATTGCTGATTTAATGATGATGGGAACAGGTGAAGTGGAAGACGGAAAAGAACTTGGTGAATTAGAGCTAAGTGCTGTACAAGAAGCGATGAATCAAATGATGGGGTTCGCAGCTACATCTATGTCAGAATTCTTTCAAGATACAGTAGATATGTCTCCGCCGACAATTAAAGTTGTAAAGTTATCAGAAGAAATGGAGAAAATTTCCGAGATTGATGGGAATCAAACGATTGTTAAAGTATCGTTTGATTTAAAGATAGATAATCTTGTAAACTCTAAACTTGTGCAAATTGTTTCAGTTGAACATGCGAAACGAATGGTAAATAAATTAATGCAATTATCTGGTGGAGTAGAAGAAAAAGATGAGCCAGCAGAAGTAGTGGAAACTGAGATTGTAGAAGAACAAGTTGAAAAAGAGCATTTAACACAAGAAGAGAAAGATGTCCTTGGTGAAATTGCAAATATTTCAATTGGTTCAGCTTCAACAGTATTGTCAACACTATTAAATCAGCCAGTTACAATTAGTACGCCCAATGTAGAATCAATCAATGTTCGTCATTATGACGGAGTACCAGTCCCGTTTGTTATTTTAAATGTTGATTTTGTTGAAGGGCTAAAGAATGAAAATGTATTCGTATTTACGAAAGATGTCGCTTTAACAATGGTAGATTTAATGATGATGGGAACAGGGGAAGTTGATCCAGAGAAGGAGCTTAGTGAATTAGAACTGAGCGGTATTAAAGAAATCATGAACCAAATGATGGGGCATGCTGCGACGGCGATGTCAGAAATGTTTCAAGAAAAAATGGACATGACACCACCAAATGTTAAATTCGTAACGTTAAAAGAAGAAATGGAATATTTGGGAGAGTCAATGAAAGTGGATGAACTCGTCCAAATTACGTTCAAGCTTGAAATTGGCGACCTGCTTCAATCGAAAATGTATCAAATTTTACCGATTTCAGAAGCGAAAGAAATGGTAAGAAGACTTCTATATCCAATGATGGAAGAGGAAGAAGAGATTGTTACGGAAGAAATTGAAGAAGAAAAAATTGTAGAACCTGTTGTGCAACCTATTGAATTTAAAGAAGTAAAACAAATAGAACCAGTATACATGGACACATCCATCTTACAAAATGTAGAAATGAATGTGAAATTTGTATTTGGAAGCACAGTGAAAACAATTCAAGATATTTTAAGTTTACAAGAGAATGAAGCGGTTGTACTAGATGAGGATATTGACGAGCCAATTCGTATTTATGTAAATGATGTATTGGTGGCGTATGGTGAACTTGTAAATGTAGATGGGTTTTTCGGAGTAAAAGTGACGAAATCGCTATAAGTCGTTGAAATAGGAGTTTGAGCTAGTAGATGAAAAACGTAAAGTTTTTTCTAATGAGCTGGTTATTCATAAATGTGTGTCTGTTCTTCCCTCTGCAAAGTCAGGCGGAAGAACAAATTGAGCCAGATCAAAAATTAAATGAAATGAATGTGCAAGAAGAAAACAAAGAAGTTCATGGGAAGCCAGAGCAAGTGGAAGTGAATCAAGGTAAAGAGGAACAACAAGAAGTAGCAAATGAACAAGAAATCGAAAAAAAAATAGAAACGGATCAAGGGGTTATTACAGTAAATAAGCCAGAATTAAAAGTTGGCGAAGAAGTGCGGGTTATTGTAGAGCCGAAAGAGCAAAATGTTCAAAGTATAAAAGGTATTTTGCACTTGCCAAAAAAAGGAGATCAGTATGAGCAAGAAAGAATGCTATCGTTTAAGTATGAAGAGGAAACGAAGCGATGGATTGCTCACTACAAGGTCGAAACTTTTGATTTGCAAGGTGATTGGAATCTTCAGCTCATTCAAAGTTCTAAAGAAACTGAGAAAGAAGAGCTTATAGAAAATGAAGTGAAAGTCCCATTTATTCGTATAAATAATGACACGCCAACAATAGATAAAGAACTGCCGAAGTTGCATAAAGTTACTGTTGACGAGGCGAAAGAGAAGCTAATTGAACGGAAACAAGGCGATTCTATACGTGTGCGAGTGAAGGCGACAGACGTAGAATCAGTTGTGAAAGAGGTTCGTGTTACATTAAAAGGGAAAGAAAATAAAGAGATTACATTTTTATTAGATTACAATAAGCGCGACATGGATTGGCAAAAAGTATTTGAAATAACGGATGCGTTGCCAATCGGGACATACGAAATACTTGTAGAGATAGTGGATGCGGCCGGCAATAAACTGGTTGAGGAAAGTGAGTATATCGTTTCTATTTTGGAGCAAAAAACAGAAGAGGATAAAAAGGTAGAAGAACGAAAGAATGAAGATAAATTAGAAGATAAGGAAGAACCTGAGAAAGAACCAGAGAAGCAGGAAGACTCAAAAATAGAGATCCCGCTCCTGGAAGAAAAACCGCCAGTTGTTCAAATTCCGAAGCAAGAAGAGAAAGTAAACGATCTTATAAAAGAACCACTGAAAGAGAAAGAAAAAATTACTTATGTTATAAAAGAGCCTCTCACAGACAACAAGGAAGTAAATAAAGCGAAGGCTCAAAAAGATAAAGATAATAACAATCAAGTCATTTCGAAAAAGAAAGAGAAACAAGAAGAGCCAGAAGATAAGAAAGAAGCTAAAAGTGAACCGGGAATACAAGCTTCTAATGTATTTGCTATCATGTCAGGTTTATTCGTATTGTTTTTAGTTTTAAAAAGTAATAAAGAATGGGGCTAATTATTTCATAGTAGTGGAGGCGCTTAAATGGAAATTAAACGTACGACAATTGAAGATAAGACGCTACAACCATTAAAACAGCCTGCAGCTATTTCGGAACATGAAATTCAGAAAGAACGAAAGCATAGCAATTTAGTGTTTACTGGACAGTCTAAGGTTATTTCGAAAAATAATGAAATAGGGATTTTACTTGCGAGTTTAGGTGATGGAAAGGTTATGAAGGAAATGCTTTCTAAAGAGATGGATACAGTATTACTACTCTTTAAAAAGTTACACACGCTATCTGGAGAAGGAAAGCAAACAGAAAAAATATTTGAACAAGTAATGAGAAGCCTGCAAGGACTTGTGAAACAGGCGCATATAAAAGAACTTCCTTTGTTAGATGGAACGTATGATTTCGCAGAAGTACAACTATCATTTGGTAGAAAGGTACATATTCCGTTATTAGATGTAAGTGCACTCATTTCTAGAGTGGAAAGTGATTCTTCAGAAGGAAATATAAATTTAATGGTAACGGTTATTACTGCTTATATAACGAAATTGTCTAACGAAACCATTTTAATTAGCGTTACAGACCGCACTGCTAAAGAGCGGGATGTAAGCGTATGGAGAGCACTTGCAGAAATGAATATGACACAATTATCACAGGCTTTGAAACATACGATGCAAGAACATAAATGGTCTATGACGTTTCTTTTTCTCTTTGTATGGATTGTTGCTATTATTTTAATTCGAGTTATATAAAAAGGTCGTCACTTTACATTGTGACGACCTCTTTTATATTTTCTCGTAGAAGAATGTATCAAATCTCTGAAGATTATAACGTTCAGGTGTTAAAATTTGTTCGGTACTACCAACAAATAGTACGCCGCCTTTTCGTAAAGAACGACTAAACTTTTCATAAAGTTTTACTCTTGCTTCTTCAGTAAAGTATATCATTACGTTGCGACAAATAATTAAGTCGTAATTTGTATCGAACGACTGCATTAATAGGTCGTGTTGTTTGAACGTGACGTTTTGCTTAATATTTTGATGTAATGAATATATATCATTCTCTTTTGTGAAATGACGCTCTTTCAAATCGATAGGTAATTCTTTTAAAGAACGTTCTGTATATTGACCGCGTTTTGCAGTTTCTAAAATGTGAAAATCAAGATCTGTTGCTTGTATTTCAAAACGAAATGGAGCCAGATGCTTTGATAAAATTAAAGAGAGTGTATATGGTTCTTCACCGGCAGCGCAAGCGGCACTCCATACTTTTAATTTTCCTTTATTTTGTTCGAGTAATTTTGGTAGTGCTTTCGTCTCTAACGTTTGCCAACGTTCTTTATTTCTGAAAAATTCTGAAACGTTAATTGTAATATAATCAATAAAACTTAAAAATAAATTTTGATCAGTACGTAAATTACTTAAAAAATTAGTGTAGTTCTCAAAGCCTTTTCTCGAAATAAAAGCATCGATTCTACGACGCATTCTATCTTGTTTATATGAAGCGATATCCATATTGAATTGTTGTTTAAAACTCGCGATAAAATGATCATAATCTTGTTCAATTATCATATTTATAATAGGCACAATAACGATATTGTGCCTCCCCCTTTACATCATACGGATTTTTTGTTCAAAGTTTTTTTTCATCTGTTTTTCATGTAAACCTGGTAAATCATAAATAACAGCATCAATTCCTGCTTCTTTTGCAACGTCAACGGGAATGACAGATGTATGCTTGTCCCCATTATAAAAACAGAGAACTAAATCGGTATCTTCGATTATTTGTTTTACAAAAAACATATAATCCGATCGGTAAATGGAGTCGGAAGGATGATCAAAAGTAACATACTCGGCTCCATGTCTTTTTAAGTAATCAACGACCTCTTGAAATTCATCTGTTAATGCTTGTAACGGCTGTAGCGTGTAAAGGCATAAATTTTGAGCGAGTCTTTCGTTTTCGATGAAAAAACGAAGAATCTCATTTTCGATAGATTTATAACATAATATGTAAATTTTATGTTTGTGAGCATAGTCAGTTAAAAATTTTTTTATTTCTTCTTGATCTAATGCTGTTAATTGATTTGAACCACAAAGAAAAATATTCATAGATTTGTGCCACCTCATGCTAAATTGTAACATATCTTTTATAAAAAATAACTGCAAAATATTAGTGTTCAGAGTATAATTATAAATAACTGGATTTTACGATTAAGTTTAGGAAGAAATAAAAAAATAAATAGGTGATATATATGCTGCGTTCGATCTCGCATAATCCAATTTTATCGCATATACCGCCTGCTACTCAAATGCCGAAAGAAGCAAATGTCAGGACAGGACTTGCATTTTCGGATAATTTGCATGCAGATCCGAAAAAAGATAAATTGTTAGAACAAATGGAAGCATTTGTCGATAACATTGGAGAAATTAAAGAGAAAATTGAAATGGAATTAACGCTTGATAATGTAATGGAATACAAAAATACAGTAAAATCATTTTTGAATTTTTACGTAGATAATGTATTGCAATATAAAGATGTCATGTCTCGCCATCCGCGTTACGGATATTCACAGAAAATGACGATTGTGAAACAGGCGGAAATGGGATTAAATGAGTTAGAAGATGTTATGAATTTAATTAATACGAAAACGGGACATTTAGAAATGTTAAATCAAATTGGGGAAATCCACGGTTTAATTGTAAATTTAGTCTTGTAAAAGGGAAGGAAGCTATATGTACATACAATTATATGAAAAGCTCGTTATTATTCAAAAAGCATATGAAAACATTCAAGCGCTTGGAGAACAAATATATGAGAATTTAAAACATAAAAATGTAAATGCAGTTCAAAAGTTACAAGTAGAGCAATTGCAGTACATTGATGGTTTAAAAAAGTTATCAAGTTCATTTGAAGAAATGGTTGTTCAGTTTTGTAAAGAACAGGGCGTGGAATCATTTCGCGTAAGTGCGTTATTTTCGTATTTTTCTCATGAAGAAATTGAAAAAATGGAAGAATTACAAAAAAATGTAGCTGAATTAGAAGAGAATGTAAAAATGATTCTTTTGAAAAATCAATATTACTTAAACGTACTATTAAAAACTACAGAAAGTATTGTGGATTCCGTTTCTGAATATAATTTAGAGCGAAACAATAATTCACAAATCTTTATGAACGAACTATTGTAAAGGGGAAGTGAAACATAATGAGACTATCTGATTATAATACGCCGCTATCGGGTTTGTTAGCGGCACAAATGGGATTACAAACGACGAAACAAAATTTATCTAACATTCATACGCCTGGTTATGTGCGTCAAATGGTGAATTACGGATCGGCTGGAGCAAGTCATGGCTATTCACCGGAACAAAAAATAGGTTACGGTGTACAAACGCTAGGTGTTGACCGTATTACAGATGAAGTGAAGACGAAACAGTTTAACGATCAATTATCTCAACTCTCATACTATAACTACATGAATTCGACTTTATCACGTGTAGAATCTATGGTTGGAACGACAGGAAAGAATTCATTATCTAGTTTAATGGATGGCTTCTTTAATGCCTTTCGTGAAGTTGCAAAAAATCCAGAACAACCAAATTACTATGACACATTAATTGCTGAAACTGGGAAGTTTACAAGCCAAGTAAATCGTCTGGCGAAAGGTTTAGATACAGCAGAAGCACAAACGAGAGAAGATATTGAAGCGCATGTCAATGAATTTAATCGTCTTGCTGGCAGCTTAGCGGAAGCGAATAAAAAAATTGGACAAGCAGGTACACAAGTACCAAATCAACTTTTGGATGAACGTGATCGTATCATTACAGAAATGTCTAAGTATGCAAATATAGAAGTGTCTTATGAATCTATGAATCCTAATATCGCGAGTGTTAGAATGAATGGTGTTTTAACAGTAAATGGACAAGATACATATCCACTTCAATTAAATAAAGAAAAGGAACCAATGACTGCTGAAATTTACGGTTCGGAAATTCCTTTAACTAGTGGAGCAATCCAATCAGCGATCGATACGAAAGCGAAGATTGCTAGTTATAAGAAAAACCTTGAAGAATTAATGAGCTCTGTAAAGAATGAAGTGAACACAGTAATGGGAAAAGAGTTCTTCGTTGGAGATCAAGCGAAAGATATGAAATTAAACCCTGAATTTGCAAAAGATGTTTCGAAAATGAAAATATCAGCTGAAACAGCAAATAAACTAGCAGCAATTACAGATGGAAATTATAAAGAAGGTCTTTCTTATAAACAAGCATTAGACCAATTCGTAGTTGGTGTTGCATCTGATAAAAGTGCAGTGAATGCTTATCAAAAAATTCATGGGGATTTATTAGAGGGGATTCAGCAAGAAAAAATGGGTGTTGAAGGTGTGAATATGGAAGAGGAAATGGTTAATTTAATGGCCTTCCAAAAATACTTCGTCGCAAACTCTAAAGCTATCACTACGATGAATGAAGTGTTTGATAGTCTATTTTCGATTATTCGATAAGTGATAGTAATTGATTGGAAATATATAAGGAGGAGATAGAAATGAGAGTATCTACATTTCAAAATGCAAGCTGGGCAAAGAATCAGTTAATGGATTTGAATGTGCAACAACAATACCACCGAAATCAAGTAACTTCAGGGAAGAAAAACCTTTTTATGAGTGAAGATCCACTTGCAGCAAGTAAATCATTTGCAATTCAACATTCATTGGCGAATATGGAGCAAATGCAAAAAGATATAGCGGATTCGAAAAATGTATTAACACAAACTGAAAATACTTTACAAGGTGTTTTGAAATCTTTAACGAGAGCAGATCAATTAACAGTACAAGCATTAAGTGAGCAAAATGGTGAAAAAGAATTGAAAGCAATCGGTGCAGAGATTGATCAAATTTTAAAACAAGTTGTATATTTAGCGAATACGAAAGAGCAAGGCCGTTATATTTTCGGTGGTGATAGTGCAGAGAAGCCACCATTTACAGAAGATGGTACGTATCAAGGTGGACAAAATGATGTGAACTGGCAACTAAATGACGGTTATGAATTAAAAGCATTTCGTAACGGCGAAGCGCTATTATCTCCTGTTATAAATACGTTAAAACAGATGAGCGAAGCGATGCAAAAAGGTGACCAAAAAGCATTACAGCCTTTATTAGGAGAAAATAAGAAAAATTTAGATGGCATCATTAATCGTACAACTGAAGTTGGTTCGACAATGAACACAATGGAGACGTTCAAAACAATTTTAAGCGAGCAAAACCTAGCGCTTCAAGAAAATCGTAAAGAAATTGAAGATGTTGATTTAGCGGTAGCAATCTCTGATTTAGCTTATATAAACGCAACGTATGAAGCAACGCTTAAAGCAGTTAGTACGATGAGTAAAACGAGTATTTTAGACTACATGTAATATACAGGGAGTGAGAAAAATGGCAGGAACAACGATGACAGGTATTGGTGGTAGACAACAGATTTGGAACCTTGGAAATAATATGATCGATACTTCTAACCTAGTAGAATTAGAGCTGCAAGCGTTAGATATGAGGAAAACACCGTATACGAAAGAAAAGAACGATCTTACAAATGATAAACTATTATATACAAGTTTGAAATCGGAATTTAGCTCTTTCACACAAACTTTTAAAAACTTAGCGGCTTTTAAAGGGAATGAAAAAAAAGTAACGACAACGCAAGAAGGCTATATAGATGTAAAAGCTGATGGTGGTGCAATTGCTGGCACTTTTAATATGACGATTACTCAGCTTGCACAGCGTCATCAAATAGCCTCTAATAAGGTTACTGATATAAATGCGAAGCTTCCTAAAGATGAAACAATAAAACTAGGTGATAAAGAACTAAAAGTAACAACTGATATGACATATAAGGATTTAATTAATAAAATTAATGACGGAGATTATGGTGTATCGGCTTATACACTTGGAGATAAAATTTTCATGACCTCGAAAAAAGAAGGGGCAATGAATGAAATTAAATTAGAAAAGACACCACCGAATGTACTTACAGATTTGTTTTATTCGAAAGTGGAAGGAAAAGACCCACTTGCCACGGAAATGAAATTAAATACTATTAACGAAGCATTAGATGCAAAATATACTATTAATGGTATTGAAGGTAAAAGTCCTAGCAATACAATTGAAGCTCTTCCAGGCGTGAAAATTGAATTGTTAAAAGTAACTGAGCCGAAAGTAGAAGGAACATCAGATGCAGGTACAACAACAGAACCAAAAGCAAAAGGCATAGATCTAAAATTCACAGTAAGTGACTCAAACGTAACAGACGCATCAAATATTATTAAAAAGATGGTTGCAGATTATAATAAAGCTGTTGCTACAGTAGATATCTTTGCTGGTAAAGGTGGGGCCTTCCAAGGACAAGCTATTATGCAAAGTGTGCGTCAAGCTATGAACAATGTTGTAACATTTTCACAAGAGGGCAATTACTTATTCTCATTTGGTATTCAATTAAAGCAAGATGGAACGATGGAAGTTAATGATGAAAAATTAACACAAGCACTAAAAGAGAAGCCAGATGCAGCGAAGCAATTTTTCTTTAGTTCTAACGGTTTAGGAAAAATGATGGAAGAACCACTTGATAAGTTATTTGGTGATAAAGGTGTAGTTGGAGAACGAGTAAAAAACATTGATTCACGTGTAAGTGATTTAGATAAAAAGATTAAAGATATTGAGACGCAAAACTTGCAAAAACAAGATGAAATTGTGAAGAAGTATCAAAAGCTAGAAAGTACATTAGCGGCGCTTGATAGCCAATTAAAAACAATTAAAGCAATGACAAAACAAAAAAGTGATGATTAATGAAAGGTAAGGAAGTGATTGTATGCAAGCATGGCAACGTTATATGCAAAATGATATTATGACGAGTAATCCAATTAAAAATACAATTTTTATTTATGAAAGATGTATTGTAGAGTTTCGTAATTTAGAAGAACTGTTGAATGCTTTTAAAATACAAGAAGGAGATGCACTTCTTGAAAAGTTAGAACGTATTTTTGAAGAATTAAAGCTTCAATTAAATCCTGAAATTACAAAAGATTTATATGATAGTCTGTACGGTTTATACGATTGGATTAGCATTCAAATTCAAACGATGAAAGTAACGCGTGAAGCAAAAGACATGGATGCGATTGTGAAAGTGTTACAAGATTTAATAGACGGTTACCGCGGAGCACTTGAAAATGAACAATGATATTTATCGGACGTTTGTCGGCTGTTTTAATGAAATCGGTGAATTGCAAGTGTCAGATGGAGAGTTTGCTGAGAAGAGTGAGATGCTAAATCGCTGGATGATGACATTGGATGAGGAAACACGTGCGCAAGTTGCAGCAGAAGTAAGCCCATTTATTATTAAAGCGGCACAGCATATTCGAGATAAGCAAAAGATTTTGGAAGAAATGATTATGACAAATGATGGGCGCATGAAAGCTAATTCATTTTACGGTAAATTTTAATGATTGAGTTTAGAAACGGATTCCCCTTTTA
Organism: Bacillus sp. ES1-5; assembly: GCF_022487605.1. Classification (NCBI taxonomy): domain Bacteria; kingdom Bacillati; phylum Bacillota; class Bacilli; order Caryophanales; family Bacillaceae; genus Bacillus; species Bacillus sp. ES1-5. The sequence goes on along the minus strand of NZ_JAKVPU010000001.1, from coordinate 1,246,622 downwards.
AGAGGGGATCCATTCCTTTGTTTAAATAAAGACTTCCGCTGATTGAGGTTTCATTTTATGACTGTAATGAAAAAATAGTAGTAATCTAAATAATATGAAAATGAACTTTAGTTTGTAGATCATATATTGAAATGTTTCATAGATTATTGCGTGAATACAGTTTTTTTGTATTCTTTTTTATATTTTTGTATTTTTCTAAAGACAACAATGAAAAAATGGAATAAAATATGTAAGGGTACATGATTGTTAATATTTTAATAAATACATATAAGAAAATAAATAATGAAGTGAAACTTCCATCAGTGGATCATTAAGTTAAAAAAGAAAGGGTGTGGAATATGCCGGATTTAGTGAGTGATGTAGGCCATTATATGAATTATTTAGTGACGAAACGAAATACGGTTTCTAGTAATATTGCAAATGCGAATACACCTGGTTATAAAGCACAAGATGTAGCATTTGCTGAGCAAATGAATAAAAGTAGTGCATTATATAAAAACAATGCTGCGGACTTAAAGAGCAATCCAGATTTATATCAAACGAATGAAATGCACTTACCGACAGTGAATACGAAAAATACATATGCAAAGATTCAAACAAAATCAATGCAAACGAATAAAGATGGAAATAGTGTGGATGTAACGACAGAAATGCTAGATTTAATGAAAGCAAATCAGTTATATGGTATTTCAATTAACGCGATTAATACACAATATGCAATTAACCAAGCGGCACGCGGACGTTAAAAGTAGAAGGAGAGACAACGATGTTTCAGGCAATTAATGCAAGTGGCTCAGGGCTAACGACAGCAAGAAAGTGGATGGAAGTTACTTCTAACAATATTGTAAATGCAAATACAACGGCGGCTCCGGGGGCAAATTTATATGAGCGTCGTAGCGTAGTACTAGAATCAAACAATAGTTTTGCAAATATGTTAGATGGGTCTCCTACTAATGGGGTGAAAATAAAAAGTATTGAAGCAGATAAAACTGAAAACTTAGTGTATGACCCAACACATCCCCATGCAAATGAAGAAGGATATGTACGTTATCCAAATATTGATGTGACTGCTGAAATGACGAATGTAATGGTTGCCCAAAAAATGTACGAAGCGAATACAAGTGTATTAAATGCGAATAAAAAAATGCTTGATAAAGATTTAGAAATCGGCCGAGGATAAGGGGGAATATAGTAATATGAAAATCCAACCAATGTTAAATACACAGCCATTTGGAGCAATTCAGTCAATTGGTGCACCGAAAACGTCTCAAACATCTGTAGTTGAGGGGAAAAAGTTTATTGATTTATTGGAAGATATGAATCAAACGCAAAACAATGCGCAAACAGCAGTATATGATTTACTAACTAAAGGAGTAGGAGAAACGCATGACGTTTTAATTCAGCAGAAGAAAGCTGAGTCTCAAATGAAAACGGCTGCTCTCGTACGTGATAATCTTATTGAAAATTATAAGTCACTAATTAATATGCAAATTTAGGAAAGTGGACGGGTGTGTTTAAATGGAAAAGATAAAAAATGTTATCCAATCGTTAAAAACGTGGCATAAGCTAGTAATCGGTGCTGCGCTTTTAGCGATTGTAACAGGAGCACTTTTATACTTCACCTTGCCAGATAAATATGTTGTTGTATATCAAAATTTAAATGATACAGATAAGCAAGAGATTACAGCAGAATTATCAAAGTTAGGTGTCGATTATCAGTTAGCGGCCGATGGATCGATTCGTGTGCAAAAAAATGATGCTCCATGGGTTCGGAAAGAAATGAATGGAATGGGCTTACCGTTTAATTCTAAAAGCGGTGAGGAAATTTTATTAGAAAGCTCGCTCGGTTCAAGTGAGCAAGATAAAAAAATGAAGCAAATTGTCGGTACGAAAAAGCAATTGGAGCAAGATATCGTAAGAAACTTTGCGACAGTTGAAACGGCGAATGTTCAAATTACATTACCTGAAAAAGAGACAATTTTTGATGAAGAAAAAGCAAAAGGAACAGCTGCGATTACGGTTGGAGTGAAGCGTGGCCAATTATTAACGGCAGATCAAGTTGCAGGTATACAGCAAATGATTAGTGCTGCAGTTCCAGGTGTAAAAGCAGAAGAAGTAAGCGTGATTGATAGTAAAAAAGGTATTATCTCAAAAGGAGCAGATGAAGCGCATTCTACTAGTTCCTCTTCTTATGAAAAAGAAGTAGAGATGCAACATCAAATTGAAGGTAAGCTAAAGCAAGATATTGACGCAACATTAATGACGATGTTTAAACCGAATGAATATAAAGTGAATACGAAAGTATCTGTAAACTATGATGAAGTTACACGCCAGTCAGAAAAATATGGTGATAAAGGTGTACTTCGTAGTAAACAAGAGCAAGAAGAAAGCTCTACTGCGCAAGAAGGAGCAGAGACGAAACAAGGCGCTGGTATTACAGCGAACGGTGAAGTGCCAAATTACGGTACGAACAATAATCAAAATGGAAAAATCGTCTACGATAATAAAAATGGTAACAAAATTGAAAACTATGAAATAGATAAAACAGTTGAAACGATTAAGAAACATCCAGAATTAACAAAAACAAATGTTGTAGTATGGGTAGACAACGATACGTTAGTAAAACGAAAAATGGATATGACTACTTTCAAAGAAGCAATCGGCACAGCTGCTGGGCTTCAAGCTGATCCGAATGGAAACTTTACAAACGGTCAAGTTAACGTTGTAACTGTTCAGTTTGATCAGCCGAAAGAAGAGAAGAAAAAAGAACCAGAAGAAAGCGGTATAAACTGGTGGTTATTCGGTGGAATTCCAGCTGGTTTATTAGCGATTGGTGGTCTAGTATGGTTCTTATTAGCAAGACGTAAGAGAAAGAAAGAAGAAGAGGAATATGAAGAATACTTAGCAGAAGAGGAAATTGCTGCAAGTAATGAAAGTATTATGGAAATTCCTGAAGAAAAAATAGTACCAGAGTCAAAACCAGAACCAGAAGAACCGAAAGAACCAACGTTAGATGAACAAGTGCATGATGCTACGAAAGAACATGTAGAAGGCACTGCAAAAGTAATTAAAAAATGGTTAAATGGACAGTAAGGGAGGAACAACGATGTTAGATGAAATCTCCTCCAAAGAAAAAGCTGCCATCCTTATTCGTACATTAGAAGAAGGGGTGGCAGCAAAAGTCATTGAATATATGACGGCTGAGGAAAAAGAAGTATTACTTCGTGAAATCGCGAAGTTTCGTGTATATAAACCGGAAACGTTAGAAAATGTACTAGGGGAGTTCTTGTATGAATTAAATGTAAAAGAATTAAACCTAGTGACTCCGGATAAAGAATATATTCGTCGCATATTTAAAAATATGCCAGAAGACGAACTAGAAAAATTATTGGAAGATCTTTGGTATAACAAAGATAATCCGTTTGAATTCTTAAATTCACTTGCGGATTTAGAACCGCTTCTTACTGTACTTAATGATGAATCGCCACAAACGATTGCGATTATCGCTTCTTATATTAAACCGCAGCTTGCTTCTCAATTAATTGAGAGATTACCAGATCATAAGCGAGTAGAAACGGTAATGGGGATTGCGAAGCTAGAGCAAGTTGATGGTGAATTAATAAATCAAATTGGTGATTTATTAAAATCAAAATTAAATAATATGGCATTTAATGCAATTAATAAAACGGATGGCTTGAAAACAATAGTAAACATTTTAAATAATGTTTCACGAGGTGTTGAAAAAACAGTCTTTCAAAAGCTGGATGAAATGGATTATGAGTTATCTGAGAAAATTAAAGAAAACATGTTTGTATTTGAAGACTTACTCGGACTTGAAGATCTTGCACTTCGTCGTGTATTAGAAGAAATTACAGATAACGGTGTTATTGCGAAAGCACTTAAAATTGCAAAAGAAGAAATTAAAGAGAAATTATTTACATGTATGTCTTCAAACCGTAAAGAGATGATTCTAGAAGAATTAGATGGCTTAGGGCCGCTTAAGATGACGGATGCTGAAAAGGCACAGCAAACGATTACAGGCACAGTGAAAAAGCTAGAGAAGGAAGGAAGAATTATCGTTCAAAGAGGTGAAGATGATGTCCTTATTTAAAAACAGAATTCCGAAGAATTCTGTTTCTTTTTCTGAAGAAACGTATGAATTACAATTTCCAAAACCAATACCAGTTCAAGTCGAAGAAGAAATACAGGTGGACCATGAAGAGCTTCTTGCACAGCAACAATCATTACATACTGAACTGAATCAACTAAGGCAAGAACAGCAAATGCTAGAACGAGAGCGTCAACAGCTATTGCAAGATAAAGAGCAATTTCAAATGCATATTCATGAACAAATGGAACAGATGGAAGCAGCACGTATGCAGTTTCAAAAAGAACAACAAGAAACAGCATATGAATGGACAGAGTTATTATGGGATCAATCTTTTCATCTAGCAGAAAAAATCGTGAATCAAGCGGTAGATTCACGATTGCTTGATGTGTTACCCATTTTAACTGGTATCGTTCAAACGTTGCCTACTTCGTTTGAAAAATTAGTCATTACCGTACACCCAGAAACATTTGAACGTATTCAAGAAGAGAAGGAAAATACGAAAGAGTATTGGTTACTACAATTAGTAGAATGGAAATATGATTTCTCCTTACAGTTCGGTGAATTTGTTCTAGAAGAAGAGAAAGAGTTCTTTGAATTTAAATTTGCACCTATATTTGCGAAACTTCGCCAAAAATGGGAAGAAGAGAAGTTATTTGAGGAGCAAAATGTATGAATCGACTATTAATGAATGAAAACCAAAAATGGAATACATTTATTGAAACGCCGTTTTATACGAAAGTCGGTAAAGTTCATAGTGTACAAGAACAGTTTTTCGTAGCGAAAGGGCCAAAGGCGAAAATCGGTGATGTTTGTCTCGTTGGAGAACATAGCGTCTTATGTGAAGTAATTGCAATCGAAAAAGAGAACAACATGTTACTTCCATTTGAACAAACAGAAAAAGTATGTTATGGAGATTCAGTTGCATTAGTTGCAGAAGATGTTGTCATACCTCGTGGGAATCATTTACTCGGAAAAGTGTTAAGCGCAAATGGCGAAGTACTAAATGAGGATGCAGAGAATATTCCATTACAAAAAATAAAACTAGATGCCCCGCCTATTCATGCATTTGAACGTGAAGAAATTACCGATGTATTTGAAACTGGAATCAAATCGATTGATTCTATGCTAACAATTGGCATCGGTCAAAAGATTGGTATTTTTGCAGGTTCTGGTGTTGGTAAATCTACTTTACTCGGAATGATTGCAAAAAATGCAAAAGCTGACATTAATGTTATTAGCTTAGTAGGAGAACGTGGCCGGGAAGTAAAAGACTTTATTCGAAAAGAATTAGGTGAAGAAGGAATGCGAAAAAGCGTCGTTGTTGTAGCGACGTCAGATGAAAGTCACCTAATGCAACTTCGTGCAGCGAAACTTGCAACGTCTATTGCTGAATATTTCCGTGATCAAGGTAATAACGTACTACTTATGATGGACTCTGTTACTCGTTTTGCTGATGCGCGTAGAAGTGTTGATATTGCCGTTAAAGAGTTGCCGATCGGTGGTAAAACACTCTTAATGGAAAGTTATATGAAGAAGCTGTTAGAGCGCTCTGGGAAAACACAAAAGGGATCCATAACAGGTATTTATACCGTACTCGTTGATGGGGATGATTTAAACGGACCTGTACCAGATTTAGCACGAGGTATTTTAGATGGGCATATTGTGTTAAAACGTGAACTTGCAACACTTAGTCATTACCCTGCTATTTCAGTGCTAGACTCAGTGAGTAGGATTATGGAAGAAATTGTTTCGCCAACTCATTGGCAACTTGCAAATGAAATGAGAAAAATCTTATCTGTTTATAAAGAAAATGAATTGTATTTTAAATTAGGGACGATTCAAGAAAATGCAGAAAATGCTTATATTTTTGAATGTAAAAACAAAGTAGAAGGTATAAATACGTTTTTAAAACAAGGTCGATCTGATAGTTTCCAACTTGATGATATTGTTGAAGCGATGCACCATACAGTATAAGACCTCAGCCCAAGAGGTCTTATTTTTTTGTTTTTTAATATTTCACAGATTTTTTTGGAAAAAAACTATATAATAGAAAAAGAGAACGTTATAATAGGAAGGGGCTATGAAAACAGGTGGATAAGCAGCAGTACGACACGATAAAATTGCAAATAAATCAAGAAAAAGAACAGATTTTGAAAGAAGTGTATGAATTAACAGGTGAAAAAAGAAAAATAGAACAAAAAAAAGAATATGATTTATATGTAGTAAAATCGCGTAGTAAAGTCGTACAAACTGGGCAGCGTATAATGGCCGGTATGCTTTCGTCACATACGTTTTCACCTGAAAGAATAGAAGAATGGAATCGGAAAATTAAAAAAACGGAAGATTTTATTCGAAAAAATGAAAGCCTTTTAGAGCAAGTAAAAGAAAAAGAACGTGTCATTGATGAGATGTATCAAGAAGGTTGTAGAAAGCTTGCTAAAGTACGAGAAAAGCAGGAAGAAAAAATGCTTCTTGATTTGAAAATGTGTATGAATGGATGAGGTGAATATAGTGATACAGTCTGTATTACCGGTGCAACAAAGTTTACCTCCGCAAAAAGAAAAAGGGCTAGAAGTACAATCAAAAAGTGAAGATTCTTCATTCGATCGTACGATGAGAATGGAAAATAAAAAGCAGCCGAAAACGGAGAAAATGAAACAAGAAGAAGCACCAAAAGAAGAAAAAAAAGAATATATTCTTTCTAAACAATCAGTAACGAAAGAAGAGCCAATTGTAAAGAAAGAAGAAAAAAAAGAGACAGAACAGTTACTATTAGCTGTATCTGAGCAAATGGTTGCAATTGAACAATTACGTGTGCAACCGGAATTGTTATATCAATACATACAAAAAATACAAGAGCTATATAAAGAATATGGGAATATAAAACTTAACGAATTACCCGCCAATGAATTACAACAGTTGCAAGAGCTTCTTTCAAATATGAATATCAAAAATGCTATATGTTTAGAAGATACAATGCAAATGGTATTAGACAAAATGAAGATGCCGGAGCAAACGATGCAAGTATTGAAAGTGGTAGAAACAGAAACTTGTAATATTGCAAAGAAACAAGAAGACTCCAAAAACTTAGATGTAGATCTTCCAAAAGCTGAGGGCGATGATGTAAAGAGAGAGTTGCCTGAAGGTGATGTGTTAAACGATTCGAGTTCAACGGGTGCGGAGTTATTAAATAAAGCAACGGGTACGGATCAAATAGGAAAATCAAATAGTGGCGCTGAGAAAGTTACGTTACCTGACTTAGGAAAGAAAATGGAAGCACAAGTAGAAGCGTTGCAAAAATTTGTAGTGAAACAAGAGCGTGTTTTATTTCAGTTAAATCCAGAAAAACTTGGTACATTAACGGTGTTTATGAAAAAACATGGAGATCAAATTGATGTTCACGTAGAAATGGAAAAACATGATGCGAAAAAACGTGTTGAAATCATTTTTGATGAATTGAGACTGAAGTTAAAAGAAAAAGAAATCAATATTCAAATTAGCTATTCAGATAAAGATGAAAATCGAAAAGAACAGCGAGAACAAGAGCAAAGACAAAAACAAAAATTAGCAAGTACGAAACATGAAAAACAACATTCAAAAGAATTTGCGGGATTATTGGAGGAATAAAGTGTGCCAACAGTTGGATTAAATACAACGAGTACAAATCATATTCCGTTACAAGCAGGAGCACAAACAAAAAACGCATCTGTTACTGGTGCACAGTCGACAGCTCAACAAGCAAACGGAGTATCAGCAAGTACTCAAAAAACACCCGGTATTATGGATAAAGATGATTTCCTGAAACTTTTCTTAGCAAGCTTTCAACATCAAGACCCGTTTAATGCGATGGATATGAACCAAATGATGAACCAAACAGCACAGCTATCGCTTATGGAGCAAGTACAGAATATGACGAAAGCAGTAGATAAACTGCAATCAACGATGTATTCGACGGCTCTTGATGGAGGGATGAAGTTTTTAGGAAAGTACGTTAGAGGTGTAAGCAATAATGGAAAGCAAGTGACTGGTCAAGTGGAAACAGTTCGACTTGCTGAAAATAACGATGTGCAACTGATTGTTGATAATCAAGTTGTCTCACTTCGTTTCATAGAAAGGGTTTCTGATAAACCGATAACAGAAACTAATCCGGAAGATGAGAAGAAAGATGATATAGAAAAAAATGAAGAGGTTAAGCCAGATTAATAAAAGGAGTGTACAAAGGTTATGATTAAAGCGTTATATACAAGTATTACAGGGATGAATGCAGCACAAAATGCATTAAGTGTTACTTCAAATAATATTGCAAATGCACAAACAGTTGGATATAAAAAGCAAAAGGCTATTTTTGATGATTTGCTATATAATAATACAGTTGGTTCACGTGGTGATGGTGCTTATGCTGGTACGAATCCAAAGAGTATTGGTAACGGTGTAAAGTTCAGTGGGACATCTACAGATTTTAGTGATGGCTCTATTACTTTAACTAGTGATAAGATGGAGACAGCGATAGAAGGAAACGGTTTGTTTTTAGTTGGTGATCGTAATGCTGGAAATGTAGAGTATACGAGAAAAGGGTCTTTTGGTGTATCGAAAGATAGCTATGTTACAAATACAGGTGGACAGTATGTACTAGGTTATGGTGTAAAAACAGGAACACAAGAAGTAGATTTTTCTTCACGACCAAGCCCAATTCATATTCCAATGGGATCAGCTGTTGGTGGGATTCAAACAGATAAAGCGACAATAGGCGGAAACCTTCCTAGAAACCAAAATGCATTATCTCACGAATTCACAGTTTTTGATGCGGAAGGGAACTCGTTAACGTTACGTGTAAATATTAAACAAAAGACTACAAAAGAGACTGTAGATGGTAAAGAAGTTGAAAAGCCAGTGCCAGGTGAATATACATATTCAGTTTCTGTAAGAAATGATTCTAAAAACGAAAAAGAATTTAAGCCTATTGAAGGTATGCCGGACAACAAACCGCTTATATTTGATACATTAGGAAATTTAAAGCAAACAGATGAACCTGTACAAAAAGATCCAGTAACTGGCGAAATTACTAAAGGTGGAACGGTTGATATTCCTTTTGGAAAGGGATTGAAACTGGATTTAAGTGGTTTAACAAATTATCCGACAGGGAAAACTATTTCTACAACAGAAGTAACGGGGCGCCCAGCTGCGATTGCAAATGATTATTCTATTTCTGACGGTGGTTTCGTTATGATGAAATATTCAGATGGTAGTATGAAAGTTGTAGGACAACTAGCTGTAGCTACATTCCCGAATTCAGGTGGATTAATGAAAACAGGGAATGGAAATTACGTTGCGACACCATCAGCGGGTATTCCAGGAGTAGGTGTTGCTGGTGAGAATGGTGCAGGTAATGTACGAGGGTCAGCAAAAGAAAGTTCAAACGTAGATTTATCTGTAGAATTTGTTGATTTAATGCTTTATCAACGTGGATTCCAAGGAAATGCAAAAGTAATTAAAGTGTCAGATGAAGTATTAAATGAAGTTGTAAACTTAATTCGATAATATATCATAAAGTAAAATTGTAATGTAGTAGAAAGGGTTTTTTATTCGTATGACGACAAGACAAGAGCGAATTTTACAATTGCCTTTTTTCGAGAATAAACGTGAACTTGCAGAGCAAGTGTTAAAAATGGAACGAGAAGAGCATATATATTTACCTGATCACTTTGAAATTAAGCAAGTACCTGCATATTCATTTGGTGAAAAGCAATCAATCATTGGCCGTATTCATGAGTTTTATTTCGTAAGTGTTGGTAACGAAGGAGAATGGAAGTACCAACTGTTCAAGGACGAGATGAAGTGCCGTGAGTTTTTTATTACACTATCAGGGATAACGGATCAGCAGATTGCATTTTGGTTCAATAACATCGAGTTATTGAAAAGCTCTTAAAAAGATCTAAAAAGACCTTAAAAGCTCTTTTTAGGGTTGAAGAGAGGACCTAGCGTTGTTTTGGAGCGGTTAGTGCCTAATAGGGCCGCGACTGGTGTGTAAGGACAGAGGTATGGAGAGTTACTAGGGTAGTATAAGAAGAGGTAAGCAAAGTTTAGTGTGGATAAACAGTTATGATCCAGACGAGCTCCTATTTGTAAGAATAGAGCTATGGAGGCGTACGGAGATGGTTGGGAATGAGATAATCATTTCATATTAGGCCAGTGCCTTCTAGATAGTATGTGACGATAGATTTCTATAAAAGGAGAGGTGAGGAGGATGGCGCAGAATAAGTATCGCGTTACATTCATTTCGCCAAGTGAGGTTGAGCAGCGGACTGTAATGGCGGCGAGTAGTTTGCCAGATTTAATTCGTAAAGTAGAGAGTATTATTGCAGATCCGAACGGTTACTTTGTAAATGATAAAAAAAATAATTGCTATTTTAAAGTGATTAAAGAAAATGTTACGTTTATTCAATATGAGTTACTGTTTTCGGATAAGGAAATTCATATTGAAAAATTAAAACATATAGCACCATCTATATTGAAACAATTATTTAAAAAAATAAATGATCCAGAATTATATGCGCTTGCGCTACTTGATGTTGATATAGCGACGAAAGAATATGTGCTAGAAGAAATGGATTCGGAGCTAAGAATAAGAGTAGAAACGGAGCTTTCGAAAAAGTGGGAAGCAATGCCGACAGAAATTGTAGGAGCACAAGAAGTATTATTAGAGGCACTTGCTTCGTTTATACAAGAGTAAGCGTCTTTTAAAATAAATCGTTCGACTATCTATATTTTTCATATAGGTAGTTGACTTTTTCGGTTTAATAAAGCTTAATAATTAGATATACGGAATTAATGGAAGGGGAGCGACACCTTTATGTCACAAGCACAAAGTATTTTATTAGAAAGTGGAACAAATGAATTAGAGATTGTCACATATACTGTTGGTGAAAACCTATTTAGTATTAATGTAATGAAAGTACGTGAAATCATTAATCCATTCCCTGTTACAACTGTGCCAGAATCTCATCATGCAGTTGAGGGTGTTGTTCAAGTACGTGGTGAAATTTTACCTGTTATTAATTTAGCAACGGCTCTTAATTTAAAATCAACAAAGCCACTTGATCAAACGAAATTTATTATCTCTGAATTAAACCAAATGAAAGTTATTTTCCGCGTTGATGAAGTGCATCGTATTCAACGTATTTCGTGGGAACAAATTGATGAGCCAGCTTCATTATCTATGGGACTAGAGGAAACGACATCTGGTATTGTAAAGCTAGATGGAAAAATCATCTTACTATTAGATTACGAGAAAATTGTATGTGAAATTAGCGGTACTGGCTATGACAATAAATCACTTGCAGGTTTAGAGCAAAAAACGGATCGAGCTGAAAAAGTGATTTATATTGCAGAAGATTCAGCAATGCTTCGTCAAATATTAGAAGAAACATTATCATCAGCTGGATATACGAAAATGAATTTCTTCAGCAATGGTGCAGAAGCATTAGCGCAAATTGAAAAATTAGCGAAAGAGCAAGGGGAAAAAATGTTTGAACATATTCACCTGCTAATTACTGATATTGAAATGCCGAAAATGGACGGACATCATTTAACGAAAGTTGTTAAGGATAGTGAAGTAATGAATCGTTTACCGGTCATTATTTTCTCTTCATTAATTACAAATGAATTATTCCATAAAGGCGAAGCTGTAGGAGCAAATGCGCAAGTAAGTAAGCCAGATATTCAAGAGTTAATTGGCTTAGTTGATAAGTTAGTGCTGTAAAAAACGTTTTGAAAAGCTTTTTTTAGCTGGAATAGAAGCTCTAACCATGCGTGGTGGCGGTCAGTGCCTAATAGAGCCCGATGCGATGTGAGACCAGATATATGGAGTGGTTTTAGGTCAGTAGAAGAATAGAGCCTTTGATTGAGGGTTTGAAGAACTGATATACAACTCTATTTTTTAGTAGGGATGAGGGAACTAGCCACGTGTAAGTAGTACTGGCTAGTTCCTTTTTTGTATTCTATACTCTGCTGTACAGGTAGGAAGATTAAACATTTCTGGAGTGTTTGTGGCTGTATAAATAGTCTCTATTTCGAGATTTTCAATTCGTTTAATGAATAAATAGCGAGCTTGTTTATTTGAAAATATAAGAGAGCGTATTTTTGGAATATGCTAGTAAGGTTGCGTAGTAACGCAAACTTTTTCGGTGAAAATATATCCGAAATACCATATAATATAATTAATATGTAATTATACATATTAATTAAAAATAATTTTTCTATTTCTATACTTTCTATACATTTTTGTATGTTTAATATTTGACAGATAATTTCGAAATGTTATAATATGGATATGTAAAAATTGCTATTTTCTGAAAAGACATGGGAGTCAGATGAGAATTGTGAAAGGATGAGGGGGAGTGGCACAGATTATGTATCACCACACAGCAATCAATGTATTAAATCTTTTACAAAACATGTCAAATAATAAAATGAACGATGTACAACTAGAAGAGGAATTAAAAAAAATAGAGAAACAATTCCGAGTAGAGTATGAAGAATTAGTTGATTTATATAATAGAATGGTATTATTTCAAATAGATATAGAAAAAAATGGCGGGATGCGGGTGTATGAAAAATCTACAATTACATGGCTGAAGTCTGAGTTAGAGTTACTGTATGAAGTGTATCAATTTTCCCAACGTCACGGTTTAAACATTATGAATATTTCAAAATACGTTAGTAAAAAAGAACTAAATCTTTTTCCAAAAACAGCAAGTCAATTACAAAATACGTATTACAAATTAAAAAAATGTGAAATACCGTTTGAAAATATTGAAAAACAAAAACCAGGACGAAAGCGAAAATATACGCCTGTAAAAGAACCAATTGTTGAAATGAAAAAAGAAAACAAACAAGAATTAAGAAATGAAGTTCCAAATACAGAGAACGAAAAAAGCCTTGTAACAGTTATATCTGGTATTGTTGATAATTTTGAAACGATTAGCCAGTGTAGTGAAAGAAAAGAACATGAACTACATCAGTTCATGGAAGGAATCTATAAGCTTTCTAGCATGGCTGCAGAGCGTTCAAAAGGTGAAAAGAATACTCGTGGTCTTGAGGGCGAATTACATGTATTACGGGTTGAAAATGAAAGGTTAAAGCGAGAAAAGGAAGAGCTTGTTCATGATATAAAAGAAATGACGCATCATTTAATTCATTTCATTACGAGCTCTGATATTGATCAAATTCGCACATTGCCTTTCTTCGTAAAAGAATGTAAACAAGATTTGCATAAATTAGGGTTATATAACGCACAAGACGGTAAAATGAAAATTATGGTTGATCGTAGTGGACAGGTTATGAGTGTAACGCAGTAATAAAATTTGGGTACAAAATAAAAGGGAGATACATAGTTTATATGTATTTCCCTTTTGTTTTGTATGGAATCGTTTCAAAGAAGGAAGATGATTTTTAAGATTGTAGTAGCTTGGAAAACATTTGCGGTATTTGATTTGCTTGTGAAACCATACTAAGGGCAACTTCAGTTAACAATTTAAACTTTAAAAAACCGCTCATTTCCTGCGCCATATCCGCATCTTCAATCCGAGATGCAGCATCTGTTAGGGCCATACTTTGGCTATTTAAATTTTCAATATTAAACTGTAAACGATTGATCATAGCCCCAAGATCAGCACGATAAAGGGATATATTTTGTAAAGCCTCTTCAATTTTACGAATTGCCGCTCTTGCTTCTTGTTCTGTTGAAATGTTGATGTCATGTTGTGTAGGGGAAGGGGGGATGTGTTTCGTTATATTTACTGTATGACCAATATCATCTAATGTAACAGGACGGTTTTGGCCGTCGAACACGGATAAATCATTAAACTCAGTCGTCTCACCTATATAGCCAATTTGCTCTGTTAAAGATTGAAACTCTTTATGTAACGAATCACGGTTTTTATTTGAATTTGTATCGTTCGCAGACTGAATAGCTAAATCACGCATACGCTGTAAAATATTCGTCACAGTTTGAAGGGCAGCCTCTGCCGTGCGAAGCATCGATATTGCATCCTCATTATTACGAATCGCCACACGCATACCGCTGGCTCTCGCATGCATACGAGTCACAATTGCAATATTCGCAGGATTATCAGAAGCATGGTTTAACTTCTTACCAGTAGCCAAATGCTCCATTGCAATATTCATACGTTTTTCTTTCTCATATAGTGATTGCCTAGCATTCATACTCAAGACATTCGTACCAATACGCATAATATACACTCCTCATTTTATAAATTCATATATATAGTTTTAAAGCCGATAAACAGCTATGAAAAGAAAAAAGGACTTATGCTTATCTTCTAGTTGTGTTTTAACGAGAGAGGGGATAGAGATAGGTTAATAATCATTGCTAGGCAACGCGGATGCTCTCTCCTACCTAAAAAAGAAAGATCTTACAAATAATTCATCTATATAGAAAAAATAAACCTCTCCGCAAGCGGAGAGGTTTATTCAGGAAACTAACTCAAATGGCTTATTGTAATAATTTAGAAACCATTTGTGGAGTTTGGTTTGCTTGAGAAAGCATGCTGATTCCAGCTTCGTTCAAGATTTTGAACTTAGTCATTTCAGACATTTCTTTCGCCATGTCAGCGTCTTCGATTTGAGAAGCAGCTGAAGCCATAGAAGAAGATTGGCTCTTAAGGTTGTTTACGTTAAAGTCTAAGCGGTTTAATGTAGCACCTAGAGTTGCGCGGTTGTCAGCAACTGTTGTTAGAGCTTTATCAATTGCTTCGACAGCTGCTAAAGCATCTACTTTGTCAGCTGCAGCTGTTGCTGTAGGAAGTTTAGCACCTGCTAAAGCAGCTTGAATAGCGTCAACACCTGCAGCTGCTGGTGTTGCTTCACCATCTTTGAATCCATTAAGAGCAGTTTCAATTGCTGTAACATCTTTAGCATCCATGCCTGCTTTGATTTTATCAAAACTATCCTTAATAGCCTTAATATCAGTAGCTACTGTAGAATCTTTTGTTAAGGCACCAATTCCATTAGTAACAGCGTCAATGTCTGTTTGTTCAATTGCAGTAGTAGCAGCACCACCAATAGAAATTTTATCAATTCCTAATTTGTCTAGAGTAACACCTTTTAAATCAATACCAATTTGTTGAGCAGCACTACTTGAATCAAGTGTTTGAATCTTAACTGCGCTATCTTCTTTTAATAAGTTCTTATCGTTAAATTGAGTATTGTCTGCAATATAAGTAATTTGTTTTTGTAATTCAACAAATTCTTTTTGTAGTGCAGATTTGTTTGAATCAGTGTTCGTACCGTTGGCTGATTGGTTAGCGATGTCACGCATACGAAGTAAGATGTTAGATACTGAGTTCATTGCTGAGTCAGCTGTACGGATTAATGACATACCGTCTTGTGTGTTGTTAGCTGCTACGTTTAGACCACTTTCACGTGCACGCATACGAGTTGCGATTGCAAGACCTGCTGCATCGTCAGAAGCGTTGTTGATACGTTTACCGCTTGATAAACGGTCCATAGAATTGCTCATTTTTGATTGGTTTTGACGCATGTATTCTTGCGTGCGTAAACTGTTAATGTTTGTATTAATTCTCATAATTAAGAACCCCCATTTTTTTATATTGACTTTTCTGCAAATTGAAAAACGGTAATATGCGAAAAAATCAATTTCGAGATTTATTGTAATCCCTGTCATAGCGGGTGTCAACTAAAAATTCGAATTAATAAATATAAAAAAATAACAGTTTAACAATATATTCATTTTTTTATTAAAATATTATTAAAAGGATTATTGCAAACTTTAAAAAAAAACTCTAATATTAGATTATCTTTGTTTACCGAAAAGGTGATATTATGTTAGTTGGAAATATAGTAAAAGAAGTGCTTGCATATAAGAAAGGACAAATTCAGCAAAAGTTAAGTAGTCCACAAGCATTCGTTAGTAGTCGTTTTCAAGAGAAGTTGCAGAGTGAACCTGCGAAGGAGACGAAGGGTACTGCGCAGCCGACAAGTGTAGAGGATATGAGTCAGCCGGTACAATCTACGAAAATAGAAACGGTCGTAAATAAACCGGAACAATCTATTAATAAAGTAGAGGAAGCGAGTAAGCCTGAAGAAAAAGCTGAAACGAAGAACGTAGATGAAGTGCAAGTCGCACAAAAAGAGTTTGAACGACGTTTCCCAGAAACGAAAAATGAGGCTGCTGATACGTGGGAATTAACGAAGAAGTATAATATTCAAAAAATACGTTCTTCCAATGAGGGGAAGTATGAGGATATTATTGATCGTGTAAGTCGTACATACGAAATTCCGAAAACGTTAATTCAAAAAATGATTGAAGTAGAATCTGATTTTAATCCGAGAACGGTGTCACATGCAGGTGCGATGGGTCTTATGCAGCTTATGCCAGCGAATGTGAAAGAGATGGGTATAAAAAATCCATTTTCACCAGCTGAAAGTATTGAGGGCGGTGTGAAAGAGTTAAGCGGTTATTTGAAGAAAAATAACGGCGACTTAGTATTGGCACTTGCTTCTTATAATGCTGGCCCTGGTAATGTGAGAAAGTACGGAGGCGTACCGCCATTTAAAGAAACGCAAGGATATATTAAAAAAATATTAAATATCGACGTTTCAAAATAAGAAGTTTCATATATAGAGAGAACGTGAAATTTTCGTGAACATGATATGGGAGTTGGCTAGATTTGAAATTACAAGATGATATTCCGTTAACAATTTATTTTGAAATCGGAAATACGAAAAAGAAAATTGAAGATTTGCTTCATATTACGAAAGGTACATTGTATCGTCTTGAAAATTCAACGAAAAATACGGTGCGTCTTATGCTTGAGAATGAAGAGATTGGAACCGGAAAGATTTTGACGAAAAACGGGAAGATGTACGTTGAAATCGTTGAATTGAAAAGGTAGGGAAGGGGATTGTCATGAGTGGCGAAAAATTAAGCCAAGAGCAAATTGATGCCCTGCTGAAGGCGGTAAATGAAGGCGAGGAAATGCCAGCTTTCGCACAAGAAGCAGGGAAGCAAGAGAAATTTCAAGAGTATGATTTTAATAGACCGGAGAAGTTCGGTGTTGAGCATTTACGTAGTTTGCAAGCAATTGCTTCTACGTTTGGTAAACAGACGTCACAGACGTTGGCAGCGCGTATGCGTATTCCAATTGAGCTTGAGCCTTCAACGGTTGAGCAAGTTCCGTTTACGAGTGAGTATGTGGAGAAAATGCCGAAAGATTACTATTTATATTGCGTTATTGATCTTGGCCTCCCGGAGCTTGGAGAAATTGTTATTGAGATTGATTTAGCGTTCGTTATTTATATTCATGAATGTTGGCTTGGTGGAGATAGTAAGCGTAACTTTACGATGCGCAGACCACTTACCGCATTTGAGTTTTTAACACTGGATAATATTTTTATGCTCCTTTGTAAAAATTTAGAGCAATCATTTGAAAGTGTTGTGGCGATTGAACCGAAATTTGTAACGACGGAGACAGATCCGAATGCATTAAAGATTACGACAGCGAGTGATATCATTTCATTACTGAACGTAAATATGAAAACAGATTTTTGGAATACGACGGTGCGTATCGGTATTCCGTTCTTATCTGTTGAAGAAATTATGGATAAGTTAACGTCTGAAAATATTGTCGAACATTCTTCGGATAAACGTAAGAAGTATACGTCTGAAGTGGAAGTGAAGGTAAATCAAGTGTATAAACCTGTTCACGTTGCAATTGGCAAGCAAAAGATGACAATGGGTGAGATTGAACAAATTGAAGAAGGCGATATTATTCCGCTTCATACGAAAGTTTCGGATGAATTACTCGGTTATGTAGATGGAAAGCATAAATTTAATTGTTTTATTGGAAAAGATGGAACGCGTAAGGCGCTCTTATTTAAAAGTTTTGTAGAGTAGGAGGATCCATATGAAGCATGAAGTATCTCCTGTATCATTAATGGGATTAGAAGATTTTGCAGGAAAGCGAAATGAAACAAGTAAAGCACATATTGATACTGTTTCAGATATTTCGATTGAACTTGGTGTAAAGCTTGGGAAGTCATCTATTACGCTCGGTGATGTGAAACAGTTAAAAGTGGGCGATGTTCTGGAAGTAGAGAAAAACTTAGGACATAAAGTAGATGTGTATTTAAGTAATATGAAAGTCGGCATTGGGGAAGCGATCGTAATGGACGAAAAGTTCGGTATTATCATTTCTGAAATTGAAGCTGACAAGAAGCAAGCTGCGCTTATGAAAGCGCAAAGTCAAATGCAAGATAAAGAGTAGAGGAGGAGTCATATGTCGTATATGACGACCTTATTTCAAGTCGTTTTACTGTTTGGTGCGCTCGGCTACGGTGCATATTATATGACGAAAAAGACGCGCAAGCAGCAGTTTTTTAAGCAAGGTGAAAATGGCCATATTCAAGTGAAAGACGGTGTGTATTTAAATCATCAAACGAGCGCCTTTTTATTTGAAGTGGACGGCAAGCAAGTGTTCACTGTTATTAGTAATAACGGTGTGCAATCTGTGCAATTAACAGGAACAGGAAATCAGTTTCAACAAGCGCTAGAAGACGCGGTGAAGAGTGAAACGAAAAAAGTAGAGGATCCATCATGAGAATAAAGAAACAGTTATCATTATTAGCCGTTATTTTCGTATTTTCTATCGTTTTTTCAATTATTTTTGTAAATCCAGCGTATGCGGCCCCGAACGGTTTTATTAATTTCGAAAATGGAAAAGAGTTTACGAGTAATTCAAGTGTACAATTATTTGCGCTCGTTACCCTTTTATCATTATCTTCTTCTATCGTTCTATTATTTACACATTTTACTTATTTTATGATCGTTCTTGGGATTACACGTCAAGGACTTGGGGTGATGAATTTACCACCGAACCAAGTACTTGTTGGACTTGCCTTATTTTTATCACTCTTTACGATGCAGCCTGTACTTGGGCAGCTAAAGAGCGATGTGTGGGATCCGATGACGAAAGAGAAAATAACAGTAAGTCAAGCTGCGGAGACGACAGCTCCGATTATGAAAGAGTATATGTCAAAGCATACGTATAAGCATGATTTAAAAATGATGCTGAAAGTGCGCGGAGAAGAGTTGCCGAAAGATTTGAAAGATCTTTCCTTATTTACGCTCGTACCATCCTTTACGTTAACGCAAATTCAAAAGGGATTATTAACGGGGATGTTCATTTATTTAGCGTTTGTATTTATAGATTTGATTATTAGTACACTTTTAATGTACCTCGGGATGATGATGGTACCGCCGATGATTTTAAGTTTACCGTTTAAAATACTCGTTTTCGTATATTTAGGTGGATATACAAAAATCGTCGACATTATGTTTAAAACGGTCGCCTGAAGCGTTTGATGCTATGTGATAGGAGTCATATAAATGAATACGTCACCAATTATAGATATTTTTCAAACCTTTTTTTATAAAGGGGTTATGATTTTAATGCCGGTTGCCGGCGTAAGTATGATTGTCGTTATTATCATCGCTGTCATTATGGCGATGATGCAAATTCAAGAGCAAACGCTGACGTTTTTACCGAAAATGGCGAGTATTGTACTCGTTATTATCATTTTAGGTCCGTGGATGTTTCAAGAGTTAACGACGCTTATTTTAGATTTATTTGATAAAATTCCATCGCTATTGCGTTCGTACTAAGATAGGTGAACTGAAATGAATATGGAATTATGGGCGGCGACGTTTTTTGCGTTTTGCCGCATTACTTCATTTTTATATTTTTTACCGTTTTTCTCAGGTCGATCCATTCCAGCAATGGCGAAGGTTACAGTTGGACTTGCTCTTTCCATTACAGTGGCCGATCAAGTGGATGTCTCTCACATAAAGACAACTTGGGACGTGGCAGCTTATGCAGGTACACAAATTGTAATTGGATTATCGCTTTCAAAAATTGTAGAAATGCTGTGGAATATTCCAAAAATGGCAGGGCATATTTTAGACTTTGATATCGGTTTATCACAGGCGAGTTTGTTTGATGTAAATGCAGGCTCACAGTCTACTTTACTATCAACCATTTTTGATATATTTTTCCTCATTATTTTTATTTCACTTGGCGGCATTAATTATTTCGTTGCCACGATTTTAAAGTCGTTTCAATATACAGAGGCGATTTCAAAATTGCTGACGACTAGTTTTCTAGATAGTCTACTCGCAACGTTATTATTTGCGATTACATCAGCGGTTGAAATTGCTCTTCCGCTTATGGGAAGTTTATTTATCATTAACTTTGTTCTTATTTTAATCGCAAAAAATGCTCCGCAATTAAATATTTTTATGAATGCATTCGTCATTAAAATTACGTGTGGTATTTTGTTTATTGCGATGAGTGTACCGATGCTCGGTTATGTGTTTAAAAATATGACAGATGTATTGCTTGAGGAATATACGAAACTATTTAACTTTTTCTTAACGAAGTAGGGGGACGCGCATGGCAAAGGATAATAAAACAGAAAAGGCCACCCCGCAGAAGCGTAAGAAATCGCGTGAAGAAGGGAATATTGCCCGGAGTAAAGATTTAAATAATTTATTTTCTATTCTCGTATTAGCAGTTGTCGTTTACTTTTTCGGGGATTGGCTCGGTTATGAGATTGCAAATTCTGTAGCGGTGCTGCTTGATCAAATTGGAAAAAATACAGATTCGACCGAGTATTTTTATTTAATGGGTATTTTATTATTAAAAGTATCAGCTCCAATATTAATACTCGTATATGCTTTTCATTTATTTAATTATATGATTCAAGTCGGTTTCTTATTTTCTTCTAAAGTCATTAAGCCGAAAGCGTCACGTATTAACCCGAAAAACTATTTTACAAGATTGTTTAGTCGTAAAAGTTTAGTAGATATTTTGAAATCACTGTTTTATATGGGATTAATCGGTTACGTCGCTTACGTTCTCTTTAAAAAGAATTTAGAGAAAATCGTTAGTATGATTGGATTCAACTGGACTGCGTCACTTACTGAAATTATTAGGCAAATTAAATTTATCTTTTTAGCTATTTTAATTATATTAATCGTTCTTTCTATTATTGATTTTATTTATCAAAAATGGGAGTACGAACAAGATATTAAGATGAAAAAAGAAGAAGTAAAAAGAGAGCATAAAGATAATGAAGGGGACCCACAAGTAAAGGGGAAACGAAAAAACTTTATGCATGCGATCTTGCAAGGGACAATTGCAAAAAAGATGGATGGTGCAACGTTTATTGTAAACAACCCGACTCATATTTCGGTCGTACTTCGGTACAATAAACAGGTTGATGCGGCGCCAATTGTCGTTGCAAAAGGGGAAGATGAGCTCGCATTATACATACGAACGCTTGCCCGAGAACAAGAAATACCAATGGTGGAAAACCGTCCGCTTGCTCGTTCTTTATATTATCAAGTCGAGGAAGATGAGACGATTCCAGAAGATTTATACGTAGCTGTAATTGAAGTTATGCGCTATTTAATTCAAACGAATGAGCTTGAAGTATAATAGCGCGGTTGGAGGAGATCTCTTGTGTTTAAGATAGATTCTGCAAGAACCTATTTTTCTATCTTTTTAGCAGCGTCATTCGTAGTGGCGCTCTTAATTCCACTTCCACCATTTATACTTGATATCGTTATCGTTTTTTTACTAAGTATGTCAGTGCTTATTTATATGCGAGCAACAAGTATTAACGAGTGGGATGAATTAAAGTCATTTCCAACGATGTTGTTATTAATCGGGATTTTCCGCGTATCGATTAACGTATCGACGACGCGAGCGATTTTGACAGACGGAAATGCGGGGCATGTTATTGAAGAGTTCGGTCAGTTCGTAATTGGCGGGAACTTATTAATTGGTATCGTTATTTTCATAGTATTAATCATATTCCAGTTTATCGTTGCAAACGGTGCGTCTCGTACAGCTGAAGTTGCAGCTCGTTTTACACTTGATTCTTTACCGGGGAAACAAATGTCGATCGATGCTGATTTAAACCAGCGTATTATTACTGAAAAAGATGCACAGGCAAAACGAAAAAAGTTAAATATGGAAACAGAGTTTTACGGAGCGATGGATGGTGCCGGGAAGTTCATTAAAGGGGACGTTATTTTCGGGATTGTCATTTTATTCGTAAACATTATTTTCGGTTTAATTGTCGGCATGATGCAGCAGGGTATGAGCTTTGCTGACGCAGCTATTCACTATACACAGTTAACTGTCGGAGACGGAATCGTAAACCAAATCGGTTCGTTAATGCTTGCGATTTCAACAGGTATTATCGTAACACGTGTATTTGATGGTTCAGCGGATACAGTAACAGAAGGTATCTTTAAAGAATTATTAGCACATGAAGTCGTTGTATATGCGCTTGGTGGTTTATTTATAGCAATGGGTATTTTTACTCCGCTACCATTTCTACCATTTGCACTCGTTGGTGGAACAATTATTTTCTTAGGAATTCGCAATAAAAACCGAATAAAGAAAGAAAAAGAAGACGAGCTTCAAAAAGAATTAGAAATGATTCAAGGCGAAGATGAGCAACTGCAACAAGTGGAAGATTCATTCGGAGTATTTACAGATAAATATCCAATTATAGTAGAACTCGGTTTAGATTTAGCAGCACTTGTAAAGCAGAAGATTAACGGGGAAACAGCTCGTGATAAAGTTGTTCTTATGAGGAAGTCGATTATTACTGACCTTGGTATTAACGTTCCTGGCATTAACTTTAAAGATAATACGAGTTTTAGACCACGCGGACGTTACATTATTCGTATTAAAGGGGCGAAGGCAGCAGAAGGTGTTTTAAAATCAGGTTACTTATTAGCACTGAAAACACCGAATGTAATGGCCGATTTAGATGCAGAACCAGCGAAAGATCCAATTTTCGGTGAAGATGGATATTGGATTTTAGAGCATATGGTACAAGATGCACAAATGAAAGGCTATCAAGTATTAGAGCCGCTTAGCATATTAATTACGCATTTAGATGTTGTCGTTAGACGTAATCTTCATGAGTTAATTCAGCGTCAACATGTAAAAGACTTAATTAACTCGCTTGAAAATGATAACGGTGTTTTATTAGAAGAGATTAAGAAAAAAGAAATCGACTTATCACTCGTTCAAAATGTTATTAAACAACTTCTAAAAGAAGGAATTTCTATTCGTGATTTACCAACCATTATCGAAGGTATTATTGACGGAAAAGAAATTTATCAAAACCACGTTGACGGTGTAACGTCATTCGTCCGTGAATGTATTTCAAAAGTTATTTGTGAAAATGCAAAAAATCCTGACGGTAAAATTTATGCGGCGCTCTTCTCAGATTCAATCGAGTTAGATGCGGATGTTGTAAATAATTCATACCAAGGTTACTTATTAAACTGGGATTTAGATTTAGAAACACGTGTTGTTGAACAAATACAGCGTGTCTTTAAACAAGCTCGTTTAATGGGAAGAGAACCAGTATTATTAACGCGTAGAAAAGATTTCAGATTTGCGATTGTAAGACTTCTTGAGCGTTATCAAGTAGAAGCGCAAGTACTTTGTATTAGCGAATTAGCACCGGAAATTGTTGTAGATCAAATTGCCTATATTGAATAGTAGGGGGTGAAGTAATGGAAAGTACAGAAAAGAAAGAAGCGTTAATGCGAATAAAAGCAGCTTCGAAAAATGAATTGTATCGAAAGTTATTTGACCAATATGGTACAGATTATTATTACGTTGTCGATGAAAGTGTAAAACGGAATATCCCGTTTTTTTGGAAAAAGAATTATGAAATGTTAGTTGCTTTTCCGGAGGATAAACAGGAAGAAGTGAATGAAGGAACAGCTCAATTTCATGAACAATTAATGGATGTTGTAAATGATCCTCCAGAACAAATTGTGAAGGCGAATGGAATTCAATCGGTACTGCACAATTTAGAAAACGTGACGACTTCTATGTCATACGCGGCGATGCAAACAGGAAATAGTGAAGAATGGACGAGAAAGAAAGAGAAACTATTAAAGTTGTTTGAAAAAGGTATCGTCGTTGTGAAACAGACGGAAGAAACGAAAGTAACGAAAAAGCAAAAAGCTGTGAAAAAAGTTGTTCCGGTCAAGAAAGAAGAAGTGGTTGTAAAAAAAGAAAACCAAGAATCTGTACCGTTTATTATTCAAAAAGTAATTCGCATGCTAGAGCAAAACGATGTAGAACAATACTTCATTCATGCATATGCTGAAAAGTTAAAAGTGAAGTTTGAGAATGCAACGATGATTACAGAAGAAGAAGTGATCGGATACATATTGGAAGATATGAGATCCCATTTCAACACGGAAAACGTTTTTGAAAAAGAAGTGCAAACAATTGCATTAATCGGTCCAACTGGAGTTGGAAAAACGACGACACTTGCGAAAATGGCATGGCAGTTTCACGGTAAGAAAAAAACGGTCGGTTTTATTACGACAGATCATTCGCGCATTGGAACAGTACAGCAACTGCAAGATTACGTAAAAACAATGGGATTTGAAGTAATCGCTGTACGTGATGAAGCTGCAATGACAAGAGCGCTTACGTATTTTAAAGAAGAAGCGCGCGTCGATTATATTTTAATTGATACCGCCGGAAAAAATTATCGTGCGTCAGAAACAGTAGAAGAAATGATTGAAACGATGGGACAAGTAGAGCCAGATTATATTTGCTTAACGTTATCAGCTTCGATGAAAAGTAAAGATATGATTGAAATCATTACGAATTTTAAAGATATTCATATTGATGGTATCGTATTTACGAAATTTGATGAAACAGCAAGTAGTGGTGAATTATTAAAAATTCCAGCAGTATCATCAGCTCCAATCGTATTAATGACAGACGGACAAGACGTGAAGCAACATATACATATCGCTACAGCTGAACATTTAGCGAAACAAATGTTGCAAACATCATAGAAGAGAGGTGAAGGATAAGGCAACTGCCTTATTCAAACGATTATGAACGGTCTTTATATAGGTTCTATGGGTATGATGAATTACATGCAGCGTATTAATGTTCATTCGAATAACGTTGCAAATGCTCAAACGACAGGATTTAAAGCAGAAAATATGACTTCTAAAGTGTTTGATGTACAAGACACATATCGCCGCGGAGATGGGGCTGTGACAAATATCGGTTCGACTGATTACGCTGTAGTACCAGCCGCAACGCATGTGAACTTAGTACAAGGAAATATACAAATGACAAATAGTGATACAGATTTCTTTTTAGATGATGGAACTGCTGGCACAGCTTCGTT
Organism: Bacillus sp. ES1-5; assembly: GCF_022487605.1. Classification (NCBI taxonomy): domain Bacteria; kingdom Bacillati; phylum Bacillota; class Bacilli; order Caryophanales; family Bacillaceae; genus Bacillus; species Bacillus sp. ES1-5. The sequence continues at coordinate 1,221,214 of NZ_JAKVPU010000001.1, read as the reverse complement.
TTTCGTTACATCTAAAAATAATGAAACGTTTTTAACGAGAGACGGTGGTTTTACATTAAATAGTGATCGTTACCTGCAAACAACTTCAGGCGCTTTCGTAATGGGAGAGAATAATGAACGTATTCGTATTCCAGAAGGAGCAAAAGTAGCTGTACAAGCAGACGGTACGTTATATGATGCAGTAACACAAAATAATATTGCCCGCCTGCAAACAAAAACAGTAGGTGCAGAAGCGAATAATCGTCTCGTACAGAGAGAGAACAAAAGCTTTACACTAGCAGAAGGAAACATTGCTGATTTACCGAACGGAGCAGGGACAGTAAAAAATCATATGCTAGAAAATTCAAATGTAGATATGACGAAAGAGATGGCTGATCTTATGACGGATCAAAAAATGATTTCAGCGTCACAACGTGTTATGACTTCATTTGATAAAATTTATGAAAAAGAAGCGAATGAAATATTGAGATAAGAGATTTCCCATAGCGGAAGTCTTTTTTTATTATTGCTTTTATTACAGTTACATCATAAAATGATAATGATTATCAATATCATTTTATGTTTTTTCATAAGAATGGAATTTCATAATGACAGCAACATTGCTTAACTAGGTAAATTAAAAACAAGGGGATGGTGTGTATGTCTACAAAAAAACAACTGTGCATTGGTTTATGTTTAATTTCTAGAAAGAAAGAGCAAGAAAGTGAGTTTAATTCGGGAATTGAAGAGCAAGTAGAGTTAGCGAAACGAGCAGAAAAATCGAAGTTAGATTTTGTTTTTAAAGCAGATTATTTAGTGGCGCACCCAGATTTAATTGCTCGTAATAAGGGAAATGTCATTTTAGATCCGACGTTACTATTTACTGCTATTGCTTATGCAACAGAAAAAATTGGAGTCGTTACGACTGCTTCAACTTCGTTTTATCCACCATATATATTAGCGAGGCAATTACAATCTTTACACTGGATTAGTAACGGCCGAGTAGGGTGGAATATTGTTACATCCATTGACGGTGCTGAAAACTTTGGTGAGGAAGGAATGCCACCATCTGAGGAACGATACGCAAAAGCAGCAGAATGTACAGCGTTAGTAAGAAAACTTTGGAGGAGCCACCCTTATGAAGTTTTGAAGGTAGATAACGCTGACGTAATTAGAGATATTGTACAGCCAATCGAGCATTGTGGTGAGTATTTTGAAGTGAAAGGTCCACTTAATATTCCGCAGCATATTTCAGGGGAAATGCCATTATTTCAAGCAGGTGCTTCAGAGTCAGGCCGGAATTTTGCTGCTTCTGTTGCGGATGCAATTTTTGCTGCAACGCCAGATGTAGAGTCAGGAATGGAACTGCGTCAAGATTTAAGAAGAAGAGCCGAACAGCATGGCCGAAAGCAAGAGGATATACGCGTATTACCTGGATTATATTTCTTTATAGGTGATACATATGAAGAAGCATTAGAAATGCATAGGCAAGCTCATCAACATCTCACAAAAGAAAAGAGATATGCGTTACTTGAAATGGTTCTCGGACTAGATGCTAGAGGAATTCCACTAGAAAGTAAGATTACGGAAGAGATGCTGCCAAGTCGGGATCAAACTGTTCGCAGTAAAACACACGCTGAATTATTACGGAACTACATTATTAAAAATGAACCAACACTTGAACAAATACTAGAACGACCAGAAGTTGTTGGATCGGCTCATTGGGTTGCGGTTGGTACAGCGCAAGACGTTGCGAAACAAATTATGGATAGATTTGAGGCAGGAGCGTTAGATGGATTTATTGCTATTCCAGGAGGACCGCCAAAGTCACTAGATCTATTCTTTAGTGAAGTTATTCCTTTATTCGTGAAGGCCGGTGTATTTAGAGAAGAGTATAAGAGTTCTACTTTACGTGAACATCTGGGGGAGAACTTATCAAATGCTTTGCAGTTAAAATAAGTAGAATAGTATGTAGAAAAAGCCTTTCATAAGAAGGCTTTTTATTTTTAGTTTAAATTTCAGAATTATCAATTGACTTTATGAGTCTGTTTTTTTATATTAGTAGGTATAGTAATAACTACTAATATCCATGCAGCGTTTTGAAGTGAAAGTTATATAGATTGTGAGGGGTTATCGATGGATGAAATTATAAAGGAATTACAAAAGTTAGGTTTTTCCCAGTACGAATGTAAAGCGTATATTGGCCTACTAAAACATTCCCCAGTAACTGGGTATGAAGTGAGTAAACAAACAGGGGTACCTCGTTCGATGATTTATGAAGTGCTCGGTAAATTAATGGATAAAGGAGCGGTGCATATCGTTCCGTCAGAACCTGTGAAATATGTACCAGTACCAGCTACCGAATTAATGAATCGAATGCGAAAAGATTTTGAGAAGTCCTTTGAATTTTTAGACGAGAAATTAAATTGTTTAGAGCAAGAGCGACAAATAGATGTAATTTCGCATATTCGTTCAAATGATCGTGTATTAAAAGAAATATGCAATATAATTAGTAGAGCAAAGGAAGAGTTATGGATTTCTGTATGGGAAGATCAAGTGCATGAAATTGAGCCATATATTCGTCAAAAGGAAGAGGAAGGTGTACATATATTTTCAATCTTATTTGGCGCTCCCAATACAAAAATAGGCGCGACGTTTCACCATAATTATATGACGCCCCACGTTGTTGAAAAGAGAATGGGTGGTCATTTAACTGTTATTGCTCGTGATGGAGAGGAAGTATTAATTGCGAACTTCTCAAATGATAGCACGTCATGGGCCGTTACAACGTATGACCCAGCTTTAGTTCTCGTTGCTACAGAGTATGTGCGGCACGATATTATGGTTGAAGAAATCACGAAGGAATTTGGAGCTGATAAGTTAGATACGTTATGGCGTGAAAATATAGATTTAGTTCATGTCGTAACAGGAAAACGGACTATGGAAGGAATGGAGGATGATACGGATGAGTAAAGCTCAGGCACATGTAGCTTTGCAGAGCGATGATACATTTCAGCAAGGCGTAAAAGATTGTTTACCAACTGTATTTGGTTATTTGAGCATCGGCATAGCAGCTGGTGTAATTGCAAAAACAGCAGGTTTTTCCATCATTGAAATTGCGTTTATGTCCACTTTAATTTATGCAGGTTCTGCCCAATTTATATTAGCCGGTATGTATGCAGCCGGTGCTCCTGCTTCAGCAATTATCTTCACTGTATTTTTTGTTAATTTACGCCATTTATTAATGAGTGCAGCGCTTGCGCCGTATTTTACGAAAATTCCTCTATTTAAAAACTTAATCATCGGTTCGCAAATTACAGATGAAACTTTCGGCGTTGCAGTGCAGCATGCAGCGCAAAAAGGATATGTAGGTGACAGGTGGATGATGGGGTTAAATGTCACAGCATATTTAAATTGGATTCTTGCTACTATTATTGGCGGGCTGTTTGGTGAATGGATACCAGATCCGCATAGGTACGGGATGGATTATGCATTACCAGCGATGTTTATCGGATTATTTGTACTTCAGCTCATCAGTAGTAAACCGAAACTAGCAATTCATCTTACTGTTGCAATTGTAGCGATTATAATCGCATACGTTTCACACTTATTTATGCCAGATAGTATAGCGGTTATTATCGCCACATTACTAGCTGCGACGATTGGAGTTGTGATTGAAAAATGGAAATGAGATTAGACGTACTATTACTTTTACTAGCAGCTGGAGCTGTGACACTCGTGCCACGTATTTTACCTCTACTCGTATTTAGCAAACTACAAATTCCAGACTGGGGTTTAAAATGGTTAAATTACATACCAATTGCGATATTAGCATCACTTTTAGCACAAGTACTATTTATGCATGAGACGATGCAGTGGGATTATCTTATCGCAGCAATCCCAACATTTCTTGTTGCGATATATACTCGTAGTTTATTAGGTACAGTATTAACGGGAGTGATTGTGATAATTTTGTTACGTTTCTTTTTCTAAAAAGGATTACGCTCATATAATAGCGAAAGGTGTAATAACATGAAAGATATAGGGGTGGTGTTATGATACTTTTAACGATAGGAGCAATTTTGTTAACGTTGTTTATTTTATTTATTATCGGCTTCGTCACGTTTATGATGTTTGTTGATAAGGCGACACCTCAAATATATTATACACCTTGTGAATCAGTGACAGTGAAAACTAAAGGTAAACATAGAAGGAAGAAAAGTTGAATGTTGGCTTTTCTTTCTTTTATTTTATCTGATTTTTCTGTATAATTTAAGTTAGTTATCCAACTAACTTAAAAGGAGATTGTAGAAGTGGCAAAACCGAATGTTGTTAATAAAGAGAAGTTACTAGAAGCAGCAAAAGCAATTATTGCAGAGAACGGGATGGAAAAGTTGACATTAAAAGCAGTTGCAGAAAGTGCTCAAGTTACACAAGGTACCGTATATTATCATTTTAAAACGAAGGATCAATTATTACTTGAAGTAACTGAATCGTTTTGTAAAGCGTCATGGGGACAAATAGGAAAGGATGTACAGTTAGAGAAGGCTTTACAGTCTGCGGAAAGTAGATGTGTGAAAGATTCAGTGTATCATCATTTGTTCTTTCAATTAGTAGCTAGTGGATTACAAAATGATGCGATGAAAGATAAAATTGGTGGATTGTTACATTATGAAAATCAAAAATTAAAAGGAGTGTTAAATAAAAAAATAGGAGATACAATGACATCTCAAATTTCAACTGAAACATTGAGTGTTTTATGTAATGCATTAATTGACGGGTTGGCATTGCAAGCATTATTCAATCCATCTTTTTCTACAGACAAAGTATATGGTGATTTATATATGCTCTTGGAAAAGTTTACAGTGCTACAAAAGGGAGGTAATGTCAGTGAATAATAGATTTTGGCTCACTATTTTATTTTCGATTGGTATATGGTTTTTTGCCTCAGCATTCTTCATTATTTTCGGTTCTTCCGTTTTATTAGAATACACTTCAAGTAGATTTTTTCTACAATTGACGTTTCTTGAATTAGGAACAGCTATAGCCTTATACTTTGTAATGTGGTTATACAAAAAAATAGATACTACGAAATATGCAGTTATTAAGTTAGGTATATGCGGTACAGCAATCGGTTTAATTTTAGATACTTACATCTTATATAATTCTTCTAATCTATTCTCACAATTCTCCTCACAGCAAATCATATCATTTACCATTTGGATGGTTATTGCGTATGCATTATATTTAACAATCCCTTTCATCATGGAACGAAAAAAATTGTTGTAAAGAGGTATGTTATCCTCTTTACAACAATTACATCCCCGAAAGAACTAACAACAATAACCCAAATAAAAAACTAATAAAGGAAAGAAAACCAATACATATTGAGAACACACGATTGTTTCTCCATTCGCGCCAGAAAACGATACATCCTAAAATACAAAGAAAAAACCAAATGGGCAGGAATATGAACTCGCTAACTTTCTCGGGAAGTAAACCATAAAAAGTTGTTACATATAAGATCCAATTTGTAAAAAATAAAATGCAAACGATAATAGATTGTAAGTGGGGGCGTTTGAAAAGCTCCCCTTTTTTTATAGTTATAAAAATGCTAGTTAGCGCAAATATAAAGGCGATGAATATGAAACTAAGTAAGAGTAATGTAAGCGTCATTTGAATCTCCTTTATAAGATTGTTCTTACAAGAAATGAATCTATTACATTGTATGCCTGTTTTGTAGAGTTCTCGCTATATTTTTCAGTGTACGGATTTAGAAATCCATGTTCACCGTGTAGTTGTTGTATTTCTAGTAAAGGAATGTTTTGTTGTTGCAATGTTTGAATTAAAGAGGATACTGAAAAACTAGCTTCTTTTTCAGGGAAAATAAGTAGGGTAGCACATGTTGGTTTCATACGAATATAGTCACGTATACGGGAACCGTAACATCCGATAATAAAATCTATTTTCGGATTGTTACTGCATAGCCATGAGATGGTAGCACCAACACTAAAGCCAATCAGTCCAATATGTGTGTAACTATTAGAAAGACAAGTAATGAATTCTTCAATTTGCTTTTTTCCATCCTCAAATCCAATATGATTCATAAAAAAATGATATGCTTTTTCTTCATCACTATAATGAAATGCATGTTGCGATTGTAGAAGATTAGGACAGAATACATCTATATGAGATGAAGTAAAGTGTTGGGTAACGTGATGCATATGGTCGTTTACACCATATATTTCATGAACAGCAACGAGAGCTAATTTTGTCTTCATCGTTACAATGTACCTCTATGAAACTTAAAGTCTTTCTCAACAAGGCAGATGCGCAGGTGGAAGTTTTCATACCATTGCTCGCGGCCTCTTTTTTTCGCTTCTTTATGTAAGGCGTTTTGTTTCCAATTTTCAATTGCCTCAAGTGATTCCCAATAAGAAATTGTAATTCCGAGTCCTGAATGATCTCGTGCACTTTCCACACCTAAAAATCCAGGTTGCTGCTTTGCAAGTTCCTCCATTTTGTCGGCAACGCTACTATAATCTGTCGTATCATTTGATAAATTAGAAGTAAATATAACTGCATAATAAGACTTGTTTTTTTCTAAATTAGATGCCATTATTTTTCCCCCTTAATGTATAGTGTGAATAATTAATCCATAGTTTGTATTTTAGCAGGTCATAAAAAGAAAAGAAGTAGAAAATTCTTATTTTTTCAGCTCCTGTAAAATAGAAGATAGAAGAAATTTATAATAAGTAATCTAAAGGAAGAAAAATGCCACTTCAAAATCGAAGTGGCATTTTTTATATTTCCTCTAAGCTATTAACTGGAACAGTTAATTCGCGTTTTGGATTTGTTACTTCATATATGCGGGCGGTTTCGTTGCTTTCATCGACGTGTTGAATCATAACAGGCATGCCTTGAAAACTGACATTGGCTTCTTCAGAGGACTCGGAAAGCTCTTTTGCGCGTTGTATATTCATTTATATTCCTCCCATCATTATTATCTTTGCAAAAAAGGAGGAATAATATACCATTTCGAGACATTTTTAAAGTTTTTGTATTATTTGTAATGTTTCTTTAATAAATGAAGAGAAGATGGAATCAGGATAGCCATCTATCGCTTGAACTGCTTCTTTTGCTTCTTTCAAGGCAGATTTTTTATCTTGAAGTTCTATATAGCAAAGAGCACGATAAGATCCAGCTGTTAATAACCACGATTGATCAAGTGGATGACTCATATAATCTGGTATGGTAGCATGTTTTAATGTTTCCAAAGCGTCCTTATAACGTTTTAAGCCATACAAAGATTTTCCTTTTTCAAGATAATGCAGTCCATCGTCTTGAAAAATTGGTACATCTTTTAGTTTTTCTCGGAATTGTTCTAGATGTTCCAATGCGATTGTATAGTCATTCGTAACAGTGTTATAGTAATAAGCTTTTAATATATGTATATTTGCAGCTGATAAAGTATCTTCTGTAAAAATGGCAAATTGCTCAGATTTTTTTATGTAATATAAATATCGTTCTTTATCAGTTGTAATGATTTTTTGATAAGATAAAATACGATAAAATTCATCTGTTTTATAATACACTTGATGTTTTTTTGAAAATGCAAGTGCATCTAAAATGACTTTTTCACATTTCTCATAATTACCATATGCGAGTAAAATAATTGCTTCTTTTAAATATAATTGTATATGTGTAATAAGATCCATTTCTAAATTCTTCGTTTTATATTCATTGCGAATTTTGGTAATCAACTGTAAACATTCTTTATATTTTTTCCGTTTGTAGAGCATATAGTAAAACAGTAGTTTCGTTTCAGTGCTTTCTCGATATAAAGTATATTTTTCAAATATAGAAACAGCGGTTTCAACGTAAGATTCAATATTATAATCGTTCATAATAGCTGCTCCTGTTAGGAACTGTTTATATAAACGAGCTGTATTTAGAGTGGAAGGTAACTCTTTTTGAACGATAGGTAGTAAAGTCCCATATACTTCATCACATTTATTTTCCTTTATTAGTTGCTCCATTTTTGTAATGAGTTCTACAATTTCATCATCGTCTTCCTCTAATAAAAAGCTCGTTTCACATTCAAGTTTTTCAGCAATATATTGTAATGTTTTCATGGAAGGTGTAGCTTTTCCATTTTCAATTTGACTAAGCATACTTTTTGTCAGTTCCGAACCTGCCAGCTCTGTTTGTGTAAGTTTTTTTTTTTTTCGTAATGCTTTAATTTTTTCGCCGAGAGTTGCCATATTATTGCTCCTTTATCATTAAAAAGTTAAATTGTATTTAACTTTTTGTTGTAAAAATTGGAAAGTTGATTATATAATAAGTTTAACACAATTTAACTTTTAAGGGGAGAAAGTCATTATGGGAGATATAAGTATAGGAGAAAATGATTCAAGAATGAAAGTTGCAACGAGAAATATTATTTTGATGATGATTGGAAAGATGACGTCTTTATTAGGGGCAGGTATTTATACATTCGCAATGGGGTTATACGTATTAAAGACAACTGGTTCAGGGATGGGGTTTGCTATTACGCTCGTTTGCGGATCACTACCAAGGATGATCTGTGGTCCGATTGCAGGTGCTGTAGCTGATCGTGTGAATCGAAAATGGCTTGTCATTGGCACTGATTTATTAAGTAGTTTAACGATGCTTATTATGTTTATTCTTGCTACTATATTTGGACCATCCCTTCTTTTTATTTATGTTTCAGCAGCATTGTTATCAATTTGTGCAAGTTTTTATTCTGTTGCATTAACTTCGTCTATTCCTAATTTAGTAGATGAGGGGCGTATTCAGAAAGCGAGTGCTTTAAATCAAACGGCGGCTTCTTTATCAAATATATTAGGGCCGATTATTGGCGGAGTTGTATTTGGTTTCTTTTCCATTAAGTCGTTCTTTTTGTTAAATAGTATTACGTTCTTTTTAGCAGTGATTGTGCAATTATTTATTGTATTTGATTTATACAAAAAAGAAGTGGCTGAGAGTAAAGAGCGTTTCTTGACGAGTATAAAAGAAGGATTTTCATATGTAAAACGACAGCATGAAATATATGGTTTAATGAAAATAGCATTGTGGGTAAACTTTTTTGCGTGTGGGCTAACCGTAGCACTTCCATATATTATCGTCCATACATTGCATCTATCTTCAAAGCAACTCGGTACTGTAGAGGGAATGTTAGCAGTCGGGATGCTAATGGGTGCGATTGCTTTATCGGTGCGTAAAGAAGTGAATAATCCGTTTCGTTCTATTTATACTGGGCTGTTTTTGTTTACGGGTTTAAGTTTATGTACAGTCTTCCCATTGGTAGTTACCATTTCAAAAGGGGCAAGTTTTATTTACTATATTGCTTTTATGATGTTAACGGGTATAGCAATTATGATTGTAAATATACCGATGCAAGTACATATGCAAAAAACGACAGATCCGAGCTACTTAGGGCGTGTGTTTGGCCTACTTGAAACAATTGCTACTGCAATCGCACCACTCGGTATGATTGTATATGGATTATTATTAGATATGTTGCCAACTAGCATTGTTATGATGACGATAGGCGGAGGTTTATTGTTAGTTGTATTAGTTGGAGTAAAGCAACATATGGCGAAAAAACAAGTAGATGTATCGGCTTAAAAATAAGAAAATAATAAAAATTTGACTTATCATTATAAAAATGACCAAATTAGTATTTTAGTTTTTGAAACTCTTTTTCATGTATGTTACAGTATAGTGAGCAGGCAAAGAAAAGGAGAAAACATCATGAAAAAATTAAGTTTTGTTATGCTTTTTCTATTAGTCGTAATGGCTGGATGCAGTAATTATGACACGTATATTGAAACAGGTATGCAATCATTGAAAAATGAAAAATATAGTGATGCAATTATGTGGTTTGAAAAAGCGGAAAAAGAGAAAACAGGAAATGAAGCGAAAGCATATAAAGAAGTCGCTCAGTTATTGGATCGTGGTGCGACAGCATTAAAAGATGGTAAGTATTTAGAAACGAAAGATATTGCAAATGAAGTGCTACAAAAGAAAAAAGACGATGCACTTGAAAAAGCTGTAACATCAAATGCAGAGGATATGCTTCAAAAAGCAAAAGATGTGGAAAAGAAAGTAAATGAAAGAGTGGCAAAACGGAGAAAAGTAGAAGAAGAAGGAATCGATAAACTCATTAAAGCTGTCGACAGTATAGATGATGTAAAAGAAAAAGAGAAGAAAGTGTCAGAAGCATTAGATAAGGCTGAAGAGGCACAAGAAAAAATTGAAGCAAAGAAAAATAAATAGAGTAATAGTTTAAAAGGCTGTCGTGTATAACGACAGCCTTTTAATTTTTTGTTGCATAAGAAGTGATGCTATGTAGTAAAAAAGAAATAATTTTAGAATTCCACCTGTCCTCATGATGAATCGTATAAATGTTACGTTGAAATTCAAATCCAGGGATGGGTATGTAGCATAGTTCATTTCGGTGTACCTCTTGTTCAATAGCGAGTTTAGAAATAAAAGCAACTCCATTACCATATTTTAAAATTTGTTTCATCGTTTCTAATGAATCTAATTCAATTTCAGATTGGAACGTAATGTTATGTTCTAACATCCATTGCGTAAGTAAATCTCTCGTTGTAGATGGGTTACGGTGCAATAGTATACGTTCTTTTTCGATATCTTGTAATGATACATTTTCTTTTTTTGAAAAATGATGTTCTTTGGAGAAAGCAAGAACAAGTGTATCAGGTATTATTTTTGTTTCTTTTAAAAGTGATTCATCAAAAGGTGCCGCAGAAATTACCCCGAGATCAATTTCATGATTTTGTAGCATTACTCGAATTTCAGGAGCTGTTTTTACCATAATTGTTATTTTTATATTTGGGAATTCGCATTGAAATTGGTGAATAATTTCTGGTAAAAGATAAGTCGCTGGTACATAACTAGCGCCAATTGTTATAGCACCTTTATGAAAATCTTTAAACTCTTGCGTGACCCGCCTAGCTTCTTTCATAAGTGCATCTATTTTACAAGCATAATGATGCAGTGCCTCACCAGCCTCTGTTAAGAAATATCTTCCAGAACGTAATTCAAATAAAGGCACACCGAGTTCCTCTTCTAAGCTTTTTATATGGAATGTAATAGTAGGTTGTTTAACACCAAGTTTTTCTGCAACTATCGTAAGTTTTTTATATTTCTTAATAAGCACTACAATTTCTAATTTTAAGAGATTCATTATGAGTTGCCTCCTTTTTTATTTTAACTATAGAAAAAATCTATAGAAATAAATAGTTTATTAGAAGTTTTTTAATTTAATCTTTACAGTACATTAACATTCAGTATAAATCTTCCAGATAGAATGAAAGCAGGTTAAGAGTGAGGGGAAAGAGGTGAAACGATGGATATTAAAATTTATGGATTAGAAAAGAAGTTTGGAAAAACACAGGCGTTAAAACCGTTACAAATTGTCATGAAACAAGGTGAATTCACTACACTTTTAGGACCTTCGGGATGCGGAAAAACGACTTTACTTAGAATGATCGCAGGACTTGAAGAGCCAGATAAAGGTGAAATATATTTTGGAGATAAGTGCATGTATTCTGGTGCGAAAAAAATAAAAACATCTCCCCATGAACGTAATATCGGTATGGTATTTCAAGATTTTGCTTTATGGCCACATATGACTGTATTTGAAAATGTTGCATTTGGTTTAAGGGCTACAAAGCAAACGAATCAATTACGGGAAAAAGTAGAAGATGCAATAAAGCGAGTTCGCCTGCAAGGGATGGAGAAAAGATATCCGCATGAACTCTCTGGCGGACAGCAGCAACGCGTCGCATTTGCTAGAGCGATTGTAACAAAACCGCATTTTATTTTGTTTGATGAACCGCTGAGTGCACTCGATGCAATTTTGCGAGAAGAAATGCGATTAGAGCTTATGGATATCGTTCATTCGATCGGTTTAACGGCCTTGTATGTCACGCACGATCAAACAGAAGCAATGTCAATGTCAGATCAAATTATTGTCATGAAACAAGGAGAAGTATTACAAAAAGGAACACCAGAAGACATCTATGTGAAGCCATCTCATGAATTTGTTGCAAAATTTGTTGGTAAGGCAAATTGGCTTGTAGAGGGTAAACAAATGGTTCGTCCAGAGCATGTGAGCTGGACGAAAAATGAAGTGTGCGAAATGTATACAGGTGAAATTCAGCACGTTACATATGTAGGAGAACGTTATGAAGTGAAAGTAAATATGGGGACACTCGGTGTATGGACAGCTTATCACAATAGTAAGCTAAGCATCGGGAAACCGGTATCGTTATATGTACCAAAAAAATGTATTCATCATATAGGGGGAGAATCGTATGAAGAAATTCAGTTCGCTTAAATCTTTATTTGTATGTACGTTATTATTTTCTGCTGTAGTAACAGGGTGTAGTTCAAAGACAGGTAGTGCAGATGCCAAAAATAAAAATGCGAATGAAAAGAAAATTGTTGTATATAGTGCGGGGCCAAAAGGATTAGCAGAAAAAATACAAAGGGACTTTGAAAAGAAAACAGGTATAAAAGTAGAAATGTTTCAAGGAACAACAGGTAAGATTTTAGCGAGAATGGAAGCTGAAAAGAAAAATCCAGTCGTTGACGTAGTCGTACTTGCATCTTTACCAGCGATGGAAGGATTAAAAAAGGATGGGCAAACGTTAGCTTATAAAGAAGCGAAACAAGCTGATAAGCTTCGTTCTGAATGGTCAGATGATAAAGGACATTATTTTGGATATAGTGCTTCAGCATTAGGAATTGTGTATAACACAAAAAATGTGAAGACAGCGCCTGAAGATTGGAGCGATATAACAAAAGGGGAATGGAAAGGAAAAGCGAATCTTCCGGATCCAGCACTATCAGGTTCAGCATTAGACTTTGTGACAGGATATGTGAAAAAGAATGGAAAAGATGGATGGAATTTATTTGAACAGCTTAAGAAAAATGAAGTTACAGTTGCGGGGGCAAATCAAGAAGCGTTAGATCCAGTTGTAACCGGTGCAAAAGATGTGGTCATTGCGGGTGTTGATTATATGACGTACAGTGCAAAAGCAAAGGGCGAACCGGTTGATATTGTCTATCCAAAAAGCGGAACAGTTATTAGCCCACGTGCAGCAGGTATTATGAAGGATAGTAAAAATGTAGAGGGTGCAAAAGAGTTTATTGATTATTTAATATCAGATGATGTGCAAAAACAAGTTTCTAAAGCGTATTTATTACCAGGCAGAACAGATATAAAAGCTGAAAATAGACCAAATGTAGAAGAGATTCCAGTATTAAATATTGATTGGAAAACAGTTGAGAAAGAACAAGATGAAATAGGAAAACAATTTAAGAAAGTATTTCAATAAGATGGTGATTACATGGTAAATCGATTCGTATCAGTAAGACAAGTTGGAATGACGATAGCGTTATTACTTGTGGCGATGTTAATCGTCATTCCGCTTTTCCTCATTTTATTTTCTAGCGTATATGAAAATAGTAGTTGGAATTTTTTAAAGCCTTTTGAAGTGATGCAGAGTGGTGGATTAGCCGGTATTTTTCTAAACTCGATGCTTCTAGGTGTACTCGTAGTAATAGGAGCAACCGTATTTGCATTTCCATTGGCGTTTATTATGAGCAAAACAGATGTTGGAAAGTATAGTAAATTAGATATTATTTTTATGATTCCATTTATGACACCGCCATATATCGGATCGATGGGCTGGATTTTGTTCATGCAACCGAACGGCTATTTCGAACAGTTTTTCCCGATGCTAAAGACGATTTCATCTTCGTTTTTTAGTTTAGGAGGTATGGTTTTAATTATGAGTCTGCATTTATTCCCATTTCTTTACTTTATGTTGAAAAACACGTTACTTCAAATTGGAAGTAGTAAAGAAGAAGCGGCAGCAGTTCATGGTGGGAGCTTTTTCTATCGTTTACGAAAAATAATATTGCCGTTATTAGTATCAAGTTATGTAATGGGTGCTTTACTCATTTTCGTAAAGACGATTGCTGAATTTGGAACACCAGCTACATTCGGACGAAGAATAGGATTTCATGTGTTAACATCAGAGATTCATAAATTTATTTCGAGTTGGCCGATTGATTTTAGTAGTGCAACAGCATTATCTTCTTTATTACTTAGTGCGTGTATGCTCATTTGGTATATGCAAAATGTATTGAATCGAAAGTATTCATATGCAATGGTTAGTGGAAAAGGTGTGAAGTCTAAAAGGTATACTTTGTCTATATTTACACGCATTGTAGCATGGGGCTATGTAATTGGTTTATTAATCGTATCAATTGGAATCCCGTATTTTTCTATACTGATTGCTTCATTATCGAAATTAAGAGGCGGCGGCTTACATGTAAATAACTTTACAACGAGCCATTATGAAGCATTATTTACAATTGGATCTCCAGGATTAGAAGCTTTATGGAACAGTTTTCTTTTTTCACTTATAACAGCGATTATTGCTGCTACTATTGGAGTGTTTTTGGCGCTTATGATTCGAAAGGGGAAAAACTCCTCTGAAAAATGGCTTGATATGTGCGGTATGTTACCGAATATGGTACCAGGAATCGTGATGGTTGTAGGGCTTATTTTATTTTGGAATTCACCCTATATGCCCATGTCAATTTACAATACGCCGGTCATGGTTATCGTAACATACGTCGTTCTTTTTTTACCTTATACGGTGCAGTATGTAAAAGCATCGCTCGTGCAAATTGATGATTCTCTAGTACAGGCTGGAAGTATTTTTTTTGGAAATTATATTTATATTTTTAGAAAGATAATATTACCCCTTATTATCCCGGGCATTCTTGCTGGGTGGGCGATGACATTTACAATCTCGATAAGAGAGTTAGTAGCATCGCTTCTCGTACTACCTCCATCAGTAGAAACGTCAGCAACATTTATTTTTGCTCAATTTGAACAAGGAGAAGTATCTATTGGCATGGCAATGGCTGTCGTTTCAGTTGGACTTACAACAATATGTTTATTACTTCTGCAACATATGGAGCAAAAACGAAAAGGGGTAGCATGATGAGGATAGAAGTATGGGGAGGAGCGGGAGAATACGGTCGTTCCTGCTACTTCGTAAAAAATAAAGAGACAAAAATAGTATTTGATTGTGGTATTAATCGATCATATGAGGATAGTTATCCAAAAATAGATAGGGAAGTTGTACCGTTTTTAGATGCAGTATTTTTATCACATATTCATGAAGATCATACGATGGGCTTACCTTTATTAGCGAAGTATGGATATAAGAAAAAAATTTGGACGACTCGTTATACGAAGGAGCAACTTCCAGCTTATTTTAAAAAATGGAGAAGCTACAATCTTTCGCAAGGATGGAATGTACCTTATAACGACCAAAATGTTAAAGATTTAAATTATGTATATATTGATGAGATTTGCAATCCGAATGAATGGATACAGATTACACCTACATTACGGTTTCAATGGGGGTATAGTGGGCATGTATTGGGGGCTGTTTGGTTTTTAGTGGACATGAGTCATACATATGTATTTTATTCTGGCGATTATTCAGCAGAGTCTAACATACTACGAGCTAATTTACCTGAGAAGTTGCGCGGCGATATAAAAGTCGCAATCGTAGATGCCGCTTATCATACTGATGATGTTTCGCAACACGAACGAATAAACGAACTGTGTACAGAAATTGAACGAGTTGCGCAAAAGAAAGGAATAGCATTATTGCCATTGCCACCGCTTGGTAGGGCGCAAGATATCGTATTGTATTTATATGAAAAATATAAAGAACTTCCCATTATAGTAGATCAAGAAATTTTGGATGGATTCCAAGAGATGTTCGTATATAAAGATTGGATCAAAAATAATGAAGAACTTGAAGGGCTTATGGAGAGTTTAAAAAGAAACATAATCGTTATGGATCATGACTTTGGTACACAAAATAGTTATGGAATAGTTATAATGAGTGATGCGAATATGCAAACGAAACGAGCGCAGTTATATTATGAACAACTGCGATATGAAGAACGAAATGCCATTATATTTACTGGACATATTGCGAAAGGGAGTTTTGCAGATAAAGTTTTGAAAGAACGTGTAGGTAAAGAATGTAGGGTGAAGCGAGTTCCATATAAAGTTCACCAAAGTATAAGAGATGTGAAAGAGATGTTAAATACATTATTACCAGAACATACGGTGTTAGTACACGCTTTGAAAGAGGATACGGATCGATTACAGGAAAAGCTTAGCATAGCAGGGTATGAAAATGTGTATTCACTTACTATGGAGCGTATAGAAGTCATTTAAAATGTAAAGGAGATAGGTATATGAAAAAAGTATTTGTATTCGTAAGCATTTTCTTTTGTTGTTTCCTGTATAACGTTAAGGAAGGGTTTGCTGCCAGTCCGATGACACCTAGTTTTGAAGCGAAATTATTATTAAAACCAGAACAAGTATTAGGTTATAACAAAGAGATAAATCAAGAGGTACTAGAATATTTCAAGGCTGGTACAAATTATGAAAGAATACAAGTGCAATTTTTAGATACGGCAAATAAAAATTTAAGTAATGAAAGTTGGTTTGCGAGAATTCGAAAGAAAGAATTTAGTAAAGATTTTGAGCTAACATATAAAAAAAGATATCCGATTCAAAATGGTGTAATTCAAGATGCACTAGAAGTGGCTAAAAAGGATGGATTTGATAGTAAAACTGATAACTATGAGGCAGAAATAGATTGGGGATTTGAGAAGAAAACGTTAAGTATTTCAAATAAGAAAAGCTACAGTGCTAAAGGATATGGAGTACTTGATTTACCAAACGAACGAGCTGCTCAAAACATGTTAATAGAAAAATTGCCAGGGAAAATGAACAAATGGTTGTATACGAATTGGGGAGAAGAAATGCTCAAAAATGCTCGTATTTACGGTCCTGTATTGATGAAACGGTATACAGGGGAGTTTGAAAATATAAAAACGAATATTGAAGTTTGGCCACTAAGTAATACAGGGAAAATAGAAGATGATTTCGTAATAGAAGTATCGTTTAAAACAAATGAGGAAAGTATTGCAACAAAACAAAGAGAATTATTAATGAAGAGTTTAGAACAAAAAGGATGGTTGTTACCGAAAGATAGTTTGAAGACAGAGCTTATTTTTCAGTGAATAGTAAAAAGGAATCCATATTCCATGGATTCCTTTTTCTAATATATGAGTATTAAGCTAAATCAGCTGACACGAACATATCATTATTTTGAAGGTTTTTAGAACGTAAACTATAAGCAACTACCTTCTTTTTATGTTGCTTTACAACATCAACATGCTCTTCATGACTATAAATATAAAATGTAAAATCTTTTTTACCACGTTTTGCATTGATAATTAAAGGCGTGCCCTCATTGTGAGGTGGTGCATAATAGCGATCTAAAAATAAACCTTCGTTAAAATCATGAATAATTTTGGATTTTTGTTCGCCTTCTAAGTTATTTCCATTGATTGTAACAGTCGAATTCTCTTCTTCAAGTTGTGGATGTGTTTCGTACTTGCTAATAATGGATTCAATAACAGAGTTAGGAAGGCTAGAAACGATAATTTTAAATGCCCCAAATACAACTAACATAACAATAAACCAAGTCGTCATAGTATTTCATCCCCTTTATCCCACAGTAACGGTCCGTAAAAGCCTGGTTGGTGCGGGCTAATAATCAGTGTGGGATAGATACCCCGTACTGACTAAAATTTCACTTTATCCTATTTAACAATATAACTCATATGGTAATAGTACATATGGTGAAGTTTTGTATAATTTGTGAAAAATATGCCATTTTTATGAACGAAATATTAGAAAAATCAATTTTGTTACAAAAAGTTGAAATCGAAGTATTTTAAATGAAAAAGGTTTATAATAAAAATATAACTACTAACAACATTACTAATTATAAGGAAGTGTAACTATGAGTACTGTAACAATCGTATATGGTATTATTCTTTCTACAATTATTGTTTTATTTATTGTCGGGGTATCGCGTTATATTCATAAATGGAAAGAAGGCGTTGCGAAATTAAATCACATTGAAGAAGAACTTAGTGATTTAATGTTACATCATGGTAAGTAAACGTTTATTTTTTAACTAAACAATGTGAAAAATATCACAAAACATGCTCTCATCATGAAGGCATGTTTTTTTGTTATGTGAATGATAGGCACATTCATACATTTTTTCCATACGATACAGTGTGAAAGTAGAAATGTTCGGAGTGGAAAAGAGGGATAAAATGAGTAGTTCAGGTTATGTTCCAGATAATAAAAATTTAAAGAAAAGTTCAGGAACCCCAAACCTTTTCTTTGATTCGAGAAAAAATGTCTTTTTTAAAAGGGATGATAAAAACGTTGCATATGAAGTTACGTCAACACAGTTACCAGCGATGATAGGAGGGGCGTTTGTTGATTTATTTATGACGAAAGGGCATATGAGGGAACCACATTGGCATCCGAATGCGTGGGAATTAGATGTTGTAGTATCAGGAGAAGCAGTTACATCCATTTTAAATCCGGAAACGAATCAATTGCAAAATTATCATGTGAAAGCGGGGCAAACTGTCTTTATTCCAATGGGATGGTGGCATTGGATTACAGCGATAACAGAAGAAGTACAATTACATTTGTTCTTCAATAACGATCAGTTTGAAACAGCAGAAGGATCAGACATACTTAGATTAACTCCGCCAGAAGTATTTCAAGCTGCATACGGTGTAAGTGCAGAAAAATTAGGAAAGGACCTTTCGCCAATTAAGGAGTCAGTTGTAATTGGTCCTCCTAACTCAAATCGATTAAATAGCGTTAAAGAAAGTGATGACTCAAATATAGTTGTTACGTTAAATGGACACATAACATCATGTGAAATAGAGTAGCTCTTTCTTTTTTAGGAAGAGTTACTCTATTTTGTATAAATTTGTAATTCGATTCGTTATAATGATTATATAGAAGGGAATGTATGAGAGGGGACATATTGTGAACATATTAAAGATTATAGGAATTGTTGCAGGAGTCATTATAGTAGCCGTTATAGCTTTCTTTGTCATTATGAAGTACTATTTGTCAAAAGAAGATCCTGATTACGTATTAAAGTACATAAAAGAACATAAAGACGATGAAACATGTTCATTATTTATTAAAAGAAATGGAGAAGTATTAACTTCTATAAATGCAAATAAAAAATTACCATTAGCGAGTACGGCGAAAATCGTAATAGCAGTTGAATTTGCTAAGCAAGTGTCAGAAGGAAAAATAAGTCGAGATGAACAAATTTCATTGCACGAGCTAGAAAAATATTACGTTAAAAACACTGATGGTGGAGCGCATCCTAACTGGTTAGAAGATGCCAAAGCGAGAGAATTAGTGAAAAATGGACAAATCGCTTTAGAAGAAGTCGCTAAAGGGATGATTCATTATAGTTCTAATGCAAATACAACATATTTGTTAGATAAGCTTGGAATAGAAAGGGTAAATGAAAGTATAAAAGAATTAGAGCTTACTAGTCATGACAAATTCTCTTCGTATACTGCTGCACTATATATGAGAGGGTATGTAGAAAAAGAGCTTCATGAGCCAGAAAATCAATCATTAGAAATGATACGTAACATGTCAAAGGATGAGTATAATAAACATGTATTACAAATTCATGAATGGATGAAAGATGAAGAAGAATGGAAAAAACGGGATATTCCATTAAAGGTAGATATGGAATTTCAGCGAATTTGGTCAGATCGATTAGTGAGTGCAAACGCTAAAGATTATATGAGTATAATGAAAATGATAAATAGTAGAAATTATTTTCCAAAATCAATGCAAGAAGAAATTGAGAATATTTTCAAAGGAACAGTTAATAATAGTAAGTTAGAATTTGCTGGTCAAAAAGGTGGCTCTACCGCATTCGTATTGACAAAAAGTTTGTATACTACAGATAAGAAGGGGAATAAGGTAGAAGTTGTAATTATGTTTAACGATATAGAAAATCAAATTGCATACCAAAAGCTGAGAAATAATATAGATTATTTTATTCAAGATGCTATAGTGGATGAAGAGTTTAGAAGGGAATTATAATAGAATAATTTTATTATGTAAACAAGATGCTATTAAAGGTAGGTGTTGAGATGGGGTTGAATGAGTATATGCTTGAAACGTTTCCAAATTTAGAACTTAGACCACCTCTATTTTATAATTGGGATATTGGTATTCGTTTTAGATTAGGTGTGAACTATGATTACAATAACATTTATGAAAACTGCCCATATTTAGAAGGCGTTTATAATAGAGCGATTACTTTATTTCAGTCTTTACATGCAACAGAAGATGATATTTATATCGTAGTGGATGTAAATGACTATGCAGACGGTGAAATTTTCAAACACAAATTGAATATCTTTTCTAAGTATGTAAAAGAGAAGTCCGATTTGTTTAAGTTACAGAAAAATACAATCCCTTATGTTTTTCCAGAAAACGATGAAGACGGGGTATATAAAACACATAGATATACTTTGAAGTGTAAAGTTTCTGACTTGAAATACATTCCTATGCTAAAAGCAATTTGTAATCAAGATATGGGAAGAAAACCGAGTATTTTTCATAGGGTGTATTTTATAAATGTTAACAAGAATACTATATTTCACGTTTATGATGATAGAGGTTGTGATGTATTAGCTACCTCTCCTAATACAATTAGGGATATTTATAATACATATAATGATTGGATATTAGAATACGATAGAAATAAAATTGGTAAAGTATTTAATTGAATGTAGTCTATTTTAATTGAGGGAAATACCATATGAGGTGTTTCCCTTTTATTAATATGAAAATCAACATTTAAATTTGACAGTACTTATTATAAAGGTAAAGGGATTTGATGGTAATGTATTGAATTTGGATAAAAACGGAAAAGGGAGATAAATAAATGACCACAATCTATTTCGTTCGCCATGCCCACTCTACATATACAAAAGAAGAACGGGAAAGGCCTTTATCTGAAAAAGGTTTGTTAGATACGCAGCATGTAACACGCTTATTAAAAGATAAACATATTGATGTTGTGATTTCTAGTCCGTACAAAAGGGCAATGCAAACTGTGCAAGGAATTGCGAATACATATAATTTATCAATACAAATGGAAGAAGATTTACGGGAAAGGCTATTAAGTAAAGAACCAGTACAGGATTTTAATGATGCTCTTCAGAAGGTATGGGAAGACTGGACTTTTGCATACGAAGGTGGAGAATCAAATGATGTAGCACAAAGTCGTGCGGTAATATGTATGCAAAGTATATTAAAAAAATATAAAGGTAAGAATATTGTAATAGGTACTCATGGAAATATTATGGTATTACTACTGAATTATTTTGATTCGAAATATGATTTTCAGTTTTGGAAAACCCTTCATATGCCTGACGTGTATAAATTAACTTTTGATAATAATTGTTTCAGTTCTGCTGAAAGAATACAGTCTACAGATTATCAGATAAATAATTTGTAAAAGTTTATCAAAAAAAGAGGAAAGGGAGAAGTTATTGTAGAAGTATGACTTTGTAACATAAAAAATATGTGTTAAAGGAGGCTGTTTACATGTTTGAGAAAGAGAAAGAAGGGCTTATTGAAGTTCAGAACGTATTTGAAATTGTACCAGCAGATGGAGCAATTATTGGTATGGCAACGGAAGAAGAAATGGAAATTGCTGCTGAACTAGAGCTGCAGTACTATGCCCATTCTCGTTTGTTAGAAGCAAATATTCAGTTAGACGGTTCCTCCTACAAAGAGTTACTTCAGGAGTTCCAGGAGTACGAAAGAAAATCAATGAGCTTTTGGCGAGCAATACATAAGCGTTTAGCTGTGCCATGGGCATGGGTATTACGTATTGACGTTGCGAATGGCCCTATATATGTAAGTAATGGGAATTCGTATTATGAAGAAATCGATGATGAAGAAGATTATGAATAGATAAGTAAGGAAGCAGCGTTAGTTGCTTCCTTTTTTTATTTGCAAGGAGTGAATTGCTTCAATAATAATATCTGGTCGAGTATTTTCAATTCCGTGACCAGCATGTTCGGCAAGTATATATTGACTATTTATTGAGAGTTGTAATTGTTCATGAATCAGTTCTTGCCACATTGTTTCTAGTTGTGTCGCTTCCTCTTTTGGCATGCCATCCTCAGTCAACTGAGTAATAGAATATTGAGGGTCTCTACCAATAACGATTAAAGGTGTTTCTAATGTTTTATATAACTCTTTTATTAAGCGAGCACAATTTTTCCACGCACATAGTTCAGAAGCTGTCGCTTTATATAATAGAGGGGAGGTAGAAAATTCAATGTACTGTCTTGGTTGATCAACGAGTATAGGTTTTAGTTCATTATTAAGCATGTCTACATCCATTTTGGAGTATGTGTTATATTTTTGAAGCCACATATCATCCGAATCCGTTTGATCAGAAATTGGTAAATAAAGTTCATCTAATCGGTGTAAGTTCATAGAAGTAGAATCAACTAAAATAAGTGCTTGCAGCTTATCTTCATGTAACATCGCAAAATGTTTTGCACATAAGCCTCCATAGGAATGACCGATTAAAATGATAGGTTCGTGAATAGCAAGTTCATATAGTAACATATGAAGTTCGTTTGTCGCTTGTCTTGTAGTACGCGAATAATTTACTAGTTCACTTTTTCCGTAACCTGGGCGATGGTATGAAATGACTTTAAAATGTTGTGAAAGTTTTTCTATAATAGGGAGCCAATCATAAAATGAGCAACCCATTCCAGTTTGAATAACTACCGTTTGTTTACTACTTCCTTTTATATATACTTCTATTGTTTGCCCCAATACCTCTACAAATTTATAAATAGTAAACCCTCCTAACTAAGATTGAAATAATTTTTGACAAGCAAAAACGATACACCAACCCCCGATTCCGAGTAGGACAGATGCACTAAGTGAAAACGAATTTTTCAACCCAATATAGACGATAAATAATAGTAGTGCGGATGCAGGAAATCCATATAATACGCCTATAGCAAATTGACTTAATTCTTGTTTGTTCCCGCCTTCGACAGAAATCCAAAATAGGCTTAGTAAACTTACAAGAGGTAGAGCAGCAATAAAGCCGCCTATCGTACTATAATGTTTAGCGATTTCAGTAATAACGCCAATAATAAGTGCGGAAACGATTACTTTAACGAGGAAATGCATATTTTGCCTCCTTCGCTAATAATGAAAAGGCTTTTTCAATTAATTGTTGTTCTTCTTTTGATAACTGAGATTCTAATATTTTTATCTTTTCTTTATCTAGTAAAGTATGCTTTTCTAATACTCCAATGCCTTCTTTCGTTAAAGTAAGGTTCACAACTCTTTCATCTTGTTTGTTTCTTTCTTTCATGATAAATCCTTTTTGAATAAGGCGCTTTACGTGTTCAGATGCTGTGTTATGAGAGAGACTAAGCTCAGTAGCGACTTTTCCAATTGTTATATCTTTCTCACGAGAAACGATTTGTAAAATACGAATGGCTTGGTGGGAAAGGTTGTCTTCATATTCATATCGTAAGTGATAATAAATACTTTCCCAATGTTGATTGATGTCTTTCATAATGATAAATCCCCCTATTTTTATATCGTATAGTAAGATATATTCGTGAATGTAGAAATGAAATCCTTTTATTTGGATAAAAAATGTTGAAAAAGTTTATTTTTATTGAAATATAAGGTAATCTATGTGTAAAGGTATACATTTAGCAAGAGAGAGGATGATAGCTGTGAATACATTCAAATGGATGAGTCATGAACAGATGTATGTAGATGAAATACATGTTGAAAAATGTGGTCCTCTTTCAGTCGGCGTATATGGGGGAAATCAAGAAAGTGATGCACATGAACGAGGAGATGCGGTACTTGCTTGGTGGGATCCTGAATTACAATTTGAATTTGTTATGATTTTTGATACACACCACAAAACAAAAAATATAGATTACATAATAGAAGCAATTTCAGAAAGAAAAGAGAAATTAAAAGAGTTATTTTCCTACCCGATACATTTAGCTTTTCATCATACACATATGTACTTATTAGCGTTATTTACAGATGAATTGTTTATTGAAAAATGTGATCAAGATGATGAGGAACTTGCATGTTTAATTTGTTTACGAAAAGGCGAATTTTTATATTGGCTATCAGTTGGTGATTGCTTCGCATATTTATTCCATTCTGAGAAAACGAAGAATGGTAAAGGTCGATTAAATAAACGGAAGAATTACGAATATATTGGTAGAAAAAATATTTTCGCAGCAAATACACCTTGCTTTACGTCAGGTGTAAGAGGATTAGAAAAAGGAATGAATCACATTGTAATGGCAACGGACGGTATTTTAGAATGTGATAAACGAAGGTTTGATGATGATCAATCTTTAGTAGAAATATTGCACGACGGAAATAGCCTGCAGATTGAACCAGTATTAACAAATGTACTGCAGTGGAAAGGTAGAGATTGTGCCACAATTATTGGATGGTCCATTGATACTGAAAATAAAAAATGCGCTAATTAATATAAAAGGAGTTCAAGGTTTTTATCCTTGAACTCCTTTTTGTTAAGCAATATGGATGTGATACGTTTTTAACCATTCATTTACTTGAAGCATATATTCCATAGCACTTCTTGCTTCAAAATTGTTAATTTCTTTATTGCTTTCATCGGCAATGGCAAGTAATGTGGAATGATTAATAAGTGAGAAAATAGGATTGTTTTTATTACTGCACAAGTCGAGTGATAAATGACGGATTGTTTGTAAATAATGTGGATCTTGTGAAGTTGGATAAGCACTTTTTCTTCTATTGCGTACATCGTCAGGTAAAGCAGGTTGCAGTGCTCTACGTAAAATGCCTTTTTCAATATTATCAATGCTTTTTATATTGAAAGGAACGTTCCATAAATATTCAACTAATCTATAATCGCAAAACGGTACGCGTACTTCAAAGCCTACAGCCATACTCATACGATCTTTACGATCAAGTAAGAACGGGAGAAATCTCGTTAAAAATAAATAAAACATTTGGCGTTGTTTCGCGGCTTTTTTACTTTCCCCTTCAAGAGTAGGTACTTCAAGAATCGCTTCTTGGAAGCGTGTATCAATATAGTTTTCTAAGTTGCATTGGTTATTTACTTCATTTAGTAGAAGAGGGGAAGTGTTTTTCCAATTTGTTAGCCAAGGAAATTTATCGATAAATAGTAAATCCTCTTGATGAAACCAAGGGTACCCACCGAATACTTCATCAGCAGATTCGCCGGATAAAGCTACAGTTGCATCTTTTTTCATTTCGCAAAATAGTAAATATAGTGAAGTTTCCATTTCGCCAGCACTCGGTAAATCTTTTGCACGGAGAGGGACGAATAAGTGATTTGCTAATTCTTCAGCATTCACAATAATGTCATGATGAGATGTCCCTACATGTTCGGAAACACGTTTTACCCAAGGAGCGTCTAAACCAGTGCGAGCAAATGTCAGCTCGAAATCTTTTGCGCTATTTACAAAGTCAACGGAATACGTATGAAGTGTTTTATTTTCCGCTGCAAACTCTTTACCCGCTAGTGCAGTAATACCGCTAGAATCTAATCCTCCTGATAACATACAAACGAGAGGAACATCGGCAATTAATTGTCTTTTTACTGTATCTTGTAAAATAGATAAAATATGTGATGATGTATCTTCAGTACAGTCTGTATGAACTTTACTTTCTAAATTCCAATATTTCTTAACTACTTTTTTATCACGTGTAAACGTTATAGAATGTCCAGCACGCACTTCTTGAATATGTTTAAAGACGCCACATCCTGGAGTTCGAAATAAGCCTAATCCAAATATTTCATTTATGCCATCCGCATCAATTTCAGCAGGGACAGATGGATGCGCTAATAATGCTTTAATTTCAGATCCGAAAATAATACTGCCATTTCTTTCTGTATAAAAGAGTGGCTTTACGCCTAAATGATCACGTGCTAAAAATAATTGTTGCTTTTGATCATCCCATATTGCAAAGGCAAAAATACCATTTAAATGTTGTACGCAGTCTTCTTTCCATTCTAAATAAGCATGTAGTAACACCTCTGTATCCGAATGCGTTTCAAATGCATGACCACATTTTTGAAGTTGCTCTCTAAGCTCGCGGAAATTATAAATTTCTCCATTATAAGTAAGAGCATACGTATAATCACCAGCGCGAAATGTCTTTGGCTGTGTCCCGCCTTCTGGATCAATAACAATTAACCGCCGGTGTGCAAAGGCTGCACGAGGTGAAAACCAAAATCCTTCAGCATCAGGACCACGATGCTGAATACTATTTGCCATCTTTTCTAAAATAATATGTTCATTTGAAAGGTCTTCCTTCCAATCTACCCAACCTGTAATTCCACACATACACATCTCATCTCCTAATTTAAAATAGTAGATTAATGAAATAAAATGTACATCAAGTTAAAAAGTCACTACATAAATAGTGTACTACATGAATTAAAGGGCAGACTTGAGAAAATTTTCTTGTAATACATAGTTATGTGAGACAATGGCTTAGGGAAAGTATTCCATAACATACAAAAAATAAAAAAAGATGAGAGAAAATATTTTGTAAGACGTTATATAGGGTGTAAAAGCTTTTACAAAAAAATAAGGGGAATCGCTACATGAAATCAAATGAGAAAAATTTTATAAAAAGATTACAACGGCAAAAAGAAGATGCACTAGAATTCGTTGTCGATACATACTTACCACTCATAAAAGGAATCACGCACAAAGTTCTTCTTTCTGTTCAAAATGATGGATTAATAGAGGAATGTGTAAACGATATATTTCTTTCCATATGGAATAACGCAAATAAGTTTCATGGAAAGCCGAGTGACTTTAAAAAATGGATTGCGGCAATTGCGAAGTTTAAAGCAATTGATTATTACCGGAAAGCGACTAAAAAAGTAGAAATTATTTCGGATGAGCTTCATATCAGTACGGAAAAGTCAGCGGAAGACGAATTAATTGTTATGGAAGATAGAGAAGAATTATTGAAGCTCATTAATCAATTAGAACCGCTAGATCAAAAGGTGTTCATTATGAAATATCTCCTCGGTATGAAGACAGAGGAAATCGGAGAGAAATTAGGATTAACCAGGGCGGCAATAGATAATCGTGTGTACCGGGGAAAAAAGAAACTACAACAAAATGCTACGAATATTAGTTTTGGAGGTAGTGCAATATGAAAGACATTTATGAACTATTAAATGATATTGATATAGATGAAAAAGAACTTGAGGAAATTGAGACTTCTGAAATTGAAAAAGAAAAAGTGAAACGTAATGTAAAACAATCGATACGTACGAAGAAAAAGATGAAAAGTTGGAAAAAAGGTGTCGCTGCAGCATCTATTTTAGTCGGCGTATCAGTTGCCATGCTTGGCATCGGATTTCCTACATACGCTGGAGGACTACCAATAGTAGGGGACATATTCCGATTTTTAGATAATGGTAGAACAGGGTTATATGAAAATTATAAAGAGTTTTCGACTGAATTGAATATGACGAGGGAGAGTAATGGGGTTAAGGTTACAATTAATGATGCTGTGTTTGATGGTAGAACAATTACAATCACATATTCTATTGAAAGCGAAAAAGATTTAGGAGAGAAACCGTTCCTATTTGGAATTCCACAGGTCAGGGGCTTTGATGGTGGGGGAGGTAGTTCGAACGTTACAAAAGTTGGAGATGGAAAATATGTAGGTATGACTACGATGAGTGGTCATGGTAGTGAAAGGTTAGATGTTGCAAATGTTTGGTGGGATATAGAGGCTATTGAGTTGGATTATGAAGGTAATGCAATAAAGGGGAACTGGAATTTCGCGCTTAGTTTAAAAGCAATGGATAGTAAGGAAGTAAAGGTTAATAGGGTTTCTGAAAATGAATTAATAAAAGTAAACATAGACAAAATGGAAGTAACCCCGATGTCATTTATCGTTTTTTTCAATCAGGAAGAATCTAAGGCATTAAGAAGTATATGGGATAGTGCGGATGTTGAGTTAGAAATAAAAGATGATTTAGGAAATCATTATGCTGGTGAAGGAAATGGTGGAAGCAGTAAAGTAGCAGAGCCACATAAAAGTAGTTGGAGTGCTACATTCCAAAAATTAAACGAAAATGCAACAAAGCTTATCGTTACACCTCGCGTACACTTGCGAGTTCATACACCTGAAAATCATGGTGGAGTGGAGTATGTGAATGGAAAAGAGAAGAAAATTGAAGTGCCGAAAAAAGAAGCGAAGAGTAAAGATATTGTTCTAGATGATATTGTAATTGATTTAAAGAAATAAAAGAGAGAATGCCTAAAAACATTAGGCATTCTCTTTTTCGTTAAAAACTAGTTACGAGTAACGCATGCGGATGCTGCGTTTTATATTCATCTTTCCACGGAATGTTTAGTTGTTCCCACGATTCGCCGCTATCATTGGATTGAAAGACGCCATTGTTATTTAAAGTGTAAAACGTATGTGGTTCTGCTGGATTTGTTGCAAACATTGAAATGACTGTACCAATTGCAGATGGTAGTCCTTGTTGCACTTGCTGGAAAGGAGTATCTTTCGTTTTACGATAAATATAAGATTCATAAGGAATACGATGATGAGCGAGGTCAGCACTCGGTGCGGCAGAAACGAGAATTGTATCACAATCAGTCGGATCGATAGCCATGCTGTATAAATAATGGTGTTCAAGTCCTTCACTGCATGAGATCCAGCTGTTTCCGCTGTTATAACTTTCAAGGTATGCGCGATCAGGTCCGCCCATAAATCCGTCACCACATGATGCATAAAGGCGATTTGGAGCGTCAGGGTGCATAAGTAATTGATGCGCATCGATAGGAGCACCGAATTTTTTATCAATCCAAGTATGCCCTCTATCATTACTTTGAATAACAGCACCAGCTTCAATTGAAACATGGATTGTATTTGGATTGTTTGGATCAACTGTAATCCAGCGTACATGATGGGTAAAAGGTCTAGGCGGAAAAGCCCACGTATAAGAAGATAATAATGATTTCATATTTTTAAGTTCAGTCCACGTTTCACCACCATTTTCTGAACGGAATAAAGCACTAGGTTCTGTTCCTACATAAACGACGCCATATCCGTTAACTTGTTCATTAGGGCTTATCGTAATGGAAGTAATCGAAGAGTGTAAAATCCCATCTTCTTTAGGGAAATCAAAGTAACGATATGAATCTCCAATCGGTTTCCACGAATCCCCGCCATCGTCGCTTAACCATAAACCTCGTCCAAATGTTCCGCAGTATACACGATTCTTTTGAAATGGATCAACAGTGATACAGGTAGGTTGCATATTTTGTAAGTGATACGCTTTCTCAAAGTGACCATATTGTTCTTTCACTACAACAAGTTCTCGCTCCATACAGAGAAATAAACGTTTCATTTTCGTAACCTCCTTAAAAATTCTTTCATTAGTAAACAATATGAAGCTGAAAAAGAAGTAGTCTTATTTTTTGTTGAGAAAAAGGACTTGTTTGAAAAATAGCGAAGTGTGTAGGTAGAGGAAGCGGACGTTTATGGGCAGTTCATGGGGGATAAAGAGGGGGAATTTGTTTCATACTAACATACAGATATTGCACTTAAAGGAGTATTGGTATGGGACATTCACATGATCACGGTCATTCTAACAATAAAAAAGCGCTACTAATTGCTTTCGTATTAACGACAAGTTTTATGATTGCTGAAGTAATTGGGGGATTTGTAACAAATAGTTTAGCACTACTATCTGACGCGGGGCATATGTTAAGTGATGCAGTATCTTTAGCGTTAAGTTTACTTGCGTTCAAGCTCGGAGAAAAAACAGCAACAACTGCGAAAACATACGGGTATAAGCGAGTCGAAATGTTAGCGGCATTATGTAACGGTGTCGTTCTTATTGTCATTTCATTATACATTTTTATTGAAGCAATTCGCCGTTTTAAAGAACCAGTTGAGATTGCTAGTAATGGGATGCTCATTATTGCTGTACTTGGTCTGCTTATTAATATTTTATCAGCTTGGATATTAATGAGAGGCGGAGATGTGAAGGGCAACTTGAATTTAAGAAGTGCTTTCCTACACGTATTAGGCGATCTATTAGGATCAGTCGGAGCGATTATTGCAGCGCTATGTATTAAATTTTTCGGATGGACTGTTGCTGATGCGATTGCTAGTATTCTTGTGTCTATTTTAGTCATTATTAGCGGATGGCGTGTAACACGTGATACGGTCCATATATTAATGGAAGGTGCACCGCAGCACATAAATGTTGAAGAGGTAAAAAGTACATTATTAAATATTACGGTTGTAAAAGAAGTTCATGATTTGCACATATGGTCTGTCACATCTGATTTTCAAGTATTAACTTGCCATTTGATTATTAAAGGTGATGAAACGCAAAATGTATTAAAAGAGGCTACGGATGTATTAAAGGAGAAGTTTCATGTAGAACATGTCACCATTCAAGTAGAAATAGATGGTGAATTTAATCATAGTGAGACAACTTGCAAAGTATGAAAGAAAAAGGATAAGAAAAAGTGTCATAACATTTTTCGCACGGCATACATATATATAATGTGGCCACAAATACTTTGCAAGGTAAATATTTCATGAAATTACTTTACTTATAAAGAGTCATCTTTTATAATCAAAAGTGGTAATTGATAAAGATTATCATTTTCAATGATCGTAGAAAGGAGTTTTTTTAAAGATGAGTAGTCAACTCCGTTTTGCTGTTGAAAATCGTAAGAGGCATTTAATTGATGAGTTAATTGGAGCAGGTGTGTTTAAAATTCGCGACCGACAATTATACGAGCTGTCTTTAGAGGAATTGGAAAAAGAGTACGAAGATATGGAAGAATATGCAGATATTCAGGCGTAACTATATAGATTAGCAAAAGGTGAGCTGGTTACGATTGTGTGTAACCAGCTCTATTATTATTTCGTAGAAATTATTTTTGATATTTCTTTCATTGGACGGAGCCAGTTTTGAGACATCATTTGTTCCAGTTGTTTTTCGTCCTGCTTTTGCAGTGCTTGAATGATGGAGTGATGTTCTTCAATAGATTGACTTGCTGGAACAAAATTTTGGAAAAACAAATATTCAAGGCGTAGAACATGAAGTTGCATATTTTCTAGAAATGGTTCAATATATTGGTTTTTAGCAATAGAAG
This sequence comes from Bacillus sp. ES1-5, assembly GCF_022487605.1. Lineage (NCBI taxonomy): Bacteria > Bacillati > Bacillota > Bacilli > Caryophanales > Bacillaceae > Bacillus > Bacillus sp. ES1-5. Next base: position 1,189,948 of record NZ_JAKVPU010000001.1, on the reverse strand, counting down.
AAATTGTATTGTGAAATTGTATATCTAGTTTTAAAGCTTGTTTTGCGTTTTTCTTCTCTATAGAGCGCTGAAAATCATCATTTATTTCAGAAAGTAGTTTCAAATCACCGTCTGTAATGTTTTGAAGAGCTTGCTTTCCTATAATAGAGTGAAGACTAGCCATCGTTTCATAAATAATAGGAATGTCGTCTAACTTAATGGGGGCAATTTTTGTTTTTTGCCCAGGTACCATTTCCACTAATCCAGAAAGCTCTAATATTTGAAGTGCTTCTCTTACAGGTGTTCTGCTTACTCCTAGTGCTTCGGCCAATTCCCCATCATTAATTTTTTCATCAGGTTGCAGTACACCTTCAATAATCCAATCTTGTAGTTGATTTAAAACGAGTGATTTTGCCGAAACTCTTCCTTGTTTTTTATAATTTTGAGGGACAGGCATAGTGAATTCAATCCTTTCATTGTATATTTTCCTTTTTCTCATGAACAAACTTTAATTCCTGTTTTCCTTCATCCGGTTTTTGGCTTAAGATGAGCACCATTACAATGACACAAAAAGCCCCTAATAACTGAAAAGATTGGAAGGGTACGTGTAATATAAGTACAGAAGAAATAATAGCTGCGAGTGGTTCTGTACAACCGAATAATGTCGTTTCTTTCGGAGTCAGGTATCGTATGCTGTCTAAGTATAAATAAAATGCAATAAGTGTCCCAAAAATGACGACAAATGTGATGAGTGGTAGAGTACTTAGTTTTACATATTTCATAGTCGATAATAAGATGAATTCTTTCGTAGAAATAAAGTGTAGAATCGTTACACCGATACCCCCAATAATCATGCCCCATCCAACGATAACAGAGGAAGACCACCTTTCTAGTAATCCCTTTGAATATAAACTATAAAAAGCAAGAGATACCCCAGATAAAATACCCCAAATAATAGCCGGAGTAGAAACAGCCAAGTTATGAACAGACCCGTTTGTTAGTAAGAGAAAAGTACCTACTAATGAAAGGGTAATGGAAATGAAATCAATTTTTGATGGCCGAACGTTCCATTTGAAAAGTAAGTATACAGTAATAAATATAGGAGCTAAATATTGCAATAATGTTGCGACAGCGGCATTTCCTTCTTTAATAGAAGCGAAGTACGTATACTGTACAGCAAGCATACCGAATAGGCCAAACAATATCATTTTAGTAGCATCAGATCTTTGTTTCCATATACCGAATATTTCTTTTTTTCTCGTTCCAAATGATGAAATAAGGAGCAAGATAAAGCCTGATATAAGCAAACGAATTGTAACTAACCATTCAGTAGAAACATTTTCATATTGAAAAAGTTGTTGTGCAGCTGTCCCGGACAAGCCCCATAAACAAGCACCAATTACAACCATAATGATTCCTTTTAGACGATTTGGATCCATATAGTTTTAATTCTCCTTTTCTAAAAATTTGTTTTGGATACAATATGCAATATATCACGAAATGAATAAAAAATAAACTGAAATTTCTGTGTTAGAAGGTGGGAATTTTAGTAGTTCCAGTTATGTTGTAGGATACAAGTGAGTAGGTGAAATAAAGCGAGATGAAATTATAAAATTAAATCATAATCAAGAGGATAAAAAAATAAAGATAAGAGTAATTTGGTTTGTTAAAAATATGTGTAGAAGGAGAAATGTGATGAGCTGGGTTACTTATAAACCAACATTTGAATTTGATCAATATAGTCCATATATTCGAATGAACTCTGCGTGGGTGGGACATTTAAACTTCGCTTATGATTTAGTAAGATTTGAAAAACCAGAAATATTAGTTGAGTTAGGTACACATTTAGGAGCTTCTTTTTTTAGTTTTTGCCAAGGGGTAAAAGATGGAGGAGTATCTACAAAATGTTTTGCTGTAGATACTTGGGCAGGAGATGAGCACACAGGTCCATATGGAGAAGGTGTTTTTCAAATAGTGAGTAAATTCGTGAGCACGAGTTATCCTCAAATAGGGAATTTAATTCGGTCTACTTTTGACGAGGCCGTGGATCAATTTCAAGATGGAACGATAAATTTGTTGCATATTGATGGCTATCATACGTATGAAGCAGTTTCTCATGATTATAAAACATGGTTACCGAAACTTGCGAATAACGGTATTGTGTTATTTCATGATATTGAGGTGAAAAATCGAAACTTCGGTGTGTATAAATTTTGGGATGAGGTCAAGGCGAAGTACCCTCATTTTCAGTTTGAGCATTCCTATGGGCTCGGAGTGTTATTTCCGAAAGGCTGTAGCGATCAATTTGTGGAAATACTTAAAAATAAAGAAGAAATACAAAATATGTATAAATAAAAGTGGAGCATGCATCATTTTAATGATGTGTGCTTTTTTGTGGGGAAAAATGGTAGTCCTTAAAAGGTGAGGATAATAGTAAAAAAATTTGTTATGGAAAATATTAAAAAAGTTATTTTTGGATTGTTCTATATAAAAATGTAACATTTTTTATATTTTCCATTGCGAAAAGTAACATCTACTTTTACAATAGAAAAGGTGTTATATTATACTGGAAAAATAAATCGAAATAATATGAAAATTTTGTTTTGTCTTCGCTAATTGTATATTACATACATGTAAGACGACACACGTCATGTTATCGACTTGTAAGGAGAGAAAAAAATGAAAAGTGTAAGATTACCATCGATGCTAGAAATCATAGTTCTTTTATTACTATTTCTTGCTGTTGTCTTTTCCTTCCAAACGATTTTTGATCTCCCAATTCAATTAGCGCTATTTATTTCATGGTTTTTAGTAATTGCGCTTGGATTAAGATTAGGATTTCGTTATCAAGAATTGCAAGATGCAATTACGAAAGGGATTTCTAACGGATTAGAAGCAATACTGATTTTAGTTGCGGTAGGTGCTTTAATTGGAACTTGGATTGCTGGTGGCGTAGTACCAACATTAATCTATTATGGATTAGAGTTTATTCACCCTAGCATATTCCTATTAGCAACATTAATTATTTGTTCGATAACTTCTATCGCAACAGGAACATCATGGGGAACAGTCGGAACAGCAGGTATTGCTATGATGGCGATTGGTGAAGGACTTGGCTTACCACTTCCGCTTGTTGCCGGTGCAGTTCTTTCAGGAGCTTATTTCGGCGATAAATTATCACCACTTTCTGATAGTACAGTTCTTGCAGCGTCTATGGCAAAAGTAGATGTTATTGCTCACGTTCGAGCTATGCTCGTACTAGATGTTCCGGCTTATATTATTACTAGCATTATGTTTACTGTAGCTGGTTGGATGTATGGCGGCGATAATGTAGATTTGAATCGAGTAGAGTTTTTAAAAGAAGCTTTATTAAAGGAATTTGATATTAAAATATGGATGCTTGTTCCGGCGGTCGTTGTTATCGCTCTATTAGCGATGAAGAAACCGTCTATGCCAACAATTGCAATGGGAGCTTTAATTGGTGCAATTTGGGCAACTCTTTTCCAAGGAATGAACTTTGGAGAGGCGATTGGAACAGCGTATAATGGATTCTCAATTCAATCTGGTGTTGAATTTGTTGACAAGTTATTAAACCGTGGTGGAATTAACGGTATGCTTGGTTCAGTAGCCGTTATTATTTTCGGTTTAGGATTTGGTGGATTACTTGAAAAACTAGGAGTTTTAAAAGTAATCGTATCTAAATTTGAGAAGAAATTAAATTCTGCAGGTAATGTAACATTGTCTACATTAATCGTAGCATTCTTAGCGAATATATTTGGTTGTGCGATGTACGTATCACTAATTTTAACACCGAAAATTATGGAAGATAGCTATGATAAATTAAAAATAGACCGACGTGTATTAGCACGTAACTCAGAAGTAGGTGGAACGTTAACTTCAGGTATGGTGCCATGGTCTGATAATGGTATTTTTATGGCTGGTATTTTAGGTGTAGCAACGTTCTCATACGTTCCATTTATGTGGTTAAGCTTCGTATCGTTAATTTTAGCAGTTATTTACGGATATACAGGTAAATTCATTTGGTATGTAGATGACGTTGAAAAAGGAAAGCAAGCATCATAAAAAAATACCTTCTGCGATGGCAGGAGGTATTTTTTTATATATACGAGTGAGAATTCTTATCATTTGTGTGAAAGTCTGTTAAAATGAGAAATGTAGGTATTTTATTTTCAAGGGGATGAAAAAATGGAGTACAGAATTGAAAGAGATACAATAGGAGAAATAAAAGTTCCAGCTGATAAATTATGGGCAGCACAAACGCAACGTAGTAAAGAAAACTTCCCGATTGGAACAGAGCAAATGCCGCTTGAAATTGTAAAAGCATTTGCCATATTAAAGAAGAGTGCAGCACTTAGTAATCAAAAATTAGGAAAGCTATCAGAAGAAAAAGCAGAAGCAATTGTGGCAGCAGCTGACGAAGTGATTGCAGGGAAATGGAATGAACATTTTCCACTTGTCGTATGGCAAACGGGTAGTGGTACACAGTCAAACATGAACGTGAATGAAGTAATTGCAAATCGAGGGAATCAAATTTTGAAAGAGAAGGGATCTGACGTACATATTCATCCGAATGATGATGTGAACATGTCTCAAAGTTCAAATGATACATTTCCAACAGCACTTCATGTAGCATGTGTAATTGCAGTAGAAAATCACGTATTACCAGCAATTACGAAATTAAAAGAAACGCTAGCAGAAAAAGTAACTGCATTTGAACATATTATAAAAATTGGTCGTACACACTTACAAGATGCAACACCGTTAACATTAGGACAAGAAATTAGCGGATGGCACCGTATGCTTGAAAAAACAGAGCGTATGATTGCTGAGAGCAATACATATATGAAAGAGCTTGCGATTGGTGGTACTGCAGTTGGAACAGGTATTAATGCTCATCCAAAATTCGGTGAGATGGTGTCAGAGGAAATTAGCCAATTTACAGGTAAGCAATTTATTTCTGCACCAAATAAATTCCACGCATTAACGAGCCATGATGAAGCTGTATATACGCATGGTGCATTAAAAGCATTAGCAGCTGATTTAATGAAGATTGCTAACGATGTGCGCTGGCTGGCAAGTGGTCCACGTAGTGGTCTAGGAGAAATTATTATTCCGGCAAATGAGCCAGGAAGCTCTATTATGCCAGGTAAAGTAAATCCAACGCAAAGTGAAGCGTTAACGATGGTTGTTGCGCAAGTGATGGGAAATGACGCAACAATCGGATTTGCTGCGAGTCAAGGTAATTTTGAGTTAAACGTATTTAAACCTGTTATTGCATATAACTTCTTACAATCCGCTCACTTATTAGCAGATGCAATTGTTTCATTTAATGATAATTGTGCAGTTGGTATTGAAGCAGATGAAGAAGTAATTAAAGAGAATGTGGATCGTTCATTAATGCTTGTTACAGCATTAAACCCGCATATCGGATATGAAAATGCAGCGAAAATTGCGAAGCATGCTCATAAAGATGGGTTAACGCTAAAAGAAGCAGCACTGCAATCTGGACTACTAACAGAAGAACAATTTGATGAAATTGTCGATCCGAAAAAAATGATTGCTCCGAAAGAGTAATAAAAAAAGCCGAGATTCTTTGTTTAGAATCTTGGCTTTTTTAATATTTATCTTTTCTATTTGTATTACTGTAAGTGCCAAAACATATTATTTGTTAGCAGACATATTCAATACTTTCATATGCGGACAGTATTCTTTTAAGACTGAAATGAACTTTTCTTCTTCTTGGGGGATAAAAACAGTTACTGAGTCAAATAAATTGTAATGGATTTCTAATTGCTGTCTAGTCCATTTTTTTGAATGAAGTTTTTTACCAGAGTATGTAACGTGACGAATGTCTTCAAATGGAATTTCAGTATGAAATATGAAACCGTGTTTTACAATAAGAGATGAAGCAGTTATATGGTAGTGAGAAAAATAGAAGGAAGAAAGATTTACGACATTTAACAGCATCATGAGAGTGAAAAAAATAGAATTTTCATTTTGGAAGAATAACGAAATGAAAAAAATGATTATAAATAATGAAATAAAAATGACGTGAAATGGATGTTTTTTCGCTTTAAATTTCAAGTTAGTCACCCCGGTATACGTGTTCTTTAACTAAATTAAATCATAACATCGTGATAAAACGTGTGAATATGCAGAATTGCATATTCACACGTTTTATTATTCATGTAAAATTTTCTGATGGGATAAATTTAAATGGAATTTTGCAATAGTGGAGAGGTATAAAGTGACTTGCAAAAATAGAAAGTTAGCATTTGTCATAATTAGTTGTATGATGATTATGGGTAGTTGTGCTAATAAATTTGTTGAGGATGGAAACCGAAAGCATATATTCGTACAGGTAAGTAAAGCTTTAGTCGAGGTTGTAAATAGAATATATAATGAGTAAAAGGTGTTTTCGTATACGGAAACACCTTTTTTGTAGTTAAAATTGAAGGCTGAAGTTTTGGAATATGTGAATACCAGTCCCATGTTTAATCAGCTCTTTATCATTTAAATATTGAATAGCATATTTCACTTCTTTCAATATAACAGGTGAAAGGCCGAGGGTATGATGTGAACCGAAAATTTGTTTAATAGGAAAGAGGTTTGTAATTTTATTTAGAGACTGGACTAAATCTACAGGGTTTGTTGATGGATAAAATGCAAAAATCGTGCCTTCATAAAGTAAATCTCCTGTGAATAAAAAAGCAGTTTCATAATCGTATAGGCAAATATGCCCCGGTGAGTGACCTGGCGTATGTATAATTTGAATTTTCCTTTTTCCGATATCAATCATATCTCCATCTTGTAGTAATTTTGTTGGTGTTCCTTGAAAGGGTTTGAATGTTTCAGGTTGAAATGTTTTAGGTGTAGGTAAAGTAATATCACGAGCGATGTCGTGCCTAATTTGAGTAATAGGAAGTCCTTTTATGCCATTAATGAGCCAATCCGCCTCTAAAGCATGTACATAGATTTCTTCAAATTGTGCGTGACTACCGATATGATCCCAATGGACATGTGTTGTGACAACAATAATTGGTAAGTTTGTTAGTTGGTCAGTTATACGCTTCAGATTATCGATACCTAGTCCAGTATCGATAAGGAGTGCGGTAGTATCGCCTACAAGTAAGAAGGAATGTACTTTCTCCCAATGTCCATATTCACTAATCGCATATGTATTTTGGGCAATTTGTTTAACAGTAAACCATGGGTCTTGTAAAATAGTCATGTTTTGTTTCACATCCTATCGTAATTCATTCATTAAATACATTCGTTTTTTGTTGCTTGATTTCCTTTTTAAAGAATATATAATAGATGTTTTTATAAAAGTTTATAAAATGGGTAAACGAAACGTTGAAGTGTTTGTTTGTTTTATGTTAAGATGATGAAGCGATAGTAAACGTTATTGGAAAATGTCTGTTTTTAGATAAACATTTTAAAGGAGTGTTTAGTATGAATGATATTTCAGAGAAGTTTTGGGATGCGTCGGTTGAGGAATTGAAGAAAGGGTATGTGTTTGAAGCGGAAGCAGAGGAGTATATTTGTTTAGCTTGTGGAGAAGCGTTTATTAAGGGGGTTATTTATCAAGATAATCAAGTTTTGTATGAAGCAGAGAAGTTTGTACAATTACATGTGCAAAATGAACACACGTCTATGTTTGATTATTTATTAAACCTTGATAAGAAGTATACTGGTTTAACTGATTTGCAAAAGAAAATGGTTCAGTTTTTCCATATGGGGCTGAATGATAAAGAGATTGTAAACGAGATGGATGGCGGAAGTACTTCGACCATTCGAAATCATCGATTTACACTTCGAGAGAAAATGAAGCAAGCGAAAGTGTTTTTAGCGTTAATGGAACTATCAGAAGAAAAATCAAAAGTACAAACGAAATTTGTACCCATTCATAGAACAGCAACGATGGTAGATGATCGCTACAATATTACGGAAGAAGAAAATGATGAAGTATTAAAAGCACACTTTACAGAAGGATTGGATGGACCGCTTTCTAAATTTCCGAAAAAGCAAAAGCGTAAATTAATTATATTACGCCACTTAGTGACGAAGTTTGATAGTAATAAAAAGTACACTGAAAAAGAAGTAAATACTGTCATAGAAAGTGTATATCCGGATTTTGTAACTTTAAGAAGATATTTAATTGAATATGGGTTTTTAGATAGAGCAGCTGATGGAAGCCAATATTGGGTGAAGTTATAATCATACGGAAAAGAAAATGAAAAGAAGCACATTATTATAACAACTATACAAAGAGATATAAGTTGAAAAACAGATTTTTAATAAAAGGAGAAATGAAATTTGAAACCACCTACAGATAACAATAAAGAAGGTGCGGAGTCACATAAGTTAGAAAGTGAGAGTAAACCGATTTGGAAGTCGATGTCCATGTTTTTAGTACCGTTACTATTAAGTAATGTATTACAATCGATTGGACAATTATTCGGTATGGTAGTAGTAGGAAGATGGCTTGGAGTGAATGATTTAGCAGCCATATCAGCATTCTTCCCGCTATTCTTCTTACTCGTTTCATTTGTGATTGGTATTGGTTCAGGTAGTTCGATTTTAATTGGTCAGGCGTTTGGTGCTAAAAACGAAGATCGTTTAAAAGCGATCGTTGGTACGACACTGACATTTACCTTTATTATTGGAGTTGTGTTGGCGATAGTAGGTAGTATTTTTGCGATGGATATTATGCGCCTTATGGGAACGCCAGAAAATATTATTGATATAAGTGTTCATTATGCGCGTATTTTATTTATATCGATGCCAGTCTTATTTTTATATTTTGCATACACAACGTTTATGAGAGGTACAGGAGATTCTAAAACGCCATTTTACTTTTTAATTGTAAGTACAGCGCTAAATATGATCTTATTACCGATTCTTATTTTCGGATGGTTAGGAGCTCCGAAATTAGATGTGTATGGAGCAGCCTATGCTTCTGTTATATCTACAGTTATTACGTTTATTGTCATGTTGGTGTATTTAAAGAAGAAAAATCACCCACTACAATTAGATAGTACGGTAAGGAAATATCTTCGCATGGATAGGGAGTTATTGAAGCTATTGCTACGACTCGGAATTCCAGCGAGTATTAATATGATATTAGTTTCATTATCTGAAATTGCGGTCATCGCGTTTGTAAATCGTTACGGTTCGGATGCAACAGCGGCATATGGCGTCGTGAATCAGGTTGCAAGTTATGTACAAATGCCAGCAGTTAGCCTTGGTATTACAGTTTCCATTTTTGCAGCACAATCAATTGGTGCGAATCAATTTGATAGATTGCAGAAAGTTGTGAAGGCCGGAATTATTATGAACTACGTCATCGGTGGTGTGCTAATATCTCTTATTTACTTGTTCTCAAGAGATATTCTATCACTATTTTTAACGAGTCAAACTACAATTGAAATTGCTCATAGCCTAGTTATGATTACATTATGGAGTTATTTAATTTTCGGGCATGCGCAAATTATTAGTGCAACAATGCGAGCAAGTGGTACAGTATTATGGCCAACTGTTATCGGCGTTGTATCAATTTGGCTTGTTGAAGTACCTGTAGCGTATTACCTTTCTTACCATACAAGTCTTGGCATAGAAGGGATATGGATTGGGTACCCAGCAGCATTTATTGTCAGCTTAATATTACAGTATGCATATTATAAGCTTTCATGGCAGAAGAAACGAATTACACGATTAGTGAGTTAAATCATGCAAATGTCCCTAAGTTATTATACTTAGGGACATTTTTTGTAAGTGTAGGTTTACAAATAGCTTTTTAAAGTGATATCAAAATGTTGTCTTATGAGCTTGTTATCACTCATATAAAACTCCCACGCTTTTTCAGGTTCACCGATAATTTCAAAAGATTCTTCTGTAATATATAGAGCGCAATTATCCTCTAGTGCAATTCCTTCTATATTACCTTGATGGTTTTGTAAAAAGGAGTGGAAGGCGTTCATTCTATTTAATTGATTATAATGTGGACAAAATCTTTTGTTCACAATCCCCCAACCGTTACACTCTATATAACCAGAGCCTTCATAATCTGATCGGATACTAGATGTGAACCAACACATAGCACCAGCGCTATAACCCGCAATGAGTGTTCCTTGTTGCAGAGCCAATAGTAATTTTTCATCGAGTTTAAGTTCTTTCCATTGTGTAAGCATGTGAATATAGTTCCCGCCACCGAGATAAATTAAATCAGCAGACTGAATCATTTCGTCTATTTCATATTTAGAAGGTGTATCAGCTATAGTACGTAAAATTTGTACTTCACAGTGTAATTGTTTTTCGAACGTGTCTAAAAATAGCTTGATATAGCTTTCATCATCATGACTAGCTGTAGGAATGAATAATACTTTTGGATACTGTTTATTTGTTAATTCTATAAGTCGCTCATTAATAGGCGAGTGATTTGAATCTTGTAAATCACCGCCACCAATGACAGCTAATTTCATAGTAAAGCACCACCTAATCATTTTTGTTATATAAAAATTCGATAGAAGAGACTTACATTCCTTCTCTATGTAATGAATAAGTAGAAAATGTAGTTTAAGTATATCGAAATAGTAAAGGTGGTGAGGGCTGGTAAAAGTTTCACTTTATCGATATATAATACTTCATACTATTGTTTCAAAATATGGAAACAATATGTTTAAATAGATATAACAAAGCATTAATTCATATTGAATTAGTGCTTATCCTTTAAAAAGGAATCGGAAATAATAGAGGTTTTACAAATGAGTTTTTACTTTTTATAGGAACTTGTATTACAATATGGTAAAATTATTTCAGTATATTTATTTAATATAAAAATACAAAGAGGGAGCGTGAAAAAAGTGGATTTTCGATTTGAATTTACAACGAAGGTGAAAGAATACTTGGATGATGAGAAGGATGAAAAAATAATAAAAGATGGACATAGAGATATCATTTTTCAGTATTTATACCCATTAGAGAGTGAAATTGGCATTTATAAAAATCCTAACTTTACTTTTTTGGCATCAGGAAGACGCTCGCATATCGTATTAGAAAACATTGAATTTAAAACAGAGGTAAATGTAAAAAGTAACATCATTGAAATTACAAAAATAGTGGATAATGTCGTTATTCCATTAGATACTATCGTAGCGAAAGATCGGGAATTATTTGCACTTGGGCGTAATGAGAAGTTTAGTGTACAAATATTAGAACAGTATCTCTTTGAAACATTTGGAGAGAAGCTAGGATTATAATGAATGGAATGGCGTATTGATTTATAGGTAGTGAATTTTAGTGTATATCATTCGTGTTTGACCTTTCATTTAATTTATACTACAATTCGTAGTGTGAAAGGAGCCAAACTATGTTTACTCAAAACTATAAGTTAAATGAGCAAGGGTTAAATCATTTCTTTGGACCGCTTGAGGCGAAAATTATGGAGATTGTTTGGTCTAGCGAGGGTATTACGATTAAAGAAGTACAGCAGAAATTAAGTGAAGAATCACCTGTGAATTTTAATACGGTCATGACAGTTATGAACAGGTTAGTAGAGAAATTTCACTTAGAAAAACAGACTGTGAAAAGAAGTGGCATATATCGTGCTGTACAAACTAAAGAAGAATTCTTATCCAATCAAACGAAGAAAATGACACAGGAATTGATGGGGGAGTTTGGAGATTTAGTTGTAAATCATATGCTAGATGAGTTAGAACAGGCTGATCCGATTTTAATAAAAAAATTAGAAGACAAATTGAATCAGTTAAAAAAAGAGGATCAATAAAATGAAATGGCAAATGCGTAAAATCGTATTGTTAGCAGTCATTGTTAGTACCCTCTTTTTCAGTATGTTAGTGTATTACGTTACATATCCATTTCTGTTTCAAAATAAGGCGTTCTTTCTTTCAAATTTTTGCTTGTTTCAATTAGAACAACATATGAAGGAATTATCGCTCATTCGTATTATAATTGCTGGATTACTATTAGTTACGGTACTCATAGTGTGCAAAAGAATTTGGCGACAATTTTTCTATAGTAAAAAATTACAAAAAGTACTTATCCCTTTCATTCGAAAAGGAAAACAAATATATATATTGCCGACCGCGGAAGTTGCGGCATTTACAATTGGGTTATTTCGTCCGAAAGTTGTCATGTCAGAAGGCATGCTTCAAACATTTTCAGATGAAGAAATGGATGCGATTATTTTCCATGAAGAATATCATCAAACTAATCGAGATCCATTAAAATTATTTTGTTTTACGTTATTAGCAGAAGGAATGGTGTACATCCCGATATTAAAAGGGTTATTGCAGCGCTATCATGTGTATCAGGAGCTAGTAGCAGATAAATATGCAATGCAAAAGATGAAATCTTCATTCGAATTAGGTAGTGCGTTATTAAAATTAATTAAAATAAAGACAATGGAAAATCGATGTGTGACAGCTTCATTTGCAAAAACAGCAATAAATTTACGAATCGAGCAAGTGTTAAATGAAAAAGTTGTTAAGCTCAATATTCCGTTACATACGAATTCGGTATATGTAACATTAGGGTTATTCTGTATGTCGATTGTACTTATTGTCGGAGAGTGCATATAGCCTCTTTTTTTAAGAATTAACACTACTTATTGTAGTGTTATAGGGGGAATAAAATGAATGCAGCAGATTTAACAATTTGGCTTGTAGCTGGGGCAGGGGTATTGTCATTTATATCACCATGTTCTTTACCGCTATATCCATCTTATTTATCTTATATTACAGGTGTGTCTATTCAAGATTTAAAAGAAAATCGTGGAATGATGCAAAAATCAGCGATTATACATACCGTATTTTTTATGATCGGATTTTCGGTTATATTTTATGCGTTAGGTTTATCGGTAAGTTGGATTGGAATAACATTTTCATCTAACCAAAAATTGATTCAACAAATTGGTGGGATTTTTATTGTTTTGATGGGACTGTTTATGACAGGTTTGTTTCAACCTAAGTGGCTTATGGCAGAGAAAAAGGTACAATACAGAAGTAAATCGACTGGATATATTCGCTCGATTTTAGTCGGTATGACATATGCAGCGGGTTGGACGCCGTGTGTTGGACCGATATTTTCAGCTGTACTCATGCTTGGGGCAACGAATCCTGAAGGAGCACTTCTTTATATTACAGCGTATACCCTTGGGTTTGCGGTTCCGTTTTTCGTGATGGCATTCTTTATTGGGAAGGTAAAATGGATTGTTACATACGCCAATGTCATGATGAAAATTGGCGGCGGAATGATGATTGTAACAGGGGTTTTATTGTATACAAATCAAATGACGAAAATTACCGCATTCTTTATTCGTCTATTCGGTGGATTTACAGGTTTTTAAAAATGAGGAGGAAGAAAAGTGAAGAAGCTAATTGCGATTATACTGGCCGGGGCATTAATTTGGGCCGGAGTTAATTTTTATAATACAAAAAAAGAAGAAAAAGAAAGAAAAGCAAAGCAAGCGGATTTACAAGAAACAGAAGTATTACCACAAGTAGGATTTAAAGCACCAAACATAACGTTAAAAGGATTAGATGGGAAGCTGCATTCGTTAAATGATGCAAAAGGAAAACCATATCTTATTAATTTTTGGGCATCATGGTGTGGTCCATGTGAAATGGAGGCACCTGACTTAGTTCGTATGTATGATAAATATAAAAAGGACGTTGAAATTTTTGCGGTGAATGCAACTGTAAGTGACCCAGTACAAGAAGCAGGTGCATTTGCGGATCGCTATGGGTTTGAATTTCCGGTTTTACTAGATATGGATGGAGTAGCTGGGTTAGATTATAAAGTATTTTCTTTACCAACGACATTTTTTGTTAATAAAGATGGAATTATAGTAGAGCAAGTACGAGGCGTATTACCTCCAGATCAATTAGAAGAGAAATTTAAGAAATTAATTGAGAGTTAAAGAGGGGATTTTGTATTGATGGAGTGGATCGTGAGGTTACAACCTGTATCTATTATAATTGGAAGTCTATTTGGATTTATGTTGATGAAACGAAAGATGAAGAACGAAAGTGTACCATATGAAAAAATGATGGATGCAGTAACAAATGCATTTCTTATCATCGTATTTGTATGGAAATTTGCACCGGCAATTTTAAATCCAGTATGGGCTTTTAGGTCGCCATTGCAGGCACTATTAGCTGTAGGAAGTATGCAGCATATTATAGCAGGATGTGTAATTGCGAGTATATACATTGTTTGGAAAAGTAAAAAGGGACAATTTTTGCTTCGTATTTTACTTGATGCATTACCTATTGGACTATGTATGAGTATTATTTTTTATTTTCTATTCAACCACAAAATAGGTGTACAAACGACATTGCCTTGGGGTGTAAAAATATATGAATCTAAATTTTTATATCACCCTATTTTCGCATACGAGATCATCCTTACCCTTTGTATAATGGGCTTGTTATGGATGAAAAATGAAAGGTTAGGAAACGGAAAGAATATAAGTGTTTTTCTAATTATTGAAGGGGTTGCTCATATCATTATTTCGCTTGTTAGTGAACAAAACTCGGTTTTATTTGGTTTATCAGCACAGCAAATAATGAGCTTTTTTGTTATTAGTTTAGGGATTTTGTTGATACCGAAAAAATAAAAAGATAGCCGTCATGGCTATCTTTTTATTGTGTATTAAAAAATCGGCGGAGTAACAGAAAATAAAACAATGGCATTTTTCTCGAATTGATTTACCCATTTATGTTTTAAATAAGCGGGTATTTTTACGCTATCACCCGTTTCTAATATGTATTCTTCTTCGTTTAAGTACAATGTGATTTTCCCGTCTAATACGTATGCTAACTCTTCACCTTTATGTTCTAGTACATTTTCTGATGAAGCTGTATTCGGTGGAACAGTCATAATTGCTGTTGCTAAATTTCCTGTGAAATCAGGTGATAACAATTCATATGATAAATTATCGATAATCATTTTTTTTCGTTTATGAGAACGTACAATTAAATCGTCTGTATTTGTATCTTCCAGTAAAAAGCTAAATGTTGGTACATCAAGAGCTTTAGCGAGTACTTTTAATGTTTGAATAGAAGGGTTAGCAGACCCACGCTCAATTTGACTTA
The DNA here is from genome assembly GCF_022487605.1 of Bacillus sp. ES1-5. Taxonomy (NCBI): domain Bacteria; kingdom Bacillati; phylum Bacillota; class Bacilli; order Caryophanales; family Bacillaceae; genus Bacillus; species Bacillus sp. ES1-5. The sequence goes on along the minus strand of NZ_JAKVPU010000001.1, from coordinate 1,174,829 downwards.
ACATAGATGGTGTAATACCTGCCATCGTTGCTAGTTCTTTACTCGTTAAACCTTTTTCTTTTCTTTGCTTTTCAATCTTTTTACCAATATCTATATTTTCCATAATGAAAGGCTCCTTACTAGTTATTAAATTATATTTAAAAAAATTAAATTAAAATTAACTAAAGTGAATAATTTATGTTAAACTAAATTAAAATTAATTTAATTATAATTTATTGAATCGTAAGCTACAAGGTTATGAGGAGGAAGAGAAATGAAGGGAATAGAGAAATTAAAAGAGGAATATCCACTATTAAATAAATTAATCTCAACAGAAGAAGTGTTTTGGGTGAATCCAAACATGGAAAAGTATGAAACGGCAATAAAAGATTCCCCATTGAATGAAGGTGATGTAAAAGATGCGGAAGAGAGGTTAAAGCGTTTTGCACCATACATTGCGAAAGTTTTTCCAGAAACGAAAGAAACGGGCGGTATTATAGAATCACCTTTAGTGAAGATACCTACTATGAAACAGTCTTTAGAGAAAAATTACGGGAAACCTATATTAGGTGAATTACTATTAAAATGTGATAGTGGGCTTCCGATATCAGGATCCATTAAAGCTAGAGGCGGCATTTATGAAGTGCTGAAGCATGCGGAGAAATTAGCTTTGCAGCATGGAATGTTAACAGAAGAAGATGATTATTCCATTTTAGACAGTGATACTTGTAGAGAGTTTTTTGCAAAATACTCAATTGCGGTAGGTTCTACAGGTAATTTAGGGCTAAGCATTGGAATTATGAGTGCGAAACTAGGTTTTAACGTAACTGTTCATATGTCAGCAGACGCAAAAGAATGGAAAAAAGATTTATTAAGAAGTAAAGGTGTAGACGTTATTGAATATGAAGCTGATTATAGTAAAGCAGTAGAAGAGGGGCGTCAGCAAGCAGATGCAGATCCTAGCTGTTATTTTGTAGATGATGAAAACTCACATGATTTATTTTTAGGATACGCAGTAGCAGCATCACGTTTACAAAAACAATTAAAAGAGTTAGAGATTGTAGTAGATGAAGAGCATCCTTTATTCGTTTACCTTCCGTGCGGAGTAGGGGGCGGACCTGGCGGAGTCGCATTTGGTTTAAAGTTATTGTATAAAGACAATGTGCACTGTTTCTTTGCGGAGCCTACGCATTCTCCATGCATGTTACTCGGTTTAATGACAGGACTTCATGATAAAATTGCCGTTCAAGATATAGGGATTGATAATGTAACAGACGCGGACGGACTAGCGGTAGGAAGACCGTCTGGATTTGTCGGTAAAACGATGGAATCATTTTTGAGTGGAAATTACACAGTAAGTGATGAAGAGTTGTATAGATTGTTAAAAGAACTAGCTGATACGGAAAATATTTATTTAGAGCCTTCTGCGTTAGCGGGCATGATAGGACCAGTGAAAGTATGTACAGAAGATGAGTATTTACAAAAGCAACAGTTAACAGAGAAGATGAAAAAAGGTACTCATATTGTGTGGGGAACGGGTGGTAGTATGGTTCCAGAAGATGTGATGAATGGGTATTATAAGAAAGGTTTAGAATTAATAATATAAGGAAAATGAGGCTAGTTGTAGCCTCATTTTTTCATGTGCATAAAAATCTTTGTTATTTTCACAATAGTTCTTTATAGTATATATAAAGGATAACTAATATTAAATAAATACAACAAAAAGCTTTATTTTACATAATAAGAGGATGTGTATACGATGTCATTACAGACTAAATATATAGCGGGTATTTCGCTTGGGGTTATGGGAGTAGGTTTTGCGGCTTCTATCCCTTTTCAAGGAACGGTAGCAGGGGAGATTATTCAAGGGGGATTTGAAGCTGGATTAGTTGGTGGACTTGCGGATTGGTTCGCAGTTACAGCATTATTTCGTCATCCGATGGGAATTCCAATTCCGCATACTGCGTTATTACCTAAAAATCGTAAACGAGTAACGAAAGGGCTCATTCATACGTTAGAAAATGAGTGGCTGACGAAAGAAAGTATTACGAATAAAGTAAAAGAAATGCAGCTAGCGCAAATGGTACTGCAAATCGCTGAGAGAGAAATGCAGTCTGACGCTGTGAAAAAGGGGATTGTAACGATTGCTGAGAAAGCGATTGTTTCAATAGATACAGAAAAATTAGCGGTTGTTATTGAAAAAGAATTAAAAACGTATTTGCATACAATTAATACAAGTAACATTTTACAGGTGCTTGTTGATCAATTAGTTGTGCAAGAATATGATGAAAAGACACTTGATTACATTTTAGTAAAAGTGAAAGATTGGACAGCGCAAGATGAAGCCAGATACCAGCTCGGAAGCTTAGGTATGAAGGCGATGGAAAACATAAAAGTAGATGGTTTCTTACAGTTTACTTTGAAATCGTTTATGAATATTGTAGATGAAGATAAAATTGGCGGCATTTTGCAAAAATTTATTATTAGCAATATTAACAGCTTACAAGATGCAGATAATAGTACGAGACAACTTATATTATCGAAAATTCGTCAAGAAATTATAAATGTAAAAGAAAATGAAGCGTTACTACAAGAATTAGAAAATTGGAAAGAAAAATGGATTGCCAATTGGAATGCTACTGACAAAATTAAAGAGATGCTGGAGCAAGTACAACAAAGGGCAATTACTTTTGTGAAAAATGAAGAATTTACGGATAAATATGTTATTCCATTTTTACAAACACAAATGAATAAAATAAAAGAAGATGAACAAACTGTTCAAAGAATAGAAGAGTGGCTACAAAAACAAGTTGTGACACTTGTTGAAAAGAATCATTCGAAAATCGGAAAACTTGTACAAGAAAATCTTGATAAGTTAGATGATAAAACGTTAATTGAAATGATTGAAAATAACGTCGGTAAAGATTTACAGTGGATCCGAGTAAACGGGGCTGTTTGCGGATTTATGATTGGATTAGTGTTAGAAGGAATTAAAGCGATTATATGAGAAAAACCTTCCACAATTGTGGAAGGTTTTTTATTTTTCGATAACACTCATGTTTAAATTGTAAGCTTTCTCAATGTTTAACTTGTACGTTCCGTTGCCTGTTTTAATCGAATTTTTATACCAATGTTCCTGCTTGTCTAATTCTGGATTTTCTTCAGAAGAATTATTGTCTTTTTTCGTTAAATCTTCTACTTGTTCCCAAGGTGTGTTTCCATATGCTTCTTTTTGATTTGTTACTGCTGTTAGAGATACGTTACTTTCTTTTATTAAATGAACAGATACACCTGAGCTTTCTTGTACAAACCAATTGTTTTGTAATTGACCTGGATAAAGAGAAAGATCTCGATTAGAAGCACGAATTTCTACGTGTTTCGTTTGTGGTAGTACAAGCGTCGGCTTTACGCGTGGTTCATGACCAAACATTCTTTGATGAAACGGTAACGACTTTAATGTTATATACATTGTTTCTCCAGTCGTTTGAACTGAAAGAAAATCTTCTTGTTTTAAATTGGGTTTTTCATTTCCTTTTGTCGTCATTTCGTATGTTCCAAGAAGGCTAACCTCATTTGAGTTCCTTCCGTCTATCGTTAGAGGAGGGTTGTCTGTACCTGCATCTACTACAATTTTATTGATAGATTCAGGAATGCTAAGTTTACTTTCTGGAATCGTGTTCGTTTGTCTAGTTGTATTAATGGCGTAGCGAACTTCATCGAGTAATCCAGTTGATAATAAGCAGTAAAAAGCAATTCCAACACTTCCTAAAACTCCGATAAAGAAAATACTAAAAATATCATATTTAATAAAAGATTGTTCCTTCTTAGAAAATAGAAGGTATAGTAAAATTTCAGCGCCAAGTATAATAAGTAAAACAGGCCACCATGCTGTTAATGTATCCAATACTTGAGTGCCTTTAATGACTGAAAATAATAAGAAACAACCTAATGTAATAATGGAAAGCCCCATTGAGAATGTTCCAACGCGCCATGTTCTCATTCGTTTGTACCACCTTTGTTTTCTTTGTTTCCAAGTAACAATTTAAAGCCGCCACCAATTAAAAGGAGAGCAACGATAGATGTTTGGAAATAGCGATAATATAGTTCGCTAAGATGAATATTAAATATAGTTGCAAAATAGTCATTCAAAATAGGAAGGACTGTTTGATCTAATAAATAGTAACCACCGAGTGTAATTAATCCGATACCGATCCATCTTTGATGATTGATAAAATAATCTATGATAGGTTCGTCATTAACACGTTCTTTTCCGTATTTTGCAGTTTGCTGTAAAGCGTCAAAAAAGCTATAGAACCAAATGATTGGAACTAAAAATAAAAACGCTGAAAGTCTTAATAAGTCGAGTAAATATATGGAAAGTAAAAAGGCTGCCATAAGCTGAAGGCCGCGGCGTTGTAAGCCTAAATACATATGTCCTGCTCCGGGGAACATCGCTAAAATAGAAGCGAATGTTTTATTCTTCTTTCCTTGTTCACGATGCTCTTCAAACTCTTCGAAAATAGTACGATCATCTAGTTGCTCGCCACGTTCTTTTCTCTGTAGTTGTTGAACAACATCGAAGAAATTGTAAATCCATAAAACAGGTAATGTAATAAGGAAGATAAGGAAACTTTCTTGCGATGTTAAGAGTGCAACGAATATAATCATACTTCCGATTCCTGTACAAGCTACTAAAAATGTAAGTCCACGTTGCATAAGTCCTAATTGAAAATGACCAAGTCCAGGGATGATTGATAGGAGAATGATATAAAATCGTTCGCTCTCTTTAGAGGACTCAGTAAATTCTCCGGTTGCTTGTTTTTTCGATTGATTAATAATAGTGATAACTAAATCGAGTAGGTTGATTACCCATAACACTACTAGTAAAAATAGGGAGAGAAAGGTAATCTCGCGCTCTCCTAATTGTGTCGTCCAAACTACTGCAAAGGTAAATAGAAATAAAGCTCCTCCGCTATATAAAATAAACCGTCCAAATTTCTTTAAATATAAATGCCCAAGTCCAGGAATTAGCCCTAATACAAGTGCTAAAAAGGGATTTTTATTCATGCTTTAAACCTCCGTCCTTTTTTGATGTGTCCACTGCTTTGTTTACAATTTGTTGTGAGATGGAAGACTCGTTATGTTTTGAAGATTTCTCGAAATTTGATGTAGCTGTGAAAATATACTGGAATAAACCACTTACCATAAAAATAATTGTAGCCGCAGTCGCAATTATGTAATGAATAATGGTGCGCTTTAGTGAGTTTGTTTTTATATTTTCATTAGATTGTAACGTTTCAAAATTAATTTGCATCATAACTTCGTTCGTAAATGAATCATCATTTATCATTGGAAGGTTTTCATGTTGTTCATCAATACTTTCCATATAAAGTGCTAAACAATGATCACATTCATAAAGGTGTTCTTCCATAGATTCACGTTCATTGCTTTCTATAAAATCTAAAGTATAATTGCACCAATCTTCTTTTGAATAATGCATCATAGAAACTCTTCCTCCTTCCAATGTTTTTTAATCCATTTTCTTGCCCTATACAGTTTCATTTCGACTGTTTTCACTTCGATGTTTTCCTGTAAAGAAATTTCTTGATAACTTTTTTCTTCTAAGTAATGTGCGAGAACGACGTCACGGTAATTTTCGGGAAGTTCTCTCAGTTTTTGAGCAATGAGTAATTTTTGCTCTTTCGTCAATAATAAATCCTCAACATTATGAGAGGATTTTATATTTTCCTCAGTTTCTTTACATAAGGAGAGTTCTTCATTTTCTCTAGCTTTTTTCCTCTTATAATCAATAGCGTGATTGGTGGCAATACGCGCCATCCACGTTTTTAATCCACGAAATTGATAATTAGGGAGAGAGGCGTGAATTTTTACGAATACTTCTTGTGTAACATCTTTCGCATCTTCTTCATGTCTTAAAATAGAAAAGATAACTTGAAAAATATAATGACGATATGTTTGCACAAGGATACGAAAAGCATGTTCGCTTCCTTGCTGTGCTTTTTCAATTAATTGTTTTTCCTCAATGGGTCTCTCCCTCCTTTTTGACGCATTCTATTATATAGACGTAAGAAATGATCGGTCACCCTACACATGTTGTAAAAAAAGAATAATATATTTTTAGGAAGGAAGCTATATGAAAAAAGGTGTGAAAAAATGGTAAAGAGAAGTATATAATGAGCAAGTAGGAAATGTTACGTGAAGAAAGGATGTGAATGTTAGTAGGGGAAGGTCCATACTAACAAACATGAAAATTAAAATATTAATAGCAGATGATAATTCTTTTATTAGAGAAGGCATGAAAATTATTTTAAATACATATGAAGAGTTCGAAGTTGTAGATACAGTAAATGATGGGAAAGAAGCAGTGGACTATTGCAAAAAGAACGACGTTGATATTGCGCTTCTAGATGTTCGTATGCCAAATATGAACGGGGTAGAGGCAACGAAATTTATTTGTGAAGAGACGAAAACGAAACCGCTAATTTTAACGACGTTCGATGATGATGAATATATTTTGGACGCAGTAAAAAACGGAGCGAAAGGTTATTTATTAAAAAATAATGATCCAGAGCGTATTCGTGATGCAATAAAAGGAGTATATAACGGTCAAACAGTTATGCAAGATGTAGTGCTTGATAAAATTAAGAGCAATTTAATGGAGAGCAAAGAGGACGAATGTAAAATAGATACAAGTCTTTTTACAGAAAGAGAACTTAGTATTATCGCATTAATTGCGAAAGGTTTCTCGAATAAAGAAATTTCAAAGCAACTTTTCATATCAGAAGGAACGATTGCAAATTATATTACGTCAGTTTTAGGGAAAACTGGACTTGAACATCGCACACAAATTGCGATTTATTACTTAACAGGGAAAGTTGATTAATGATATGGAATTTTGGTTAATTGTAAGTAAATTAATTGTCTTTATATATATTGTGTTTAGTTACATTTATTTAAATGTTACGAACTTACCATGGATTATACTTACTTTGCTTTTATATCTTTCTGTAAACGTGCTAATCTCTATATGTAAAAAAGATACGTACAAAAACATATTAACTTCCGTGTCAATTGGCGTAGTTATGTTGTTTACATGGAAGATTCATCCGTTTTTTATATTGTTTTTACCATTGAACTTATATGAAATTATATTTCGTTATATAGAGAAGAAATGGCAGCTCTTTATCATTATGATGATTCCTATTATCTTTACAGATGAAAGTATTCGAATGACATTTGGATTAATTGTTGCATTTTCTTTCGTCATATTAACTATGGCAGAACGGTATATATTGCGTGTATTAAAGCTTGAATCACAAAATGATAAGATGCGAAAAGATATGCAGCGGCTGACGAAAAGCTTACATGAAAATAAAGAGTACATAAAGCAATCAGAGTACACATTTAAGTTAGAAGAGAGAAATCGGTTGTCACAAGAAATTCATGATAAAATTGGCCACTCGATGACAGGGGCGCTAATTCAAATGGAAGCAGCAAAGAGATTAATGGGGATAGATAAAGAAAAATCTGCGGAGTTATTACAAAATGCAATTCATATTTCAAAAGATGGAATTGAAAGTATTCGGGTTACATTAAAAAATATGAAGCCGCCAACAGAGCAAATTGGTATTCATCGTATGAAATTATTCATAGAGGAATTTGCCGGTAAGCATGATATCAATATTCCTTTCATATATAAAGGGAATTTGGATATGATTTCACCGATTCAGTGGAAGATTATCGGTGAAAATGTTATGGAGGCACTAACGAACGCGATGAAATATGCTGATGCGACAGTCGTTTCAATCGATATTCATGTACTTAACAAGATGGTGAAAGTACAAGTGAAGGATAACGGAAAAGGTGCAGCTCTCGTTAAGAAAGGTCTCGGGCTTATGGGGATGGAGGAGCGAACAGCATCTGTAAATGGAAAAATTATTGTAGATGGGGCAAGTGGTTTTTCAGTAACAATGTTGTTACCGATATAAAGGAATGGGATGAGGAGGAATCATCTCATATGAAAAAAGTGAATATTCTCATGTGAAAAGAGTGAACTTCTGCACTGAGCAGGTTCATTTTTTTTGTTTATACTAAAAGCAGAGAAATCGAAATAGGGGTGAAATGATGAATACATTAGAAATAAAAAATTTAACGAAAAAATTTGGTGATTTCATCGCGGTAGATAATATGTCTTTATCTATTAAAGAAGGAGAAATATTTGGCTTTTTAGGATCAAATGGTGCTGGCAAGAGTACAACGATAAATATGATTGCCGGGTTGTTAAGAAGTAATGAAGGCGAAATTAGCATATTAGGAAAAAATATAAAGAAACATAATCGGTTTGCGAAGATGAATATCGGTATCGTTCCACAAGATATTGCGATTTATGAAGAGTTAACTGCCTATGAAAATGTGAAATTCTTTGCTGGACTGTACGGGTTAAGAGGAGCTGAACTAAAAGCGAGAGTAGAGGAAGCACTTCAATTTGTGGGACTTAGTGATAAACATAAAAGTTACCCGAAAAACTTTTCTGGCGGGATGAAACGAAGACTGAATATCGCTTGTGCGATTGCTCATAGACCGAAGTTAATTATTATGGATGAGCCGACAGTTGGAATTGATCCACAGTCAAGAAACTATATTCTCCAGTCGGTTCGAAAATTAAATGAAATGGGTAGCACTATTATTTACACGAGCCACTACATGGAAGAAGTAGAAGAGATTTGTACGAAAATAGCAATTGTAGATCACGGTAAAGTGATTGCAGAAGGTACGAAAGAACAGTTAAAAGCGATTATTACTGATACGAAAGACATTTGGGTTGAAGTGAAGTCAGTAGAAAATTTAGATGTAGAAAAGTTAAAAGAGATAAACGGTGTGAAATCTGTTCAAGTTGAAGAGAACGTAATCAAGGTAAATTCGGATGCAGGAGTAAATAATTTAAATAAAATTATTCAGCATTTCATTAATCATGACATTGAAATTCGTTCGTTAGAGGAGCAGGCTCCGAACTTAGAAACAGTATTCCTTACGTTGACTGGAAGAAACTTACGAGATAAATAAAAGGTAAATGAAGAAAAGGTAAAGGGGGGTTCATCAATTGAACATCTTCAATATTGCAGTTATGCATATTAAAAGAGATTTCAGGGACGTAAGAACTTTAGTTTTTATGTTAGCATTTCCGATTGTACTAATGCTTGTGTTAGGAACAGCATTAACGAATGCATTTGATAGCGATAGTCAAGCGATTAAAGATATACAAGTGCTCTACAAAGATGAAGCGAGTAGCACATTTTCTCAAACGTTCGAAGCATTTACGAAAGAAGTCGATAAATCGGGTATTCATTTTAAAAAAGCTTCTGGCAGTATAGATGGGAAAGAAGAAGTGAAGCAAAATAAATATGCTGCTTATGTAGAATTAAATAAAGATGGTGCAAAATTTTATGGAAGTGACAAAAGTAGTGTTGAGGGAAGTATTGTGGAAGGTATGCTTACAACATTTGTTGATAAGTACAATGTAGCGGCCGAAGTTGCAAAAGTAGATCCTAGTAAGGTGAGCACAGTTTTTTCAAGCGGAAATCATAATGATTATATAAAAGAAACATCTTTACAAGCTGCGAAAAAACCAGGTTCTATGGATTACTACGCGGTTGTAATGACAACGATGATTGCACTATATGCTGCGATGGGAGCGAGTTCTTTAATTCGTGGAGAACGAATACGTAAAACAGGAGATCGTCTCATTGCTGCACCTATAAGTAAGGCTGAAATATTCATTGGAAAAGTACTTGGTAGCCTAGTAGCAAATGCTCTGTGCATATTACTCGTCATGTTATTTAGTAAATTTGTTTTTCAAGCGAATTGGGGCGACCATCTTGGAATCATATTTCTTATTTTATTAACACAAATCTTTCTAGCAATTAGCTTCGGTTTAGGAATTGGATATATTACAAAAACACCGGAATCATCTAGAGCGATTATTATGGTTATTGTGCAATTAGCATCTATTTTTGGTGGTGCATATTTCGTAATAGAAGAAAATTTCGTTACGAAATTATCACCATTAACGTGGGCAAACACAGCTGTTATGAAAATTATTTATGCAAATGATGTAGGAGCAGCACTGCCGGTAATATGTTTAAATCTTGGCATTTCGGCACTCTTTTTATTAATTGCAATTATTGCATTACGTAGACGGGAGGGGCTATAGTATGAAAGATATTTTATGGCTCATACAAAAAACGTTATCTGTACTTTTGAAAAATAAAAAAGGGTTATTCATTATTATTAGTTTGCCGATAATCGGAACGCTAATCTCCTTCTCAATGTATGGGAATGTGGGGCAAGGGACGTTAAATATCGGGGTTATAAATAAAGAAAATCAATCTATAGCAAATGATACGGTGAAATTTTTAGAAGGATTAAATCATGTAAAGGTAAGTAAAATTAAAGAATCTGAAGTAGAAGATAAACTCACTTCCAAAAAACTTGATGGAGTTATTACATTAGATTCTGGTTTTTCAAAAAGTGTTCGAGAAGGGAAACCAGCTCATATTGAAATTTCATCGATTAAAGGTGATCAAGTAACAGCATTTATAACATCATATTTATATAATTATGTTGATAATATCGCTGCGATTAGTAAAGTAGCAGGAACAGATCAAAGTGCATTTGATAGTATGTACGCAGGATATCAAAAAGGTTCATTTAAAATGAAAACGGAGACGCTAGAAGATACTTCGAAAAATAAAGATATGACAAACCAAACGATGGGTTATCTTATTATGTTTATGCTATTTTCAGCAGCGAACTTATCAGGTTATATTTTAAAAGAAAAAGAAAATAGAACGTATTTTAGACTCTTATCAACGCCGATAGATGGGAAGAAATTCATATTATCTAATGTCGGGGTGAATATGATGATATTAACAGTACAAATTCTGATTACAATCTTATTCCTAACGAATGTTTTTCATATAAATATTAATATGCCTTTCATAGTGATGATTGGTGTACTCATGCTATTTGCTTTAATAGCGATTGGAATATCGTTAGTCCTTGTTGCTTTTTCGAAAAACTCAGCATCGGCAAATGCACTGCAAAATATGATCATTGTACCGACATGTTTACTTGCTGGATGCTATTTTCCGTATGACATTATGCCAAAAGCGGTACAAAAATTAGCTGATTTTCTTCCGCAGAGATGGCTATTAGACACAGTATCAAAACTACAACAGGGAATTCCGATTTCAGATTTGTATTTAAATATTTTAATCTTATTTGCCTTTGCGGTAGCATTCTTCTTAATTGCTATTTATAAGTTTGGAAGAAATAATGATGCGAGAAACTTTGTTTAATGGAAAAAGGGTGTGACGTTAAGTCGCATCCTTTTTTTGTATGGAGCATGAAATCTAAATTTGAATGACAAAATAGAAAGGTGGAAAGAAAATGAGTGGAAGGAAATCAAAATGATTAAAAAAATATTGCGAGTTACTTCTATTGTAATTACTATTTTCGTTTTTATTTTAATTTGGATGCATATTGATGTTACTTTAGGTAGGAAAATGGAAGCCGGGAAAAATATGCCGACAGAGTATACCCCTCATTATAGTGACTTTCAATTATATGTAGAAGGGAAGTCATTTTATAAACAGTTATTTACTGATATAAGAGAAGCGAAGCAATCTATTTACACGTATTTTTTTATTTTGTCGGATGATAAAAGTAGCCATACTTTTTTAAACTTATTAAAAGAGAGGGCGAAAGACGGAGTAAATGTCTATTTATCAGTGGATCGCATTAATGATTTATCATTTGAAAGAAAGATGATAAATGAATTGCGGGAAAGTGGTGTGCATTTTACATATAGTAGAAAACCTGAATTGCCATTCGGATTTTATTCACTTCACCATCGGAATCATCGCCGTATTACGACGATTGATGGAGAGATTGGCTATACGGGTGGTTTTAATATTGGGGATGAGTACTTAGGGAAAGATAAGCGGTTTGGATATTGGCGTGACTATCATGTGCGGCTTAAAGGAGAAGGCGCAAAAGATTTAGAAGAACAATTCGCTTTAGATTGGAAACGAGATACGAAAGAACATATAAAAAGAAGTACGAATAAAGCGAGTAAAGGGAATACATTACATACGATGGTTAGCTACAATGGGCATCACGTCGCTGAAACATATATCGAATTAATAAAACAAGCGAAGCATTCAATTGTCGTTACAACGCCTTATTTTATAGCGAAAAATAAAGAATTTATGAATGCTTTAATTGAAGCGCAAAAACGTGGTGTTACAGTAAAAATACTATGGTCATATAAACCAGATATTCCTCTTATTAAAGAGGCAGCGTATCCTTATATTCGTCAAGCAGTTAATAACGGGATTACGGTATATGGTTATAAAAAAGGGATGTTCCATGGGAAGTTAATGCTGATTGATAATGAACTAACTGTTATCGGCACAACGAACATAACTGCACGTAGCTTCTATATAAATGATGAGATGAATTTGTATATTCATGGTGGAACAATTGTTTCAGAAGTGAATAAGGCGTTAACAGAAGATTTTCGTGATTCGAAAGAGATGACAAAAGAGTTTTTTGAGAAGTTATCGTTTTGGGAGCGTTGTAAGGAGAAAGTGGCAGGATTAGTGGATTTTTATTTATAAAGGTTAATGGAAAAGGATGTCTTTTATAGACACCCTTTTTTAATGAGAAATAATTAGTTTTCATGCACAAGCAATGAAGCATCATCATTAATCAATGTCCCCACATGCTCCCCTAAGCAAATTCTTTTCATTACACCAGGCTCATCAAAGTTAAAGACGTGTGCTGGTAAATTGTAATCACGGGCAAGTAATAAAGCGGCTTGATCCATGACTTGAATGTTTTGCCTAACAACATCGTTATAGTTTAGTTTTCTGTACATTTTCGCTGATTTATTATGTTTTGGATCACTAGTAAAGACACCATCTACTCCTTGTTTTGCGACTAATATTGCGTCACTATTCATTTCAATGGCTCTTTGAACACTTGGATAATCTGTCGTAACGAACGGCTGCCCGTTACCGCCGCCAAAAATGACAACATAACCGTTATCTAAATGATGTACTGCTCTGAGGCGAATATAAGGCTCTGCTACTGCATTAAACGGGATGGAAGTCATAACGCGTACTTCTCTATCTGTTTTACTTGTTAAAACGCCGCGAAGCATTAAGCTGTTAATGATTGTACCTAATGTACCGATATTATCAGCTTCTACACGATCAATTCCCCATTCTTCAGCTAAATGACCTCTGAAAATGTTACCGCCGCCGATGACAATGGATACTTCGATACCTAAGTCAATAATGGATATAATTTCGTTTGCGATATGTTCTAATCGTTTGGAGTTAAAGCTATTTCCGGATTGATCAGCAAGTGCGCCGCCGCTTAATTTAATTAAGACTCTTTTGTATGGCTTCATAACAATTCCCCCTATATAGATCGCAATAAAAAAGGAACAAAGGCAAATGCCTTTGTTCCTTTTTAAGAAAATGAAAAAGAAAAGAAGAAGATAGGACGAATTTTTGTACATAATTTTTCATACCATCCACTCCTTTTCATTTCGATTTGTTGTAAGTGTATATCTTTTTGATTATACGAAACAATCTAATTACTTATCAAGTATATTTTATCTCTTTTTAATAAAAAGGTGTCAATGAAAAAGAAAAGAAAAATTTTCGAACTTTTTGTGACGAACTTGTAGGTTTTTGTATGATTTTGTAGGTTCGCTTATATGATGTGTGAGTAGCTTTTATAAATTCAAATTGAAAGCGTTCGCATGAAGGGGATGAACATAAATGAAAAAATTCGGATTGGCAACACAAATTTTTGTCGCGCTTGTTTTAGGGATTGTAGTAGGGGCAGTCTTTTATGGCAATAAAACGGCGATTTCTTATATCACACCAGTTGGGGATATATTTATTCACTTAATTAAGATGATTGTAGTACCAATTGTTATTTCAGCATTAATTGTTGCGGTAGCTGGTGTAGGAGATATGAAGAAGCTTGGGAAACTGGGCGGTAAGACAATTCTTTATTTCGAAATTATTACAACGATTGCTATTTTAATGGGATTACTTGCAGCGAATATATTCCAACCAGGTACTGGCGTAGATATGAGTAATTTACAGCAAAGTGATATTTCTTCTTATAAACAAACAGCAGATGCAACAGAGAAGAAAGGCTTTGCAGAAACGATTGTTCATATTGTACCGAAAAATATATTTGAGTCTATTACACAAGGTGACTTATTACCGATTATATTCTTCTCAGTACTATTCGGTTTAGGAGTTGCAGCAATCGGTGAAAAGGGAAAGCCTGTTTTTAACTTTTTTGAAGGTGTGCTCGAAGCGATGTTTTGGGTTACAAATCAAGTGATGAAGTTCGCACCATTTGGTGTATTCGCATTAATTGCGGTTACGGTTGCAAAATTTGGTGTAGCAACACTACTTCCTTTAGGAAAACTAGTGCTAGCTGTATACGTAACTGTTATACTATTCGTTGTGATTGTATTAGGTATTAATGCACGAATGGTTGGCGTAAACATTTTTACATTAATGAAAATTTTAAAAGAAGAACTTATTCTTTCATTTACGACAGCAAGTTCAGAAGCTGTTTTACCTAATATAATGAGAAAAATGGAAGAGTTCGGTTGTCCAAAGGCCGTTGCCTCTTTCGTAATTCCGACAGGTTATACATTTAACTTGACTGGATCGGCTATTTATCAAGCGTTAGCGGCATTGTTTGTTGCACAAATGTACGGTGTGCACATGTCACTAACGGAGCAAATAACGTTATTATTCGTTCTCATGTTAACATCTAAAGGTATGGCGGGAGTTCCGGGTGCATCATTCGTTGTTGTATTAGCAACGTTGGGATCAATGGGCTTACCGTTAGAAGGTATCGCGTTAATTGCGGGAATTGACCGCATTTTAGATATGATTCGCTCATCTGTCAATGTGTTAGGAAATGCATTAGCTGCCATTGTTATGTCGAAGTGGGAAGGCGAATTCGATAATGAGAAAGCAAAACAATATGTAGAAACAGTCAAACAAACAAAAGCAGCATAAGAAATCGTTAAGGAGTGAAAAGTCATGGCAACATTAACTGAAGTTAAAAATGGAGTACGAATTGAAAAAGATTTTTTAGGTGAAAAAGAAGTGCCAAATTACGCGTACTACGGCGTGCAAACAATGCGTGCAGTAGAGAATTTCCCAATTACAGGATACAAAGTCCATGAAGGTCTAATTAAAGCGTTAGCAATTGTAAAAAAAGCGGCAGCACTTGCTAATACAGATGTAGGAAGATTGGAATTGAAAAAGGGTGGTGCTATTGCAGAAGCATCACAAGAAATTCTTGATGGAAAATGGCATGACCATTTCATCGTTGATCCAATTCAAGGCGGTGCAGGAACTTCAATGAATATGAACGCAAATGAAGTCATTGCCAATCGTGCCCTTGAATTATTAGGAATGGAAAAGGGAGACTATCATTATATTAGTCCAAACAGTCATGTAAATATGGCGCAATCAACGAACGATGCATTCCCAACAGCGATTCATATTGCAACATTAAATGCATTAGAAGGCTTATTACAAACGATGGGTTATATGCACGATGTATTTGAATTAAAAGCAGAGCAGTTCGATCATGTTATTAAAATGGGTCGTACACATTTACAAGACGCTGTGCCAATTCGTCTTGGACAAGAATTTAAAGCGTATTCTCGCGTACTTGAACGTGATATGAAACGTATCAAGCAATCACGTCAACATCTATATGAAGTGAACATGGGAGCAACTGCAGTTGGTACAGGCTTAAATGCAGATCCAGAATATATTGAAGCAGTTGTAAAACATTTAGCTACAATTAGTGAACTGCCACTTGTTGGTGCAGAAGACTTAGTAGATGCAACGCAAAATACGGATGCATATACAGAAGTATCAGCAGCACTTAAAGTATGTATGATGAACATGTCTAAAATTGCGAACGACCTTCGTCTCATGGCATCAGGTCCACGCGTTGGCTTAGCGGAAATTATGCTACCTGCTCGTCAACCAGGTTCATCTATTATGCCAGGGAAAGTAAACCCTGTTATGCCAGAAGTAATTAATCAAATCGCGTTCCAAGTAATTGGTAACGACCATACAATTTGCCTTGCTTCAGAAGCAGGACAATTAGAACTAAACGTTATGGAGCCAGTGCTTGTTTTCAACTTACTTCAATCGATTAGCATTATGAATAACGGTTTCCGTGCCTTTACAGATAATTGCTTAAAAGGAATTGAAGCGAATGAAGATCGCTTAAAAGAGTATGTTGAGAAGAGCGTAGGAATTATTACAGCCGTGAACCCTCATATCGGTTATGAAGCAGCAGCTCGCGTTGCGAAAGAAGCAATTGCAACAGGTCAATCCGTTCGAGAACTTTGTGTGAAAAACGGTGTACTGTCACAAGAAGACTTAGAGTTAATTCTAGATCCATTCGAAATGACACACCCAGGGATTGCAGGAGCAACTCTTTTAAAGAAAAATTAAAAGAAGAGGGGGGACAATCCCCTCTTTTTTGTTTACAATATAGAAATGCTATATATGAATAGAGGTAGGGATGTTATGAGTAAGTTTACAGTAGCTTCTAATGGTTCATTAGAAACGACATTAAGAGGAGTAGAAGTATTAGCAACACCACTTTTAAATAAAGGGGTCGCTTTCACGCAAGAAGAGAGAGAAGAATTAGGTTTAAAAGGGCTTTTACCGCCAGCAGTTTTAACATTAGAAGAACAAGCGCGCCGAGCATATGAACAATTTTGTTCTCAGCCGGATGATTTATTAAAGAACGTATACTTAACAGCGTTACATGATCGGAATGAAGTGTTATTTTATCGTATATTAACAAATCATTTACGTGAAATGTTACCAATCGTATATACACCAACTGTTGGTGTAGCGATTCAAAGATATAGTCATGAATACCGTAAACCACGTGGTGTGTATTTATCAATTAACGATCCGTCAGGTATTGAAGAAGCATTTGCGAATATCGGTGCAACAGCTGAAAACATTGATTTAGTCGTTGTAACAGATGGAGAAGGCATACTTGGAATTGGTGACTGGGGTGTTGGTGGTATAAACATCGCAATCGGGAAATTAGCTGTTTATACGGCCGCAGTTGGTATCGATCCTAGCCGTGTATTACCGGTAATTTTAGATGTAGGTACAAATCGTGAGGAACTATTAAACAATCCATTTTATATTGGAAATCGTCACCCTCGTATAACTGGTGAAGCTTACGATGAATTTATTGATACATTTGTACAAGCAGTGAATAAACAATTCCCGAAAGCACTTTTACATTGGGAAGACTTTAGCTCTCGAAATGCACGAAAAATTTTAGATAAATATCGTCATGATATTTGTACATTTAATGATGATATTCAAGGTACAGGTGCAGTTTCACTGGCTGCTGTGTTATCGGCAGTGAAAGTTTCGGGTGTACCTTTAAGTGAACACCGCGTTGTTGTGTTTGGTGCTGGTACGGCTGGAATCGGTATCGCAGATCAAGTTAGAGATGCAATGGTCCGCGTTGGCGTATCAGAAGAAGAATCATATAAGCGTTTCTGGTGTATTGATCGTAACGGGTTAGTTACAGATAATATGGAAGATCTTCTTGATTTCCAAATTCCATATGCAAGAAAAGAAGCGGAAGTAAGTGAGTGGAAACAAAATGATGTGATCGGACTTGCTGAAGTTGTGAAGCATGTAAAACCGACAATTTTAATCGGTACATCAACTGTTGCAGGAGCATTCAAAAAAGAGATTATTAAAGAAATGGCTTCTCACGTAGAAAGACCAATCATTTTACCGATGTCGAATCCGACGCCACTTGCTGAAGCAAAACCAGCTGATTTAATCGAGTGGACAGAAGGAAGAGCATTAGTTGCAACGGGAAGTCCATTTGAACCAGTTACATACAACGGTGTAACGTATGTGATTGGACAATCAAATAACGCACTTATTTTCCCAGGTCTTGGTCTTGGAACAATTGTTGTACGTGCAAGCGTCATGACGGATGGAATGTTCGCAGCAGCTGCTGAAGCAGTTGCAAGCATGGTAGATACAAGTCAGCCAGGAGCACCTATTTTGCCAGAAGTTGAAGAGTTACGTAATATCTCGGAAATGGTTGCAATTGAAGTAGCTAAAGTTGCTGTTACAGAAGGTGTTGCTAGAGAGAACTTAAGTGATAACGATATCAAGATTGCAGTGAAAGAAGCAATCTGGGAGCCAGAGTATCGCCAAATAAAAGCGGTAGAAAAGGTTAGAATATAGAAATAAAGCCCGTTTATATAATAAGCGGGCTTTCACTTTTACTACTGATAAAAAGTATAGGAAGTGGCATCTTTGAATTGGAATCAGTTATGGAAGAAAGATATGTCCCTTTTAATTATATTAATGATAGTTGTTCCGATTGCTGGAGAGCTTAATTTTCATCCTTTTAACGATACGTTTCGTGTTAGCTTTGGGACACCGCTTTTCTTCTTTTTATTACTATTTTTAAGAAGAATACCAGCAGCGGCTGCAGGTATTCTTGTCGGTATATGTGTCGTTTTATTCCGTGTATGCCTTGATTGGATTATGCAAGGTTCATTTCATATGACAGAATCATTTTATTTGCGTTATCCTGTGTTCTTTTATTATTTTATTTATGGAAGTCTTTTTTCACTTTGTAGGGTGAATAAGTTTCATCAGAAACCAATCGTTATTGGGTGCCTTGGAATTACAATTGAAATTATCGCAAGTATGTCAGAACTTGCGATTTATCATATGGTAGTACTCGGTACAACAATAACAGTTTCTGAAGTGAATAAATTAATTATTATTGCTATTTTCCGTAGTTTCTTTGCACTTGGCTTTTTAAATATGATGATTTTATATGAAACGAAATTAAAAGAGTCACAAGTCCGAAAAGAAAATGAAAAAATGTTCATGCACCTTTCAAATTTATATGTAGAATCTGTTCACTTGAAAAAAACGTTACAAAATGCAGAATTGATTACACAAGAAGCATATCAACTATATCGAAATTTACAGACAGATGATGATTCCAGTAGTAAAACAGCATTGAAAATAGCAGGAGAAGTGCACGAAATAAAAAAGGATAATCAAAGGATTTTTGCAGGATTATCTAAACTGTTATTAGATAAAAATGTGGCTGAGTATGTAGAAGGACATGAGCTTACAGAAATGATCGTAAGAATAAATGAGAAATATGCTGAAATGCTAGGGAAAGATATACGTTTTTCAAAACATATAGAAGGTGAACACGCTGCATATCACGTGTATACAGTGCTATCAATCTTTAATAACTTAGTTGCAAATGCAGTGGAAGCAATTGAAGATAGAGGTCTCGTTCGTATTAAGTTATATAAACGAGATCAACATGTAATCTTTGAAGTAATTGACGATGGCCCTGGTATTGCACAAAAGTATAAGAAATTAGTATTTAAGCCCGGGTTTACTTCCAAGTATGATCAAACAGGAACACCGTCAACAGGTATTGGACTTTCTTACATACACGAAATGGTTACAGAGCTCGGCGGAGAAGTAAGGTTAGAAGACAATGAAACTGAAAAAGGGTGTAAGTTTATCGTTTGTTTACCGGAGTGCAGTTTAAAGCGGGAAGGGGAATAGGTTTGTTTTATTATATCGTAGATGATGATGAAGTTTTCCGTTCGATGCTTTCGCAAATTATTGAGGATGGCGATCTTGGGGAAGTAATTGGAGAATCGGAAGATGGAGCATTTATTGAAGCAGAACAGCTAAATTATAAAAAAGTAGATATTTTATTTATTGATTTATTAATGCCGATGAGAGACGGTATTGAAACAGTTCGTCATATAGCTTCTTCGTTTACTGGGAAAATTATTATGATTTCCCAAGTTGAATCGAAACAGCTCATCGGTGAGGCGTATACACTTGGTGTAGAATATTATATTACGAAACCACTAAACAAAATAGAAGTAGTATCTGTTGTACGAAAAGTGATGGAGCGTATTCGTTTGGAACGTTCTATATATGACATTCAAAAATCATTAAATAATGTGTTTCAGTGGGAAAAGCCGCAAATGCGTAGTGAAACAGTGCAAGAAGGAAAAAAGATATCAGATTCAGGACGCTTCTTACTAGCAGAACTCGGTATTGCGGGAGAGAACGGAAGTAAAGATTTACTTAGTATGCTGGAATATTTATACGGACAAGAAAAGGCCCAAACATTTGAATTTGGATTCCCTGCGTTAAAAGATATTTTTCACCAAATAACATTAAAAAAATTAGATCATATAGCTTCGGATGCAGATATAGATAAGGAGAGAAAAGCATCTGAACAACGTGTAAGAAGAGCGATTTATCAATCATTGAATCATTTAGCCTCCCTCGGACTAACAGACTTTTCAAATCCAAAATTTGAAAGCTATGCTCCAAAATTTTTTGATTTTACGATAGTTAGAAAACGGATGACAGAAATGACAAAGGATGAACTAGCAACTTCTGGCCATATACGAATTAATACGAAAAAATTTATTCAAGTGTTATATTTTGAGGCGAAACGATTGATGGAGATAGAGTGAAGAAGGTGCTTATAAATAAGCATCTTTTTTTGTTCAATCAATATTTTATATTTTCTCGTAGAGCATGTAAAATGTTAAGTAAGAGAAAATGGTTTTACATTAAGGAAGTGTCAAAACAATGAGTTTTACATTAAATAAATCGATTATAAAAGAAGTATGCGGAGAGACCTCATATAAAAGAGGCGAAGCTTATTATAAAGCAAATAAAGTAATCGTGAATCATTATGATGAAACGAAAGAAATTTGTGAGGCGACGGTAAAAGGGAATGAAGATTTTCATGTTACAGTAGAAAAAGCTAAAAAAGGTGATGTAGTTGCGAGATGTAGTTGCCCTTCATTAGCGTCTTTTCAAACGTACTGTCAACATGTTGCAGCCGTACTGATACAAATAAATTATAACCAGCAAACGGGCGTCATGCCCCCTGCAAGTAGTGAAAAAATGAGCGGGAATGCCGAATTAACGAGCGGAATGTTTCAGTTGTTTGCAGAAAAACCACTGAGGCCAAAAAGTAAACAACACCGTTTTGATACACGTGAAATATTAGATGTGGCGTTTATCTGTTCACCAGTAGCGACGAAAAGTGGTGGGGCCCTTCTTGGAATTCAGTTAAAACTTGCGAAAACATATTTTATAAAGCATATTAGAGAATTTCTTTCTAAAGTGGAGAAGAGAGAGACTTTTCATTGTTCTAATGAATTTACATACACACCAGATGTACATAGCTTCAGGCAGGAAACGGATGCGGTTATTCAGCAGCTTATTAAAATGTATCATAATGAAAAAATGTATGAAGATGCGTTAGAAGTACATGCGAAACAAGATGAAAGTATGATATTCATACCGCCAGCTTCGTGGAAAGATATGCTCTCTTCACTTTCTAAAGTTGCGTATGTACAGCTGAAACAACATGAGCAACTGTTTCATGGCTTACAAATTTCAAACGGTTTATTGCCATTACATTTTGAGTTTACGAAAGGAAATAATGGTGGATTCACACTTCATATAGACGGCTTAAATCGTGTTCAAGTTATGGAAATGTATAACAACGCTCTTTACGATGGGAAATTATATCATTTACCTATGGAAGATTGTATGCGACTTATTGAATTGCAAAAGATGATGAGTCGCTCAAATAGCAATCAGTTTTATATTCCTGAAAGTAAGATGGAACATTTCGTCGCGAAAGTTGTGCCAGGATTAATGAAACTTGGAACAGTACGAATTGATGAAGTAATATCAGATCGTGTTGAAACGCCGTCGCTAAAAGCAAAATTGTATTTAGATCGTGTGAAAAATCGCTTATTAGCCGGTCTGGAATTCCACTATGGAAACGTCATGATCAATCCTTTAGAAGAAGACGGACAGCCGTCTGTTTTTAATCGTGATGAGAAAAAGGAAAAAGAGATTTTAGATATGATGAGTGAAAGTGCCTTTGCGAAAACAGAAGGCGGCTATTTTATGCATAATGAAGAGGCTGAGTATAACTTTTTATATCACGTCGTTCCGTCGTTAAAAGGCTTAGTTGATATTTATGCGACGACAGCAATTAAATTACGTATTCATAAAGGGGATACAGCTCCTCTTATTAGGGTAAGAAGAAAAGAAAGAATTGATTGGTTGTCATTTCGTTTTGATATAAAAGGAATACCGGAAGCGGAAATTAAAGGTGTATTAGTGGCTCTTGAAGAGAAACGCAAATATTACCGATTAGCGAATGGTTCTTTATTATCACTAGAGAGCAAAGAGTTTAATGAAATTAATCAGTTTGTAAAAGAATCAGGTATTCGAATAGAATTTTTACACGGGGAAGAAGTGAATGTTCCGCTTATTCGGAGTGTGAAATGGATGAATGGACTTCACGAAGGTAATGTTTTAAGTTTAGATGAGTCTGTGCAAGATTTAGTTGAAAGCATTCAAAACCCAAAAAAATTAAAGTTTACAGTGCCGCAAACTTTACATGCTGTAATGAGAGAGTATCAAGTATACGGATTCGAGTGGATGAAAACACTTGCCTATTACCGTTTTGGCGGTATTTTAGCAGACGATATGGGACTTGGAAAAACGCTGCAAAGTATTGCTTTTATAGATTCTGTTTTGCCTGAAATTAGAGAAAAGAAACTACCTATATTAGTCGTTTCTCCGTCATCTCTTGTTTATAATTGGTTAAGTGAATTGAAAAAATTCGCTCCGCATATTAGAGCAGTGATTGCAGATGGAAATCAAACAGAGCGGCGAAAAATCTTAAAAGATATAGCGGAATTTGATGTCGTAATTACGTCATATCCATTACTGAGAAGAGATATAAGATCGTATGCAAGGCCATTTCATACACTATTTCTTGATGAAGCACAGGCGTTTAAAAATCCTACAACCCAAACTGCAAGAGCAGTGAAAACAATTCAAGCTGAGTATCGTTTCGGACTAACGGGAACGCCTGTCGAAAATTCATTAGAAGAGTTATGGTCTATCTTCCATGTCGTATTTCCGGAATTATTACCAGGAAGAAAAGAATTCGGTGATTTAAGGCGCGAAGATATAGCGAAGCGCATTAAACCTTTCGTATTAAGACGATTAAAAGAAGACGTATTACAGGAGCTTCCAGATAAAATAGAACACTTACAGTCATCGGAGTTATTACCAGATCAAAAGAGGCTTTATGCTGCTTATTTAGCGAAGTTAAGAGAAGAAACGTTAAAACATTTAGATAAAGATACGTTACGTAAAAATAAAATTAGAATTTTAGCTGGCTTAACGAGATTACGACAAATTTGTAATCATCCCGCTTTATTCGTTGATGATTACAAGGGGAGTTCAGCTAAATTTGAGCAACTGTTAGAGATATTAGAGGAATGTAGAAGTACTGGCAAGAGAATTTTAATCTTTTCTCAATTTACGAAGATGCTGTCTATTATTGGTCGGGAGTTAAATCGTCAAGCTGTTCCATACTTTTATTTAGACGGAAATACACCTTCGCAAGAACGTGTAGAGCTATGTGACCGGTTTAACGAAGGAGAAGGAGACCTATTTCTCATTTCTTTAAAAGCTGGTGGTACAGGTCTGAACTTAACGGGTGCCGATACGGTTATATTGTACGATTTATGGTGGAATCCTGCTGTTGAACAACAAGCAGCGGATAGAGCATATCGAATGGGGCAAAAAAATACGGTACAAGTTATTAAGTTAGTAGCCCACGGAACAATTGAGGAAAAAATGCATGAACTGCAAGAGAGTAAGAAAAATTTAATCGCTCAAGTGATTGAGCCGGGTGAAGAGAAATTATCATCAATCACGGAGGAAGAAATACGAGATATTTTAATGATTTAATATAAAAAGCTATGCTTTCACATGTATGAGAGCATAGCTTTTTTAGTGTAATAATTATAATTTGTTTTGAACAAAGTAAAGAGATAATACAGAATTTACTTTTTAGTCCCTTTACTTTTATATGGCTTGGCAGCTGCCTTTTTCTTTGCACTTGATTGCCAACGATTCCATCCTTTACTTCCTGTACCTTGTCCTACACCTTTTTTCGGTTTTGCTTTCGTTTTACTCATATGATCACTCCGTTATATAAAAATCTTATTTGATAATAGTCAATGATTTAGAACATACTCTTTATAAATGACTATGATTGCTTTAAGTAAAAATAAACTGCTTGAATGCTATAGTATAACACGAATTTGCACGTAAACTGAAAGGAATTACAAAGAAAATGAAAATAATACGAAATACTGCGGATTCTATATTTCGAACGATTACATTACTTGTTGTGTATACGTTAGTTTCGGTTAGTGAAACATTTTTTGGATTGACGAGACAGAAAAAGTAAAGATGTTAAATTAGCAACAATCAATAAAGCCGTAAAATAAAGAATTGAAAAATATTTTGAAACTTTTTGTTGACTTTCTTTATTTTTTGTATAGAATAATCATTAATAAAATGTTTCAGAGATGTGACAACAAAACGACTATGAAAGGACGAGTAGTAGTGGGACGTAGTCTAAGCGAGTCAGGGGTGGTGTGAGCCTGATACGAAGCCTATTATGAAGAACCTCCTGGAGTTGCTAACCGAAATCCTTTATAGGAAAGTAGACTTAGCCGGGAACTTCGCCGTTACAAGAAGAACAGTATCGAGATATTTCATCTCCGTATTGTATAAGTGAGCAACCTCTGTTGCTAATTTGGGTGGTACCGCGGAACCAAAGTCTTTCGTCCCAGTTTTTTGGGAAAGAAGGGCTTTTTTTGTTGGCTTCTTTTCACAACATCCAAACATTTTAGGAGGAAACCACCATGTATCAATCATTAATGACAGTAAGAGAGACTCAAATCGCAATTAAGGAAGTTAAAACATTTTTCGAGGATCAATTAGCAAAACGCCTTGAACTATTCCGCGTATCTGCACCATTATTCGTAACGAAGAAATCAGGATTAAACGATCACTTAAACGGTGTAGAACGTCCAATTGAATTTGATATGTTACATTCAGGAGAAGAATTAGAAATTGTCCATTCACTAGCGAAGTGGAAACGATTTGCATTACATGAATACGGATATGAAGCTGGTGAAGGTTTATATACAAACATGAACGCAATTCGTCGTGATGAAGAACTTGATGCAACGCATTCTATTTACGTCGACCAATGGGATTGGGAAAAAATCGTTCAAAAAGAATGGCGCACTGTAGACTACTTGCAAGAAACAGTACAAACAATTTATGGAATATTCAAAGATTTAGAAGACCACTTATTTGAAAAATATCCGTTCCTTGGAAAGTATTTACCAGAAGAGGTTGTTTTCATCACTTCCCAAGAACTAGAAGATAAATATCCAGAATTAACACCGAAAGATCGTGAACATGCAATTGCGAAAGAACACGGTGCAGTCTTCATTATCGGAATTGGTGATGCACTTCGTTCAGGTGAAAAGCATGATGGACGCGCAGCTGATTATGATGATTGGAAATTAAACGGTGACATTTTATTCTGGCACCCAGTATTACAATCTTCATTCGAATTATCATCAATGGGAATTCGTGTTGATAGTAAATCACTTGATGAGCAGTTAACGAAAACAGGTGAAGACTTCAAACGTGAGTACGATTTCCATAAAGGTATTTTAGAAGACGTACTACCATTAACAATTGGCGGTGGTATTGGACAATCAAGAATGTGCATGTACTTCTTACGAAAAGCACATATCGGTGAAGTTCAATCTTCTGTATGGCCTGACGATTTACGTGAAGCTTGCAAGAAGGAAAACATTCATCTGTTTTAATAGAAGAGAGAGGATAGCTCAAAGAGTTATTCTCTCTTTTTTATTGTGTAAACGAATGGTTTACAGTGAATTTTACCAATAGTTTCTTTCTTTTTTATCTCCTATTATGTAATAATTTGTTAAAGGAGGGGACGTTATGAGCTTAGGACAACAACTTAAAAAATTAAGAGAATCAAAAGGATTTTCACAGAAAGATGTTGCTAAAAAGATTGGTATAACGAGGCAAGCGGTGTATAAAGTGAAACTTTAATCAGTGGGCGATTTATCCTACTGATTATTAGTTGAACCAATCGGGCTTTTATAGGCAGTTAATCGCATCTGGCTGCCTTGATTGTGCTCAAAAGCTTTGATGAGATTTACTGCCTGTTAAAGCGGGGTAAGTGGGAAAATGATAAAAGTTGCCCTGATATTGAAAATTTAATTTTATTGAGCGAAATGTATAATGTTACGCTCGATGAGTTAATAAAAGGGAACCAAAATTTAAAAGAGAAAATACATATTGATGAAGATGAGGATTTTGAGAAAGAGAATGAGTTTGGTTTTTATATTGGGTTTGGTTTGCTAATTGTGAGTGCTTTCGTTGATTATAAAGGAATGCAAGAGATCTTATTAGGAATAGCACTATTCATGATGGTTTTTTACTCTGACGTGAAGAAAGTTATTTTGAATGAGTTCAGATCGTTTTTTAATAGAAAAGATATATATGATAAGAAGTGAGAAGAGTCCGTTATATTTCCTAGGAAAGAGTATAACAAGTAATTGAATTGTTTTATAATAATTTTGGGATGTTGATAGTATGTTAAAAAGTTCAAACAAGCATAACCCCGTTCTAAAGCTAGGACGGGGTTCAAAATTTAAGTTTTATTAAGCGTAAAGTTCTTTCAAATATTTTTACTTCAGTAAAGACTTCTAATAAAACATTACTTATTTATTACCGAGTTCTTCCGCTAAACCGATTAAAATTCCTTCGGTTCCACGAATGTAGCAGAGTCGATACGAGTTCTCATATTGAACTACTTCACCAACGAGCTGAGCACCATGCTTAGTCAGTCTCGATACCATTTCGTCAATGTCTTCAACGGTGAACATGACGCGCAAATAACCGAGGGCGTTTACAGGAGCTGTCCGATGGTCTGCTATAGTAGGTGGGGTGAGAAATCGCGAAAGTTCAATTCGGCTGTGGCCATCTGGCGTAACCATCATAGCAATCTCTACGCACTGAGAACCGAGTCCAGTTACGCGGCCAGCCCATTCACCTTCAACAGTAGCTCGCCCTTCGAGATTCAAGCCAATCTCCTCGAAGAAAGAGATTGCGTCATCAAGTGATTCTACAACGATGCTGACATTGTCCATTCGTAGTAATCGGTTGTTTGCCATAGTTTTTATCTCCTTTTATGTATAAATTTATTATTTAATTATCCTCATAATTATACTAAAATCTCTTCTAAACAAAAAACATCTTGTCACAGTGTAGGAAAATGTGACAAGGTGTTTTCGGGCATAGTATATAAAATCTTGTTAACGAATAACACTTCGTAAACCCTTTACTATTGAAATATGCGAGAACTTTATTTCGTGAATGCTATCATTTCAAAAATTTGATAATGTAATTGCTATTCGATAGAATAACTTCGACTTTCCCACAAAACAGTCCTACCCTGTTTCTATTTATATAGGAAGGAAATAGATTCATATATTTTTTAAAGTTTTACCGGTGGAAATTAACTCATCTGCACTAAAGGCTCAATTTTTGCCATAAATGATTGATGCAGCGCCTCAACACCTGTTACTAAATGAAGGCGGTCAATAACGACAGATACTTTAATTTCTGATGTACTTACCATTTTAATATGAATATTTTCTTCTTTTAAAGTAGTGAACATATTCGCAGCAACGCCTGGATTAGAGACCATACCAGATCCTACAATGGATACTTTTGCTAAATGATTTTCATATTCTACAGATTCATAGTGAAGTGTTTCTTGATTTTGTTCCAATACCTCTAATGTTTCTTTTAAATCATTAGAATGGATTGAGAAGGAGAGGTGAACAGTTCCTTCATTTGTAATACTTTGAATGATGATATCTACATTAATATGTGCTGTTGCTAATGTAGAGAAAACTGTTGAAAGTGCACCTTGTTCCAATCCTTTCATTGTGACGCGTGTAATATTATCTTCAAATGCAATACCTTTAACGATTGATTGTTGTTCCATGTTACATTCTCCTTTTACAATTGTTCCGTTTTCTTGTTCCATACTTGAGCGAACTTCTAACATGACATTATGATTTTTAGCAAACTCAACAGCACGCGGGTGTAATACACCAGCACCGAGGTTTGCTAGTTCTAGCATTTCGTCATAAGAAATTTCATCTAATTTATAAGCATCTTTTACAACTCGTGGGTCCGTCGTATATACACCGGTCACATCCGTGTAAATATCACATTTTTTTGCTTTCAGTGCAGCAGCTAATGCAACAGCAGTTGTATCAGAACCACCGCGGCCAAGCGTTGTAATTTCATGGTTTTCACTGATTCCTTGGAAGCCAGCTACAATAACAATCGTGCCTTCAGTAAGATAAGACTGAATTCGATCAGTATGAATTTCAGTAATCCGTGCACTACTATGTACAGATTCTGTCGTAATACCAGCTTGCCATCCTGTTAATGAAATCGCGTTATAACCTTTTGCTTGTAGTGCCATCGTTAATAATGAAATAGTAACTTGCTCTCCTGTTGATAGAAGCATATCCATTTCGCGTTTACTCGGATTTTCTGAAATCGCGTTAGCGAGTGCTACGAGTTCATCTGTGCTTTTTCCCATCGCTGAAACGACAGAGACGATACTATGTCCTCGTTTATATTCTTCAATAATTAAATTTGCTACATGTTGAATGCGCTCAACGCTTCCAACAGAAGTGCCACCAAATTTTTGTACAATCGTTTCCATTACGAATTCCTTCTTTCATCCATTTTTAAGAATAGATTAGGACATATATAAATCCCAATATTCCTGTAGTTACCAGAGAAAAACAAAAAACACCATCTCAAATAAGTGAGGATGGTGCTGTTACAGGAAAAGGGAAACAGAAAACGGAGCTAATAAAAAAACCGCCAAAAAAGGAATACCATAAAAATGATATCTCTTTTTTGTAGATAGCTCTTCATACATACACGTCTGTACATATGACAGTTCTGTTTCTATTCGAAAACAGCCCCAATCGATAAATGCAGAGAAATGTATCGATTTCGGCAATACTTCCTTTCATCTAATTTCATAGACATCTCTGTGTCTCCATTAGAATACTCATAAGTATCGCAACCTCTATCTCACGTTTTAGGCGAGAGTGTTTGATTTATGAAGTTGTTGGTAACATTTGTTTTATAATAATTTAAATTTTTCGGGGAATCAAGTGTTTTATATATATTTTAAAAATTCTTTCTATTTATGAAAAAGTTTGTGAAAAATGTAGCAAAATAAATTCATAGCATGTACATTAAATTTATAGTGTATTGGAGGTGGAAGAATGAAGAGGAAAAAGCCTATTTATGTTTCGACAGAAATGAACACAACAATGGAGAAATTATGGGATCATACGCAAGAACCAGATATACATACAGAATGGGATGCTCGTTTTACTGAAATTTCGTATTTAGAGAAAAAAGAAGGAGAACCGCAGAAGTTTTTATATAAAACAAAGATCGGATTTGGACTTGAAATAGCTGGTGAAGGGGAATCGATAGGTGAAATAAGAAAAGAAACGGGTGAAAGAATTTCTTCTTTAAAATTTTGGACGGATAATAAATTATCACTTATTCAAATAGGGCGTGGTTATTGGAAGTATATACCGCGTGAAGAACACATTCATTTTGAGACACAATATGATTATGATACGAGGTTTGGTCGTATAGGGAGTATAATAGATTTCTATATTTTTCGGCCTTTATTAGGCTGGGCGACTGCTTGGAGTTTTGATGCGTTAAAATTATGGATAGAAAAGGGACTTCATCCTAAGTTACTAATTAGAAGAACAATGACATATTGGCTCGTATGTTTTTTATTTGCATTTGTATGGATGTATCAAGGAATAGTGCCGAAACTAGTGTTTACTCATTCAGAAGAAGTAAAAATGCTATCTGTTATGATTGGTTCAACTGAACATAGTATTTTTGTACTTAAAATAATTGGATTACTAGAACTTATTTTTGGTGTCATATGGTTGTTGCCATTTCAAAAACGAAAAGTATTTATCATACATATTTTTATGTTAATAGCCTTAACGATAGTGGTGGGATTTACGAATATCGTAAGCTTTACAGAGCCGTTTAATCCAATTACATTAAACGTTCTACTAATGGGGTTATCGATTGTCGGTTATATAAATAGTTTTGATTTACCAAGTGCAAAAAATTGCAAGAGGAAGAGAAAGTGATAATGTATGGCTAATATTTATGAAAGACTATTAGGGGATTCTTATAAAAAACTTCATCCAAAATTACAGAAACGCTATGAGATTACGGAAGAAAATAGCTTTACTGGAGAAGGGAAGATGGATGAAATTTACGGAGGTTCTTTTTTCGTAAAATTAATATTAAAAATTGCATCGAAGTTTAGAATGTTTTTCTCTGAGCGTGGGAAGGAAGTGCCATTTACAATACATAATATCGCTGAGCGAGATGAACATGGAAATGAATTTGTTCGGTGGAATCGTACTTTTTATTTTCATAATAAGAAAAGGTATTTTAACGCCATTATGCAGTTGGATGAAGAGCATAATGAAATTGTAGATTATTTTGGTGAACCGCACATACTTGTTTCTACGTTGAATTTTCATATTGATGAGGTGGGGGCAATGCATATTTCTTCAAAGAAACAATGGTTTTATATGTTTGGAAGAAAAGTCCCGTTACCTAGATTTTTATACGGAGAGGCCAAAATTGTAGAAAGTTATGATGAAACACTACAATGTTTTCGAATTCATGTACAAGTACGCAATCCGTTAATTGGTTCATTATTTTCATATAAGGGAACATTTGTGGAGAGGAAATAAATGATATGAAAAATATAATAGTTGGGCTTGCTTGTTATATTATTTTTTTAATATGTGAGTGGTCAAATATAAACCCAGTGGAAGCAATTATATTATTATCTATTTTGTTATGTATACCGATGTCATTTTGCATCATTGATAAGAAAACAAGAAATGGATCATATGTATCCTTTTATAAACTAGTATCACTTTTATATCCAATCGCAGCAATTAGTGCAATGCTAGCTTTCGTAACAAATCACTATTTCTTTGCGTTACTTTGGTTTGTATATACAGGAATTGTTGCGTTATTTGGGATAAGTAGATTACTAGAAAGAGGATGGAAACCGTTAGAGGAGACAGCTATCGATAGTGCGTTTATGTATTTGTTTTTAGGTGGTTTCTGGTTTTTTGCTTCTGTAGCAAAGCTTTCCATTATGCACTTTAGTTCCGACATTGTTTTGCTTACAGCTGCACACTTTCATTATTCGGCATTTCTACTTCCGTTATCAGCTGGTTTAATTGGGAGAAAAAGAGAAAAGAGAAGTAAAATATATGATGCTATTATGTTTATCATCGTCATTTCACCTATGACAGTTGCAATAGGAATTACGTACTCAAGAGTATTTGAATTTTTTGCAGTGTTCCTATATTTATGCGCTATTTATGGTTATGGGATCTATGTTTGGCGCACGAAATTTAATGCTATTAGTGCAAAGGTTCTCCTGGTCATATCGTCTAGCACGCTCATGGTAACAATTATGTTTTCACTTATATATTCATATGGGAATTTGAAACATGTAATGACGATTACAATTTCTCAAATGGTTTGGATTCACGGTGTTGTCAATGGAATTGGAGTAGCGTTACCAGCATTTGTTGGTTGGATGATTGAAAAGAGTGCTCCGAATTATAAATATTACGGGAAACCATTGAGCAGCTTAAGAGGAAATACGACAGTTGGAGAAGCGTTTTTACATAACAGGAATTTAATAGATAGCAAGGAATATAAAGGTTTAGTTGATAAAATGAATGAGTTTCATAGTGATGCATTTGACGTGAACAAGATTCCTTTAAGTATTATTCGTTTCTATGAAAATACAAAAGAGTATGAGTTACAATCGCATATTAAATGGGCTCGTTGGTTCCGCCCGGTTGCATTTTGCTATGAGAAAATGAGTCAGCGTGTAGGACAAATACATTTAGGAATGGGCGGCAAGTGGGAAACGATGCATGGCTCTATCATCGGGATAATAGATGAGAAGGATGGAAGAGAGAATGTAAGGGCTTGGCTAAGAAAAAATGAAGCAGAAGAATCTATTTTTGTAGCTCTTTACTCAAAACATACACATGAGAATGAGACATATATGAATATTGCATTGCCTTTACCATATTCGAATATGACGGGGGTTTTAAAATTATGTAATAAGAGTAATGATTTAATTATTACTAGTAAGCTGAGAGAAAGTGGTAAGGGGGATGAGGGTATTTATTTACATACTCGTTTCTTTACAATACGGTTACCGTTAGCAGAGACTTTTATTATTAAAGAGTGCACGGATCAACTACTAGAAGCTAATCATAGAATGTGGATATTTGGGGTTAAGTTTTTAGAAATTGATTATGAGATTAAGAAAATAGAGAAGAAGTAAAAAAAGCTTGGAGAGATTCCAAGCTTTTCTACGTATGGGTAATTGTCATAGCAACTTGTTTATCTAAGTCTCGGTCCCAAACGCGTTGAATTTCAAA
This sequence comes from Bacillus sp. ES1-5, assembly GCF_022487605.1. NCBI lineage: Bacteria > Bacillati > Bacillota > Bacilli > Caryophanales > Bacillaceae > Bacillus > Bacillus sp. ES1-5. The sequence goes on along the minus strand of NZ_JAKVPU010000001.1, from coordinate 1,142,101 downwards.
CGAACCTTTTTCAAAAAATAATGGGAATCTTTCTTTAAACCAATCTTGCATAGGAAGGTTTAATGCTGTATCGATTGGTACCCATAATAATTCGCCTTCAGGAGGATTCAAAAGGAGTTCACCTTCAAATGAATCTGTCCAATAGTTAAATACCATATATCGAACATTTTCTTTCGGATTTACGTATTCATCTAATCCCTTAAAAGTTAAATTTGAAACAAATAATCCAGTTTCTTCTTTTACTTCTCGCTGAGCAGCTTGAACGATACTTTCTGGAAAATCTACTTTACCGCCAGGAGCGATGTAACCAGGGAAGCCTAGATGATCGGGGCGTTTTATAAGTAAAACTTCATTATTTCGCTGGATCATACACATTGTATACATACGGTGCTCTATATCTTTCCAATTGTTGCTCATATGAATCTCTCCTCTTATAAAATTTTATAGTTTTTAACTATAGCTATGTATGACAAAAAATACAATAATAATACAAAATTATACAATTTTCAATTGACTATTACTAATTTTCAGAACTATAATTAGTCTGTTACATAAAAACATTGTACTTGAGAGGGGAATATATTCTATGAAAAATAGAATAATCGCAGCAGGAGTAATCGCAGCTAGTATATTATCTTATTCATCTAGTAGTTTCGCACAAACAAAAAAATTTCCAGATGTCGTAGCTAAACATTGGGCAGAAGATTCTATTTACTATTTAGTAGATAAAGGTGCAGTTACAGGTAACGATAAAGGAATGTTCGAGCCTGGAAAAGAAATCACTCGTGCAGAAGCAGCTACAATGATGGCTAAAATCTTAAACTTACCAATCGATAAAAATGCTAAACCATCTTTCGGTGATTCTCAAAACGATTGGTACACTCCATTCATCGCAGCTGTAGAAAAAGCTGGTGTTGTTAAAGGGAAAGGCCCAGGCGTCTTTGACCCAACTGGGAAAATTGACCGAGTTTCAATGGCCTCTCTTCTTGTAGAAGCTTACAAATTAGAGTCTAAAGTAAACGGTACTCCAGCAACTAAATTCAAAGATTTAGAAACATTAAACTGGGGTAAAGAAAAAGCTAACATCCTAGTTGAATTAGGCATCTCTCTTGGTACTGGTGAGAAGTGGGAGCCTAAGAAAACTGTAACGAAAGCAGAAGCAGCACAGTTTATTGCAAAGGCTGATTCACTTAAAGTAGGCAATCCTTTAGTAGAAAAGGTAGTTATTATTGATCCTGGTCATGGAGGATTTGATCCAGGGAATCCAGGGCAAGGTGTAGAGGAAAGTAAAATTGTATTTGATACATCTTTAAGATTACAGAAGTTGCTAGAAAAAAATACACCTTTAAGACCTTTGTTAACACGTGAAGAGAACGGAAATCCAGGAAGTAACAGGAATGAATCTCTTGCGAATCGAGTGAAATTTGGTCAAGAGAACAATGCAGATATATTTGTAAGCATTCATGCAAATTCTTCTGAAAATCATGATGGTCATGGAACGGAAACATATTATTATAAAAAATCCAAGCGCGGAGAAGAGACACAGATTGAAAAGGATAGTGAAGTATTAGCGAAGAAAATTCAAACACGAGTAGTAGAAGCACTACATACAAGAGATAGAACTATAAAAGACAATCACTCACTTTATGTAGTAAATAATAATACAGTACCAGCAGTTTTAACAGAGCTTGCCTTTATTGATAATGATATAGATAATGGTAAATTAGCTACTGAATCAGGAAGACAAATTGCTGCTGAGGCAGTTTATGCTGGGATTTTAGATTATTATGAATGGAAAGGTTTCGATGTTTCCAAATATCGTTTAGCTAAATAAAAAACATGAATTGTTAAGTCCATCATCTATATAGGGATGATGGACTTTTTATATGGGTTTATATAATTTTGTATCAAAATAAAAAGATATATCGTATTATACCGATTATAAATAAAATAATGGTAGATTAGTTTATTTTTATCACGTATACTTTTACTGTTAACGACTTAAGAGTTTATTAGTTTAATAGGGAAAATTATACGATAAAGGGAGGCAAGTTAACACGGGACAAGCATATACATAACGTGTTAAAAAATTTATGAAAAAAGTTATTTCTAATGTGTTAGCAGTGACAGTCGCACTTCAAGTAGTGATGGCTCCAGCAACTTCGTTTGCATCCACAAAAGAATTTCCAGACGTTCCGAAAAATCATTGGGCGCTTGAAGCGATTACTGATTTAACGTCAAAAGGGGTTATTGCAGGTTACGATAATGGTAAATTTGGCTTTGGAGACGTTGTAACTCGTGAGCAAGTAGCAGCATTAATGTATCGCGCATTAAAACCAGAATTAAAAAGCGATTATAAAAATCCATACTCTGATATTAGCGCAGGAACGACGATGTTCCCAAAAGAAATTTTGGCATTAACAGATATGGGGATTTTCGTAGGTGATGGTAAAGGGACGTTTAGACCGAAAGAATCATTAACTCGTGCTGAAATGTCTGTTATTTTGCAAAGAGCATTTAAATTAGCAGTAAAAGCACCACATACATTTAATGATATAGATGAAACACACTGGTGGGCAAAAGAAGCAATTAGTGCATTGCAATCCAATGGTGTAGCGGAAGGGAATGGGCTTGGAGGATTTGATCCCTCAGGTGTATTAACACGTGAAAGCTATGCACAACTACTATATAAAGCGATGAAAATTAAAAATGATGTTCCTGTTGAACAGCCATCGTATATTAATCTAGATGTGACATTACCATCGAACGTAACAGCACTAGAGATTGATAATTTCATAAAAAAATCTCACCCGGACAGTCCGCTTATTGGAACTGGTAAAGATTTTATTCAAGCACAAAATGAGTATGGTGTGAGCGCATTATACTTAGCTTCACATGCAATCTTAGAATCTGGTTACGGGAAATCAGAAATTGCATATCGTAAACATAATCTATTTGGACTAAAGGCATTTGATTGGGATCCATTTGCATATGCAAAATATTTACCATCGTACGGGCAAAGTATTTCGTACAATGCTGATTATGTAAGAAAGAACTACTTAGAAGAAGGTGCTCCTCATTTCAATGGTTACACATTACCTGATATGAATGTTAAGTATGCAACAGATAAAGCATGGGCTGGAAAAATAGCTAATATTATGGAACGTATTAAACCGTTTAACAAGAAAGATTATGAAAATGTAAAACGATTAGCGAAAAATCCTAATACATTAAATGTAAATGCACTAGGCGAAGCGATTCCATATAAAGATTATGCAAAAGATGCAAAAGCTACAGTTCAATCGGTAGGATCTTACTACCAAGTTCCATTTCCGTTTAACAATCCAATTAAGAGTGTACCAAATATTACACAAAATGAAGTTGGAAAATTAGAAAATGGTACAAAAGTAAATGTATATCGTGAAGATCCAAATGGTTGGGTAGAATTTTCACTTGAAAATGCTCAAGAAAAATATTGGACATTGAAGCAGAACTTAAAATTATAGACAAAAAGGGTGTTTTCATTTATGAAAACACCTTTTTATATTTTGACCAATAATTTAACAGTTTCATATATAATTAAAGGTATTGAAGTTTTAATTTTCTGTTTTATATTTAGTGTTAACTTAATTTGAAAAGAGGAGAGAGGTATGCCAGGAGAAATACGAACAGAGAAAAATGTAAGTTATGTTGGTAAATTGATATTGCCGGTTAAAGCGTCACCACATTTTAAATTTTTATGGATTGGGCAATTACTTTCGACTTTAGGTAGTTCGATAACGATGGTTATTTTGCCCGTCGTTGTGTATTCATTAACTGGTTCAACAGTTGTAATGGGAATGACTATGGCAATGTACATGCTTCCTAATATTCTAGCGTTACCGTTTGCTGGATTAGTAGTAGATCGAATTGATCGAGTGAAATTAATGTTATTTACAGATATAATTCGCTGTATATTAATGCTTTTACTTGCGACACTTATATTTATGGACGTTTTAACAATTCCACTTCTATATGTACTCGTAGCATTATATGGGCTTATGGAAGGGATATTTCAGCCAGCATATGCGGCTGTAAGGGCGAAAGTATTTGTGCCGGAAATTCGAAATGCAGCTAATGCATTAACGCAAATGAGTAATCAAGGTATACGACTAATTGGACCAGCTCTTGGAGGATTGATTGTTTCAGTTGCATCTGCCGGAATAGGGTTTGGAGTGGATGCAGTAACATATTTGCTATCATTTTTATGTTTAGTATTTTTAAGAGACATAAAGTTTAAAAAAGTAAACCATATTGAAAGAAGAAAGGTCGATTACAAACACGAGTTTATGGAAGGTGTTTTCGTTTTAAAAAGTCATCCGTGGCTATGGATTACAATTTTAGTTTTTTCTTTCATCAATATTTGTTATGCAGGAATTATCGTCGTATTAATTCCATGGTTATTTAATGTTCATCATCATTTTGAAGCATACGTGTATGGATTAGGAATGGCATCTTCTGGTGTTGGAGCTGTAATTGCCGCGCTAATATTTGGCGGGAGGGAACGGTGGCATAAGCGGGGATTACTTGCCTATGGTGGTGTTTTAATAAGTGGCTGTGCGCTTTTAATAATGCCGTTTATTGCTTGGGCACCTGCATTAATTGGATTAATGGCAATTGAAGGGTTCGGTATGATGATATTTGGACTCATTTGGGAAACAAGTTTACAAGAGCTTGTGCCAGAAGAAGCATTTGGAAGGGTGGCAAGCCTTGATATGCTAGGTTCATTTGCTTTATTGCCACTAGGTTATGTGGTTGTAGGATGGTTAGCTACTGTCATAGGTGGCGAGATAACGATTATAACACTAGCTATATTAGTACTTGTAACAATTGGAATAGCGTTAACTGTACCGAGTATTCGACGATTTGATTGATGATATAAGGGAAGGGGAACGACTTATATGATTATAGAAAACATGAAAGATATAGTAGCAAAGGAATTGGATAGCGAATACACTTTGCAGGAAAAGGTCTTTGAAGCAAAAAATTTCACAGTCTATATCGCTACCCATAGAGAAAATACGCTAACATATAATCAACTAGTACTAATAAAAAATCTTTGTCACGAAAAGCCTTCCGTACATATTTGGCAGAAGAAAATTAGCACCGAAGCAATAGAACTGGAAATCACAAAAGAAGTGACGGAAGCGATTCAATCTGGTTTTGTAAATAAAGAGTAAGACCTAATCAAATTAGGGCTTACTCTTCATTAAACACAAATGTTTGTTTCATTTTTTTACTTTCATCTACTGGATGACCGTTGTATGAGAAACTCTTTTCTTCCCAAGTAATGACGACTTTGAAATTATGGCTATTAAAGTCTAATGGGAATGCCATGTAGTCAGAGCTTGTCTGACTTTTAGAAATGTTGCTATTTAGCGAAGTAGGATTAAGAGTAGCTTTAGATGTAGGAGTGCTATCAAGTATTTCCACTGATACATTTGATACATCATTACCGATGTTTTTTACGCGTAAACGATATGTATCATATACATCCTGTTTTGGCTGCACTGCTTGCTTGTTTGCGTTATGAGATTTGTCGATTTCGATATACCACTGATTTGACTTTGACGCAATTGGTAGTGTTTGAAATGTGTATGCATTAGCTTGTATTGGTAGTGCTAAACAGATTAGTGCAAAGAGAGAAAATATTATTCGTTTCATTTTTAGAGAGCTCCCATTCTGTAACGGATTTATTTATTATTATTTTCTTTTTTTGAGAGGGTATACCATAATTCAATTGTAAAAAATATAGTCTCTTTTAGTGAATAAGATGGAGATATTTCTCTTGGTTTAACCAATCGACTGCAGCAATTGCGTTATGGATTGGAACGATGTATTTATTCATAAAAAGAAAACCGCATGTTGTTTCCTTAATTCCAGCAATATTCATGACACTCATGACTGTAATTTACATTTTGAATGCGAAAATTGGTTTTAATATCCCGTTAACCACATCTTATATGGTAGATGTGATTATTACCGTTGTATTAACTGCTGTTTTCTTTATAAAAGCTGTGTAGAGAGTTTTCTACACAGCTTTTTCTAACGTGAAAAAATTTCCAATAATATGTTGAAATAACATTGTCATACAACAAGGGGGATTTGTTTTATGGAAAATGGACATCTTGCTAAAGTAGATGTAACGAAAAGAATTGAATCGAAATCTAAGTACAATAAGAAACTTGAAAAATATCAAAGGCGCTTATTAGCATTACAGCAAATTGTAAAAGAAGAAAAAATCGCAGTTATGCTCGTTATGGAAGGCTGGGATGCGGCTGGAAAAGGCGGAGCGATTAAGCGAGTGACAGAACATCTTGATCCGCGCGGGTTTCAAGTAAATCCAATTGGAGCACCAGCACCTCATGAAAAAAGGTACCACTACTTGCAACGTTTCTGGCGGAAACTACCTCAGTACGGGCAAATTACTATTTTTGATCGCTCATGGTACGGCCGTGTGTTAGTTGAGCGTGTTGAAGGTTTTGCTACAAAGGAAGAGTGGACGAGAGCGTATGATGAGATTAATGATTTTGAAAAACTATTAACAGATGATCATTATATAATCGGGAAGTTTTTCTATCATATTAGCAAAGATGAACAATTAAAGAGGTTTAAAGATAGAGAGAACAATCCTTTGAAAAGATGGAAAATTACAGACGAAGATTGGCGTAACCGTGAAAAATGGGACGAGTATGTTGAAGCAATGGAAGACATGTTTGAAAAAACAAATAAGCCAAATGCGAAATGGCAAATTATCGCAAGTAACGATAAATTATACGCACGTTTGAAAACGTTGAAAGTGATGATTTCATTAATTGAGGATTACCTCTTAGAACATAATATAGAATTACCTTCGTATTATTATGAAATAAAAGAGGGAAAGACAGAAGGCTTTGAAACAAATCAAGATGAAGTTGTAAAATAGTACAAAGTTTGCATATGAAATATAAAGTAGAACTACCCTGTAATTTTGAACAATAAAATTACAGGGTGTTTTTTTTATTTAGAAACATTTTACAATTAACAGAATAGGGTATATAATCAATAATCATATTAACATTGTTAATATGATTATTGATTATATACAGTGTGGGGGTCTTATTTTGAAGGGAAGAGATGTTGTTTTAGGTTTATTGATGGAAAAAGAATTGTCTGGTTATGATATTAAAATTGTGTTTGAAGACGTATTTACTCATTTTTTTGATGGGAGTTTTGGGATGATCTATCCAACGTTACGACAGTTGGAAAAAGAGGGAAAAATAAAGAAAGAGGTTATTATGCAAGAAGGGAAACCGAATAAGAAAATGTACTTTATTACAGATGAAGGGCGTGAAGAGTTTTATCAATACATGCAAACAGATGTAGAGAAAGATGTTTTACGTTCAGATTTTTTAATGAGGATGTATTTCGGTAATTATAGCGATGACAAGGCAATAAAAAAATGGATTGAGGACGAAATTGAAAGGAAAGAGGTATACATTGCGGATCTTCGTTTGAAATATGAAAAGTGGAGAGAAGGTATTACTTTTGTTGAGGAAATTTCACTCGATGTAGGTATTGCATCGTATAGTGCTCAAGTAGAGACATTGAAAAGAAAACTAGAGCAACTAGAAGTAAAAAAACACAATAAAACGGAAGGATGAAAAACACGTTCATAATAAATAAAGGGGTAGATGAACATGGAGCAATCAAAGGGTATTAAGATTGTCTTTTTAATGTGCTTAGGTATATTTCTTTGTATGATTGATACGACAATTATGAATATAGCTTTACCAGCCATACAAACGAGTGTAAATACTTCATTAGAAAAGATGTCTTGGATATTAAATGTTTATACGATGACGATTGCAGTACTCGCCATTCCACTAGGACGGATAGCTGATATTTTTGGGAAAGCAAAGATGTATATTCTTGGTTTGATAATTTTTGGTGGTGGATCAGTACTTTGTGCTTTTGCTAATACGGGCGATTTTCTCATCTTTTCTCGTTTTATACAAAGTATTGGTGCAGCAATTTTATTTCCGACAAGTATGGTAATCGGCGTATCAGCAATGCCATTAGCAAAGAGGCATGTTGCACTTGCAATTTTAGGTGTAACACAAGGACTATCAGCTGCAATGGGACCAGTAATAGGTGGAATTATTACACAAAATTTCGGTTGGAGATGGGTGTTCTTCGTAAATGTTCCAATTTGTATTCTTGGAATCATTTTATGCTGCATTATGTTACAAATAAAAAATGAAGAACGTATTATCTCAAAAATAGATTGGGTAGGACTACTATTAAGTAGCACATCAATTTTTTCTTTTACTCTCATATTAGTAAAAGGCAATACATGGGGATGGCAAAGTAATATTGCTTTGTCTTGTTATACAATTAGCACTATTTCTCTTATTCTATTTGTTTTAGTAGAACGAAAGATTCATAATCCAATGGTGAATTTAAAGTTATTTCAAGATCGAATGTTTGTCGGAGCGTCTATCGTTGTCATATTAAGTAATTTATTTTTAATTGGAGTTACTGTATTGCTTCCGACGTTCTTGACGAAAATACAAGGCCGAACGGAAATTGAAGCAGCTTTTTTAGTGACACCTATTTCAGCAATGATATTTTTTGTCTCACCAGTTGCAGCAACTTTAATTAAAAAACTCGGAAAAGTAACTATTATTTTGTCAGGCTTTCTTGTTATGGGTTTCTCTTATTATTGGTTGCAAATGATTGCTGTTAATTCAACAAATATAGAAATTATTATTCCATGTATGATATTAGGTGTTGGATATGGTTTAGTAGTAGGGCCAATTACAGTTTTAAGTGCGTCTTCGTTTGAAGGGGAATTATTAACTGCTTCTCAAAGTGTTGTATCGATGTTGCGGCAAGTAGGAATTGTATTAGCGGTCGCAATATTTGTATCTAACTTAACTCACAATTTATCTGTAAATAAAGAGAATGTATATCGTTATGCAGAAGAAAAAGTGAGCAATATTCATGTGAATCGTGCTCAGCAAGCTGAGGTATTACAAATAGCAAAAGAAAAAATAGAGAATCAAAGTATAGAAAAAAATATAGAAAAGCAGCAAACTGAAACATTTGTAGGGTTAAATAAAGAGAAAAAAGACGAATTAATTCAACAAAAAGTGGATGAAGTATTAAATGCTATCCCAGTAGAATATAGAGATATAAAAAGAGAAGAAGTTATGAATCAAGTGATAAAGGAAGTTGAAAAGCAAGAGGAAATTGTAAAGAAAGAGGTACTCGCATTTTCAGATGACGTGAATCATTATGCTAAGAATCAGATGGCGATGAGTTTTACAGATTTATATAAAGCGAGTGTACCAATTATTTTAGTTTGTGCTTTAGTAAGTTTGTTATTTTGGGAAGGAACGACTTTGAGTAAAAAGAGAAGGGAAAGAGTGGTAGAGGAAGTGTAAAAAAACAGGCTAATAGTAGCCTGTTTTTTTTACTGTTTTCTCCTTGCATATTGTGAGTAGTAGTATTTTTAACATAGCATGAGAGAAGACGAATTTGGTTAGAGAGTTTTTTAGAATGAAAGAGAAGAATGGGAAATGCCATTGAATATGTAACGTTAAACATAGTACATTAACAAGAGGGTTTAATTTTAAAGGGAGGCTGAGGAATTGTTGGAGAAGGCGGGGGCTTTAAAAAGTAATCGTATGTATACAGAAGAAGAGCAACAAAAATTATACAAGCGAACATTAATAATCGTAAGTATTTCACAAATGTTCGGTGGAGCAGGGTTAGCGGCTGGAATTACAGTAGGTGCACTCCTTGCGCAGCAAATGCTTGGGACAGATGCATATGCAGGGTTACCAGCTGCTATGTTTACAATGGGATCTGCGGTAGCGGCTTTCTTTGTTGGGAAATTATCGCAAAAACATGGTCGCCGCATAGGGCTTGCAGGAGGTTTTATAGTAGGCGGGATAGGGGCTATTGGAGTTGTGGTGGCAGCTTTAACAAATAGTATTATTCTTTTACTAGTTTCTTTACTTATATATGGCGCGGGCACAGCTACGAATTTACAAGCACGTTATGCTGGAACCGATTTAGCGAATAAGAAGCAAAGAGCAACTGCTATTAGTATTACGATGGTAATGACGACTTTTGGTGCAGTCGCAGGTCCAAATTTAGTAGGTGTAATGGGAAGGTTTGCTCATTCAATTGGAATTCCTGAACTTGCTGGTCCGTTCATATTATCGGCAGCAGCATTTATACTAGCTGGTCTTGTTCTATTTGTTATGCTTCGTCCAGATCCGTTACTTATTGCTAATATGATAGAAACATATAAACAAGAGCATACATATAAAGGGCAACCAGTAATAGAAGAAGCGACAGAAAATAAACGAGGTATTACAGTTGGGGCAATCGTAATGATACTTACTCAAATCGTGATGGTTGCAATTATGACGATGACTCCAGTTCATATGGGGCATCACGGTCACGCTTTAAGTGCAGTAGGACTTGTGATTGGTTTTCATGTAGGTGCAATGTATCTTCCATCTCTCGTTACAGGAATGTTAATTGATAAAATTGGAAGAACTACGATGAGTATAGCTGGCGGAGTAATTTTACTAGCAGCAGGTGTCATAGCTGCAATAGCGCCGAGTGATTCTTTAATACTATTAATTGTTGCTTTATCTTTACTTGGATTAGGATGGAACCTCGGTTTAATAAGTGGAACGGCTCAAATTGTTGATGCAACTATACCTTCCACACGTGCAAAAACACAAGGGAAAATAGATGTGTTTATTGCGCTAGCGGGAGCCTCAGGTGGAGCGATGTCAGGAATGGTAGTAGCGAATTCAAGTTATGCGGCATTGTCATTAGCAGGGGGCGTTTTAGCTTTCATGCTTATTCCTGTTGTGATATGGGCTCGGACAGGTAAATAAAATTAAGAGAGTAGAAGCAGCGTTCAAAGTGGGGTAACCAATCTTTGGATGCTGCTTTTTTGTAGTTAGTTGTATAAAAGAAAAATGTTAGTTTAAATCCCACTCCACAATAAGGCCTAAATGCGTAAGACCACCGCCAAATCCGTATAGTAAAAGTGTGTCTCCGTTATTTAATTTCCTTTCCTTTCTAGCTAAATCTAGAGCGAGTGGAATAGAGACAGAAGATGTATTCCCCATATATTCTACGCTCGTTAATGTTTTTTGTATTGGAATTTGAGATTTTTCACAAATAGATTCGATCATTCGTAAGTTAGCGCTATGAGGAATGAACCAATCTATATCATCTATTTGCATATTTGCGGTATGTAATAGTTCTTTTATACCTGCTGGTACCGTACGTGTTGCCCATTTATATACTTCTCTCCCATTTTGAACGATTTTTTCTTTTATTTGCAGTGGTGTGCCATTCATAGTAGTAGATAGATTTGTTCTGTATAGATGAATGCCACCAGCACCATTTGTTCCCATGTGAGCGGCGACAAAGCTTGGTTTGTTTTCATCTCTTTCTAATAAAATAGCGCCAGCACCATCACCGAATAAAATACAGGTCGTTCTATCGCTGTAATCAGTAACTTTAGATAATGTCTCTGTTGCTACGACAAGTACTTTTTCATGTGATCCAGAAGTAATCAAGCTATTACCGATGTGCAGGCCATATGTGAAACCAGCGCAAGTTGCATTTAAATCAAATGCTATTGTATGAGGTATGCTGAAGTGTTGTTGTATTTGACACGCGACACTCGGAAAAACATAGTCAGCGGTTGTTGTAGCGACGATGATACAGTCTATATCTTCTAAGTTCTTTTTAAAAGTTGTACATAAATTTTCAATTGCTTTAATGGCTAAGTGTGAGGAGTATTCGTCTTCGCTCGCGATTCGTCTTTCCTTCATTCCTGTTCTTTGTACAATCCATTCATCATTCGTATCAATCATTTTCTCTAAATCGTTATTAGACAATATTTGATCTGGAACATAAGTACCAATTGCAGTAATACGAGATTTAGAATGCATAGGAACATCTCCTAACTTATTTTTATAACCTGATACTATTATTAGGTTGTAAAAATGTCAATAAAGACTTTTATTGTATTGAAACGAAAAAGCTTAACTTACTATGAAGGAATTTGGCGAGTGTTGTAAAAAATAATATACGATAAGTTTTTAAAATTGATAATGAAGAGAGTTGGGCTCTTTGAAAAGAATTTTGTATATATTGCCTGTTGTCATTATTTGTAGCTTTATTCTTATTATTTTTCCAGGGAAATCTTATGCTTGTGATTGTATTAACGTATCAGCAGAAGATGCATTTCAAAAAAACGATGTAGTATTTGAGGGGAAGGTAATTGAGGTTGGAAGGAAAGAAGGGATTGGGATTGAAGTATTATTTGAAGTGAAGGAAATTTGGAAAGGGACAACTTCTTCGCAAATTATTGTATATACAAATGGTGGTGATTGTGTGTTTCACTTTGTAGAGGGAGGAGAGTACTTAGTATATTCTTCTCAAAGAGGATCTGAAAAACAATTACACACACATAGTTGTAGTGGAACGAAGAGATTAGATGAGGCAGGAGCGGACAAAGTGGCTTTAAGTCAAATTGCAAAAGAGTCTATTCCGACGAAGAAAGTCGATTTAAAAGGGGAAATGGTGAGTAGTTTAAGTTGGTGGCAAGTTTCTATCATTTCCATTGGGCTGTTATTGATAATTACTTTTGTTATTTTTGTTGTGAAAAGCACTCGCAAAAAATGACGATTAAAGTAAAAATATAAGGATTTTCTTTCGCGTGATATAGGTTGTTAAACCTTGTGAAAGCGAATTACTTATGCTACACTTTATGTAACTTAAAATGAACGGAGGGGCTTCCTTTGATCTTAATCAGATTACGTCTCAATACTTTGTGCCAATAATTGAATAGCGCTCAAAGGCTCTGTCTGTGTGCAGAGTGAACGGGATTGGTCTGCCTATTTTAAAGGAACCCTTTATTAAGCTTATATGTGAAAAAGAGGGAGGGACGAATACGCCCTCTTTTTGTTTTGCCTTTATAAATAGAATGGGATCGTATAGGTGAACACTTATTGTGGATGCGTATATGATCTTGGGACTTTTTGACTATGAGATAGGATGAGAGTATAACTTTCTTCTATTTCTTTGGTGAACCCTTATCCGTTTACGAAAACACAGGCAGTAACCTGTGTTTTTTATTTTACGTAATCGAAATGGAGGAATAAATATATGGAAGAATTATTACAAAGAGCAGTTCTAGTTGGAGTAAACTTAGGTAATGAAGATGATTTTGCATATTCAATGGAAGAGCTAACAAACCTTGCAGAAGCTTGTGATGTAGAGGTAATTGGGCAAGTGACGCAAAATTTACAACGAGTAAATCCGTCCCATTATATTGGAAAAGGAAAGATTGAAGAAGTAGCAGCCTATGTAAATGAAGTAGATGCGAATATGGTAATCTTTAACGACGAATTATCTCCTTCACAAATTCGAAATTTAGAAGCGGATTTAGATTGTAAAGTTATTGATCGTACCATATTAATTTTAGATATTTTTGCGCAGCGTGCGAAAACGAAAGAAGCGCAGTTGCAAGTAGAGGTAGCGCACCTTCAGTATATGATGCCTCGTTTAATCGGTCTTCGTGAATCGTTAGGAAGACAGAGCGGCGGAGTTGGTACGAAAAATAAAGGTGTCGGTGAGAAGAAATTAGAGTTAGATCGTCGTAAAATTGAAGAACAAATTTCAGTTTTAAATAAAGATCTAGAAGCACTTGTTGCCCAGCGTCAAACGCAGCGAAAGCAACGTAAGAAAAATGAAGTACCAGTTGTAGCATTAGTAGGCTATACGAACGCCGGAAAGTCAACGACGATGAATGCGATGCTTGAAATTTACAACGGTACAGAAGAGAAACAAGTATTTGAAAAAGATATGTTATTCGCGACGTTAGAAACATCTGTGCGAAATATTGATTTGCCAGATAACAAATCATTTTTATTAACAGATACAGTTGGATTTGTAAGTAAATTACCACATCACCTTGTGAAAGCATTCCGTTCAACGTTAGAAGAAGTAGCGGAAGCAGACCTACTTATTCACGTTGTAGATTACGCAAATCCAAATTATGAACAGTTAATTGATATTACAAATGAAACGTTAAAGAAAATTGGAGTAGAAAATATCCCGACGATTTATGCTTATAACAAATCAGATATGGTAGATGTTGAAATTCCGAAAGTACAAGAAGACCGCGTTTATGTATCAGCGAAGAAACATGTTGGGATAGAAGAGCTTGTCGAAATGATTCGTTCACACATTTATAAAGAGTATACGAAGTGTGAAATGTTAATTCCGTATGATCAAGGACAGGTAGTTTCTTATTTCAATAATCATGCGCACGTTTTATCTACAAGTTATGAAAACGAAGGTACAAAACTAGAAGTAGAATGTAAGACGAGTGATTACGAAAAGTATAAGCGTTTTGCAATTTAATAAAGAAGGCGATCCTAATATATGTTAGGATCGCCTTTTTCTTATTCTGTAATAGAGGCCCACTTATAAGAATAAATTCCTGCAAATGGACGAATAACAACACCTTTTACTGTTGGACGTTCTAAATATACAAGCCCTGATTGGAATATTGGAGCGATAGCTGCATCATCTTCAAGTAAGATTTTCTCTGCATCTTGGAACGCTTTCCAACGTGCTGGTAAATCAGTTGCTAAAGTAGAGCTCGTTTTCTCAATTAATTCGTCGTATTGTTTGTTTGAATAGCTCATCTTATTAAACGGTCCGTCAGTGACAAACATATTTAAGAATGTTGTAGGATCAGGATAATCTGGTCCCCATGTAGAAAGTGAAATTTCATAGTCACCATTTCCTTCACGGTCTAAAAATGCTTTTACTGGAAGTGGCTGTAATGTGACTTTAAGTCCAGGTAAGTTTTTCTCCAGTTCACCTTTTAAAAACTCGCTAATTTTTTTATCGTTAGACTCATCTGTTGTTATGATTGAAAGAGAGGCATTTTGTAAATTTGTTTCTTTTTTCGCAGTTTCCCATAGTGATTTAGCTTCTTTCACATTTGTTTCTACTTTTACATTACTTGTACTGCGAAAGTCTTTATTATCAGGTCCTTTTACGAATCCTTTCGGAACGAATGCATTCGCCGGTATAGAACCATTATTTAAAATCGTTGTTGCGATTCCTTGTTTATCAAAAGCGAGCGAAATAGCTTTTCGAGCATTCTTGTTTGCTAATAAAGGATTCTTTTGGCTAAATCGGAAAAATGTCATAGAAGGACGTTCCATTTTCTTTAAGCTCGGATCTTTTTGATATTTATCAACAAACTCTGAATTAATCGTAATTCGGTCAACTTGTTTGCTTTCAAATAAATTAACGGCTGTGGAAGTATCTTTTACGATATTTACATTAATTTCACTTAACTTCACATTTTTATTATCCCAGTAGTTCGGGTTTTTTGACATTTTATAACTTGTATCATGTTTCCATTCACTTAATTGAAACGGCCCGTTATAAACTACATTTGCAGCTTCAAGTCCGTAATTTTTCCCTTGCACTTCTACAACTTTTTTGTTTTGAGGATAAAATGTTGCAAATCCCATTAACCCTAAAAAGTATGGAACAGGGTGTTCTAACTGTACTTCAAGCGTTTTATTATCAATCGCCTTTACACCAAATGAATCAATTGGTAATTCTTTTTTATTTATTTTTTCAGCGTTTTTAATATCGAACATAATATGTGCGTATTCAGAAGCAGTTTCTGGATTTATAGCACGCTTCCATGCATATTCAAAATCATGAGCAGTCACTGGATCACCATTTGACCATTTTGAATCGTGTAAGGTGAATGTATATGTTTTTCCGTCTTCGCTCAGTTTGTATGATTCAGCTGCCGCGGGAACAGGTTTATTGTCAGGACCAGGCATATATAATCCTTCCATTACGTTGTTTAATGCAGCGTAAGAAAACCCATCAGTTGCGATAGATGAATCCATTGTAGAAATTTCCCCAGCTTCTACAATGTTTAATACTTGTTTTGAAGATTCTTTTTTCTTTTCTCCGGTAGTTGTTGCCTCTTGTTTTTGACCACATGCTGTTAAAAACATAGATAATGTGATTGAGAGTGCAACGATTCCTTTTGTTTTTTTCTTCATAGTTGTCATCCTTCCCTTCATCTCTGTCCTAGTATAAAAGAAAATATAGAAAATTTCTATAAATAAATCCGATAAAACATATAGAAAAAATATATTATTAAAGAAGTGATATTTCTGGAAAAAGAAATGAAACCAGTATAGAATAGAAATGTTTTAAAAGTCAGAATTTATCTAGGTTAAAGTTTTACTTTATTACACTATCTGTAATAAATATATATTTTGTACAGGAAGGAGAAATACACGTATGCAGGCAGTTTCGCAAAAAAACACTGTTGAAACACCGACGATATATCGAATACTATTTGCGATTAGTTTCGGTCACTTTTTAAATGACTCGATGCAAGCAGTCGTGCCGGCATTGTTTCCTATTTTGGAAAAAACGATGAATTTATCCTATATGCAAGTAGGGTGGATTGCGTTTGCATTAAATATGACGTCATCGATCATGCAGCCGGTCTTTGGTATGTATTCAGATAAGAAGCCATCACCATTTTTATTACCGCTCGGTATGTTTTCGAGTATGCTTGGAATGATTGGACTTGCATTTGCACCGAACTTTATTATTGTTATTATTTCTGTTTTATTTATCGGATTAGGTTCCGCAGTCTTTCATCCAGAAGGTGCTCGTGTTGCTTATATGGCAGCCGGTGCAAAACGAGGTTTAGCGCAAGCGATTTATCAAGTGGGAGGAAATACAGGGAATTCTCTAGCTCCTATTTTTACAGCGTTAATTTTCGTTCCGCTTGGCCAAATTGGTTCTTTAGGTTTTACCGCATTTGCAGCAGCAGGAATTGTATTATTAATTTTCGTATCAAATTGGTATAGGAATGAATTAGCAACTGGCGCTGTGAGAAGAAAAAAGAGGGCTGCGCTTGAGGCGGAAAATGCGATTGTAAGTACACATATTAAATTTGTTATTCTACTTCTTGTTTTTCTTACTTTTGTACGTTCTTGGTACGGTGCTGGTATCGGGAATTTTTATCAATTTTACTTAATTGAACATTACGGTTTATCTATAAAAAATGCTCAGTATTTCGTATTCGCATTTATGATTGCCGGTGTATTAGGAACTTTCTTTGGTGGACCGTTAGCAGATCGATTTGGAAAGAAAACAATTATTGTATTTTCAATGATAGGTTCGGCGCCACTTGCCCTTTTATTACCTCACGTTTCGCTCGTGTGGGTCGTACCGCTATTTTTATGTATCGGTTTTATTAGTTCAAGTAGTTTTAGTGTAATTGTTGTTTATGCGCAAGAGCTTGTTCCTGGAAAAGTAGGGATGGTATCTGGGTTAATTGTAGGGCTTGCGTTTGGACTCGGAGCTTTAGGATCTGTAGTTCTTGGGAAATTGGCGGACATATATAGTCTACAATTCATTATGTTACTATGTAGTTGTCTACCATTAATTGGACTTACTTCTTGGTTATTACCAAGTGATAAGAAAACGATAGAATAGGGGATGCACTATGAAATTATGTGAAAATGTTACAGAATTAATAGGAGATACACCTGTCGTCCGATTATCTAAATTTATTCCAGAAGACGCAGCAGATGTGTATGTAAAACTAGAAATGTTTAATCCGTCACGCAGTGTGAAAGACCGTGCTGCCTATAATTTACTGCATGTTGCAGAAGAGAATGGTCTCATCAAACCAGGAGATACAATTATTGAACCGACAAGCGGAAATACAGGAATAGGCTTAGCAATGAATGCAGCTGCGAAAGGGTATAAAGCGATTTTAATTATGCCAGACAATATGTCAAAAGAGCGTATAAATTTATTGAAAGCATACGGAGCGGAAGTAGTTTTAACACCGGCAGAACAAAGAATGCCAGGAGCAATTGCGAAGGCATTAGAACTGCAAAAGCAAATTCCAAATAGTTTTATTCCACAACAATTTGAAAATCCAGCAAACCCGAATATTCATCGTTATACGACTGCACTTGAAATTTATGAACAAATGGATGGCGAGCTTGATGTATTCGTAGCAACGGCTGGAACTGGTGGAACTATTACAGGGACTGGGGAAACGTTAAAAGAGAAACTACCAAACTTATATATTGCAGTAGTAGAACCGAAAGGATCACCTGTTTTATCAGGTGGTGTTCCAGGTCCTCATAAACTAGTAGGAACAAGTCCAGGGTTTATCCCGAAAAATTTAAATACAGAAGTGTATAGCGAAATTATTCAAATTGCAGACGAAGAGGCTTTAACGACAATGAGAAACTTAGCTAGACAAGAGGGATTATTAGTTGGGCCGTCTTCAGGAGCTTCTGTTTACGCAGCGATTATGATAGCGAAACGATTAGGCGCTGGTAAAAAAGTTTTATGTATTGCACCTGATACAGGTGAGCGTTATTTGAGTATGGGATTATTTGAATGAAATTGATAGAAACACCTTAATCGTGAAATTTTCACGATTAAGGTGTTTGTTTTAGGTTGTAAAGAGGGGAGAATGACAATGAAACTATTAAGACCAATACATGAATATAGTGGGGAAATTACGGCATATAGACATGCGTTTTTACAATCAGGAGAACAACCACACGGCAGTAGTTCTTTACAAAATTTTGATTCTCTCGATGAATGGTTTGAAAAAGTGAGTAAACAAGAAGTGGGAGAAAACTTACAAGGTAATCGAGTACCGTCTAGCCAATTTTTAAGTTTTGAAAACGGGGAACTTATAGGTTTTGTGAATATTAGACATCGATTAAACGAAGAATTATTGCGGGAAAGCGGTCATATTGGATATAGTGTTCATCCGAATAAACGTCGCCAAGGTTACGCTACAAAACAACTACAACTTGCATTAGGTGAAGCACAAAAGTTAGGGTTGCAGAAAGTGTTAATAACTTGCGATAAAGTTAACATTGCTTCGGCTAAAACGATTCAAAAGGTTGGCGGTATGTTAGAAAATGAAGTAGTTTCTTCTCATACTGGGGAAATTGTTCAACGTTATTGGATAGAAATATGATTTAGTGGGAATTTGAAAAGGGAATAAAATACGTAAAATCGAAATAGATAAATGAAAATTAAGGGTGTACTGCGATTATAGGGGGAAATGAAGTGGGATTAAAAGAGAAAGCGATAGAAATATCGGAGATTTATAGGAGAAATCCGAAGATCGAAGCTATTATTTTAGCGGGTTCAGTAGCTAGAAAGTTAGAAGATGAACATTCAGATATAGAATTACATATTTTATGGTCAGCACCACCAGAGGACGAAGATCGTAAAGGGCCTATTAATCATATTGGTGGAACAATTTTGTCATATTATCCTTACGAGGAAGAGGAATGGTCGGAAACGTATTTGACAAAAGAGGGAATTAAATTAGAGATTAGTAACTTTTTAACTGAAACAGTAGAGAAAGTTATTTCGGATGTGGTGGTTCAATATGATATAAGTTATGAAAAACAATGTATTGTATCATCCGTTCATGATGGTGTTAGTTTGTATGGAGAAGAGAAAGTGAATGAATTAAAAGGGAGAGTGGTAGCATATCCAGAAGATCTAGCGAAACGGATGATTTCAGAAAATCTTTGGTTAAGCAATCGCTGGCATAATCGAGAGGCGCTTTTAAAACGAAAAGATTGGCTTATGCTATATGATGTTATTTGTGAAGTGCAAAGAAATATATTTGGGGTCTTATTTGGTTTGAATAAAATGTATGTACATCACCCAGCGTTTAAATGGATGTCATATAATGTGGAACGAATGAGTATTAAGCCAGAAAATCTAAACGAGCGAATGGCAAATACGTTAATAGGGAAACCCGAGTGTAGTGTACAGGAGTTAGAAGTGTTAATTGAAGAGCTATTACATTTAGTAGAACACCATGCGCCAAAATTACATATTGCTGAACAACAAAAACATATTCAATACGCGAAGTAAAAAAGAAGGGATGTAACAATGCGTTACATCCCTTCTTTCTTTTTATTTAATCAATTTACCTAGTACGGGTAATCGTTGAAGTCTATCACCGAGAATATGTGAAGCAAGTCCGCTTGTTAGGGCGAATAAAAGATAAACAAGCCCTCCTGCAGCGCCACATATAAAGACAATGAGAAGTGATTCCGTATAAGATTGTCCAGGGATCATCCATTTTAAAATCGCTTTTAATGCAATTACAACAGCAGACATTGCAGCGGAGTAAATCGTGATAAGAAATACTGTTTTTGCTGTTTCGCCAATTTTAAATTTCGCAAACTTAACGATGCAGTACAACATAATAACATTTGAAACGAGGTATCCAAGAATTGTTCCAAGTACGGCACCGTGTCCGCCAAATAAATGTAAGAGTGGTGTATTTACTAAAACTTTAACGAGAATACCGGCTGAGAATGCAATCATCGTTTTTCTTTGATAATCGATTCCTTGTAATATAGCTGCTGAAACTGTGAAAATCGCACTTAATATAGCAGAAGGTGCAAATGAAATTAAATATTGTGATCCATCAAGTGCAATTTCAGGATTTACATAAACCATACGGAATGCATCGTAAGCGATACTAGCAAGACCGAATGCAGCTGGGATAGTGAAAAATAATAAGACTTGAAATATCTTTGCAATTTGTTCTTGTAATTCTTCTAGTTTCCCGCTTGTATAAGATTTCGTTATTGCCGGAATGATCGTTAATGAGAATCCAGTTGCAAGTGAAGCTGGAATCATAATTAACTTTTGGGCATAGTTCGTTATATAAGCGAACACTGCATTCGCTGTTTCTAACGGCTCTCCCATCGCTCTAAGGACATCAGCTACAGTATATTGATCTACTAACGTGTAGAGCGGAATTGCGATACCGACAAATACAATTGGGATTGCATATCGAAGTAATTCCATATAAATATTTTTTAATGGGATATTCGATGCTCTTGACTTTAATTCTCCTTCGGGAGGCTTTAATCTATTATATTTTTTCCAGTACAACATTAAAATCGAAACGCTGGCAAGCGCTCCGATAACAGCGCCGAACGTAGCAACTGCAACAGAAGAGGCGACCGAACCCCCTAATAGTTTTGAGACGATAAAACTACCAACTAAAATGAAAACCACGCGCGCAATTTGTTCTACGACTTGAGACACGGCACTTGGTTTCATATGTTGAAAACCTTGGAAATAACCACGTGTAACACTCATAGCTGGTACGATAATAAGTGCGAAACTTAATGCTCGCATCGTAAGTGTTACATCGGCGATAAATTGTGGATCTGGCGTTTTCGAGCGAATAATAAATTGTGATATGTATGGTGCTCCAATAAATAAAGTTAAAAACCCTAAAAAGCCCATAAACAACATTAATTTTACGCTAGAGTTGTATAATTTTTTGCTTGTACTATAATCACCGAGCGCATTATGCTTTGCAACAAATTTGGAAACGGCAATAGGAATACCGGCAGTTGAGAAGCTTAATAAAATACCATACCAAGAATATGCATATCCATATAAAGCGACCCCTTGTGTTCCGACTAATAGTTGAAAAGGGAAGAAGTATATAAAACCTAATATACGTGAAATCATTGTTGCACCACTTAATAAAGCAGTACCTTTTAAAACTTTTGAAGTAGACAAAATTCTTTCCTCCTACTCGTGCTGACTTGCATTTATCGTATACTACTATAAACCTGTTAGAGAAGTTAATATAGTATGGCACATAAATATTCTAATATTATTCATTTAAAAGTCATATTTTACATTTTTAAATAGAATGTAATACATAAAAATTCAAAATATAAGTTGACACTATTTTTAATGTGTGATAAAAATGATAGTAATCAATTCGGAAAATAATATTTGGGCAATGAAAGGGTATAGTAGTGAATATCTCCCTATTTCAGAGAGCTGATGGTTGGTGTGAATCAGTATATAGATTATTCATGAAGTTCGTCCTGGAGCATCTTTCATAAATCTCACATTATGAGGAAATGAAAGACGGTAGTTTATACCGTTATCAAATAAAGTGGTGAAGATTGTTTCACAACTAGGGTGGTACCGCGATATTTATCGTCCCTACGTATTTACGTAGGGACGTTTTTTATTTAGGTCTTACTTTGTTGTGGCTTCATAACTAGGGTGGTACCGCGATAATTTATCGTCCCTACGTATTTGCGTAGGGACGTTTTTTATTTAGGTCTTACTTTTGTTGTATCTTCATAACTAGGGTGGTACCGCGATATTTTTGTCGTCCCTACGTATTTACGTAGGGGCGTTTTTTTATTAGTAGGGAGGAAGTGAACGTATTAGAAAAGAGTGTGCATAGAACAATATAACTACCGGATTGTAAAACAGAAAAAGATAAAGAGAGGAGATTAACAGATGAATTCACAGCAATGGACATCGAAATTAGGTTTCGTATTAGCTGCAGCAGGTTCAGCAATTGGTCTTGGGGCGATTTGGAAATTCCCATATATGGCCGGCATCGGAGGAGGCGGGGCGTTCTTCCTTATTTTCATCGGTTTCACATTATTAATTGGTTTACCGCTATTATTAGCTGAATTCGTTATCGGAAGAAGTACACAAAAAGAGGCTGTTGATGCATATAGAGAAATCGCACCAAAAACACTATGGCCATGGTTAGGGAAATTAGGGATTGTAACTTGTTTCATATTACTTTCTTTCTACAGCGTTGTAGGGGGATGGATTTTATTATACTTATGGAATGCAATTACAGGTAGACTATGGGAAGGAAATGGCGCATACGAAGCTACGTTTGGTGAAATCATTTCCAATCCTTATTTAGCAGTAGGAGCACAGTTATTATTCATTCTTATTACTATTTTTATCGTAAGTAAAGGCGTACAAAACGGTGTTGAAAAAGTAAATAAATATTTCATGCCAGCGCTATTCGTTTTATTCTTTGTATTAATTGTTCGTGCCCTTACATTAGACGGCGCGGGAGAAGGAGTTCGTTTCTTCTTACAACCTGATTTCTCACATGTAACATCAGAAGTCATATTATATGCGATGGGTCAATCGTTCTTCTCATTATCGGTCGGTGTAGCAGTAATGGTAACATATAGTTCATACTTACCGAAGGAAGAAAGTTTACCGCGTTCAGCATTTTCTATCGTAGCTTTAACACTTGTTATTACATTACTTGCAGGACTTGCAATTTTCCCAGTTGTGTTCGCATTTGGAATGGAACCATCTCAAGGACCAGGACTATTATTTATCGTATTGCCGGCTATTTTCAGTAAAATGGCGTTCGGAAAATTATTCTTCATCGTTTTCTTATTACTATTCTTCTTTGCTACTATTACATCAGCAATTTCGATGTTAGAAATTAGCGTTGCATCTTTAACTGCAAAAGGTAAAGGAAAACGTGAAAAAATGGCTTTAATCGTAGGATTATTAATCTTC
The DNA here is from genome assembly GCF_022487605.1 of Bacillus sp. ES1-5. NCBI lineage: Bacteria > Bacillati > Bacillota > Bacilli > Caryophanales > Bacillaceae > Bacillus > Bacillus sp. ES1-5. The sequence continues at coordinate 1,118,569 of NZ_JAKVPU010000001.1, read as the reverse complement.
GTTGTTGGGGTACCATCAGCATTATCATTTGGTATATTAAGTGATCTGAAGATTTTCGGAAAGACAATCTTTGATTTAGCGGACTATGCGGTTAGTAACGTACTAATGCCACTTGGTGTTTTATTAGTTTCCATCTTTGTTCCTTTAAAAATGAAGAAAGATGTATTAATGAAAGAACTTGGTGTAAGTAAAAATAAGGGCTATAAATTATTCGTATTATGGTTATTCTTACTTCGCTTTATCGCACCAATTGCGATTATTATCGTATTTTTAAATGTACTTGGCATTATTTAAAAAGAAAAGGTAGCGTATCGTTTTATGATACGCTACCTTTTTATTTTGCTCTTTTTTGCAGTTCGTTTACTGTTACGAACTGATAGCCCTTCTTAGATAATGAGTCTAAAATACCTTCAATGGTCTGTAAATTTTCATTAGACTCATCGTACATAGAGTGCAGTAAAATGATAGAACCTGGTTTTACATTTTCATTAACATACTCAATTTTATCAGCAGCAGATTTATAAAAAGTATCCGGTTCAAGGTCCCATGTGATTGTTTCGATATTGTTTTTATTTAAATAATAGGGCAGACCGATTAGCTTTTTCCCGTTAGGTGGTCTAAAATCAATTGCGCCTGTAAATCCTGTTTGGCGGATGAATGAATTCGTTTTTTCTATTTCTTCTTTAATAAAAGAAGGTGTTTTAAAAACCATTCTATTATGAGAATATGTATGGTTTCCAATTTGGTGTCCAGATTGTACGATAGATTCTCCTAACGATAAGTTTTTCTCTAATTCATTTCCGATTAAAAAGAAAGTAGCTTTTGCATTGTATGTATCTAGTAGTGGTAATATTTGTTTTACATTGTTAGTAGGACCGTCATCAAAAGTTAAAGCAATCACTTTTTCATTTGTTTCTACTCGGTTTGTTAAATCTCCAAACAATTGCAAACTTCTTGCGTTCATCAATTTGTACGTTCCAAATAATGCTACAGTAATAATGAATAATGTAACGATTGTAATGATTATTTTCTTCTTCATAACGCAACCTCACTATACTTTTGGATTGGACTAAAAAGTTATTATATCAAACTAAGTAATTTCATGCTTAAAAAAGGATGTGGATGCAAGGGGAAGGAATTTATCATATAATAAAATACAAAAGGTATATTAGGAGGTGTTTATATGGCGATTATAATTCAATTGCCAGACACTGCAGCGTCTCATGCAAAGCCAAGTATGGAAATGGCGATACTTTGCGTGAGGTAGACAAGTAATATACAATTCATCGCCAAAATGAGCTCGTATCATTTTTTATATTTGGCTTTGCACCTTATTGAAATGAACCATAAAAAATAAGGGGCGAGCAGAAATGAAATACGTAAAGGCTAAGACCGTTTTACCGGAGAGTTTAATTGCTGAAATTCAAAAGTATATACAAGGTGAAACAATTTACATTCCAAAACAAGAAACGAAACATTATAAATGGGGTACACGATCTGGAGGAAGAAAACAACTAGATGAAAGAAACAAAGCAATTAAAGAAGCGTTTAAAAGCGGAATTTCCATTCATCAACTTGCAGAGGAGTATTTTCTTTCCGGAGAAACGATTAAAAAGATTGTGTACTCTAAATGAAGATAAAAGAGTCTAGTTCAATTATTAAATTGAACTAGACTCTTTTTGCTTTGTATCTACTGGATATGAATGGGCATGATAATAGCAATATTGTGCCGTTTTTTTACTAAATAGTATACATAGTATTTGAGTGAAAAGCAGAAAGGTGAACATATATGAATCATATTGGACAAATAACGATAGAGCTTTTAGTTGGATTTTTTGTTCTGTTAATTGCTACGAAAATATTAGGGAAAACACAAATATCTCAGCTGACGCCATTTGATTTTATTTCTGCTATCGTTCTTGGTGAGCTTGTTGGTAATTCAATATATGACCCTAAAATTAAAGTGTGGTCTATTTTATATTCAGTATTTGTATGGGTGGTTTTAATTTATACAATAGAAGTGATAACACAAAAAATAAGAGGAACAAGAAGGTTTTTTGAAGGATATCCTTCCATTATTATCCGTAATGGAAAGATTGACCGAGAACAATTAAGTTCAAATCATTTGGATATTAATCAATTACAACAAATGCTAAGACAACAAAAAGATATATTTTCAATCCGAGAAGTTGAATATATGATTTTGGAACCTAATGGAAACATAAGTGTTCTGAAAAAGAGCAAATATGAATCTCCCACTATAAATGATTTAAGCTTAAAACATAAGCCTGTATACTTACCAATTTCATTAATTAGTGATGGGAAAGTAGTGAAAGATAATTTGAGAGAAGCAGGTTTTGATGAAGGATGGCTTTATAAACAAATAAAGCAAAAAGGGATTACTAAATTTGAAGATGTATTATATGCAGAATGGAAAACAGATGATGGTTTCTTTTGTCAGGAAATGCCTCGGTAGAACATAGTCAGAGTATGTAATGTTCATTTCTAAGTTATCTTTTACATATCAAAATGCTGAATCATTGTATACAATAAGACTAGATCAACAATTTGTATGGAGTGATAAAGATGGAAGTTTTTATTAGAAGTGATCAATACAATTTTATAAAGTCACAAGCTTATATTTTAGCAAATGGGCATGCAACGGCAAATGATAGAGGTGTAATTCAAGCGTTAAAATCACTAGCGATTGAAAAGATAATACATGTATTTGAGAATTTAACGGATGAACAGAAAGAGTTAATTGATACGGTATTAACAGTTCAAAATAGAGAAGATGCAGAATCGTTTTTACTGAAAATAAATCCGTATGTCATTCCGTTTCAGGAAGTTACAGCGCAAACATTAAAAAAATTATTTCCTAAAGCGAAAAAATTAAAACTTCCTGATATGGAAGAACTGAACATGAAAGAATTATCTTATTTAAGCTGGATTGATAAAGGGTCAAGCAGGAAATTTATTATAGCGAAAAATGATAAAAATAAGTTTGTTGGTCTGCAAGGTACGTTCCAAAGTTTAAATAAAAAGAGCATTTGTTCATTATGTCATGGACATGAAGAAGTAGGAATGTTTTTAGTTGAAATTAAAGGTGATGTACAAGGAACATTCGTTAGAAAGGGAAACTATATTTGCAAAGATGGTGTAGCTTGTAATCAGAATATGAAATCACTTGATAAATTGAACGATTTTATTGAACGATTGAAGAAGTAAAGAAAAAACCTCTAGTATTTAAACTGGAGGTTTTTATTTTTTGAAGAAGTAATAATAGGCTTCTTTTGTAGCTGTAAATTTATAAAAAAAGTCGGGTCATTTATAATGAAATTAGATAAAAATATCTATTTGGATACAGTTGCTTATATGCAAGGAGGTAAAACATGAATTACGAAGAGATATTAAAAGTGAAACGGTGGCCTAAAGGTACGATAGCGGCAGGTCGTGGTCATACAGTTGCTCTTAAATCGGATGGAACAGTTGTGGCAGTGGGGCGAAATAAAGAAGGAGAGTGCAATGTAAGCCGTTGGTGTGATATTGAAGCAGTCGCAGCGGGCAATGTTCATATGGCGACGAACACGGGTAATGCTCATACAATCGCTCTGAAAAGTGATAATACTGTGGAAGCGGTGGGGTGGAATAAGCATGATCAATGTGATGTAAACGAATGGCATAATATCGTATCGGTTGCGACAGGGTGGCGTCGTACCCTTGGCCTTAAACCGGATGGTACGGTAATAGCGGTGGGCCGAAATAAAGAAGGAGAATGCAATGTAAGCAGCTGGCGTGATATTGTGGCGGTCACGGCGGGTGACTGGCATACAGTCGGTCTTAAATTGGACGGCACAGTGACCACAGTGGGGAATAATCGATATGGACAATGCGATGTAAGTGACTGGAGTGGTATGGTGGCATTGGCGGCAGGTTATCTTCATACTGTTGGTCTGAAATCGGATGGCAAAGTGATGGCAGTGGGGAATAATAAACTTGGTCAATGCGATGTAAGCAGCTGGAAAGATATTATGGCAATAGCGGCAGGGAGTAATCATACAATCGGACTTAAATCAGACGGTACCGTGGTGGCAGTGGGCAGGAATGAGTATGGACAATGTAATGTAAGTGATTGGCGCGATATTGTAGCGGTAGCAGCTGGTTGTGTGCATACGGTCGGTCTTAAATTAGATGGCACCGTGGTAGCGGTAGGTGACAATACATATGGTCAATGCGACGTAAGTAGCTGGCGTAACATCCGATTGCCTAGCAAATAGTTAATTCACAACAAATCACTAGTAATATTATTCTATTTTAGGAGTAATTATAGTAAAGGATATGTAGAAAATAATCAGATTTGCATTTGATGAATAAGAATCTCTTTTCAAAAGGGGTTCTTATTCTTTTTGCGTAAAATGAGTGTCTAAATAGAATTTTTAAACAAGCTTTATTTCAAAGCTACAGTAGAAGAGATAAATAAAGCATAGGAGAGCTGAAGAAATGCTTAAAAAGTTTTTGCTTTCTTTACCGGATGTTTTACTTGTATGCGTTGTTATCTACATAACATACACAACTACTCTTAGTTTTGGACAGATGTTAGTAATTTCAATTGCAATCGGAATCATTGGTGGTCTTGTTATAAGAATTTGTACGGATGTATTCACGTATATAAGATGGACAATTAAACAGAGGAAATCTTGAATATGTTGTATTGCTATTAGGAGGGAATGAAATGACTAAGAAGAAGAGTAGAGTGAAAAATGAAATCGCACTTTGGACATTGACAGCGGTTGTTCTCATCATTGCATGGTACTTTTTTCAAAGATAAAAATGCATCGTACTTAAAAGGTACGATGCATTTTTATTATTTTTTTTGCCAATTTTCTTTTATAAAGTCTTCACGGCCAGATTCTTTTTGCTCAGTAGCATATTTCTCCGGATTTTTTTTATAAAAATGTTGATGGTATTCTTCAGCCTCATAAAAAGGTGCAGCCAGGCGAATTTCAGTTACGATTGGTTCTTTAAACATACCGCTTTCTGCAAGAGCTTGTTTTGATTTTTCAGCAAGCTCTTTTTGCGTTTCATTATGATAAAAAATAGCAGTGCGATAAGATGGACCGCGGTCAAAGAATTGTCCGCCATCATCAGTTGGATCGATTTGTGGCCAATATAAATCTAGTAATTTTTCATATGGAAAAATAGAAGGATCGAATGTAATTTGTACAACTTCTAAATGACCAGATGTACCAGCTTTTACTTGTTCATATGTTGGGCTTTCTACATGACCACCTGCATAGCCAGAAAACACTTTATGAATACCAGGAAGTTCATCAAATGGCTTTACCATGCACCAAAAGCAACCGCCTGCGAAGGTTGCGAGTTCGTATGTTTTTTCGGACATTGTTGTAATCCTCCTAAATATATATGTTTTATATAGTATTATACAATCTTTTTTATTGCGCAATAAAAAAGATTTAGAAGTAAAGAAAAATTGAAATATATTTCTTTATAAAGTCTTTAAAATTCCTTCAAAGTTTCTTTTTTTCTGAGTGTTATGATGTAAATCGAAGTGAATATGTGAGGTGATAGGCAATGAATCCACGTATGAAAATTAATAGTTTACAACAAAAAATGAAAGAGAGACTAATATGAAAAAGGAATTTATACAAAGCGATTTAAGAAATATATTGATTGCGGCATGCTTACTATTAGGGTTAGTTATTTTTGGATATTTTTTAATAAATAATTACCCAGGTACAAATGAAAAAAAGAAGTTAACAGATGCAACATCTACTTCAGAATCAATTACATCTATTGCTAATTCAGAGGCCAAAAAAAGGGTTACAAAAACTTTTAATATTACGGCGAAAGTAGCAAGTGTAGATTTGGGAAATGGGAAAAAGGTAGATGCATGGACCTTTGATGGAACATCACCGGGTACTCAAATTCGAGTTAAACAAGGTGAACATATTGTTGTAAATTTGAAAAATGAATTGCCAGAACCCGTTACAATCCATTGGCATGGATTAGATGTTCCTGCGGCGGTAGACGGTGTTCCAGGTGTTACGCAAAATGCTATAAAACCAGGTGAAACATATACATACGCATTTAATGCTGATCAGGTGGGGACATATTGGTATCATTCACATCAAAAAAGTGCAAAACAAACGGAGCGGGGACTATTTGGAACCATTGTTATTGAACCGAATAAACCAGCTGTAAAATATGAAAAGGATTATACAGTGGCGATCCATGAATGGAAAACAGGAGCCATAAAAACCGGTAAGCATAATGGCGAACAAGATAAAGATTGGGATAGCTATCCTAGTAATTATATTCGAAATGAAAAGGCACAAACTTTAGAAGGACCGTTAATGATGCCAAGTAATGATCAACTCAAAGATTTATCTGATGGAGATGATTACGATGTATTTACATTAAATGATACAAGTGAGGGACTACGATTGGATGCAAAACCAGGTGAAACAGTACGCCTTCGCTTAATTAATGCTGGGAATAATACGCATTTAATGACATTAGTTGGAGCGCCATTTCAAATTATCGCATTAGATGGTCGTGATATAAAAGGTGGGGACGAGCTAGATAAAGCAATTCTTCCGATGGGAGCTGCACAACGTTATGACCTTGTTTTTAAAATGCCAGAAACAACGAGTGTAAAACTTATTAATGTGGATCCATCTAAGAAAATGAATCGAATGTTAACGACGAATATTGGGAACGGTTCTTTGCCGAAAAAACCTATTGATATAAAGAGTTATCCATGGTTTGATTTTACGAAATATGGAGAAAAAGAAGTTGGCAAGTTTACGATAGATTCAAAATTTACAAAGGTCTATGATATGGATTTGGCAGAAGGTGTGAAAGATGTAAATGGACAAGAAAAATGGGTGTATACAATTAATGGAAAGACATCACCTGATATTCCACCCATTAAAGTAGAGAAAGGAGATAAAGTTAAGATTCGCTTTAAAAATAAGGGGGAAGAAATTCATCCAATGCATTTGCATGGACATACATTCCAGGTTATTTCTAAAAATGGTAAATCAATGGAGGGAAGTCCGATTTACTTAGATACAGTTAATGTTTTTCCGGGAGAAGAATATGAAATTGCTTTAGAGGCAAATAATAGTGGACTATGGATGGTTCATTGTCATCATCTCGTTCATGCGGAAAAAGGAATGCATACGATGATGAATTATGAGGGGGTAACTACTCCATTTTCTACCGGAGATCACTCAGGTAATCATCCAGAATAATAATACGGAGGTTTTCATGCTTTATAGAATGATAGTATTTATTTTAACAAGTGTAAGTATATTTTTATTTTCTCATAGTAGTGTATTTGCTCATACAAGTGTTGTAGGAGCCACCCCTAAAGAGGGTGAGGTTCTTACAGTACAACCGGAACAGATTATTCTTGAATTTAGTGAACCAGTTACAGGAAATGTAGTCAATATTGAACTGCTAGATCCAAGTGCAAAGAGAGTGCAAGTATCAAAGGTTGAAATATTAGATAATCCAACAAAAATAAAAGTGAAATTACCAAACTTAAATAATGGTACTTACACAGTAAGGTGGTCTATGATTTCTGCAGACGGACATCCGAGTGAGGGAGGCTATCCCTTTTCAATTGGAGAAGAAGTACAAACTAATGTAGTGGTAGAGGGAAATGCGAGTAGGAGTGGCTCAGTATTTTCAGATGTTATGATAGTAACACTACGCTATATTGTAGAGGGAATGATTTTAATTGGAGCAGGAGTAAAGTGGCTCGATATGCTTGTAAAACGTTATAGATTACCTTCCATATTGCAAAGAATGAAGAATATGAAAAAGATTTTTTTCTCTATACTTGTAGTAGGATTAATAGCCGAATTAATAGTGTATAAGTCAATTATTCCGAAGGAGAGTTTACTTATTCATTCGCCATTTTCAGTTATTATTATGATTCAACTGCTATTATTGGTTCTTATGTCTTTGCAGCATATGGGGAACGAATGGTATGCGCTAATTTGGGGATTTCTTGTTGCGAGTTTTTCTTTCACAGGCCATGTATGGATTACTAATCCAAATTGGGCAGCAGTTATAATTAGAATGGTCCACGTTATGAGTATAGCAGTGTGGCTAGGAGCACTTATTTATTTAGCTCTTGTTATAGCGTGGACAACATTATACAAAATTACATTTGATCAAAAGAGTTTCCGTAAGCATTTTAGCATTATTGCTGGTATTTCATTTATTCTAGCATTTCTTTCTGGAGAATTAATTGTGTTTTTACAGACAAGGAATTGGGTGCTTTTTAATTTTAATTCAATATGGACGAACCTTTTAAATATAAAGATTCTTACTGTATGTATAATTACAATTGTAGCATGGAGACAAACGAAAACATGGGGTATCGATATTGGAACAGTTAATCGCCGTTTATTGCTCTTAGAAATTGTTCTAGCTATACTCGTATTATTAGCGGGTATTTGGATGAGTCAAGTTTCGTTTCCGGTGAATTCTGTAACAAGCTAAAATTATAATGTTCATAGGAGTTCTGTAATGTCAATCCGTATTAGATTGCTGTTGTCGTATGTTGCGATGGTAATTATTCCAATCGTTTTTTGCGGTATAGCAGTTATGTTAATTAGTGTTACTTTATTTGGTGATATTCGTATTGCAAAAGCAATCATTGGTCTTAATCAAAATAGTCATTCTCTCATTGATAAAGAGCAGGAGGGAGCTATTCGTACAAAAGAAGATGAAGATGATATTTTTAGTAGGTTGAAAATTCTTTCATCGTATGCTCCAGATAAATTGGAGGATATAAATTTTTTAAAGGAAACTGATAAAGAATTAAACGATAATCAAGCAGGATTACTAATTCGAAAAAATGATGAGCTTACATATTCATCCCCATATTTTAAAATCTCTTCGTTTGATAAATACCTACCCGCATTTGAAACGGAAGGACAAAGAAAGGGAATGGATGTGAAAATAGAGGGTAATTCTTTTTACTATAAGCAATTTGATTACTACGATGAAGAGAAGGATAAGGTAAGTATTTTTGTATTTGAGTATGTAAATCCTTTAGAAGAAATGATTAGAGAATTTTTCCCGTATTTCGTATTCTCTTTAATACTTGGGTTAATTATTACGAATGGAATATTAACATATTTTATATCACGGAGTATTATTAAACCATTGCATTCATTAAAGCAGGCAACTGAAAGAATTCAAAAGGGTGATTTAGATTTTCAAGTAAAGCCACTTGCGAAAGATGAAATAGGTGAATTAAGTTTATCGTTTGAAGAGATGCGTGGCAGGTTGAAGGAATCGGTCGAGTTGCAAATGCAATATGAAAAAAATCGTAAAGAGTTGCTTTCAAATATTTCTCATGATTTACGGACGCCAATAACGGCTATTAAAGGTTATGTACAAGGAATTAAAGAGGGTATCGCTCGAACTCCAGAACAATTAGATAAATATTTAACGATTATTTATCATAAAGTGTTTGATATGGATCAATTAATTGACGAGCTTTTTCTCTTTTCAAAACTTGATTTAAAAGAGGAACCGTTTCAATTTGAAGAGGTTGAAATTAATCAATACTTATCTGATTGCATAGAAGAACTACAGCTTGAATTACAAGATAAGGGAATTGCAGTGAGATGGGATGCTCAAAAGGATACTTCTATTTTGGTAAAAGGTGATCGTGAAAAATTACGTCGTGTTATTACAAATATCATTTGGAATAGTGTGAAGTATATGGATAAAGAAGAGGGATATATAGGAATTCGCATGACCGAATCTATTGATTATGTAACGATTTACATAAAAGATAATGGGGTAGGAATAGAAGAGAAGGCGTTGCCTCATATATTTGAAAGGTTTTATCGTGCAGATCATTCTAGAAATTCTAAAACAGGTGGAAGCGGACTTGGTTTGTCAATTGCACATCAGATTATCACACAACATGGTGGTGATATTTGGGTAGAAAGCAAAAAAGGTAAAGGAACGACGCTGGCATTTACATTACAAAAAATCAATTAGAAAAAGGAGAGCATCTTGAAAAGAATTTTAATTATTGAAGATGAAGCTATTATAGCAGAGTTAGAAAAGGATTATTTAGAGGTTGCTGGATATACAGTAGATATTGATTACTCTGGTGAAAAAGGTTTACAAAGAGTTCTTCTGGAGGATTATGACTTGTTAATTTTAGACATAATGTTACCGGGAATAGATGGATATGAAATTTGTAAACAAGTTCGATTGAAAAAGGACATCCCAATACTTATGGTGTCCGCAAAACAAGAGGAAATCGATAAAATTAAAGGGTTAGGTTTTGGAGCAGATGATTATATTATAAAACCGTTTAGCCCGAGTGAAATGGTGGCACGTGTAAACGCTCATCTAGCTCGTTATGATCGTTTAACAGGAAAACGAGAACTAATAAAAGATGAAATTCGTATTCGAGGGTTGTTTATTGATAAATCAGCACGACGTGTATTTGTAAATGGAACTGAGGTCATGCTAACAGGAAAAGAATTTGATTTATTAACTTGTATGGCAGAACATCCAAATCAAGTATTTAGTAAAGATCGTCTCTTTGAAACTGTATGGGGGATGGATGTAATTGGTGATGCAGCAACGGTTGCTGTACATGTGAAAAATATTCGTCACAAAATTGAACTCGATCCATTCGATAAATCATACATCGAGACAATTTGGGGAGTAGGGTATCGTTTTACACAGTGAAAAAGGCCAGCAAAAATGCTGGCTTTTTTTGCGTAAGTAGATTAAGAAATTACAAACAAGATCCTCCGCTCACATCAATTAATTGTCCAGTAACCCACCGGCTGTCTGGAGAAGCAAGAAATGCCGCGGTATCGGCAATGTCTTCTACTTCACCTAAGCGATTAAAAGCGGAAATGGTAGTAGCGTACTGTTTCATCATTGGGTCGCTCAAGAGTTCCGCATTCATATCTGTTTTAATAAATCCAGGAAGTATTGCATTCACTGTTATTCCTCGTGCTCCGAGCTGTTTTGCTAGTGTGAAAGTCATTGTATTAATAGAGCCTTTCGTCATACTATATGCAACGAAATCAGGTAAAGAAATACGAGTGGCAGCGGATGAAATATTAATAATTCGGCTATTGTCACGTAAACGAGATAGAGCTTGTTGGATGATAAAGAATGGTGCTTTTGCATTAACTGAAACCATTCTATCAAAAAATTGTTCAGTCGTTTCTTCAATAAAAGCACCAGGACCAATTCCAGCGTTGTTTATTAAAATATCAAATTTAGTACTACCAGTTCTTTTTTGTAATTCGCTATCTAAAGAACTAAAAAGGGTTTCTACACCATGTAAAGATTCAAGGTTTGCACCGATAGAAAAAGCAGATCCGCCATTTGATTGAATTTCATACACAGTTTCTTCAGCATCTTCTTTTCGATTTCCATAATGAATAGCAACTAATGCACCGTCGTTTGCTAAACGTTTTGCAATAGCACGTCCAATTCCTCGGCTTGCTCCTGTAACTAATGCCACTTTTCCTTTTAACATAGTTTTCTCATCTCCTCATAAAATTTTATATGTTATTAAGTTGTTTTTTTTATGTAGTAATGCGAACATACTTAAGTAATATATGAGGATGTGTAAGGAATTCATTCCGATCTTGTTTTGAGAAAAAATAAATAGACTTCTAGTAAAATGGATTGAATTTTAAATTTTTTTTTGGAAAACATGTTGACAATGAAAAGAACAACGTCCTATAATACGTTTAACAAATAAAAGTTAATTAAGAATTTTCTAACTTTATATGTTGTATATGCAAAGAAGAGGAAAGTAGATGGTTATGATCGTTTCAGAGAGCTGCTCCTAGGCTGTGAGAGTAGTAACAATCGAATCATTGAAGATCACCTCGGAGCATCGCTTGCGAAAGGGAAACTGAGTAGAGAGCGACGGCATCGTCTCCGGTAAAAGGACGGGGGTCTAATTGGACCTACAAAGCTTATATTTCGCGAGAAGTATAAGGAAGCTGAGTGGTAACGCGAAACTCTCGCCTCAGCAATCAAAGCTACTAAATTGTAGTAGTTGATTGCTGAGGCGAGAGTTTTTATTTTAAAAATAGAATACGATAATGCGTAGAAGAGGAGAGTAAATGATAAAAATTGTTTCAGAGAGCTGCCCAGAAGCTGTGAGGGTGGTAACAATTTCATCATTGAAGATCACCTCGGAGTACTACTTTTGAAAACTAGTAAAAAGTAGCGGAGTTGTTTCCGATAGAAAAACCAAAAGTCTAATTGGACTTGCAGAGTTTATATTTCGTGAGAAGTATAAGGAAGCTGAGTGGTACCACGATTCCCTCGTCTCAGCAATGGATTGCTACAAGTATGTATGTAATCGATTGTTGAGACGAGTATATTTTTAAGGTTTATATACTGAATATTCTGTTAAAAATACTCATCTCAGCAATCGATATAGAAATAGATTGCAAAAATAGAGAGAAAAAAAGAGGAGCGATGTGAGATGGGAAACCAGTACATTTATATGAATGGGGAATTTGTAGAAAAGGAAAAGGCAGTTGTTTCAGTATATGATCACGGTTTTTTATACGGAGACGGTGTATTTGAAGGAATTCGTAGTTACGGTGGAAATGTATTTTGTTTAAAAGAACATGTAAAACGATTATATGAATCGGCAAAATCTATTTTACTTACAATCCCATTGACGGTTGAAGAAATGGAAGAAGCGGTTTTACAAACGTTGCAAAAAAATGAGTATGCGGATGCCTACATTCGTTTAATTGTTTCACGAGGAAAAGGTGACTTAGGGCTCGACCCTAGAAGTTGTGTGAAACCGAGCGTTATTATCATTGCAGAACAATTAAAGTTATTCCCACAGGAATTTTACGATAATGGACTAAGCGTTGTATCTGTTGCATCGAGACGTAATACGCCAGATGCATTAGATCCACGTATTAAGTCAATGAACTATTTAAATAACGTACTTGTGAAAATTGAAGCGGCACAGGCAGGAGTGTTAGAGGCCCTTATGTTAAATCAACAAGGATATGTTTGTGAAGGATCTGGAGATAATGTTTTCATTGTGAAAGATGGAAAAGTGTTAACACCTCCTTCTTATTTAGGAGCGCTAGAAGGTATTACGAGAAATAGTGTTATCGAGCTATGTGAGCGACTTAATATTCGGTGTGAGGAAAGACCGTTTACACGTCATGACGTATATGTAGCTGATGAAGTATTTTTAACGGGAACGGCAGCAGAATTAATTCCGGTTGTGAAAGTTGATTCAAGAGAAATTGGAGATGGGAAACCAGGAAGTGTAACGAAACAATTGACAGAGGAATTTAAAAAGTTAACGAGAGAAAGAGGAGTACGTGTTCCAGGGCTGGCGGAGAGCTTACTGTAGATAGGGAGAGGAGTTAATTAAAATGGAGCAGCATACAACAGGTGAGAAATTACAGTGTGAAGATGTGACAGGAGCGGGGCACGTTATTCAATGTTTGAAAAAATTAGGTGTAACGACTGTTTTCGGTTATCCGGGCGGAGCGATTTTGCCAGTATACGATGCGTTATACGGAAGTGGTTTGAAGCACGTTTTAACTCGTCATGAACAAGCTGCCATTCATGGGGCAGAAGGATATGCGAGAGCTTCTGGAAAGGTCGGGGTAGTCTTTGCTACCTCTGGACCAGGGGCGACAAATTTAGTTACGGGTTTAGCAGATGCTTATATGGATTCGATTCCTTTAGTTGTTATTACAGGGCAAGTTGCAAAAAAGCTCATCGGAAAAGACGGATTTCAAGAAGCAGATGTTGTTGGGATTACAGTACCTGTTACGAAGCATAATTACCAAGTTCGTGATGTGAATCATTTATCACGTATTGTACAAGAAGCTTTTTACATCGCCGAAAGCGGGCGCCCAGGACCAGTGTTAATTGATATTCCAAAAGATGTTCAAAATGAAAATGTAACAAGTTTTTATAATAAAGTAATTGAGATTCCAGGATACAAACTAGAGCCTATGCCAGACAGTAGGAAGCTTAGGGAGGTAGCTAAAGCTATTTCCGAAGCAAAACGCCCACTTCTTTATATCGGCGGAGGTGTCATTCATGCAGGTGGATCTGATGAACTCATCCAGTTTGCGAGGGAGAATCGTATTCCTGTCGTTTCCACTTTAATGGGAATTGGTGCATATCCGCCGGGAGATTCGTTATTTTTAGGAATGCTCGGCATGCATGGAACGTATGCTGCAAATATGGCAGTAACAGAATGTGATCTACTACTTGCTTTGGGTGTTCGCTTTGATGATCGTGTAACAGGAAAATTAGAACTCTTTTCTCCGCATTCGAAAAAGGTACATATTGATATAGATCCTTCGGAGTTCCATAAAAATGTACCTGTGGAATATCCGATTGTTGGAGATGTGAAAAAAGCGTTACACATGTTGTTACATATGCCAATTCGTACACAAACAAATGAATGGCTTACGAAAATAGAGGAATGGAAGGAGGAATATCCTCTTTCCTACAATCAAAAAGAAGGTGAGTTAAAACCACAGCATGTTATTAGTCTAGTAAGTGAATTAACGAATGGTGAAGCGATTGTTACGACAGAAGTAGGACAACATCAAATGTGGGCTGCGCATTTTTATAAAGCGAAAAACCCACGGACTTTTCTAACATCTGGCGGACTAGGAACGATGGGGTTTGGTTTCCCAGCGGCAGTTGGTGCTCAGCTTGCGAAAGAAGAAGAACTCGTCATTTGTATTGCAGGCGATGCTTCTTTTCAAATGAACATTCAAGAATTACAAACAATTGCTGAAAATAATATTCCTGTAAAAGTATTTATTATAAATAACAAATTTTTAGGGATGGTAAGGCAATGGCAAGAAATGTTTTATGAAAATCGTTTGTCAGAATCAAAAATTGGATCACCAGATTTTGTGAAAGTGGCAGAAGCTTATGGAGTGAAAGGATTAAGAGCGACAAATTCAGCCGAGGCGAAACAAGTGATGTTAGAAGCATTTGCTCATGAAGGTCCTGTCGTCGTTGATTTTTGTGTAGAAGAAGGTGAAAACGTATTTCCAATGGTTCCGCCAAACAAAGGGAATAACGAAATGATTATGAAGAGGTGGGAAGAATGAGTCATACTTTTTCACTCGTTATTCATAACGAGCCAAGCGTCTTATTACGTATAAGTGGGATTTTTGCTCGGCGTGGTTATTATATTTCTTCTTTACATTTAAACGAAAGAGATACTAGTGGTGTTTCTGAAATGAAACTCACAGCAGTTTGTACTGAAAATGAAGCGACATTACTTGTTGGTCAGTTGAAAAAATTAATTGATGTACTGCAAGTAAATAAATTATAGGGAGTGTATGGAATATGAAAACGTGTTATGAGAAAGATACAAATTTAGAGTTATTACAAGGGAAAACAATTGCGGTAATTGGTTATGGATCTCAAGGTCATGCGCAGGCACAAAATTTACGTGATTCTGGTGTGGAAGTTGTAGTTGGTGTTCGACCTGGTAAGTCTTTTGAAGTAGCAAAAGCAGATGGATTTGAAGTAATGTCTGTTTCAGAAGCGGTTCGAACCGCGCAAGTTGTACAAATGTTATTGCCAGATGAACAGCAAGCACATGTATATAAAGCAGAAGTAGAAGAGAATCTCCGTGAAGGACAAATGTTACTTTTCTCACATGGATTTAATATTCACTTCGGACAAATTAATCCGCCAAGTTACGTAGATGTAGCGATGGTTGCACCAAAAAGTCCAGGTCATCTCGTTCGCCGTGTATTCCAAGAAGGAAATGGTGTTCCGGCATTAGTCGCAGTACATCAAGATGCAACTGGCACGGCATTAAGTGTAGCGCTTGCGTATGCAAAAGGTGTAGGTTGTACACGTGCAGGTGTAATTGAAACGACATTCCAAGAAGAAACGGAGACAGATTTATTCGGAGAGCAAGCAGTGCTTTGCGGCGGGGTAACTGCACTTGTAAAAGCTGGTTTTGAAACATTAACAGAAGGTGGATATCGTCCTGAAATTGCGTACTTTGAATGTTTACATGAATTAAAGTTAATTGTTGATTTAATGTACGAAGGTGGTTTAACGAACATGCGCCATTCTATTTCAGATACGGCTGAGTTCGGAGATTATGTAACAGGATCGAGAATTGTTACAGATGAAACGAAGAAAGAAATGAAACGAGTACTTACAGAAATTCAGCAAGGTGAATTCGCGAAGAAATGGATTTTAGAAAATCAAGCTGGGCGTCCAACATATAATGCGATGAAAAAAGCAGAGCAAAATCATCAGTTAGAAAAAGTAGGGGCAGAGCTTCGTGAAATGATGAGCTGGATTCATGCACCGAAAGAATTAGTAAAGAAATAGAGTAAGCGATTGTAAGTGAAAAATACGTAAGAAGGGATTTGACAAGATGAGAAGTGACATGATTAAAAAAGGTTTTGATAAAGCGCCGCACCGTAGTTTATTAAAAGCAACTGGTTTGAAAGATGAAGATTTTGATAAACCGTTTATAGCTATCTGTAATTCTTTTATTGAAATTATTCCAGGTCATAAGCACTTAAATGAGTTTGGGAAACTTGTTAAAGAAGCAGTGCGTGCAGCAGGTATGGTTCCATTTGAATTTAATACAATTGGAGTAGATGACGGTATTGCGATGGGGCATATCGGTATGCGTTATTCACTTCCGAGTCGTGAAATCATTGCAGATTCAGTAGAAACGGTTGTAAATGCACATTGGTTTGATGGCATGATTTGTATTCCAAACTGTGACAAAATCACACCTGGTATGATGATGGCTGCACTTCGTATTAACATTCCAACTGTTTTTGTTTCAGGTGGTCCGATGGCGGCTGGAAAAACATCTAAAGGAGAAGTTGTCGATTTAAGTTCTGTTTTTGAAGGAGTAGGAGCTTATCAATCTGGTAAAATTTCAGAAGAAGAATTAAAGGATATTGAAGATCATGGCTGTCCATCTTGTGGTTCTTGTTCCGGTATGTTTACAGCAAACTCTATGAACTGTTTATGTGAAGTGTTAGGTTTAGCTCTTCCGGGTAACGGAAGTATTTTAGCCATCGATCCAAGACGCGAAGAATTAATTAAACAAGCAGCAGAGAAATTAAAGATTTTAATTGAAAGAGATATTAAACCGCGAGACATCGTAACGGAAGAAGCGATTGATGATGCGTTCGCGCTTGATATGGCAATGGGTGGATCAACGAATACAGTATTGCACACATTAGCTCTCGCACAAGAAGCGGGTTTAGATTACGATATGAACCGCATTGATGCCGTTTCAAGACGTGTACCACATTTATGTAAAGTAAGCCCTGCTTCCAATTGGCATATGGAAGATATTGATCGAGCAGGCGGGATTAGTGCAATTTTGAAAGAGATGAGTCGAAAAGAAGGGGTGCTTCATTTAGACCGTATTACTGCTACTGGGCAAACATTAAGAGAAAACATTGCTCATGCAGAGATTAAAGATAAGGAAGTTATTCATTCTCTCGAAAACCCTCATAGTGAAGAAGGGGGATTACGTATATTAAAAGGAAACCTTGCGAAAGATGGGGCAGTTATTAAAAGTGGGGCAACAGAAGTAAAACGATTTGAAGGACCTTGCGTTATTTTTAATTCACAAGATGAGGCACTTGCGGGCATTATGCTTGGGAAAGTTAAGAAAGGCGATGTAGTTGTTATTCGCTATGAAGGACCAAGAGGCGGCCCTGGTATGCCGGAAATGTTAGCACCAACATCAGCGATTGCTGGTATGGGATTAGGTGCAGATGTTGCGCTATTAACGGATGGTCGTTTTTCTGGAGCTTCACGTGGTATTTCGGTAGGGCATATTTCACCAGAAGCAGCTGCTGGCGGAACGATTGCACTTCTCAAGCAAGGGGATATCGTTTGTATCGATGTTGAGGAAAGATTGTTAGAAGTAAGAGTTAGTGATGAAGAATTAGATAAGCGTAAAAAAGAATGGAAACGACCAGAACCGAAAGTGAAAACTGGCTGGCTTGGACGTTATGCACAGATGGTAACATCGGCGAATACAGGTGCAGTTCTAAAAATCCCGAATTTCGATTGAGCCAATTTAAAAGAGATAAGGATGATATGAAATGGTGCAGAAGGTAAAGGAGAGAGTGAAAATTGAAGATATCTTAATGGCTCATAATTGCATGAAAGATATCGTTATTAAAACACCGTTACAACGTGATACAGTTTTATCTGAGAAATATGATTGTGACGTTTATGTAAAAAGAGAAGACTTACAATTAATTCGCTCTTTCAAAATTCGTGGTGCGTACAATTTAATTCAAAGTTTATCGAAAGAACAATTACAAAACGGTGTTGTTTGTGCAAGTGCTGGTAATCATGCACAAGGAGTTGCTTATACGTGTAATTTATTGAAGATTCCGTCAAAAATCTTCATGCCAACAACGACACCTAAACAAAAAGTATCGCAAGTACAATTTTTCGGTGGTGATTTTGCGGAAATTGTATTAGTTGGTGATACATTTGATAGCTCGTTCCAAGAAGCGCAGTGCTATTGTGAGGATAATAGAATGACGTTCGTTCATCCGTTCGATGATCCGTATGTTATTGCTGGTCAAGGAACAGTGGCAGTTGAAATTATGCATGATATGGAGAAACCAGTTGATTATATCTTTACAGCAATCGGCGGTGGTGGATTAGCATCAGGTGTTGGTACATATGTTAAAGGTGTTAGTCCTGCTACAAAGATCATTGGTGTAGAGCCAATGGGAGCTGCATCTATGAAAGAGGCTTTTCTTCAAAATGAAAATGTCGCATTGGAGAAAATAGATAGTTTTGTTGATGGGGCAGCTGTTAAAAAGGTAGGGAAGTTAACATTTGAAACTTGT
Source organism: Bacillus sp. ES1-5 (assembly GCF_022487605.1). Lineage (NCBI taxonomy): Bacteria > Bacillati > Bacillota > Bacilli > Caryophanales > Bacillaceae > Bacillus > Bacillus sp. ES1-5. The sequence continues at coordinate 1,099,634 of NZ_JAKVPU010000001.1, read as the reverse complement.
AAAGATGTAATTGATGATATTGTTTTAGTACCAGAAGGAAAGGTTTGTACGACGATTTTAGAACTGTATAAGAAAAATGCAATTGTAGCTGAACCGGCTGGTGCACTATCTATTGCAGCGCTTGATTTATATAGAGATGAAATAAAAGGTAAAACAGTTGTATGTACGCTAAGTGGTGGAAATAATGATATTGATAGAATGCAAGAAATGAAAGAACGTTCGCTCATTTACGAAGGGTTAAAGCATTATTTTATCATTGAATTCCCGCAGCGTTCAGGTGCGCTAAGAGAATTTCTTGATAAAGGATTAGGGCCAGAAGATGATATTACACGCTTTGAGTATATTAAGAAACATAATAAAGAAAATGGCCCAGCACTAGTCGGAGTAGAGTTAAAACATAAAGAGGATTATGAGCAATTAATTATTCGTTTTAAAGAAAATAATATTCAATTTATGGAGCTTAATAAAAATCCTATTTTGTTTGATTTACTTATTTAATAAAAGGAAAGAGTTAGTATCCAAATAAAAAAGATAGATACAAGCAAGGGAAATATAATGCTTGTTCTATCTTTTTTATAGTTAAACTAAATACTCATTAAATTCAAGAAGAATAAAGCTAGCTAACCAAAAAAATATTGCAATGCGAATAAATGCATACATTGTAAATTCAAAGGTAGTAAGCTTTCGTTCACGTTTTATTTTTTTTAGAAGTCTAACAGAAAAAAATGAACATAAAAGTAGAACGGCTATAGATATTTTATAAATATTCTCTAACAAACTTACATTTTCTAATAAGTCTTTCAGCATGTTCATCACCTATTTTGTAAAGTATGTTACAGAGAAATAAATCTTGCGTTGTCTAGTTTCGTTTGTTTTTTATGTTCCCTGTATCATCAATTTCTACATCATTTGAAATTGTTTGTAAATATTGTAGAGCTTTTTTCTTTTCTTCCTCATTTACAGGGGAGATTTGGTTGTTGCGAATGATGTAAGGATTGAATGACATTTGGACATCCTTTCCTTTAAAAGTTAAAGTTAATACGCCAGTTTCGGCGCTTTTCCCGCTCACATAACTTGGGAATAAAAAGTTTCCTAATGAGTAAGCGATAGGAACTTTATTATAATACTCAAATCCTTGTAGCCAATGTGGGTGACTTCCGACAATCGCGTCAGCTCCTGCTTCAACCATTTTAGGTACATATTGTTTTTGGTATTCTACCGGACGATTTGATTTTTCAACGCCCCAATGCATATAGACGATTAAATAGTCTGCATCTTTCTTTTGCTCTTTAATTGTTTTTGTTACAAGATTTAAATCATATCCGTTCGCAACGCCAGGTTTATTGTCACCAGCTACCCAATTCGTATCAGGCATAAATCGAACGAAGGAAAGAAATTTGAACTTTTTCCCTTTTACAGTCATTTCTCGTGCAGTATAGGCATCCTTTTCATTTTTTCCGGCTCCAATGTAAGGGAACTTTAATTTTTCTACGTGAGAAATCGTGTCTAATAATCCATCTTGCCCATAATCAAGTGTATGGTTATTTCCAATATTTATGATGTCATATCCAGTGTTTTTAATAGCCTTTAGTGTAGATGGATCACTTTTAATCCAAAATAGTTGCCCAGGTGCTTTTTTTTCTCTCATTGTAAATGCTGACTCTAAATTAACGAAAGAAATATCAGCTTTTGTTATTTCTTCTTTTACATGTTGGAATGGATAATCAGCCCCGTTTTTTTCGATTACAGGACGTAATTGCCAATCCAACATTGTATCACCAGAGAAGGTGAGTGTAATTTCCGGATCTTCTATTTTTTTTTCACTTGTTGAAGCTTTTTTACTAGATTTGTTTTGCAAATCGGGTTTGTCTTTCGCTTTTGAAGTAAAAGAGTAGTTAACTAATAAAACAATTGGTGTAATGCAAAAGGCTATTAACAGAAATCGTTTTAGTAAAGTTTTCATAAATACCTTCCCTTTTGAGTTTATCCCGCAATTTGTGGGCAGTAAAACTCGCGCTAGTTAAAGTTTCACTTTATGTATAACTACAAAAAATTGCGGTTTATGTTGTGAAAAACATTTGTTAATATTCTCAATATTAAGTTAACATATAGATAACCTGTAAATCAATGTATAAACCAAAATATAGAAATAAAGAATTCGAAGGGTGAAGAATGAGAAATGGTTATATTAGGAGCAGTTGTAAATGGGGTTTGTATTATATTTGGAACTTTACTAGGTAAATTATTTAGTAGAATTCCAGAAAGTATGAAGGGAACAATTATGCATGCAATCGGTTTAGCGGTTACTGTGCTTGGACTTCAAATGGCATTGAAAAGTGAAAATTTCCTTGTTGTCATACTAAGTCTTGTAATTGGCACCGTCATCGGGGAATGGCTACAATTAGAGGGAAAGTTAAAACTGTTAGGAGATTGGCTAGAAAATAAAGTTGGATCGAAAGGAAAAGGAAGCATATCAGAAGGCTTTGTAACAGCAACTTTAATTTTTGCCATTGGTGCGATGGGGATACTTGGTGCACTCGACAGCGGGATTCGCGGAAATCATGATATTTTATTTACAAAGGCGATTATCGATGGATTTATTTCTATTATATTAACGACAACTTTAGGAATTGGTGTAGTGTTTTCAGCAATTCCAGTTATTTTATACGAAGGCGGTATTGCGGTTTTTGCAACACAAATTAATAGTTTAGTCCCGAAAGCATTAATGAATCAATTTATAGTGGAAATGACAGCTACAGGTGGTATTATGATAGCCGCTATTGGCTTGAACTTACTTGGTGTTATTAAAATTAAGGTGGCAAATTTGCTACCAGGTATATTGGTAGTTGGTATAATTGTTTCACTTATCTATGGTTACGGTTTACTAGTAAAGTAGTAGGGGATGTAGATACATATGGAGGAATATAAATTTACAAAACGTGTTCATAACATATTGCAGATTGCAGCAGAAGAGGCGGAAAATAATATTATTCAACCAGTGCATTTGTTTATCGGCATGTGTAAAGAAGGCACTGGAGTTTGCAACGAGTTGTATATGTATTTGTTTCGTAACGTGGGTACGGATTTTTTAGAAAAACTTTCGATACGAAAACAATATGATTCACCGGATCAAGAGTATAAAAAAATAGGACAATATAAGGTATCTTATAAGGTGCTAGAAATTTTACAAATAGCGAAGAAACGTATGGAACGTTTCCAGCAAGTAATAATAAATGAAGGACATGTTATAGATGCACTATTTCGCGCGGATACGTTTATTGGAAATGCACAAATACAAAAAGATATATTACGTATTCTAGCTAATCCAAGAGATTTAGCGGTCGATCTAAAATGTTTTGATCCTACTTATAATCATTTAATTTGTACTGTTAGAAAGGCTAACCCTTCTGATTTTGAAAAATTAGCAAGTTTTGTTAATGAGGAATTTGGTGAACGTTGGTTACATTCAATAGAGTATGGATTTCGTACATATAAAGAAAATGTACCTATTTATATAGCAGAACAAGAAGAAGTGATAGTAGGTTTCGCTTGTTACGATGTAGTGAGAGGGAAGAAAGGATTGTTTGGTCCAATGGGCACAGCGAAGCAAAATCGCGTGAAAGGTGTAGGGAAGCAATTGTTACATCGTTGTTTACATAGTATGAAGCAAGAAGGATATGAATACGCAATTATTGGACAAGCAGGTCCGATTGAGTTTTATGAAAGAAATTGTAATGCTCGTTTAATACCGATAGAGAATAAGTAACCAACTCCAAATAGGGGAGTTGGTTTTTTTATGGAAAAGATGTAGAGATGTAGTGATTTTTACTAGAAAATAGCGGGTTTTGTAGTAAATCTTACAAGTCAACTACCCCCACTGAGATGAAACGTTTTAGTGGGGGCTTGAGTTCGAACGCTAGGTCTTTTCGTCTATTGCTAGACAGTTGACGCTCTAGCATTCATGCCACCTTATGGTAACACCCCAAGTAAGTTTTTGGTTGGTACTTGAAACGAACAATCGTTTCCCCACTTGCACCACCCTTTCGAAAAAACGCAGTTCTCCCTTGTGGAAGAAGCCACTACTCAGATAACTCTGGCGTGTGCTACAAGCCCCGACAAGTCGAGTACACATGGATGGTTGACACACCCACTAAGCTATGCGCGAGGCAACAGCTTTACGTTTTTGCACTTCTAATAGAATCGGAGTTTTCACTTTAAGATTTTCATCCAATTCTAAAACTCTTGATTTTTGTAATGTATTCAGCGCACCATTAATATCAGCATGGATACATGTTCCTGCTTTACTTTGGTACAGACCACGAGTCATTCGTTTGCCACTAAAGCGATAATGCGTTCTATCATCCTTAGACCAAACTGGAACCGGATCTTTATCAAGAAAACTAGCTTTAGAAGTATAGCTTTCTTCTTGTTTTAAAAATCGTATACCTTCTTTTATACATTTATTCTCAATTGCCGCAATCAGTTTATGAAACGGGATTTGAACAAACTTTTGATTATTCTTTTTCCCCATATCAGATTTTTGTTTCCAGCCAGCGTTATACCCTACGACAACCGTATCTATTCCAAATGCTTTTACTTTTTTAAACAACAAGCCTATCGTTTGTGAAATGTAACCATTTATTTGTCGTTCCCGTTTATGCCAAAGTGCAGCCATTTTGTTCGTTACAACTCGTTTAGAAAGTCCATTTTTCACATTTTTCAGTTGGAGATTACGTATCATTTTGTTGAAGTGCTGGTTAATAGATTTTAGTTTTTTTCCATCAATTAAAAATGCATCACCTGTATTTGTCACGCAACTTACTAATCTATCTACACCTAAATCGCAACTCAAAGCGTTACTTGTGGTCGTGGATTGTTGCTTCATTTGAGAAATGTACATCTCATATGTGTAATGCACCTCAAAGAACCGACCTTTTTGCTTCGGTACAATCTCAATGTAGGAGATTTTTTTATTTCTTACATTTTTCGGCATACGTATTTTAATGGAACCGAATTTTTTCCTGAACGCAACACTCATCGGAATCATCCAATACCCGTTATCATCCACTTTTGGAACTTGATAGATTTCAATGATTCGTTTGTCAGTTGAACGAGAATAATTCGGAAACTTAGGACGACCTGTGAAGGTTTCAGGTTTTTTCTTCCACTGTTCCAACGCTTTAAAAAAGCTTTTCACTTCTGTAAATAAAGCTCCACGAATGGCTTGAACAGAGTTTGATTGCATGCCCCAGTAATTCATATCGGCTTGCATAGCAGTGTCCACTTCTTTTACAGTAGCCATTTTATTATTATTCAAGTAACTTTGTTTAATCGTGTATAATCCCACATTTCGCAGTGCTTTTGAACTATGTGACATGCGCTGAAGTAAACGAAATTCTTTTGCAGTCAAGCAAGCCCGCCCGATATTCTGTTTCTGCGTGAATCGTTGCATAGTTTCTCTTTTCTTTTGTTTACGTAATACTTTCACTGCTTTCTTTCTAGCCATTGTTTTCACCACCTTTCTTAGAGAGTTCATTAAACTTATTCATTACTTTTGGTGCAAGTAACCGAATGATGATTATTATCCAATTTCGTTATCTTAAGATATATTCCCTCCTTACCTAAGGGCAGATTGTATCGTAAGACAAAAGAAACAAATATTTGCCCCGGGAACATTGTTATGAACGAAACAAAAGAGTTCAGCCTACCTTCTTGCCGAAAAGGATAAAGCAGATTATTAAACTTTTTACAAGAAAGGGTGTAGAATGGGTATCTAAAGAAAGAAGGTGTGAAAATGGCCAGCTGGAAACGAAATTTAATGATTTGTTGGCTAGGTTGTTTTACCACTGCAGCCGGTATGAGTTTAGTAATTCCTTTTTTATCTTTTTATATTGAGGAATTAGGAGTAACTGGCACTTCAAGTATTGCACAGTGGTCGGGACTTGCATTTGGTGTAACATTTTTAATGGGTGCGATCGTATCACCAATATGGGGAAAGCTTGGTGATATACATGGACGGAAATTGATGCTTATTCGTGCGAGCCTTGGTATGGCGATTATTATGACGCTTATGGGGTTTGTAACGGACGTGTATCAACTAGTCGCACTAAGATTTTTGATGGGAGCAGTATCTGGTTTCCTTTCAACGGCGATGACATTTATTGCAGCAGAAACTCCGAAAGAGCATTCAGGTTGGGCAATTTCTACAATTTCAACTGGGGGCGTGAGCGGTTCTTTACTTGGCCCGTTACTTGGGGGATATTTGTCTGAGTTAATTGGAATGCGCCATGTTTTTCTTGTTACAGGAGCTTTTTTATTCCTTTCTTTTCTCATCGTTTTTTTCTTCCTACATGAAGAGAATCACTCCGCTCAAGCAAAAAAAGTACAACCGAAAAAAGTATGGACGATGGTTCCAGCAAAGCATTTAATTATTAGTTTATTTGTAACAACATTTATTATTCAACTTGCGAACATGTCAATTCAACCTATTATTACATTGTATGTAAAGAATTTAGAAGGCCCAGGAACAGCTCATATTGAAATGATTGCAGGCGCAGTCATGTCTGCGACAGGTTTAGCTATTATTATGGCAGCTCCTAAGTTAGGGAGATTATCAGATCGTATTGGACCTCAAAAAACGTTAGTTGTGGCATTATTTGCGGCAGGAATTATTTTTATTCCGCAAGCATTTGTAACCTCAGCTTGGCAACTATTAATTCTTCGCTTTTTATTAGGTATTGCACAAGCAGGACTATTACCTTCCGTACAAACTCTACTAAAACAACATACACCAACCCATGTAACGGGAAGAATATTTGGGTATAATCAATCGTTTCAGTTTTTAGGAAATATGATTGGACCAGTACTTGGTGGACAAATTGCAGCACATGCGGGCTTCCAATATGTTTTCTTTTCTACTTCATCACTATTATTTATTGCGTGCATTTGGGTTTATTTTCACAATAAGAACGAAGAGGTTTCAGAGAAACGACATTTGGAAGTTAGTTAACTAAGTGAATGAAAAATAAAAAGGATGAAGCAACGATTGCTTCATCCTTTTCTTTAAAATTGAAGACAAAGATAGCTTAATGTACCAAGCTCGTAACTGCGGTGAATGACTTCACCGTTATTTTCACCGCTTCCCATAGCGATAAATAAAGGAACAAAATGTTCTGCTCTTGGTACTGCTAATTGTGCATGAGGGGCATTGTTCTCCCAGTTAAATAATGCATCTTTATCAGTAGTCTGCATATGTTTAATAATCCAATCATCAAATTCAATTGCCCATTGTTCGGGTGTCGTTTGATTCCATTTCAAAGCTCGTAAGTTATGAACGGTAACACCGCTACCGATTACTAAAATATCTTCTTGTCCAAGTCCTTTTAGTGCTTCACCAATTTCAAATTGTTCTTTTGCAGGAAGGAATGGATTGACTGATATTTGGACGACAGGAATAGTTGCTTCTGGATACATACGGTGCAAGAGTGTCCATGAGCCATGATCTAAACCTCTCGTCATATTATGATGGACTGGAATACCTTTGTTTTTTAATTTTGTTTCTAACATAGATGCAATGTTAGAAGAGCCTTTCGCACGATATTTGATTTCGTATAACTCAGGAGGAAAACCTCCAAAATCATAAATTGTTTCATATTCGTTATCTGATGAAGAAATCGTTAATACTTCGCTTTCCCAGTGAGCGGTGAAAATAACAATTGCTTTCGGTTTGTATGTTTCGCCAAGTTTTTTTAAAAACCTTGTATAGTCTGTATCTTGAATAGCAAGCATCGGTGATCCGTGTGCTAAAAATAATGATGGCATCATAATAGAAACCTCCCAAAAATATAATAATTACTTTATGTAAGTAACTATATAATTTTATTTTCTGTTCGTCAATATATTAGTTTAAGAGCTAATTGGAAAAGTGGGGCATTTGTCATAATGAAGGCAATTGCATATAATACATAATAAGAATAATGAATGGATATTCATTTTTTGATATACATAATAGAGTTGGGGGCTGACGAAATGAACGTACAGGAAAGTTTCGTTACGGCATTGGATGGATCGGAAATTTATTTACGTAAGTGGCTACCAGAAAGAGATCCGCGAGGGATTATTCAAATTGCACATGGTATGACAGAACATGCAGGTGTTTATACAGACTTTATTGCTGCGTTATTAAAAGCAGGGTATGGTGTTTATGCGCATGATCATAAAGGTCATGGGAAAACAGTGAAAAGAGAAGAAGATTATGGTCATTTTGAACCAAATGTAGGTTGGAATGAGGCTGTTTCTGATGTTATTTTTGTATCAGAAACGATAAAAAAGGAGCAGACATGCCCGTTGTTTTTACTTGGACATAGTATGGGTTCTTTTTTATCAAGACGCGCTGTACAACTTAAAGGTGGATTATATGATGGATTCCTTATTTCAGGAACTGGTGGGAACCCGGGATTCTTAGGAGTCATTGGTCATAAAGTAGCGACAATCGAGATGAAACTACGCGGGGCAAGAACGAAAAGTCCGATGCTAAACTTTTTATCTTTCGGAAATTTCAATTCGCACTTTAAACCAAATCGTACGAAATTTGATTGGTTATCTTCAGATAATAATCAAGTTGATAAATATATTGCGGATCCTTTATGTGGATTTATTTGTACAACAAGCTTTTATCGTGAATTATTTTCTGGGGTATTAGAAGTAAATAAACTAGAAGAGTTTAAGAAAACACCGAAAAACCTTCCAATACATATTTTTTCAGGAGATCGTGATCCTGTTGGGGATATGGGGAAAGGTGTAAAAGAAGTATATGAAAATTATAAAAAATGTGGCGTGAAAGATGTAACACTGCGTCTATATGAAAATGGAAGACATGAAATGTTCCATGAAGTAAATAGAGATGAAGTATTTCAAGATTTGATTTCTTGGTTAGATGGACATATTGTATGAGAAGAAACCTCACTTTTTTGAAGTGAGGTTTCTTTAAGGAGATGGAGGAATAGTTATGAGTGAATTTATAAATAAAGAATATGTAGAAATAGATTTTCAAGATGTTTCGATTAAAGAAGAGGAATTGAAAAATTGTACATTCATAAAATGCCGTTTTAGAGGGATAGATGCATCGGAAGTTTCTACTGAAAATTGTAATTTTATAGAATGTGATTTTACTGGTGCTCTTTTTAATGCTTCTATCCATCAAGGAACTACATTTGCGAATTGTAAGTTTGTTGGTGTGAATTTATTCGTATCGAAGTTTGAAGAATGTAAAATGACTGGCTCTGATTTTGAAGAAGCGAATTTAGACGGAATAACTATAATATCGGGCGATTGGTCATATACGAATTTAAGGTTCGCGAACTTAAGTAAACAAATGTTAAAGGGTATACGTTTAATGGAAGCTGACCTATATGAATGTAATTTAGAAAAAGCAGATTTACGTGAAGCAGATTTAACAGGTGTACAACTAGGTAAGGCGAAACTTAGCGGTGCAAATTTAAAAGGAGCGATAGTTGATAGAATTGATTTTACAAGTTTTGATTTAAAAAATGTGAAACTAGATATAGCGCAGGCAGTTGCAGTAGCAAGATGTTATGGGGCTAAGGTGAACTAAATAGTTTGAAAAACCGTTCAAAGTGCTGAACGGTTTTTCAAATCATAATAGTAGTATAATAGTAAATGAGGTGTTCATACTATGGAAGATAAAACATTAGGTATACTACTAGATGTAGTTGGGGAATTATTTTCAGATGAAATATCAATTGCCGTTTCGAATACGAAAGAATATATTTACTATCGGCCAAGTAAACGAATTGATTTAAAGATTAGCGCCGGGGACCCTATTAAGGAAGGGACGATTGCACATAAAGCAATGGTAACGAAGCAAAAAGCCTCTGAGTTTATTAACCGGGACGTTTTCGGTATTCCTTATCATGGAATGGCGGTACCTTTTTCAAATAATGGCAAGATTGAAGGGTGCGTGACGGCAATTTATCCCGCTTTAACGGATGGTAAGTCGGTCGTTACTTTAAAAACAACAGACGGATGGGTTCCGGTTCCTTTCTCAAAGGTGATGTATTTAGAGGCTAAAGATAAAAAGACGTATGTGAATTCAGAAGAGTTAACTGGAACACATAAGTACTCTCTACAAGAATTCGAATACTTGTTGCCGAAAGATTCCTTTATTAGATGCCACCGTTCCTTTATTGTAAATGTTAATCATATTAAAGCGATTTACCCTGATACGCATTCTACTTTTGTACTTTCTATGGATAACGGAGAGAGGGTACCAGTGAGTCAGTCATATGCTAGCTATTTTCGTAAGCTTCTAGGATTCTAAATTTTTCTGCTTTAGAACCTAGATTTTCTGTTTTGTCTGAATTTTCGGTATCGTGTACAAAAATCCCTATTTTGATAGTGTTAATGTGTAAAATAATTATGAATATTCATTGAGAGAGGGATTACATATGGAGAATAATTTAGATAGAATTAGGGATCAACGTTTCAAAGATCGAGTAGTTACACCTGAAGAGGCAGCTTCATGGATTGAAAGTGGAATGACTTTAGGTTTAAGTGGATTTACACGTGCTGGGGATGTAAAAGCAGTCCCGTTTGCACTTGTAAATCGAGTTAAGAATGATAAATCTTTTAAAGTAAATGTTTATACAGGGGCTTCCCTAGGCTCGGATGTAGATAAATTATTTGCTGAGGCAGGAATTTTAGGGAAAAGATTGCCTTTCCAAGCTGATGCGACTATGCGAAAAGGAATTAATAACGGAGACTTTTTATTTGTGGATCAGCACTTATCTCATACAGCAGAGTTACTCCGTGCTGACGTTATGGATATAGATGTCGCTATTTTGGAAGCGGTTGCGATTACTGAAGATGGTATGATTATTCCAACCACTTCAATTGGAAATTCCTTAGCATTTTCCTTAAATGCTAAGTCCATTATTATTGAAATGAATATGGCTCAATCTACGCAACTAGAGGGGCTGCATGATTTATATGAACCAGGTAAACAAGGGGAAAGACTTCCAATTCCGCTTGTAAAAACGGATGATAGAATTGGAACAATTGGTATCCAAATTGATGCTGAAAAAGTGAAGGGGGTTGTGTTTACGAATCAACTGGATTCACCATCGACAATTGTTCCTCCAGATGAAGAAACTGTCATTATGGCACAACATTTAATAGAGTTCCTTCGAGAAGAAGTTAAAGTAGGCCGATTAACAAAGAGTTTAGCACCGTTACAATCGGGAATTGGTTCAGTTGCTAATGCAGTATTGCACGGCATGCTAGATTCGGAGTTTGAAGATTTAGAAGTGTATTCTGAAGTTTTACAAGATGCGGTCTTTGATCTAATGGACGCTGGGAAAGTTAATTTTGCTTCCTGCTGCTCGATCACGCTTTCTGAAGAGAAAATGCAACAAGTATTTTCTAACTTTGAAAAATATCGTGACAAATTAATGATGCGCCCGCAAGAGATTTCTAATCACCCTGAAATCATTCGCCGCCTTGGATTGATCTCGATTAATACCGCTTTAGAATTAGATATATACGGAAATGTTAACTCTACTCACGTTTTAGGTACAAAAATGATGAACGGTATTGGTGGTTCAGGTGATTTTGCGAGAAATGCCCGACTAGCTATATTTGTTACTAAATCGATTGCAAAAGGTGGTAACATTTCAAGTATCGTTCCTTTCGTTTCGCATGTAGACCATACGGAACACGATGTAGATGTTATCGTCACTGAACAAGGGTATGCGGACTTAAGAGGACTAGCACCAAGAGAAAGAGTGGAACTAATTATTGAGAATTGCGTACATCCAATGTATCGTGACCAACTAAGAGCTTATTTCGAAGAAGCACAAACAAGAGGTGGACAAACTCCTCATGTTTTAGAAAAAGCTTTTTCTTGGCATACGAATTATGCTGAAAATGGAACAATGCTTGAAGAGGTAGTAGAAACTGTTTAGAAGTGTAAAAATGATTCTTAATATAATATGCTATAAAGGTTAAAAGAAAAAGAACGCCAATTTTCAGGAATGGCGTTCTTTTTCTTTTAAAAAATTGTTACCTATAATAAAGATTTATAAAAGTAATCTCTTATTTACGGAAATAAGAGGTTTTTTAAATTACTTTTCGAATCATTTTAAAAGTGTATATATCGAAGGTGAGGAGAAAGAATCATGAAGATAAGAAAAGCGTTATTAAGTGAAGCAAATGAATTAAGTGAACTCGCGCTACATTCAAAAGCAACGTGGAATTATAGCGAAGAATTTATTCTTGCTTGTAAGGGAGATTTAACAGTTACAGAAGAGTACATAAAAAATAATTTTGTATATGTTTTAGAAAATGATAATACAAAGATTGGATTTTTCTCATTTTTACGTGACGATAATGCTCTCGATTTCTTATATATTCATCCTCGCTACAAAGGGAAAGGGTACGGGAAAATACTTTGGGAGTATGTAATAGAACAAGCAAATGAACTAGGAATAAAAAGTTTTACGGTTGATAGTGATCCGAATGCAAAAGGGTATTACTTGAAGATGGGAGCAAAGTTAATTGGAGAGACACCATCAACAGTTTGTAAGGATCGTTTACTGCCTCTTTTGAAATATGATGTGTAAAACAATTAATAGTAGGAGAAGCTGAAAATGGATAATGTAAAGGCAAAAAGAATATATGAAGAACTAATAAAATCGTGGTCGATTGAAACGAGTTCAAAGTGGACAAGTGAAAATCCAGCAAAGGGACAGTGTGGTGTAACGGCTTTAGTCGTTCAAGATATATGCGGAGGAAAAATTAAGAAGACAAAAATAGGAGAGGTGTGGCACTTTTATAACTGTATAGATGGACAGAGGTTTGATTTTACAGAGACTCAATTCAATGAAAACCTGAATTATTTGGATGTGGAATCAAATCGGGAAGAAGCGTTTGCAGATACAAATGAAAAACAATATAGCATTTTGAAGGAAAAGATAATGAAAGAATTGAAATTATCTTTTGACTCTTAATCTTTAATAAGTTACTATAATGGTGGTAACTTATTAAAGGGAACTTCATAGAGTTGAAAGGGGAAATACTTTTGAAAACAACTTATGTAAACGCTACAATCGTAACGATGAATGAACAAAACGAAGTGATAGAAAATGGATATATCATTGTAGAAAATGATCAAATTATAGATGTAAAGAGCGGAGAATTCGCCAATGATTTTGCAGTAGATGAAGTAATTGACATGAAAGGAAAGTGGATATTACCAGGGCTTGTAAATACACATACACACGTTGTAATGAGTCTCTTAAGAGGGATTGGCGATGATATGTTATTACAACCATGGCTTGAGACAAGAATTTGGCCACTTGAAAGTCAGTTTACGCCAGAGCTTGCGGTTGCTAGTACGGAATTAGGATTACTTGAAATGGTGAAAAGTGGTACAACATCATTCTCTGACATGTTTAATCCAATTGGAGTAGATCAAGATGTAATTATGGAAACGGTATCAAAGAGTGGGATGCGAGCTGCTGTTTCAAGAACTTTATTTAGCTTCGGAACGAAAGAGGATGAAAAGAAAGCAATCGAAGAAGCTGAGAAATATGTGAAGCGTTACTATAGCGAAAGTGGTATGTTAACTACGATGGTTGCACCGCATAGTCCATATACATGTTCTACTGAACTGTTAGAAGAGTGTGCACGTATTGCAGTAGAAAACCAAACGATGGTTCATATTCACCTTTCGGAAACAGAGCGTGAAGTACGTGATATTGAAGCACAGTACGGAAAACGTCCAGTAGAATATGCGGCAAGCTGTGGGTTGTTTAAACGCCCAACAGTTATTGCACACGGTGTAGTATTAAATGAAAATGAGCGTGCATTTTTAGCAGAACATGATGTTCGAGTAGCACATAACCCAAATAGTAATTTAAAACTAGGTTCTGGTATAGCGAATGTAAAAGCGATGCTAGAAGCAGGAATGAAAGTAGGAATTGCAACAGATAGTGTGGCATCTAACAACAATTTAGATATGTTTGAAGAAATGCGTATAGCAACATTATTACAAAAAGGTATTCATCAAGATGCAACAGCATTACCAGTTGAAACAGCTCTTACACTTGCGACTAAAGGAGCTGCTGAAGTAATCGGCATGAAACAAACAGGATCACTTGAGGTCGGAAAGTGTGCTGATTTTATTACGATTGATCCGTCTAATAAGCCGCATTTACAACCAGCAGATGAAGTGTTATCGCACCTTGTATATGCTGCTAGTGGAAAAGATGTAAGTGATGTAATTATTAACGGAAAACGTGTCGTTTGGAATGGCGAATGTAAAACGTTAGATGAAGAGCGTATTATATTTGAAGCAAGTCGTTATAAACGAGGTTTACAAAGATAGGTAATTATATGTAGTTGAAAAAGCTATCCTTTTTTAAAAGGATAGCTTTTTTCTTGAACGAATAAATATTCAAAAAAATGTCGCATCTTTCTGTTCATATTTCTGCTATAATATATAACGCTTTATAATATTTTATACTTAAGGAGAACAACTCATGAAGCGAAAAAAGAGCCATTTAATGGTAATGGCACTTGTTACAACTTTATTATTAACAGCTTGTAATAATAAAGCGAATAAAAGTGAAACAGAGGCAAAAGAACAAGTATTAAATGTAACAGTATCAGAAGAAATTCCTTCTCTTGATACTGCGAAAACGATGGATGGTACATCAGCACACGTTATGCAAAACATATTTGAAGGTTTGTATGTATTAGATGATCAAGATCAGCCTATTCCAGCAGTAGCAAAATCGTTTAAAAGAAGTGAAGATGGTAAAAAATATACATTTGATTTGCGTAAAGATGCAAAATGGTCAAATGGAGACAGTGTGACAGCAAATGATTTTATGTTTGCATGGAAACGTGCAATTAACCGTGAAACAGCGTCTCAATATGCGTACATGCTCTTTTACGTGAAAAATGCGAAAGAGATAAATAAAGGAACAATGCCTCTTGATGAACTTGGGGTTAAAGTTATAAATGATTATAAGTTAGAAGTGGAACTCGAACAGCCAATCCCGTATTTTTTACAGCTGTTAGCACTGCCAATTTACTTGCCACAGCATGAATCATTTTTGAAAGAACAAGGAAAGAATTATGCATTGGAACCTAGTAATCTCATATATAACGGGCCATTTGTATTAGAGAAATGGAAGCATGAACAAGAGTTTCAATTAAAGAAGAATGCTACATATTGGGATGAAAAGAAAGTGAAATTAGACGAGATAAACTTTCAAATTGTAAAGGATACAATGACGGCTGTTAATTTATACGAAGCTGGTAATTTAGACCGGGTGCCTATTAATTCTCAATTTGTAGACAAGTATAAAGGGAATAAGGAATTACATATGTCGAGCGAACCTGGAATTGCTATGCTACGTTTTAATGAGAAAAATAATGCGTTAGCAAATAAAAAGGTGCGTCAATCTATTTCATTAGCGTTAAATAAAGAAGATTTCGTTGCTCACTTTATTAATAACGGGGCAAAGTCTGCAAGCGGACTTGTACCAACTGGTCATATAAATGAAGAGACTGGTAAAGATTTTAGAAAAGAAAACGGAGATTTTTCTCCATATGATCTACAAAATGCGAAAAAGATTTGGGAAGAAGCGAAAAAAGAACTGGGAGTAGACGAAATAAACCTTGAATTTTTAACATATGAACAAGATAATGCAAAACGTATGGCAGAATATATAAAAGGTGACCTAGAAAAGTATTTGCAAGGATTAACGATACAAATTAAACAACAGCCATTTAAGCAAAAATTACAGTTAGAGCAAACAGGAGATTATGATATATCTATGGCAAATTGGGGACCTGATTATAAAGACCCAATTAGTTATTTAGAACTCTTTACGACGGATAATCAGAATAACAAAATGAATTATTCGAACCGTCACTACGATGAATTAATAAAGAAAGCGAAAAGCGATCTAGTACTAGATCAGAAGAAAAGATGGGAAGTATTGCAAGAGGCCGAACGTATTTTACTAGAGGATGCTGCGGTCGCACCGCTTTATCAAATGGGCTCAGCTTACGTACAAAAGGATTACGTAAAGGGAATTGAAAAGCATCAATTTGGTGGTGTTTATACTTATAAGAATGCTTATAAAATTAAGGAGTAAAAGAGAAAAGCTAAGTGCTTTATATAAGTGCTTAGTTTTTTTATATTTTCAGTATAATATGGTTACTGTGTTTATTTATACTAAAGTATGATTTATATTGAGAAAGTTTAAAATTCTTAATATTCTATTTTTATTCTTTTGTAATTTGTTATACTTATATTAATTTTAAGTAAAGGGGAGAATAAATTCCATGGGTATAGACGTGGTTACAATGGAAGAAATGAAAAAATTGCTTCATGGGTGGAATTGTGAAATTCGTTTGAGAAATATAGCAAAAGCAAAACAACATAAGGAAACTATTGAGTACCAAATTGATACGATTAAGGATCTAAATATAAAGTTACATTATGCACTTATTAATTTAAGATATAGTTTGCTTTTTGATGAAATAAGTGGAGTTAAAGAAAGTTTTAAGTTAGTACAATCTTTTTCGATTCCTAATGATAATTTGCTAACTTATTACTATTATTGTTTTAAAGCATTACATGATTCAGCAATTGGAGATTATAGTGCTGCGAAAACATCTTATTATAATGCAGAAAAATATTTAGAATTTGTACAAGATGAAATTGAAATAGCAGAATTTTTATATAAGAAAGCAATTTTTTATTGGCAAGTTCGTAATCCATTACAATCGATTGATAATGCACTACAAGCTATAAAATTATTTGAAAGACATTTAGGATATGAAATTAGTATTGCTGGTTGTGAAAATATTTTAGGCCTTTCTTATAATACAATGAAGCAGTATGAAAAAGCAGAAGAACATTTTCTTTTGGCGTTGGACAAACTGAATAAAACAGAACATAAAAACTTGATTTTAAAAACACGTCAGAATTTAGGATTGCTGTATGCCGATCAAGATATGTCTGAATTAGCTATAAGGCATTTATCTGAAGTGATAAAATGCGATTCGCATGGTCTTATAGGTTTACCACTAATAAAAGCAAAATATCTATTAGCTAGAGAAAACTTTAAATTGGGTCAAAAAGAAATAGTAAAAGATATTATTCAAGAGAGTTTTGTTATGTTGGAGAATATAGGTAGCAAAGAGTATGAGTATCATTTTAAAATTTTAGAGGCTATGAATAATGATTATTCAATAGATACTTTAGAAAAAATAATTAAAGAAGGAATTTCTGCATTTGAACAAGAAGGCTTAATTGGATATGTAAAAGATTACTCACAGCAATTAGCTTCTCAGTTTTATGAGAAAAGAAATGAAAAAAAAGCTGGAGAGTATTATCACATAGCGTATCAAGCAGAGAAAACACTAAATGAAAGAAGGGCATTAAAATGAAAAAAATTGGGGTATTAAGTTTGTTAGCAGTTCTTACGATATTAAATGTGAATGTATTTAAAGATACACAGCAAGTTAAATCAAGTATTACATCTCAAACTGAAATTATTCAATACTCCGAACATGGTACAGGTTGGTAAAAACTTAAAAAATATAATGTTATTTATCCCTATGAAGTAAAGGCCTTCCTAGCTATAGGAAGGCCTTTACTTCATAATAGAGTCTATTAAACCGATTTTAATAAAGAATAAAAATTCGTATCATATGGAATATCATCTTGATACATATAATTTTTTAGAACTCCTTCTTTTTCAAAACCTAATTTTAATAGAACTTTATTGGAAGCCTCATTTTCAAGAAATACAATTGCCCCGATACGCTTTAAATGAATGGTATGGAAACCGTATGATATAACCTCAGAAACAGCTTCAGTAGCATATCCATTTCCCCAGTGTTCAGGAAGAAAGGCATAACTTATATTGGCCCGTTTATGCTCAGAAGACCAATCATGAAACCCGATTGTTCCAATGAGTTCTTTCTTGTCTTTTAATTCGATTCCCCATTTTATACCGCCTCTTGCATTGTAACTCAACTTAAAGTTATGAATGACTTGTTTTACTTGATCAACATCTTGTAATGGTTTTTGGCCATAATAGCGCAGTACATCAGTATTAGAAAAGCATTGTAGTATACTCGGTGCATCTTCTTCGGTAAGTTCTCTTAAAATGAGTCGATCGGTTTTCAATATAGGAAACATATTTTCACTCCATTTCTTCTGAAACTAGAATGTGTTGTTATTATATAATTTAATCTGAAAATAAAGATTATTCAAGAGGGAAGTATGGTTTTGATTTGTGATAAAATTGATTGTGGAATATATTTCAAAAAGAGGTACATACATAAGTGGTAAGTAAAAGAGAATTACTTCACTAAAAAAGGTATTCCAGTTTTATTGGAATACCTTTTCTCATTATCCTATAAATGTTTGATACAGTAAGAAAATATTTAAAATGATAACAAGTGCAGCAATGATCCAAGCGATAAAGGTTGTTATGCGGTGGTTAACGAGTGCACCCATAATTTTTTTACTGCTTGTAAACATAATAAGTGGTACTAATGCAAAAGCGATACCGAATGATAAGACGACTTGGCTCATGACTAGTGCGTAAGTTGGATTAACACCTAAAGCGATAATAACTAAGGGTGGAATCATTGTAATAAAGCGGCGTAAATATAATGGAATATGCATTCGAATGAAACCTTGCATAATAATATCACCTGACATTGTACCGACAGAAGAGCTAGATAGTCCTGCTGATAAGAGCCCAATTCCAAATAAAGCAGCTGATACTGGACCGACTAAAGTACTGAACTGATTAAAAGCAACATCAAGATCTTCAACATGCAAGCCATTTTTAAAGAATAGTGCAGCAGCAACAATTAACATACTCGCATTAATTGCTCCAGCGATAACCATTGCAATAATAATATCAATAAATTCGAAACGGAAAATCTTTTTCTTTTGTTCGTCAGTTGTTCCAACCACGCGGCGTTGTGTCAATGCAGAATGTAAATAGATTGCATGTGGCATAACTGTCGCGCCTAATATCCCTGCTGCAAGTAATATACTGTCTACACCTTGGAATTTTGGAAGGAAAAGTCCTGAAAGTAGAGGGCTTAATTCCGGCTTTGCATAAAAAACTTGAATCCCAAATGCTATTACTACAATAAAAATCATCCCTGTAATAATAGCTTCTAGTGGGCGAAATCCTCTGCGTTGAAACTCAAGAATAATAAATGATCCGACTGCCGTAATTAAAGCAGCTGGTAACATCGGAATTCCAAATAGTAAGTAAAGTCCCAATGCAGCTCCAATAAATTCAGCTAAATCAGTCGCCATAATAACGAGTTCACCTTGTATCCATAAACCGATGGAAACAGGTTTTGGGAAGTTTTCTCGAGCTATTTCAGGTAAATTATTTCCCGTAGCAATTCCTAATTTAGCTGATAAAGTTTGAATTAATACTGCCATTAAGTTAGAAGCGAATATAACCCATAATAGTAAATATCCGTATTGTGAACCAGCTGCGATATTTGTAGCAAAGTTACCAGGGTCAATATAAGCTACGGATGCGATAAAAGCGGGTCCTAAAAACGGTAACAGTCGTTTCCAGCCTTTCGTTTCGCCACTTAAAGCTAAGTGTGCTGATTGAACAGTTGTACTTTGAGAAGGGACTTGTTCATCTTTTGTTATATCTTTATTCATAGTAGTTTTCCCCTTTGAAATGTTAACTTGATGAAATTATTGTATTTATTCTTACACATTATTTCAATACATTTAAATGTATGAGATGATATTTTTATTTGAACATAAATGTTTCCTTAGTGCAAATTATATGCCTTTATGCAATGGATGGTGTGGTGTTATAAAAAATTGGGAGTTTATGGTGTGATGACGTGGGGAAACATAATGAATTAAAGGGCTATTTTTGAAATTTATGTGAACATAAAGCCGATAACACAGCATATTAATTGATGGAATTGCATTTGTATGATATATAATATATTGGGATTACAACTTAACCATAGTGTTTTGATGTGTAATCTTGTTTTTTATTTTTGTTAACTTATAGAAAATAGTATAAAGAGAAGAAAATGTGAATTCATTTTCTTATTATATATGTTTTGATATGAACGTTAACTTATACATGATTTTAAAAATTAGATAGGTGGTAGAAATACATTGGCAACTACAAAACCATATAGAGTATTACTATATTACATGTACACAACAATTGAAAACCCAGAAGAATTCGCGGCAGAGCATTTAGCATTTTGTAATTCACTTGAGTTAAAAGGAAGAATCCTTGTAGCTAAAGAAGGTATTAATGGAACTTGTTCTGGTACTGTAGAACAAACAGAGAAATACATGGAAGCAATGAACAACGATCCACGCTTTGACGGTATCGTATTTAAAATAGATGAAGAAGAAGGACACGCATTCAAGAAAATGCACGTACGTCCTCGTCCAGAGTTAGTTACACTTCGTCTAGAAGATGACATCAACCCACACGAAGTAACTGGGAAGTATTTAGAGCCAAAAGATTTTTATGAAGCAATGAAACAAGAAGACACAGTT
Organism: Bacillus sp. ES1-5; assembly: GCF_022487605.1. NCBI lineage: Bacteria > Bacillati > Bacillota > Bacilli > Caryophanales > Bacillaceae > Bacillus > Bacillus sp. ES1-5. The sequence continues at coordinate 1,079,008 of NZ_JAKVPU010000001.1, read as the reverse complement.
ATCATTGATGCAAGAAATGATTATGAGTTTGATTTAGGTCACTTTAAAGGTGCGATTAAACCAGATATTGAATCATTCCGTGAATTACCAGACTGGATTAGAGAAAATAAAGAAACACTTGAAGGTAAAAAGATTTTAACGTACTGTACAGGCGGAATTCGCTGTGAGAAATTCTCTGGTTGGTTAGTTCGAGAAGGCTATGAAGATGTAAGTCAGCTTCACGGCGGTATTGTAACGTACGGCAAAGACCCGGAAGTACAAGGTGAGCTTTGGGATGGACAATGTTACGTGTTCGATGAGCGTATCTCTGTACCAGTAAACCAAAAAGAGCATGTTATCGTTGGTAAAGACCACTTTACAGGTGAACCTTGTGAGCGCTATGTAAACTGTTCAAATCCAGAATGTAATAAGAAAATTTTATGTTCTGAAGAAAACGAAGCGAAACATTTACGTGCATGTTCTCATGAATGTCGTGTAAGCCCACGTAACCGCTATGTAGTGCAACACGAATTAACTGAAGAGCAAGTAGCTGCTGCATTAGAGAAAATCGAAGCAGGGAAGTAAGCGGAATTTTTGTAATAAAAAAGTACTCCAAATTTTATTTTGGAGTACTTTTTTTATTATGTGGTTCTATTTTTTTTCAGTTTTTGTCGGTAAGTCGATATATTTTAAAAATCGCTGTTAAAAATTTCATTCACTGAAATGCTCTACGTATTTGTAATTTGAAAATCACCCTTTTTAATGTTTATCATCTTTCTCTTTCACAGCAGAAAGTACAGTTTGTTTTACCCATGATTTTCTTCGTTTATGTTGTAGACTCCATTGGTATAAACTTTGCGCACCTAAAATAAGTGAAATGACTATGCCGCTAATTGCTATTAAAAGTGCGAAAAATTCAAGTGGCGACGAAATTTTGTTTGAATCGGTGTTTCTTAAAAGATCAATCATAGTAAACCCTAACATTTGGCCTACTACAGAGTAGAGCGTTAAAATTAATAGTAAAAGGCTATCTTTTTTAGAAGCGACATTTTCTTGATATTTAAACAAACTATCAAGATTTTGTTTTGCATTCGAGTATAGTATTTCAATGTTAAATAGATTTCTTAAGCGGAAGAAAATATCTTCACTCTGTGATTGGGATACTAGCTCTAAAGAAAAGTAATTTGCTGTAAATGAATTGATTGAATAAATTAATTTTTCTATTTCATTTGTATCTTGTTCAATATTAAGTTCAGCATAAGCGTTTGCCATTTTTAATAAAACAACTTTATGAAATAGATTTAATAACAAAGCGTAATAAAACTCCCCGTACATTTGACTAGCAAGTTTAGCGAATTCGTGTTCATCCTCGTTTGTTATACATGTGAAAATATGTTCTTCCATAATAAAGTAGCGATTAGGGGCCCATCTTTGATAAGAATGTTTTGTTAAATAATCTTGAATATAAGGAACATTATTTGCGCTAATATAAGGCTCACGATCGTCTGTTAATCCGGAAAGACTGGAAGCTCGGTATACATCGATTATATGAAGGTCTGACTCTTTGTTTATGGATAATAAAGTTTGTACATACATTCGTTGATCTTCAAAGAAGGGGAATGTTTGAAAGTAAGAACTCCGCAATCTTTTGTTCTCAAAGAAGTCTGTTAAGCCATGAAATAAATTGCCGAATATGAGCTTCTCTACTTGTGAATATTTTTTTCCATTACATTCAATACAGATAGTCTCGTTTGTATCATTTTTAGTTTCAAGTACACGGAAGCGGGCGGCGAATTCAATTGCTTCTGATAATGTTATGTTTGGAGCGGTTTCTACTTCTGTCCGAATTGTTAAGAAGCCAAGCTCATAAGGACAAAGTGTTACGTCAATAGAATGAATATTGAAGGGAACGGAAATCAAATTTGTTGTTAAATGTCCAGTTAAGTTAAGGTCTTTAGAATAGCGCTGTAATCCTTTTTGATGCTCTGAGTGAGGAAATAGAATTTTATTTGTAAATGAAAGATAGTATGCTTCCATATTTTGATGTGAAACTTGAAACTTTCCGTAATATGTATTTTCATTTTCAAGATGATCAAGTCGAAAAGGGAGAAAATCATTTTTCTGTAAGAAAGGGAACATATCTTGTTCATATCCAGTTTTAAAAGAAAACGGGAATATAAATTGAAATATAGCTGTTGCTACATCTTTTTCCTCGATTGTTTGTATTGCCTCCATTTACATTGTTTCCTTTCATATATGCTATAAAAACAACATGCCCAAATTTATTTGAAAATAACCACTGTTTTACACTTGGATAAGAATGAAAATTCAGCTTATTTAGTAGGGGACATGTATAATGTTATGTATACTAAATATTATAAAATTTTATTTTGAAAAGGGGGATGTTGTATGCGTATTTTAGTATTAGGAGCGGGTGGCGTCGGAGGATTTTTTGGAGGGCGATTAGTCGAAAAAGGAGAAGATGTTACGTTTCTTGTCCGCAGTAAAAGAAAACAGCAATTAGAGGAAAAGGGACTTGTTATTCGTAGTGTCAATGGGGATTTTTCCTTCCAACCGAAATTAATAACGAAAGAAGATCGAACTTCTCCATTTGACGTTATTTTATTTTCAACAAAAGCGTATCACTTAAACGAGGCGATTCAAGATTTGAAGCCGTTTGTAGGTGAAAATACTGTCATAATTCCATTGTTAAATGGTATTGCTCATGTATCACTATTACAAAAAGAATTCGGCGTGGAAAAAGTAATTGGCGGTTTATGCTTTATCGAGACGACGTTAAACAATCAAGGAGAAATTGTACAAACGAGTGCCGCCAACAGACTCGTATTTGGAGAAATAAAGCTTCAAGATTCAGAGAGAATAAAGCATATTTCTAAAGCATTTGCAGGTACGAAATCTAGTTTTGTTTTAAGTGAAAACATTACGCAAGATATGTGGCATAAATATTTATTTATTACTGTAATGTCAGGTGTGACAACATTAATGCGTGCACCAATAGGACCGATTCGTGAAAGCGAAGGTGGACACGATTTTATCCAAAACTTATTTGAAGAATGTGTGCAAATTATGAGATCTATGGAAGCGCCAGTTAAGGATAATATTGCCCAGGAACATATGAAAACAATAGATAAAATTTCGTATGATATGAAGTCATCGATGCAGCGTGATATGGAAAAAGGTTCGTCCATTGAAGGGAAGCACTTACAAGGATACTTACTAGATGTAGCAGAACAATTTTCTATAGAAGCACCATTATTGGGTGCGGTATATCAAAATTTAAAAGTGTATGAAGAAATGACCTTTAACAAATCAGCAATACAATTGGATGTATGAAAAAATAAAAAAGAAAGCAATATATAAGTGTATTGCTTTCTTTTTTTATGACAACTTATTTGTTTCTTTTCGTTCTATCTGTCAAATTTATTTCCTGTTCACGTTTCCCATACAATTGATTAATTTCATTTGCTAATGCATCTAAATAGGAATCGGAAAAAATAGGCTTCTTTTCTTTAGACATGTGGGTCTCCTTTATCGATTTTTTAGTATTCATTATGTATACTTATCAGCGGATTATGCGCAATCATTTTAAATTTTTTCTTTTTCAAAATTTTTGTTTACATTTTGAAAATAAAGGAGTATTATAATCCACAGTTTCAATTTTCTAAATCGCTGAAACCGCATGGTGCGGGGGACCCGTTCTTATGGATTAGTACTTAATCCAATGGGGTGAATCCTTGAAAAAGGTAGGGCTACTCATAGGCCCGAATCCGACAGCTAACCTCGTAAGCGTTATATTGAGAAGGAAGGTGGAGCTTGTGCGACAAAAAATATAATGTCTACAAGTCTATTTCGTTATGGCTTGTAGACATTTTTGTTTTCTGAAGAAATTGTTTATCCGCTGTAACTAGCAGAATCGTTCGTACAAAATTATTGGAGAGTGGACAGCATTGGTTTCATCTATTAAAAGGTTTTTAATTGGAAGACCGTTAAAATCAACTGAGTTAGGAGAGCAAAAGCTTAATAAAACGAAGGCGTTAGCCATTTTATCTTCTGACGCATTGTCATCGGTTGCATACGGACCAGAGCAAATATTAATTGCATTAGCAGGTCTTGGGGCAATAGCTTATTGGTACTCCATTCCGATAGCTGTTGGGGTATTAGTGTTATTAACTGCTCTTATTTTATCTTATCGACAAATTATTTTCGCTTACCCGCATGGCGGAGGAGCGTATGTTGTATCAAAAGAAAATTTAGGGATGAATCCAGGGTTAATAGCTGGAGGATCTTTATTAGTCGATTATATTTTAACTGTTGCAGTAAGTGTGTCCGCAGGTACAGATGCGCTCACATCAGCTTTTCCAAGTTTACATGCACATAATGTAATCATTGCGATTATATTTGTTATATTGATTACTATTTTAAATTTAAGAGGGGTAACGGAATCAGCTTCCGTTTTAGCATATCCGGTTTATTTATTCGTTCTAGCACTATTTATATTAATTGGGGTAGGGATATACAATATTTTAACTGGTCACGTTTCACCGACTTTACACACGCCGATTGGAACGCCGGTTGCGGGAATTAGTTTGTTCTTACTGCTACGAGCATTTGCATCGGGTAGTTCGGCTTTAACAGGTGTTGAGGCAATCTCTAACGCAATTCCAAACTTTAAGGATCCTGCACCTAACAATGCAGCGAAAACATTGCTTGCAATGGGTGCATTACTTGCCGTTTTATTTTCAGGAATTGTCTTTTTAGCTTATTATTACGGAATTAATCCAAGTAAGGAAGTAACAGTTGTTTCACAAATTGCTGAACAAACTTTTGGACGTAATTTCATGTACTATTTCATACAGGGTACAACTGCTTTAATATTAATTCTTGCTGCTAATACAGGTTATTCTGCATTTCCACTATTAGCAGTTAACCTTGCAAAAGACAAATTTATACCGAGAATGTTTACGATTAGAGGAGACCGCCTAGGTTACTCAAACGGTATTATTATACTTGGGATAGCTTCGATTATTTTAATTGTAGCTTTCCAAGGGCAAACAGAACATTTAATCCCGTTATATGCAGTAGGTGTATTTATTCCATTTACACTTTCTCAAACGGGTATGGTATTAAAATGGCTTCGTGAAAAACCTGAAGGATGGGCTTTGAGATTAACGGTTAATTTAATTGGTGCAGTTATTAGTTTTATCGTAATGAGCATGTTCTTTTTAACTAAATTTGCACAAGTTTGGTCAATCCTTATTTTCTTACCTGCCATCATCTTCTTGTTCCATAGAATTAAGAAGCATTACGATGCAGTGGGCGATCAATTAAGTTTAAAAACTTGTGAACCACTTGTTCCAATTGAGGGAAATGTAATTGTCGTTCCTGTAGCGGGCATGACTCATGTGGTGGAAAATTCATTGAACTATGCGAAGGCTCTTTCTGCAGATCAAGTTATCGCTGTATATGTTGCTTTTGACAGAGAAGAGGAAAAGAAATTTGAAGAGAAATGGAAGAAGTGGCAACCTGAAGTAAGGCTTGTTACGTTACATTCTCATTATAGAAGTATTATTCAGCCGTTAACAAAATTTATTGATACAGTACAATATAAAGCGAGTGAGTCAAATTACCGAGTTACTGTCGTTATACCACAGTTCATTCCGAAAAAAGGTTGGCATAACATTCTTCATAATCAGTCTAGTTTACTCATTCGTGCGTATTTACTCTATAAAAGAAATGTTGTTATTACGACAGTTCCATATCATTTGAAAAAATAAGAAGGTTTTTTAAGGATAGCTTTACGAAAGTGAAGCTATCCTTTTTGTGTATGCACTATGCATAATTGCATATGGCTCTTAAAATTATATCGATATAATTTTTATGTCTATGAATAAGTAGAGGTTTTTGTTGTGATATATGGATATTTCAATTGAAAAAGTGAAGTGGATTATATTTTGGAATAAGGACAAGAAAGCTTGAAAATAAAGGGAATGAAAATACTCCTTTACGATAGATAAATAGCTGTGTTTAAATGACCTTACAGTACAAAACTTACATGAAAACAAAACGGGAATTCATATTTACGTACGTTATTTAGTTTAAAATGAATAATATTTTTATGTAATATATTCACTGTATGAATGTGGGAATGTCTATGAAATAGAAATTTTATACAAAATTATTCATACTAATCACATATGAAACGTTTTATAACAATAAGTAAGTACTGTAGCAATAAAAGTTGGGAGAGATGGTTCATACGTGGGTCATGATGAGAACGTTCTCTATTTTAACCATCTCAAACTATATGCAAGAAAATAGAATAATAAAATGCGATAGTAATAGTTGCTAATACATAGGAGGAGTTAAAGTGAAAAAGACTTTAATTACAGGGTTATTGGTTACAGCGGTATCTACGAGTTGTTTTATTCCTGTAAGCGCTTACGCCAAGGAGGGGCAAACAGAAGTGAAAACAGTATATGCACAAAATGTAATTGCTCCAAATACATTATCCAATTCAATTAGAATGTTAGGATCACAGTCACCGCTTATACAAGCATATGGACTAGTGATTTTACAACAGCCAGACATTAAGGTGAATGCAATGAGTAGTTTAACGAATCATCAAAAGTTTGCAAAGGCAAATGTAAGAGAGTGGATTGATGAATATAATCCGAAGCTGATCGACTTAAATCAAGAGATGATGAGATATAGTACTAGATTTAATAGTTATTATAGTAAGCTCTATGAATTAGCAGGAAACGTAAATGAAGATGAACAGGCAAAAGCAGATTTTACAGGCGCATATGGAAAATTACAATTGCAAGTACAAAGTATCCAAGAGAGTATGGAGCAAGATTTATTAGAGTTAAATCGATTTAAAACGGTATTAGACAAAGATAGTAGCAACTTATCAATTAAAGCTGATGAAGCAATAAAAACACTGCAAGGATCAAGTGGAGATATTGTGAAATTACGAGAAGATATTAAAAGAATTCAAGGGGAAATTCAAGCGGAATTAACGACTATTTTGAATAGACCTCAAGAAATTATTAAAGGTTCTATTAATATCGGTAAACAAGTATTTACAATTACAAATCAAACTGCACAAACGAAAACAATTGATTTCGTTTCTATCAGTACTTTAAGTAATGAAATTGTAAATGCTGCAGATAGCCAAACGAGAGAAGCAGCTCTTCGCATTCAGCAAAAACAAAAAGAGCTATTACCACTTATTCAAAAGTTATCACAAACTGAAGCAGAGGCAACACAAATTACATTCGTTGAAGATCAAGTAAGTAGCTTTACAGAACTAATTGATCGCCAAATCTCAACTTTAGAAACGTTATTAACGGATTGGAAAGTTTTAAATAGTAATATGATCCAAATTCAAAAGAATGTTGAAGAAGGCACGTATACAGACAGTAGTTTACTTCAAAAACATTTCAATCAAATTAAAAAAGTAAGTGATGAAATGAATAAACAAACGAACCAATTTGAAGATTACGTTACAAACGTTGAAGTACATTAAAAATAAGTAACGATATAGGGAGAGAAGAAAAATGACAAAAAAACCTTATAAAGTAATGGCTCTATCAGCACTGATGGCAGTATTTGCAGCAGGAAACATCATGCCAGCCCATACGTATGCAGCTGAAAGTGCAGTGAAACAGGCTCCAGTTCATGCGGTAGCAAAAGCTTATAATGACTATGAGGAATACTCATTAGGACCAGAAGGCCTAAAAGATGCAATGGAAAGAACAGGTTCAAACGCTTTAGTAATGGATCTGTACGCTTTAACAATTATTAAACAAGGTAATGTTAACTTTGGTAATGTATCGTCTGTTGATGCGGCTTTAAAAGGGAAAGTAATTCAGCACCAGGATACAGCTAGAGGAAATGCGAAGCAATGGTTAGATGTATTAAAACCACAGCTTATTTCAACGAATCAAAATATTATTAATTACAATACGAAATTCCAAAACTATTATGATACTTTAGTTGCTGCGGTAGATGCAAAAGATAAAGCGACTCTTACGAAAGGTTTAACTAGATTATCAAGTAGTATTAATGAAAATAAAGCGCAAGTAGATCAGTTAGTAGAAGACTTGAAGAAATTCCGAAACAAAATGACGTCCGATACGCAAAACTTCAAGGGTGATGCAAATCAAATTACATCTATATTAGCTAGTCAAGATGCAGGAATCCCGCTTCTGCAAAATCAAATTACAACGTACAATGAAGCGATTAGTAAATATAATGCAATTATTATCGGTTCATCAGTTGCGACAGCTCTAGGGCCAATTGCAATTATTGGTGGTGCAGTAGTTATTGCTACAGGTGCAGGAACGCCGCTAGGAGTCGCATTAATTGCAGGTGGTGCAGCAGCTGTAGGCGGTGGTACAGCTGGTATCGTATTAGCGAAGAAAGAACTTGACAATGCACAAGCTGAAATTCAAAAAATAACAGGACAAGTTACAACTGCTCAATTAGAAGTAGCTGGGTTAACGAACATTAAAACACAAACGGAGTATTTAACAAATACAATTGATACTGCAATTACAGCGTTGCAAAACATTTCAAACCAATGGTACACAATGGGATCAAAATACAATTCTTTACTTCAAAATGTAGATTCAATTAGTCCGAATGACCTTGTTTTCATTAAAGAAGATTTAAACATTGCGAAAGATAGCTGGAAAAACATTAAAGACTATGCAGAAAAGATTTATGCTGAAGATATTAAAGTAGTAGATACGAAAAAAGCTTAATCAAATACAAATCGTTAGAGCGTTACGTATTGATGAAAGATTTGAAGCTCCTGTTCAGTTGTGAGCAGGAGCTTTTTATACCCTTATAAAGAAAATAGGTGAAAAGAATGCAGAAACGATTTTATAAAAAATGTCTATTAACGTTAATGATTGCTGGGGTGGCAACGAGTAACGCATTTCCTTTACATCCTTTTGCAGCAGAACAAAACGTAAAAACATTGCAAGAAAGTGTGAAAAATTATTCTCTAGGGCCAGCTGGATTCCAAGATGTTATGGCGCAAACGACATCGAGCATATTTGCAATGGATTCATATGCAAAATTAATTCAAAATCAGCAAGAGACTGATTTGAGTAAAATAAGTTCCATTAATAGTGAGTTTAAAGGAAATATGATTCAGCACCAAAGAGATGCAAAAACTAATGCAGCGTATTGGTTAAATTATATGAAGCCTCAAATTATGAAAACAGATCAAAATATTATTAATTACAATAATACTTTTCAAGCGTATTATAATAGCATGTTAATAGCGATTGATCAAAAGGATAGCGGAAAGTTAAAAGTGGATTTAGAAAAGTTGTATGCGGATATTGTAAAGAATCAAAATGAGGTAGATGTATTATTAGGGGATTTGAAAGCTTTTCGCGATAGAATGGCGAAAGACACAAATAGTTTTAAAGAGGATACAAATCAATTAACAGCGATATTGGCAAGTACGAATGCTGGCATTCCAGCTCTAGAGCAACAAATCAATACATATAACGATTCAATAAAAAAGAGTAATGATATGGTCATTGCTGGTGGCGTACTTTGCGTAGCATTAATAACATGTCTTGCTGGTGGACCGATGATTGCCATTGCGAAAAAAGATATCGCAAATGCAGAAAGAGAAATAGCCAATTTAAAAGATAGAATTTCAGGAGCACAAGCAGAAGTTGCAATTTTGACTGATGTGAAAAATAAAACAACAAACATGACAGAAACAATTGATGCAGCAATTACAGCACTGCAAAATATATCAAATCAATGGTATACGGTAGGGGCAAAATACAATAATTTACTACAAAACGTAAAAGGAATCAGTCCTGAAGAATTTACCTTCATAAAAGAAGATTTAAATACAGCAAAAGATAGCTGGAAAGATGTAAAAGATTATACAGAAAAATTACATGAAGGCGTGGCGAAGTAAACAGTGGACTAGTTCTGCTGTTTATTTTTTTATCCTGTTTTTTGTGAGAGTGGGACTTGTAATTTGATATATAAATTTGCCATGTGTTTTATTAATGTAGCTTTGGGGTCATGTTTAATCAAATCGATACTAATAACCTAGATAAACTTCTGATCAAGCTTTTTATATTTAATGTTTTAATGAAAAAAGCTATAATGTAAGCAAAATTAAAAATTGGAAAGGAAATACTAGAACATGGAAAATTATTTGTTATTTATCCTTACGGCAATGTTAATCATAATAATGCCTGGTCCTGGTTTTGCACTAGTTACAAAAAACACTATCTCGCATGGTAAAAATGGTGGGATAAAGACTGTCTTAGGAACGATATCTGGAATGATGATTCATACAATAATGGCTACGCTAGGACTCTCTGCCATCCTAATGAAATTTGCTATGTTATTTACATTTATAAAATATGCTGGGGCTTTTTATTTAATTTACTTAGCTGTAAAGTCAATTAAAAGTGCCATATATAAAAAAGAAGATATGTCAGGTTCAGTAGAAATGGACTCTAAGGATATTGGAGCGCTTAAAAGCTTTAGACAAGGATTTACTACGGCAATTTTAAATCCAAAAACTGCTGTGTTTTTCCTTAGTTTTTTACCCCAATTTATTGTAAGTAATCAAAATCATTTCCTCCAATTTCTTGTATTAGGAGTCACATTTACGACTTTGACAGCAATATGGTATTTGCTTTATATTTCACTCATACGCCAATTAAGAACTTTTCTAAGAAAAGAAAGAGTGAACCGTACAATAGAGGGGATTACAGGCGCGGTATTATTAGTATTTGGAGTTAGATTGTTTTTCCAAAAATAAATATGTATATGAAAAGAGAAATAATCACTATTGATTATTTCTCTTATTTACTTATTCCAAAACTACTATTTCACACCTTCATACTGATTATATATATCTAATTTGAACTTTAAAACTGACTTCTTCAATAACCTGACCGGTTTGCTTTATAAGAAAAAATCTTACATTATGGGGGCGGGCAGATAGCCAGTAGGAGAGGGATAAAAAAGCATTGATTAAAGTTTCATTTTAAATACTAAGTGTAATAGAAGTTCAGTTAGATAAAATTCAGTAGTCGAAATTTCTTGCATAAAGCTGTATAATGCTTGTAACGAAAAGGAAAAACAGGAAAGGATATGTAATGAGTTACTATGGATAAAGATAAACAACAATTAAGCGTTGAAGTTGCAAGACTATATTATCAGTCAGATTATAGTCAGCAAGAAATTGCCAACAAATTAAATATTTCAAGGCCGACTATCTCTAGACTATTAAAGTACGCGAAAGAAAAAGGATTTGTTCAAATTAGTATAGCTGATCCATTTGCTGATTTAGATAACGTTGGGAATTTGCTGAAAGAAAAGTACAACTTGTTAGAGGCACATGTCGTATTTTCTCCAGTGCCAGAATATGCAACAATTACAGAGTATATTAGTAAATATGCAGCTGAGTATATGGAAAAGACGGTTAAAACTGGTGATATCGTTGGTGTAAGCTGGGGAATGACGATGTATGAAATCGCTAGAAAAATTGTACCACAACATGTAAAAGGTGTAGAAGTTGTTCAGTTAAAAGGTGGTATTAGTCATTCGAGTGTAAATACATATGCGAATGAAACGATTGCTTTATTTGCAGATGCTTTTCAAACGACGCCAAGAAATCTACCCCTTCCAGTTATATTTGATAATGCAGTGACAAAAGAATTAGTAGAGCAGGATCGACACATTCATCACATTATCGAAATGGGGAAACAAGCGAATGTTGCAATTTTCACTGTAGGAACAGTGAGAGACGAAGCGCTATTATTCCGATTAGGTTATTTCGATAAGGATGAAACGAATTTGCTCAAAAAACAATCGGTCGGTGACATTTGTTCACGATTCTTTGATGGAGACGGAAAGATTAGTAGCGAAGAAATTAATAAGCGTACAATTGGAATTGAGTTAGAAGAACTGAAATTAAAGAAACGTTCTATATTAGTTGCAGGTGGAAATAGAAAAATAAAAGCAATTGATGGTGCGTTACGTGGCGGGTATGCAAATGTATTAATTATTGATCAGCATACGGCGAAGGAATTGTTACATTATCAAAAAGATTAAAAATAAAAGGCTTTCTCAAGATGTTAATTTTGAGAAAGCCTTTTATTTTACTATGCATGAATTATGGGAGTGTTTTTTGAATACAAATTGCCTTTTTAAAAATAATTATGGATATTGAGATACATACTACCATTGTTAATATAAAAGTTTTGATTTTAAATATGAATTGTTTTTTAGTTAGAATGCGCTTTATTTACTACAAGAAAATTCCTTTTCGAAAAGAATGAACAAAATTTCAAAAGTGTATTTACATTTGTTCAACTTAGGGTTAGAATGAAGTTGTTAAAAGATATGAGGAGTGAAGATAATGAATATTGCAAAGTTAATTGACCATACAATTTTAAAAGCTAATACTACAAAAGAAGATGTTATGAAAGTAATCGAAGAAGCAAAGGAATATAAATTCGCTTCTGTTTGTATTAATCCTACATGGGTAAAGCTAGCTGCTGAAGAATTAGCTGGACATGGTGTAGACGTTTGTACTGTAATCGGTTTCCCATTAGGAGCAAGCACTACTGAAACAAAAGCTTTCGAAACAAAAGATGCTATTGCAAAAGGTGCAACTGAAGTTGATATGGTAATCAACGTAGGCGCTTTAAAAGATGGCGATAACGAGTTCGTTGAAAAAGATATTTATGAAGTAGTACAAGCAGCAAAAGGAAAAGCTCTTGTAAAAGTAATCATTGAAACTTGCCTATTAACAGATGAAGAGAAAGTACGCGCTTGTGAATTATCAGTAAAAGCTGGTGCTGATTTCGTAAAAACTTCAACTGGATTCTCAACTGGCGGAGCAACTGCTGAAGATATCGCATTAATGCGTAAAACAGTAGGACCAAACGTTGGTGTAAAAGCATCTGGTGGCGTTCGTACACGTGAAGATGCAGACAAAATGGTAGCTGCTGGAGCTTCTCGCGTTGGAGCAAGTGCTAGTGTTGCAATCGTATTAAATGATGCAAAAGGTGCTACAGATAACTACTAATCATTAATGAAGTCAAAAGCAATAGATACACAAATTAAAGTGTATCTATTGCTCTAATAATTGAAAAAAATGTAAGCGGATACGAATGGGAGGAGACGGCTTATGAAATACTTAATCGGTATTTTTGGCCTCGTATTGATTTTAGGTATCGCTTGGCTTGCTAGTAATAATCGAAAGAAAGTCAAATATCGCCCAATCATAACGATGGTTATATTACAATTCATTTTGGGGTTTTTATTATTAAATACAAGTGTAGGGAATATATTAATTAGCGGAATAGCAGATGGTTTTGGAGAGTTATTAAAATATGCCGCTGATGGTGTGAATTTCGTATTTGGTGGATTAGTAAATCAAAAAGAGTTTTCGTTCTTTTTAAGTGTATTAATGCCAATCGTATTTATCTCAGCTTTAATAGGTATTTTGCAACACATTAAAGTATTACCTATTATTGTGAAATCTATCGGTCTAGCATTAAGTAAAGTAAATGGAATGGGGAAACTAGAATCATATAATGCTGTTGCTTCTGCGATTTTAGGACAATCTGAAGTGTTTATTTCAGTTAAGAAACAACTAGGATTATTGCCAGAGAAAAGAATGTATACACTATGTGCATCTGCAATGTCTACCGTTTCAATGTCTATCGTTGGATCGTATATGGTGTTATTAAAACCACAATATGTTGTAACCGCTTTAGTGCTTAACTTATTCGGTGGTTTTATTATCGCTTCTATTATTAACCCTTATGAAGTTACTGAAGAAGAAGATATGTTAGAAGTACAAGAAGAAGAGAAAAAGACTTTCTTTGAAGTATTAGGGGAATACATTATAGATGGATTTAAAGTTGCAATTACAGTAGCAGCTATGTTAGTCGGTTTCGTTGCTTTAATCGCATTCATTAATGCAGTATTTAAAGGTGTAATCGGTATTTCATTCCAAGAAATTCTTGGCTATGTATTTGCGCCATTTGCATTTATTATGGGTGTACCTTGGCATGAAGCAGTTAATGCCGGAAATATTATGGCAACAAAATTAGTATCAAATGAATTTGTCGCTATGACAGATTTAGCACAAGGAAACTTTAATTTCTCAGATAGAACGACAGCGATTATATCTGTATTCTTAGTTTCATTTGCAAACTTCTCTTCAATTGGAATTATTGCAGGGGCAGTTAAGAGCTTAAATGAAAAGCAAGGGAATGTAGTCGCAAGGTTTGGTTTGAAATTACTTTTCGGTGCAACATTAGTAAGTTTCTTATCAGCAACAATTGTAGGCTTATTATTTTAATAGATTCATATCATATAAAAAGGAATGGTGACTGTAATGAGAATGGTAGATATTATTGCGAAAAAACGTGACGGCAAAGAATTAACGACTGAAGAAATCAAATTCTTTATTAATGGATATACAGACGGAAGTATTCCTGATTATCAAGTGAGTGCACTTGCAATGGCAATCTTCTTTAAAGATATGACAGATCGCGAACGTGCAGATTTAACGATGGCAATGGTGGAGTCTGGAGAAACGATCGACTTATCAGCAATTGAAGGAATTAAAGTAGACAAACATTCAACTGGCGGTGTTGGTGATACAACAACATTAGTATTAGGACCATTAGTCGCTGCTTTAGATGTACCAGTAGCAAAAATGTCTGGTCGTGGATTAGGACATACAGGCGGAACAATTGATAAATTAGAAGCGGTAGAAGGATTCCACGTTGAAATTACGAAAGAGCAGTTCATTGATATTGTAAACCGTGACAAAGTTGCTGTTATTGGACAAACAGGAAACTTAACACCTGCCGATAAAAAGATTTATGCATTACGCGATGTAACAGGAACAGTAAACTCAATTCCTTTAATCGCAAGTTCAATTATGAGTAAAAAAATTGCAGCTGGTGCTGACGCAATCGTACTTGATGTAAAAACAGGTGCTGGCGCATT
This sequence comes from Bacillus sp. ES1-5, assembly GCF_022487605.1. Classification (NCBI taxonomy): domain Bacteria; kingdom Bacillati; phylum Bacillota; class Bacilli; order Caryophanales; family Bacillaceae; genus Bacillus; species Bacillus sp. ES1-5. The sequence continues at coordinate 1,063,975 of NZ_JAKVPU010000001.1, read as the reverse complement.
TATGAAAACAGAAGAAGATGCAAAAGAATTAGCACATGCAATGGTACGTATCGGAAATAATGTAGGACGTCAAACAATGGCTGTTATTTCAGATATGTCACAACCGCTTGGTTTTGCGATTGGTAACGCTCTAGAAGTGAAAGAAGCGATTGATACGTTAAAAGGCGAAGGTCCAGAAGATTTAACAGAATTAGTACTTGTATTAGGAAGCCAAATGGTCGTACTTGCGAAAAAAGCAAATACGTTAGAAGAAGCTCGTGAAATGCTAATTGAAGTTATGAAAAATGGAAAAGCAACTGAGAAGTTTAAAGAGTTCTTAAGCAATCAAGGCGGAGATAGTTCAATTGTAGACAATCCAGAAAAAATGCCACAGGCGAAGTATGTAATTGATGTACCTGCAAAAACTTCAGGTGTTATTTCTAACATTGTTGCAGATGAAATTGGTATCGCAGCTATGCTCCTTGGTGCTGGTCGTGCAACAAAAGAAGATGAAATCGATTTAGCGGTAGGATTAATGTTACGTAAAAAAGTGGGCGATACAGTAAAAGAAGGCGAGCCGTTCGTAACGATTTATGCAAATCGCGAAAATGTAGAAGATGTAAAAGCTAAAATTTATGAAAACATTTCGATCGCTGAAACAGCAGTGGCTCCTAAATTAGTTCATACAGTTATTACTGACTAATCATAATTACACTTACTTTAAGGAGGAAATAATATGGATAAGAAAAAATATATCGAAGAAGCAAATAAGATGTTAGCAAAAGCATATATTCCGTATTCGAAATTTCCTGTTGGTGCAGCATTAGTTACGAAAGAAGGTAAAATCTATACTGGTTGTAATATAGAAAATGCTTCTTACGGTTTATGTAACTGTGCAGAAAGAACAGCGATCTTTAAAGCTGTATCAGAAGGGGAGCGCGATTTTAGTTACTTAGTTATTACAGGCGAAACGGACGGACCAATTTCACCATGTGGTGCTTGTAGACAAGTAATTGCTGAATTCTGTGAACCGAAAATGCCAGTTTTACTAACGAATGTAAAAGGTGATGAAAAAGAAGTGACTGTAGAGCAGTTACTGCCTGGTGCCTTTTCAATTGAAGACTTAAAATAAATTAAAAGGTCATTCCACAATTAATAGTTGTGGAATGGCCTTTTTTATTTTCAATAATAGAATGTAATATTTTGTTCATATTCCGTTCATAAACTTTCCGTAAAATGATTTCAGCGAATATGGAAAGTTTACAACAGGGGGAATAAAATGAAGAAATTATATAATGCAGCATTCATTTACTTAATTATCGGTTTATTATCAGGAGTATTTGCAAGAGAGTATTCGAAAGCACAAGGAATTAAAGGATCCACAATGTTGCAATTAGTGCATACACACGTATTAGTGCTCGGCTTCGTCTTCTTTTTAATTGCTTTAGCTTTATGTAAAGTATTTCATGTCCATGAAACAAAGAGTTTTCATGCATGGTTTGTTGTTTATAATGTAGGAGTAATTTTTACTGTCGCTACAATGCTATGGAGAGGGCTTCTACAAGTAAATGGAACTGACTTTAATGGTTTAAGCCATATGGCTGGATTAGGTCATGTTATTATAAGTATCGGGATCGTTTGGTTTATGATTTTGCTTAAAAAGTCTTTTAAATAGATAGGAGTGGATAGTATGATAGCACTTTTATCAAGTATTGTAGCAGTTTGTATGGCTGTTGGTATCATGTTTCTTCGCTTTAAAGCAGCGAAAAAACCGGTAACGAAAAAGAAAATTATATTACCGCCAATTTTTATGAGTACTGGTGCAATGATGTACTTCTTACCGGAGTTTCGATTAACATCGTTAGAAATAGTAGAGGCGATTAGTATAGGACTTATTTTCTCTATATTTCTTATTAAAACAACTAAGTTTGAAATAAGAAACGAACATATATATATGAAACCGTCAAAAGCATTCATAGTTATTTTAGTAGGCTTATTGGCTGTACGAGTAGCGTTAAAATCGTATTTAAGTCAATCAATTGATTTAGCAGAGTTAAGCGGAATGTTTTTCTTACTTGCATTTGCAATGATTGTATCGTGGAGAATTGCGATGTATCGCTCGTTTACTAAATTAGAAAAGACAATAAAAAGAGCTGGAATTTCTAAATAGGAATTCCGGCTCTTTTTATGTTTTATACGATTGTTTTTTTAGCTTTGATTTCATTTGCTTAATTTTAAACGTATTTGAGCATCTTGTAATGCGGCTGGTGTAACGTTAAGACCATGCTGATCAACAATTTTTGTGTTTAATAAAATGGAATCTAGGCTTCCACGAAATGTTTTTGTATAGTTTTGACGCAGCATTTGTTGCTCTTGTTTTTCATCAACTGTTAATCCAGATGTTTTTTCTTTTTTTGATAATTCGTTAATACGGAATAAAATATTTTTCATTTGTTTCACCTCTAGTTAAGTTTAATTACATTAGTTACTTACTAATGTATAGTTATTGTAACGTATCTTTTAATAAGTGTCAATGCTTATAAATATTCCTTGTTTTGTAAGTGTATGGGGTGATAAAAAATGAAAAAAACTACAAATACTTGAAATAGAAAAGATGTTAATATACAATACCTTAGTAGGGTATATAAAGATGTTGTTTTTCATTATGAAAGTAATAAGCAAAAAGGAGTATGTAATAATGAATGCAGTAATTTCAAAGAAAGAAACAATCATCTCATATACGATTGCTATTTTATTTATTTTAGCTATGGTAACAGCAGGTGTGTTATTAAATGATCCAGAAGTCATTTTGCCGGAAATAGCAGCAATGGCAGTTGCTTTATGGGCGTATCGTGAGCCAGGATGGTTAAGACAACCAGAAAAAATCTTTATTGCACCGTCAATAACAGCAGTGATTGGCTTTATGGTGAATCAAATGGATATAGCCTATTTAGGGAAAGTAAGCTTAACGCTTGTATTCATGATGCTGTTTTTACGTGTTATTCAATCCAATTTAGCACCATCTATTGCGACAGGTTTATTACCATTAGTAACAAATGCGACGGAATGGTCCTTTGTTATCGCAGTTTGCGCTTTAACATTTATTTTAATGGTTGGTGTTCTTATATTTAAATTGAACAACGGTATTGAGCGAAAAGTGAATATACAGTATAAATATATGACTGTATTTCTAATACTAAATTTCGTGTGGATCAGTTTATGTTGGATAACTGGTTATGAACAATTAGCGGTTATTCCGCCAATTCTAGTCGTTGTGTATGAATCACTTCAAAAACCGATGTACAATGAAAAAATGGCATTTAAACAAATATTAGTATTAACTACATCAGCAACTGTTGGAACTTTATTGTATTTTGCAATTGATTCATGGATTGTAGTCACTTTATTCAATATGATATTAATGCTAATTTTATTAAAAATCGTTGGAGTACGTATTCCAGCAGCGTATGCATTCCCATTACTTCCGCTCGTATTTCCTGATGAAATGATAAAGATGTTACCAGTAGCTTCGTTCATTGCAGGGCTATTCTTATTTGGCGCAGTATTACTGTATAAAAAGTGGGAGTTGAAGCAAAAGGGAATGCAAATGTAGTGGAAGAAAAGTCAATATAAATAGACACCCTGAGGGTGTCTATTTATATTGTATGACATTTAGTTTTTTAATTCATTTAAGCAATCAACAAGTTCTGTTGTTTTAGAAAAGAATGGTGAATGATCTGCTTCTAAAGTAATGATCTTCGAGCATGGAGTTTCTGTATTCATTCGGTGCTGAAAATCAATTGGAATCGCTCTATCTAGAGTTGTTTCAATATAAATGCGATCTATAGTTCCGAAGTTTTCTTCAGAAATTTTTAGCTCTTGTTGAAACGGTCCTAGTGGCTGAGGGCGCATTTTTTTGAAAGAAGCTTCTTTAATTTCTTCATTTTCGGTAACATTTAAAAATGTTTGTTCAATTAGATTTGGTATAAGTTCAGCTGTCATGTCGTTCTCATTTATTGAAAATTGTGGACCAGATTCACCATCTAACTTACTGCCAAGGCTTTCTCCGTTTTGAGGTAAGAATGCACAAAGATATACTAATTTATCGATTTTATTTGGTATAAGTTCAGCAGTTTGAGTAATTACAATTCCACCCATACTATGTCCAACAAGAATGACCTTTTCATTTTGTTGTTTTATAGCATCAGATACTGCAGTAACATAGGAATCTAACGTTACATTTTGGGAGGGAGTCATATCTTTACCACTTCCAGGTAAGTCTAGTGTAACAACTGTATGTCCGAAAGCCTCTAGTTGAGGTTTTACTAATTCCCAGGCCCATTCACCTTGCCATGCTCCATGTACTAAAACGTAAGTACTCATTTAATCAACACTCCTCTAATGTTTATATGCTTTATTTTTTCGTAATATTGATGATGTATAATTAGTGTATATGAAGTAGTTTGATAAATATAATGAAGGTTATTTATAGATGATATAAATATCTTTTATATAAGGAGAACAGCATGAACGTTTTTGATTTTGAAGTTTTTAAATATGTGGCGCGTTTGAACAGTATTAGTTTAACGGCGAAAGAATTACATATGACACAGCCTGCTATAACGCATATCATTAACAAATTAGAGAAGAGATATGCGTTAACTTTATTCGATCGATCTAGACAAGGAACAGTTTTAACTGAAAATGGAAAAGAATTTTTAGTTTGTGTAGATCGACTTCTAATGGAGTATGAAAATCTTGAAGAAACAGCTTTACAATTGAAAAATAAAAGCTTGTATAAGATTGTACTAGCTACATATCCTTCCGTTACTGTATATTGTTTGGCAGAGTGTATCGAATTAGGTAATTTTGATCAAAGTCAGTATGTACTTGCAGTTCGAGAGGGAAGTTATCAAGAAGTGTTAGATTGGTTGTCTTCTGGAAGTGCAGATTTTTCTATTTCTATAAAAGAAAACTTAATTCCAGGATTTCATTATGATGTCATTGGTGAAGATCCGTATGTTATAGTTTCTTCAAAGTCTGTTCCACCTAACCTTACTAGTAAAGAATTGAAAAATTATCCTTTTATTATGCCGCTTTCTGGTTGCAAAGAAGTGCTTGAACCATATTTGATGAAAAATGAAATAGTAGTTAATAAAGTGATGGAATCAGAAACAATTAGTTCAGCATTAGCACTTGCTTTACAAGTTAACGGTATAACAATTGTTCCAGTATCAGGACTACATAAGCAAATTATTCATGACTTCATCGTGCAACCGATAGAAATTAAAATTCCAAGGCAACTAATTATGCAATGGTCACCTAAAAAAGAGAATGATCCGCTGTTTCTAGCATTTATTAAAAATTTACTAAATCAACTACAACAAAAGAAAAAATGATACAAAAGGTAAGCTCATTTCACTGAAGCTTACCTTTTGTATGTATTACCAATATAGAGCAGTATCATAAATTCCGATTAAAATAAGGAGAACACCAGTTATACTTTGAATGTTTTTTCCTATTTTTCGACTCTTTTTAAGTAGTGCCCCATTCAATCCAAGGTAGGAGATGATGAACAGTAATATAACGATAGGGAGAGCGGTTCCTATCGAAAAGAATGTCGGAAACAAGTAACCATAATTATATGAGAAAGATAAAGGGATTAACGTTCCGAAAAATAGAACGAACATAGTCGGACAGAAAGCTAAGGAAAAGAAGAATCCAAGTAAAAATGAGCCAACTTCATTTTGTTTTCTTATAAATTTGATCGAGAAGAAATTTCTGCTCTTTATAATACCTGCCAACATTAGCCCCATTAAAATTAATAAAGGTCCAATTATTTTTCGTAACCATGGGAAATACAAAGTTAATATTTGCTGAATCTCTTTTCCTAAAAACCATACGAATAGTCCAAGCGTTGTAAAAGCTATTATTTTTCCTAAAATGAATAACAATATATGTTTCCATGCATGTCCCTTTTGTAAAGATTGATTGCCATAAAGTGTAGTAGCGCTAATGTTTCCTGTTAATTGGCAAGGAGAAAGGGTACCTACAATGCCTAATAAAAACGCAAATAAAAGAGGAATTGATTTCGTAGCATTCGCGACATTCATTAAAGGAGACATGAGTTGATAGCTCCATTCACTAATTGTTGAAAACAAGTTATATTCACCTTTCTAATTAAATTGGAATGTTCCCTCTTTCGTAATCTGTTTCCACGTTTTACCCTCATCTGTAGAAAGGAACACATTAGCTTTCGTTGTAGCAAATACTATTTCAGCTGAATTTTGAGGGTTTTGTGATATGTACATAATTGCATCTTTAGAATCTAAAGATGGAGTTTGTATGTTTGTTTCTTCATTTGTAGCAATTGATTTTTTCGTTAAGATTTGCTTATTGATAGGGGCGTAAATAACATCTTCTTTACTTAATGTAATGGCTGTCGATTCAAGAGATGTAGAGAATAGTTCAAATGTATTTCCGTAATCTGTAGATAAATAAACACCGTCTTTAGCACTTACCGCGACTACACTAGGTTGGTCCGGATGTACGGAAAAGGAATGAATCGTACTTGAAAGCCCTTTTAACTTACTATTTTTCCAATCTTGTCCGTTGTTCGTACTGAAATAAAAACCTTGTTGTAATTTAGAATTTGGACGCTCATTGTATAAATAAATTGCTTCTGTATTATATCCGACAGCAAGGTTATGAAAATCAGATTCTCCATAAAAAGCTAGCTTTTCAAGGATATTACCGCCATCAGAACTTTTCATTAACCCTAAAGGATTTTTTAAATTTGCGCCTGGTGCAGGATGACCGCTGGCAAAGAATCCGTTCTTCGTTGCCTGAAATCCCATATAATCATGTAGCTCAGTCTTAGTTTCAAGCCATTTTCCATTTTGATAAACTTTTATCCCGCTATGAGTGGCGATAGAAACCCCAGGCATATTTCCTGCATAGCCAATTCCGTGAATGTGCTCGATTTTTCCAGATGTAGTTTCCTTATAGAAGTTTTGCGGAATTGTATTTGCTGTTTCTATATGTTTTGGTTGAGATTGCACCGTGTCTTTCTTCACTTGTGCTGATTCGGCGTTGCTAGAACATCCTGAAATTAATAATAAAGAAGTAATTGCTAACCCTGTTGCTACATACTGTTTCAAATTTGTAGGCTCCTTTCCTATATATCAGGTTTTAAGTATATGGAGTAAATGTCAAGAAATTGTGGAGTGGTATGCATAATTTCGAATGTAAGGGGCCCTAGTAATGAAAAATTTCCTTTCTCTATGAGTACTATTAATTGACGAAAAATTATAACAATAATAGAATGAATTGTATTGGGTAATTAGATTTACCAGTATACATAGAACGCTAGGGGGATTATTATGAAATCAACATTTTTTGCTCAAAATAGAGAACGATTAGTAAACACATTACCAGACGAATCTATTACTATTTTATTTGCTGGACAAGCACCTCATATGTCAGCGGATGCACATTATAAATTTGTGCCGAATCGAAATTTTTACTATGTAACAGGAATCGATGAACCAAATGTTATTTTCATGTTGAAGAAGTTTGGAGATAGTGTAGAAGAAACTCTGTTCATTGAAAAATCGGATCCAGTAATGGAAAAATGGGTCGGCAAAACAGTGTCTAACGAAGAAGCAGAGCAAATTTCAGGTATAAAGAAAGTTGTATATTTAGATAGCTTTGAAAAGACAATGTCAAATATACTTTTTACAGAAAATGTGAAGCATCTATATTTAGATTTAGAGCGTCGTGAGTGGAATGGAACGGAGACAAAAACAAAAACGTTAGCATTTGCTAAACATGTAAGAGAACAGTATCCACACGTTTTAATTGGTAATGTATATCCGAATATTTGTGAATTACGAGTGTTTAAAACAGAAGAAGAAGTTGAAATTATTAAAGAAGCGATTGCTGTAACGAAAGAGGGCATTTACAACGTACTTAAGCATGCAAAAGCTGACATGATGGAGTATGAATTAGAAGCTCAGTTTGATTTCACACTGAGATCATCTGGCATTAAGCATCATGCGTTCAATACAATTTTGGCAAGTGGAAAAAATGCTACAGTTCTTCATTATGAAGACAATGATGCACAAATTCAAAATGGTGATTTAGTACTGCTAGATTTAGGCGCTCAAAAAGACTACTATAACGCTGATATTAGTTATACATTCCCGGCAAATGGAACATTCTCTAGTCGCCAAAAACAAATGTATAATATTGTATTAAAAGCATTGAAAGAAACAACGGAACTCATTAAGCCAGGAGTAAAGTTTGCTGCATTAAATGAGCATACAAAAAAGGTACTAGCAGAAGAGTGTAAAGAAATTGGCTTAATTCAAGAAGACGAAGAGTTATCAAAATACTATTATCATGGTGTTAGCCATTTCCTTGGTTTAGATACGCATGATGTAGGAACATATAAAGATAGAGTGTTAGAAGAAGGTATGGTAATAACAATTGAACCTGGTCTTTATATTGAAGAAGAATCAATTGGAATTCGTATTGAAGATGATATTCTTGTAACGAAAGACGGACATGAAAACTTGTCAAAAGATATTCTTAGAGAAGTTGAAGAGATTGAAGCGTTTATGAGAGAAAATAATGTGAATGTAAAAGAAGATGAAGTTGTTACGAAATAATCATTAGAAGAGGCGCTCAATTTTGGGCGTCTTTTTATTTGATCCATTGCACATCTCCATATTTTCTTGAAAATCATTTTTTATAATGATTTTGAAAAAGAAAAAGGAGGGATTTTCCATGAAGCGATTTGTATTAACAGCAGTTACAGTCTCTGTCATATCCTTAATTGCTGCATGTTCCGCGACCACAAATACAACAAACAATCATAAAAATATGAATGATAAAAAAACACTACAGACTGAAACGGCTACAAGACCATTGAAAGTTGAAAAAGGATCAGAAGTGACTTTAATAGCGAAAGAAGAAAAGCAAAAATTAAGTAACGGTGTTATTGTTCCAGTCTGGACATTTAATGGCTCATCTCCTGGTCCAGAAATTCGGGTGAAAAAAGGCGAAAAGGTGAAAGTAACATTGAAAAATGAATTATCTGCACCATTATCTATTCATTGGCATGGATATCCTGTCCCAAATAATATGGATGGAATTCCAGGCGTTACGCAAGATGCGGTTGAATCTGGAAAAAGTTTCACCTATGAATTTGAGGCGAACGTACCAGGAACGTATTGGTATCATTCACATCAAGATTCTGTAAATCAATTAGATAGAGGTTTATATGGAGCGCTCATTGTAGAAGATACAAAGGAAAAATATGATAAAGATTACACTTTAATGTTAGATGAATGGATAACAGATAAAGAAGAGATTAATAATCAGTTAAAAGAAATGACAAAAGGGCAAAAAGGTAATAAATCTAAGGAAAATGAAAATAAGAAAAAGAATGATGATAAGAACGGTATGGATCATTCCGGTATGGACATGGGCAGTGATAAAAAAGATTCTAGTAATATGGCAGGAATGGACCATGGAAATATGAAGATGGAAGGTCATGATATGAGTATGTATGACTTATTCACAATCAATGGTAAAAGCGGGGATTTAGTAGAACCATTAAAAGTGAATAAAGGAGATAAAGTTCGTCTTCGACTCGTTAATGCTGGTTATCTATCACATGATATACATGTTCACGGTCATGATATAAAAGTAATTGCGACAGATGGTCAACCAATTAACGATCCAAAATTTATAAAGGATAAAGTAATTTCAATCGCACCGGGTGAACGTTATGATATTGAATTTACTGCTAATAATACTGGAAAATGGTATGTTGAAGACCACTCAGCAAATAAAGGTGCAAAAGGAATGAAAGCTGTTATTGAATATGATGGCAGCAAAGAGATGAAAGATAAAGCAAACGAAAAAGAAAAATTACCGAAATTAGATATGACGAAATATGGTGCTAAAAAATTAGGTAGTTTCACGTTAGAGCATCAGTATACTGCCACATATAATATGGACTTGAATACGCAAATGAATGGAAATGAAATGGTATATACAATTAACGGAAAGGTATTTCCGGACATTGACCCGATTCCAGTAAAAAAGGGTGATTTAGTAAAAGTAAAATTAGTAAATCGTTCTAAAATGGACGATCATCCAATGCATTTACATGGTCACTTCTTCCAGGTGTTGAGTAAAGATGGAAAACCGATAGAAGGTTCTCTAATTGTGAAAGATACATTGAACTTAAAACCAGGAGAAGAATATGAAGTAGCCTTTGTAGCAGACAATCCGGGTGATTGGATGTTCCACTGTCATGATTTACACCATGCTTCCGCGGGGATGGTAACAGAATTGAAATATACGGATTATAAATCTGACTATACTCCCAACCCAAACATTCCTAATAAGCCAGAATAAAATGAAGCAGTTATCCTATGGATAGCTGCTTATTCATTTTCGGTGCAAGAGTCAATGTATATGTTGATCATGTCCGGACGAAGGTGGGGGAGTATGATCTGGGAATGTCACGAATATGGCAACGATAATTACCACACTAATTAATAGTAATAACAAAAAACGCCGTTGAATAAAAGTAGAAAAAGTTTCTGATAAAAGTTGAATCATACATGACATAGTTATTGTTATCGTAAGTAAAAGACTAATAAACAGTATACTATGAGCTTGTTGAGCGTTTAACATTTCTGTAATCATTGCTCCCATCATACTTGCCATTAATCCAGAGAACATTCCTTCTAAAGCAGTAAATAGGTGAAACCGTAGACCTACTAAAAAACCGATACAACTACTAATCAAAATCGCAAGCAAAGTAGAATATAGTAATTCACCTTTAAAAAGAATACCTAAATAAAAACCGATACTTAAACCCGTACTCATACTAAAAGACATAATAAATACCATATACTCCATTAGGGTACCCTTGCATTTAGATATATATGATGTAATAAGAATCGAGATACAACAAAGTGTTAAGGCGGTTAATGTGTAAGCGAACATTATGATACCTCCCTGTCCTATTATTCATTTCATCATATGTTCATATGGAGAGTACTTATGCTTATTTATATCTGCATATTATCTGCACAATTTCATAAATGTAAGCAAGAAGGCTTCTGATTTTTTGGGACGTCTTTTTAATTATGAGCATGCGAATGTAAGAGTTAAATGAAGAGTTTCTATTGTGAAGCCATAAAGAATAAGCGTATAATATTATAGGTCTCCCATTTGCGAGACAAACCGCGAATGATAAATAAGATTGTTGTTTTATCATCGCCTCTAAACAGATAGACAATGAAAGTAACACTGGAATACGGATAGGGAGTTATAAAATGAAATTAATTATTGCCGAGAAACCAGATCAAGGTTTGGCTCTTGTTTCACAATTTAAATATCGCCGGAAAGATGGATATTTAGAAGTAGAAGCGAATGAGTTATTTCCAAATGGAGCGTACTGTACATGGGCAATTGGTCATTTGACGCAGTTATGTAATCCAGAGCACTATCACGCAGAGTGGAAAAAATGGTCACTTAATACGTTACCGATGATTCCAGAGCGTTTTCAATTTGAAGTAACAAAGTCGAAGTATAAACAGTTTAACGTTGTGAAACAGCTGTTACATAATCCGGGGGTAACAGAAATTATTCACGCGGGCGATGCTGGGCGTGAAGGGGAATTAATCGTACGAAACATTATTAATCTTTGTAACGTACAAAAGCCGATGAAGCGTCTTTGGATTTCATCTTTAACGAAACAAGCTATTTATCAAGGGTTTAAAAATTTACTAGATGAAGCAGATACAATTAATACGTACTATGAGGCGTATACAAGGTCATGTGCGGACTGGGTCGTTGGTATGAATGCATCGCGTGTCTTTAGTATTTTGCTAAAGAAAAAAGGAATGAACGATGTATTTTCCGCTGGCCGAGTACAAACACCGACACTCGCATTAATTGTAAAGCGTGAAAAAGAAATAGAGAACTTTAAGTCTGAGCCGTTTTGGGAAGTGTTCGCAACCTTTAATATAGAAGGAAAGAAGTATGAGGGGAAATGGGAGAAGGATAGTGAATCCCGCTTAAAAGACCCTGATATGGCAAATAAAATTGCAGCATTTTGCCAAGGTAAACCGGCTGTAGTAAAAGAAATGAAAACGGAGCGTAAAGAGTTTCAGCCGCCGTTTTTATTTAATTTATCAGCACTGCAAGCGACAGCTAATAAAGCTTTTAAATTTTCACCGAAAAAGACGCTTGATATAACACAAGCACTATATCAAAAAGGGATAGTTTCTTATCCGCGTTCGGATTCTAACTATGTTACACAAGGAGAAGCAGCGACGTTCCCTGATATTTTACAGAAGTTAAGTCAATTTGATGAATATAAAGGTTTATTGCCAGCACCAATTGAATCAATTATGAATAATAAGCGTTATGTGAATGAAAAAAAAGTTACAGATCACTACGCAATTATACCGACAGAGCAAGTTACAAATCCAAGTAAACTATCAGGTGATGAAAAGAAAATTTACGATATGATCGTAAGAAGACTGATTGCGGCGCATTATGAAGTAGCAATCTTTGACTACACAACGATTACAACTCTTGTAGACGAACGTGCTGAATTCATTTCAAAAGGAAAACAGCAAATTCAAGAAGGTTGGCGTAAAGTTATTTTCCAAGATGATAAAGATGACGAAACAATTCTTCCAATTGTCGCAGAAGGTGAACAAGGAAAAGTTGTAAAGGTGAAAGTGAAAGAAGGAAAAACACAGCCGCCGAAGCGTTATACAGAAGGACAACTTATTACGTTAATGAAAACGGCCGGTAAGTATTTAGAGAATGAAGAGCTGGAGAAAGTATTAAAGAAAACAGAAGGTTTAGGTACAGAGGCAACGCGTGCAGGTATTATTACGATGCTGAAAGACCGTAAATATATAGATGTGCAGAAGAACCAAGTATATGCAACTGATAAAGGGAAAGTATTAATTACCGCAATCGGTGATAAAATATTAGCTTCACCAGAAATGACAGCGAAATGGGAGCAGCGCCTTGCAGAAATTGGTGAAGGTACAGCATCACCAGCTACATTTATGGAACAGACGAAAAAGTTATCAGCTAAAATTATTGAAGATGCGGTTGAAATGTCTGAGAAGTGGGATTTCACTGGATTACATGTTGAATCGATTGAACGAAAAGGATCGAAATTTACAACGGGTAAAAAAGTTGGAAGCTGTAAAAAATGTGATGGCGATGTGATTGATAAGTCAACGTTTTACGGTTGCTCTAATTACAACACGACACAATGTGATTTTACCATTTCAAAGAAGATATTAAGTAAAACAATTTCGCAAAAGAACATGACAAAGCTCTTAAAAGGTGAAACGACCGATTTAATTAAAGGCTTTAAAAAAGGTGAGAAAACGTTTGATGCGAAGTTAGAGTGGAAAGATAATAAGATGAATTTTGTGTTTGAGAATTAAGTGTTTTCAACAAATAAAAAAACATGATAATTAAACTGTATCCTATAGAATAGACACTTAAAAAAGTCTATTCTATAGGATATTTTTTTGAATAAGTAGTACTATTTATTTTTATTTAAAATAAAATATACAATAAAAAAATCTCAATAATTGATAATTATTTATTGTAAAACAATAAATTTTGTATTAAAATCAATATCATGATAAATCAGTGAGGTGCTTTTTATAGAAAGGTAACAACGCTGTTTTTTATTAGAGGAGGTAAAACTATGAACAATCACAATTTGATTATTGAAAATATGGATAATCCTCATGAGTTGGAGAGAATGTATAGAAAAGAGCCAAAAGCTTTTAAAAAATTATTCTCACAAGCATGGGATGAAAACCCTGATTCTCAGATACTAGCTGCTTGGGATGAAAGATTACATTTCAAGGAGACGGCAAATAAAGAAAAAGTATCGTTGTTTCAAAAAGGTTTCTTATTCATGGGCATGTTAGCTATTCTAGCTGGGCTAAGCACTAGAATCATTTTCCACTTTGTTGAGCAGGAAGCAATTGCTCCAATAAACTTGGCTTTTGGTGTAATTCCCTTTATTGCTGCTTATTTTATTTACAATAATACTCCGAAAAAAAGTATTATTTATTTTCTTGCAGCGTTGTTCCTAATTGCCGGGTTGTATCTTAATACGTTGCCATTAAATTATAAAGACAGCAGTATCCTTGCGTATTTACATCTTCCTATATTGTTATGGGTCTTATTGGGACTTGCGTTTACAGGAAATGAATATTCAAAAGGAAGTACAAGATTAGCGTATATTAAATTTAATTTAGAATATGGTATTCTCTACGCGAGCATGGCAGTGAGCGGAATGATACTAGCAGTATTTACCATGAAGTTATTTAGCTTCGTTGATTTGGATATAGGAGAATTCTATTTTAGTAATGTTGTTTTATTTGGAGCTGCGGCTCTCGCTATTGTGGCTACATACTTAGTATCAATGAACCTTAAACTGGCTAAAAATATTACACCATATATAGCTAAAATTTTTAGTCCGCTTGTCCTGATTACATTGCTGATCTATCTTATAACAGTTATATGGAGTGGAAAAAATCCATTCTTGGACCGTAATTTTCTAATGGCCTTCAATGGAATACTCCTTGGTGTATTGGCTGTTACTATATTTTCTATCGTTGAGAGTGACTCAGACGAGAAAAAGAGCATTTCAGATTATATAAATTTTGCCTTAATTGTTCTGGCACTTATTATAGACACTGTCGCTTTGTCAGCCATCGTATTCAGACTTTCTTCTTACGGGATTACACCTAATAGACTTGCTGTTTTAGGCGTAAACATACTGATTTGGGCAAATCTCATTTGGATTATGTTTTCCTATATGCGTTTTCTACAAAACAAATCAGGACCAACAGCTATCCAAGATGCCGTTACGAAGTATTTGCCAATCTACGGATTTTGGGCAGCTTTCGTTATATTTACTTTTCCTATAATGTTTAATTAGAAAGGCTTTGTTAATGTAACGACAAGCTAATTTTCTATAACGTATAAAATCCTTAGAGCCGATAATTATCGTTACTTCTATAATTTCTCGACAATAAAAAAACGTCCTAAAGTAGGACGTTTTTTTATGTATATCGCTGTTTTCTCTTAATAAGCAACAACACTTGTGAAACACAAGCAAGTACTGGCAGTTCAATCAACGGCCCAATAACTAACGCGAGAGCGATAAGAGGTTCGTCTGGAAAAGCGGTCACAGCAATAGCAAGTGCAACAGGTGAGTTTCTTGCTAATGTTGTTAAGTTTAGACTTACTGTATCTTTATAAGATAAATGCATAATACGCCCGATAAATTGTCCGAGTACAAAATTAATGATGAAGAACAATAGAACAGGAATGAGTAATAATAAAACGACATTCATATTTTGTAGTAAATATTTACCTTGTGATGCAAACATCGCTACTATTGCTAAACTTAAAAATACAATTTGGGCAGAGCTGAAAAAAGGAATGAGTTTATTCTCGAGTGTTGCAGCTTGTTTCATTTTATACATAATGAATTTTGTAGCGTGTGCAAGTACAAATGGTAAGACGATTACGATAACAATACTTTCTACTAAAACAGAAACCGCTACAGTCTTCATAACACCAGCGAATAAAAATAAATAAATGGGAAGGAGTAGTACTTGCAAAATTAAATTTACAGGCAAAATTGCAGTAGAAAGTGCTACATTTCCTTTCGCTATTTCAGTAAAGATTAAGTACCAGTCTGTACATGGAGTAACCATTAACATAATAAATCCAACCCAAAGTGCTGGATGATCTGAAAGAAATAGTGCACCTAATCCCCAAGCGAGTATAGGTGTCCATACAAAATTAATAGTAAGGCTCGTTCCAGCAAATTTTAAATTACGGAATCCATTTTTTATTTCTTTCAATGGAATGCTGAGGAATAATCCATACAGCATGAAAAATAAGAAGGGGACAATAAATTGCTCTGAATACATATGTATCAAATGAAATTGTCCGAGTACGATGCCGCATGTAACAGCAAAAAGAATAATAAAAGTTTGAATCTTTTCTATAGTGCTCATGAGTAAATCCTTTCTAAATATGAATTGCCCTCTCTACATCCATTATACAAACAATAAAGTTACAATGGGTGTACGAATTGTATTGTGGTCAGTATTTTTAATTCGAGATATTATTTTTTATTTAAAGTTACTTGACTAAAGTAAGTTACTGTATTACAATCACTTACATAAGGTAATTAAATAACAAAAAGTTTTTTGTGTTTTTACTTAAGGTATCTATTGGAACTTTTTACTAGAATAAGAATTTTTATGATGATGAATAATGAATATGATAAGAAAGTTTAGGTGAAGAAAGTGGGATTATTTAGCTCATTATTTGGTAAAAAAGAAGAAAATACAAAAGTAGAGGGGAATAAAACAATGTCAAAAGTATTATTTGTAAAAGCAAACGATCGTCCGGCAGAGCAAGCAGTTAGTTCAAGAATGTATGAAACATTTGTAAGTGCTTATAAAGAAGCGAACCAAAATACAGAAATTACGGAGTTAGATTTATTTGCATTAGATCTGCCGTATTACGGAAATATCGCTATTTCAGGTGGATATAAACGTAGTCAAGGAATGGAGTTAACAGCAGAAGAAGAGAAGGCTGTAGCTAAGGTAGATCAATATTTAAATCAGTTTTTAGAAGCTGATAAAGTTGTATTTGCGTTCCCACTATGGAACTTCACAGTGCCAGCACCATTAATCACATATATTTCATACTTATCTCAAGCTGGAAAAACATTTAAATATACAGCAAATGGCCCAGTAGGTTTAGCTGGTGATAAGAAAGTCGTTGTATTAAGTGCGCGTGGTTCGGATTATTCTTCAGAACAAATGGCTCCTATGGAAATGGCGGTTAATTATGTAACGAATGTGCTTGGGTTCTGGGGAATTGTAAATCCAGAGACTGTTGTAATTGAAGGGCACAATCAATATCCAGATCGTTCACAACAAATTGTTGAAGAAGGTTTAGAGAACGTTAAGAAAGTAGCGGCAAAATTTTAATTGATAGTAAATGTAAAAAACCAACATGGATGACCATGTTGGTTTTTTAGTCTATTTCTATGTTAAAAAATGTATATTTATAAAATAAATGAAAAGTTTGAAAATAGTATTGCAAAATATTATATATCAAACTATAATGAGTTCAAGAATAGTTGATACTTGAATTAAATATTCAGAAAATTCAATTAGTTAAAATTGGAAAATGAGATAAGGAAATTTGAATGGGGGTTATATTATGGCGAATAAAGTACCGTTTTCGTTCATAGTAGTTATTGGATTAATGTTATTTGCACTATTTTTTGGAGCAGGAAATTTAATTTTCCCAGCTATGCTAGGTCAATCGGCAGGAGAGAATGTATGGATTGCTAACGCTGGATTTTTAGTAACAGGTGTTGGATTACCATTACTAGGTGTACTAGCATTTGGTTTTTCGGGTAAAGATGATTTACAGTCATTAGCAAGTCGTGCTCACCCAGTATTCGGGATTGTGTTTACAACAGTTTTATACTTAGCGATCGGTCCGTTATTTGCAATACCAAGAACGGGTAATGTTTCTTATGAAATTGGTCTTAAGCCTTTTATGCCAGAAGGATTAGGTTCTACACCTTTAATTCTTTTCACAATTATATTCTTTAGCATCACTTGTTTTTTTTCGCTAAATCCTGCGAAAATTGTCGATATTGTTGGAAAAATATTAACGCCAATTAAATTGACATTCATCGGTATTTTAGTAATCGTTGCTTTTGTTCATCCGATTGGAGATATGCAAGCACCAGTGGAAGCTTATACATCACATGCATTCTTTAAAGGGTTCCAAGAAGGATACTTAACAATGGACACGCTTGCATCATTCGTATTTGGAATCATCATCATTAATGCAATTAAAGAAAAAGGTGCGAAAACGAAAACACAGATTATGATCGTTTGTGCAAAAGCGACAATCATTGCAGCATCTATTTTAGCAATTATCTATACAGCTCTTTCTTATATGGGTGCTTCAAGTGTTGCAAAGCTTGGACATTTAGAGAATGGTGGAGAAGTATTAGCGAAAGTTTCTAACTATTATTTTGGATCATATGGCGGAGTATTATTAGGATTAATGATTACAGTAGCGTGTTTAACAACTAGTGTGGGACTTGTATCAGCATGTTCTTCATTCTTCCATAAGTTATTCCCAAATATTCCTTACAAAGCGATTGCCATCACGCTATGTGTATTTAGTGCAATTGTTGCAAACGTAGGATTAACACAATTAATCGCAGTTTCTGTTCCAGTACTAACAGCAATTTATCCACTAGCAATCGTATTGATTTTCTTAACATTCTTCCATTCATTATTCAAAGGAAGAGCTGAAGTTTATCAAGTGAGCTTAATCGTAACATTTATCATCAGCTTATTCGATGGATTAAGTGCAGCTGGAGTTAACATTGAAGTAGTAAGCCGAGTGTTCACTAAATTCCTTCCGATGCAAGAAGTAGGATTAGGATGGATCTTCCCAGCGATTATCGGTGGATTTATCGGATATGGCATTAGCGTTTTAAAAGCAAAAAATCAGGTTCAACCAGCTAGTGCGAATAAGAAAATAGGTTAAATAAAAAAGTTATAGAACTTGTTTCTATAACTTTTTTTGTTACTATTGATAAGGATAGAAAAAATAAAGTAGTAGGGGAAATAAAATGAAAAAAACAATTGATCATATCGGCATCGCAGTTCGAGATATAGATAGTACGATACGTTTTTATGAAAATGTGTTGTTAGGAACGTTAATAGATCGTTACGTAAGTGAAGCTCCTGGTGTGGAAAGCGAAGTAGCCATTCTTGAAGTGGATGGAGATAGAATTGAATTACTTGCGCCTACGAATAATACGACATCTCCAATTGCCCGTTTTATTAAACAAAAAGGTAAAGGTGTTCATCACGTTGCGTATCGTGTCGATGATTTAGATGTAGCTCTAGAAGAGTTAAAAGAACAAGGTATTCGGACATTAGAGCATACACTTCGAATTAATAAGCACGGTAGAAGATTAATATATCTTAACCCAGCGGATACAGAGGGAACAATCATTGAGTATTGTGATTATCCAGAAGAGAAGTAAAGAAATTTAATGATGGAAGAAGGGTATTGCGTAATAACGTAATACCTTTTTCATTTATGTATTTCACACTTTTTTCACAAATGATTCACGATAACTTTTCTTCTTCAGGAACTTACATAAATATATTTTATGATATAATAACAATCTACTTTAAAAATGTAAGTTGTATCTGTGAAGGTAGTTACTATTATATTAGAAGTTTAAAGGTGAAAGAAAAATAAAGAGTTCTACTGTATAGAAGTCTATATTTAATCAGGTTAATATTTCTCCAAGTAATCGACTTGGGAAGTAGATGTAATGAAAATAGAGCGATGAGGAAGAAAGAAGTGAAATGAGTGTGAAAGTAATGAGAAGGTTAGGGGCATGGCTATTAATTGCATGTGTACTTATCATATTGATACCAAAAAGTGCATCTGCTCATGCGTACATTGTGAAATCAAACCCTGCTGAAAATGAAACGTTGAAGAATGCACCATCTGTAGTGAAAATTGAATTTGATGAGGATATACAAGTTTCGCATTTTAATACCTTGTTTGTAAGAGATACCTCAGGTACAAGAGTAGATTTAAAAGATGCTCATATCGATAAGAAAAACAAAAAAATATTAGAAGTAGGCTTAAAAGAAAACTTAAAAAACGGGCTTTACTCTATTCAGTGGAAAGTGATTTCTGCTGACGGGCATCCTATTCAAGGAGTTATTCCGTTCCGAATTGGGTCAGAGGAAGCGGGAGCAGACGATATACAAGTAGAAGAGATGGGGTATGTCCCGCAAATAGATATGATTATGGAACGTGGAGTTTTATATACAAGTTTCTCACTATTTATAGGCGTGCTATTCTTTAATCTTATTATGTATAAAGGGAATGCAACCTCGGTTCGATCAAGGAGTAAGAACATAATATGGATCTCATTATTGGGTATATTGATTAGCTTATTATTCAATCTACCATTGCAAACGAAAATAAATGCTGATGTTTCATGGTTAGAAGCATTCGATCCGTTACTATTAAAAGAAACATTACAGCTTTCTGTTTTTGGATATGTGTGGATTACTCAAATGGTTCTTATTAGTTCGCTTATAATCGTTACGTATTTTGCGATGAAGTGTGAGAAGCTGTCATCGTTTAAAGTATGGAGCATTCCAATAGTATTGTTTATTGGGATACTTGTTATGAAAGCTTTTAATAGTCACGCGTTTGGTTTAAAGTTTAAAGAGATTGCGGTCGTTATGGACTTTCTACATTTATTCGCAGCTTCGTTATGGATTGGTGGTCTATCATGTATTGTTCTTCTTTTACGTAAAGAGGATGATAAGTGGAGTATGTATTGGGATATGATTAAGCGCTTTTCACCGTGGGCAACAGGTGCTGTCATCGTAATTTTAATAACAGGTCTTTTTAACAGTACATTCTTTATACCAACAATAAACTCGTTATTTGATACGAAGTATGGATTAGCTTTATTAGCAAAGATACTTTTATTCATTTTCATGGGGATATTGGGAATTGTTCATTATGTGAAAGGGAAAATGAGAGCGGAGCAAGGTTTAGGCGCTACGGTGAAAGTAGAGTTTATCATTGGAATTATCATTTTCGTAATCGTAGCTTTTATGACAAACGTACAAACACCGCCGATGCCTCCAACTGGACCTTTTACAGAGAGTAAGCAATTAGATAATGGATATGAACTTACTTTACATGTAAGTCCTAATAAAGTAGGACAAAATACATTCCATATTACTTTAAAGGATGAGAACGGACAACCTGTTACTGATATGGAGCAAATTATTTTAACCACGCAATCATTGGATATGAATATGGGGAAGGGTTCATTTAAAGTTTCGGCCGTGTCACCAGGAGAATATGAAGCGGAAGGTATGTATATTAACATGACAGGAAACTGGAATATACAAGTGCACGGATTAACAAAATCTCTTGATAGTTTTGATACGGATTATAAATTTATTGTAGGCGGCAGATAAAGTGAAACTTTAATCAGCCCTCATCAATCGGGTTATCCGGCGAATAGCGGGATAAAGAGAAGGTATAGATAAAAAGGAGCTAATAGAAAATGAAACGTATAAAAAAATTTGGCACAACAATGATCGCAACAATAATTGCAATGGGGATTTTTTCGTTACCTGTTAGTGCGCACGTCACTGTGAAACCAGAAGCTTCGGACGTTAATTCTTGGGAGACTTACACGATAAAAGTACCAGTTGAGAAGAATGTAGCAACGACAAAAGTTACATTGAAAATACCGTCTGGAGTAGAGTTCCAACAGTATGAACCAGTGCCAGGATGGAAAGTGGAAGAGCAGAAAGATAATGCCGGAAAAGTGAAAACTGTAGTATGGGAAGCAACAGGAGAAGGGATTTTACCCGGTCAGTTCCAGCGATTTACTTTCGTCGCTAAAAATCCGGATAAAGAACAAAAAATAGCTTGGGATGCATATCAACAATATAAAGACGGAGAAATTGTGGAATGGACAGGCGATGAAAAAGCTGAAAAACCACATTCACTTACTACAATTGCAAAAGGTACGTCATTAACAGGAGAACATGGTGAAGTGTCTAGTGTAGAAAAGAATGAAGGTGCTAGTAGTATGCAAGTAATAGCGATTATCTTATCTATTTTGGCGATTGTATCGTCGGCAGGTGCGTGTGTTTTTGTAGTACGTCGTAAAAAGTAAGATATAAGAAAGAGCCTACAAACAGCAGGCTCTTTTTCATTTTTATTTCACTTCAACCTGCTGCCTTACAGTAAGTGTTTTCGGCTTTATATTTACGAAGCAAATACTCACAACAATAAATAATAGTCCGATGAATAAGCTAATAGTAATGGCCTCATGTAAGAAAATTGAACTTACAATAATAGCGATTAGTGGAATGAGGAATGTATAAGCCCCAACTTTACTTGCTTCACCAGCTCCAACAAGAGTGAAGTATGCAAGCCATCCCATTGCAATAACAAAGAATGAAATAAAGAGTAGTACACTAACAAACGGTATACTCCAAGCAATACTAGACCAGCTTTCAAACTCTGATCCAAATCCAATTAAGCAAAGCCCGCCAATAATAAGCTGCAGTGTTACCATCCAAATGGAATTAACGCGGTGCCCAGTTTTCTTAATAAATACTGTTCCAAGTGCCCAGCCAATAGCGCATCCTATCGCGAGAAGGATTCCGATAATAGAAATATGTCCAGTTAAACTACTAGAGCTAATGACACCTACGCCAATAAATCCAAGAACAAGCCCAAAAATTTTTAAACCGTACATAGATTCTTCAAGCCAAATCCATGAGAAAATGCCGAGTAAAACAGGTTGTAGAAATACAATGGCGGAAAATAACCCAGCGGGCATATATTGAAGGCCCACAGTTTGTAATCCGTAAAATATAATGATGTTAAGTAAAGAAGAAATAACGTATAAATGCCAAGTTTCTTTTAAGTGTAACTCTTTGTATTTCGGTAATGCGAAAAGGAGTAAAATGAATCCTCCAATTAAAGTTCGAACGCCTGCAAATAAAACGGGTGGTGTATAATGCAAGGCAAACTTAGATAAAGGCCAATTGATTCCCCACATGAAAACGAGAAAGGTAAGGATTATGGCCGTCTTAGTTCGAGAAAGCTGTGTCACGGTAAGACCTCCTTGTTGTATATCATTTCACTATGATATGATATCGACTGTAATAAATAAAATGAATCTTTTTTATAAGGAGTATAAGTGATTAGTTATGACCATTACACAACTGCAAGTATTAATAAAAACTGTTGAGTTAGGTAGTTTTACGAAGGCTGCTCGGGTGTTAAATATGACGCAGCCAGCTGTAAGTCATGCGATTTCAAGTATTGAGTCAGAGTTAGGAGTTACGATTCTTATACGTGATAAACGAAAAGGGCTAATCGTTACGGATGTAGGAAACAGAATTCTTGTGCATATTAGAGAGATTTTGAACGGTGTAGAGAAGATTGAACAAGAAGTTGCGATGGAGAAAGGACACGAAGTTGGGACGATTCGAATTGGGAGTTTTCCGAGTGCCTCTGCACATTTCTTACCCAAAATGATAAACCTTTTTAAGGAGAAGTATCCGAACTTAGAAGTCGTTCTTTGTGAAGGAACGATTAAAGAAGTTGAAGATTGGTTAGTATCGAGGGTTGTTGATATAGGAATTGTTATTTTGCCTAATAAAGAGATGGAGATTGTCCCATTAACGAAGGGGAAAATGGTTGCTATCTTAAGAGAGGATCATCCTCTTTGTAAGAAGGATTCTATTGCAATTAGTGATTTAGAGAATGAGCCGATCATATTATGTAAGGGTGGATACGAACCACCCATTATTGATATGTTTAAACAAGCAAACGTACCACTTCGGGCTGAGTATGTAATATCAACCGTTACTACAGCTTTAAACATGATTCAAGAAGGGCTAGGTATTGCAATATTAGCCGAATTATCTTTAACGAATTTACCACAGAATGTGAAAACGAGAGAATTGGAACCACAAGTATGGAGAGAAATTGCTTTAGCTGTTCCTTCATTAAAGGATTCCTCAATCGCTGTGCAGCTATTTATTGAAGAATTTCAAGCGCTATTTGCAGAATAAAAAGAGGTGTCTCATATATCATAATGGGACACTTTTTTTATTTGTTTATAAAAAATCTATGAAAAGGATTGACTTATCTTTTTGTTGTAACTATAATGATTACATCGAGGTGGTGATCACGATGAAAATTAGTAGCCGCTTTTCTATAGCTGTTCATATTTTATCTATTTTGAAAAACAATCCATCTTCACTTTGTACTTCAGACTATATAGCTGAAAGTGTAAACACAAATCCAGTAGTCATTCGTAAAATTATGTCGTACTTGAAACAGGCTGGTTTTGTATATGTAAATCGCGGTCCAGGTGGTGCGGGATTATTAAAGGATTTACATGAAATCACATTGTTAGATGTATACCATGCAGTAAATGTAGTCGAAGAAGACAAACTATTTCATATTCACGAGCAACCAAATCCAGATTGTCCAATCGGAGCAAATATTCAAGCGGTGTTAGAAGTTATATTAATACAAGCGCAATCCGCGATGGAAGAAGTTTTGAGAAATATTACGATGGGGCATTTGTTTGAAACTTTGCAAGAAAAAATGAATGCTTAAATCATATTTTATATTTTTTTATTATTAATGTAACTGATTTGATTACAACTATAAAGGTAAGGTGTAAAAGTATGACTGTAAAAATGAAAGTATACTCAGATTTTATATGTCCATTTTGTTTTTTAGCAAAAGGTCCATTAGATGAAGTAGCGAAAGAGAAAGATGTAGAAATTGAATGGATGCCATTTGAATTACGTCCAAGTCCATATTCAAAAATAGATCCATGGAATGAGCCAGAAAAATTAGGCTCATGGGATGCTTTTATTCTTCCAACTGCGAAGAAGTTAGGAATCGATATGCGTTTGCCACGTGTTTCTCCGCATCCATATACACATTTAGCTTTCGAAGGGTGTCAATTTGCGAAAGAACGTGGACTAGGAAATGAGTATCATCACCGCGTATTCACAGCATTTTTCCAAGAAGAGCAAAACATTGAAGATATTGATGTTTTAACAAAATTAGCGGTAGAAGTAGGTCTTCCTGAAGCTGAATTTAAAGATGCGTTAGTAACTCGTAAATATAAAGAAAAGCATCAAGAAGCAATTCAGCATGCATATGATGAAGCGAATATTATGGCTGTTCCAACTGTCATGATTGGAGATGAAGTCATTCAAGGGCTTGCTAGTAAAGAAACGCTACAAAGAGTCATTGATAAAGAAATTGAAAAGGATAAAACAAATTCATTTGAAGGTATGCAATGTAATACAGATGGATATTGCTAAATCGCTTGTTATGAAATAACAAAATAAATTATAAAACAAATATTTGGAGGAATTAAAATGTCAGCAACTACAACAAACTTAAAAGAAGCAATCGTGAACCGTCGTTCTATCCGTAAAGTAACAAAAAACGATGCAATTACGAAAGAAAGAATTGAAGAAGTATTACAAACAGCTTTACACGCACCAACATCTTTCAATATGCAAAGTGGCCGTATGGTTGTATTAATGGATGGAGAGCATGAAAAGTTTTGGGATATTGTTAAAGAAACACTAAGAGCCCGTGTACCAGCAGAAAACTTTGAAGCGACTGTAGAAAGATTAAAAGGTTTCCATACAGGTGTTGGGACTGTGTTATTCTTTGAAGATCAAGCGACAGTAGAAAAAATGCAAGAAAATGCACCATTATATAAAGATCAGTTCCCATTCTGGTCTCATCAAGGAAATGCAATGTTACAACATACAGTATGGATGTTATTATCAGCTGAAGGAATTGGCGCATCATTACAACATTACAATCCAATCGTAGATGCTGAAGTGAAAGAAACTTGGAACATTCCAGCAGAATGGAGCTTAGTAGGACAAATGCCATTTGGTGAGCCAAATGAACAACCAGGAGAAAGAACATTCTTACCTACTGAAGATGTAGTGAAATTTTATTAAGAAATTTAATATATAAAGAGTTAAATAAAAGGAGAGTACATATTAGCTACATATGTACTCTCCTTTCGTATGTCATGTTAAACTCTTATTGCAAGAACGATTTTCTTCATATGGATTGAAGTTTTCCCTTACAATTAAAAATCTATTATTTTTATGTTTTTGAAATGACAGTAAACATCCCTGTCATATTTGGTGAGTAATCTTTAAAGTCAAATTTTTCATAGAATGATTCTTTACCTTGTGATGCAAATAAACCGACAAACGCCTTATCAGGAGCATTTTCATGTAAATATGCAACTAAACGATGCATGATTTCTTTCCCAATACCATGTTTCTGATAATCCGGATGAACCACTATATCTTGAATATAGAAATAGATAGCTCCATCACCAACAATTCTCCCCATGCCAATCATTTGTTCATTATCTTTCACTATGATGCAGTGAATAGAATTCTTCAGTGAAGTATCCGCTACTTCAAAATTCATATAATTAGTCCATCCAACAGAATCACACAAGTATTTGTACTCTTCTAATGTTGGAATGTTATGTTTAAACTCATATGTTTTCAAAATGTAACCTCCAAGTTCTTAAATACAACAAGTATATACATTCGACATTTTTTTATCTTTTCCTCTTATGTAACTGAATCCCTTTTGGCTATTGAATTTCGTACAGTTTCCTTATTTGTATTAATTTAAAAGAGTTTAGGGGAAAAATATAAGAAATAATGCAATAGAAAGGGAAGTGGAACAATGAATGATGATAAAAAATATACAGTAGTAGGTACTGATGTTGATGAAGTAAAACGTCTAAATACAAATTCAGGATTAACATATAATCAGGTGAAAGAATTATTAGCGAAGCAAATGCAAAAAAAGAAGTAATGAAATTGAAATTCTTCATTTTTTCATGTAGCATTTCAATTAGAGAGAGTTACAAGGATAACTCTCTTTTTCAATACAATTTAGCAACTTTTAGAGTGGAGGTAACAACATGAAAAAGTGGGTAAAGATAACGTTGTCGATCGCTGGAGGTATTGTCCTATTGTCATGTGCCGGAGGGTATTACTTGTATAAAAATTATTTTCCAAAGGAACCGGAGCGTATCGTATATGATAAAGATAGAGTATTAAAACCGATACATAATCAGTTGAAAGGCATTAATATAGAAAATGTAAAGATAAAAGAAAAAGAAGTCGTAAATGCGACTGTAGATGAGCTTCAAAAAATGATTGATGATGGGAAATTATCATATGAAGAAATAACGAGTATTTATCTTTTTAGAATACAAGAACATGACCAAAATGGAATATCATTAAATGCTGTTACAGAGATTAATCCAAATGCAATGGAAGAAGCGCGAAAGTTAGATAAAGAAAGATCTTTCAATAAGAAGTCGAACTTATACGGCATGCCAGTTATCGTAAAAGATAATGTACAAACGGAAAAGGTGATGCCGACAAGTGCGGGCACGTATGTGTTAAAAGATTGGATTGCAGATGAAGATGCGACGATCGTGAAGAAGTTGAAAGAAGAAGGTGCTTTCGTTTTAGGAAAAGCGAATATGTCTGAGTGGGCAAATTATTTATCCTTTACAATGCCTAGCGGATATAGCGGGAAAAAAGGACAAAATTTGAATCCATACGGTCCAATTACTTTTGATACATCGGGATCAAGTTCAGGATCTGCGACAGTAGTTGCGGCAGATTTTGCACCACTTGCAATCGGGACGGAAACGACTGGATCAATTGTAGCACCCGCGACGCAGCAATCAGTAGTTGGATTACGTCCATCACTAGGTATGGTGAGTAGATCAGGCATTATTCCATTAGCTGAAACACTTGATACAGCAGGGCCGATGGCAAGAACAGTGAGGGATGCGGCAACGTTATTTAACATAATGGTAAGTTATGATGAAAAAGATACTATGACAGAAAAAATGAAAGATAAAGAAAGAATTGATTATACGAAGGATTTATCAATAGACGGATTGAAAGGGAAAAAAGTAGGGGTTCTTTTTTCAATAGATCGACAAGATGATAATAGAAAAGAAGTAGCAGAAAAGATTAGAAAAGACCTTCAAGACGCAGGTGCGATATTGACTGATGATATTCAGTTAAACGATGGGGGAGTAGACAACCTACAAACATTAGAATATGAGTTCAAACATAATGTTAACGATTATCTTGCACAGCAAAAAAATGTACCGGTAAAATCGTTAGAAGAGATTATAGCGTTTAATAAAAATGATGGTAATAGACCAATAAAGTATGGACAAACATTAATCGAGGGATCTGAAAAATCTACTATAACGAAAGATGAGTTTGAAAAAATAGTGCGATCGAGTCAAGAAAATGCAAGAAAAGAGCTAGATAGATATTTAGTAGAAAAAGGTTTGGATGCTTTAGTTATGATTAACAACGAAGAAGTTCTTCTATCAGCTGTAGCTGGCTATCCAGAATTAGCGGTGCCAGCAGGATATGATAACAATGGAGAGCCAATAGGTGCAGTATTTGTCGGGAAGCAATTCGGTGAAAAGGAACTGTTCAATATTGGATATGCGTATGAGCAGCAGTCTAAAAATAGAAAATCACCAAAACTGTAAAAAGGTAAACGAAAAATAGAGCTCCACTGAAATATGTTGGTGGGCTAATATGAAAAGAATCTAACAATATAAAAAGAAAAAAAGGATTCTTCTCAATTAGTAAGAAAGATTGTCTATAGAAGTTCATAAAATGTAATATATTCAATTTCCATCCATTGAAGGGGGAGGTTAAATCTTAATGAATGAAGTGAAAAATTTCTTTCGAAGTAGAGGGTTCCAACGGTTTCTCGTTTTAATAATAGTAGCGCTTGTATTATATGGATTAAAAAGTATGATCAATTTAATATTAATTACGTTCATACTGACATTTTTAATGGATCGGTTTCAACGTTTTATTTCGAAGAAATTGAAAGTGAATCGGAAAATTGTTATCGCATGTTTGTATATAATATTAGTTACTTTTATCGGCACAACATTATATAAATATTTACCTGTGCTAACGATACAAATTTCCCAATTGATTTATCAGTTTAGGTTGTTTTTTCAAAATCCACCTGATAATGAGATCATTAAATATGCGCTTTCAACAATTAATGGGATGGAAGTATCAAAATATATAGAACAAGGTGTAGATGTCATATATCAATCGATTGCAAATATAGGAAAAGTCAGTTTGCAAATACTACTTTCTCTTATTTTAAGTTTATTTTTCTTGTTAGAAAAAGAACGCATCATATCATTTACTTCCAAATTTAAAGATAGTAGTCTGAAGGTTTTTTATGATGAGATTGCTTATTTTGGTGAAAGGTTTGCAAGATCGTTCGGTAAAGTAATTGAAGCACAGTTTTTAATTGCGGTTGTCAATTGCGTACTCACTGTAATTGCACTTGTGATTTTAGGATTTCCACAGCTTCTTGTATTGGCCGTCATGGTCTTTCTACTCGGTTTGATTCCAGTTGCTGGTGTTATCATTTCCTTGTTTCCACTTTGTATTATTGCTTATAACGTAGGCGGAGTAATGTACGTTGTATACATACTTGTGTTCATTACAGTAATCCATGCTCTTGAAAGCTACTTTTTAAATCCGAAGTTTATGTCTGCGAAAACGAATTTGCCAATCTTTTATACATTTATGATTCTCATCTTTTCAGAGCATTTCCTTGGAATATGGGGGCTTATTATCGGGATACCAATCTTTATCTTTTTATTAGATGTACTTGATGTAAACAATGAGGAACAGTTTAAAAAGTAGGAAATGATAGAAAATAACTCATGTTTTCAAGGAACAATCAAAAAAAGCAATCCAAAATAAATTGGATTGCTTTTTTGAATAAACGATTAAAGAACTGGAGCCATTGTTTCTTTCAATACTTGAACAGAGTGATCGAATTTTAATTCTTCTTCTTCACTTAATTCCACTTCTAAAATTTCACGAACACCGCCGCGATTTAAAACAGCAGGTACGCCGATATAAACATCCTTTTGACCGTATTGACCTTCTAAGTAAGCTGATACTGTTAATACGCTATTTTCGTCGTTTAAAATCGCCTTTGTAACACGTAGAAGTGACATACCGATACCATAGTAAGTTGCACCTTTTCGCTCAATAATATGGTAAGCTGCATCACGAACGTTTATGAAGATTTTGTCTAAATCTTCTTGTGTGTATGTGTTGTCTCTATCAAGAAGCGTTTGTAGTTTTTGAATACCGACTGATACGTGACTCCAAACAGGAAGTTCCGTATCACCATGTTCTCCGATAATATAAGCATGAATGTTGTGTGGACCAATATCGAAATACTCACCTAACATATAGCGGAAACGAGCAGAATCAAGAGTTGTACCAGAACCGATTACGCGTTCTTTTGGTAAACCAGATTCTTTCCAAGTTACGTAAGTTAAAATATCGACAGGGTTAGTTGCGATTAAGAAGATACCATCAAATCCACTATCCATAATACTACGAACGATTTGTTTAAAGATTTTCGCGTTTTTCTCAACTAAGTCTAAACGTGTTTCGCCTGGTTTTTGTGGTAACCCAGCCGTAATGACTACAAGATCAGCGTCTTTACAATCTTCGTAGCTACCTTTCCATACTCTAGTTGGAGCTGGTGCAAAAGGAACAGCATGACTTAAATCCATCGCTTCTCCTTCAGCTTTTGCCTCGTTTACATCAACTAAAACAAATTCTTCAGCTACAGCTTGGTTAATCATGCAGTAAGCATAACTACATCCAACTGCGCCTGTCCCTACTAATACAACACGGTTAATACCTTTTTTCATTTCAAAATTCCTCGCAATTTCATTAATTTTATTATGTAAGATAATACGTCTTACTTCTATAGAGTCATATCTAGTTTATTACATTTTATAAAAGATATTCAAGTAATTGAAAATGTATCCGTGCAATTCTTTGCACGAAACATAGGAAGTGAGTGAACCGAATATAATGCAATAAAATCCTTTATCGAAGGGGAAAAGGGCATGATGCAGCCATTAACGATGGAAAGAATGCTCCATATTATTAATGTGGGGCTCGTTAAAATGAATAATCCAAAGCAGATTATTATCGCTGGCGCAGGAATTTCAGGATTAGTTGCAGCATCGTTATTGAAAGAAGCAGGGCATAACATAACAATTTTAGAAGCGAATAACCGAATAGGCGGAAGGATATATACAATTCGTGAACCATTTAGTTCTGGTTTATATTTTAATGCAGGACCAATGAGAATTCCTGAAACACACGGGTTAACTTTAGCTTACATTCGTAAATTTAAATTGCCGTTAAATCTTTTTGTAAATAAAACCGCTTCAGATATTATTTATACGAATAATATTAAAACGAGATTGAGCGTGTTTGAAAAAAATCCAAGTATACTTGGATATCCCATTGTAGAGAACGAAAAAGGAAAAACGGCAGAAGAGTTAATGTTAGTAGTATTAGAACCAATACTTAATTTTATAAAAAAAGATCCTAATAAAAACTGGATCATCGTTGAAAAAAAGTATAAAACATATTCGCTCGGATCATTTTTAAGCGAGTATTATTCAGATGGAGCAATAGATATGATTGGGGTACTTCTAGATATGGAAGCATATATGGGAATGTCTTTAATTGAAGTATTACGTGAAATGATCTTTTTTACTTCAACGACAAAATATTATGAGATAACGGGCGGAATGGATACATTACCAAATTCATTTTTACCGGAGTTAAAAGATAATATTTTTATGTCGTATAAAGTAGAAAAAATTATACAGGAAGATAGTAAAGTGATGATGCAAGTAACAAATGAACAAACGTTACATCCATTTATGGTAACAGGCGACATTGCTATTATCACAATTCCATTTTCAGCGTTACGATTTGTAGAAGTTCAGCCATATCATTTATTCTCTTATTTTAAAAGACGGGCAATTCGTGAATTAAACTATATAGCTTCGACTAAAATTGCGATAGAGTTTAAAAGTAGATTTTGGGAAAGAGTGGGGCAGCGTGGCGGTAAATCTATTACAGATTTACCTATACGATTTACATATTATCCGAGTTATGGCATTCATACACCAGGGGCGGCTATCGTTTTAGCGAGTTATACGTGGGCAGATGAGGCGTTAACGTGGGATAGTCTCCCGCAAAGAGATCGTATACGTTACGCATTAAAAAATTTAGCGGAAATATACGGCGACATTGTCTATAGTGAGTTTGTTACTGGAACATCTTTTAGCTGGAGCCAAAATCCGTATTCTTGCGGTGCATTTACGGCTTTCGAACCAGGTCAAGAGTTAGAGTTATTTCCGTATATTACGCCGCCAGCTGGCAAAGTACACTTTGCAGGAGAGCATACGACATTAACACATGGATGGATGCAAGGAGCAATAGAGTCTGGAATTCGAGTTGCTTATGAAGTAAACGAACAGTGAAGATATATTTACAAATCACTATTCTTTTAATAAAATGATTAATATAAATCGTAATTATTACGCTTTGAATACGTTTGAAATAAAGAAATGGATGGTCGATCAAATGAAAAAAGTAGAAATTCATATATTAGGTGGCTTTTTAGGAAGTGGTAAATCAACATTATTACAAAATTTATTGTTAGCGGAGAAAAAGAAGAATAGAAAAGTTGCAGTATTAATGAATGAAATTGGTGAATACTCGGTAGATACAGATATTATTGGAAAAGAGAATGTTTTAAGAGAACTTCTGAAAGGATGTATTTGTTGTACGCTAAAAGAAGAGCTTGAAATACAATTACACTCGTTATATCAGCAAGAAAGACCAGATGTCATTTATATAGAAACGACAGGTGTTGCACATCCAATTGAAGTGTTAGATGCGTGTGTATCACCAATTTTAGCACCTTTTCTAGAAGTGAAATCAATTGTCGTCGTGTTAGATGCAGTAAGGTGGTTAAATCGAAGAGTATTAAGTGCAAACGTTCAGCAATTATTGCATGAGCAACTGAAGTTTGGTAGCCACATTTTAATTAATAAATCAGATTTACTAACAGATGCGGATAAGAACAAAGTAATTGAAGAAGTGAAAGCAATAAATAATCATGCGAAATTGTTTGAAACAAAATATTGTAATATATCTTTAGAAGACATAGAAGAAGCTGAATTTACGAATGATGGGGAACATGAGACACTACATGTCAAACAGCATTTACATATACAAACGATGACATATCAATTTACGAAATCGATTGACCAAGATAAATTATACGAATGGCTTTCGAATGTACCAGATAGTATTTATCGTGTAAAAGGATTTGTGAAATTCCATGGAGATAAATACCCGCACTTATTCCAATATTCATTTGGGGTACCAACTTTACTGGAACAAGATTTCGGTTTCCCGACGAACTTGGTTGTAATAGGAGAAGGGCTAGATAAGAAACAATTGGCTGAAGGATTAGAGAAAGTAGAACTTAATTCTAATTAAGTTGAAAGGGAGCTGCCCATAAGTCGGTAAAACCGACTTATGGGCAGCTCTTTTATTTTTTATGAGTAACTATTTAGCTACTTGTATTCATGTTAAATAGTCATTCTTTTAGTATTTTCGTTTTCCAAGAGAAACACTTACACTATAACCTCTACTAATTTCAACTTTGCGACCATCTAATTCTATTGTTCGAGAACTTGCAGTAGGGTTTTTTATTAGACTGTAAAGATAATCTGCTTTAGTTGGTAGTAGTGTGTTTAGAATTTTTTTCACCGGTTCGTTTAATACAGGGTCATCGCTACTAATAATCATTCTATATGCGCGGTCATCTTGGGAAGAAAAATCAAAAGACATAATGTTATCATATGCTTTACCATCTCTATTATATAAATAGTCATACTCGCGCTTTATAAATCCGGAATCAATCAATATATTATGAATTTCTTTATATGCATCCTCATCTTTCGCAGGAATAGAATCAGGAACAAAATAAGGGTTTACAGTAATTGCATTATACATAAACTTTGCAAATTGTTCCCTTGTTACATTCATTTCTCCGCCATATTTATAGTTTCCAATTCCGTTTGTAATGCCATTACTATACAATGAACGAACAGAGTTTGTTGCCCAATGATTATTTGGAACATCATAGAAAAGGTCGTTTGTTTTTACAGGTAAATGAAAAGATTTTTGTAAGATAACAGCCATTTCGTATCGAGTTAATGTGTCATCTGGTCTAAATTTGTCAGTGCTATTGTCCCCTGTCATGAGTCCTTTTTGAGCAACTGCTTTAATATTGTTTTCAAACATATGCCCATGAATATCAGAGAAATGTTTACTTGTAGATCCGGTATTTTCTAGTTTTAAGTATCTTGAAATAATCGCAGCTACTTGCCCACGAGTTACATTGTCCCCAAATCCAAATTTTCCGTTGCCATAACCACTAATGACCTTTTGTTCAGTTAAGTAGTTAATCGAATCTTTAGACCAATGCTCCTTTGGTACATCAATGAAACGTTCAGTTTGTGCATGAGCATTCGTTGCGCCGAATAGTGTCGCGGTAATTAAGCCTGTTGCAAGTACATGTTTAAAATTCATTATGATTCCTCCTAAGTATATAAAACAATATCTTCTCACTTATATCCGTTACTTTTAAGTGATAATCACTTATCTATTATATTAGTATATTTTGATTTTGTAAAATATGGATTTATCTTCGTAATGTTGCTTAAATATATATGGTGTTATAAGAAGGAGGGAAGTGCAAAAAAGTTAACCGACGGGGGCGTTTATTCATTTTGATTTGGGATGTGATATAAAATTCTAACTAATTAATAGTTGGTCAAAAGTAGACAACTTTTGTTGTGAGATAGAAAAACGTCTGCGGATTTTGTCTAATAAAAATAATTGTAAAATTCAGAAATATATTTATAATCAAATCTAAGAGGTGATTCAGGTGTCAGAAAAAATAATAATGGATGTAAAAAACTTAACAACAAAAGGATTAGAAACGAGAGAGAAATTATTGTGTGCTGCAGAAGAGGTGTTTGGTAGTAAAGGATATTACGAGGCTTCTATCGTGAATATTACACAAGAAGCAAAGGTAGCGCACGGAACTTTCTATAATTACTTTCCATCTAAAAAAGATATATTTGATGAATTGATTCGCAGATTGAACCGTGAGTTACGCTTAATTATTAAAGAAGAAATGAAGGGAATATCAAGTTATGAAGAGGCACAAAGAAGAGGTTTTCAGGCTTTTTTTCGGTGGGTGAAAGATCGACCTAATCTATATAACATTGTACAACAGGCAGTAGTTGTTGATGATAACTTATATAGATGGTATTATGCAAAGCTCGCAAATGGATTTTTAAAAAGTTTATCGGCTGGTATGGAAGCGGGAGAGTTTAAACAACTTGATAAAGAAACAATTGCGTATTGTCTTATGTCAATTGGGCAATTTTTAGGAATGCGATGGGGCTATTGGGAAGAGAAAGATGTTCCGGAAGATGTATTTGAAGCAGCGATGTCATTAATATTTGAAGGATTGAGAAAGAGATAAGGGAGTGGGGAAAATATGCAAGGCATTGCTTATTGGATTGAAAAACGGTCCTATTTACATCCAGATCGCATTGCCATTATTACAGAAGAGGAGGAAATGACATATAAACAGTTACATGAGTATGTAAGTAACGTAGCGGCATATTTAATTTATGACTTACATGTGCAAAAAGGAGAAAGGATAGCTATTTTATCACAAAATAGCTTGGAATATATTGTGCTTTTGTTTGCTATAGCAAAGGTAGAATGTGTTGCTGTTCCACTGAATATACGGTTAACAGAAAATGAACTTATATTTCAGTTAAAAGATAGTGGAGCTACAGTTTTATTTGTAGAGGAAACATTTCAAAATATGGCGCTGTCAATGCATAAGGTATCGTGCGTACAAAGAGTTATTTCGATTAAAAGTTTAAAAGAAATAGAAGATAGAAAAAGTTACAACTTTGAAGAGATAAATGAAAGCGCATCCTTTATTATATGTTATACATCAGGTACAACAGGAAAACCGAAAGGAGCTGTACTTACACAAGAAAATATGTTTTGGAATGCGCTTAACAATACATTTGCGATTGATTTAACTATTCACGACCGCTCCATTGTATTATTACCTTTATTTCATATTGGTGGGATTGGTTTATTCGCATTTCCAACTTTATTTGCAGGTGGCGTAATCATTATTCCAAGAAAATTTGAACCAACTACAGCTCTTTCCATGATAGAAAAACATAAAGTGACTGTAGTGATGGGAGTACCTACAATTCATCAAGCATTAATTAATTGCGCGAAGTTTGAAACTACAAATTTACAATCAGTTCGCTGGTTTTATAATGGCGGTGCTCCATGTCCAGAAGAGTTGATGAGAGAATTTATAGATAGAGGATTTTTATTTGGGCAAGGCTTTGGCATGACTGAAACATCACCAACCGTATTTATGCTTTCAGAAGAAGATGCAAGACGTAAAATAGGCTCAATTGGGAAACCAGTTCTGTTTTGTGATTATGTCCTTATTGATGAAAACAAAAATAAAGTTGAGGTTGGTGAAGTTGGAGAGTTACTTATAAGAGGCCCGAATGTAATGAAAGAGTATTGGAATCGGCCAGATGAAACAGAAGAAACGATTCAAGACGGTTGGTTATATACGGGAGATTTAGCTAAAGTTGATGAAGATGGTTTTGTATACATTGTCGGTAGAAAAAAAGAAATGATAATTTCCGGTGGTGAAAATATTTATCCACTTGAAGTAGAGCAGGTCATTAATAAGATTTCGGCGGTATATGAGGTAGCAGTCGTTGGTAGGCGACATGTAAAGTGGGGAGAGATTCCAATCGCCTTTATTGTGAAAAAGAGTAGCAGTGAATTAACTGAAAAGGAAGTCATTGAACATTGTCGTTTATTTCTAGCAAAATATAAAATTCCAAAAGAAATTGTATTTCTAGAGAAATTGCCTAAAAATGCAACTGGTAAAATTCAAAAAGCACAGTTAGCAAATCCATTGAAAAGCAGGTGAAGAGATGACGATGTATAGCACAGGTCAACAGGCATCATGTAGTAAAACAATAACAGAAACGGATTTTGTATTATTTGCAGGTTTGAGCGGGGATTTCAATCCAATTCATATTGATCATGAGTATGCGAAACAAACTAGATTTAATCAAAGAATCGCACATGGTTTACTAACTTCTAGTCTATTATCACAATTGCTTGGGATTCATTTACCTGGAAAAGGATCTGTTTATATGGAACAAACTATTAAATTTACAGCACCAGTCTTTATAGGAGATACGGTTACAGCTACGGCTACAGTGCAAGAATTTATGATAGAAAAGAGAGTTTTGAAATTGTTAACGGAGTGTCATAACCAAAAAGGAGATTTAGTGTTAACAGGTGTAGCGACTATGATGGTACCAAAAGAAGGAGGAGTAGTCTAATGAATATTGGGATTGAAGCGACTGGTGTTTTCTTCCCAAAAGACGTAGAGACGGCCGCAGACCTATCTCAAAAAACAGGTATCCCTGAGCATATTATTATAGAAAAGTTTGGATTATATGAAAAACATGTCGCAGACGAAACGATGCATGTATCAGATTTAGCTATTGCTGCTGCAAAGCCAATATTATTACAAGTAGATCCTCAATCTATTGATGTAGTCATTTATTTTGGCAGTCCACATAAAGATTACCACGTATGGTCAAGTGCCCCCAAAATTCAGTATGAACTTGGATTGAAAAATGCTTATGCTTTTGAAATTATGAATGTTAGTTCTTGCTTTCCTATTG
The DNA here is from genome assembly GCF_022487605.1 of Bacillus sp. ES1-5. NCBI lineage: Bacteria > Bacillati > Bacillota > Bacilli > Caryophanales > Bacillaceae > Bacillus > Bacillus sp. ES1-5. The sequence goes on along the minus strand of NZ_JAKVPU010000001.1, from coordinate 1,026,429 downwards.
CTCTCAAAGTCGCAAAAGATATGCTCTACTCCGATAACTCAATTGAAAATATATTATTAGTAGGTGGATGTAAAGAATCTCAAATTGTAGATTATGATAATCCACGATCACGTTTTATGTTTAATTTCGCTGATGGGGGAAGTGCAGCTTTAGTGAAAAAGGACGCTAAAAACGGTGAAATATTAGGCAGTGCGATTATAACAGATGGTTCATTTCATGACGATGTTCGTATTCCAGCTGGTGGATCGAAGCAGGTTGCGAGCTATGATACAGTTGAGAATCGACAACATTATATTGATGTAATAGATCCTAAAAGTATGAAAGAACGTCTAGACCGGGTTTCAATCTCTAATTTTGACAAGGTTATTCGGGAGGCGTTAAGAAAAAGTGGATTTACTCCTAAAGATATTAAAGTATTGTTACCACTGCATACAAAACGTTCTATGTTAATAAAATTGATACAGGGACTAGGGCTAGCAGAAGAACAAGTTGTATATTTAGATCATTATGGACATATGTCAGCGCTTGATCCTTGCATTGGTCTTCACTTTGCAAATGAACAAGGAAAATTACAGGCTGGAGATATTGCAGTAGTAGTAAGTGCCGGGACTGGGTATACGTGGGCAGCGACTGTAATTAGGTGGTGAAAAATACTAGATGAGTATATGGTAAATGGAGGTATTTGGAAAGAGGCGGCGAATGTAAAGGTACTTCATTACATTTTTTTTAACAGATTTGTTTGTATGATTCAAAGGAAAAGTCATAATTACGGATGGGTAACTTTGGCGTGTTTGACTCTATCAGAAAGTAAAGTATGGGGAGGATCACAATGTCGATGAAAAAACGTAAATGGCTAAGAATGGTGGCTACTGGTTGTGTGTTAGGCTCGTTATTAATAACGGCAGCTTGTTCAGGAAAGAAAACAAGTACAGAGGATGAAAAGACGATTAAGGTAGGGGTTCTTGCTTCATTAACAGGTCCATTAGAATCATATGGAAAACAAACAGTGAACGGATTTGAATTAGGGTTAGACTATGCAACGGGTGGAACTGGGAAAGTGGAAGGGAAGAAGATTAAGTTTGTTGTAGAAGATACGGAAACGAAAGCAGATGTAGCAGTGAAGAAAGCTACGAAGTTATTAGAAGAAGAGAAAGTTGATTTTTTAGTCGGATCGTCTAGTTCAAGTGATACATTAGCGGTTTTACCACTAGCTGAAGAATATGAAAAAATTATGGTTGTTGAACCGGCAGTAGCTGATAGTATCACTGGGAAGAACTGGAATAAATATATTTTTAGAACAGGTAGAAATTCATCCCAAGATGCAGTCGCTGGTGCTGCGGCAATTGCTAAAAAAGATGTGAAAATAGCAACGTTAGCACAAGATAATGCTTACGGCCGTGAAGGAATTGCGGCATTTAAAGCTGGAGCGAAGAAATTAGGTGCGAATATTGTAAACGAGCAATATGCTGATACAAATTCGACTGACTTTACTGCAAATATTCAAAATATCATTAGCTCAAAACCAGATTATTTATTTATCGTTTGGGCAGGGGCAAACTCACCTTGGAAACAGTTAAAAGATATGAATGTGGAAGCACAAGGTATTAAAATTTCTACAGGTGCACCAGATATACCGGCATTAAAAACGATGGATGCGTTAGTAGGAATGCAAGGTTTTTCTGTTTATTATCATACACTCCCGAAAAATAAGGTGAATGATTGGTTAGTTGAAGAACATAAAAAACGATTTAATGGTGCGGTGCCAGATTTATTTACAGCGGGTGGAATGTCAGCGGCAATTTCTATTGTAGAAGCTTTAAAGAAATCAAAAGGTGATACGGATGTAGATACGTTGATTAAGAAAATGGAAGGAATGGAATTTGATACACCGAAAGGAAAGATGAAGTTTAGAGAAAAGGATCACCAAGCGATGCAGACACTGTATTCTATCACATTGAAAAAGCAAGATGGTGTTGACTATCCGGTGCCAGTATTAGAGCGAGAATTAACGATGAAAGAGACAGAACCACCAGTTCAAAATAAATAGACTGAATTTTCTGTTGTTTTTGTATAAAGAGGGGATACCCTCTTTATACGTATTTCTTTCATACTCAAAGCTTTAAAGGGAGGGATTTCGTGACACATTTGCTTGAAACGAAAAATCTTAGCGTATCTTTTGGTGAACATCATGTTATTAAGGATGTGAATTTAACAGTACAAAAAGGAAAGCTCATTTCCATTATTGGACCAAATGGTGCAGGAAAAACAACGTTATTTAATTTACTTAGTGGACAAATTTCTCCAACAAAGGGTGAAGTATATTTTAAAGGACAAGAGATTACAAAGTTATCAATTTCGGATCGAACTCGATTAGGAATTGGTCGTTCTTTTCAACTTACCAATATATTCCCAGAGTTAACGGTACTTGAAAATGTTCGTTTAAGTGTTCAATCATTTGTTCAAGATTACTATAGTTTTTTTCCGAGTTCGGCAAAATTTAAGCAACAAGTGGGAGAGGCAAGACGTTTCTTAAAAACAGTATTACTTCAGGAGAAAGAACATGTATTAGCGAAAGATTTAGCGCATGGAGAAAAACGAAAGTTAGAGCTTGCGATGTTATTAGCTTTAAAAACAGATGTGTTACTACTTGATGAGCCGACGGCAGGTATATCAGTTGAGGAGGTACCGGCAATCTTACAAGTAATTGAAAATATTAAGAAACATCCAGAGAGTACAATTGTACTAATTGAACACAAAATGGATATGGTACTAGGTTTGTCAGACCATCTTATCGTTTTATTCCATGGAGAGTTATTAGCTGAAGGTTTGCCCGAAGAAATGATGAAAGATGAGCGTGTACAAAGTGCTTATTTAGGGGGATTATATAGTGGCACTACTACAAGTGAATAATATAGAGACGTATTTAGATCAGTTTCATATTTTACAAGGGGTATCTCTTGCTGTTGAGAAAGGAACGATTACTGTACTGTTTGGAAGAAATGGGGCAGGGAAGACTACGACATTACGTTCGGTTATGGGGTTTCACCATATCGCACATGGTGAAATTTATTATGATCGTACACAAGTAAATGGATTATCTACACATTTAATTTCAAGGAAAGGAATAGGGTATGTACCAGAAAATCAAGGTATTTTTCACGATCTGACAGTAGAAGAAACATTCGCTCTTGCTAGGGGGAAGGGCGAAGAAGTGGAAGAGAAAATGGAGTGGATGCTTGAATTATTTCCGGATTTAAAGCAGTTTTGGCACAAAAAAAGCGGACTATTAAGCGGAGGACAAAAACAAATGCTAGCAATTTCAAGAGCATTTATTAATAGTGATGGTTTATTACTTATTGATGAGCCGAGTAAAGGCTTGTCCCCTATTATGATAGAAAAATTAATGATAGCCATTTTAAAAATGAAGGAGAAAACAACAGTTTTACTCGTTGAACAAAACTTTATGATGGCTAGTCAAATTGGCGATTACTTTTATATTATGGATAACGGAAGAATTGTTCATAACGGTTTTATGCATGAATTAAAAGAGGATAAGGAAATGTGTCACAAATATTTAGGAATCTCTTAACATGAATCCGGGGTGAGAAGGATGGATGTGTTAATCAATTTATTTGTAAATGGGATTTCAACAGGGATGCTCATTTTTTTATTAGCATCAGGTCTTTCACTTATTTTCGGTTTAATGAGCGTTCTAAACTTCGCACATGGTGGTTTATTTGCCTGGGGAGCGTTTACAGGTGTTTGGTTATTTAATATGACAGGTAGTTATGCATTAGCTTTAATTGGCGCAATTGCTATGGGGATGTTTCTTGGATTCATTTTAGAAAGATTCCTTATTAGACCCGTATATGGAAATCATGTTCGCCAGCTACTTGTGACGCTTGGAGGAATGCTTGTACTTAGTGAATGTATTAAAGTATTTTGGGGGCCAAATCCAATTGGTGCTAAATTACCGTTATGGTTACAAGGTAGTTATACATTTGAAGGCGTTATATTAATTAAATATCGTCTATTCGTTATTTTAATTGGGATCATCATTTACATTACCTTACTATTATTGCTCAAAAAAACAAGGATAGGTCTAATGATCCGCGCAGGTGTAACGGATAAAGAAATGGTTCAAGCGCTCGGTATTAACGTAAAAGCGATATTTTCTTTCGTCTTTTTATTAGGAGCAGGGATGGCAGCGTTGGGAGGCTTCTTATTAGCACCGTATTCAGGAGTTATTTTCGCCGAGATGGGTATGCAGTATGCGATTTTAGCTTTCATAGTAGTAATCATTGGAGGATTAGGAAGCGTACAAGGTTCAGCAATCGCATCTTTAATTGTCGGATTAGCGGGTGCTTTTACAGCGTATTTTATACCGGATTTATCACTTGCAATCAATATGTTAATGTTACTATTTTTCTTAATAGTGAAGCCAAATGGACTTGTTAGTGAAAAGGGGTGAAATAGTGAACAGGACATCAAATCGAATTAAAGTATACTTCGGAGTATGTATGCTCATTTGTTTAAGTGTATTTCCATTCGTAAATGATTCACGGAGCTTATTAATTTTGTTCACTCAAATTTTCATCTTTGCTATTTTTGCAATGAGTTTTGATGTATTGCTTGGGTATACAGGAATTGTATCGTTCGGCCATTGTATGTTTTTTGGAATAGGAGCGTATGGCGTAGCGCTTTTATTTGATCGGCAAGGAGTATCCATAACGAATTTTTTAATAGGGATAATAGCTGCAATTATCATTTCAGCAATTGTTAGTTATATAATTGGTTTGCTTTCGTTACGGCTGAAAAGTCATTTTTATGCAATGTTAACACTTGCAATTTCACAGTTGTTTTTCGTACTTGCTGAAAAATGGCGTGGACTCACTCACGGAGGGGACGGTTTTACATTTGGTGTACCAGATATATTCCGTGATCGTTTTACGTTTTATTATGTAACACTTATATGTTTAATTGTCATTTTTATTCTGTTACGTCTTTTCACAAAATCTTCTATTGGAAAAGTATTAAAGGCAATTTCACAAAATGAGCAACGTGTTGAAGCATTAGGATATAAAGTTCTTCATTATAAAATTATTGCTAGTATTGTTGCAGGAGTAGTTGCTACAATTAGCGGTGGTTTATTTGTTATCACACTACGCTTTGTTAATACGACTGTATTTTCAATTGAAATGACATTAAATGCATTATTGATGACGATGATTGGAGGCGTTGGAACATTAATTGGAGCAATTGCTGGAGCTGGAATTATTGAATCACTAAAATATTATTTATCAGAAATAGCTACAGTGTATCCAATTTTTGAACGATGGACAATTATTCTTGGTTTATTATACATTATCGTCTTGCTAGTTTTTCCGAAAGGATTAGTTGGCACGATTAAGAGACTGAAGAATGTGAAACAGAGTAAGAAGGAGAAAAGTGCAGAAGTGGAGCAAAATGTGTGAAAAATCAATTGCATAGAATATAAAAATCCCTCTTTTAGATTCGTAAAGGAGGGATTTTTATTGGTGAATGTAATTAGTTTATAGCTATTCTATTAATCAAATAGTTCATCAGGGATTTGTTTTAAAGAGTGTTGATTTGTAAAAAAATGAACAGCTAATTTCTCAATTGGAACATTTTCAATTGGTACCAATTTATCATTTCTAATCGGTAAAAAGGCTATTCCGTTGCCATCGTTTATAAAATCTTCAATGAGTGAATAAGAATCTAATTGTTGAAGTTGATGCTGAGATAGATTATTTTCTTTTAGAAATTGTATCGTCCTATTTCTAAAAGGGCACTTTTTGTCATTGCTAACGAAGAAGAGTTCCTTTGAAAAGTCAATGGTACACTTTTCTTTCGCTTTTAATAAGCCTACAGAAATTGAAGTGGAAAATACTTTTTTAAACGCTGTGTCCGGGTAATCCTCATAAGTAATGACCATATCAACTTTTTGTTGCTGCAGTAATTTTTGCAAATGACTACTATTTTCTACATATATTTGATAATTCCTGAAATTTTCTTTAATGCGCTTACTTACATAATTAGTCAAAATAGATTGTGACGTCGCAATTATATAAGAAGAACCATTCGTTTTAATTTTATCTTTTGCTTCTTCTACTAGAGTTAATATTTGATTCGTGTAGTCTAATAAAATGTCACCAGAAGGTAACAAGGAAACGCCTTTGTTATCTCTATGTAGTAAAGGAGTTTCTAATTCTTGTTCTAATTTTTTGATTCGCTCAGTTACGTTCGGTTGAACATATCCTAACTCTTTCGCAGCTTTACTAATAGAACCTTCGATGGCTACAGTTTTGAATATAATAAGATCATTAATTTCCATGTATCTCAGCTCCTTATACGGTATCATTATAAATGATATCAAACATAATTTATACCTATTTTACGTTAGGCAATCACCGGTTTATCATTGTGTATATAAGATAGAAAGTGAGTGATAAACATGATTGGAATGCAATATAAGGTCATTTTGCCAAAGGATTATGACATGGAGATTATTAGGGAAAGGGTAAAGGATAATGGGCATAAAACGGATGGTTTTCAAGAGTTGAATTTTAAAGCGTATTTAATAAATGAGGCAGGTAAGGACGGGAATTTCTATAACTGTTATGCCCCTTTATATATTTGGAATGGCCATGAAGGAATGAATAAATTTATATTTGAAGGGTATTACGATAATATTTTACAATCTTTTGGATGGCAACAAATAAATATAGGTGTTCCATTAGTTGTTAATTTAAGTGATGATTTTAAGAAATGTAGATATGTTGTTGAATATGCAGGTATTATTTGTCACAGGGAATCATTGTTGGGGACTCAATCTACCATTATGAATCAGACTGTAGAAGAGTGTTTAGGAAATGTAATAGTATATAATCCGGATAAATGGAGATATAGTCAGTTTAATTTTTATGAAGAAAAGCCTGATACGGTAACTAATAAAGATGTTACAGTATATGAGATTTTGCACATTTCACGATGAATACTTGTTGAAGTTAAATTAAGAAAAAGGAATGAAAATGTATGCCTTTTGTGAACGTTTATTATCATGAAAATATATTAAATAAAGAAGAATTGAAAAAGATAGGTGAATGTATTCATTTTTCATTAATTGAACATTTTAACATCCCTGAAAATGATTTTTTTCAAATGTTTTTACCTTATCAACAAAATCACTTTTTATATAATCCATATTATTTATTAGAAAGAGGAGAAAAGAGAACAGACAATATGATTTATGTTTCTATTACATGTGGACCGGGAAGAACGATAAAACAGAAAAGGGATCTGTATCAGTCGATATCCTTGAAGGTTTCTGAATGTTCTAGTATAAAAAGTGCAGACATTTTTATTACGCTAAATGAGACAGTTGCTGAAAATTGGTCGTTTGGTCAAGGATTGGCGCAATTGGTAAAATGAAAGGGGAGTGAAATGATGAATGAATCCATTGAATATTGTATTCAAAAGAAAATGAGAGAAATGGCACCTGCATTTGCTCATTATAGTGAAGAGATATTGTTCGAGGAAGTGTGGCGGGATGCCACTTTAACATTAAGAGAAAGAAGTTTATGTACAGTGGCGGCACTAATTAGTCTTAATCAGACAGAACAATTACCATTTCATTTGCGGTTGGCCAAACAAAATGGAATTGCAGAAAATGAGATGATTGCACTAATAACACATATGGCTTTTTATGTTGGTTGGCCCAAAGCAGTGGGAGCTTTAAATATAGCAATGAATGAAATGGAAAGTTAAGAATAACGATAAGAAAGAATTCATTTAAATATGAATTCTTTCTTATCGTTATTTATGCAATACTCTAATGAGATATTTTTCACTTTTTCTCTTGCTTTTTTATCACTTGCGTAGTAAAGTGATAGTAAGATTCACGATAGGAAGTGATCAAATATGCGTGATAATACGATAGGATCATTAATATGGTTACGTTTAATACGATTTACGAACCAAAGTAATCAGATGTCAAATGAGTTTTTAAAACGTTTTGATTTAACGACAGCTCAATTTGATGTGCTTTTGCAAATACGTACGTATCAGCCACTAACACAAATGGAGTTAGCTGAGAAGGTTACTGTTACACAAGGTGGCATTTCTCGAATGTTAACTCGTCTTGAAAAAGAAGGATATATTGTGCGAAAACAAGACTGGAAAACGAAAACAATTAGTCTTACAGAGCAAGGGGAAGCAGCTTTAGAGAGAGCATTGCCAGAGCAACTTGCATTTCAATCATCGTTTTTTGATGATGTATTAAATGAAGAAGAGCAGAAAATATTATACGAGCTAATGACGAAAGTTCATAAGCATAGCGAAAAAAAAGAATTGCCGCAAGAGTAATTTTTTTTACACTATCAATTGACTAATCAAGTGAAAAATAATTGAAGAATATGAATACGACTGAATTAAAGGAGAGAGCAACTATGAAAAAATACCGTATGGATACAAGTAAAGGAATAGAGTTTGGATTATATTCAATTGGGGATCATGTTTTAAATCCACATAACGGAGAGAAAATTAGTGCAGAACAAAGAATTCATGAATTAATTGAAACAGCAAAGTTAGCGGATGAATCTGGACTTGATGTATTTGCTGTCGGTGAAAGTCATCAAACGCATTTTACAACGCAAGCTCATACAGTTATTTTAGGAGCTATTGCACAAGCTACGAAAAATATAAAAATTGCAAGTTCAGCAACGATAGTAAGTACATCTGATCCGGTACGAGTGTATGAGGATTTTGCTACAATTGACTTGATTTCTAATGGACGTGCAGAAATCGTGGCTGGTCGTGGATCTCGTATTGGGGGATATAGTTTACTTGGTTATGACGTGAATGATTATGAAGAGTTATTTGAAGAGAAGATGGATCTTTTATTAAAAATTAATAAAGAGGAACATGTAACATGGAACGGACAGTTCAGAGCGCCGCTTGCACATGCATCGGTTATTCCGAGAGCTAAAAATAATAACTTACCAATTTGGCGTGCTGTTGGTGGCCCGCCAGCTAGTGCGATTAAAGCAGGACGTGCGGGTGTACCAATGATGATAACAACACTAGGTGGTCCAGCTATTAACTTTAAAGGATCAGTAGATGCTTACCGTGAGGCAGCGGCGCAAAGTGGATTTAATCCAGCAAGTTTGCCAGTTGCAACAACGAGTTTATTTTATACAGCAAAAAATTCACAAGATGCGTTTAGTGAATACTATCCTCATATTAATGCTGGTATGCTTACACTGCGTGGTGGTGGGTATCCGAAGCAACAATTTACAAATGCAGTAGATTACCGTGACGCATTAATGGTTGGTAGCCCGCAACAAATTATTGAAAAAATGCTTTACCAATATGAGTTGTTTGGACAACAACGTTTTATGGCACAAATTGATTTTGGTGGTGTACCACTTAATAAAATTGAGAAAAACATCGAATTAATTGCGACTGAAATATTACCGGCTGTTAGAAAACATACAGCAAAATAATTTGAAAAATACCGAGAGTCTAATCGATTCTCGGTATTTTTTTTATGTATGAATTTTGTTTGAAAAAATGACAAAAAAATGAATTTTTAGTCTAGAAAAAGGGAGGGTATTTTCTATTTTTGAATAACATTATTTTGTGTTTGAATTTTAGAAATGTATTTTTCTCTTGACAAAAAAATAACTGATTTCTTCATTGGTAAAGAGGACATTTTTTCGTGAAAAAGTCAAGCGTATGTAGAGGAAAATGATTTTTTTATTGATACGAAAGTAAGTCTTATATTAAAAAAATACATTTTATTAATGAGAAAAATCTAATTCAAAAAAATGACAAAAGACATATTTCAGACAAAATGATGTCAATAATACGTCAAAAATCAGCTGAATTTACTATGCAGGTATATTATACAATTCGATTAACGGATAAAACACTACTGAAATAGTGAAAAGGTAAATTTTATGAGAAAGTTCTTTTGTAATGATCTTGAAAACTGAAAATTTATATTTTCTAAAAGTACATAAACAAATTTATCTTTCTATATTTCTAAGATTTGAGTTGTTTTATACATACAACTCAATTGAAATTACGATATAAAAAATTATGAAGGAAGTGATTGTAGTATGGAAACGCTCGAATTGGCACGAATACAATTCGCATCAACAACGATTTTCCATTACTTTTTTGTTCCGCTGTCTATTGGTTTAGCTTTTATCATTGCGTTAATGCAAACGTTATATGTGGTAAAGGGACAAGAAATTTATAAGAAGATGACGAAGTTTTGGACACAAATATTCCTAGTTAACTTTGCGGTAGGGGTAGTAACTGGTATTTTACAAGAATTCCAGTTTGGCATGAACTGGTCAACATATTCACGTTTCGTAGGTGATGTGTTTGGTCCATCACTTGCAATTGAAGGCTTATTAGCATTTTTCATAGAGTCTACATTCCTAGGTTTATGGGTATTCGGTGAGGATAAATTACCGAAGCGAATTCACTTGTTATGTATTTGGCTCCTTTCAATTGGAACAATGTTATCAGCGTTTTGGATTTTAACTGCAAGTGCATTTATGCAATCGCCAGTAGGATATGAAATGGCAGCAGATGGACGTGCACAAATGAATGATTTCTTAGCGATTATTCAAAACCCACAATTATGGGTACAATTCCCGCATACAATTACAGCGGCGATTGCAACTGGTGCCTTCTTTATTGCAGGTGTGAGTGCATGGAAAATAACGAAAGCTCAAGAAACTGAAGTGTTTAAAAAATCGTTCCGCATTTCTATCATTGTTGGAACACTTACAACTGCGCTAGTATTATTCTTTGGTCATGCGCAAGCACAACAATTAATTAAGACACATCCAATGAAAATGGCAGCAGCTGAAGCGTTATGGAATACGAGTGAGGATCCAGCGCCATTTACAGTATTTGCGAAAATTGATGCAGAGAAGCAAGAAAATTCGTTTGAAATTCAAATCCCTTATATGCTAAGTCTTTTATCATTTGATAAATTTAGCGGTCAAGTAGAAGGGATGAATCAAATTCAAAAACAATATGAAGAAAAATATGGGCCTGGAGATTATATACCGCCAGTACACACTATGTTCTGGAGTTTTAGAGCGATGGTAATGAGTGGAACATTTATGCTTCTTCTAGGAGCGTACGGATGGTTCTTATCAAGAAAAGATCGTTTAGCTGAAAAAACTTGGTATTTAAAATTAATGGTGTATGCAATTGCACTACCGTTTATCGGTAATACAGTAGGATGGATTATGACTGAAATGGGACGTCAGCCTTGGGTAGTTTTCGGTGTTATGAAAACGGAAGATGCTGTATCTCCAAATGTTACGTTCGGAGAAGTATTATTCTCTTTAGTTTCATTCACATCACTATATTTAATTATAGGAGGAATTACTGTTTACTTATTCGTTCGTGTCATTAAAGGACATGAAAATAAGAAAACGAAACAGGATTCTCAAAGCCATGATCCATTTGATAAGGAGGAAGAGTATGTTATCTCTTAATGAGTTGTGGTTTATCATTATTGCAATTTTATTCGTAGGCTTCTTTGTACTTGAAGGTTTCGATTTCGGTGTAGGTATAGTTTCAAGGTTTTTAGGGGAAAACGATTTAGAGAAAAGAATATATTTAAATACAATTGGTCCATTTTGGCACGCGAATGAAGTATGGCTTGTTTGTGCTGGTGGAGCTATGTTCGCAGCATTCCCGCACTGGTATGCAACTTTATTTAGCGGGTTTTACATTCCGTTTGTATTTATGCTTCTTGCTTTAATTATAAGAGGGGTTTCCTTTAAATTCCGTGCGAAAATAGATAATCATAAATGGAAAGGTTTTTGGGATTGGGGTATGTTTTTAGGAAGTTTACTACCACCTATCCTTTGGGGAGTTGCAATTGCTAACTTTATGGTAGGTATTCCAATTGATGAAACGAAAAATGCTGTAGGTGGATTCTTACCATTACTTCATCCATTTGCATTACTTGGAGGAGTTATGTTCCTTCTTTTATGTATTGTTCACGGTTTGCAATTCCTTACTATCCGTACAACTGGTAAGTTAAGAGAACGTGCACGTATTGCTGCAATGAAAATTGCACCACTTGCAATTATAGCACTCCTTATTTTTGCCGGTGTAGGGTTATGGAAAACAGATATTTTCACTGGTCATGGTACAGAGTGGATTATGGTTCCGATTGGAGCTTTTGTAGCATTATGTGCGTCAACATTATTAAATAAAAGAAGAAGAGATGGTTGGGCTTTCGTTATGACGAGTTTAACAATCATTTTACTAAGTGCGAGTGTGTTTGCCGGCATGTTCCCACGTGTCTTAATTAGCTCGTTAGGGTCAATATACGATTTAACAATTTATAATGCAGCATCAGGAGATTATGCACTAAAACTGATGACGTATTTTTCAATTGCTATATTGCCATTTGTTTTGGGAAGTCAAATATGGAGTTTCTATGTGTTTAGACAACCTGTTAAGTCAGATAAAGATTTGGAGTACTAATGAAAAGAAAAAGAGGACTTCCGTCGTATCCTGGTAGCCGAGTTTTATATGTAGTGTTAACAATCATTAGCATTTTAGAAGCTATAAGTATTATTGCGCAAACAGTGTTTTTAGCACGGGCTATTACGTTTTTATTTCAAGGAGAAACTGTGCAATCTGTGTTAAATGAAACGGTTTATTTTGGGATCACGTTTGCAGTACGTCATATGCTAGTGCGAATATCGCAAATATTAGTGGAACGTTTCGCTGAAAAAACAGGATCGCTACTGAGAAAACAATTGATAGAGGCGTATTTCACATTAGGTCCACGTTATGTTCAAACTGCTGGAACTGGTCATCTGGTTACCTTATCGATAGAAGGTATTGAGAAGTTTAAAACATATATAGAATTAACAATTCCTAAAATGATTAGAAGTAGTATCGTACCGGGACTAATTGTACTATATGTTTTTACGCTAGATATTGAGTCTGGAATCATTTTAGTTGTAACGATTCCTATCGTGATTATATTTATGATCCTACTAGGATTAGCAGCGCAAAAGATGGCGGATAGTCAGTATGAGTCGTATCGTGTACTTTCTAATCATTTTGTAGATACGTTAAAAGGATTAGAAACATTAAAGTATTTAGGTAAAAGTAAACAGCACGAAGGAAAGATTGAAAAAGTAAGTAAAAGATATAGAAAAGCAACGATGCGTACTTTGCGAGTTGCTTTTCTTTCTTCTTTTGCATTAGATTTCTTTACGAGTTTATCAATCGCATTTGTGGCGGTCGGATTAGGGATACGTTTAATAGATGGGACAATTGTACTATTGCCAGCCCTTACGATTTTAATTTTAGCTCCGGAATATTTCTTGCCGATTAAACAAGTTGGAGCGAATTATCATGCTACGTTAGATGGACAACTTGCAATGGAGCAAATAGAAGAGATTTTACAGCAACAAAAAGCAATAGGAACGAAAGAATCAAATGTAGATCTAATATGGAATTCCTCTAGTAACTTGAAATTACAAGATGTAAAAGTAAAGAATGATGAATCGGAAAAATCTATATTAGAGGGAATTGATTTTACTTGGAAAGGTACCGGTGCTATAGGTGTAATTGGTGAAAGTGGGGCAGGGAAATCGACGTTAATTGACGTATTAGCAGGATTTTTAACTCCTTCGGGTGGAAAGCTGATAGTAAATGGTGTGAAAATTGACGGGTCTACTCGAGAAGATTGGCAAAAGAATATTGCTTACATTCCGCAGCAACCTTACATTTTCCCGCTTTCATTAAAAGATAACATTTGTTTCTATGAAACAAATACAACTGATGCAGAAGTGGAAAGAGTTATTAATGAAGTTGGTCTTCGTTCACTCATTACATCGCTTCCGAACGGGATGTATGAAAGAATTGGAGAAGGTGGACGTATGCTTAGTGGCGGGCAAGAACAACGTGTCGCTATGGCGCGTGCTCTTTTAAGTAAAAAGCCAATTATTCTATTAGACGAGCCTACAGCACATCTTGATATTGAAACTGAATTTGAAATAAAGCAAGCGATGTTACGTCTGTTTGAAGGTAAGTTAGTATTTCTTGCAACACATCGTCTTCACTGGATGAAACAGATGGATCATATTCTTATTTTAAATAAAGGGGAAATGATAGAAAGCGGAACGTATGAAGAACTTTTAAAGAATGAGGCATTACATTTTCACAGGAAAGAGAGGGGATAGAGATGAGTAACTGGATTAAACCTTATATACAGCAAAATAAAGGTAGAATGACTTTAACTATTTTCCTTGGTCTTCTTGGAGTTAGTTCAGGTGCGATGTTACTTTTCATTTCAGGTTATTTAATCTCTAAATCTGCTCTTAGACCAGAAAATGTAATGGCTGTATATGTTCCTATCGTTGCAACACGTGCGTTTAGTATAGGACAAGCGGTATTTCATTATTTAGAGCGTTTAGTTGGACACGATGTCGTACTACGCATATTAGAAAAGATGAGAACGAAACTATACAGAATAGTAGAACCGCAGGCTTTATTTTTCCGTTCACGATTTCAAACGGGCGATATGTTAGGCATATTATCCGAAGATATAGAGCATTTGCAAAACCTATATTTACGTACAATATTTCCTAGTCTATTAGCATTAGTTGTATATAGCATATTCGTACTTGTTATCGGTGCATTTGACGTAGTATTTGCACTTATTGCAGCATGTATGTTGGCTATTATCGTCTTTCTGCTTCCGTTTGTATCATTACTTTTAATGAAGCAACATCATGTCACTTTAAAACAAGGAAGAAGCCGTTTGTATCAACAATTAACAGACGCTGTTTTTGGGTTATCTGATTGGCAAGCAAGTGGTAGAAAAGATGAATTCATTGATAAGTATGTAGAGCAAAATGCTCAGTTGTTAAAAACGGAAAAAAGAATGAAGCGCTGGAATCATATTCGAGACAGTATCATTCAATTAGTAGTGGGGATTGTAGTTATTTCAATGATCATATGGACTGGAAATGAGGCGGCAAGTGAACAGATTGCACCTACCGTTATTGCGGCTTTCGTCTTAATGACGTTATCAGTCACAAACGCGCTTATTCCTCTTTCAGATGCTATCGATCGAATTCCATCATATGTAGAATCTGCTCATCGTCTAAATAAAGTAGAAGCTAATGATGTTTTACAGGATGAAAAGGAATTACATGAGGATAAAGATTATGTTGCATCAAAACATATAGACATTGAATTAAATAATGTATCATATAGTTACCCAGATAGTAATGACTTTGTATTGAAAGAAGTATCACTGCAAATAAAGGCAGGAAAGAAAATCGCCATTTTAGGAAGAAGTGGAACAGGAAAATCTACTTTGTTAAAATTGTTAGCAGGTGCGCTAAGCCCGTTACATGGTGAAGTTTTATTGAATAGTGAACATGCTCATACGAATCTTTTATCAAAATATATTTCTGTATTGAATCAAAAGCCGCATTTATTCGATACGACAATTGGAAATAATGTGCGAATCGGTAAACCAGAGGCTACGGATGAAGAGATATGGACAGCTTTAGAGAAAGCACAATTAGCTTCGCATATAGCTTCTCTTCCAGATGGATTGCAAACAAAAATGCATGAAATGGGGAAAAGGTTTTCTGGCGGGGAAAGACAACGGGTTGCTTTTGCTAGAACGCTCATGCAAGAAGCTCCAATTATTGTCCTTGATGAACCTACGATCGGCTTAGATCCAAAGACAGAATTATCTTTAATAGAAACAATGTTTTCTGCAACGGAAGAAAAGACAGTAATTTGGATTACGCACCATCTTGTTGGAATTGAACATGTAGATGAAGTTATATTCCTTGATCGTGGTCAAATTGTGATGCAAGGTAGTCATGAACAACTTCTGAAAGAAAACGAGAAGTATCGTATGCTATATGAGTTAGATAAAGGAATATAGTTTGAATAAGTAATAATTGTAAAATAGCTACGCCTAATGGTGCAGCTATTTTTGTTTTGAAATGAATATTCTATTCTTTTTTAATGATGGATTGCAGATGTATATGATCGTTACGAATGAAAAATGAATTTCATATTATACATATAATGGAGGGGGATATACATGAAGGAGCAGTATAAAATTATTGTTTTAAGTGATGAAGTATCAGGGGAAAGGATTCAAAATGCATTAGACAAAAATAAATGTAAAATAATAGTTCATGTTGTAGACGTTTCAACTATTATTCGTATAGAAAATTCTTTTCAATATATAGTCATTTGGAGAGTGGACGCAGAAAAACTTACAAATGAATTGATAAACAAGGGCGTGCAAAGTAAAAAAATTATTAATTTAACAAAATACATGTATGAATGGAGGCATAAATTAATTTCTATATATCAAATAAATCCGGATCTTATGTTTTTATACATGTCTATGAAAAAAGTAAAGAGTGATCCCACGTATGAATTGTTTGCTACCGGTTTGTCTTATCCGTATTGTGGCATAAGTACGGAGCTCCTCTCAAAAAAGTCAATAAAATTAACACTTCCATCGCAAGATCTATACTATGATTATTTAATAGCGTCACAACTTCTATCAAACGATCATTCATTTCAATATTGTTTGATAGGAATAGCCTATTTCTCTTTTTACTTTGACATGTCGTTATCATCTGAAGCATATAGAATTCACAAAGTATATTATCCATTGTTTCAAGACGGTCATCATACTGTAGTTCATTCTCCTCTACCCACTGATGGATTCTCACATCTAGATACTCCGAAACCACTTTTTTCTATTTTTAATTTGCATTTTGAATATATTTTATTAGACGAACTAAAAGATGAATCATTGATACTACCTTGGATAAATGCTGAATGGAATACTACTCCCCTTCATATTCCTTTTGAAGAACATGGGAAAATGAGAGCAGCTTCGCATGCTAAATTGTCATATCCTCATACTTTAGTTGAAAATAAAACGATTTTCAAAAAATATTTAGAACTACTGTTAAAACATGATATAAAACCACTAATTGTTGTATTCCCTGTTACTTCACATTATTTCAATTGTAGTAGTAAGAAATTAAAAGAAGATTTTTATAAAGTTATAAATGATTTTCAAAGTCAATATTCTTTTCGGATTATAGATCTATTTGATTCACCATTATTTTGTGATGATGATTTTTATGATAGTGATCATATGAATAAAAAAGGTGCAAATAAAATGTCCGCGTTATTAAATATGTTTATTTAGGAACGAAAAGTATGATATTTTTTTTCATGTTTGCATAAAAGTATATAGGCTCCATACAGTTAAAATAATGTGATTTTCGTGTCGCGTATATAAATAATATGCGAAGAGGTGAGAGAGTAAAATGAGAACTCGTATTGAAAGAACTGAAGAGGTGGTAGATCAACTTCCATTGGTAAGTGTTTTAATTCCTACGTATAATCGTCCTCGCTACTTTGAAGAGGCATTATGTAGTGTGTTAGAACAAACGTACCCTAATATAGAAATTATAGTTGGAGATGATAGCACGAATGACGAAACAGAAAAGGTGTTACAAAAATACTTATGTGATCATTCAAATATTATTTATATAAAAAACAGGTCAACTCTCGGACAATTTGAAAATGCTCTAATGTTATTTAATGAAGCGAACGGTGAGTATGTAAATTTTTTAATGGATGATGATTTATTTCATGTGAATAAAATTGAAAAAATGATGAAGTATTTTTTCAATGATCTAGATAATGAAATTAAGCTTGTAACATCTCATCGTCAAGTAATTGATGATAAAGGAGAAGAATTACGCCATATTTATTCAACTGTTCGTTTATTTGAAGAGGATATGATTATAGAGGGAACAGAATTAGGGAATAGGGTAATTGTCGATCAAAAAAATTATATTGGAGAACCGACAACAGTTTTATTTCGTAAAAATGATTTACAAGAACCGTATGGGATTTTTGATAAGAGGAGGTATCTATGTAACGTAGATATAGCTTCATGGTTATCTTTATTAAGTAAAGGAAAAGCAGTATATATAGCAGAGACACTTAGTTACTTTCGATTACATCAAGATCAACAGTTAAATGAATCTAATAAAATGATGGATGGATTAGAAGATTTTTCACATAGTATTATAGCAGGAGAAAAATATGGTTTCTTATCCACCGAAAAAGAATTAGACAAAGCGATAACAAATTTTCTAGATTATGCAAGAAGGATAGTTCCATCATCGATATTATATACATTAGACTATTATCAAAAAATTAAAGAAAAGAAAATAAACATAGAAAAGAAAAAACAACATATAAATAATAATTCTCTTTTACCGAAAGTAAGTATACTGATTCCTGCGTACAATAGACCTTATTACTTGGAATTGGCACTCAATAGCGCTCTGAATCAAACATATGAAAATATTGAAATTGTTATTTCTGACGACAGTACAAATAATGAAGTCAATGCTATGATTCAACCGTATTTACGTGAATATGAGTGTATTACATATGTTCAAAATGAAACGCCGCTAGTTGCTGAAAACTTTAATAAGTGTATAGAACTTGCGAACGGAGAGTATATAAACTTTTTATTAGATGATGATTTATTTCATCATGAAAAGATCGAGAAAATGATGGAATACTTTTTGAAGTTAGAAAATATTTCATTTGTGACGTCATATCGTGAACTGATTGATGAGAATGGAGAGATATTACCATCCTCAACATTGAATATGAAAATTGCGAAAGAAACTACACTTTTTGAAGGCAAAGAATTAGGGAATTACATATTAAAAAACTTAAAAAATATAGTTGGTGAACCGACAACTGTTCTGTTTAATCGAGATTTGTTTGAAGGGAAGTTTGGGTATTTTAAAGGGAAGGCGTATTCTGCTATTAACGATATTGCAACATGGCTAGATATGATGAGGAAAGGAAAAGTAGTTTATATACAAGAACCTCTCAGTTATTTTAGACAACATAGTGGACAAAATCAAAAACAAATGCACTTTATATTAATGACAATTGAAGAATGGATTGAATTAATTATAGATGCGTATAATAGTGGATTTTTAAGTTCTGAAAGAGATTATAAAGAGAGTTTATCTTATTGTTTAGAAAATGCGGGATTTATAGTTAAGGATGCAGTAAGAAATGGTGAACTAGATCAAATTTATAATGAAAAGATAGAAAAAGGGTTAAACAAGCTAGTTGCTCATATGTTTGAGAAAGAATGTTGTTATTGTCAATATTGCAATCAACAATTTGGGAAATTTTCCCCATGGCCAGCACATTATGATTTTCCGAAATATAAATTTGAGATGTGGAATAAAGATACAGGGATATGTCCAGTTTGTAGTTCGATGGATCGTGAAAGATTGTATCGTGCATACATTGAAACAGAAACGGACTTGTTAAGTAGAAAGTATACTATGCTTCATATTGCACCTGAAGCGAAGTTAAGAGATTGGTTTAACGAGTATGAAAATATTACGTATGTATGTGGGGATTTAGAACCAAAGGATCCACTAATGAAGGAAATTGATGTTACAAGAATTACATATGATAGTAATACTTTTGATGTAATTTTATGTAGCCATGTATTAGAACATGTTCCTGATGATGATAAAGCAATGCGAGAGTTATATAGAGTTTTGAAGCCAAATGGATGGGGGATTATTCAAGTACCTATCGTAATGAATGTAGATTCTGTTATAGAGAATGAATTAATTGTAACACCACAATTGCGGAAATTAGCTTTTGGTCAAGAAGATCATGTGAGAATTTATAATCAATCCGGATTCATTCAACGATTAATAAATGCGGGATTTAAGGTGGAATTATATAATGTAGCTGAAAAACAAGGAATGAAAAGTGCTAGGAAATTTGGACTATCTGAAACAGATATGCTCTATATTGTCCGAAAATGATAGGAAGGAATAAATGGATATGGAGAATATTCCTTTTTTACGTGCTTCAACTGTACCTGTAATTGAGTATTTGGAAGAATTGAAGGAAATTGATACATCTCACATATATACGAATTATGGGCCTATAAATCAACGTTTTGAGGAAACAATTATGTCGGAATTTTTTCAGAACAGGGGAGCTGTTACAACAGTAGCAAACGCAACGTTAGGGTTAATGGCGGCTATTCAACTTAAGAAAAGAAGAAAAGGAAAGTATGCCCTCATGCCTAGTTTTACATTCCCTGCGACTCCATTAGCGGCTATTTGGTGTGGATTGGAACCTTATTTTATTGATATTTCAATAGAGGATTGGTATATGGATAAAACAGTACTTTTGGATAAAATTGAAGAATTAAAAGAAGAGGTTGCGATTGTTGTCCCGTACGCCACTTTTGGATCATGGATGAACTTAGAAGAATATGAAGAATTAGAGAAGAAGGGTGTTCCGGTTGTCGTAGATGCGGCACCGGGATTCGGATTAATAAATGAAAGTATGCATTACGGTCAGGATTTTAGTGGAATGATTGTATATAGTTTTCATGCAACAAAGCCTTTCGGAATTGGTGAAGGAGGGCTTATATATAGTAAAAACGAAGAAGATATACAACGTATTAAAAGAATGGGGAATTTCGGATTTGATAAAAATCGTGAATGTACGATGATGGGGTTTAATTGTAAAATGTCTGAATATGCAGCCGCTATTGGGATTGCAACTATGAAAAAATGGGATCAAAAATTAAAAGAACGCACCCGTATTTCTGAATGGTATAAACAGTTGTTACAAAATACTGGGTTAATGAAAAAAGGGTGGCAAGTCCAAAAGGCAGAAGTAGTTATTCAACAATTTATGCCTATTCTTTGTCCAGAAGAAGTTCACAACATACAAGTAATAGAAGAACTGAAAAAACAGAAAATAGAAGCTAGATTATACTTTTCACCATCTTGCCACCAACAAGTACTTTTTAGAAACTATAAGTCTACAGATTTAACAAAAACGAATAAAATAGCAAAACGAATAGTAAGTTTACCTTTATGGGAAGGAATGACGAAAGAAATAGTAGAACAAATTGTAAGCTGTTTAGGGCAGAAGGTGGTTTGGGCAGATGAATAGTTTTTATAGTCTAGAAGAACTAAAGAAAATTGGGTTTTTGTCTGTTGGGAAAAATGTATTGATTAGTAAAAAAGCAAGTATATATAATCCGGGTGTTATATCAGTTGGTAATAATGTAAGAATTGATGATTTTTGCATTTTAAGTGGTAAAATCACAATTGGAAGTTATTCGCATATATCAGCGTATACAGCGTTATATGGAGGGGAAGTTGGGATTGAAATGCATGACTTTGCAAATATCTCAGCTAAAACAATAGTATATGCAGTAATTGATGATTTCAGTGGAAATACTTTAATGGGGCCAACTGTCCCGAGTCAATATAGGAATGTGAAAACAGAAAAAGTTGTTTTAAAAAAACATGCGATTATTGGTGCTAATTCTATTATTTTTCCAAATGTAACTATTGGAGAAGGCACGGCAGTCGGTGCGATGAGTATGGTAAAAGAGAGTTTAGATGATTGGTATATTTATGCGGGAGTTCCCGTAAGAAAAGTAAAACCTCGTCAAAAAAAGATGCTAGAGTTAGAAATTGATTTTTTAAAAAGCATTCATTCTTAAAAAAAGAATGAATGCTTTTTATTTTTATCCCGCTATTTGCCGGGCAGTAAAACCTCACCTCAAAATTCAGCGAAAGCAAAAAAGCTAGGTTGGGGCCTCGCTGCCAGTAAAAAACCGATTGGTGAGGGCTGATTAAAGTTTCACTTTATGATAAAGCAGAATGTATCTTAATTTATTATGTTTTAAATTTTGCTGACCAAGGCAATACTGAGCCATAGTGAATGTAAAGTTGGAGGGCGAGTGTATATGTTTGAAGAGGATGGAATTGTTTTAATTATGGAGCCTGCTGATGAAAGAAACTTGAGGAGATTTATTTTTTCAGTACCAAAGTCAGTGTATGAAAAGAAGGGGCTTACATTACACTATGGAGCAGCTATCGGACAAGGATATATGGATATAATTGAAGATATTATTAGCGTACATATAGAAATAGATGTTGTAACGATAATAGGGCATGTGAGAGGTTAAATAGATATTTGAAAAAGGTTGTAGGTGATTTAGCTAGAAGTTATGATAAAGAAGATTACAGACAAGTATAATGAAGAAGGGAGTCTAAAATGAAAATCAAATCAATTTTATTAGTATGTATAGTTTCAATTGGTTTAATGGGGTGTTCACTAGTAGAGCAAGGAAAGAACTCCATAGATTATGCTCAAAAAGCGACAGACTATGTAAATGAAATAAGTGCATTTGCAAATGATGCACCAGGATTAGCTGAAAAGGCTGTTAATGATAGCGAAGCTCGAAAAGAGTTAGAAACGAAGCTTAGTGAAATTAAACAAGATATACCTGCTTTCAATGAATTAACACCACCTGATGTAGCGAAGGATCTTCATCAGCAAATCGTCGGATATAACGAAAAGTTAAATACATTAATTGATACGGCAATGACGAAGATAGAAGAAGGAAAAGTGGATGTAGAGCAATTTAAAAACTCTGAGCTTATGCAGACGATAGATCAAGTTCGTGATTTGAAAGAGAAGGTTCAAAATTTAGGACAATAATAAAAAAGCTCCGTTTGTGATGAACGGAGCTTTTTTATGTTTTCTAATGGAAAGTTTATAATATTTTCTTCCTATAATATAGGCGTTTTTTATATCTTCCATTTTTCTAAAATATGTATTGTTTTATTGGTTACATCCATGTTCACTTGAACACCTATCGGCATAGTGATCATCGGGTGGGTATGACAACAATCAAAGTCAGCTAATAAAGGAATGCTTTGGTTTTGCAGTACTTCTAATAATATTTCGTACGGTTTGCGATTTGTACCACAATCATCAAACTGCTCATGTTTTCCAAGAATAATACCTGAAACTTTATCAAATACGCCGTTAACTTTAAGTAATGAAAAGCTTCTTTCAATAGTAGCTGCATCTTTTGAACTATCCTCAATAAATAAAATATCCCCATCTTGAATACATGGCATATAAGGACTACCCCAAATTCCTTCTATTGTATTTAAGTTCCCTCCAATAATACGTCCAGTAGCTTGTCCATTTGTTACGGAAATCCAATTGTTTGGTCTAAGTTCTTTTTCTTTCGTTTTCACTTCCCAATTAATAAATTCATCTGACCAAAATAAAGGCTGTTTTATGTTGTAAGGAAGCGATTGATCATGTAGTAATGTTTC
Organism: Bacillus sp. ES1-5; assembly: GCF_022487605.1. Taxonomy (NCBI): domain Bacteria; kingdom Bacillati; phylum Bacillota; class Bacilli; order Caryophanales; family Bacillaceae; genus Bacillus; species Bacillus sp. ES1-5. The sequence goes on along the minus strand of NZ_JAKVPU010000001.1, from coordinate 1,003,117 downwards.
TACAAAATATTTGTATGTATAATCTACAAAAGGCTCAAATTCTCCAAAGGAGGGGACGAGTGCCGGACCATAGAATGTAGGGATTCCTGTTTTAGCATAAATCCCTAGCAATAAAGCTGTTGCATCTGAATAGCCAATCATTATTTTAGGGTTATTTTGAAAAGCTTCATAATCAATATAAGGTAATAATGAATTAGAATTCATACCGCCAATTGTTGACATAATACAAGATACATTAGGATTCCTTATTAAAGCATTCAGTTCCTCGGCACGCTCTTGTATACTGCCAGAGCGATAATAATCATATCGACCTGTTAGTGAACCTTCTAATATGTGAAATCCTTTCTGTTGTAAATAAGATTTCGCTCGTTCAAATCTTTTAGGAGAAGTGTAGGTTGCTGGTGAAGAGGGCGAATAAATGCCGATTGTGTCTCCGTATTTTAATGTTTTTGGAAGTAGCATCGTAAGAATCCTTTCTATTAAGTAGTTAAATTACGACAATATAAAATTAAATATTCTTATATTTCGATATTTTAATTGTAACATAAATGTATTAGATGAATAAATATGCTTTTTTCCTTGACGATATAAAGTAATTATTGTTATGGTTAAACGTGAGTGTATAAAAGGTTTGCTAAAGGAGTTTTGAAATGAAGCGGTTAAAATGGGGGAGGCTGACGATCCTAGTAGTCATTATTTTAGGGATATGTTGGTTCTTATTCCAAGGAACTCAAAAGAGTGCAACAAATATAGAGGGACAACCTTTACAGGTGGCAGAACTACCTAAAACAGAATTAGCTGAAAAAGTAGTGCCACCAAAGTACATACCACCGGAAATTGATGCAAAAGCAGCTATGATTATCGATGCGAGTAATGGAGATATTATTTATCAACATAATGAAAATGAAGCTTTTGCGCCAGCAAGTATGTCTAAGATGATGACAGCGTACCTTCTATTAGAAAATGTACATAATGGGAAAGTTCGCTGGGAAGATCCGGTGAAAATGAGTGCGAAAGCGGCACAAACAGAGGGTGCGAGAATCCCAGTCCAAGTGAATGACACATTAACTGTTAAAGATTTGTACCATGCATTAATGATTGAATCGGCAAATAATTCGGCTGTAGCTTTAGCAGAACATATGGCAAAAACAGAGAAAGATTTCGTTCAACTTATGAATGAAAAAGCAAAGCAGTTAAAAATGTCGGATTATGCTAAATTCGCAAATGCATCAGGACTACAAGAACCTGATGGAAGTGAGACGAAGATGACAGCTGCTGATGTAGCAAACTTGGCGTATCATCTAATAAAAGACTATCCAGAAATATTAGAAGTGACTCACTTACGTCAAAGTCAGTTAGCATTTAATAATATTAATGTTGTAAGTACAAATGATATGTTAAACAAAAATAATAAAGCTTTATATATAGAAGGAATAGACGGATTAAAAACAGGATTCACAGATAGCGCAGGGTATTGTTTTACGGGTACAGCAAAACAAGGTGATACTCGTATTATTACAGTTGTAATGGGAACGAAAGGTAAAACGAAGCGTTTTACAGAGACGAATAAGTTAATGTCTTATGCATTTGGTTTAGTTAATTAAGTAAAATACTGAGTTAGATCATCATATAAAAAAGGCAATTTGTTGTTACTCATTATAGGTAACAATAAATTGCCTTTTTATTGTTAATATTAGGAAGTAAAAAGGTGAAAAATGGGAGTGTTATTATTTGAGTTTATTATTGATTGTTGATAGTATAAAGTTAGAAACTTATTAATGATAAGTTTTAAGAGGCAGAACATGATGTATACATATGAAAAAGCCTCAAATGAAAATTGGAGGGAATTATGATGGCAAAAGATTTTTACTCAGCAATTGAAGACAGAAGATCTATTTACGCGATTAGTAAAGAGCAAGTAGTTTCTGATGAAAAAATTCAAGAAGTGATTTATCATGCTGTAAAACATACACCTTCAGCTTTTAACTCTCAGAGCGCCCGCGTTGTCGTCTTGCTAGGAGCACAACATGATAAGTTATGGGATATTACGAAAGAAACGTTACGAAAAATTGTACCTGAAAATAATTTTGCATCTACTGAAGAAAAAATGAATGCATTTAAAAGTGGTTATGGAACGGTTTTATACTTCGAAGATAGTCAAGTAGTGGAAGAATTGCAAGAAAACTTTGCATTATACAAAGAGAACTTTCCAATTTGGTCTCAGCAATCCTCAGGAATGTTACAATTTGCAATTTGGACAGCTTTAGAAATTGAAGGATTTGGTGCTACATTGCAGCATTACAATCCATTAATTGATGAAGAAGTGAGAAAAGAATGGGAAGTTCCAGAAAACTGGAAACTTACTGCGCAAATGCCGTTTGGTAAACCGGTGGTAACTGCAGGTGAAAAAGAATACCAACCTTTAGAAAATCGTGTGAAAATTTATAAATAATGCGAGATAAAAGGTGAACAGGGATACAACCTGTTCACCTTTTATAAGTAATAAGGATTTTTTTGATAGGAATTTTTCATCTGATCTTTTAATTCGTTTTTACGTGTTTCAATGGTTGATATTTTTTGTACGGTAATAATTGAAACGAATTGAAAAAAAGCATAGTACAATTCTATATTTTTATTTATAGGATCATCTATTATGTTTTTCATAAATATACCTCCTTTTTTAATCCCATTATTTGCGGGCAATACGACTTCCATCTCAAAATTCAATGTACCGCCCTGTAAAAGTTCGATAGGTTTCAGTGTAGGGTAAATAAAATTTGTATTGGTTAAAATACCACTATATATATGATAATATAAATATCCTATAAATACCATAGTTAGTGAAAAGTGGGTAGTGGTGTGTGTGTTTTCGCCAAATTAGAACAGAATTTTTGAAGTTAAATCTTACAAATCGTCAAATCTTTTATAAGTGATAGATAGTATCAAAAAAGTTTTCTGAAAATATTATACTATTGATAAAAAAAGCATTTTTTGTCATGATAAGAGTATGCTTTATGTAAGGGACTTTACTAGAAAATACATTCTTTGCATTGGATTAGATGAATAGAGTTTTTCAAAGTGGATAGAAAATGTATATTAAGATAATGAATGAAATGTCGAATTTTCAATGAAATACATAAGAGAATTGAAAAAAGCATTGCAAAAACAATAAGTTTAATGGTAAAGTTCACATGAAGTTCACACGGAATTCACTTCATTCATTTAAAATGAACTCTGTGTGAAAAATAAAACTCTTGTTAAAAAATGGAACTTAATGAATATTTTACTTTAATAATATTGTAAAGTATTAAGTTTATAAGTTTTTTAAAGAGGATAGTAGGGAAAGGAAGTAAAGACAACTTATGAAAAAAGTAATTGCAGGTTTAGCAGCAGCTTCTGTAGTGGGTGTTGCAGTTCCAGGTATGGATTCTGCTCAGGCTCAAGTTTCAAATGAGGCGCTAAAAGAAATTAATGGACAAACTCAAACTCAAACGACTGTAACTGAAACAAAAAAGGTAGAAACAACTTCTGAATTAAAATACACGGTAACAGCTGATGTATTAAATGTACGTTCAGGTGCTGGTACAGGACATAACGTTATTTCTAAAGTGAAATCAGGTCAAGCACTACAAGTAATTGGACAAGAAAACGGTTGGTTCAAAGTAACTGTAAACGGTCAAACTGGTTATGTAAGTGGTGACTTCGTAACGACTGGTGGTAAAACAGGAACTACTGTTCAACAAGGAACTGGTACTTACACAGTAAACGTTTCTTCACTTAACGTACGTACAGGCCCAAGTACATCTCATACAGTATTAGGCTCTGTAAATAAAGGTAAAACAGTACAAGTTGTTGGAGAAGTACAAGATTGGTTTAAAATCAACTTCAATGGTGGAACTGGATACGTAAGCAAAGACTTCGTAACAAAAGGTGGTTCTGCTGTATCTAACGAAACACAACAACCAACTACAAACAACAATACTACTACAGTTCAAACTGGTGGTTCTTATGTTGTTAACACTGGTGCTTTAAAAGTACGTACAGGCCCAGCTACATACAACGCTGTAATCGGTGGCGTAACAAACGGTAAAGTATTAAACGTTACTGGCGCTGAAAATGGTTGGTACAAAATTAACCATAACGGCCGTACAGGTTACGTAAGTGCAGACTTCGTTAAGTTTGTAAAAGGCGGAGTAAACAACGTTACAAATAACAATAACAATAACGTTACAAATAACGTTCAACAACCAGGTAAAGACGTACAAAAACCAACAACAGGTGGAGATACATCTTCAATCGCTGGATTCGCTAGATCTTTAAATGGTTCACCATACAGAACTGCTGGTACAACACCTGCTGGTTTTGACTGCAGTGGATTCATTCACTACGTATTAAATCAAACTGGTAATAAAGGCGCTCGTCAAACAGTTGCTGGATACTGGAGCTCTAAAACAAAAACTAGCAATCCACAACCAGGTGATTTAGTATACTTCCAAAATACTTATAAATCAGGTCCTTCTCACATGGGCGTTTACTTAGGAAACGGTCAGTTCATTAGTGCAGAAACTGATGCAACTGGTGTACGTATTAGTTCTGTAAGTAACTCTTACTGGAGCAAGCACATGTTAGGTTACACAAAAGCATACTAAGAAAAAGTAGTTTATATACTTTTCGTATAGAGAAAAGGCTTTCCAGGGAAACTTGGGAAGCCTTTTTATAGTTGAATAAATTGGGAATGTAGTAGTGTTTACTGTAACTTCCCATTTAAAAATCGAGCGTATAGGTCATGGAAGTAGTTCGGGCGAAATAAGTTTGCTGCATGTCCTGCTAACGGTATTTCTTTATATAAAACGTTAGGAAGAATGGACTTTAAATCAAAAAGACAAGATTTATAGAGATGATCATGTTCACCCATTACCCATAATATAGGGTGGGGAAGTGATTTTAATTTAGATTTTAAATCGAATTCTAAACGATGCCGTAATGACTGTGAAATAATTGATGAATGTAATTGCAATCCGAAACGGTAATAAATATTTCTTGAAATGACTGCGAACGGATTTGCCTTTAGTATGCCACTTGGAAAAATGGTATTTGCGTATTGAGAGAGCCATTTAGAGTATTCGTCTCCGCGCTTCTCCCAAAATTTTTGAAATACGTTATATAAAAGGGATGGATTATTATAATGTCCACCAATATGACAAATGCTTAATACTTTTTCTGGATGCATTTGTGCAAAAATTGTAGAGATATAACAGCCATAACTTAGAGCGCAAATATGAGCCTTTGTAATACCTTCGTTTTCATATAATTTCAATAGTTGATCTACGAGGCGCTGTAATGAAAATTCGATAGCTTCTCCTTTATCGTCGCCGTGACCTAATAAGTCATAAGTAATAATGTTGTAAGAGGCGGAAAATCGCTTATGCTCTTTTTTGAAGGCACGACGATTGCCGACTAAGCCATGAATAAAAATGATTGTTTCCTTTTCAGAATGTATATTTGTTTGCAAAAAGGATACTCCTTTCAATAACGGGAGATTTATATAGTATTGTAAATTGGTTATCTAAAATTAACATAGAATAATATTAAGCACCAGGTAATAATATCAGATGTTTATATCTGTTGTAAAGATGCGTTTGTATGTATATTTTGTAAAAATAGAAAAAGTGTGTTTACATTCAGTTTACATTTGTATTGTATTCTATTTTTAGAAAGAACAGTTTGGTTTAACACGAGGAGATGAACAAAAATGGAAGTTAGAAATGAGATGGAGAAAAAAGGGAGCTGGAGGCAGTTTTTACGCCTTATTCAAGATACAAATCCTCCAAAGGGGATTCTTGCTTTTGCGTTATTAATGAGTTTGCTTTCTACTGGAGCAAGTTTATTTATACCGATGTTAACGAAGGGATTAGTAGATAATTTTTCACTTTCGTCAATTAGTACAGGACAAATTGTTGGGCTAATTGCATTCTTTATTATGCAAACTATAGCCGCGGGATTATCTATATATTTACTAAATTATATAGGACAGAAGATTGTAGCTGGACTGAGAGAACGTTTGTGGAAAAAGGTACTTATTTTACCGGTAACTTATTATGATCAAAATAGAACAGGCGATACAATTAGCCGTATGACAAATGATACAGGAGTTGTGAAAACATTAATTTCTGAGCATTTGTCAAATTTATTAACAGGCGGTATTTCGATTGTTGGATCATTAATTGTATTATTTGTTTTAGATTGGAAAATGACACTTTTACTTTTAACGGTTATTCCATTATCAGTACTCATTTTAGTTCCACTTGGACGAAAAATGTATAAGATTTCAAAAGCACTTCAAGATGAAACAGCATCTTTTACTAGTGTATTAACACAAGTGTTATCAGAAATTCGTTTAGTGAAATCTTCGAACACAGAAAAAAAGGAATATGAAACTGGAAATAAAGGTATTGAAAAGCTATTACAATTTGGCTTGAAAGAGGGAAAAGTGCAAGCGTTAATTTCACCAGTTATGTCGTTTGTTTTAATGGCATTACTTGTTATTATCGTAGGGTATGGTGGAATGCGAGTTTCTAGCGGTGCATTAACAACAGGAGAACTAGTAGCATTTATTTTATATTTAGTTCAAATTATAATGCCGATGAGTCAATTATCTATGTTCTTTACACAATTCCAAAAGGCAATTGGTGCAACGGAAAGAATTAATACAATTTTAGAATATGAAGTAGAAGATCATGAAACTGGTGTGAAAGTCACAAATGCTAAGCAACCAATCGTTCTTGAAAATGTACATTTCGAGTATAACGAAGAAGAGAAAGTTTTAAAGAATATTGATTTCACAATTGAATCAGGAAAAGTAACAGCGATTGTAGGACCAAGTGGTAGCGGGAAAACGACGTTATTCTCACTATTAGAACGTTTTTACGAGCCAACTAGCGGTGCCATTAAATTAGGAAAAGACTCAATTACGAGTTATTCATTGCAATCATGGCGACGCCAAATTGGTTACGTTTCACAAGATAGTCCGTTAATTGATGGGACAATTCGCGATAATATTTGCTACGGTGTTGAGGGGGAAGTGACAGATGAAGAAATTGAAAAAGTAGCAGCGATGGCATATGTTGATGCATTTATTCATGATTTGCCAAACGGATACGCAACAGAAGTTGGAGAACGTGGTGTGAAGCTTTCTGGAGGGCAAAGACAACGAATTGCGATTGCTCGAGCGTTACTTCGAAATCCACAAATTCTTATGTTAGATGAAGCAACTTCAAGTCTAGATAGTAAATCAGAGTCTGTCGTTCAAAAAGCATTAAATAACTTAATGAAAGGCAGAACAACGTTAGTTATTGCACATAGGCTTTCTACTGTTGTAGATGCAGATAAAATTATCTTTATAGAAAAAGGGAATCTTACAGGAAGCGGTACACATGATGAATTATTACAGACACATGATATGTATCGTGAATTTGCAACGCAACAATTGAAAATTAAAGAGGGCGCATTATAAAATGAATCATCAGTGGGGTTTTTACTCCACTAATGATTCATTTTTAAAAGTTTTATAAAGGATGCGAATTAGAAAGGAATTGGTTTCTTTGATACCTAACATTTTAATAGTGGACGACGATCCGCATATTAGAGAACTTGTTTCTGTATTTTTAGAACGAGAAGGTTTTCAAACATATGAGGCAATTGATGGACTAGATGCACTTCAGAAAATAGACGAAGTAAAAGTTGATATGGTTGTTCTTGATATCATGATGCCAAATATGGATGGATTTGATGTATGTTTTGAATTAAGGAAATACTATGATATTCCGATTTTGATGCTAACTGCTAAAGGGGAAACGTCTCAAAAAGTAAAAGGATTTCACCTTGGCACGGATGATTATCTTGTAAAACCATTTGATCCTATAGAACTAGTAGTGAGAGTTAAGGCGTTATTGAAACGTTACCAAATTACAGTGTCGCAATCGATTCAAATTGGGAATGTACTGTTAAATCGTAAAACATTTGAAGTTACAGCTGGAGAACAAACAGTCACATTACCGCTAAAAGAATTTGAATTGCTCTTTACTTTAGGTTCTAAAGCAGGAAGAACTTGTTCGAGAGAGCAGTTAATTGAAGATGTATGGGGATATGATTTTGAAGGGAATGAACGTACACTAGACGTTCATATTAATCGACTACGTGAGAAGTTTCAAGAAGAGAAGTCGAAGTTTAGTATTAAAACGATAAGAGGATTAGGGTATCGCTTAGAGGTAAGTAAATGAGGAAAAGAAAACGAATGAGTAAGCTGAAGATGTTGAAAGTAACGGGAGCGGTATTAGCGCTTTTTTCTTTTCTCACTATAATTTGGTCTATCGCATTTTATGTAGCAACTAGTATATTGAATGCTTTTGAAGTAAACGTATCGTCGTTTGTAGCCTTTTTAATTAGTGATATGGTCGGTTTTATATTTATTGTTCTTATCTGGACATTGATTGGGATATTAATGAGACCAAAACGAGAGGCAATGATTTGGACTATTATTGAACCGATACAAAAAATTGCAAAAGGAGACTTCTCCGTAAAAATACGAAATGAAGAAAAGTATGATGGAGAAATTGGTGTACTCGTAAAAAGTATAAATGATATGACAGATGAACTGAATGCGATGGAGAAAATGCGCCAGGAATTTGTATCGAATGTTTCTCATGAAATACAGTCACCTTTAACTTCTATAAAAGGATTTGCTAGAGCACTACAAGATAACAATCTTTCCGAGGAAAAACGAAAGCATTATCTTACCATTATTGAAACGGAAACGACGAGATTATCTAAACTAAGCCAAAATTTACTGAAACTAACTCTTTTAGAGTCGGAAGAGTATACACCAGAAAGAGTGACTTATCGATTAGATCAACAGTTAAAGCAAACTGTGTTAAATAGTGAACCGCTCTGGGCTGAAAAAGAAATTGAATTAGACCTTGATTTAGAAAAAGTGCATATAACTGCGGATCAAGAAAGTATGAGTCAAGTGTGGATTAATTTAATTCATAATAGTATTAAATTTACGCCAAGTCGTGGCACAATTACAATTCAGTTACAAGAATATGAGAAATACGTAGAAATACGTATTCGTGACACTGGAATTGGTATATCTGAAGAACAGAAACAACATATTTTTGAGCGTTTTTATAAAGCGGACTCTTCACGAAATCGTACTTATGGAGGAAGTGGATTAGGTTTAGCTATCGTAAAAAAGGTACTCGACCTTCATCAAGGAAAAATAAAAGTCGAGAGTGAAGAGGGGAATGGAACAGAATTTATTGTTTGTATTCCTAAATATGAAGAAAAGTAGTGTTAGGAGGAAAATCTTCTAACACTATTTTTCTTTAAAAATACATTCCCCGTTACTGCAACTATATTGATAAGCTTTCCCTTCGTTATTCATACGGTATGAATAATGTGATTCTTTATCTTTCTTAAAGTCAACATATGCTTCTGCACCGTTTTTATCATCATCGATATCAATGAATTGAACGTAGCGTATAGAATAATCTTTCTTTTCACTTAAACCTCTTTCTTGCAGGTTTGTATGAATACCGTCTACTAACCCGTCAAACAATGACCAGTTTAAATTAAGATTTTCAAATGATTCAGTATGTCTTCCTAAAATGCCGTTGTCTTGTATTATTTTCTTATTATTATCGTATGTATAAGAGTATGTAAAATAAGGTTCGTCTTTATATACTACTTCTGCATAATAGCCGATATTATAAATGGGAGTATATTTTCCGGTTATGCTTTGTATTTCTTTTTGCTTATAGCCTTTTATAGTATAGAGATAGTCGCTAGTATCTTTTTCTATTACTTTATAATGTAGTGGATTACCAAATATAAAGTACATAGCCAAAAATATGATACATAGTCCGACTGCAGTTAGTGACAAGAACCATTTTTTTCTTTTCATACACATACACTCTCCTATGCTGGATTTATTTTTATTTTACATGAATTATGGCAAAAACATGAGACTTATAAAGTGAAACTTTCTATAGTTACCTATAAGTAACCTACGCACATGAAAGTGCATCATTGCCTTTTTACATAAACACAGATACAATTTTAATATAATACATAACTGAGATGATTAAGGAGTGTTATACTTGGCAGAATTATTACAAGGTAAAAATGCTTTAATTACAGGAGCAGGTAGAGGAATTGGTCGCGCTGTAGCAATCGCATTAGCAAAAGAGGGCGTAAATGTAGGTCTTTTAGCTCGTTCAGAAGAGAACTTAAAAGCTGTTGCGAAAGAAGTAGAAGCAGAAGGCGTAAAAGCTGTTATTGCGACTGCTGATGTATCTTCATATGAAGAGGTAACGACTGCAATTGAAACGTTAAAAAACGGTTTAGGATCTATCGATATTTTAATTAATAACGCTGGTATTTCTAAGTTCGGTAAGTTTTTAGAATTAGACGTTGCTGATTGGGAAAAAATCATTCAAGTAAACTTAATGGGTGTATATTATGCAACTCGTGCAGCTTTACCAAGTATGATTGAACAACAATCTGGTGATATTATTAACATTTCATCTACAGCAGGACAAAAAGGTGCACCTATGACAAGTGCATACAGTGCTTCTAAATTTGGTGTTCTTGGCTTAACAGAATCGTTAGCGATGGAAGTTCGCAAACATAACATTCGTGTAACAGCTTTAACTCCAAGTACAGTAGCAACGGATATGGCTGTAGATTTAGGATTAACTGACGGAAACCCAGATAAAGTAATGCAAGCAGAAGATATTGCAGAGTTTATCGTAGCGCAGCTGAAATTAAATAAACGTACATTTATTAAATCAGCAGGACTTTGGTCTACTAATCCGTAAGGGATAAATTTATAAATAAAAGAAGGGATATTTATTCTGTAATGGAGTAGATGTCCCTTCTTTATTTTTGTTTACGAGACAGAACTTTCTGTATAATAATATGTGAATAGTAGAAAAGTATTGAAAGGGATGGTATTTACATGAGTACGATTGAGAAATGGACGGCTGTTGATCAATATGTGAGTGATGTATTAATACCAAAAGATTCTACATTAGAAGAAGTACTTCAAGCAAACGCTGCAGCTAATTTACCAGCACATGATGTATCGCCAACGCAAGGGAAGTTTTTGCAACTATTAGTACAAATACAAGGAGCTCGAAACATTTTGGAAATTGGTACTCTAGGCGGATATAGCACGATATGGCTTGCAAGGGGATTGCCATTGGGAGGCAGAGTTGTTACATTGGAGGCAAGTGAAAAGCATGCTGAAATTGCACGTAGCAATATTGAGCGTGCTAATTTGAAAGATAGAGTTGAAATATGATTAGGATTAGCGTTAGATTCTTTAAAACAAATAGAAAATGAGAAGTATGAACCATTTGATTTTATTTTCATAGATGCTGATAAACAAAATAACCCTGCTTATTTTGAAGGGGCACTGAAACTATCACGCCCTGGTACTGTAATCATTGGGGATAACGTAGTACGTGAAGGAGAAGTTATTGACAATACGAGTAACGATCCTCGCATACAAGGGATACGTCGCTTCTATGAATTAATAGCTGCAGAGCCACGTGTAAGTGCTACTGTGCTTCAAACGGTCGGAAGTAAAGGGTACGATGGGTTTGTAATGGCAGTCGTAAAAGAGTGATACGGTTCGAAAGTCTATTACACTTATAGTAGATTTTAGGGGAGTGAGAGATAATGAATGAAGCAGCGCAACAATACTGGACGGAGTATTGGAAAGATGCTGAGATACCAAAATCGGTGAGTGCATGGCAATTAGGTGATACCCCAAATAGTCTTGCTCAGCAAGTAGTTGACGGAACGAAAACCGCAACTTGTTCTGCATATCTCTTCTATGAATTAAAGAATATACCGTTACCAACTACAGATGACTACTCTGTTATTTTGGATCACGATGAAAATCCGGTAGCAATTGTAAAAACGATTGAAGTAACAATAGTACCTATGAATGAAATTACAGAAGAATTTGCAATTGCTGAAGGGGATGAAAGCTATAAAAATTGGAAGGAGATCCATGAAAGATATTTCAGAAGTAAATTGAATGAAGTGGGTCATGGTTTTTCTGATGATATATTGCTTGTATGTGAACGATTTAGAAGAATAGATATAAAAAAATAGGAGGAGAGAAAATGAAAAAGATGTTTCAAAAATTATAACATGTATCGTGTGCAACACAGCTAGCTCGTGGACCTCCAACACGCATAAAAATATAAGCTTATATAAAAATTGGAGGTTAGGAATAGATGAGAACTGAAAAAGACATGCTAAACTTAATTATGAATACAGCAAAAGAGGATGGAAGAATTCGAGCTGTCATCATGAATGGGTCACGTGTAAATCCACATGTGAAGAAAGATTGTTTTCAAGACTATGATATTATATATGTTGTAAATGATATACAATCTTTTACGTCTAATCATAATTGGATTCAGAGATTTGGAGAAATAATGATTGTACAAATGCCGGAAGAAATGTCATTAATTCCAGCGGACGAAGACGGGAAATTTCCGTATTTAATGCAGTTTATGGATGGAAATCGAATTGATTTAACGCTCGTTCCATTTGATTTGATAAATAAGTTCGTTGGACAAGATAGTTTAAGTAAACTGCTTCTGGATAAAGATAATTGTATTGTTGAATTTCCACCAGCAAGCGATAAAGATTACTTAATAAAAAAGCCTACAGAAAAAGAGTTTTTAGATTGCTGTAATGAATTTTGGTGGTGTAGTACGAATGTGGCAAAAGGACTATGGAGAGAAGAACTTTCTTATGCGAAAGGGATGTTTGATGGTCCAGTACGAGATATGTTCATCGTAATGCTAGAATGGCATATTGGTATGAAAACAGACTTTACAGGTAATGCAGGAAAGTTTGGGAAGCATTTCGAGCAATATATTGAAAAAGATATGTGGGAGCAATTTAAAAGAACTTTTTCTAATGCAGAATATGAAAACATATGGGAGTCATTCTTTGTCATGGGTAATTTATTTAGGGAAGTAGCGAATGAAATTGCTAACACATATGGGTATCAATACCCGCAAGGTGATGATGACAGAGTGACAAGCTATTTAAAACATGTAAAAGCTTTGCCGAAAGATAGTGCATCGATTTATTAATTGTATAAAGCAGTAAGACTGTCCTATTTATGGACAGTCTTATTTTTGTTCATGAATAATAATTTCTCTAACAAAGTGCAGATGAATCACATATGAAATTTTAGGGAGGTTTTTATCATGTATTATTTTTATTCACCAGAAATGTTTGCCCCATATCAATGGGGACTAGAACGAGATGTTTCGTACGCCTATATGCCATATCACTCATTTTATTATGGAGACTATATAAGCTCATTGCCATACGCATATATCCCTCAAAACTATACAGTACAAATGAAAGCATATGAGCGTGGATCGTGGACACCATTTTCGTGGGTCGAAAAATATGCGTACGCATTTTCAGGACCGTACAATAAAGCGGAAGTAGCTCTTACATTTGATGATGGACCAGATTTAGAATTTACGCCGAAAATTTTAGATAAGTTAAAACAATATAATGTGAAGGCGACTTTCTTCTTGCTTGGTGAAAACGCAGAAAAGTATCCGAATGTAGTAAAACGTATTGCGAATGAAGGGCATGTAATTGGTAATCATACGTATAGCCATCCAAATTTAGCGAAAGTAAATGATGCTGAGTACCGTAATCAAATTATGAAAACGGAAGAAATATTAAATCGTTTAGCTGGTTATGCACCGAAATTTATTCGTCCGCCATACGGTGAAATACTTGAAAATCAATTGAAGTGGGCAACAGAGCAAAATTTTATGATTGTACAATGGAGTGTTGATACGGTTGATTGGAAAGGAGTAAGCGCTGATACGATTACCAATAATGTGTTAGGGAATTCATTTCCTGGCAGTGTTATACTTCAGCATTCAACACCAGGTGGGTATTTGCAAGGATCAGTAGAGGCGCTAGACAAAATTATTCCGCAGTTAAAAACGAAAGGGGCACGCTTTGTAACGCTGCCAAGTATGTTCCAAACATCGAAAGAGAGAAAATAAACTGGAATTTTAAATCAGTCGGGTATTGTCAATCATCCACTATAAAGAATAGGACTCCCAAGTGCTTTAAAATGGGAGTCCTATTTTATTCATAAACTATTATTTTTTAGTAATTCTTTTCCTTGTTCTACAACAAATTCATAGTATGCAAGATCATATGGATAAATATCTTCAAATGTTATCGTTATTGGTTTATTGTTTAAAACAGAAATAGCCGTAAAAGATGAAATCTCTCTTTTTAATAGTTGTAGAAAAGAAGTTGCATGTATTTTCATCACATCGTCTACTTCTTCACCTGGTGCGAATGGAAGTGAATTGATGACATTGTGAAAATACATATGACAAAACTCGCGATCTGTAAGATTTGAAATTTCATAATCTATTTGAAAGATTCCTTTATATGCTAAATCAATCGTTTGGAAAGAAAGCCCTAATTCTTCTTCAATTTCACGAAGGCCACCAATTTGTACATCTTCATCATGCATAATATGTCCGGCTGAAGTAATATCCCATATACCCGGAGCTTCTTTTTTATTTTTAGAGCGTAATTGGAAATATAAGAACATATCTTCATCATCTTTTTCTACAAACCAACAATGAAATGTTTCGTGCCAATCACCGTCACGATGCACTTCATCACGCAATTTCTTCCCAAGTGTATTTCTTTCAGGATCAAATATTGTTAGCCACTCTGTCATTTAAATTCCCCTTTCTTCCAATTATATTATACAATATTTGTATTGAATTTTGGGGAAATAAAGAAAAATGGAGTGGTTAATAGTGGGGATAGAGAGTAAAGAAATAAAATCGATTATTTCAACAGAGGAAGAATTACGGAAAATATTAGGGCAACCAAGTGAGCGAGCGTTAAAGAAAGTTATTTCATCATTAGACCACCATTGCGTAGATTTTCTGTCTAAATCTCCTTTTCTAGTATTGTCTACTGCAAATAAATTAGGAGCGTGTGATGTTTCGCCGAGAGGAGACGCACCTGGATTTGTATTCGTATTAAATAATAATAAAATTATTATTCCAGACAGACCAGGTAACCGTCGTATAGATTCCATTTTGAACATTATTTCAAATCCATACGTAGGGTTACTCTTTTTTATTCCAGGCCTTGGGGAGACGCTCCGGATAAACGGCCGAGCGTATATTACAAACGACGAAGAGATATTGCAAGAAATGCAGGCGAATGGACGCAATCCGTTACTTGGAATTGTCGTTGAAATAGAAGAGTGTTATATTCATTGTGCAAAAGCTTTTATCCGATCTAAGATGTGGGATCCAGAATCTTGGTTACATAAAAAAGAGTTACCTTCAGCAGCAAAAATGTTGCTGGAGCATGCGAAAGTGAATGCTTCAGAAGAAGATGTTGCACGTTCTTTAGAAGAAAGTTATACGAAAAGATTGTATTGAAAAACTTTAGTAATATATTTTTAAAGGCGGATTTCTAATCGTTTTGGAATGGGATATTTATATATGAACTGTTGATTTACAAAATGGAGAAATAATAAAATAGGTAAATCGAGAGGCAGTTGCATAATGTTATTGTGAAATATAATAAAATAGTATCTTGAAAATAGTTAGTAAAAATAGGCTTGCTTTTTAAAAAGTTGATAACTATAATAAGTTAACAAATAGACATGAACGAAAAGTAACGATAAGGACATGAAATCATTTTTACGGTTTACAGAGAGGGAAGCCAAGGGTGTGAGCTTCCTAACACGAGAAATGATTTTACCACCTTTGAACTTCAATAGTGAACGAGTAATCTAGTAATTATTGACGGAATCAGCCGTTATCTGAACTTGAGCAATCTAGGGAGAAATACGTCTAGATTGGAACAAGGGTGGAACCACGAAAACACATTCGTCCCTTTCCTAGGGATGAGTGTGTTTTTTTATAGAATTAGAGATTGAAAATTAAAAATAATTAAAAAATAGTATTGATTTTGTTGTTTATGCGAGTATAATGAATTAACAAATAAACATGAGCGAAAAAGTAACGATAAGGACACGGAATCATTTTTACGGTTTACAGAGAGGGAAGCCAAGGGTGTGAGCTTCCTAACACGAGAAATGATTTTACCACCTTTGAACTTCAATAGTGAACGAGTAATCTAGTAATTATTGACGGAATCAGCCGTTATCTGAACTTGAGCAATCTAGGGAGAAATACGTCTAGATTGGAACAAGGGTGGAACCACGAAAACACATTCGTCCCTTTCCTAGGGATGGGTGTGTTTTTTTATTACTTTGAAAGGAGGTGCAGTAACATGAAACGATTTGTACGTACGGAAATAACCACCACCTGCATGATTAAAAAACAGAGCAAGGTGATTGATAGAGATAAAAAATAAAATTGTAGGAGGAGATTAGAAAATGAATAACGTTATTAATGTTGGGGTGTTAGGCTTAGGTACGGTCGGTAGTGGTGTTGTCCATATTTTGAAAGAACATTATAAAAAAATTGCACTTGATACAGGGTATGAAGTGAAGGTAAAGACAGTCGTTGTACGTGACTTGAAAAAAGAACGTGATGTTTGCATTGATGGAATCGTAGTAACAAGTCATGTCGATGAAGTTCTAAATGATCCAAATATTGATATTGTAGTAGAGGTAATGGGCGGAATTGAAGAAGCAAAGCAACATATTGTTAAGGCTTTACGAAATAAAAAACATGTCGTAACAGCAAATAAAGATTTAATGGCTGTATACGGTGCGGAACTTCTCCACCTGGCGAACGAAAATGATTGTGATCTATGTTATGAAGCAAGTGTAGCGGGCGGTATTCCGGTGTTAAGGGGATTAACAGATGGATTAGCTTCAGATCAAATTGAAAAAATAATGGGAATTGTAAATGGCACAACAAATTATATGTTAACAAAGATGAGTCAAAAGGGATGGTCGTATGAAGAGGCTTTACAAGAAGCCCAAAAATTAGGTTTTGCAGAATCGGATCCAACAGCGGATGTAGATGGGCTAGATGCGGCGAGAAAGGTAGCCATTCTTGCAAACTTAGGTTTTTCGATGAATGTTTCTTTAGATGATGTACAAGTAAGAGGGATTCGAAAGATCGAAAAAGAAGATCTACAAATGGCTGAAAAGTTAGGGTTTACTATGAAATTAATTGGGAAAGCAGAGAAACAAGGATCAGCCATTCATTTAAGTGTAGAACCGACACTTTTACCAAGCCATCATCCATTATCGAATGTAAATAATGAATTTAATGCAGTATATGTTCACGGTCAAGCGGTAGGAGAAGTAATGTTTTACGGCCCTGGAGCTGGGAAGTTACCGACTGGTTCTGCTGTAGTAAGTGATATTATTTCAATCGTTAAAAGTATGAATCAAGTTCCGAAAAATAAAAGTGCGTTAAAAGAACCAGAACCGTATGAATTACAAGGAGATGAAGAAGTCGTTTCGAAATATTTCTTACGTATTTCATTACGAGATGAACCTGGGATGTTACAAAAAATAACAGAATGTTTCGTTAATTATTCCGTAAGTTTAAAAGAAGTTATTCAATTACCTTTAAATCGTGAACTTGCAGAAGTCGTTGTTGTGACACATCAAACTTCAAAGTATCAATTCGAACGAGTACTAGGAGCGATAGAAAATGTCGCAAGTGAAATAAACAGTTATTACATTATTGAGGAGGAAAAACAATATGTATAAAGGATTATTAAAACAGTATGCTTCTTATTTACCGGTGAATGAAAATACACCTGATGTGAGCTTAATGGAAGGAAATACACCGCTTATTCCGTTATTAAATATATCAAAACAATTAGGAATTCAGTTATACGGTAAGTATGAAGGAGCGAATCCGACAGGTTCTTTTAAAGATCGTGGTATGGTAATGGCTGTTGCGAAGGCGAAAGAAGAAGGTTCGGAGGCAATTATTTGTGCATCAACAGGTAATACTTCGGCATCGGCCGCAGCATACGCGGCACGCCTTGGAATGAAATGTATAATCGTAATCCCTGAAGGAAAGATTGCACATGGAAAATTAGCGCAAGCAGTCGCCTATGGAGCTGAAATCATTTCAATAGAAGGAAATTTTGATGATGCACTTAAGGCTGTAAGAAATATTGCTGCGGAAGAGCCGATTACATTAGTAAACTCAGTGAATCCTTATCGAATTGAAGGGCAAAAGACAGCAGCATTTGAAATTTGTGACCAGTTGCAAAGTGCACCAGATGTTTTAGCGATTCCTGTTGGGAATGCCGGAAATATTACAGCATACTGGAAAGGTTTCTGTGAATATGAGAAAGAAAAAGGCTATAAGAAGCCAAGAATTCACGGATTTGAAGCAGAAGGAGCGGCAGCAATTGTAAAAGGACATGTCATTGAAGAACCTGAAACAATTGCAACAGCGATTCGTATCGGTAACCCCGCAAGTTGGTCATATGCAGTA
The DNA here is from genome assembly GCF_022487605.1 of Bacillus sp. ES1-5. NCBI lineage: Bacteria > Bacillati > Bacillota > Bacilli > Caryophanales > Bacillaceae > Bacillus > Bacillus sp. ES1-5. Next base: position 984,569 of record NZ_JAKVPU010000001.1, on the reverse strand, counting down.
GAGGCTGCTGAACAGTCTCACGGTGAAATAGATATGGTATCAGATGAAGAAATTTTACATGCGTATAGATTATTAGCAAAAACGGAAGGGGTTTTCGCTGAGCCGGGATCAAATGCTTCATTAGCAGGTGTAATTAAACATGTTCAATCTGGAAAAATCAAAAAAGGAGAGACAGTTGTTGCAGTTTTAACTGGAAACGGCTTGAAAGATCCTGATATCGCAATTTCTTCTAATACATTAGACATTGCAAGTGTTTCAAATAATATAGAACAAATTAAAGAACATATTAAAGGGGTGATTATGTCGTGATACCATTAAGTATTCGTGTTCCTGCTAGTACAGCGAATGTTGGACCTGGATTTGATTCAGTAGGAATAGCTTTATCATTATATTTAGATGTGGTGGTAAGGGAAAAAGCTGATAGATGGCAAGTAATCCATTCCTTTGAAGAATCAATTCCGACAGATGATAAAAATTTAATCGTTAGCACGGCATGTAAAGTATGTCCTTCTTTATCACCTCATATAATAGAAGTTACTAGTAATATCCCGCTTACAAGAGGATTAGGAAGTAGTGCATCAGCAATTGTAGCAGGGATAGAGCTTGCGAATCAACTTGGCAATTTAAACTTAACGACTGATCAAAAAGTTCAAATTGCAACAAATTTTGAAGGGCATCCAGATAATGTTGCGGCTTCTATATTAGGAGGAACTGTAATCGGAGCACTTGATGGAAAGAATGTTTCGGTTGTAAGAATTGAAAGTAAGGAATTAGGTGTAATTTCTCTTATTCCAAATGAAGAGTTAAATACAGAGGAAAGCCGATCTGTATTACCAGATGTGTTTCCGTTTCATGAAGCAGTTAAGGCTAGTGCAATCAGCAACGTATTAGTAGCTGCGTTTTGTCAAAAGAAGTGGGAAGTTGTAGGTGAAATGATGGAAAGAGATCATTTTCACGAGCCGTATCGTTTAGAACTCGTACCGCTATTACCATCAATTCGTAAATGTGCAAAAGAGTTTGGAGCATACGGCACAGCGCTTAGTGGTGCAGGTCCATCCATTTTTATATTGACGCCATATGATAAACGTCAAGAAATTGCTGAGCAATTAGCGAGAGTATTTACGTCTATGAAAGTGTGTGAGCTAGAAATCGATCATAGAGGCATTATTGTAAATAAAGAAGAACATATAGGGATAAAAAAAAGCTAGCATTGCTAGCTTTTTTTGTTGTAAATATCTTTTCAGTGGGCATATAAAAGAAAAGTAATAATGTATAATTTAGTAAAGCGTGTATTCATTTGGAGGCGATCGTATGAGGAAAGAGTCACCAGAAGAAAAAAGAGAACGTATAAGGCAAAGTGAATTGAAAAATAATCCTACCGGTTCTTTACATGATCGATTAAACAGAGCTGAATCAGGTAGTCCAGTTGATATGACAGGTGGTATGAATTGGAAAGGTACAGCGCTCGTAATTTTAGTGCTAGTTTTAGGCTATATTATATACACTTCTTTTTTTAGTTAAGAAATGCACGTTAAAGTTATGAATTATTTGCTTTTATAAGTAGTGAGGATGAAAAAACACGGTTATTGTACTACATATATTTTAAGAAGGTTAAAGTTGTCCATACACACTTATTTATAATACTCAAAATAGAGCTAGCGTTATGCTAGTTCTATTTTTTTGCCACATTCCTGTAACAAAGCCCCTGTATATTCAGTGGTGGAGGTGCAGAAGATGAAAAAAATGATAGCAATATGTCTTCTTACAACGATGTCATTTTCGACTTTAGTCGGGTGTGATGTAAAAGGTAACAAGGCTGTACAAGAGTCTAAAGTAAAGAAAGCTACGTATAAAGAGTTTACTTACGATGTAAATCCAGAGACTTTCATGTTAACTGTAGAACATGATGGTGTAAAGGAACAGGCGTCACAGCCGTTACCGAAAATGAAGGTGTCGAATGTAAAAAAAGACACGGATCGCACATCTTGGGAATATCCAGATCAAAAAGTAAAAGTGAATCTAGAAAAGAAAAAAGATTACTTAAATATTGAAGTGGAATCGACTGGTGCAGAAAGCTTTACGTGGCCGAAAGTACAAGCTGAAAACTATACACTTCCGTTATGGGAAGGTAAGCAAATTCCGAGTAATGATGAAAATTGGAAGAAGTTTTTAAAGGATGATGCATATTCATTTGCTGAATCATTTTCTATGAAGTTTTTTGCGTTAAATGGTTCGAAATATTCCATTGTATATATTGCGAACAATATGTTTAATAATGAATTGAAATTTCATTCGGATCCGAAAATAGGATTTGATTTTATACATGAATTCCCGAGCATAAATAAAAATAAAACATATGGATTTCAATTATATGTGACAAATAATGATGCAGTGAGTATTGCTAAACTGTATAAGGATAATATTGCTGGAAAAGGTGAATTTAAAACATTACAAGAAAAGGCTAGAAAAAATAAAGAGATTGAAAAACTTTATGGTGCGGCTCATTTTTATTTTTGGAATCAAAATGGTTTGTCTGACAGTAACATAAATTGGCCTAAAATAAGAGAGCAAATAAATAGTCCTGTGTTTAGTCATATAAAAGGGCTTATTCAAAAGAATAGTTCGGAGCCTGGAGAACTGAGTGTGTTTGAGCAAGTAAGTAAACAAGATTTCATTGATAAGTACCAAAAAAATGTTATTTTGCGTTATATAAATGAAGTATTATCAATGAAGGAATTGTATAAAAAGGATATTTTCCGAAATGTTGATCAGAACGCTAGTGAGTTATTAAACAAAGGGGTAGATCACTTATCGAAGATGGAGTTATATAACTTAAATAAGCATGTATTAAAGTCGGCGCTCGGTGATGCGGTTGAAGAAGTAAGTAAATGGGGTAACGCAGATGGAACGGATATTATAAAGGAAATGAAAGCAGCAGGAATAGACAATGCATGGATTGGGCTACCGAATTGGGAACAAGGGTATATGCAGCCTGATTTCGTGACAGAAGCTAAGAAAATAGGATATTTAGTTGGTCCGTATGATTCTTATCATTCTATTCATGAAAAAGCAGATAAAAATTGGAATACAGCTTCTTTTCAGGATCCATCGCTATATGAAGAGGCAACTGTGACGAAGAAAAATGGAGAAAAAGTGCAAGGATTTTTAGGTAGAGGGCGAAAGTTAAATCCAACTTTATCTCTTCCTAGTGTAAAAGAGCGAATGAACGATATATTACAAAATGGACCTAAATATAATTCATGGTTTATTGATTGTGATGCAACAGGTGAAATTTATGATGATTATTCGGCCAAACATATAACGACACAAGAACAAGATTTAAAAGCAAGGTTGCAACGAATGGACTATATTGCGCAAGAAAAAGGTATGGTAGTTGGCTCAGAAGGCGGAAATGACTTTGCAAGTAGCACGATTGCATTTGCTCACGGTATTGAAACACCGGTTATTAAATGGGACGATGAAGATATGAGGAAAAATAAAACAAGTCCGTATTATGTAGGGGGATATTGGTCACCGAATCAAAATGTTCCAGAAAAATATGCAAAACAAGTACCGTTAAAAGAAGAATATAAACAAGTATATTTAAATCCAGTATATTCGGTACCGTTATATAAATTAGTATACAACGATTCTGTAATTACAACGCATCACTGGGAATGGGGAAGTTTGAAAGTAAAAGATGAGGTAGGAAACCGTATGTTATACGAATTATTGTATAATGTTCCTCCGTTGTACCATTTAGATGAAGTAGAGTGGAATAAGCATAAACAAGAAATTACACAGCATCTGAAAGTTTGGAATGAAGTTCATGAAAAGGCAGTAAAAGAAGAAATGACGAACTTTGCATATTTGTCAGAAGATAAATTAGTTCAATCTGCTTCTTATGGAAAAGATATTAAAATTATTGTGAATTTCTCGAATGAAGAGATAGAAATAGAAAAGACGAAACTAAAAGCAAAATCCGCTTTCATTAATAATCATGGGAAGAAAACAATGTATACACCGCTTGAAAAAAAATAATATGAACTATACATTATTATATTCATACAGATTACATTACTAATTTTTCTCTTTATTCTCGACTATTTTCCATGTAGAACTCGAACGATTTGAAATAAATAAATTTATAAAACTATATTTTCGAATGTTACGAAGTGCTAAATATTTGAAGTTGGAAAATAGTGACTTGCCAAAAATAAGCACGAGAGTATAATGTGAAATGGAATACATATTGGATTCATCATGTAACCTTACAAAAATGTAAGGTGTTTGAAAGAAAATTCAATATGAAGAATACTAGACATACATTATACTAGGGAAAGAGAAAGAGAGGCGAATGAAGATGAGCTCTGAATTAGAACAAAATACGAGAAGCAATAAAAAACGTTCTAAAAGAAGGTCAATAAAATGGTTCATTTTAATTCCATTTTTCCTACTTATTTTTGGAGGAGTAGGATATGGATCATTAATATATAATAAGGCAAAAGCTGTTGTAAGTGATGCGTATGCACAAATTGATAAATCATCAAAACGTGATAAAGAAGTTGAGCCTTTAAAGGATAACATCTCTATTTTAATTATGGGTGTAGATGGTAGTGAAATGCGAAAAAGTCAATATGGTGAAGCTGTTCGCACAGATGCACTTTTATTAGCAACAATTAATAAAGATGATAAATCAGTTAAATTAGTAAGTATTCCGCGTGATTCACGTGTATATATTCCATCTAGAAAGAAATTAGATAAAATTACACACGCACATGTATTTGGTGGTGTTGAAAGTACACGAGATACAGTGGAAAGATTTTTAAATGTTCCTGTTGATTATTATGTGAAGTTTAACTTTGAATCATTCGTACAAATTGTCGATTCACTTGGTGGTATTGATATTGATGTACCTGTTACTTTCACAGAGCAAGATAGTAAAGACCAAGCGGGTATGATTCATTTAGAAAAAGGCTTCCAACATTTAAATGGAGAACAAGCACTTGCACTTGCAAGAACGCGTAAAATTGATAGTGACGCAATGCGTGGACAAAGACAACAACTTGTAATAGAAGCAATTGCAAAAAAAGCGATGTCTGTGCAATCAATTAGCAAAATGGGCTCTTTACTTGATGCGGTTGATAAAAATATGAAAACGAACTTAACTTTCGATGATATGCTTGCGATTACAAAAAATATGGCAGGATCTAATTTGGAAATGGAAAAAATGCAAATAGAAGGTACGGATAAACGTATTGGAGGTATTTATTATTACATTCCAAACGAAAAAAATGTAAAAGATATTTCGAAAAAATTAAATGAGCATTTAGGTGTAACACCAAAACCAGTTCGAAATGAATAATAAAAAAAGATTGGCCTTTGCCAATCTTTTTTTATGGGAATGGATTTGTAACTTTTCTGTAACGATTTTTTATTTTAGAAAAATTATACTCATATGTATGAGAATATTGGAGAAGCAAAAAGTAAAGAGAAATAATGAAAATCTGTAATAAGGAAAGATATCATATGCAGAAATGGATAGGCATTATGGGAATCATTTTTATGTTGACTGGATGTAAAATGTCTGAAGCCCCAACAAGTTTAATGGGTGCTCCTGCCAATGAAAAATGGATTAATGAACTAAAAGAGCAAATAGATAAAGATTTGCCTGTTAATTATCGATTGCTTACTCCAATGTCTAATAAAGATAAACAGATGATTTGGTCAATGGATTTTAAACAAGATAATAAGAAAGAAGCCATCTTATTTTATAAATTACCGAATGAAGATCATAGCGTATATTTAGCTGTCTATGAAGAAGTCGGAAATGGCTGGAAAGTAAAGTCCACGCATAGATTTGATGGTGGAGATGTAGATATCGTTGAAGTCGGTGATTTTACAGGGAACGGGAAGCGAGAGTTATTAATCGGAATATCTGTAAGTCGTGAATCGTTAGAGCATGTTATGTATGTTTTTTCGGAAGAAAATGAAGATATGAAGGAAATATATAATCGAAGTTATACGAAGTTATTCATAGAGGATCTAAATAAAAATGGACTGAAAGATATAAGCCTTGTTACGTATGAAAAAGATGAGAAGTTGACAGTTGAGTTTATGGAACAATTTAAAACTTTATCTGAAGCATCATTCGATCCATTTATAAATAGCATTCAAAGAATACAAATGGGGCGTATTTCTAAATCACTAAAGGCTGTTGTAATTGATGCAGGAGTTGGCGCTCATTCAGGGATAACGTATGTAGCAAAATTTGATAAGGGTCATTATGAGCCACTACCTATAGATGGGAAAGAAGATTTATTCAATGATTATGTAGTCGAAAGCAAAGATATAAATGAAGACGGCATTATTGAATTTGTTCGTACAGTGCGTCCAAAAGGTTGGGAAGAAGTATCATACGGAGAGAGTACGATGTTTGAACGTTATATTCAGTGGAGTGAAGATGGAATTAAACCGATAGAAGAAAGATATATAAATATAGAGAAAGGTTATTTTGTCAAAATCCCACAACCGTTAATTGGAAAAATAACTGTTCCAGTTCAGCAAGAAGCATCAGATGTTCAAAAATTTATAGATACTACGACAAATGAACTATGGCTTGAAGTTCATATATTTAAACGGAAAGAATGGTTCAAAATAAAAGGATACGAGGCAGCGGTTAAAACAGCTTCTCACGTATATGCTGTACCGAAACAGCCGCATTTTGAAAAAGTGAAAGCATATGTAAAACCGCTAGCGGATTATCAACAAGAGTAGGGAGGTGGAAATTATGCCAACAATTTTAGTTTTAGAAGATGAAATGCCTATTCGTAGTTTTATCGTCTTGAATTTGAAACGTGCTGGATTTTATGTGTTAGAAGCTAGTACGGGAGAAGAGGCGTTACAGATTTTATGTGAACATACTGTTGATGTAGCATTGCTTGATGTAATGTTACCAGGAATTGATGGTTTTCAAGTTTGTAAATCCATACGGGAAGAAAATAAAAAAATAGGTATTATTATGTTGACCGCACGCGTACAAAATGAAGATAAAGTACAAGGACTAGGAATTGGTGCAGATGATTATATCGCAAAGCCGTTTAGTCCAGTGGAATTAACGGCACGTATACAATCGTTACTAAGAAGAATAGAAGTACATGATGAAAAAGCGAATACGATCATATCTGGCCCGTTTTCGTTACATGTTATAGAAGAAAGATTATATAAAAGTGGAAAATTAGTTGATTTAACCCCTACAGAGTATATGATATTACAGTATTTAATGAATCAGGCTTCAAAGCCGGTTTCACGTGATGAAATTTTAAATATGATTTGGGGAACGAATTACGTAGGTGAGACGAAAGTAGTAGATGTAAATATGAGGCGGTTACGTCAAAAGATAGAATGTAATCCATCAGAACCTGAATTTATTCTTACTGTGTGGGGAAAAGGATATGTGTGGAAGGAAAGTATAAGATGAAAAGAAAAGTGACTTTATATTTTATGACGGTCATTATACTTATGCTTGTATTATTTGAAGTCGTATTTTCAGCCTCCATTTATCGATATTATTATAATGGTATTGTGCAATATATAGAATCTCATGCGAAGACAAGTACACGATTTTTCTCTGAATACAATTCCCTATACTTTATTCGTTTGCAAGAATACAGCGGGGATATAATTGAGAGCTTTCAGTTAGAAGGAACTGAATTACAATTAATTGATCGACATGGTACGATTATACAGTCGTCAAGTGGACAAAAGGTAGAAGGTAAAGTAGTTATTCCGTATTCGTTACTAGAAGGAGAGATGTACCATCAAGTGACTACTACGAAAGACGATGTGAAACAATTGGAAGTGATTAGTCCACTTATTCATCAAGGACAAACGATCGGTGTTTTGAAATATACAACTGTTTTAACGAATGTAAATGCAAAGATTATTGAAATTATTATGTTTACTATTTCAGTTGGAATTGTCATTTCTGGTATCGTATTCTTAATCAGTAGACGATTAGCGAATTCGTTTGTTAAACCTATCGAATCTATTATTCATGCTTCTTCACAAATTGCAGAAGGTACATTAAAGAAGAAAATTAAAGAGGATTATCCAGGTGAATTAGGTGAGTTAGCATATAGTTTAAATCATATGTCTAATAAAATAGAAAAAGCGGAACAGATGAAAAATGAATTCATTGCTTCTATTTCTCATGAAATACGAACGCCTTTAACTGGAATTAAAGGTTGGAGTGAGACGTTAAAAACGGTAGATCATTTAACAGAAGAAGAGATAAAGCAAGGCATGGGAATTATTTCAGGTGAGACAGACCGATTGATTCATTTAGTAGAAGAATTGCTAGATTTTTCAAGATTACAATCAAATCATTTTAATTTATATAAACAAAATGTGCAAATGTACGATATACTAGAGGAGACGATTTGGCAATTAACTCCTAACGCTGAAGAGAAACAAATTCAATTTATTAATACGATAGAAAGAATTGAATTGATGGGAGATCGAAATAGGCTAAAGCAAATTTTCTTGAATATCGTTCAAAATGCTATTAAATATTCACATGAAAAAGGTACAATTCACATTGAAGTGACTAAAAATGAAGGACAAGCAGTGATAAAGGTGAAAGACGAAGGGATTGGAATTGCTAAAGAGCATTTATCATATATAGAACAGCCATTTTACCAGATTAATAACAATGCTACAGGTGCAGGTCTTGGTTTAGCCATAGTTAAAAAAATGGTAGAGCTTCATGGAGGCACACTTAGTTTTATAAGTAAAGAAGGAATAGGAACAACCATTTTGATAAAACTCCCATTATAATACATATATAGGTCTGTTTATATAGTGTAATAAAGTAAATAGATGTATAATTATATTGGGTGATTTATATATAAGATTAATAGGGAGAGGAATTCGATAGAATGGAAAAAGCTTTTAAAATTAAACGAGTAGTAGTCGTTTTAATAGCGATTGCAGCAGTAGCTATTGGGTATTTCATGTTTCAATCCATTACTTCACCAGCAAAGGCTGTTGCAAAACAAGAAAACGTAGTACAGCTTGCAAGTGAACAACCGAAAGTAGAAATGAATAAAACGGCACCAAGTCGTTTTAATGGAAAAGAAAGAAAAGTTGCTTATCTTACATTTGATGATGGCCCAGGGAAATATACGGCTGAATTGTTAAATATGTTAAAACAGCATGATGCGAAGGCGACGTTCTTTTTAATTGGAGCGAATGTAAAAGAATTTCCGGATTTAGTGAAACGTGAAAATGCAGAGGGTCATTATGTAGGTATGCATAGTATGACACATAATTTTGCGAAGTTATATAAAAATGGCGAGTATGTAAATGAAATGAAAGAAGATCAAAGCTTAATCGCAAATATTATTGGAAAATCACCTAAATTAACACGTCCACCATACGGTTCGATGCCTGGATTAAATGAAGGTCTTCGAAATAAAGTGGTAGAGGGCGGTTTTAAAGTATGGGATTGGACAATTGATTCATTAGATTGGAAATATAACAAAATGCAAGTTGATGCAGCGGCAGCACAAATTGCTCAAAACGTAATAACACATGCAACAAAACCACAGGAAGTTATTTTAATGCATGACATTCACCCACAATCAGTTGCTGCTGTACCAGCAATTTTAAAAGGGTTAAAAGAAAAGGGTTATGAGTTTGAAGCTTATCATGAAGAGAGTCACTTCCCAGTGAATTTCTGGCATGATAACCGTATGTAATGGAGGAATGAACGTTGAAGTATGGAAAAGTAGCAGTAGTTGGAGCACTATCAGTAGGACTATTAACAGGTTGTTTCGGTGAAAAACCAGAAGAAAATCTATATACAGCTTTTGAAACAGCAGCGACACAAGAAAAATCATTAGTTGATGAAGCGAAGAAGTTAGAGAAATTAGAGAATGAAGGTCAAGAACTATATTCTCAAATTTTACAAGAAGGTAAAGATCATAATGACGCTGTTATGAAGAAGATAGAGCAAGCTACTGCAAATGTAGATGACCGTGAAAAAGTATTAAAAACTGAGAAAGAGATGCTAGAAAAAGCTCAGAAAGAAACAAAATCTGTTCAAGGAAATATAGAGAAGCTTGAAGATAAGAAGTTACAAAAACAAGCAAAAGCAGTAGAAGAGTCATATAAAAAACGTTATGATGCATTCCAAAAAATGAATGAAAATTATACGAAGGCGTTAGCGACTGAAAAAGAACTGTATGAAAAATTAAAAGTAAAAGAAACGAAATTAAAAGAGATTGGTGAAAAAGTTAAGGCTGTTAATGAATTAACTGTGGAAGCACAAAAATCAAAAGAGCAATTTAACAATTTTACAAAAGAGTATAATGACAGTAAATTAGCATTCTACAAAGATGCAGAGATTAAGATTAAAGATCAGAAATAAAGAAAAATCTTAAGCGTAATAAAAAGCCGGAGAAACATCGTTACAAATGTTTTTTCGGCTTTTTACGTTAAATGAATAGAAAAGACTGGAATTGATATCATAAAAGAGTTATAGTGAATTATTCCAAGGGAAACATTGTAAAGTAAGGAGAATGGAAATATGTCATATGAATTTTTACTCAAATTAGGTTTAGCACTCTTTTTAGGATTATTCATCGGGATAGATAGGCAGCTAAAGAATAAACCGCTTGGTGTGAAAACAAGTATGGTTATTTCTGTAGCAAGTTGTTTAATTACGATGGTTTCAATTGAAGCCGTACATGTATATTCTGTTCCAGGGCATACAAATATGGATCCAATGCGTCTAGCTGCTCAAATTGTGAGTGGGATTGGTTTTCTTGGGGCAGGTGTTATTTTACGAAGAAGTAATGATGTTATTTCTGGATTAACGACAGCTTCTATGGTGTGGGCTGCTTCAGCTTTAGGTATAGCAATTGGGGCGGGCTTTTATTTACAAGCGACGGTTGCTATGATTTTAATTATTTTAGCAATTAACGTACTTCCACAACTTGTGAAAATTGCAGGTCCGTATTCATTAAGACAAAAGGATTTATCTATAAAAATTACTGTAAAAGAGCATCATGAGTTAGATGGTATATTTAAGCAAATTAAAAATTTAGGTATGCATGTGAAACGAGTGAAAATTAAAGATATAGATAGTGGAGCATTTCAGCAACTGGAAATGGTTATTTTAGCTCCAGAAGATTTATATACAACAGAGTTGTATAGTTCCCTGAAAGAGATTGATCGTGTTGTTTCAGTTGAAGTGGAAAGTAGATAATTGTGATAAAAAAGAGTGAATTTACTTCACTCTTTTTTATTTGGATTTTTAAGGGAATAAATTGATATAATGATGAATAACAAGGGGGGGAAATGATAGAAATACATATTAGAAGAGCGATAAAAGATGATATACGAGGTATAGCAAAGGTGCATGTTGATAGCTGGAAAACAACGTATAAAGGGATATTTATTGACGAATTTTTAGAAAATATAACATATGAGCAACGAGAAAAACAATGGGAAAACATTTTTCAACAAGAAGATAAATACCAATATAGATTTGTAGCAGAGACGTCAGATGAAACAATAATCGGATTCATTGACGGGGGAGTGGAAAGAAGTGGTGCATATAATTGTGATGGGGAATTATATGCAATCTACCTTTTACAAGAGTATCAAGGAATGAAAATAGGACAAAAGTTATTTCAAGCTCTATTATCAGAATGTATAAATAATGATATGCAATCACTTTTAGTATGGGTTGTTGCGAATAGCCCTTCGAAAAACTTTTATGAAAAATTTAATCCAGAAAAAATTGATACAAAATTTTTAGAGCGAGTACAGGTAGAAGAGATAGCGTATTGTTGGAGAGATTTGAATTTTTTATATAGCCATACAACTAATTATAAATAATATTATTATGTAAACTTATTCTTTGAAAGAGGTATGCCAATTAAGGTATACCTCTTTTGTTTAACTATTTTGGCTGGATTTCTAATGAAAAATAGTAAGTATGTAGTTTGAAATTGAGTATTTTTTTCGTGTATTTTTAACTAGATTAAAGAAAAGAGAGAAAACAAGAAAAATTAAATTAGATAAAAAAATTCTGAAATATACTATTGAATTGAATATCGTTATCAATTAGAATCATAATTGATAACGATATTCAATTGTTGTTTATTATATAAAATTTCGATAGCTTTAATATAAAGAGGAGGACCAATATGCAGCATGCGAAACAAATCGCAGAACATGCAACATTACAAAGTTTTTTAAACTGTTATTTAAGGGAAACAGGGAGTGGAGAATGGATTACAGAGGATGAAAAAATGAAAAGTATCTTCAGTAATACGTTGAATAGAGATAAAGTCCCCACATATTTATATTGTCGGCTATCGGCGCAGAACATTACTTTGTATGGAGAAGTTATATATAAATCAGCAACAGATCGCCATTTGTTTGGAGAACAATTTTATTATCAAATGGGAGAAAATAAGAATGTTATAAAAGCAGATTACGTTACAGTTATTACATTCTTAATAAAAGAGATGTCTATCAACTACGGAGAAGGGACGAATCCTGCTGAACTTATGCTTCGAGTTATTCGTAGTTGTCAAAATATTGAAGAATTTACGAAGGAGAGAATAGAAGATACATCTGCATTATACGGTTTCCATACATCCTTTATAGAAGCGGAGCAATCTTTATTATTTGGACATTTAACTCATCCAACCCCAAAGAGTAGACAAGGTATTTTGGAATGGAAAAGCACGATGTATTCTCCAGAATTAAAAGGAGAATGTCAGCTTCATTATTTTAGGGCACATAAAAGTATAGTAAATGAAAAATCATTATTGTTAGATTCTACAACAGTAATTCTAAAAGAAGAGTTACGTAATGATGAGATGGTTTGTAAAGAATTTATATCGAAGTATTGTAATGAAGATGAATATTCTTTACTTCCAATTCATCCGCTTCAGGCAGAATGGCTATTACACCAATCTTACGTACAGGATTGGATAGATCAAGGAGTACTTGAATATATTGGTCCTGTTGGTAAGTATTATATGGCAACATCATCACTTAGGACGTTATATCATCCCAAATCAAAATATATGCTTAAGTTTTCATTTCCAGTAAAAGTAACAAATTCAATGCGTATTAATAAATTGAAGGAACTAGAGAGTGGTCTTGAAGGAAAGGAAATGCTAAATACAGCAATTGGTGAAGTGTTAGAGAAGTTTCCAGGTTTTGATTTTATTTGTGATCCAGCATTTATTACATTAAATTACGGGGCAAAAGAATCTGGATTTGAAGTAATTATACGAGAGAATCCTTTTTATGGTGAACATGCAAATGACGCTACTTTAATTGCTGGATTAGTGCAAGATGCTATACCTGGGGAACGTACTCGTTTATCGAATATTATTCATCGACTAGCAGATTTAGAAGGTAGAAGCTGTGAAGAAGTAAGTTTAGATTGGTTTAGACGATATATGAATATTTCTTTAAAGCCGATGGTATGGATGTACTTACGTTATGGTGTTGGATTAGAAGCTCATCAGCAAAATAGCGTTGTTCAGCTAAAGGATGGTTATCCGGTCAAATATTATTTCCGTGATAATCAAGGGTTTTATTTCTGTAATTCAATGAAAGAGATGCTTAATAATGAGTTGGCTGGCATTGGAGAACGTACTGGAAATTTATATGACGATTATATTGTAGATGAGAGATTTCGTTACTACTTAATTTTCAATCATATGTTTGGACTCATTAATGGATTTGGCACAGCAGGATTAATTAAGGAGGAAATTATTCTCTCGGAATTAAGATCTGTACTTGAATCGTTCCTTCCGTATAACCGTGAACCTTCTACCTTTTTAAGAGAATTGTTAGAAGAGGATAAGTTGGCATGTAAAGCAAATTTATTAACGAGATTTTTCGATGTCGATGAGTTAAGTAATCCTTTAGAACAAGCAATTTACGTACAGGTACAGAATCCGCTCGTTAGAGAAGTGGCTGTCCGTTCATAAATAACGTTAAAATTTCACGTAATACAAATAATGGTAGTTTTTATAAGGTGGAGGAGTTATGAGAGTGGACATGTATCATACGAGGATATTGAAAGCGCTTGAATCAGAAGATTACATTTCAGTACGAAGAAGAGTGTTACGTCAATTAGTAGAGTCGTTAATTTATGAGGGGATTATTACACCAATTCGCATAGAAAACGAAGAACAAATTCTTTTTCTTATACAAGGACTTGATGAGGACAACAAAAGTGTCACGTATGAATGTTACGGAAGAGAACGAATGACATTTGGACGTATCTCTATAGATTCATTAGTAATAAGAGTTCAAGAGGAAAAACAAGAAATACAATCAGTTTCGCAATTTTTGGAAGAAGTTTTTCGGATTGTTAACGTGGAAAAAACGAAATTAGATTCTTTTATTCATGAATTAGAACAAACGATATTTAAAGACACGATTGCACAATATGAAAGACATAATAAGGTGAAATATACCCAAAAATCGTACGATGACTTTGAAAGCCATTTAATAGACGGTCATCCATATCATCCTAGCTATAAAGCACGCATTGGATTTCAATATCGTGACAATTTTCAATATGGATATGAATTTATGAGGCCAATAAAACTCATATGGATTGCAGCTCATAAGAAATATGCGATTGTAGGTTATGAAAATGAAATGATCTATGACAATATTTTAAAAGGTGAGATAGGCGCGCATACATTAGAAACGTATATGAAACGAATTCACAGTGCGGGATGTAATCCAAAACAGTACGTGTTTATACCTGTTCATCCTTGGCAGTGGGAGAATTTCATCATTCCAAATTACGTTGACCATATACAGGATAAAAATATAATTTATTTAGGACAATCGGCGGATGATTATTGCGCGCAACAATCGATGAGGACGTTAAGAAATGTTACGAATCCAAAGAGACCATATGTAAAGTTATCGCTGAACATACTTAACACTTCAACACTCCGTACGCTGAAACCATATTCAGTTGTGAGTGCACCAGCTATATCGAATTGGTTAAGTGATGTCGTAAGTCAGGATTCTTATTTAAGGGATGAATCGCGCATTATTTTGTTAAAGGAATTTTCGAGTGTAACGTATGATACGAATAAGAAAGCCACATATGGTTCATTAGGATGCATTTGGCGTGAAAGCGTTCATAAATATTTAGATGAGCAAGAGGGTGCGGTTCCCTTTAACGGCTTATATGCAAAAGAGAAAGACGGGACACCAGTTATTGATGCATGGTTAAACAAATATGGGATAGAAAATTGGCTACGATTACTGATTCAAAAAGCGATCATACCAGTTATACATCTTGTTGTAGAGCATGGAATCGCATTAGAATCACACGGACAAAATATGATTTTAGTTCATAAAGAAGGGCTACCTGTCCGTATTGCATTAAAGGATTTCCATGAAGGACTTGAGTTTTATCGTCCATTCTTAAAAGAAATGAATAAATGTCCAGACTTTACTAAAATGCATAAAACGTATGTGAATGGAAAAATGAATGATTTCTTTGAAATGAATCGTATTGAATGTTTACAAGAGATGGTATTAGATGCACTGTTCTTATTTAATGTAGGAGAATTAGCTTTCGTACTTGCAGACGAATATGATTGGAAAGAAGAAATTTTTTGGGTGATAGTTGTCGAAGAAATTGAAAATCATTTTAGAAAATATCCACACTTGAAAGATAGATTTGAAAGTATTCAGCTATACACTCCTACATTCTATGCTGAGCAATTAACGAAGCGACGATTATATATGGATGTGGAATCGCTTGTTCATGAAGTTCCAAATCCATTGTATAGAGCAAGCCAACTTATGAAACAAAAATCAGTTGTTACAGGAGGAAATTATGCTAATTGTTAATAAACAAGAGTATAGCAAAAGTGATTTTGATTTGAGATTACAAGTTTATGAGGAAATGGAACAATTTCAAAAAGCAGCAGGAAATAGATTCGCGCTTTGTCTGAAAGATCCATTCGATATTATTACGCTTGTGTTTTTCTTAAAAGAAAAGAAATCATCAGTATTGCTTATACATGAAGATACGCCAAAAGAAACGGCTATTGAAATGGCAAAGCGTGCAAATTGTATCGGGATATTATATGGAGAATATGGCGATTTTACGAAATTAGAAGTAGTGAACGCTTTACTAGAAGAGCCTTCTTTATTGCAATATAGTTCTGGAACTACGGGAGAACCAAAACTGATTCGTAGAGCATGGACGGAAGTGGATACAGAAATTACTGCTTATAATGAAACTTTAAACTGTGAAGAGGATGAAGTGCCAATCGTTATGGCTCCTGTTTCACATTCATACGGATTAATATGTGGTACGTTATCTGCAATTACGCGGGGAAGCAAACCTATCATCATTACGAATAAAAATCCTAAATTCGCATTAAATATCGTTCGCAATACAGAAAAACATATCATATATGCAGTACCACTTATGTTACATATTATGGGGAGTTTCCCGCAAGGAACGTTTCAGTTTCATAAAATTATGACATCCGGAGCGCCTTTGCCAGAAGCATTGTTTTATAAACTAAAAGAAACGACAACATATATGATGCAGCAATACGGTTGTTCTGAAGCGGGTTGTATTAGTATATGTCATGATATGAAAAGCCATTTAGATTTAGGAAATCCACTACCTCATGCGAGTATAAGCATAGGCTTAGATGAAAATATGCCTGAAGAAATCGTAGTGAAAATGAACGGTAAGGAAATTTTCACGAAAGATTTGGGGTATAAATCTGAGCATGGTCTTCATTTTATGGGGCGCATGGATGATGTGATTAACGTTTCAGGATTAAAAGTCTTTCCGATAGAGGTAGAAGAAACAATGCTTCGACTAGAAGGCGTTCAAGAGGCAATTGTATATCGGGGAAAACATCCTGTGATGGGCGAAGTTGTTAAAGCGAAAGTAATCTCTCATATTGATCCAGTGCGAATAAGAGAATGGTGTATGCAGCATTTACCATCTTATAAAGTTCCGCATGAGATTGAAAGTGTAACTGAAATTCCGAAAAATAAAACTGGAAAAGTAAGTAGAAAATTACTAGAGATGGGAGAGGTTACAACATGAGACGTGAAACATTAAAAAATGAAGTATTGAAAATTATGACAGGAAAAATGGAACTAAAAAATGTAACGCATTTAGAAGAAACGATGCGCTTAAACCAAGATTTATATATAGATTCGGTAATGATGTTACAACTCATAGTCTACATAGAAATGGATGTAAAGTTATGCGTTCCGGAGGATGAGGTAGACCCAAAAGCATTTCTTACTGTAGGATCTTTGCTTGATTTTATGGAGGAGTTACAGCCGGTATAAGAAGTAAATGTGAATAATTAACCTTTAGGAAAGTGGATGAGAATATGACTTCAATTAAAGTTCATTGTTTAGTGAGTTGCTTTTGTGAAATTATAAAAAGGCGTAGCGATATAGATTTCCGTCCATTTTATTTTGGATTATGGGACGGAGATTTTGATATAACAGAAGGCGGCATTATCTCGTATCACTCCGAAAATATTAACCATGATAATTATTTATTATGGTATGAAAAATTGTACGGTATGAAAGTGAACGAATGGTATGATCATGCAAAAGATAAAGATAGCAATGTAGAAACGTTTTTACAATTAGTAGAAAACAAGCTAGAAAATCGTTATGTCATTGTAATGGTTGATATGTCTCTATTGCCAGAGAGGGAAAATAAATTCCATCAAAAACCGTTTCCGCATTATTTAATGATATCGAAGACAGAGAAAGAAGAAGAATGGTTCATGCTAGATCCTGATTTTCGCTGGGAAGGGAATATGGAAAGAGAAAAAGTGCTTCACTCTGTTCAAGATAACCCATTTGGTGGAGGGTATTTCATTGATGTAGAAGAAGTTCAGGAGCCAACGGTAGAAATGGTAGCGAGTTATTTCATAGAAACTTTCAAAAGAAATGACAATGAACTGACTATGGAATTGAAAAATTTAATTATAAAAATGGCAAATGAAGAAGAAGGTTATTCGCTTTCGGGTCTTGTAGCGGCAGTGAAGCAAATACCAGTACTTGCAATTCGTAAATATAGTTATGAACATGCCTTTGCATACTTCCGTGAAACGTTGCAATATTCGGAGCAAGAGTTTGATTATTGGTGTGATCGGGTAGAGGATATTGTACAAGGATTTACAAATGTACAGTATCGAGCAATTAAAATGGCAATGACGAATAATAAAGGCATGTTATTATCAATTGTTGAAAAGTTGGATGAAATGAATGCAATTGAACTGCAAATTAAGGCTGAATTAGAGAGACAGTTTTTATCATGGAAAGAAATGAAAACAAACCAGTCTGTCTTAGCGTTTTAAAAACCTAACTGAATTTAAGATAAGGGAGTTCAAACCTATGAAATATTCATTATGTACTATTTCCTTTCGTCATCAATTAATTTCATTTACTGATATTGTTCAATTTGCATATGAAAACGGTTTTGAAGGAATTGAATTGTGGGGGACTCATGCACAAAATTTGTATATGCAAGAGTATGAAACGACAGAACGAGAATTGAATTGTTTAAAGGATAAAAACTTGGAAATTACGATGATAAGTGATTACTTAGATATATCATTATCGGCAGATTTTGAAAAAACGATAGAGAAATGTGAACAACTTGCAATATTAGCTAATTGGTTTAAAACAAACAAAATTCGTACGTTTGCTGGACAAAAAGGTAGCGAAGATTTCTCGGAACAGGAGAGAAAAGAGTATGTGAATCGTATTCGCATGATTTGTGAAGTATTTGCTCAGCATAATATGTATGTACTTTTAGAAACACATCCAAATACGTTAACGGATACGCTGCCTTCTACTTTGGAATTATTAGGAGAAGTAAATCATCCGAATTTGAAAATAAACCTTGATTTTCTTCATATATGGGAGTCTGGTGCAGATCCAATAGACAGCTTCCATCGACTAAAGCCGTGGATACAACATTACCATTTTAAGAATATATCGTCAGCAGATTATTTGCATGTGTTTGAACCAAATAATGTATATGCAGCAGCGGGAAGTCGAATTGGTATGGTTCCATTATTTGAAGGGGTGGTAAATTATGATGAGATTATTCAGGAAGTGAGAGATACTGACCATTTTGCTTCACTCGAATGGTTTGGACATCATGCGAAAGATATATTAAAAGAAGAAATGAAAGTATTAACAAATAGAAATTTAGAAGTAGTAACTTCTTAATATAAAATGATGTAAGAGTCTCTCATTGTAGAGACTCTTTTTTAAAAAATATAAATAACCAAAAATTACCATGTATTTAAATTAAAATTTAACACAATTTATATATAAATAAGGAGGTGATTGGTAATGGCTAGAAATCGTAATTCTAATCAATTAGCATCACATGGAGCACAAGCAGCTTTAGATCAAATGAAATATGAAATTGCACAAGAATTTGGTGTACAACTTGGAGCTGACACTTCTTCACGTGCAAACGGTTCTGTAGGCGGTGAAATTACAAAACGTCTAGTAGCGATGGCAGAACAACAACTTGGTGGCGGATATACTCGCTAATTGTAGAAAGTTATAGGAGAAAGGAAGGATTCTTCCTTTCTTTTTTTTTCAATTAATTGGTATGAATATATTGCGAACTGGATTCAAAGAATAGGAATAATACTATATTTTCCCCAATTTCTTTTGTTGTAAATGGGAAGTAGTAAAGATGTAATAGCCCTGGTGGAATGAAAAATTACGTTCCAGCAGGGCTATTATATGGTCAGAAATATACGATGAAAGGGTTCCGAAGCCAACATGTTAAAAAAAGAAAACTGTTGTTTAATTGCGCTTGCATCAGTTCCACTTGTTATGACATTAGGGAATTCAATGCTCATTCCAATCCTACCGACTATCGAAAAGAAATTACATATTTCATCGTTTCAAGTATCCATGATTATTACAATTTACTCTATTGTAGCCATTTTACTTATACCGATTGCTGGTTATTTATCAGATAGATGGGGACGAAAGATGATAATGGTTCCGAGTTTGCTGATTGCGGCTATAGGAGGAGCGATAACTGGTTGGGTATCATGGAAAGTTGATAATCCCTACACTTGGATATTGATCGGTAGAGCGATTCAAGGTATTGGTGCTGCTGGTGCAATGCCAGTTGTTATACCGTGTGTTGGTGATTTATACAAAGATGAAAAACAAGTTAGTACAGGTTTAGGAATCATTGAAACATCCAATACATTTGGAAAAGTGCTGAGCCCTATTTTAGGATCTGCTCTTGCTGCCATTGTATGGTTCTTACCATTTTGGGCAATTCCAGTTTTATGCATAGTATCAATTGTTTTATTACTTGTTCTAGTAAAGGCAAAGAAACAAGAAGGAGAAGTGCCACCACTTAAAGAGTTTATAAAGTCTATTATCTCTACGTTTCGAGAAAAGGGAAGATGGTTAATTGCCATTTTTGTATTAGGTGCAATTATTATGCTTATTTTATTCGGAATTCTCTTTTATTTGTCGACGATACTGGAATCAAAGTATGACATACATGGTATATGGAAAGGTTGTGTACTTGCTATCCCGTTACTTGTATTGTCACTTAGTTCATATATGGCGGGTAAAAAAATTGGAGATAATCAAAATGTAATGAAGAAGTGTATTTATATTGGTTTTTTAATGGCAGCTGCATCAGTCATCATTCCTTTATTTATAAAAGGGATTTATTTACTACTTCTTTGTCTCGTTATTATGGGGATAGGAATTGGTATGGCACTCCCATGTTTAGACGCCCTAATTACACAAGGAATTGAAAAGGAGCAAAGGGGGACAGTTACGTCATTTTATAGTTCCATGCGATTTATTGGTGTAGCAGCTGGACCACCTCTATACTCTTTTTTCATGAAAGGTGCTGACCATGAAGTGTTTTATGTAACAAGTATTTTCGCTGGTATCGGTGCTGTTATAGCAATGATTTGGATTAAACCAGCAAAAGATGCAAAGACGGTAAAACAGAAAACGGAACCTACTTCATAATCTGTAAGAGAATTGCATGGTGTTTTAAGGAACATGCAATTCTCTTTCGTTCATTAAGAATACATAACTTGTTTTAACATATAAAGCGCGACGCCCCAAATGATGAGACCCGAAAACTTATTTAATAATACGATTGTCTTTCCAGTTGAGTCTATTCTTTTTAGAAATTTCCCCGCTAAGGCTAAGCTTATAAACCAAATCCAAGAAACGATAATAGTTGCAAGTGTGAAAGCCCATTTTTCACTTCCTATGTATTGAATAGAATTTGTTCCGATTACACCGATTGTATCTAAAATTGCATGTGGATTTAATAACGAAACCGATGTAGCGAAAAGGATTTGCTTTTTTAATGGCATACTGTTTTCTTTTTTTATATCGTTGGAAGGGTTACTTCTCCAAATAACAAAGCCCATATATAGGAGAAAGAAAAATCCAATTATATATAACGTGTTAGTTAGCCAAGAAAAAGTAAGGAGTACAAGGGAGACACCCTGCACTGCAATCAATATGAGTAACGTATCACATATAGAGGCAGTTAATACTACAGGGGCTGCCCTCCAAATGTTTGGTTGGCTCGCACCTTGGTTAAAGACGAAAACATTTTGGACACCTAATGGAATGATAAGACCAAATGCAAGAATGATACCATGAATAATTGCTTCACTCATCATATTACCTCCTATTTTAATTCAGTATGATAGTGTATATTGTATAGAAGAAATGAAAATTTGTATCCATCCATATGGTTGGAGAGGTTACCAACCAAAAAGAATATAAGGTGATATGATGGAAAGATTCGTTTGGAAACCAAATATGTCTCTAGCGACTCCTCTGTATAAACAAATAGAAACGTATATAAAAGAAAGAATCGTTAATGGAGAATGGACTGTTGGAACGAAATTACCTTCACAAAGAGATTTGGCACATACATTCGGTGTGAACCGGAGTACAATTGTAATGGCTTTCGATGAACTAGTGGCAAAGGGATACATTGAAGGGAATGGCAGGAAAGGAACAATTGTTGTAAATAATAATGAGAATGCTTCAACGTACGCGCCCCCGCCTAATTGGCAGTCTTATGTAGAAACAGGACTTCATTATCCGAATTTGCCTGCTATTCAAGAGATTAATCAAGCTGAATTTTATCCGCATGTAATTCGTTTAGGAACCGGGGAGCTCGCGCCAAGTCTTTTACCTGAAAAAAAGATGAAAGGGATTATGAATAAGCTTTTAGCATCAAAGGTGACACTTGGCTATGAAGAGCCGAAAGGAAGTCTCTCTTTAAGGGAAAAGATTGCGGACTATTTAAATGGACATGGTATAGATGTAACTCCTGATTCTATACTAATTGTTTCAGGAGCTATTCAAGCGTTGCAACTTATTTCTATGGGGCTTCTTCCAAAAGGGGCATCCATCTTATTAGAAAAACCATCTTATTTATATTCTCTTAATGTTTTTCAATCAGCAGGAATGCGTTTAATTGGTATACCAATGAATGAGAACGGTTTACATGCATCATATATTACAAAATATAAGAAGCAATTTAATGCATCTATTTTATATACAATCCCGTCTTTTCATAATCCGACGAACTTTAGTATGAATGCGAAGAAAAGAATAGAAGTGATGGAAATATGTAACGAAATTGGTTTGCCAATTATAGAAGACGCGGTGTACCAAGACTTATGGTTTGATGAGCCTGTTTCAAAGCCTTTAAAAGCATATGATAAAAACGGAATTGTACTACATATTGGGAGTATGTCTAAAGTCATTAGTCCAGGATTAAGAATTGGATGGATTGTTGGATCTGAGCCAGTCATTCAAAGATTGGCAGACATAAAAATGCAAACAGATTATGGTTCAAGTTCTATATCCCAGCAAATTGCAGCGGAATGGTTTGCAGATGGATTGTATGATGAACATTTACAGTTTGTAAGAACTAAGTTGAAAAAACGTAGAGATTTTATGTTGCAAATGTTAGAGAAATATTGTCGTGATATAGCAACATGGTATGAACCGACAGGTGGTTTTTATATTTGGTTACATATGAATGTACCCGTTTCGAACCGTAGCTTATTCGACAAAGCTTTGAAAGAAAAGATTTTATTAAATCCAGGTACTTTGTATGATAGAAGTGCAAACCAATTTTTGCGTCTATCTTATTCATACGCAACGTTAGAAGAAATTGAAATAGGTATCAAAAAACTTGCACAACTAATGAAAAAGTAAGAGGAGAAAATAATGAAACAATACGTAATTTGCCAAATTATCAATGGAGAAAAATATTTAGCTGCTTATGCTGAGTCGAAGCAGGATGCAATTGAAAAAGCAGAATTGTTAGGATTACGAACGGGAAATCGATACACAGTTATTACTGCGGAAGAAGCTGAAGGGTTAACGTATCCTTAAGCAACGAATAATAATGATGCAGCAGGAAGTAAATAAGCCTAGTAATCTATGATATTACTAGGCTTATTTTTTTTGAAAGCGTTACGTGTTCTCGTATGAAAAATAATAGTATTATGAGTCAAGTTGACGGAAATACCGATTTGTTTTTCGGTCCTGATTTCCGTTTCTATAGTCATCAATATATTGTCTGAAGTTCCAAGATTGTAAAAACTTATTTGCGGCGTTATAACCAGAATTGTAAAGCCACTCTTTTTCTTCCTTTGTTAACTCAAAGTTTGTACTTGTAATGGATCCTGTTGGAATTGTAATCGTTCTTGCTTTTGATTCCTTATCTAAATGACGTAAATCATGGGCTTGCATCATCGTTTTAAAAAGTCCTTTGAACATGGAGATAGGCTCGTTATAATGGGCAGGGTCAGCTTGAATCTCATCTTTTACGAAATGAAATCCAAATGTTGGCCAGCGAGGAGAGGAAGGTGAGTCGAAAATCCAAATAGGGTAATTGCTTAAAATCCCTCCATCAACCATATAACAAGGTTGCTTCCATTTAGGGGTTCTCCATTTTACCGGTTCAAAGAAGAAGGGGATTGTACTACTCATTCTTACAGCTTTAGCAATAGAGAAGCGATAATTTAAAAATCCGTAGTTTGGTAAGTCATCAGGAAAGATAACCATTTTACCATTACTTATATCAGAAGCGATAATTTTAAGCTTATTTAAATCAGGTAAATCTGTAAATAAGTGAACTCCTTTTTTGCGAAGTAATTCTTCAATCCATTCTTCTATAAATATATTAGAGTAAATACCAAGAGTAGTCCATGCGCTTAATCCTTTTCCGATTAAGGGGATTCTGTCAATAAAGGTTCTCTTCGTAAATTTATTATAATCGATATCAGTTATAATCGTTTTTAACTCTGAACAAGAATATCCTGCTGCTAGGAGCGCAGCGATAATGGAACCAGCTGATGTTCCAGCTACACGTTCCCATTCATAGCCTTTTTCAGCTAACGCGCAAATTGCCCCTACATGTGCAATCCCACGTACACCGCCTCCTTCAAAAACACCATCAATCTTCATCAATCTCATACTTCCTTTCGAATAAAAGATTTGAAAATGGCAAAAAAGCACGTATTGTACGTGCTTCTTTACAATAGTTTTTAAATTTACTAGCAGCCTACAAAGCCGCCCCAACAGCTAGCTCCGATGATGATTAGAAGGATAAATAAAACGATTAATAAAGCGAAACCTCCATAACCACATCCACCACAACTACCGCCGTAACCGTAACCGCTGCAACTATATCCGTAACCCATGTGGAATTCCTCCTTAAATTAAAAATAAAAATGAACGAGGGGAAAATGTACTGGAAGAAATAATGAACTATCGTGTTTGTAGGAACAATGTATACTATGCTTTTTTTAACTTGTTCGCGTATGGAGGAAGAGCCCGTTTTTTTGGAGGCTTGTTGTTTTTACAAAGAATGGAGTATAATTTTTGTGCGATGATACAAATAAGTATGTAAATATAAGGAGAATTTATGAATAAACAAATTGAAGTATTAATTGATAAATATGGGCTGACACATTTAAAAGAAGAACTTATTAATACTGTATTTCCTTGTGTAAAAGTTGTGCCAAAGCAGGAGGAAACAGTTGCGGTAGGTAGTTCGAAAATGGGAGGAGTTCCTGACTTGCCAGCTACATTTGAATACCCGATGCACAAAGGAAATCCATTACAGTTTATCGCTCAATTTAATTTAAATGATTTACAAAATGTTGGTATGGATCACAATCTTCCTAAGACAGGGATGTTATATTTTTTCAGCATTGAAAATTACTTTGAAGAAGATGTGAATCCAACTGAAGCGGGGCGTGTACTTTATTATGAAGTTCCTGTAGAGCAATTACGAAGGGCAGATGAATTGCAAACAAATTATAACCAGTGTGCAACTACTTTTGAACTGACATATAAATTGCCAGAGCTTTTCATTGAAGATGAGGCTGATTCAGACCGTTTCTTACAATTACTTGAAGAACTAATCCCAGACAACTACGATAACCATCAAATGTTTGGTGAGCCATTCTCTGTACAAGAGGAAGTATTATATGAGACAGGAGAATATATGGGGATAGACCCGCAGCAAATGACGCTTTTATTCCAAATCGATTCAGATACTAAAAATTGTAATATGATGTGGGGAGATTTAGGAATGCTTTATTTCTGTATTGGAAATGAAGACTTAAAAAATCGACGTTTTGAAAATACGTGTTGTGTATTACAAACTTGTTAATGAAAAAGGTTGTTCTTGTAAAAAGAACAACCTTTTTACAATGTTAAATATGCATAATCTCATATGACCTATACGAAAAAGTATTGTATACTCTGAAACTATACGATACTTTTTCGTATAGTTATAGAATGTAAGGAGTGACGAGATGAGAAAGACAAGTAAGTATGTGACAGCTACCCTACTTTGTTCAACTATAGTAATGGGAGGCTTACACGCGTCAACGGTATCTTATGCAGCTACGAATCCGTCTGTAGCGACAACACAATCAGATGCAAAGCTATTAGATGATTTCCGAAAAGAATTAAAAAAACAGGTTGATAATCGAGAAGAAAATATTACAATCACATATAAAACGAAAGATAGAAATGCTAGAAATGTTATGGACCAATTGTATGGCGAGTTTAATAAAATTGTAGATGCAGATGAGTATGTAAAATATAATGTAGCGTCTACTAAATATTCTATTAAAGGGTTACCAGGAAACTATACGTTTACACTGCAAGTGAAATACCGTGAATCAAAAGAGCAAACACAATATGTAAAATCCCAGGCAAAAGCAATTATCGGTTCAATTGTAAAACCAGGGATGGATGAGCATGAGAAAGTAAAAGCTATTCACGATTATGTTGTGAAACATGTATCTTATGATACGTCTTATAAAGCGTATACAGCATATGAAGCATTAGCGAATCGTTCTGCCGTTTGCCAAGGCTATACGTTATTAACGTATGAGTTGTTAAAAGAAGCAGGTATTCAAAATCATATTGTAACAGGCACAGGGAATGGACAAGCTCATGCATGGAATTTAGTAAACATTGAAAACAAATGGTACCACATTGATACGACATTCGATGATCCAGTACCAGATAAAGCTGGGCGTGTAACATATTCATATTTTAATATGTCTGACGAGCAATTAAGTAAAGATCATGAATGGGATCGTAGTAAATATCCGGCGGCAACTGCAAGTTACTTTAATGAATTAACAAACAAAATAAAAATGGGTAGTTCAAAGACTGCTGCGTATAAACAAATGTTAAAAGAAACAAATTTAAAATATTTGTCTGCACAATACGGGGCAGATAATTATAGTGAATTTAAGGGGAAATTACAGCAACAATTCGCTTCTAAGCCAGAAAAGGTAGAAGTACGATATAAGCAATCTATGGATGGAACAATGCAAGATATAAAGAAAGTGTTAAATGAAATAAATTGGCCAAAAGGTGCGAAACGTGTATCTTATGAAGTAGCACCATATAGTGCAATGGCAGATTATTCATTAGCGACAATTACATTTACTTATTAATTAAGAAGAGCATCTTGGAAAGGTGCTCTTTTTATTATGTATCACTTCAAAAAACAGAATTGTGTGATAAAATATAAAAAGGAAGGATGTGGGATTTGAATGAATTTGTTCGAAAGTAATATTTTTACATTGATATATACTTGTTTAGTAATCGGACTTATCGTTTTGTTTTTCCTATCATTTACTTTGTTCCTTAGAAGATTATTGCAAAACAGCGCTGCAAAAAAACAACATGTAATTAATATGAATAAGAAGCTAGATCGAATGATTGAATTGCTTGAAAAAGATAAGAAATAATGATAGAAGATGTATGAAAAGGGGAAGAAGATGGCTAATTATATAAAAGAATTACGTGAAAAAGTAGGTCACGACTGTGTTCTCATAAACTTTGCGGGTGGTTGTGTGTTGAATGAACATGGAGAAGTATTACTGCAAAAAAGAGGTGATTTTAACGCTTGGGGATTTCCTGGCGGTGCAATGGAAATTGGAGAATCTGCCGCAGAAACCGCGATTCGAGAAATAAAAGAAGAAACAGGTTATGACGTGGAAATAAATGAGCTTATCGGGGTGTATACAAAATATTTTCAAGCATATCCAAATGGAGATAATGCCCAGTCAATTTTAATATTCTTTTCATGCTCAATTGCCGGTGGAGAGCAAAAAGTAGACGGTGATGAAACGTTGGAATTGAAGTTTTTCCCGCTAAACAAAATGCCACCATTGTTTAATCAACAACATGAGGATTGTTTACAGGACTTACTAGAGAAAAGAGTAGGGGTGTATCGTTAACATAAAAAAGAAGCTAATGAGGTTAGCTTCTTTTTTATATAATTTATTTCCACCAATCATCAAACATTGATGCTGGAACTTGTCTTTTATGTTCGCTCACTGTGTAACGTTTTTCAATTTTTTCTGCAACGTCAGTTGGAACTGCTTTACCTTCTAAATAATCATCTAGTTGATCATACGAAATACCTAACTCCGTTTCATCAGCTTGACCTGGTTTTTCATCTAATAAATCAGCTGTTGGCATTTTTAAGTAAAGTCGCTCGTCTGCACCTAATTCTTGTAATAGAGCGCGTCCTTGGCGTTTTGTTAATCCCGTTAATGGTAATAGGTCTGCACCACCATCTCCGAATTTTGTAAAGAATCCTGTAACAGCTTCTGCCGCGTGATCTGTTCCGATAACAAGTAGACCTTTTTGTCCACCAATTGCATATTGTGTAACCATACGGATACGTGCTTTCACGTTACCTTTATTGAAATCTGTTAATGATTCACCTAATAAGTTTTCGTATTGGCTTGAGAAAGCATCAACTGTTGAAGCGATATCAAATGCAACAGATTGATCAGCTTGAATAAATTGTAATGCTAATTGCGCATCATCTTCGTCTTTTTGCACTTTATAAGGAAGGCGCACGGCGATAAACGTTGCGTTACCACCTTCATTACGAATTTCCTCCACTGCAAGCTGAGCTAAACGTCCAGCTAATGTAGAGTCTTGTCCGCCACTAATTCCAAGTACAAATCCTTTCGCACCTGTTTTTTTTACATAATCTTTTAAGAAATCAACACGTTTACGGATTTCTGCTTTCGGATCAATTACAGGCTGAACATGTAATGCTTTCATAATTTGTTCTTGTAATGTCATTATGTTTCCTCCTATTCATATTAAAGCAGTAATTAAGTTTATATGTATATTGGTACATACTTCTATCCTTTATTATTTCGCAAAACTAGCGAATATACAATAGGATGCGTGTATGAATATGAATGTAGTCATTATAATGAAACTGCTTCGTTTAAGCAATTTTTTTGAAACCTTTCAATAATGTAAGGTTTTTGTCATTTGAATCGATGGAAGGTATTTCCGTATTTTACTAATATAAAAACATAGTTAGTAGAAGGGCGGAGAAGTAATATGAATATTAGAGAACTCGCATACCGGAATGTAACGCGAAATAGACGAACATACTCAGCATATTTTTTAAGTAGTGCATTTGCTATTATGGCCTTTTTTGTGTATTCATTTTTTGCGTTTCATCCGGCATTAAGTGCTGGAGAACTGGGGCAATACGTGTTCGTAAGTATGTCTTTTGCACAGTCCATTATTTACTTATTTACATTTTTCTTTATTTTATATTCGATGGGAATGTTTTTAAAAACGAGAAAGCGTGAATTAGGAATTTTAATGATGTTAGGTATGACGAAATATCAATTAAAGCGTCTTATCTTCTTTGAAAATATTATGATTGGGATAGGGGCAATTATTTTTGGAATACTTGCAGGAATGCTATTTTCCGGAATGTTAATATTTGTAGCTCCGATGATATTAAAATTAGATATTTCCTTAGCTTATTACATACCAATGAAAGCCATTGTTGTAACGAGTATTATGTTTTTCGTATTATTTATGATCATTTCATTGTTTAGTGCAGGAATGATTCGGAAAAATAAAATTATGAAATTGTTTAGAGGATCAGCAGAAGCGAAGCCGGAACCGAAAGCTTCCATTATTTCTTCTATATTAGCAGTCATATTGCTTAGTGCGGGATATGCAGGAGCGCTTCTGTCACACGGCGCAATGGTATTTGTCATGATGATTCCTGTTACAACGGTAGTCATTATTGGTACGTACTTGCTGTACAAGCAGTTGAGTGTCTTTATTATTAGACTATGTAAAAAAAGTAAACGTTTCTATTGGACACAGACAAATATTGTTACGTTATCAGATTTAGCTTACCGTATGAGAGACAACGCCAGAATGTTCTTTATTGTAACTATTATTTCAACTGTAGCATTTTCAGCAATAGGTACATTAGTTGGTTTCGCATCAATGACGAAAGAAATTATGGAAAGACCAATTGCGTTTCATTACCACTCCAAGCAAGGAAATAGTAATGAATCACAGCATTTGAAGATGATTGATGAAGGATTAAAGAAGCATAGTATAACAGCGTCTAAAGCTACTATTTCAACGAAAAAGGCAGAGGAGCAGTCTTTAAGAAGTGCTATTTTCATAAAAGAATCAGATTATAAGGAGTATGCGAAGTTAACAGGAGAACCATTTCAAACTGTAGCAAATAAAGAAGCTTTATTTTTATCAGTCGATATACCAGGCCCACCGATGAAAGAAAGAAAAGAAATTACTTTACCACATTTGAATGAATCTTTAAAAGTGAAAAAAGTTAATACTTCTTCATTAAGTAAAATACTAAGAGGTAACGTTTATGTAATCTCTAAAAATCAATATGATGCATTACAAGATGGATTTAAAGAGGAAAAAGATTATGTGTACAAAACAGAGGGAACGAAAGATGAAATTGAAGTTGGTAAAGAACTTACGCATCAGATAAAGACTTATGAAGAACATGCAACGTTTAGTGCAGAAGAGTACGAACAAAACCAAAGTTTACAAATAGCAGGACCAATTTTATTTGTAGGTTTCTTTATTGGTATAGTATTTTTCGTATGTGCAGGAAGCTTCCTTTACTTCCGTTTGTTTTCTGATTTAGAGGATGATACTCGTTTGTTTGAAATGATTAGAAAAGTAGGTTTAACGAGCGGAGAATTATCGAAAGTAGTTACAATTCGATTAGCACTATTATTCTTCGTTCCAATAGGTGTTGCAACATTACACGGGGCAGTAGCGTTAACTGCACTGGGACAGATGTTTGAGTACTCATTATTTAAAGAAAATGCGATTGTATTAAGTGTTTTCGTAGGAATTCAAGTTGTATATTTCTTATTGATACGATCTCGTTATTTAAAACAATTGAAAGAGAGATTACGTATTCGTTAAATGTGTATTTTTAACTTGAGTACAAAATTTTCTAAAAAGATACAAGTATTACCAAAAAGTGATAAAATGGAAAGGGCGAGGTGGAAAAATTAATAGAAAGTAAGGGGGGAGTAATATGAAAGCAACAGGAATTATTCGAAAAGTAGACGAATTAGGACGAATTGTTATTCCTAAAGAGTTACGAGAAGTATTAGGAATACAAATCAAATCACCACTTGAAATTTTCGTAGAAGAAGATAAAGTCATTTTACAAAAATATCAACCTTACAATGCTTGTCAAATAACAGGTGATGTTTCAAATCAAAACATATCATTAGCAAATGGAAACATTACTGTTAGTATAGATGGAGCGAAATATTTAATAAAAGAAATAGAGAAGTTTTTAAATAAGAGTGAGGCTTAGTCTTAATTTATTTTATTTTTAAAATTTCATATCATTCTTTAAAAACTATGAAAGGACCATTAAATTGGTCCTTTTATTTTTGTTATTGGTTGTACCAATTGGATTTTTGGTGAATAAAAATTATGAGATAAATAAAAAGAGTA
This sequence comes from Bacillus sp. ES1-5, assembly GCF_022487605.1. NCBI lineage: Bacteria > Bacillati > Bacillota > Bacilli > Caryophanales > Bacillaceae > Bacillus > Bacillus sp. ES1-5. Next base: position 953,108 of record NZ_JAKVPU010000001.1, on the reverse strand, counting down.
GTATAAAATTAGTAAGCTATATTGAGAAATATTTTTAAGGAAGGAAAACGAAACGAATAAAACGAATGTTACATTTAAACCTTTTCAAAAGTGGTCTGAAATGAAAATAATATATTTTCAGGAGGGATTACGATGAATAGTAGTACAGCGAATAAACAAAAAGGTATACAATTGATTCCTTTTACAGTAAATAAGGTGGTTGAACAAGTAAATGAAATTCCACCAGGTGTACAACTCATTCATGCTCCACAAGTATGGGAGAAGAGTGCGAAAGGAAAAGATATTGTTGTTGCCGTATTAGATACAGGTTGTGATGTGAATCATATAGATTTAAAGGATCGCATTATCGGTGGAAGAAATTTCACGAAAGATTACGAAGGGGATCCAAATATTTATCTTGATAATAACGGACACGGTACTCATGTAGCGGGGACAATTGCAGCGACTGAAAATGGTGTCGGTGTTTTAGGAGTCGCACCACTTGCTAAAATGTTAGTGTTAAAGGTTTTAGCGGGAGATGGTTCTGGAAGTTATGAGCAAATTATTGAGGCGATTCATTATGCTGTAAATTGGAGAGGACCTAATAAAGAAAGAGTTAGGGTCATTTCAATGTCACTTGGTGGCCCGCAAGACGTTCTAGAATTACATGAAGCAATTCAAAATGCGGTAAGACAAGATGTTCTCGTCGTATGTGCTGCCGGGAATAATGGAGATTGTAATGATAACACGGAGGAACTGGACTTCCCAGGTGCGTACTCAGAAGTAATTGAAGTCGGTGCTGTCAATTTAGAACGGAAAATCGCATGTTTTAGTAATTCGAATCAAGAAATTGATTTAGTGGCGCCAGGTGATGAAATATTATCTACGTATCCCGAAGGAAAATATGCGGTATTAAGTGGTACTTCTATGGCAACACCGCATGTTGCTGGAGCGCTGGCATTGCTCATTAAGCAGTGTGAGAGAGAATATGGTAGAAAGTTATCAGAGCCAGAAATATATGCACAACTTATTAAAAGAACTGTACCTTTAGGGTATGAACGTACATCTGAAGGGAATGGATTAATAGATTTATTAAAAGAATAGCAAATACGAAAAAACATCTCATATGAATATGAGATGTTTTTTCGTATGGTTCTGTCGCAATACAGGGGAATCTAGTATTTAATTCTTTTTTACGAAATGGTTGACACAACTATATCTATTTTTTTTGAAATAGAAGCTATGCATACATTAAATATTACGAATACGTTGTTCGGTAGCAATATCGAAAAAATGTGCTTTCGCTAAACTAAAAGCTAATGGAAGTGTATCGTTAGCTTTAATCTCGGAACGAGCATTAATTCGCGCAACAAAGTTTTGATTCGAAAGTTTTCCATGAATCATCGTTTCAGCACCTAATAATTCAGCAACTTCTACTGTAATTTCGACTGTGGATTCAGGCGAAGATTGAAGAACAATTGGTTCATCATGAATGTCTTCAGGACGAATGCCGAGTATGATTTTTTGTCCATTATATCCTTTTTGCTTTAACGTTTTTAGTTGGCCATCTGGTACTTTGAAGCGAATATTTTCTATATAGAAATAGTTCTCTTGTAATGTCCCGGTAAAGAAATTCATAGCGGGAGAACCAATGAATCCACCGACAAATATGTTTTCAGGAGTATCATATACTTCTTTTGGAGTACCAACTTGCTGGATGAGCCCATCTTTCATAACAACAAGGCGTGATGCCATTGTCATAGCTTCTGTTTGATCATGCGTTACATATATAGTGGTCGTATTTAAACGACGATGCAGTTTGGAGATTTCTGAACGCATACTGACGCGTAATTTTGCGTCTAAATTCGATAGAGGCTCGTCCATTAAAAATACTTTTGCGTCACGGACGATAGCTCTTCCTAGCGCAACCCGTTGGCGTTGCCCACCTGATAATGCCTTCGGTTTTCGTTGTAAGTAATCTTCAAGCCCTAATATTTTCGATGCCTCCGTTACTCGGTGATTAATTTCATCTTTTGGAAGTTTGCGTAGTTTTAAGCCAAACGCGATATTATCATAAACAGTCATATGCGGGTATAGTGCGTAATTTTGAAATACCATCGCAATGTTGCGATCTTTTGGAGCGACATCATTCATACGCTCTCCATCAATATAAAACGAACCATCAGAAATGTCTTCTAGACCTGCAATCATACGTAAAGTTGTTGATTTCCCGCATCCAGAAGGACCGACAAATACGATAAACTCTTTATCTTCAATATGTAAATTAAAGTCAGAAACAGCAGTGGTTTTATTATCGTAAACTTTAAAAATATGATCTAATACTAGTTCGGTCATAAATATTCACTCCTTTTCGTAATTGATTGAATTATAAGATTTTTATAACCGTAAGTAAATCGGCATTGTGCACAAAAGAATGAGAGGCTTTTATGCAAGTTTACAGATGTAAGAAACGAGAAAGCACCTGTAGGATGTACTTTCATCTATAGATATGGGATGAAAGTATTACTTTTTCGTAGAAAAATATGTAAAAAGAGTTTCCAAGTCATAAAACAATGATGGTATGAGAAAATGAATATTTTATCATCTTTCATGAGAGTTTCACGAGATATCTAAAGAAAGAAACGCCATATAAACTGCTACTGCACCTTCAAAAGTTTTTATATTAATTCCTGTTTTTTCAATGAATTTATCAATTCGATACTGCAAAGTATTACGATGTAAATATAATTGTTTCGCTGCAAGAGATACATTTAAGTTACATTGGAAGAATAATTTAACGCTATCTATTAGTTCTTTATCATTCGAAATGTGTGCCAATAATTGACTCGTGTACTTTTTTCTTTCTTCTTTTGATAATGAGATCATTAATTGATAAGGGAGCAGTTGTTCAATGTGTGTAATTTTTTTGGATAAATAGGGAGAAAGAACAGAAAAAAATTTTCGCTCCCATTGATACAGATAAGCAAATTCAGTTGTTTGCGTATAGCGTCTGCCAATAAAGAAGGATAGGGATATAAAAAAATCTGTTTCTAGTGTATCAAGGGCTGCTCGCAATATAGAATCAGGTACATTTTCTTCTAATATGAGGACACCGGCTTGCGAAGTTTCCCATATCATTGTAGTAGTAAAAGAAAACATGGACTGTAAAGCATCTTGAAATTCTTCTCTCTCTATTATGGGTTGTGTTGTGAAAAAGTGTAAAAAACGAACTGATAGTATAGAAATGTTATTATTTTTGTATAATGCTTCATGCCATGATTTTTCTTTTTCTGTTTTATAAAATGTATCAGTATAAATGGGCGTTAAGATGGATGAAAGCAATTGATGCTCTCTTTGATGTAATCGGATTTTTCGAATCCCGACTTTGTTTCCTTCAACTAAAAACCAGCTATAATCTTCAGACAACACAGCTGCATTGATTTTGATATCCTCACCATAGTATGTTTTTAATTGTTGAATCATAGGAACATTCTCCTTTCTAAAATAATAGTACCAATATAGTAAAGAAGTATAGATTCATTGCGATTATCTTTAAAATTTCGCGCTAGAATCTGGTTTATTTTTGCTAGAATTGATAGTGTTTCTGTATTGTGAAGGAGATAGATTCGTTTCTCGTTTAAATGATTGTGCAAAGAATGATTGGGAAGAAAAACCGGTAATGGTTGAAATATTAGAAATCGAATAGTTGGTAGTTTCTAATAAAATTTTGCTTTCTCTAATACGAGTTTGAATTAAGTATTCAATAGGCGAAACACCAACGAATTTCCTGAAGGAATGAGATAAATAATATTTATTAATATGACTGATTCTTGCTAATGTATCCAGACTTATATTTTCGTGAAAATGCTGCTTAATATAGTTTTTAATAAATTCAATATCTTTATTGATTTTTTGAGTAGATGTTTTTTCTACATTAAAAGATTTTTTTCTCATCATTTTAAGTAGTAAAATTTCCAGAATATTTTGTATAATTAAATCGTAATCTTCTTGATGATTTTCCACTTCCTCGATCAATTGCTGAAGATAGAAGAGAAAGTTTTTTTGATCCTGGCTATAATTATGAATAGTGACTGGACTAGGATCTTCTAAGGATGAAAAGGACAAACCTTGAATACCAAGTGCGATGTATTCGAGTGGGTGATTCGTATCAGACTTTTCCGTGTGCTCGATATTTGGATTGATGATAATCAAATTGTGTTCTTGAACAGGGATTTCTTCTTTGTAAAAGATAAAAGTTCCTTTGCCCTTGGTAATATACAATAGCTCTGTAAAGTGATGCGCATGAATGGTACTATGCCAATCTTTATCGTATTTTGATTTTGTTATATAAAGAAGTTTTACTGGAAGATGGCTTCGTTGAATTTGTGGAATCTCATATACTTCATTGGACAAATGAATCCCTCCTTCGTAGACTTTTTATCTACGTTATAAAGATTTTAGTGGGATATGCAGTAAAAAGCAAGATATCTAAAAAACAGAACAAGATGTTTATTGTGAAAGCGTTATCTATTTTGTATTCTTTAATTATGAAAGGAAGATTAGGAGATGGGGGTAAATAAAGATGAAAAAAAAGTTATTGTTGTCTGGAATGACAGCTTTGTTATCTTTTAATTTAATAGCTTGCCAAGGTAATACTACAAAAGTTGATAACTCTAAGGATGGTAAAGGCTCCAGTGAAAAACAAACCCTTCATGTGGCAGCACTTGAATCGGCTTATGGTAAAGAGATGTGGACCAAAGTGATTGACGCATATGAAGCTGCTAATCCAAAAGTTGATGTTAAATTGACGGTGGACAAAAATCTCGAGGATGTCATAGGCTCGAATATGAAAGCAGGAAACTATCCAGATGTTGTGTTGTTGGCAACTGGGAGAAAACAGGCGCTTACAGAAACATTGATTAAAGATAAAGCTTTAGAGGACATTACAGATGTTTTAGATAAGAACGTTTATGGTGAAGAGGTTAAAGTGAAAGATAAGTTGATACCGGGGCTTACGGGTACATTGGCCACTAATCCTTATAACGATGACAAAACTTACATGGCGCCGATGTTCTATAGTCCAACTGGATTATTTTATAATGCTAGTTTATTAAAGGAAAAAGGTTGGGAAGTACCAAAAACTTGGGATGAAATGTGGATTTTGGGAGATAAAGCGAAAGCAGAGGGAATTTCTTTATTTACTTATCCTACTACTGGTTATTTTGATACATTTTTCTATACTTTACTATTAGGGATGGGGGGGCCGGAGTTTTACAATAAAGCTATGAAATATGAAAATGGTATTTGGGAAACTCCTGAAGCAACAAAAATATTCGAAATTTTCGGAAAGTTGGCAAAATACATAGAACCAACAACTGTTGCGAATGCCAATGACAAAGACTATAAGAAAAATCAACAATTGATTCTCGATAACAAAGCATTGTTTATGCCAAATGGTACGTGGGTAGCTGGTGAAATGAAAGATGCGCCTCGATCTAAAGGTTTTGAATGGGGCATGATGACTTTACCAAGTTTTGATGCTAGCAACGGCCGTTATGCATTTACTTATTTTGAACAAATGTGGATTCCTTCTGCGGCTAAAAATAAACAAGCTGCTAAAGATTTCTTGACGTTTGTTTATTCGGATAAAGCCGTTGAAAAATTTGCAGAATCTAGTGCGATACAGCCTGTCAAAGGTATTTCTAGTAAACTGACAGATAGCAATAAATTATTCTATGGTATTTATGATAATGGAGCGAAAGTAGGGACAGGTGGATTTGCCGCAACGAAAGCCGTTGAAGGTGTTAGCATGGCAGATACATTATTCAGAACGATAGACAGTGTTATTTCTGGTGATAAAAAAGTGGAAGATTGGCAGAAATCTGTTGAAAAAACGAGTGATCAATTACGGTCTGCATTAAAATAAAATAGTTTTTTAGTTTTCACTACGTACAATGGTGAGTCGCTAGTTTCACCATTGTACTTATTAACTGAGGTGATGGCATGAATAAGACAAAAGAAAAAAGAATTTTTATTTTTGTTTGTACTGCACCCGCACTAATCCTGTTAGCCATTTTTATGATTGTTCCTACGATTGAGGTATTCAGGATGTCCTTATATAAATGGGGAGGGTTTTCTAATAATAAAGTATTTGTTGGATTAGAAAACTTCAAGATTTTATGGAATGATATGAATTTCTTTCGATCTCTCCAAAACAGTATCGTATTAATTGTTATTGTTACACTTATCACGATGGTGATGGCGATCTTATTTGCCACTTTGTTAACGAGAGAAAAAATAAAAGGTAAAAGTTTCTTTCAAATTGTTTTTTATCTCCCTAATATCTTATCCGTTGTAGTTATCGCGGGAATATTTTCTGCAGTTTATGATCCGACTACAGGATTGTTAAATAATATACTTGCTTTATTTAACCTTGAAAACCTTCAAAAGATGTGGCTCGGTAATCAAAAGATTGCCATTTACAGCATTGGCGGGGCACTCACTTGGCAAGCGATTGGTTATTATATGGTCATGTATATGGCGGCAATGGCAAGTATTCCGGAAAGTTTTTATGAAGCATCTGCTTTGGAAGGTGCTGGACGGGTCAGACAATTTTTCAGTATTACGTTACCGTTAATTTGGAATAACATGCGGACGACGTTAACTTTCTTCGTTATTAGTACGATTAATTTAAGTTTTCTACTCGTTCAAGCGATGACTGGCGGGGGACCTGACGGATCGACGGAAGTATTTTTAAGCTACATGTATAAGCAGGCTTACACTAATTCTTCTTACGGTTACGGTATGGCTATTGGGGTGGTCATTTTCCTATTCTCATTCGCATTATCTGCAATTATAAGCGGTGTCACTAAAAGGGAAGTGTTGGAGTATTAAGGAGGTCCAAAACGATGGAAACACAAAAAAGAATGACTACAGAAACAGCTTATCGAGATCCAAAAACGGTGGAAACCGAAAAAGAAATGATTGTAGAAGCAGCTTATAAAGCCCCAAAAATAGTTAAGCCCCAAAAAGGTATGACTACAGAAGTAATATATCGTTGTTTTATATATGTAGCACTGATTACGTTAGCAATTTCTATTATTATTCCTGTTGCATGGGTTTTCTTAGCATCAGTGAAGCAAAATTCAGAATTTTACGGAAGTCCTTGGACCATACCGAAAAGTTTCTATTTTCAAAACTTTATCGATGCTTTTCAAAAAGCAAACATGGGTACCTACATGTTGAATTCAGTCATGGTAACCGCGTTGGCTCTGCTCATTTTATTGATTGTGGCCTTACCAGCAGCCTATGTGTTGGCAAGATATACCTTTAGAGGAAGCAAATTAATAAATACTTTTTTTAAAGCTGGATTATTCATCAATGTGAACTACATTGTTGTTCCGATTTTCTTGATGTTATTGGACGGAGATACCTTTTTACGAGGCCAAATTGGTGATGGATTTCTACTAGACAATTTATTTGTTTTAGCATTGGTATATGCGGCGACGGCGTTACCATTTACCATTTACTTGCTGTCTAGTTTTTTTCAATCGCTTCCATCTACATATGAGGAAGCGGCATTGGTCGATGGTGCCGGATATTTTAAAACAATGATTTCAGTCATGATTCCGATAGCTCGTCCAAGTATTATTGCCGTCATTTTATTTAATTTTCTTGCCTTTTGGAACGAATACATTATTGCCTTAACGTTAATCCCAGGACCGAATAAAACGTTACCTGTTGGGTTAATGAACTTGATGGCAGCTCAAAAATCTGCTGCGAACTATGGTCAAATGTATGCAGGAATGGTTCTTGTCATGCTGCCAACTTTGATTTTATACATTATTGTTCAAAAAAAATTAACACAAGGAATGTCCCTTGGTGGTTTAAAGGATTAAAGGAGGATTTACATGAGAAAGAAAAAAGGCCGTGTTACTTTACCGAGTGAAGAAAATTTTCTTAAGGAAACAAAAGAATTGATGGAACGATGGGGTGCGGATGCGATTCGCGATAGTGATGGAACGAAACTAGATGATGATATTAAACAATTGGATGCAAAAATTTATACGACTTATTTTGTTGCTCGGGCTCACAATGAGTTCGCAGAGAAGCACATGGATGAATGCCAGCAACTTTATTTAATGAGCTTATTCAATACTGCGCTTACAAACACTCTTGAAATTGATTTTATGAAAGGCTACTTTGAGGAACAATTAAAGCCGGATTACGTTCACAATCCTAAAAAATACTGGGAGGTTATTGACCGGACAACCGGAGAAGTTGTTGACGATAATGATTGGGAAGTAAATGAAGAGCAAAATCGTGTTTTGATTACGAAGGCGATTCCTTGGCATGAATATACGGTTTCATTCCTAGTCTATGCGATTTGGGATCCAACCCAAATGTACAATCATATTACTAATAACTGGGGAGATAAGCCGCATGATATTCCTTTTGATGTGAGGCAACCACATTCCAATGAATTTATGAAAACCTATTTAAAACAATGGCTGACAGAAAATCCAGATACAGATGTTGTTAGGTTTACAACGTTTTTCTATCATTTTACCCTTGTGTTTAATAATCTTGGCAAAGAGAAATTTGTTGATTGGTTCGGTTATGGTGCTAGTGTTTCAGTTGCTGCTTTGGATGCTTTTCAAAAAGAAAAGGGCTATCGCTTAAGGCCAGAGGACATTGTTGATCAAGGCTATTATAATACTGCATTTCGAATTCCAACTCCTGCTTTTTTAGATTATATAGATTTTGTTCATAAGTTCGTTGCTGAAGAAGCAAAGAAACTTGTGGATATTGTCCATGAAAGTGGAAAAGAAGCAATGATGTTCCTTGGTGATAACTGGATCGGTACAGAACCATATGGGAAATACTTTGAAAATATCGGATTGGACGCAGTTGTAGGCAGTGTGGGCGGTGGAGCCACATTACGTATGATTGCAGATATACCACATGTTCGTTACACAGAAGGGCGATTCTTACCTTATTTCTTCCCAGATACTTTTTACGAAGGTAATAACCCGACGATTGAAGCGAATGAAAACTGGTTAACGGCGCGAAGAGCTTTACTACGGAACCCTGTTGATCGTATCGGCTATGGCGGTTATTTAAGTCTAGCTTATCAATTCCCAGAATTTATCTCTTATATTGAAAAAGTTACGGAGGAGTTTCGTGAAATTCATGACACGATCAAAGGCGTTCAACCATATAGCGGTCTTAAAGTTGCAATTTTGAACTCTTGGGGCAAGTTGAGAACTTGGCAAACACATATGGTTGCTCATGCTCTATGGTATAAACAAATTTATTCTTATTTAGGTGTTTTAGAATCCTTGAGCGGGGCTGCCGTGGAAGTTTCGTTCATTAGTTTTGATGATGTTATTAACGATGGGATACCTGAGGATATTGACGTTATCATTAATGCTGGCGATGTAGGCACAGCTTTTTCAGGAGGTGCTAATTGGATTAATGAAAAGTTAGTCACTACAATCAGGGCCTGGATGTATAATGGCGGAGGCTTCATAGGTATTGGCGAACCGACAGCCTATCAGCATGAAGGACATTATTTTCAATTGGCGAACGTCTTAGGTGTTGACAAAGAACTAGGATTTAGCTTATCCACAGATAAATATTTTATTAATCCTGTCGAAAATCATTTTATTTCTGCTGACAGCACCCAATTTGATTTTGGTGAAGGAATGAAAAACATTTATGCGTTATCAGATAAAACCGAAATAATTGAATATTCGAATGAAGAAGTTCATCTTTCTAGTCATCCGTTTGGAGAAGGCAGAGCTGTCTATATAGCAGGGCTACCATACAGCGAAGAAAATACTCGTCTGCTGATGCGCGCTTTATACTATGCTGCCCATAAAGAAGGAGAGTTTCAAAAGTATCATGCGAGCAACATTTATTGTGAAGTACATGCATATCCATCTATTCAAAAAATGGCGATTGTTAACAACTCGATGATCGAACAAATGACAGTTGTATATGATGGACAAGGAAACAGAAAAGAAGTGACGTTGGCACCTAGTGAAATCAGGTGGGAGGATGTTTCAAATGAAGGCTAGCGCTTTATTCATTATTAAAATTGTTGTGTTTATCGTATGTCTGTCTTTGATTATCATCTACCAAAAGACAGCTGGAAAATTCGAACTAGGTATGATGTTGATTGGATTAGCTGGTCTCTTAGGGCTACTTTATGACTACAATCGGAAATACCTATAAATCAACCAGGGCAAGTGGATTGATCAAGGAATCGTATATATATGTTTAACGATAACAATTATAAAACATTACTCAATACTTCAAATACAAACCTAGGGGTGCGGACAAATGAAAAAGGCAGTCGGCATTGATATTGGGGGAACGAAGATTGCAGCGGGAATCATTTCGGATACAGGCGAACTGCTTGAACGTTCGGAAATAAAAAGTGATCCTTCAGACCGGGAAAAAATGTTTGGTAGAGTTGTAGAAGCTGTGGAACAAGTTCTCAGAAAATCATCGATTTCCATCGCTAATATCGAGGGTATTGGCGTTGGGGTACCGGGAAAAGTGGATTACGAGAAAGGAATTGCCGTTTTTCAAAATAATTTACCTTGGAGACAGTTTCCTATTTCAGTCCGTTTGCAGGAACAATTTGGTATCCAGCGAATCATGATTGACAATGATGTCTATATGGCGGCTTATGCCGAATGGAAAGCAGCGCATGTAAAAAGGAATGAAACCTTTGTCTACGTGACTATAAGTACGGGAATATCTTGTTCTATCATTCATAACGGCTCATTTTTTAGGGGAGCAGGATTTGCTGGAGAACTAGGCTTGATCCCTGTCCTCTCAAAGGGGATCAATGAACGATTAGAAAAAATCGCTGCTGGGCCAGGGATCCAAAAAATAGCCAAAAGGGACTTACAGGTAGATACTATTTCAACAAAGGATGTTTTTGCTGGTTATATAAACGAGGTATCGGAATATCAGTTCATCATCAACGAAGTAACCGACTACTTAACTCAAGGACTTTATACGATTTCCTCCTTATTAGATCCGCACAAAATAGTTTTTGGCGGTAGTGTCATTGTGAAAAATCCATTTCTACTGGAGTTGATTAAAACGAAGCTGAAAATGTATCAGCTTCCTGAGCAACAACATCTTTTGGAGCAGATGAGTATTAGTACATTGGCACAAAATAATGGAGTTACTGGTGCAGGATTACGGGTGTTTGAAGGTATGTAATGAGGTGGCGCCGATCTTCTTTTATGAAGAGAATGATGGCAAATAGGTAGAGGAGTGGACGAATATGTTTACATTAAGTCAAGAAAACTTAGTTTCGTTAGGTGCATCGATAACAACAGCGGAAATAAAACGGCAGCCTGATTTATGGGCTGAAACCTTTGCTTTGTATATGGAGAAAAGCGAGGGGATTGAAGAGTTTTTACAAAAAATAGTAATGAAACACAATCGGGTTCGAGTTATTTTTACGGGCGCTGGAACGTCTGCCTATGTCGGTGATACAGTCACCCCTTATTTAATAGAAAAAGTCGATGAACAACAGTGGGAAGTAATAAGTATTCCGACAACCACGTTAGTTTCAAATCCTTATCAATTCTTCAAAAAGGATTATCCAACTTTACTCGTTTCATTTGCTAGAAGCGGGAACAGTCCGGAAAGTGTTGCTGCCGTACAATTAGCTGAGCAAATAGTAACGGATTTGTATCAAATAACGATTACTTGTGCGAAAGACGGTAAATTAGCCAAACGGTCCGTGAATAATGAAAAAAATTTATTGCTATTGATGCCTGAAAAATCGAATGACCAAGGATTTGCCATGACAGGAAGTTATACTTGCATGGCGTTAACGGCATTACTTGTTTTTGATTCTATATCGAATGAAGAAAAATCAAAGATAGTGAAAAAAATTCATAAAATGGGTGAAAGTGTCATTCAAAGCGAAGACGTCATCAAAGAGATAGTAGATTTTGATTTTGACCGAATTATTTACTTAGGTTCTGGTAGTTTAGAAGGTTTAGCGAAAGAATCACAATTAAAAATATTAGAACTGACAGCTGGAAAAATTGTTACCGCATTTGATTCACCACTCGGATTCCGACACGGTCCAAAATCATTTGTAAACGAAAAATCATTAGTTTTCGTGTTTGTTTCTAACCATCCTTATACACGTCAATATGATTTAGATATGTTAAAAGAAATGCAGCAAGACGACATTGCCAGTTATATTTGTGCCATCGAGGTTGATGGAGAAATTATTTATGCTGGGAACAGATTTGCATTCGGCAGCGAGGCTCACTCTGTACCGGATGCTTACTTAGCATTACCTTTTGTCATGATTGGGCAAACAGTCTCACTGTTAGCTTCCGTGAAAGTAGGCAATACACCGGATACACCTTCACCGACAGGAACAGTGAACCGTGTCGTTAAAGGTGTTACCATCTACGAATATGAGTAACTAGGATAGGAGAAACATACATGTCTATTTTTATTTTTGCAGATAAGTTTTTTCTTGATGAGATGGTCACAGGGCCTGGATTTTTAGAAATAAAAGACGGAAAATTCGGTGTTTTTTCAAAAAACAAACCAGAGGAAACGACAGACATTATTGAGTATAGAGGACATTGGATCGCTCCTGGCCTAGTAGACACACATATTCATGGATTTAGAAATCACGACATTATGGACAATAGTTTTGGAGGACTGGACCAAATTTCGGTAGGACTCCTTTCTTGCGGCGTTACATCCTTTTTACCGACAACTTTAACATCCTCAATAGAATCGTTAAATAACGTCGTTGAAATGATTGGTGCCAATTATACGAAAGTGCAAGGTGCAAAAATTAAAGGAATCTTTTTAGAAGGACCGTTTTTTACTGAAAAGCATAAAGGAGCACAAAACACGAAATATTTTTGTGACCCATCAATTCATATGTTGAAAGTTTGGCAGAAATTATCAAATAATGCTATTAAAAAAATCGCGATTGCACCTGAAAGGAAAGGGGCAGCAGAATTTATTGAATATGCTGTAGGAGAAGGGATTGCCGTGGCGTTGGCCCATAGTGACGCAACTTATGAAGAAGCAAAGCAAGCGGTTGAAAAAGGAGCTTCCATTTTTATTCATACTTTCAATGGAATGAGCCCACTACACCATCGTGAGCCGGGGATGGTCGGTGCGGCCATGAATCTAAAAGATGTTTATGCCGAAATCATATGTGATGGACATCATGTTCATCCTGTTGCCTCAAATATTTTAATGAATGTCCGCGGCAGAGAAAAGGTTGTAATGGTTTCTGATTGTATGATGGCTGGAGGTATGCCGGAAGGAACTTATCAACTAGGTGAGTTTCCGGTGAAAGTAAAAGATGAGATGGCTCGTTTGGAAAGCGGAAGTTTAGCCGGGAGTATTTTGCAATTAAAAGATGCTGTCAAAAATGTCGTCGAGTGGGGAATTGCCGCGCCCGAGGAAGCAATTTACATGGCGAGTACTGCACCAGCAAAAAGTGTTCAGCTTGATGGTGAATGCGGGAAGATTGCCGAGGGATATGCTGCTGACTTTATTGTGATGACGCCAGCGATGGATGTAACTGCTACCTATCTTGATGGAGTATGCCGTTTTCAAGATTAAACAATTTTCTGAAAGAGGGAGTACCAATGATTTTATCTGTCACCATGAATCCATCGGTCGATATTTCCTATCCGATTCATGAATTAAAGTTAGATGTAGTTAACCGTGTGGAAACGGTTCATAAAACTGCTGGTGGAAAAGGTTTGAATGTTGCACGAGTAATTGCTCAAATGGATGAGGTTGTCCTAGCGACAGGTGTGCTTGGTGGTACGATTGGTGAATACATTATTCAAGAATTAAATAAAGTCAATATTCCAAATGAATTTTTAAAAATCAAAAAAGAATCAAGAAATTGTATTGCTATTCTTCATGAAGGGATGCAAACAGAGATTTTAGAATCTGGGCCAACATTATCTAAAGAAGAGGGAAATGATTTTTTAGAAAAATTCGAATATCTACTTACAACAGCTTCACTTGTGACAATTTCGGGTAGTTTGCCGAAAGGGTTACCAACTAACTTTTATTATCAAATGCTAGAAATCTGTCATGAAAATAAAATTCCAGTAATTATGGATTCGTCAGGGGAATCTTTAAAACAAGCGATGGTGCATAAAGAAAAACCGTTTGTCATTAAACCAAATACAGCGGAATTATCTCAGCTGTTGGGCATAAACATGCAAGCGGGGAACATAGATCTGAAGAAAGCGTTAAACCATGAACTATTTACTGGAATTGAGTGGATTATCGTGTCAATGAGTAGTGAAGGTGCATTTGTTAAGCACGGTGAGGACTATTACAGAGTTACGATTCCGAAAGTAGAAGTGGTCAATCCTGTAGGGTCAGGTGATGCAACAGTTGCAGGGTTAGCTGTGGCACTACATCAACATCAAACAGTCGAGACTGTTCTTAAAACGGCGATGACTACAGGAATGTTAAATACGATGGAAGCTGGAACTGGTTATATTAATGTGAATAAGTTTAAACAATACTTTGATCTCGTTAAAGTTGAAAAAATAGATTGATAGAGGAGAATGTTGATGCTAGAACTAACCAAAAATAAATTGGAAGCTCTAAAACGGTTATCTGCTGAAAATGGCATAATTGGGGCATTGGCTATTGATCAACGCGGTTCATTGAAAAAAATGATTGCGTCTGGCGGTGCAAGTCATGTTGGAGATGAAGGGATTATCCGTTTCAAAGAATTAGTTTCTGAGGAATTAACACCATTTGCAACAGCGATTCTTTTGGACCCGGAATACGGTCTGCCAGCGGCTAAGGTCCGTAATAAAGAATCGGGCTTAATCGTAGCGTATGAAAAAACTGGATACGATGCGTCAGAAGCAGGACGGTTGCCGGATTTATTACCGGAATGGTCAGTGAAACGATTAAGAGAAGCAGGTGCCGACGCTATTAAATTCTTACTCTACTATGATGTCAATGAAGATGAAAGAATTAATAACTATAAACATGTCTATATGGAACGTATCGGATCTGAGTGTGCAGCTGAAGACATACCATTTTTCTTAGAGATTGTTACTTATGATGCTGAAAGTGATAATGTGAAAAATAAAGCATACGCAAAAATAAAGCCGTATAAAGTGATTGAGGCCATGAAGGAGTTCTCGAAACCACAATATAAAGTAGATGTATTAAAAGTAGAAGTTCCAGTAGATATGAACTATGTGGAAGGATATACAGAAGATGAATTTGTTTACAGTAAAGAAAAAGCAGCTTCCTATTTCAAAGAACAAAGTGAAGCAACTAAGCTACCATTTATTTTCCTTAGTGCAGGAGTAAGCACAAAATTATTTCAAGAAACATTAAAATTTGCTAAAGACTCCGGTTCTACCTTTAACGGAGTGTTATGTGGTCGGGCAACTTGGAAAGACGGTGTTATACCGTTTGCTATAGGCGGTGAACAAGCAGGTCGTGATTGGTTAAAAGATATTGGTAAAAGGAATACTGAAGAACTGAATCTCGTATTGAAAGAGACAGCTAATTCATGGTTTGCTAAAGTAAAAGTAACAGCTGAGCTTCAAAGTTAGTACAATATCTTTTTTTCCATTTTTAAATGGAATGAAGAAAAATGAGTAGACATTCGTCTGCTCATTTTTTATTTACGTCCAGTTTGGTCACAAATTTTAGGGTGAAAGCTCAGAACAGTTAAGGGAGAAGTCATCATGACTAAGGGGAGGGGAACAACCTTTACATATAAATAAACCGAAGAATATTAATTATCGTATAATATCCAATCGATTGAATGTAGTAAAATTCAATAAAAAACATACTTAAAAAGGTAACAATACCCTTATTTTGTAAGCGTTTTAAAAAGACAATATAACTAAAAAAAGAAACAATATCTTTATTGAGTCCGCACTTGAAAAAAACTATTCTAAACATAGGTGAAAGCGGTACCTTTCAGGTTTTGGTATATTTTAAAAATGAATGTGCAGGTATTGTTTTTAACTAAAACTTAAATTTCAAAGGGGGAGAAGAATTGGAGAGTAAGCATTTCAAGAGAGCTTTTAATACCCTTCTTGCACTTGTGCTAATTGTGCCGACATTTTTAGTTAGCATGATGGTGCCATTACATGTAGGAGCAAATGTGTCTAATCCATGGGTTACAATTTCATCTGGAGGAAACGAAATCAATGCAATAATAGAACAAAATGGGAAGTCCTATGTAAGGCTTGGAGCAGGTGCCGGAAATGATAATGGGGCTAAAGCTGCAATTTTTCAAGAACAAAATAAAATCGCTAAAGAATCGGGAACGATGGCGTATACCTTTACTCCAGAAACCAGTGGAGAAGATACTAGAT
This sequence comes from Bacillus sp. ES1-5, assembly GCF_022487605.1. Taxonomy (NCBI): domain Bacteria; kingdom Bacillati; phylum Bacillota; class Bacilli; order Caryophanales; family Bacillaceae; genus Bacillus; species Bacillus sp. ES1-5. Next base: position 936,726 of record NZ_JAKVPU010000001.1, on the reverse strand, counting down.
TTGGTTTCTATCCTCACTATATTGACAATAATAACTTCGTTTTTGTAGGCTACGACTCACTTGGATGGTTCTATGAATACAAATATCAAGGAAAAGGTGATTGGATAAAAACGAGACCGAATGTTTCACTTCCAGAGGCTGGGATCTCACATTCCATAAAAATTGATTATAACGCAACCACTTTGAATATTACATTAGATGGAAAAGATTTATTTGGACCGGTTACTTTACCTAATGATGTAAATAACCTCCTTACAGGTAAGGAAGCAGTTAAACTTGGTGCTTTTGGAGATAAAAAAAGTCAAGTTCTCATTGAATTAGGAGCTGCACCTGGAGATGGAGGCACGGATCCAGGAGATGAAAAACTTGTCGACATTACGGATAATAAACTAGAAGAAGGCGACTTTAAAATTATCTCAGGCGATGGAAAAGTTACTTATAATGAAGATGGTTCAGCAACTTTCGGTGTTACATCTACCCAAAAGAATCGAATTGTCTATAACCAAATGAAAGCGATTAAAAATGGTGTTTTTGAAGCGGATGTTACTACTAATACTGATAAGATGAATCGCTTTGGATTAATCTATCGTGTTCAAAATGCATCTACATACACTTATGTGGGAACAGGGGATACGAACGACCAGTATTTTGGTGAAACATTTGGGCGTATAAACAATTGGACGTCGATGACTTCAAATGTACCGTTAAAAGCAAAACAAACATACCATTTACGTTTAGTATTCATGGACGATGTTGCAACGTTATACATTGATGGTAAAAAGGTAGATTCTTGGACTTTAACAGGTGGTGTAGATCAAGCGGGGGGACTTGGGTTTGAAAAAAGCCGAGGAGCTGCCGATATTACGATTTCTAATGTCAAAATCAAGGAATATAGTGCGCCAAAACCTCCAGATACCACGCCAGTAGAAGATACATTAAAGTCAAAGTATATGGATGTCACTATTGACCAAGTATTCCCGCGGGTTGTGAAATACAAAGTTGGCGATAAAATAATGAATGGACAAGAATCGCCTGTTTACGGATTGAAAGTAAATGGTGCACTATACTATCCTAAAGTAAGCTTTGAAAAGTTAAGCGATAGTGAAGTGCTATATACATTAAAAGTTGTAGATGAAATTAAAAATCTTGATGCTGTATTTAAAGTATCTTTGAAAGTAAATGATAATAAAGTTATTTATAGTTTCGATGAAATTAAAAATGATGGTAGTGCAAAAATTGAAACAGTTGAGTTTGCTGATATGAACGTTATCTCAGTAAATTCGGAGCAAAAAAGTGCAAAAGCTAAATTAACGAATATTAGTACTGACGTTAGGAAATCAGGAGATGTGGATGTAAGCGTAGATTCTTCCATGGGAGAAATAGGTACATCTACTAAAAATTATACTGCATTTTTGTCAACTGACGAATTGAGTGCGGGTGTATGGTCCAGTTCAGAAGTGGATGGCTATAAAAACTTAGTTGCAAATCGATATGTAAATAAAAATGGTTCTAAGGCAATGGGGATAGGTTCTAGTGCACTCTATTACCAAAGAGATTTTATGTCAGAACCACAAAAAAATAAACCAACTATTAAAATAGCTATCGCTAAAGATTTAAATACTGATAATAAGACAGATTGGCAAGATGCGGCGATTGCATACCGTGATATTATGCAAGACATTAAAGGATATCAAGATGTAAACAATAATGTTGGAATGCGTATTGCAATGAATTTCGGATCACAAGCACAACAACCATTCTTAAAAACAGCAGATAATATTAAAAAGGTTGCTCTTGCTACTGATGAATTGGGGCAGGCTGTTTTATTAAAAGGATATGCAAACGAAGGACATGACAGTGGTCATCCGGATTACGGTAATGTAGGTGAGCGTATGGGTGGCGTGAAAGATTTGGATACGCTTATTAAAGAGGGGCATAAGTATAATACCCAATTTGGTGTCCATATCAATGCGCAGGAAGTTTATCCTGAAGCGAAAGCTTTCAACAATGATTTTATTGATCGTCCAAATTCTTTAGGATGGGGCTGGCTAGATCAATCTTATACAATTAATAAATTAAAAGATTTGTATACTGGAGCGCGTGCGAAAAGACTAGATGAATTGAAAGCTGCTGTTTCAGATCTTGACTTTATTTATTTAGATGTATGGTATCAAAATCAATGGGAATCAAATAGAATAGCCGATCAATTTAAAGATAGGGGCTGGAGACTAACAACGGAATTTGGTGGTTCTATGGCCAATTATTCAACGTGGCAACACTGGGCTACCGATAAAAACTACGGTGGACCGGAAAGCAAAGGTATCAACTCAGAAGTACTACGCTTTATTAGCAATCACCAAAGAGATTCTTGGGTGTTGAATTGGCCTGAAGTAGGAGGAACTGCTGATCATCCATTGCTTGGTGGATTTGAATTAGCTGGTTTCGAAGGGTGGCAATCTGATAAGAATTTTGATAATTTTATTCGTATGACATTTGATACAAATCTACCTACTAAATTCTTACAAAAATATTATGTAACGAATTGGACAGCTGTAGAAGGGGATAAAAGCAAGACAAACTTAGAAAAGGAAATAAAATTGAAAGACCCAAGTAATGGGGATGTTGTCGATGTAACTAGAAAAGACAATTCTAGGGAACGTGTTATTACACTGAATGGAAACGTTGTACTTGATGGACACACTTATTTAATTCCTTGGGTGAAACAAGATTTTAAAAATCCAACTTCTAATTCTGAAAAACTATATCATTGGAATTTGGAAGGTGGTACAACTACTTGGACACTTCCAGATGAATATAAAGATGCATCTAGTGTATATATATACAAACTGACAGATCGTGGTAGAGCAGATGTGAAAGAAGTCAAGGTCGTAAATAATAAGGTAACTTTGACAGCTAGTGCGGCAACTCCTTATGTTGTTGTACCAAAAAGAGATAAAGGTTTGGAAATTCTTGATTATGATTGGAGCAAGGGTGCTCATATATATGACGCGGGATTCAATACAGGAAAAGTAAGTGCATATACAACTATTGAGGGGGATAACAAAGCTGTAAGTGCCGTCAGAACAAATCAAACTGGAAGCAACCGTAATGTAAGTAGTGGAGATTACTACTTGAATATTGATAGTCCGTCAAAAGATACAACTGTTTCCCGTGTTCTTACTGGTTTAGAACCAGGTAAAGAATATGTAGCAGAGGTATATGTTGAAAACAATAGTGATGTAAAGGCCGGAATTACAGTAACAGGTGGGAAAGAAGACGTTAACAATTACACACTTCGAAGCCTGCAAAAGAACTATATTAAGGCAGATTCACATGCCTCAAATGATGGATACAATAGCAAAATGCAAATCATGCAAGTAAGCTTTACAGCTGTAACTAATAAAGCTAAATTAACTCTCAGCCGTGATTCTGGAAAAGGAAACACAAAATTTGATGATATTCGGATCGTTCAAAAGTCCTTAAAAAATCATGTCTCACCGACGGAATTTAAACAAGATTTTGAAACGGTGGTACAGGGAATTTACCCATTCGTTATTGGTAACACAGAAGGGGTAGAAGACAACAGAATTCATTTGTCTGAATTGCATGCTCCATATACGCAAAAAGGATGGGCAGGCAAAAAATTAGTCGATGATGTATTAGGTGGGAATTGGTCCGTTAAAGTGAACACTGGAAACAAAGGTTTGCTGTACCGTACTATTCCTCAAAATTATCGTTTCGAACCAGGCGTAACTTATAAAGTATCATTTGACTACCAAACAACAGCAAATGCATATCGCTTTATTTCAGGGGATCAAGAAATTGATGTTCGAGACATTGCGAATGCAAAGGGATTGAGTGTGAATAACACTCTTACTGCATCTACTGACACAAAAACAGCAGAGTTTACTGTGACAGGTTCTGAGAACGGTCAAACTTATGTTGGAATTTTCAGTGATGGAACGAATTTAAACGGGGATACCGGAGCAGGTACGTTTATTTTAGATAATTTACGTATTGAAAAAAGGTGACTACAGGGGAGAGACACAGAGGTGAAAATCTTGAATTAAGATAAAGATAGTTTTATAGTTCGTGTAATATCAGAAATTAGAGGCCTATCTCAGAGGAGATAGGCCTCATTGTGTTCATTGAATCATGGGAAACTGATTTTTAAAAAATGTTCCTTTGTATGTTTTTAGTGAATTGTTAAAAGTGAAAAGCAAGATGTCTAAAAAATACGACAAGATGTTGATTGTAGAAGTGTTTTTACGTACGTATAATGTAACAAAATAGCTTACTAAACGGGCGATTCAAGTATGCTAATAGCTTCTTTGGAGACAGCAAAACGTATATTAGAATGGTGGTTATCCCATACGTCTGTTCATAAAATTATAAAAGGTACATAGAACTAGCATCGTAACAACATAAACCGCTAAAAGGTTAGAGGAGGTATATACTGATGATATATCAAGCTATCCAGCAGTTAATTGATCGGGCTATTGAAGTTCAATTGATTGAACAAGAAGATGAAATATATACAAGGAATAAAATTCTTTCTTTACTTCGTTTAGATGACTTTGTAGTGGAAGCGTCAGCACCCGCAAAGAAAGCAATTTCGGAGTTATTGGAAGAGTTAATTGAATATGCTTGTATGCATAAAGTCATTGAGGCAGTAATGGACGAGAAGGAGATTTTAGCAAGTGCAATTATGGATGTTTTTATGTCCAAACCGTCCATTATCAATTCTCTATTTTATGAAAAATACGAACAAAATCCGAAGGCTGCAACAAATTACTTCTATGAATTAAGTAAAAACAGCAACTATATCCAAATGAAGCAAATTGCCAAAAATATAAATTATAAAGTACATACGGAATATGGCCCCATTGATATTACAATTAATTTATCAAAACCGGAAAAAGACCCGAAACAAATTGCTAGAGAGAGAGTATTGGAAAGTACAAATTATCCAAAATGTTTACTCTGTATTGAGAATGAAGGATATAGAGGCAGAATTGGACATCCAGCACGCTCGAATCATCGTATGATTCGTATGAATCTTACAGATGAAAGCTGGTTTCTACAGTATTCTCCGTATATTTACTTCAATGAACACTGCATTGTATTGTCTTCAGAACACCGTGATATGAAAATTGACCGTCAAACATTTTTACGTTTGTTAAAATTTGTAGAAAAATTCCCGCATTATTTCCTTGGTTCGAATGCAGATTTGCCAATTGTAGGAGGATCTATTTTAACACATGACCATTATCAAGGTGGAAATTATGAATTTGCTATGGCAAATGCATCAAATGACTTTATTTTTGAACTCACTAACTTTCCAGAAATGCAATGTTCTATTATTAAATGGCCTATGTCAGTTATTCGCTTAAGAAGTAACGACATAGAACAAATAGTAAATGCAGGTGAGTACATATTAGAGAGGTGGAAGGGATATAGTGATCCATCCGTTAATATATTTGCATTTACGAATGATGTTCCACATCATACGATTACGCCGATTGCCCGCTACCGGAATAATATGTACGAATTGGATCTTGTTTTGCGAAACAATCGTACAAGTGAAGAACATCCGCTAGGTATTTTTCACCCTCATGCGGAAATACAACATATTAAAAAAGAAAATATCGGTCTAATTGAAGTAATGGGGTTAGCTGTACTACCTGCGCGTTTAAAAACAGAACTTCAGGAAGTGGAAAAATTCTTACTTAACATTCCAAGTGATATTTCAACGCCTCATATACGATGGGCAGAAAAATTAAAAATCAAATATGACAATCGGATACATGAACAAAATATACAGGAGATTATAAGAGAAGAAGTGGGAAGGAAATTTATACAGGCGCTTGAAGATGCTGGTGTTTTTAAGCGAGATGAAGAAGGGATATCGGCGTTTAAACGTTTTATTCAGACCTTAAATTAGGAATGGACTTAGTAGTTATAGTGATTACAGAATGACCTAATTATATGAGGGAGGTAATAATATGGGGAAGTGCGAGCATAAGCAACTACAGGAATTGAAACAGGTAGGTGGTCCAATATTAATGATGTGTATAAAATGTAATCAAATTATTGTAGTAAAAAAGAATTAAGCGCATGTATTTCTAGTGTGTGATGAACAAAGTTCCTTCTGATTAAAGTTGCATTTTATTAAAAGAATAGAAAAAACTAAAAAACATCTCATATGAATATGAGATGTTTTTTAGTATGGTTCTGTCGCATGTAATACGACGTCTAATAAACCGGGGAATCTAGCATGTAAGTCATCTTCACGAATTGAAATGAAACGCTGTGTTCCTTCAAGGCGTGTATACATAACACCGGATTCACGTAAAACTTTGAAATGGTGAGATAAAGTTGATTTCGCAATTGGAATGTTTAACGCACCACAAGATTGTTCATTTTTCACTAATAGCATCGTTACAATTTGTAAACGAATTTGATCGCTAAGTGCGTATAAAACAGAAGAGAATTGAATTTCTTCTCGATTTGGATGATAGAGAGTACGCATTTTTTCACCTGCTTGTATAAGTTAATATAGTTTGCACTATAACATATAAAGTGGTATATTTCTATTGTTCGAATATAATCGAACAATAGAAATATAGGGGGGAGAAAAAATGAAATATACCAAATTGCAAAAGGCAGGACTACATATTTCGAAGTTGGGGTTAGGAACAAACGCTGTAGGGGGACATAATTTATATGCTGATGTGAATGAGGAGGAGGGAAAACGAGTAATAGAAGAAGCTATCCAGCAAGGGATTACATTTTTTGATACAGCAGATTCATACGGTTTCGGTAGATCAGAGGAATTAGTAGGAGAAGTATTAAAAGAAAAACGCCACGAAGTTGTACTTGCTACAAAAGGTGGAATACAGCCGTTATTAAATGGAGAGGTTTATATTAATAATGAGCCAAGCTATTTAAGAAATGCTGTGGAAAATAGCTTAAGAAGACTACAAACTGATTATATTGATTTATATTATTTACATTTTACAAATCCAGAAACAAGTTACATAGATTCAATTGGTGAGCTTAATCGCCTAAAAGAAGAAGGTAAAATTCGTGCAATTGGAATATCTAACGTAAACGTAGAGCAATTACAAGAAGCGAATCAGCACGGACAAATAGATGTTGTACAATCACCGTATAATATGTTAGATCGTGCTGCTGGGGAAGAACTTTTGCCGTATTGTATAGAATCAGGTATTTCATTTATTCCGTACGGACCTCTTGCCTTTGGGATACTAGGTGGGAAATATACAGAAGATTTTAAATTGAACGAAGGCGATTGGCGTCAAAGTGTAAATCTATTTGAAGAAAATACATATAAGAGTAACTTTAAAAAAGTTGAGAAGTTAAAAGGTTTAGCTAAAGAAATGAATCTTGAAGTATCACATTTAGCTTTAGCATGGCTATTAAATAAAAAAGGAATTGATACTGTTATTCCTGGTGGGAAACGAGCGGAGCAAATAAGAGAAAGTGTAAGAGCGGTGGAAGTTTCATTGAATCAGAAGGTGATGAAAGAGATTGAATCTATTTTAGAAGATTAGTTGAGAAGAGGGGTACTTCCCTCTTTTTATATAAAAGGAGAAGGTTTAAATGAAAAGAGTACTAGCTGTATTCTTTACGATAATGTTTATGATAGGTACAGACACTTTCTTAATTTCACCACTTTTACCGACATTACAAAAGGTGTATCATGTTTCAACTGAGCTGTCAGGGTGGATGGTGAGTTCATATGCTTTAGGGTACGCTGGATTTGCGCTTATTGCTGGTCCTATATCAGATGGCTTAAACAGAAAAAAAGTGATGGTAATAGGAATGAGTTTTTTTGCGTTAAGTACGTTTTTATGTGGAATGGCACCGAGTTTTCTATGGATGCTAGCATTTAGATTTTTAGCAGGTGTAAGTGCAGCCTTTGTATCTCCACAAGTGTGGGCATCTATTCCGCTCCTTATAGAGAAGAAGCAAATTGTAAAGGCAATTGGAATTGCAACAGCAGGGTTAGCAATCTCTCAAATTTTAGGGTTGCCAGTTGGATCGTATTTGGCAATGATACACTATACAACACCATTTTTCGTCATTGGTATATTATCAACACTACTTGTAATTCTTATCTATGTAGTATTACCAGAAATACAACCGGTTCATATAGGTGGAAGTAAAACAAACATCTTAAAGCGCTATAAACAATTACTTACAGATTCAAAGGTTTCAATTTCTTATTTTGCATATTTTGTTTTTCAAACTGGTAATTTTGCTGCATTTTCATTTTTTGGTGTATGGCTTTCCATTCAATTTGGCTTACAAGTTCATGAAGTAGGTACAGCCATGCTTATATTAGGATTAGGGAATTTAACTGGTAATATTTTTGGCCCTAGAATCGTAAATAAAATTGGTTATAAACTTTCTTTCTATGGTGGAATTATATTTACAGCAGTGCTATATGTATTACTTCCTCATGTAAAGAACATTATATTGGTGGAGTTATTGTTCTTTGTTTTGTTTTTTGTGACAGGAATTTTGTTTGTATTAATGATGGGGCACTTACAAAACATGTCTAGTGTAGCAAGAGGAACAGGAGCCGCGCTTGCTAATGCTTCTATGTATATTGGTCAAATGATTGGAGCGGCAATAGCAGGACTGCTATTTGCAGCATCTCACAATTTTATACTTATAGGTAGTTTTACTGCGTTACTATATATAGGAGCTTTATTTTTGTTTAGAAAAAGTGAAAAGCTTAATGAAGATAGTGAAACAGGAATTGCATCATAAAGCCTGTATAAATATTTCGCAAATCAGAATTAATAAGAGTATGAATACATGAATGCGCTATTAATTACAGTGGTTACTAAAAGTATAGAAATAGTAGAAGAAATGTATTGTAACAAAGTTATGAGGACTTCAAAAATAAAAAATCCCTACAAAGATAGGGATTTATATATCGGCATATAGTTCCTTGGAAAAGGATATATGTAGTTTACCATATAGGACTACTTATATTTGTGAAATAGATGTGAAAGTAATGTGAAAAATGTTGAAAGAGAAAACTATTTAAATAGAGGATAATTTAGATTAGGATATGGATTTCACATAAATGCTGTGTTATATTTCTACTTATCTGTTAATAATTACATGTTTTAATTTTATTGGGGATAAAAGGGAGAGATTTAAATGCAATGGTATTTGAAAGCTCTAAAGAATTATGGGAATTTTAGTGGTAGAGCTACGTGAAAAGAGTACTGGACTTTTAGTTTATCGAATATCGTAATTTTTTGGTTACTGTTATTTTTATCATCATTTTCAGAGGTGTTAGTTGCTATTTATGTTAGTAATGATTATACCAAGTTTTTCGGTTGGTGCACGACGATTGCATGATATTGGGAAAACAGGATGGTGGCAACTATTAAATTTTGTACCGTTTGGTAGCGTTGTTTTACTTGTATTTTTTATCATTGAAAGTGAAGAAAATGACAATCAATACGGACCAAATCCGCATTCAGATTTAAAAGAAGCGATTTAATAAACTTATTTAGATTATTGCATTACAAGTTCAATTATTTTACCTATTATTAGGTGGATTTCTAGGCCTATATGACTTTTGAAACTGTGAAAATGGGAAGAATAAAGACAGAGAGAATATAGCATGGCAAGAAGAAAAAATTCTAAATGAAAAGCACTGTTTTAGCTAATGTAACTAAAACAGTGCTTTTCTCTTTGATTGAACTGTTGCTGCATTTTCATCATGTATGCCTGCATCTTTAATAATTCGTTGTTTTGCTTTATTTAATAGATGGTCTACTGCTTCACCAAAATAATTAGCTTCGCTTTTTGTGCGGGCTTCTCGTAAACATTTATAGTTTTCTAGCAGTTCCTCTTTTTCAGTGTTTGTTAAGAAATCTTCTATTTTCTTTTTTGTCATACGAAACACCCTTTCTTCTGACAAACGACGCAATAGAAAATATTTATTGTTTATTATAGCAATAATTTTTAAAGAAAGTATAGACTAACGTCGTAATAATTTGTCAATTTCTTGAATCTTCTCATCAGCTTTCCCAATTTGTGTATTTTTAGCCTGCTCACCACCAAGCGCTTGGTGCAGTAAGAAAGTCTGACCGGAAATAGCTGTCACAATGGATACTTTTATAATTTCTTTTATTAAGGTGACATCGAATAGAACGAGTCCAAGAAGTGCAGCTAAGCTACCAGTGAAAATATCAGTCAAAAACCCAAAGTGAAAAAAAGTTTTCAAACGGCGTGGAAGCAATAACTTGCCTTGGTTATTGATAAGATGGGAAACGAAACCAGTAATGCCACCAACGAGAACAGCAGTTAGCCATTGATACATTTCCATCGAATCCACTCCTTTTAGTGAATAAGATTCGATTCTTTTATATTGATTCCTTTTAATATTTCATAGAAGCATATTGAGAAAGTTTGTTTAGGTTTATTACGTATTCAATATAATTATAACAGAAAAATCTGATATCTTTTAGTCTATTATATGAAGCGGTTAGTCCTTAATATGAATGTAGAAAGGGGTGCGTGATATGAATATAGATTATCGAATAAGAAGTGTAGATGGTTATACAAAAAATATAGGGGAATTAGTAAGCATGCTGGAGCATACGAGGGCTGTAACATTACAGGAAATAAACGATCTATCTGTTGAGCAATTAGATTTCATTATGACGAGTGGGGGGAATTCCATCGGAGCGTTACTAAAGCATATAGCAGCTATAGAAAAAGCCCATCAACTTATTTCATTTCAAGAGCGCGACTTTACAAAAGAAGAATTAGAAATATGGGAAGACGCACTGTATTTAGGGAAAGCGGGGAGAACAATTCGTGGTCATGAAATACAGTATTATGTACAACTTCTACAAAGTGTTCGAGAAGAATCTCTGAAGTATTTGAATGAACAAGATGATGAATGGCTTATGTCAGAAAGAAAGTGGCCTAACGGTGTAGCGTATAACCAGCACTATCTGTGGTTTCATGTGCTAGAAGATGAGGTTAGTCACCGTGGACAAATTAGAATGATGAAAAATAAAATATTTGAAAATTGCGTTAAATAAGGTAGCTTTTTAAATAAATATTCCATATAATGAGAGTAATTAAAATGAGAACGGAGTGATGTATTATGGCGAAAATAACGTATATGAATAATAAACCAAATACAAAGGTGGATGGAAAGGGCGAGACTTTATAAGTGAGCGCACGATCCTTCCGCTTAGCTTAAACTAGGGAGGATATCAATTTGAATCAAAATATTTTAAAATCATTCGGCTGGGATTCTTTTTTTGAAGAACAAGCTGTAGAGAACTTTGAAGTAGGGCGTATTTTACTTGAGCATAAACATATATATCGAATTATTTGTAATGATGGTGAATATATGGCAGAGCTGTCTGGAAAGTTTCGGCATGAAGCAGTAACGAAGGGAGATTATCCAGCGGTTGGTGATTGGGTGTATATAAAGAAAATAGAGAATGAAAAGAAAGCAATTATTCATCGTATTTTTCAAAGAAGAAGCTCTTTTTCTAGACAAGAGGCTGGTAATCGAACGGAAGAACAAGTAATAGCAGCAAATGTAGATTATCTATTTTTAGTAAATGCACTTAACCATGATTTTAACGTAAGAAGAATAGAACGTTATTTACTATTAGCGTATGAAAGCGGTGCAATGCCAGTTATTGTTTTAACAAAGAGTAGCTTATGTGAAGACGTGGAACAGAAAATTGTAGAAACGGAAGCTGTGGCAATTGGTGTTCCGATCTTCGTCGTTGATAGTTTAGAGCATACTGGTGTTGAATCTTTGCAGCAATTTGTTTCTTCAGGAAAAACAATCGCTTTAGTCGGGTCATCGGGGGTTGGAAAATCAACTTTGTTAAATGCACTCATAGGACTTGAAGTAGCAAAAACGGGAGATATTCGTGAGGAAGATAGTAAAGGAAGGCATACGACAACTCATCGTGAATTGTTCCGATTACCGAGTGGTGGTTTAGTTATTGATACTCCGGGTATGAGGGAGCTGCAGCTTTGGGAAGGAAGCGATGCAATTCAAACAACATTTTCAGATGTTGAAGAATTAGCAAAAACGTGCCGTTTTAGGGATTGTAAACATGAAAATGAGCCAGGGTGCGCAGTGCATAATGCAATTGATAACGGAATTATTACGATAAATCGTTTGCAAAGCTATAAAAAATTACAAAGAGAACTGGCGTATTTTATGAGAAAACAAGATGCTATTCTTGCGAGAGCAGAGCGTGATAAGTGGAAAAAGATTTCTAAACAGCATAAAAAAATATGAAAAGCCAAAGGGTGGTTCCCTTTGGCTTTTTTTGCATTTGTAAATTTTATAATAATATTATTCAAATATATAGACAAAGGGAATTTAATTGTTTAAACTTTACAAAGTATTCATCGTAATAGATTATAAAAATAATAATTTAGGGATGGGAAATGTTTACAACTCGCTAGATTTAACTTTTGAAATTGAAAAGCAGGAGGTTTGTAATGGGTAGACTATTGAATTGGTTTCGTGATATGAGAGTAGCAAAGAAACTACTAATTTCGTTTTTTGTCATTTTAATTGCGGCTGGCTCTATTATCGGAGGCATGTCTTATCAAACAGCTAAAAAGAATTTTGAATCACAAATTACGAGCAGTGCTCACGACAATATAAAAATACTGGATAATTTAATCAATCAAATGATTGATGCGAAATTTAATGACGTGAATAATTTTGCACGGGTGATTCAAGGTAATATGTATCAAGGGGATAATCAAGATGAATTAAGAAAAATGCTATCTCAATATATCAATTTGAATAAAGATGTTGAACAAGTATATGTTGCTGGGAATGATAAGAAATTTGTGCAAGAACCAAATATACAAATGGCAGCAGACTATAATCCAACAGATCGTTCTTGGTATAAAGATGCAGTGGCAAAACAAGGTGGTATTGTCATTACTGAGCCGTATAAGGCGAAAGGAAATGGACATATTGTCGTAACGATTGCAAAACAAACAGAAGATAAAAACGGTGTTATAGCAATAGATTTAAGTTTAGATAATTTATTAAAAACAACAAAGTTAATCAATATTGGTAAAAAAGGATATGCTTTCATTTTAGATGGGAAACAAAAAATAATTGCTCATCCACAAGAAAAATCAGGAGATAAGGCAGCTGATTCTTGGGCGAAGAAAATGTATGAAGATAACCATGGTGCTTTTTCATATATGTATGATGGCAGCGAAAAACAAATGGTATTTGCTACAAATGTAAAAACAGGTTGGAAAATCGGTGGAACGATGTACTCAAATGAAATAATTGAAGCTGCGCAGCCTGTATTTTACAATATGTTAATTGTTATGTGTATTTCATTAGTTATAGGAGGGGCACTTATTTATTTTGTGACACTTTCTATAACGAAGCCATTAAAGAGATTAGTTACCACTTCTAAAGAAATAAGTGAGGGAGATTTAACGCAAACAATCGAGATTCATTCTAATGATGAAATTGGTCAACTTGCAAAAGGATTCAATGAGATGACAGATGCATTGCGAACGTTAATTGGAAGAATTAATACTTCGGCTGGACATGTTGCAGCAGCATCAGAAGAGCTAACGGCAAGTGTAAGACAAGCGAGTGAAGCGACTGAGCAAATTACAATGGCAATGGATGAAATATCGAGCGGGGCAACAACGCAAACAACGAGCGTAGAAAATGGTGCAATGTTATTATTTGATGTAACAGAAGGAATTCAGCATGTAGCAAATAGTTCATCATCAATTAGTACGGCTTCTGCTCATACTCGTGAAAAAGCAGAAGATGGTGGAAAACTAGTCGGAAAAACAGTAAATCAAATGCAGTCTATTGCAGAATCTGTGTCACAATCAGATGAAGTTATACAGTTGTTAAATAATAAATCAAAACAAATTGGTGACATACTAGAAGTCATTCAAAATATTGCAGATCAAACGAATCTTCTAGCTTTGAATGCGGCAATTGAAGCTGCAAGAGCAGGAGAGCATGGAAGAGGATTTGCAATTGTTGCAGATGAAGTACGTAAATTGGCGGAGAAGTCTAGTGTATCTTCTAGTGAAATTAGTAAATTAATATGTGAAATACAAGATGACATGAGTAAGACGGTAAAATCTATGGGGCATGTAAATGAAGAAGTTCAATCTGGACTTGTTATTGCGAATGAAACGAAGCAAAACTTTACTGAGATTTTACTATCTACAAATGAAATTGCAGATCAAATTAAAACGATGGTTGAAACGGCTAATGGGATGTCAAAAGGTGCAAATGAAGTATCTATTTCAGTAGGTCAAATTGCAATGACAGCACAGAACAATGCGACGAGTACTCAAAACGTTGCAGCATCAGCAGAAGAACAACTAGCGTCCATTGAGGAGATTAGTTCGGCGGCGGGTACATTATCTCAAATGGCTGAAGAGTTACAAGGGTTAATTGAAAGATTTAAAGTGTAACAGAGGACAGACTATCTCCAAAATAGCAGTATGCTATTGGAGTAGTCTGTTTTTATTATGTAAAATGAAATGAGATTGAGAGTATCTTTATAATATTTAAAGGTATATGTTGTATAATATTTGTCGAAAAATAAAGGTATTTGTTTACTTTATGTATAATTATAATCGTATAAAATGCAAATAAAGGAGATTACTATGGGAGTTTATTGGGGTACCAAAAGACATTCTTGGCTTAGTTATGTCTCATTTTGGTTAAGTATTTCATTTTTTATTGTCTTTTTAATTGAAGTGTTTATTTTAAAAACACTTTCGAATAGCTCGGTGCAAATTGTTAAATATTTTTATTTTATACTTGTACCAGTAAACATCTTTCTTAGTTTAAAGTTACTCTTTAAGAAGAATGAAAAGAAAGCATTACCTATTTTTAGTTTCATTGTATCATTATTATTTACAATTTTAATACTTGTATTAGCGTTAACAGCTACGGGGAAATTCTTTTAAGGGGAGTGATAAAAGTCACTCTTCTTTTTTTGTTAGTGTAAGGAAATACTAAGCGGAGGATGGACAAAGAGTGCATTTACTTATGTTTGATATGTTTGGAAAGCGTTAGAAGCATATTAAGAAATACAATGAGAGACAATTCATATAGTAATGAAGAAAATCAGTTGTTTTATATGCAGTTATGAAGCAAATGAATACGGTAAAAACGGCGATATATGGTACAATACATATGGATAGTGATAGAGATAAAGGGTATATAAAATACTCATCGTTTTTTAGTAAGAGAGGGGTTATCTTATGCTATACGAGGATTTGATGACATTATTTCAAGCAGCTCCGAAAGAAGAAGGTAGAGGCGGCTGGAAATATATAATCCAGGAACGAAATGATAAATATGAAATTGTTGATGAAATGTTGAAAAATCAAATGAGTGTTGAATTGTATTTTAATGAATATGATGAGGTGAAAATCACTTTATATAAAGATGGAATGCCTATTTCTATTATGCAAAGAATTGCGATTGCAAAAGTTGAATTAGACGAAGATGAAGAAGGGATTCAATTCGTTTTAGAACGCATGCCTAGTCGGATGATTCGCTTGCAATTAAAGCCATATTTAGCAATCGAAATGGGGCCGTACTGGGAAGTATGCGATGATTGTGAATGAACATAAAAGAAGCATCCAATAACATGGATGCTTCTTTTATGTTTTTTGAAGTTGTTTAAAAGCAATAATTGGCAGTAAAATGATGCTGACCCATCCAATTATAGGATATAGAATGTGGAGTAATTCACTGTAACCAATGTAACTAAAGCAATAACTAATTAGTAAAATGAAGAAAATAATATTGTTACTTTTCCATCCGGTGATGGATTGCATTTGTTTTGTCATTCCGAACACATTACCAACTAAAGTTGTGAACACTTCACCGAAAATGATAAGAACAAAGAAAAAGTGAAAAGTTGCATTGAATTTTCTTATGACTTCAGCCATTGGAATATTATATTGATAAAATTGATCGACTGATAAAATAGCTAAATGGCTACATAATAAAATTAAAGAAAGTCCTGCGCCGCCTAAAATACCGCCCCATAAAATGGCCTTTCGATCTTTTACTTCACTGGCTAACGGGACGAGAACGCTTTGGGCGAGAGAAAGATTTAAGGCGACATATGTAATAGGACTAGTAATCCACTTCATATTCCAGCTTTCTGCAGGAATAGTGTCACTAATAGGAGTTGTACCGTGAAAAAAAGTTGTAATAGCAAGTCCGATAATAAAAATCATCATAATAGGTACGACAAGTGTATTAACTTCAAAAACCCCTTGTAACCCGCGACTACCTATAATGAGACAGGCGATCAGTATAATGAAAATACCAAGTTGTCTTGGTAAACGAAGTTGCTCTTCAAATACCGCCCCAGCTCCTGATAACATAACGCTCGTTACACCAAATAATACGAGTAATAATAGTGTGTTTACAACATTGCCAAATACATCCCCAAATAAATATTTGTTGAATTCTTGCGCTGAAAATGCACCAATTTGTGATGAAAGTAACATCATCTTTGTGCCAAGCCAAATAAAAAAAAATCCACTTACACATATGCCAATTGTTCCATATAATCCGTTCACTGTAAAAAATTCAACAATTTCTCGTCCAGTAGCAAATCCAGCTCCAACGACTGTTCCAATATAAGTAGCAGCAACTTTCTTTGCTACTTGCCATTGTTGATTGTCCATGTTATCCCTCTTTCTACTACGATGAGCTTGATTTACTATTATGCATATGTATGAGCTTGGACAATTAGACGTATGAAGTGTTTGAAAACATACATGAATTAAAAGATATTAGGGAAGCATTAAAGGTGTTAAAACTTTGTTACATATGAGCCAATCGTTCGAAAGGGTAGGAAATGTATGGTAACATGTAACTAGGTTATTAAAAGATAAACATTATGAAATGATAAGAGGAGTGGATTGTATGAGTACGAAAACAAATGTTGTTGAAGTATTAAACAAGCAGGTAGCAAACTGGAATGTGTTATATGTGAAACTACATAATTATCACTGGTATGTGACAGGACCACACTTCTTTACGTTACATGAGAAATTTGAAGAGTTTTACAATGAAGCTGGAACAAATATTGATGAATTAGCAGAACGTATTTTAGCGTTGGAAGGTAAACCGCTAGCGACAATGAAAGAATATCTTGCAACATCTAGTGTGAGTGAAGGGACAAGCAAGGAATCTGCAGAAGAAATGGTGCAAACATTAGTGAATGATTACTCTGCACTTATTCAAGAATTAAAAGAAGGTATGGAAGTTGCTGGCGAAGCTGGCGATGAAACATCAGCAGACATGTTGTTAGCGATTCATACAACATTAGAACAACATGTATGGATGCTAAGTGCGTTCTTAAAATAAATATAAGTATATTAAGAAAAAAGTCATTGAAAAATTCGTTCAATGGCTTTTTTTGTCATTTTTCAGTTTTCTTTTATGCTATAATATAGTAAAAAGGAGGCGATGCAATGTTTCGCTTTTTCAGAACTGGAAAAGAAGAGCGTGAAATTACGAAAGATGAATTAGAACAAGCGATGGCTAAGTTTCTAGAAACGAATGCTAATATTGTTTATACAGTATTAGTAAATGATGATTATACAGTAAATTATGATTTGTTAAAGCCGTATTTACTTGCATTTCCAACAAATAGTTTTCTTATTACGAAGGAAACGCTTGAGGTATTTGAACATACAGAAGAAAATCTAAACCTAGTTAAAGAAATTGATATCGTACAAAAAGCAGTAGATCAGTACGTAACAGAAAAAGAAATGTTTCCACTTGTTGAAGGTAGTGAAGAGCGTCTTATATGCGGGATAAAATTAGGACCATATTTGAAGCGTATATTAAAAAGAGACTTATATATTTCAGAAAAACATTATTTAGTTTCAAGTAAACCGGACAGAAAAAAACAAAAGAGTGGGTAGATGTATTGAGAACAACAATAAATATATTGTTGTCTTTTTTTGTTTTTAAAAATATTGATTTTTCTGTTTATTAAACTTTATAATAAACTTATTGGACGAAGAGAAGTAATGATTAAGTATTGTTAGTGTGAGTTATATACAGTGATTACAGAATGGTATAAAGGTTTGAGAAATAAATATAATAAAAGATTACGGGGGAATGGGTGTATGAAAAATAGTATGACTTACATTCAATTATTAAATGAAACGTTACATCGTTACGCAAATAAAGGGAGTTTAGAAGCGTACGCTTATATAATGAAGCATGCTAAAGGTGTAGTGGGGAATAAAGCGCAAATATATAATTTTAAATATGCGCTAGCGAGTGCAGCGGGGCTTGAAGAAGAAGCGTTACAGTTAATGAAGGAAGCTATTATAGACAATGGATTTTGGTACGGAAATGAGTATTTAATTTCGGACGATGATTTAAAACCACTACATAAATTTGAAGAGTTTCATAAAATGGTTCAATTATGTAAAGAAAGAGAAGAATTAGCAAAGAAAACCGAACGAGCAGACGTGAAATATTTAGACAGCAATAAAGAAGAAAAACTATTTATTGCAATGCACGGGGATCAAGAAAATATAGAAATAATAGAACCATATTGGAAATCTGTTTTGACACAAGATTATACGTTAGCTTTACCACAATCTTCGCAAATTAAGTTTTCAGATGGATTTGTTTGGGACGATATACATAGAGGGAAAGAGGAATTAAAAGAGCATTACGTTACGTTTATAGAAAATCATACAGTAGAAAGTGTAATAATTGGTGGTTTTTCTGCTGGCGCAAGAGTAGCTTTGTATACAATTTTACAAAAAGATATAGCTGTAGATGGTTTTATTTTTGTGGCGCCGTGGCTTCCAGAGATTGAAGAATGCAATGAGTTGTTGGGAGTGCTACAAGATAAAAATATAAAGGGATATGTAGTGTGCGGGGATCAAGATGAAGATTGTTTTGAATGTACGGAGCAATTTGTACAGTTATTAAAAGATCGTAACATTGAACATAAGTATAAAGTTGTACCTAACTTAAATCATGATTATCCTAATCATTTTGATGAGTTATTAAAAGAAGCTATTGAATATATAGACGGTAAAAGTAATAAGTGGTAAGAAAGGGAGATGCATCATAATTGATGTGTCTCCCTTTTATCTTGCTATTTACCGGGCTGGCCGTAAAACCCCCACGGATTAAAGTTTTACTTTATCATTATAAATGAAAAGCATTTGCTAGTAAGCGATAAGAATTCAATTTATCTTCAAATCGATGAGTAATTGTAACAATCATAAATTCATCAGTATTGTACGCTTTGCTTAAGTTTACGATTTGTTCTTTCACAGAAGATGGATCACCGACGATCATACGTTGACGATTTTCTTTTATACGGAATAAATCATAAGCGCTGTATGAATAATTTTGTGCAGTTTCGATAGAAGGAGTACCAGTTGTACGCTTTCCTTGTTCTAGTAATAAGATTGATAAATCTAAACTAGAAGCAATTTTTTCCGCCTCTTCATTTGTTTCTCCGCAAATAACAAAAATAGAGACGATTGATTTTGGTTTATCTCCTAAATAGGAAGGTTGGAATTGTTCCTGATAAGCATTCATTACTTCAGGACCACCGTATCCGTTAATGAACTGCGCGAATGCAAAAGAAGCACCTTGTTTTGCGGCAATCATTGCACTCTCTCCGCTAGAACCGAGCATCCACATCTCGGGAGATGTTGGAATGACAGGAGTAGCCTTTAAATTTGCGTAATGATGGTTTTCTGGTACTTGATCATGTAAGTACATTGCAACATCTGCAATTTGTTCTGGATATTGATCAAGTGAGACCATTTTTCCTTCTTGTAGTGCGCGAGTTGCAATGGGCATACCACCAGGTGCTCTGCCGACACCAAGGTCAATACGATTTGGATAAAGCGCTTCTAAAACGCGGAAATTCTCAGCAACTTTATAAGGGCTATAGTGCGGTAACATAACACCACCTGAACCAACTCTCATACGATCCGTTTTTGCTGCAATATGAGAAATAAGTATTTCAGGGCTTGAACCAGCAAGGCTGATGGAATTATGATGCTCAGATACCCAAAAGCGTGTGAATCCTAATTTTTCAACTTCTTGTGCAAGCGTAACTGTATGTGAAAAAGCTTGGGCTGCTGTACTACCATCTGAAATAGGGGATTGGTCTAACACACTTAATTTGATCATAGAATATACCTCGCAATCTTAATGTACATCCTATTATATATTTACTTACGAAAAATGCGTAATAAAATGCTCAAAATAAAAAGTGGATAAACCACCTATCCACTTTTAACGAGGAAAGCCTCGTTCATAATGATTCATTTCGACTAAATTTAATATATATTCGTAGTTATCAATCTCAAGTTGTAGTTGTTCACGCTCTTTTTTAGATAGTTGTTTACTACTAAGTTTGTTGCATAGTTGTTGTTTCTTGCCTTCTAAATACTTCTTTGTAGCGTTGTAGTCGTAAGTTTGTTTCATTTTCAACCACTCCTTCTTTACCGTTGCTATATTATACGTAGCGTGATGAGGTGTGAAAGCTAACTCTTATGTACTTTTAGTGAATATTCCACTTGCTATGTTGTTATGTTTATAGAAATTTATGAATAAAATGCACTAAACCACTAATGCCCATTTTATGAAGTAAGGGGTGGAATTGTGCAGAAAGATATAATGTATAACACTGAGATGGATGAAACGTTAAAAGTTATAAATAAAGGGTTAAAGAAGACGACACGTTCGAAACAAATTATAGTAGTAGGGGCCGGTATGGCTGGGTTGGTTTCGGCATCTTTATTAAAAGATGCAGGACATGATGTGAAAATTTTTGAAGCAAACAACCGGGTAGGTGGCCGCATAGAGACGGTTAGAATGGAAGATACCGGATTATATTTAGATGTTGGGGCAATGAGAATTCCGTATTCGCACACATTAACGATGGCATATATAAGAAAATTTGGGCTACAGGTGAGCCCGTTTATTAATAGGAATGAGACTGATATTATTTACGTAAATGGCCGAAAAACGACATTAAAACAATACGAAAAAGATTCAAGTATATTAAAGTATCCTGTAGAAATGAATGAGGTCGGGAAAACGTCTGAAGAGCTATTATTGTTAGCGGTACAGCCCATTATAAATTTTATAAAAAAGAACCCAGAGAAAAATTGGGATGTTGTAGTAAAGGATTTTGGGAGGTACTCTACAGGACAATTTTTAAAGTATCATCCTTATCAATATAATACTTACTTTTCACCAGTAACGATTGAGATGATCGGTGTTCTATTAGATTTAGAAGGTTTTTTAGAAAGGTCATTTGTTGAGACGTTACGCTTTTTATATATTATGCAAGAGGAGAGTGGATTTTGTGAAATTGTAGGAGGAAATGATAGATTACCAAAGTCCTTTTTACCACAATTAGAAGGAAATATTATATATAATCAAAAATTAATGAAGCTACATCAGCATGATAACGGTGTGACAGCTTTTTATCGAAACGAGGAAACTTTTGAATATAGTAGTATTACAGGGGATTTAGTTATTATTACAATTCCATTTTCGACAATGCGCTTTGTCGAAGTAGATCCATTTGATTCTATATCTCATGAAAAATGGAAAGCAATTCGTGAATTGCATTATATGCCAGCAACGAAAATAGGAATTCAATTTAAAAGTCGATTTTGGGAAGAACAAGGACAATTAGGTGGCAGAATTATAACGGATTTGCCAATTCGTTATGCCTATTATCCAAGTCACGGAATTGGAGAGAAAGGATCCGCTATGATGTTAGGCAGCTATACATGGTCTTATGATGCGTTGTTATGGGATGGGTTATCAAAGGGAGATCGTATTTATTACACACTACAAAATTTAGCGACAATATTAGGCGATCAAGTATATGATGAGTTCATGTCTGGCATATCAAAAAGTTGGACATTGGATCCATATGCACTTGGAGGGTTTGCACTATTTCAGGCAGGGCAAGAATCTGAGCTACAACCAGCGATTATAAAACCAGAGGGGAGATTATACTTTGCAGGTGATCATACAACGTTATATCACGGATGGATACAAGGTGCAATTGAATCTGGAGTTCGTGTAGCGGTAGAGGTGAATGAGTAAAATGTGTAAAATTCAGAAATTTCTTTACTGTATGGTTTGAGATGGATATTATTATATATAAAAGAATTAAAAGGAGTGTTGAAAGTGAATCCGTTATTATTCGATTTTCCTTCTGAATTTTATACTGATAGGCTATTTATTCGAATGCCGAAACCGGGTGACGGTAAATCTGTGTACGATGCAATTCAAGCTTCTATGAAAGAATTAAAACCTTGGATGGTTTTTGCACAAAAAGAGCAAACAGAGGAAGAAGTAGAAGTGAGCATTAGAAAATCGCATATTCAATTTTTGCAGCGTGAGGATTTAAGATTACTAGTTTTTTCGAAAGAAACAGGTGAATTTATTGCATCAGCTGGATTGCATCGTATTAATTGGGATATACCTCAATTTGAAATTGGGTATTGGATTGATTCAAGGTTTAGTGGAAAGGGTTATATGCTAGAGGCTGCAAAAGGTATAATGGAGTTTGCTTTTTCTGAGCTGAAAGCAAACCGCGTAGAAATTCGATGCGATTCTTTAAATAAGAAGAGTAGAGCGATACCTGAGAAATTAGGATTTAAGTTAGAAGGTACATTGGAAAGTGCGAGTGTAGCGGTAGATGGAAATGGATTAAGGGATATGTGTGTATTTGCCATGACTAGAAATACATATGAAAAAGAAGAGCTGTAAAGAAACGGCTCTTCTTTTTGTGTATTATGGTACAGGATGTCCATTAGAGCTTTCGAAAATTGTAAACCATTGTTGACGATCTAAATTAACTTTTATAGCAAGAGCGGCTGTTTTAACACGATCTAATTTACCAGATCCAACGATTGGCATCATGTTAGCTGGATGAGCAAGCAGCCATGCATACATAACTGTATCGATGCTTGTAACACCTAGTTCAGTAGCAACCTTCTGTAAAGTTTCACGTAAACGTACAGCACGTTCTGATTGACCAGTAAAGATTTCTCCGCCAGCAAGAGGTGACCAAATCATAGGATTGATTCGCTTTTCTTGGCATAAATCAATTGTCCCTTTTTCGAAATGTTCAAGCTGCATCGCAGATACTTCAATTTGATTTGTAATGAGCGGAAAATCTAAATAAGAACTTAACATATTAAACTGTGAAGGTAAAAAGTTAGATACACCGAAGTGACGGACTTTTCCTTCTTGCTTTAAGCGTGAGAACGCTTCTGCTACTTCATTTGGATCCATAAATGGATCAGGGCGATGAATGAGCAGTACATCAATATAATCTGTATGTAAGTTTTGTAATGAGTCTTCCGCGCTTTTTATTATATGTTCAGCACTCGTATTGTAGTGCGCAACATATCGCTCTGGAAATTTTGGTGATGGGGGAGCGATTCCACATTTTGTGATAATTTGCATGTTTTCACGTAAGGAAGGCTTTAATTGTAATGCCTCTCCGAACAGTCCTTCACACGTATAACCGCCATAAATATCAGCGTGATCAAAAGTAGTAATCCCCATATCCATGCATTCTTCAATAAAAGAAAGTAATTCTTGTTTCGTCATATTCCATTCTGCTAAACGCCAAAAACCTTGAATAATACGAGAAAATTCTAGCTTTTTGGCCATTTGAACTCGTTCCATTATAAGTGCCTCCTTGATGAATGAGTAATGTTTTGAAAAGGCTTTCTTGCTACATATTATTATATAGTTTCAGTGTCGTACATACAATAAATATGTTTTGCTACAAAAACGATTTTCTCTATATGCTATAATGTAGAAACATAATAGGTATAAGGAGATGTAGGAAATGATTCCAGTAACAATATTAACTGGTTTTCTTGGATCTGGGAAAACAACATTATTAAATCGTATTTTAACAGAGAATCACGGTAAGAAATTAGCGGTAATTGTAAATGAAATAGGGCAAATTGGTATTGATAATCAGTTGATTATGAATGTGGAAGAAGAAATTATGGAAATGACAAACGGTTGTCTATGCTGTACTGTACGGGAAGATTTACTTGTTGCTTTAAAACAATTATTGGACGTAAAAGCAGAAGGGAAAATGGATTTTGATGGATTAGTAATTGAAACGACTGGTCTTGCAAATCCAGGTCCGATTATTCAAACATTCTTTTTAGATCCTGTGATTCAATCTGCATACCAAATTAACGGTGTTGTAACAGTAGTAGATAGTTACCATATACATAAGCATTTTGAAAAAGGACTAGAAGCAAAGGAACAAATTGCATTTGCTGATGTCGTTTTAGTAAATAAATTAGATTTAGTTGATGAAAGTGAAAAGGAAAATCTATTGCAGGAACTGCAAGGTATTAACCCAACTGCAAAGTTAATCGAGGCGACTAACTGTGATGTAGATATTCCATCGTTACTACAAATTCAAACGTTTAAAACGAAAGATACGTTACAAATTTATCCTCATAAAGAGCATAATCATCTAGAAGGCGTAAAGTCGTTTGTACTACGCGAAGAGCGACCGTTAGATTTACAAAAACTAAATGAGTGGATGTCAGCTGTCGTTCAAGAGCTAGGGGAGTATTTATATCGCTACAAAGGAATTTTATCGATTGATGGAGTAGATAAACGTATCGTTTTCCAAGGTGTGCATACACTGTTTGCTGCATCATATGATAGAGAGTGGCAAGAGGGCGAAGAACGAGTAAGTGAAGTTGTGTTTATCGGAAAAGATATTAATAAAGAATGGTTCCAAGAACATTTTGAAGAGTGTGTGAAATAAGCCTGCGTATATTGCAGGCTTTTTTGTTTACTAAAATTGGAATTTGTAGTAAAGTATTCTAAAAATACTAAACATTTAGTATTTTGTTAGGGTAGGGGGATAAAAAGTGCGTTTAATGATTCTTGGATTGCTTACTAAAAGGGAGTCGCTATCTGGTTATGAAATACAGCAGGCTCTACATATGGTGCAAAGTAGTAAATGGGCAGAGGTGTTCCCGGCTTCTATTTATCACGCGTTAAAAAAAATGACAAATGAGGAATTAATTCAAGTAAAAGCAATTGAAATGACTGGTAGACGTTCAAAAACGATATATTGTATTACAGAAAAGGGAAGTCAAGAATTTAAAAGACTATTAAAGGAGTCGTTTCAAAAGTCATCAGTTGTGTTTCCGAAACATTTATATACAGCATTAACTTTTCTTTCAGAAGAAAAGGGTATGAGAGAAGAGATTTTAGAAGCTTTAGATGAACAAAAAAGAGAAATATTAGCTACTTATGAAGAAATGAGGGAAGGAGAAAGACTGAAAGATCATGCACCAGAGTATGTGAAACTTATTTTCGAAAATATGTATGAACAATGTGAGATGCAACTTCGATTTATTCATAAGTTAGAAAAGCTATTAAAAAAATAAAAATATGGTGGGAAGAATATGAAAATTGATCATCTTGTTGTAAATGTAAATAAAGAGATACAAGAAAATAAGGGAATGATAAAAAACGTACATTCTATCGGACTTCCATATGCTCCGAAATGGGGAAAGGGAACGAAAGGATTTAAAGTATCTAACGTATGGATTGGAAAAGAATATTTAGAATTAGTAAGAGTAAAAACAAAAGATGGTGGTGGCTGGGTACAAGAGTGGGTTCAGAAATATTATGCTGGCCATCGAGGGTTAATCGGACTAGCGATTGATGTTGAAAATATAGATAAAGTGTATGAAAAAATGATAGAAGGTGGAATTGAAATTACAAAACCAGAACCATTACAATATAAGTGGTTTTTTAATTTGTTTAAGAAAACTATGCCGTGGAAAAATGCATACATACAGCCTATGAAGGGGATGCCGTTTCAATTCTTTCTACAACAAATGGATGATCAAAAGAGCAGAGAATATATGGAGAAATATATGTATCCCAATAGTGTGGAACAGGGCATTTTAGGAATAATTGCGGTAAAGCTATATGGAGAAATAACAAAAGAAGATAGAGAAATAATTAGTTGTCTATTTTCAGATGTTACAAATGAGGGAGGTGAAATAATAATCCATTTAAACAATCAAGTAATTCATTTAATTCAATCGAATGAGCATTTTACAGAGGTAATACTAGATTGTAAAAGCGAAGCAAATAGGGAGAAGAAATTAAATATAGAAAATGTGACATTGATAAATAAATAATAAAAAGCCTGTTTTCACAGGCTTGTATGTTCATCTAATAGTAACTCCATTACAACACCTACAACTGGGCCTTCGTCATCAATATCGCCATTTAAGCGGAAGCCAAATGACTCGTATAATCCCATTGCGAGTTTGTTGTCTGGATGTAAACTTAAATAAATTATTTTACATTCAAATTTATCTTGTAAGAATTGAATGAGTATACGAAGGAAACGTTTTGCGTATCCTTTTCCTTGATATTGCTGGTCAATCATAAAGCGATCTAACCACACACTTTTACGTTTTTCCCAATACCATCCGTACATTGCATATCCTACAAGTGTTTCTCCATCGTATAAACCTATTGACGTTCCGTTTCCTTCAAATAATGATTCTGCTAGAGAAAACGCATTGCTTTCAATAAATTGCTGCTGGTCTTTTGCGACGTTTAAAGCAGCTACCGAACGCCAATTTTTTGCTGTTACTTCACAAATGTGAAGAGTCATAATTCCAACTCACCTTCTAAATTAATATAGCTTAAAAGCTAATATGGATAATTTTACTTGTTATTTTGGTCAAGTCAAGTAAGAACAAATAAAAAAGAAGCTGAATGACATATTCAGCTTCTTTTAAAAAATTGATTAGTTAGTAGCTTCTTTCAATGTGTTTACGTTTTCTTCCATTAAAGTGAAATAATCTTTATTGCTCTTCGCATCATCTTCAGAAATAGTAGCAAGATGATTTAAGCGTAAAATTTTTGTACCCGTTTCTTTTTGAATTACAGATGCTACTTTTGGAGTAGAAAAAGTTTCAAATAAAATATATTGTAGATTATGTTCTTTTACTGTTTTTGTAATGTCAGCAAGCTGTTTTTGAGATGGTTCATCAGAAGCTGAAATACCAGCGATAGCAATTTGTTTCAGGCCATAGCGTTGTTCCCAGTATCCATAAGCCGCATGAGAAACTAAAATGTCTTTCGTTTTTGCGTTCGCAACAGCTGCTTTAAATTGATCATCTAAATCAGTAAATTTTGTTTGAAGTGCTGCGAAGTTTTTTTCGAACTCTTGTTTATGATCGGGTTGTAATTCTACAAGTGCATTTTTAATTTTTTCTGCCTGTTTCATTGCTAAAGTAGGGTCTAACCAAATGTGCGGGTCTTTATCGTGATGATGTTCATCCTCTTTATGACCGTCTCCGTGATCATGATGCTCTTCTTCAGTAGAAGTACGCAGTTCAATACCTTTTGATGCATTTACAATTTTAACATTCTCTTTTTGCAATGCTTTTTCCATTTTTTCAGCAAATGGTTCTAATTCAGCACCGTTATAAACGAATAAATCAGCTTTTGCAACTTGTACGGTTTGTTTTTGACTTGGTTCAAATGTATGAGAATCTGCACCAGGCGGGTAAATCGCTTCAACAGTTACATAGTCGCCACCAATTTTTTTTGCGAAATCAGCAAGAGGAAAAATAGTTGTATAAACAGTTAATTTTCCATCTTTCTTAGCCTGACCTTCTTTCTTATTTGAGCAGCCAGTAAAAATTAAAGTGAAAATAAGTAAGAATGAAAATATAGTCAATCTTTTAGGCATGAAGTTCTCCTCTTTTCTTTTTTTACGGATATATTTTCCCCAATTATAGAAGAAAAATATCATTTTGATATAAAACGGAATAATTACGTTTTAGTTTGCGAACTTAGTATAATACATCTTTTATAAAGTTGCAATAAATAATAATCATTCCGATTTGTTTTTGTTATAAAGTTGTCAAATTTGGATGTGTTATTTTTAGGAATGCATGCATATGTGACAACGCTACGTTCATATATTTGAAAGGAGGGTGTAGAGGGGGGATGAGTGTTTGGGTTACTTAATGGAAGCTATTTTATTGATATTAGCGGTAGTATTCCCATTAGCATTAGTCTTAATTTTTTTAAGAAGATTAATAAGTAATTTAGGAGATGCATCAACAGTAACAAAATTGCGAGAGAAAGATGAGAAAAAAGAGTGAGTAAAGCACTATGCGTACGCATAGTGCTTTACTTGTGGTAAAATGAGAGAAGGAAACTCCTAAAAGTTGTATTTTACTGAAGGAGAGAAAAGTAAAATAAGAGGTATATGCATATATGAATAAGCGAACAGCGTTAGTACTTGGTGCAAGTGGTTTAGTTGGACAAGAGATAACGCGTCTATTACTTGAATCAGATTACTACGATTCGGTTACTATTTTTGTAAGGGAACCAATGCAATGGCAACATGAAAAGTTACAGCAAAAACAAATAGACTTTTCGGTGTTAGAGGAATATAAAGAGTTTTTTGCTGTAGATGACGTATTTAGTTGTCTAGGAACAACAATCAAAAAAGCAAAAACAAAGGCAAATTTCAAAAAGGTAGATTATGAATATACGTTACGAGCTGCTTGTTTAGCTGAAAAACAAGGGGTACAAAATTTCCTTGTTGTGTCCTCAATGGGAGCAAAACCTAAATCGTTCTTCTTTTATTCGCAAGTTAAAGGGAGAATGGAAGAGGAATTACAAAAGTTAGTCATTGGTGGTATTCACATTTTTAGGCCATCTTTATTAGTAGGAAATCGACAAGAATTTCGTTTCGGTGAACGAATGGCTGAAAAGTTATCTCGTATCATTCCTTTTATATTTAAAGGGGCTTTCAAAAAGTATAAACCAATTTCAGCGAAAGATGTGGCGAAAGGGATGTATATCACTGCATTGCGAGAAGAAACGGGTATTTATATTTATAACTCAAATGAAATTACAACGATAGAATAAAAAACGAGAAAAATGGCATGTATTAAAAATCAAGTTTGAATCTTGAATGAATAGTAAATACATGTAGTTTAGCAATTATAAGAAAGTAAAAAAGGAGTGGGGAGCCCACTCCTTTTTTACGATAATTTATTATGCAAATCGCATTTTTATCCCGCTATTTGTGGATAGCAAAACCCCCGCGGATTAAAGTTTCACTTTATACGTCTCCAACACTCTTGATCTTGTACGACAAGTGACCTCGTTTATTGCAATGCTATTTTTAGAGTCGTATTATACTAACGGATGATTTCGTGTTATAAGAATGTTTCACTTCATTTGAAAATATACTACTATCATATATCCATTGTTTGTAATGCAAATAAATCAAATAGAATATACTTTCTATTTGGAAATAATCTGTTTTTATATCTGTTTGAGTAAAATCTGAAGTGAATTGGGTTCCGAAGATATAAAAGTCCTATATGTACTACTCCGTATTTTTTTGGGATTTGCAAAAGGAGGATATACGAATGAGTAAAAAAGAAATGTTGCAAAATGGAATTAAGCAAGTTTTTTACGAAGAAGCATGGTATCCACCTATATCAGACGCGTTAAAGGATCTTACCGCTACACAAGCGTGTTGGCAACCGGAAGGAAAAGCTAGTAATGCGATTTGGGAAAATGTAAACCATTTACTTGTTTTTAACGTATTATCCGAAAGAAGTCTCCTTCCTCAGGCGTGTGAAAGACGATAGTCTAGTGGCAGGTGGGAGATGAATTTCGGTTTGGCGTAGCCAAACATTTGGTTTTCCTATTTATTTCGCCTTTGATATAATTATTCTTATAAGAGGTAAAGTTTGGTATAACAATGAAAGTAGATAATAATTTTGTAGTGTTCAGGTTGTGTGATTACCGTCATAGCTTATGGGAAATGAAGCGGAAAATGGGGTGAATGGATATGGGAAAGCAGAATAAGGCTTACAAATTTCGTCTGTATCCAACAGAAGAACAAGCACATCTCATACGTAAAACATTCGGCTGCGTACGATTTGTATATAATAAAATGCTGGCTGAACGAAAAGAAGCATATGAAAAACACAAAGCGAATAAGGAAGAACTGAAGAAATAAAAATTCCCTACTCCTGCGAAATACAAAATGGAGTATGAATGGTTGAAAGAAGTCGATTCCTTAGCGTTGGCCAACGCGCAATTAAATTTGCAAACTGCGTATAAGAATTTTTTTAGTGGTCAAAATGATTTTCCAACATTCAAAAGCAAAAAGAGTAGAAAATCCTATACAACGAATCGAGTAAATGGAAATATTATGTTATTTCATGGTTATATCAAATTACCGAAATTAAAAATGGTGAAACTGAAGCAACATAGAGAAATACCACCAAACCATATCATCAAATCGTGTACGATTTCGATGACACCAACTGGTAAGTATTACGTGTCTATTTTGACCGAATATGAAAAAGAAATCATTCCAAAAGAAGTAGAACGTGTAGTTGGATTAGACTTCGCAATGGCTGAATTATACGTGAGTAGCGAAGATGAGAAAGCCAATTATCCTCGCTTTTATCGTCAGATGTTAGATAGATTAGCAAGGGCACAGCGAGTGTTAGCAAGACGTGTGAAAGGTTCAGGACGCTGGAATAAACAACGCATTCGTGTAGCGAAGTTGCATGAAAAGGTCGCCAATCAACGTAAAAATTTCCTTCATCATAAGTCTAAAGAATTAGCTACGAGTTTTGACGTTGTAGCAATCGAAGACTTACATATGAAAGGTATGTCACGAGCACTTCGCTTTGGTAAAAGTGTAGCGGACAACGGTTGGAGGATGTTTACGACATTTTTAGCATATAAGCTACAAGAACAAGGAAAACAGATTGTAAAAATAGATAAATGGTTTCCTTCTACAAAGATGTGTAGTAATTGTGGAAATAAAAAAGAAATGCCATTATGTGAACGCACGTATGCGTGTTTGTGTGGACTCATAATTGGCCGTGATTATAATGCAGCGATCAATATCAAAAAGGAAGCCATCCGCTTATTAGTGTTGGCATAAATAGTAACAAAATAACCTTTGGAACAAGGGAGTTAGCTCGGCTGTCCTAGGACAAATTCGTTAGCTGTCAAAAGTAGCGATGAACCGAGAAGCCCCCACTCGGGGTAGGCTCGTAAGAGATACTAAGTGGTGGGTAGTTCACAGAACGCCTACTTGCCCGCTTACACGAAGATGAAACATTTGTTGCACCACAAAATAATGATGAGGGGGCTTGGCAACAAACAGTGTTGCGAACAATTCAAGTGCATGATGCTTTACAATCTGCATTAATATCCCTTCAAGAAGCAGAACTAAATCAATTAACTCCTCCTTTACAAAATTTGGCAACAAAATATGAACATCCTTTTGTACGATGCTTATCATACAGGACAAATTGTACAACTTCGCAAGCTTCAAGGTTCATGGCCAGCGCATCGTTCTTATTTGTAAATGATACTTAAAATTGTTGGAGTTATAAACGAAACAAACGAATTAATATGTAGAATACTACTATATCAAAAAACAATTTCTCATGTAATCTGAGAAATTGTTTTTTTTCGTAATCACGATTGTGGAATTCGATTTTTGACCCTGTCGCATATTCAGAACGGGAGATAAATACATAAAAAAATAGGTGTATCAAACAAAATGTTGATCCACCTTAAAACGATATTATGAAATAACATACGTTATCTTATAGTATACTTTTTATTCTTCTAGATTCAGTAGTACATATTATTCTCGGTTTTATTTATTCGTATGGATTTTCCCCGGTGCTCGTTTGTATTGATACGGTTCTTCTAACTCAAAGCTAAGTTCATTGGCGGCTATTCTTGGGAAGTAAGGATTGCGAAGTAACTCACGTCCGATAAAAATTAAATCTGCTTCGTTATTATTTAAAATTTGTTCTGCCTGTACTCCAGTCGTAATCAAACCAACAGCTCCAGTTGCAATGTTAGCATGTTCTTTAATATGTTTAGCATATTGCACTTGATACCCGGGATATACATCGATGTGTGCCGGAACAACAGCTCCAGAACTACAATCAATTAAATCTACTCCTTGTTCTTTCATCCAGTTTGTATATGGAACGTAATCTTGAACCGTTAAACCGTCAGGATGATAATCGTTTGCTGAAATACGAACAAATAACGGTCCGTTCCAAACTTCATTTATTGAGTCAATGATTTCACGTAAGAAACGATAGCGATTTTCAGGTGAACCTCCATATTCATCAGTCCGTTTATTAGAAAGTGGAGAAAGAAATTCATTAATAAGATACCCGTGAGCGCCGTGTATTTCAATAACGTCAAATCCAGCTTGTTTGGATCGAATTGCAGCCTCTTGAAAAGCTAATATGGTCTTTTTTATTTGCTGTATACTCATTTCTACTGGGATTTTCATAGTTTCATTAAACGAAATTGCGGATGGAGCGAGAGCATCCGTTTCTAATTCAGCTTTTCTTCCGGCATGAGCAAGTTGAATGGCGGCTTTTGCGCCGTTATCATGTATAAAAGTTGTCGTTTTATGTAAGCCTTCAATTAGGCTATCATCCCATATACCTAGGTCTTTATTAGAAATTCTTCCTTCAGGTAACACGGCTGTTGCTTCGATCATAACTAAACCAACTTGACCAGCAGCTCTTGTTCCGTAATGAACGTGATGGAAATTAGTTACTTGGCCATCCTCGTTTTCTGATGAATACATGCACATAGGTGACATAACGATCCGGTTTTTTAATGTAACGTCCTTAATTGTATAAGGTGAAAAAAGTTCAGAATTCATCCAATAGCCTCCTAGATTGAATTTTCTTACATTGTATCATTCTTGTTTTTGTTTCCCTAATAAAACGCTTATACGAAAAATTTTGTCTATTCGTGTTACAATAATTAATATAAAGTGAATTGGAGGATGACATATGTACCAGGCTTATTATGAAAGTGAATTAGGCTTGCTGGAAATTACAGCGAACGATAAAGGAATTACGTCTGTTATATTTGTTGATGAGAGACAAGAAGAACATAAAAATGAAATGATAGATCAATGTATAAATGAGCTAGATGAATATTTTAAGGGGAAAAGAAAAGAGTTTACGGTCCCGCTGTCTGCTGAGGGAACAGCATTTCAAAAAAATGTATGGGATGCGCTCTATACTATACCTTATGGCGTAAGTGCTTCATATTTAGATGTTGCAGAGAAGGTCGGAAATACGAAAGCTGTACGAGCGATAGGAGGAGCAAATAGTCGTAATCCAATTTCAATTATCGTTCCGTGTCATCGTGTAATAGGAAAGAGCGGGAAGCTTGTTGGGTATGCGGGCGGTTTATGGAGGAAAGAGTGGTTATTAAAACACGAAGGTATTTTGAAATGACGTATGGATGGGAAGAGGGATTGTTTTGAAATGTATAAATTGTGGGCAACTTTGCGAGGGAGATCAGTTGAATTGTGAAAGTTGCCAGCGGACTTTGCATACTGAACAAGGTGAAGGATGCTCGCTAATAGACAAGGAATTAGAAGTATATGTAGGTAGACAATATCGGTATTACAAAAGGAAATGGGAACTTGAGGATAAGCGGATTGCTAGGTGGAGCTGGAATGGTTGGGCTGCTATTTTCAATGTGGGTTGGCTTGGATATCGTAAGTATTATGTACCTGCAGCATTATTTTTACTGTTATTAGTAGCATGTGATGCGTTTTCTTATTATATGGGCTTCAACGTAGCATTACCAATCATTAATATGGTGCCTCTTACGTTTCTATTACTCGTTTTTATTTTATTTGGAATGGCGATTTTTGCGAATGGATTATATTATCAATTTGCAGAAAGGCGTATATATCGAATAAAAGCACGAGAAATTCAAGATGAATCGGTTGAAAATTATCTCATCCGTGATAGTGGTGGAACGAGTAAAATGGGAGCAACAATCGTTACGATTTTAGCGGTTGCTAGTATCTTTTTCAGTCATTTCTTTTTCCCGACTGATCGAGATATTATTCAAAAAGTTCGTACAAGCTCGCTTTATGAATATCCGTTCTTTTCTATTGGTGAATCGTTTGAAAGTTACTTTAGAAATCCAGGTTGGGTATATTATCGTGGAACGGAAGGATTAGAATTAGTAGAATTCCAAGGGGTTAGTCCTGATATGCCAAGGAAGAAGGTGGAAATCCAATTTGTTGTTGATTATAAATTGGGTGAAATTGAGCCGTACTCACTTACGATTAACGGCGAATCTAAAAATGAGGAAGAATTTTTAAAGATAATGGACGAAATATTTAAAGTTCAAAACCCATTTGATATAGAGGATGGATTACAAGTAAAAGAAATAGAAAAAGAAGTGGATAGAAGAGTTTTCTATCAGCTTCTTTTTTTACTGTACAAAAATAATATTTGAAATAATCTGAATCTTTTGTATAATAATATATATTATACTAGCTTTCATTTATACATATAGATTGGGGGAAGGAAGAATGAAGAGAAAGGTAATAACGATTGCTGCAGTTGCATTATCGACTAGTGTATTAGTTGCTGGTTGCGGAAATGGGGAGAAGGCATCTACAACGAAGAAAGAAGCAGGTAAGGGGGCAGCAGAGAAGCAAGTATTAAACTTACTAGAAACAGCAGAAATTCCTTCAATGGATACATCAAAATCGACAGACTCTGTATCATTCCGTGCCTTTGTAAATGCAATGGAAGGGTTATATCGTTTAGATAAGGATAATAAACCAACTCCAGGTATGGCAAAAGATGTGAAGGTTAGTGAGGATAAAAAGACATATACATTTGAATTACGAGACGCAAAGTGGTCTAATGGTGATTCGGTTCGAGCGCAAGATTTTGTATATGCATGGCAACGTGCATTAGATAAAGCTACGGCTGCTGAGTATGCATTTATTTTATTTGATGTAAAAAATGCACAGAAAGTAAATAAAGGAGAATTACCGTTAGATCAATTAGGAGTGAAAGCGAAGGATGATAAAACGTTAGTAGTAGAATTAGAGCAACCTGCACCATATTTCCTTGAGCTTACTTCATTCCCAACATTTTTCCCTTTAAACGAAAAATATGTGAAAGAACAAGGGGATAAATATGCATTAGAAGCAGATAAACTATTATACAATGGACCATTTACGATGAGTGAATGGAAACATGAAAGAAGTTATCAGTTAAAGAAAAACCCTAATTATTGGGATAAAGATACTGTGAAGTTAGAAGAAATTAATGTAAATATTGTGAAGGAAACGAGCACGGGAGTAAATTTATATGATAGTGATCAAGCGGACCGTGTTATTTTAAGTTCTGAATTTGTTGATAAATATAAAAAGAATAAGCCAGACGAATTTAAAACGAAGTTAGATCCACGTATGTATTTCTTGCGCTTTAACCAGAAAAATGCAACGTTTAAAAATCAAAAAGTTCGTGAAGCGATTGATCTGGCATATGATAAAAAAGGAATTGCAAATGTTATTTTAAATGACGGATCATTACCAGCATATTTCTTAGTACCTGAAAAATTTACGACAGGACCAGATGGGAAAGATTTCCGTTCTGTAAATAAAAATTTCCGTGATAGTAAAGACAATGCAGAAAAAGCAAAAAAATTATGGGAAGAAGCGAAGAAAGAACTTGGCCAAGATACAATTACAGTAGAATTTCTAAATGATGATAACGGTAGCCGTAAAAAAGTGGGCGACTTTATTAAAGAAGAGTTAGAGAAGAATCTACCTGGTATTAAAGTGAATTTGAAACAACAACCATATAAGCAGAAGTTAGAGTTAGAAAAGAAATTTGAATATGAATTCTCATTATCAGCATGGAGTCCGGACTATCCAGATCCAATGACTTATATTGATATGTTTGTTACTGGAAGTTCATTTAATGAAATGGATTATTCTAACCCGAAGTATGATGATTTAGTAGCGAAATCAAAAGGAGAGCTATTAAAAGATGATAAAGCACGCTGGAATGCTCTTGCAGAAGCTGAAAAAATCTTAATTGGTCAAGATGCTGCCATTTCTCCTACGTACCAACAAAGTACGGCTTACTTAGAGAAACCATACGTAAAAGGTATTGCGAATCATACGTTTGGTGGGGACTTCAGTTATAAATGGGCATATATTACAAAGAAATAGTATAATAAAAGATGAGTGAATTTTCGCTCATCTTTTCGTTTGTTTAAGGAGGAGCTACTTTTGTTAAAAGGAATCAATCATCTTTGTTTTTCAGTATCTAATTTAGAACACTCTATTACATTTTACGAAAAAGTGCTAGAAGGAGAATTATTAGTTAAAGGGAGAAAACTTGCATATTTTAATATATGTGGGGTATGGATAGCACTTAATGAAGAAACACATATTCCAAGAAATGAGATTCATCAATCTTATACGCATATTGCGTTTTCTGTAGAACAGAAAGACTTTGAACGTCTACTGCAACGATTAGAAGGAAACGATGTTCATATTTTACAAGGAAGAGAACGGGATGTAAGGGATTGTAAGTCTATATATTTTGTTGATCCTGACGGCCACAAATTTGAGTTTCATTCAGGGACATTGCAAGACCGACTTAATTATTATAGGGAAGATAAACCTCATATGACATTTTACTAAGGGGGAAGAAGTTGCATGCGCTAGTAATTGGTGGAACAGGAATGCTAAAGAGAGTTTCTATGTGGCTTTGTGAGCAAGGATTTCATGTTTCTATTATTGGCCGAGATGAAGTGAAATTAGAAAATGTTAAGCGAGAGAGTGCTGCGCCAGAAAGTATCACATGTCTTCCGTTAGATTATCATAATGATGACGATGTAAAGCTAGCTATTAAAAGCACAATTGTGCAGAATGGCCCAATAACATTAGTTGTCGCATGGGTCCACGCAAGTGCGAAGGATACGTTGTCATTCATTTGTAGAGAAGTGGATTTGTCGTCTGAAACATACAATGTTTTTCATATTTTAGGTAGTAAAGCGTCGCGTATACCCGCACAAAAAATAGGTGGTACGCGATGTAGCTACCATAGAATAATATTAGGTTTTATATTAGAAGATACATACGGGAGATGGCTTACTCATGAAGAAATATCGGATGGGGTAATAAAAGGAATTGAGAGTAAATGTGATGAATGGATTGTAGGACGAGTAGAACCGTGGGAATTGCGGCCAACATGGTAAGGGGGAATGAGAAATGAAGACAACTGTATATGTAACAAGGCACGGTGAGACGGAATGGAATGTAGCGAAACGAATGCAAGGGCGGAAAAATTCTGCTTTAACTGAAAATGGTATGTTACAAGCAAAGCAATTAGGAGACCGAATGAAAGATTTATCTATCCATGCGATCTATAGTAGTCCGAGTGAAAGAACCCTTCATACTGCAGAGTTAATAAAGGGCGATCGTGATATACCGATAATAGCGGATGAGCATTTCTATGAAATTAACATGGGTATATGGGAAGGACAGACAATCGCTGATATAGAAAGGGAATACCCAGATGAAATACAATTGTTTTGGTATGAGCCACATCTTTTTCAGTCAACATCAGGAGAAAATTTTGAGTCTGTTTATAAAAGGGTAATGGATGGGATGCAGCTTCTTTTAGAAAAGCATAAAGGAGAAAGTATATTAATTGTTTCCCATGCGGCAGCGGCAAAACTACTTGTAGGACATTTTGCGGGTATTGAAATAGAAAATGTGTGGGATGATCCATTTATGCATAGTGCTAGTCTAAGTATAATAGAATTTGAAGAAGATAAAGGTGAAGTGAAGCAATTTGCAGATATAAGTCATTTTCAATAAAGTGAAACTTTAATCAGTGGGGGGGTTCTTCATCCCCCACTGATTATTAGTTGAACCAATCGGACTTTTATGGGCAGTTGATCCCCCACCTAACTTCTTTGCTTTCGCTGAATTTTGAGGTGGGGGTCTTACTGCCCATTAAAGCGGAATGAACGTAAAAAAGGCCGCAAAACGGCCTTTTTTTGTAGGCATAAAAACTAGCAATTACGTTTTTTATACCAGAAGTGATCGAATTTCTTGTTTTTGCAAGATGGGAATTTATGTCCACCTTTGCAATCATTCCATTTGTGTCCATTATCGTGACAGTCTCTACCATGATCACATGAATCATCGCACGAGTGACCGTCTCTATGCGGGAAGAATTCGCACTTTTTACAGAAGCTTCGTTTTGTCCAGAAAAATTTCTTTTCAAAGCGTATGCATTTCGTAACGAACGTACAATGTTTCCTACGCGTCACTTTCGTAACTAAAACGCATTCTTTTCTACGCGTTACTTTCGTAACAAACGTCCATTTTTGAACGCGTACACGAGTGCATTTCGTAACAAATGTCCATTTTTTTACATGCGTACATTTTGTAACGAACGTACAATGTTTCACACGAGTACATCTTGTTCTTGGACATTTACCCCCAGTTGTACATTTACATCCCGTTGTACATCGATGATGAGAGAATTTATCATCATCGCACTCAAAAGCACTTGGATCTTGATGTAAAAAATCCTCCATCCCAGCACTTTTGATTTCTTCAACCGCTTTTCTAATATCACGTTTCATAGAAATCCTCCTTATCATGTATTAAAGTGAAAAGGTATTCTTTTTCCTTAACATGATATGAGAGATGAAGTCTTTCTGAACAGGACAAGAGTGTAATTTTATATAAATAGATGATAGCGGATGTATGGACAAGGCAAGGTGCATACATTGAATGAAGAGAACTGAGAAGGGATGAGAAAACATGCTACCTTCATATGATTTTTTTGTTCATCCAATGTACTTAGTGGAATTGAAAAAGGACATTTGGTCAGATAGTCCAGTGCCAGCAAAATTAACTTATGGAAAAAAGAAGTATGACATTGATATCGTATACCGAGGGGCTCATATTCGCGAATTTGAGAAAAAGTCATATCATGTTATGTTTTATAAACCGAAAAAATTTCAAGGTGCGAAAGAAATTCATTTAAATTCTGAGTTTATGGATCCGTCTCTTATACGAAACAAATTATCTTTAGACTTTTTTCATGATATTGGTGTACTTTCGCCAAAATCACAACATGTATTTATAAAAATTAATGGTCAAATTCAAGGTGTATATTTACAGTTAGAATCAGTTGATGAAAACTTTTTGAAAAATAGAGGATTACCAAGTGGTTCTATTTATTATGCAATAGATGATGATGCGAATTTTTCTTTAATGAGTGAGAGAGATAAAGATGTTAAGACCGAGCTCTTTGCGGGTTATGAATTTAAATATTCGAATAAAAATAGTGAAGAACAACTGAGTGAATTTGTATTTCAAGCGAACGCTTTGTCGAGGGAAGCTTATGAAAAAGAAATTGGGAAGTTTCTAAATGTTGATAAATATTTAAGGTGGTTAGCTGGCGTTATTTTCACACAAAACTTTGATGGTTTCGTTCATAACTATGCACTATATCATAACGATGAAACAAATTTATTTGAAGTGATACCGTGGGATTATGATGCAACTTGGGGTCGAGATGTACAAGGGAGACCACTTAATCATGAGTATATTCGCATTCAAGGCTATAACACGTTAAGTGCAAGATTGTTAGATATACCTGTATTTAGAAAGCAATACCGAAGTATTTTGGAAGAAATACTAGAAGAACAATTTACCGTTTCGTTTATGATGCCGAAAGTTGAAAGTTTGTGTGAATCGATTCGTCCATATTTACTACAAGATCCA
The DNA here is from genome assembly GCF_022487605.1 of Bacillus sp. ES1-5. Lineage (NCBI taxonomy): Bacteria > Bacillati > Bacillota > Bacilli > Caryophanales > Bacillaceae > Bacillus > Bacillus sp. ES1-5. The sequence continues at coordinate 896,899 of NZ_JAKVPU010000001.1, read as the reverse complement.
TATATGAAAGAAAAATTAGAAACATTTGATCAAGAAGCTGATATGATCGATGAATATATAAATAAAAGAAGAAAGTATATACAAGACCACTTACATGAATTAGATTAATTTTGAAAGAGATTGGAACATTATCAATCTCTTTTTTTGTATAATAAAGATGTATCAACAAAACTGACTTACTATTCACTTAAAAGAGTATGGGGGATGTGGAAACATGACGGTAAAATGGATTGATTGGGTAAAACAAATACAAGCTATAGCCCAAGCAGGTTTAACGTATTCTAAAGATGTGTATGATATAGAGCGTTTCCAACAATTACGGGATATTTCCATTTCGATGATGTCACATTACACAAAGACAGATTGGGAAATAGTAGAGAAGTTATTTGCAAATGAGACAGGTTATCAAACACCAAAAGTTGATATAAGAGCAGTCGTTTTTCAAAATGAAAAGTTATTATTTGTGAAAGAAAAAAGTGATGGGAAATGGGCATTGCCAGGTGGATGGGCTGATATCGGCTATACGCCAACAGAAGTAGCAGCGAAAGAAGTTATAGAGGAGACGGGTTATGAAGTAGATGATTTTAAACTACTCGCTATATTTGATAAAGAAAAACATCAACCATCGCCTTCAGCAACACACGTATATAAAATTTTTATTAGCTGTAAGATTATTGGTGGCGAAAAGAAAACTAGTATTGAAACAGAAGATGTGGAGTTTTTTGGTGAGAATGAATTGCCTAATTTATCGATTGCTAGAAATACAGAAGAGCAAATTAAAGAAATGTTTGCCTACATGAAAGAACCTCAAAAAGAAACTTTAATAGATTAATTATGCTTATGCCGATAATAATGTTGAAATGAAGATATTGGCAGAATGCGACCTTTATGTAATAATGGGATGGTATGTGAAGAAAAAAGGAGATAGAAAATAAAATGTTAGCAAGCATAATAGATCAGTTATTGCAATTTTTTGCAAGCTTAGGTTACTTTGGAGTAGCGCTAGCTTTAATGATTGAAATTATCCCGAGTGAAATTGTACTTTCGTATGCGGGCTTTTTAGTTGCAGATGGTAAAATTAGCTTTGTCGGTGCAGTTATTGCTGGAACAATCGGTGGTACGTTAGCTCAAATCTTTTTATATTGGCTTGGGTACTATGGAGGACGTCCAGTTGTAGAGAAATATGGGAAATATTTACTTATTAATAAACACCATTTAGACATAGCGGAAGGTTGGTTTAAGCGTTACGGAGCAGGAGTAATCTTTTCTGCACGTTTTATCCCAGTCGTACGTCATGCAATCTCTATTCCAGCAGGATTAGCTAAAATGCCGTTAAAATTATTTACACTGTATACTGTAGTTGCGATTATTCCATGGTCAATACTATTTATATACTTAGGTGAAAAGCTTGGTGGAAATTGGAGACATATTAAAGAGTATGCATCTGATTACACACATTACATAATTATAGGAGCTGTTCTCTTTGTTGCTCTATACTTCGGTTTAAAGTATTTCAAAAAGAAAAAAGCAGCGCGTTAAAGTCAATGATTGTTCATTGGCTTTTTTACTTGTTTCGGTTCTAAAAAAAAAGAGTTGTCCATAACGTATAATAATAAAGCGTAGCGGAGGAATGTGATGAAAGGGTCACCGTTTATACGTGGAACGATATTTTTAACGATGGCAACGATGATATCTAAAATGTTAGGATTTATATATGTTATACCGTTTACAGCAATGGTCGGTACGAGTGGGTACGTTTTATACACGTATGCTTACCGCCCATATACGATTATGCTCAGCATTGCGACGATGGGACTACCACTTGCAGTTTCAAAAATGGTATCAAAATATGATCAACTGAATGATTATCATACAGTTAAGAGAGTACTGAAGAGTGGTATCTTTTTTATGTTAATAATGGGAGTCATCTCATGTTTTGCGCTATATATATTAGCTCCACATTTAGCTAAACTTGTAATCGATGGAAATGATCAAACGGGGAATAGTATAACAGCTGTCACTAATAATATTCAAATTGTAAGTTTTGCGTTAATACTTGTGCCAGTAATGAGTTTATTAAGGGGCTTCTTTCAAGGATTTCAATCGATGGGACCTTCTGCTCTAAGTGTAGTTGTCGAGCAATTTTTTCGGGTCTTAACCATATTAATAGGAAGCTTTGTCGTTTTATATATTTTAAAAGCTTCTGTCTCGCTAGCTGTTGGTATTTCAACGTTCGGTGCTTTTATGGGAGCGATAGGTGGGTTAACAGTTTTAAGTGCGTATTACATAAGGAGGAGAAAGCACTTAAAGAAAAAAGAGATGGCAAGTATACCGCAAACAACGAAATCTTTCTTCTCACTGTATAAGGAGCTCTTTACATATTCAATACCGTTTGTTGTAGTTGGTTTAGCAATTCCGTTGTATCAAACGATTGATACATTTACAATTAATAAACTACTTATACAAATAGGGTATATGCAAGGAGAAGCGGAGAAGATTAATGCAATAATTGGTCTTGTCCAGATGGTTGTACTTATCCCGGTTTCCGTTGCGACTGCTTTTAGTATGTCTCTCGTACCTGAGATGACAAAAGCCTATACAGCAGGGAATGTGAAGTTACTGTACAAACATTTTACGAGGACGAATGTATTAGTAGTAGGTATTACGGTACCAGCGGCGATTGGAATGATGTTGTTAGCAAAACCAGTATATACTCTTTTATTTGGTGCCGGAAATGATCCGGAGATGGGGAGAGTTATTTTACAGTATTATGCTCCTGCCTGTATACTATTTTCGCTTTTTACAGTAACAGCTGCGATGTTACAAGGAATTAATCAACAACAGAAAACAGTGCTAGGATTAGTAATTGGTATTATTGTTAAGATAGTTTTAAATATCGTATTGCTTCCGTATTTCGATTATGTAAGTTTTATTATTTCAACATACGCTGGTTATACGATTTCAGTTGGCTTTAACTTGTGGATGCTTTCTAAATATGTTATAAAGGCAACATAAGCTTTTTAAGGCAGAGAGCACTCTGTCTTTTTCTTTGTTTAGAATATTTTTCTTATAAAAACGTTTTCAAAATAATTTTTCTATTGAAATTTAAACGTATGTTTCATATGCTGAGAATGGCGGTTCAAAAACTGTTATGTAAGAGAGGTAGATTCCTACATGTAAAAAGAATCGGGGTGATAGTATGTTAAATATTTATTTAACAGACCGAAACGGAAAACTACAAGAGGTTGAGGAAATGCAAAAGGGTTGCTGGATTAATGTACTTCATCCAACGGAAGAAGAAATTCAATATCTAGTACAAACTTTAAATGTAGACTTAGATTTCATTAAAGACCCTTTAGATGATGAAGAACGCTCTCGTATTGAAAAGGAAGACAATAATACTTTAATAATCGTGGATATTCCAACAGTTAGACATGATGAAGAAGGAAATTCGATTTATGACACGATTCCAATAGGTATGATTGTAATGCCAGATTGCTTTGTGACAATTTGTTTAGAAGAAAACCCAATTTTTGAACGTTTTATTAATCAACGAATTAAAGAATTTTATACGTTTAAAAAGACACGCTTTGCACTTCAGCTCTTATATACGATTTCTACTTATTATTTAAGATACTTAAAGCAAATTAACAGAAAAACAATCGATTTAGAGCATCAATTAAATAAGTCGATGAAAAATAAAGAGATTTTCACATTGCTAGGCCTTGAAAAAAGTTTAGTTTACTTTACAACATCATTAAAGGCGAATAAAATTGTAATTCAAAAATTAATGCGTAACAGTACATTTTTAAAAATGTATGAAGACGATCAAGATTTATTAGAAGATGTATTAATTGAAAATAAACAGGCTATTGAAATGGCGGAAATATATAGTCACATTTTAAGTGGAATGATGAATACTTTTAGCTCCGTTATATCAAATAATTTAAATAGTGTTATGAAACTGTTAACGTCTATTACAATCATTTTATCATTACCAACGATGGTTTCTAGTTTCTTTGGAATGAACGTAAAGGTTCCGTTTGAAGGGGAAGCACATGGTTTTGTAATTGTACTTATAATATGTGTAACACTATCTTTCACATTAGCATTTGTTTTTTGGAAGAAACGTTACTTTTAACGAGAAGAAAGCTGCTCTAGCATAGTTATGTAACTGCGCTAGAGCAGCTTTTTTGCTATGAAATCCAAAGTTTTGAATAGAATATAACTTATAAAATGTAATGTATATGAACGGACGGGATTCCGTATAAGCCTTGTCCAATTCATAAAATGGGGTTAAAATTACATATTGTTAATGAAAAGTTGGAGGAAATACATCATGGAATTGTTTCAATTACCGAAAGCATTCCTGCAAATGAATACAATCTTTATCTCCATATTGATCGAAGCACTTCCTTTTGTGCTCATTGGTGTATTTATTTCAGGATTCATTCAAATGTTTGTGACAGAGGATATGGTAGCAAAATGGATGCCGAAAAACCGTTTTCTGTCTGTTTTAATGGCTACTTTTTTAGGTATGATGTTTCCAGGTTGTGAATGTGGAATCGTTCCGATCGTAAGACGATTAATCGGAAAAGGGGTTCCGCCATATGCTGGGATTGCATTTATGTTGACTGGGCCAATTATTAATCCGGTCGTATTATTTGCAACTTATGTTGCCTTTGGAAGTAGTATGCACATGGTATGGTATCGTTCTATTGTAGCGATTATCGTAGCAATTATCGTTGGAATTATATTATCATTTATGTTTAAAGAACATCAATTACGAGATGATCACTTCCCAGAAGTGAATCATAAGCGTCCATTACGTAAAAAAATGTGGGATGTATGTACGCATGCTGTTGAGGAATTTTTCTCGATGGGAAAATATTTAGTATTAGGTGCGTTAATTGCAGCGGCAGTTCAAACGTTCGTACAAACTTCAACACTTCTTGCTATAGGACAAGGTCCGTTCTCTTCACCAGCTGTTATGATGGGACTAGCTTACATTTTATCGCTTTGTTCAGAAGCGGATGCATTTATTGCTTCGTCATTCCAAAGTACATTTTCAACAGCATCACTTGTCGCGTTCCTCGTATACGGACCGATGGTGGATATTAAAAATATGTTTATGATGCTTGCAACATTTAAAACGAAATTTGTAATTGTCGTTACAGTTACAGTTACACTTGTTGTTTATGCAAGCTCACTACTCATTTATGCGATGGGGTGGTAGGTTATGTTTCGAGCATATATATTATTAGGTTTTACAATCTTAATCGCGCAGCTTCATATTTCAGGTAATATTACGAAGTATATCAATATGAAGTATGCCTATTTATCAAAAACAGCAGCTATTATTTTAGGTTTTTTAACGGTCGTTCAAATTATTATCGTTTTCCAAAAAGAACATCAAAAAGAAAAAGAAAGAGAAAAAGAACAGCACAATTGTGGTTGCGATCATAGCCATTGCGGGCATGACCATTCAAAAGATGAGAATACATGGTGGAAAAAAACATTTTCGTACACATTGTTTTGTTTTCCGATAGTCTCAGGATTGTTTTTCCCGATTGCAACGTTAGATTCAGATATTGTTAAGGCGAAAGGGTTTCATTTTCCAGTAGCACAAGCAGAAAGTAAAGATCCATTTATGACAAGGCAATTTCTAAGACCTGATACGAGCATTTATTACGGGAAAGAAGGATACCGTGGTGTAATGGAAAAAGGGAAAAAAGAGTTCGTTACGAAAGATAGTATTACTTTAAAAGATGAAGATTTCCTAAAAGGGATGGAAACAATTTATAATTATCCTGGCGAGTTTACTGGGAAAAAATTATCTTTTAAAGGGTTTGTTTTTAAAGATGATTCTTCTAAAAAAGAACAATATTTCTTATTCCGTTTCGGTATTATACATTGTGTAGCGGATTCTGGTGTATATGGTATGTTAGTGAAAAAACCAGAAGGAGTAGAATGGAACAATGATGATTGGATTCAAGTTGAAGGAGAAATATCAACGGAATTTTATCAACCGTTCCATGCGAACATTCCGGTTTTAGAAGTAACGAAATGGAATAAAGTTGAACAGCCGAAAGAACAATATGTATTTAGAGGAGCCGATTGATCACATCGGTTCTTTTTTGTGGACTAAGAGTTCTGAATGTTGTTAATATTAAACGAGTAGTGATAGTAAGTTCATACTGTTCTAATGTTAATGGGAAATGGAACTCTTACCGAACTTCTTTGCTCCAGCCGAATTTTGTGGTGGGAGTTTTAATGTCTGCAAATAGCGGATTAAATAATCAAAGAGGTGATAACAATGACTGAAGTAAAGGGAAAAACAGCTAATGAATCCAGAGTGTTTAAAACGAGCCGAGTATTTCCAACAGATTTAAATGATCATAATACGCTATTTGGTGGAAAAATATTAGCCGAGATGGATATGGTTGCTTCTATCTCAGCAACGAGGCATGCAAGAAAAGAATGTGTCACAGCATCTATGGATTGGGTAGATTTCTTACATCCTGTTCGCTCTTCAGATTGTGTTAGTTATGAATCATTTGTAATTTGGACGGGTAGAACTTCGATGGAAGTATTTGTGAAGGTAGTAGCAGAAGATTTAATTTCAGGTGAGAAGCGTATAGCAGCAACGTCATTTGTTACTTTTGTTGCGCTTAGTAAGGAAAATAATCCAGTTCCAGTGCCGCGAGTAATCCCTGAAACAGAAGAAGAGAAAGAATTACATCGCATTGCTGTGTTACGTGCAGAACAACGCCATATACGTAAGGAAGAGAGTAAGAAAGTAGCTACATTACTAACTTTTTGAGTTGAATATGTAGTCTTTAAAGGTACAATAACAAACGGAAATGTTTTTCATATGAAAAGCGGACACCTAAAAATAGGTGTCCGCTTTTATAGTTTTTTCATCCACAAATCATATGACGATAGCTACTTAGCAGAAGCAAGCAGCACCGACGATGATTAAGAGGATAAATAATACGACTAATAGCGCGAATCCATTACCATGTGCGAAGCCCATTGTTATTTCCTCCTTTTATTTTAAGATACAACATACAATATGCAAATGAGCTATCGTTTGATATGGACATATATCATGTAATGACATATTTTCTTGAATGATAATGTATTAAAAAAGGGAAGATATAGAAATAACAGTAAGTGGAGAAAGGAAAATATCCATGAAACACTTTTTCGTTGTAATCCTTTTTTTTATAGGTGTATTCATATGGATGAATATCGATGTGGAAATGGGGAAAAAAATGGCTAGTGAATATGAATTAGGCCAAGTTCGATTAGGTGAATTTCAACTTTATACGAACGGTGAAGAGTTATATAAGAAATTATTTGAGGATATACATAATGCAGAAAAGTACATATATGTCCATTTTTACATTGTAGGTAAAGATGAAATAAGCCAAGAGTTTTTGCAGTTACTCGAGAACAAGGCATCGAGTGGAGTAGAAGTGAAATTGTCAGTCGATCGAATAGGTGGATATAAGCTGAAGAAAAAGATAATTCGCCAACTAAAAAGCAATGGTGTCCAGTTTACGTTTAGTAAAAAGCTTAAATTACAACGTATATTCTATTCGTTGCATCAACGGAACCATAGACGCATTGTTACGATAGATGGAAAAATATCATATATCGGCGGCTTTAACATTGGAAAGGAGTACCTTGGACAAGATCCGAAATTTGGTCCGTGGCGTGATTATCATGTGCGAGTCAATGGGAATGGTGCTACGGATATGGAAAGAAAATTTGCTGCTGACTGGAAAGAAGATACGGGAGAAAAAATGCCTGTACATAAAAGTCTACCTGCAATTGGGCATGTAAAATATCAATATTTATTTTCAAATGGAAAAGGGTTATGGGAAAAATATGGAGCGCTTTTAAAGCAGGCTAAAAAGTCTTTAATTATTGCTACGCCATATTTTGTACCAAGTAAAGAAATGATGAAAGAGTTGAAAGGTGCATTAAACCGAGGTGTCAATGTGAAAATTCTCGTACCATTTAAAAGCGACGCAGTATTGTTAAAACAAGCTGCCTATCCGTATTTGAGAGAGATGAACCATGCTGGAGCGGAGATTTATCAATATCGGAATGGTTTTTTTCACGGGAAAGTAACAATCATTGATGGAGAAATTGTTGATATAGGTACAGCGAATTTTGATAATAGAAGTTTTTATTTAAATTGTGAATCTAACTGTATCATATATGATACAACAGTTGTTGCTGACGTATGGAACCGATTAAAAGAAGACTTTCATAAATCAAAAAGATTTTCAGAAGAAGACTTTGAGAAAATTAGTAAGTGGGATTGGTTTTTAGCAAGAATAGCAAATGTTATAGCATCATATTTATAACATATAGACAAAAGAGAAGGGAGGCATTTTCATGGATTGTATGAAAGAATTAATGAGGTATAGTTATATGCTTATTTATAAGGTTGGGGAGTATACAGGAGAGGTAAGAGACGAAGAATTAAAAGAGCTATTACAGCATCATTTACCATATATGTTGCAAGCGTATAATGAACAAGTGAATTTTCAAGAAGGAGAGAATGTACAGCATATAACTTGTGAACCAATTTCATCTCATTCTCATGAAATGGAAAAGGAAACTGATAGTAAATATACAGGGGATATCCATATTGCAACTTGTTATATTTCGCATTTAAAACGGTTAGCACTAAAGTTCGCTCAAGTGGCAGTTGAAGTTGCGAATCCAGAATTCCGCTCGTTTTTAGAAAATTGCTTCCTGAAAATGAATCGTTATGCCTATAGTGTATGGCAATATGTTGTGAAGAAAGAGTATAAGATTAAACATGTATATGAAAATGAGAAGTTTGCATAAGAAACTAAGGCGGAAAGATAAGCGCCTTAGTTTTTTATTTTTCATGGAGAAAAAAAGACTAGGTGTACATATCTATTATTAGAAAATTTACAAATATTTACCGTTTATTTACTATTTTTCAATCTTTCCTTTAAAAATAGAGAGTAATATGGGGGTTGTACATATTCTATCTAAAGGAGGAAACGCAAATGAACAAATGGGTTAAATCATTAACTGCTATGGCACTTGCAAGTTCTTTATTAATGGTAGGTTGTAGTAAAGGTGAGGACAAGAAGAAAGAAGACGATACGACAACACAACAAGAAGACAAAAAGGATAAAGAAACAAGTGGAACTGAGAAGTCTACAGATTCTAAAGAAAAGAAATAAAATAATAATAGAGCTTCCTCTTATATATGAGGAAGCTTTTTTGTTGAAAATTGATTAAGATTATTGAAAAATAGAGAAAGAACGAAAGAGGGGGAAAACAAATGAAAGTATGTATATTGGGAGCAACTGGGCGAGTAGGTTCAAACATAATAAAATTAGCATTAAAGGATACAGCTGAAGTGACTGCATTAGCGCGTGATTTAAATAGAATAGAGATAAATCATGAAAGGTTACGAGTTATAGAAGGTAATGTATGGAATGAAAATGATATAAAGAAAGCGATAGAAGGAAGCGATATAGTAATTAGTGCACTTGGAACGGATCAAAATGGGACGTTGGCGAAGAGTATGCCACAAATTATTAAGCAAATGGAAGAAGAAGGAGTTCATAAAATCATTACAATAGGAACAGCTGGTATTTTACAAGCAAGAACAAATCTAAATTTATATCGTTTTCAATCAGCTGAATCAAAAAGGAAAATGACAACAGCAGCAGAAGATCATTTAGCTGCATATAAGATACTTAGTAGTAGTAATTTATGTTGGACGGTCGTTTGTCCGACGCATTTAATAGACGGTGATGTGACAGGAGTGTATCGAACTGAAAAAGATGTATTACCAGAAGGGGGAGCGAAAATAACAGTTGGTGATACAGCGCAATTTACGTGGAATCTGTGTAGTGAAAACAAATATGAGAATAGTCGAGTAGGTATTTCATATTAAAAAAACCATCCCGAAATTGGGATGGTTAAAAGATGATATAACATACAAATATGAGAATCATAATGATTTGGAGAATGGCTTTCGCTACTGTACTGCTTAAAAAACCAACTACAGTAGCAACTCCTACTAGAAAGGCGTCTTTTGGCGCTTTTTTATGCATGAGTTCTGTAATAAATACCGATAAGAACGGTATGATAATTAAACCGAATGGTGGGAAGAAGAAAGAACCGACAATGATAGAAATCATACCGACACGTTCTCCCCATTTAGAACTCCCGTATTTCTTTAAGAAATATCCATTTGCAATAAAATCAGCAACGAAAATAAATAGTGTGAAAATGACTTGAATAATCCAAAAGGAAGTTGTTAGTTCTCCGCCATTTATACCAAAATGGTAAATTAAATATCCAGCCCAGACAGCAAGGATGCCCGGAATGATAGGATAAATAAAGGCGAGAAATGAAACAATGAAACAGGCAATGATACAGATTGTTAATAATACTGTCACTTTATAACTCCTTCTTCGTGTCTAATTTATGTACCGCAATTTTTTTCACTTGATGTCCATCAAGTTCTAGTGCTTTAAATTGAAAACCGGCAAATTCAATGGAATAACCAGCTTCAATATTTAAATCAACTGCTTGAGAAAGGAGCCAGCCTCCAATTGTATCTAAATCGCTATCATCAATATGTAGGCCAAACATATCATTTACTTCAGAAATGAGCACCTTCCCATCTAAAACAGTAAGCTTCGGCGTACGTTTTTCAATCATAGGCGATTCATCCGCATCAAACTCATCTTGAATTTCTCCAATGATTTCTTCAAGAATATCTTCCATTGTTAAAAGTCCAGCAGTACCACCATATTCATCCATAACGATTGCCATCTGAACGCGATTCTTTTGTAGATGTACTAATGTTTTACGAATTGGAACAGTTTCAAATACAGTTAGTACTGGATGTATGTAAGATTCAAGTGGTTTATGAATGTTTTTCGTTTGATCGTGAAATATTTCTTTCGTATTGATCATACCGATAATATCATCTTTATCTTTTTCGATGATCGGATAGCGTGTATACTTTTCAGTTGCGACGATATCCATATTTTCTTCTAACGTATTTTCAGTAGATAAGCAAATCATTTCTGTACGAGGGACCATAATTTCTTTCGCGACCCGGTCGTCAAATTCAAAAATATTATTTACATATTTATATTCGGTTTGGTTTATTTCGCCGCTTTTGAAACTTTCACCTAAAATGAGTCGTAGTTCCTCTTCAGAATGGGCAAGTTCATTTTCTTTCGCAGGCTCTAAACCGAGTAGTTTTGTGAAAAAGATTGCCGTACTATTAAGTAGCCAAATGAATGGATACATAATTTTATCAAATAAAATAAGTGGCCGTGCAAACTTAAGTGTGATTGCTTCTGCTTTTTGAATGGCGAAAGACTTTGGAACCAACTCACCTAATACAACGTGGAAAAATGTAATAAAACTAAAAGCAATAATAAAGGATAAAGTATTCGCCATTGTTCCAGTAATATTAATCTTTTCAAAGAGCGGTCGTAGTAAATGTTCCACAGTAGGTTCACCGAGCCAACCAAGCCCTAAAGAAGTAATCGTAATCCCGAGCTGACAAGCTGATAAATAAACATCTAAATTAGATAGGACACTTCTTGCAGCTAAAGCTTGTTTATCGCCTTCGTTTGCAAGTTGGTCAATTCGACTTTTTCGTACTTTTACAACAGCGAATTCTGATGCAACGAAAAAGCCGGAAATAAGGATGAGTACAAAGATGAGAAAAATATTTAATATGTCCAAGTGTGTTCTCTATTCCGTAGTTTGGAATAAAGATGTCACCTCCTGCAATTATGTTATACTTTTATAATAAATCCAAACGAAAAGAATAGTCAAAGAAAAAGGGTAAATATTGGTACGTTTCTGCAATAGTTTTTGAATTTGCTGTTATTTTGTCCGCTATACAAAAGGAATAACCCCCTACTTTCAGATTATAGAGGGTTATTTAAAATTAAGGTTTTGGAATACTTCTCGTTAAAGCGTATGATTGTTGTTTAACATGATTTGTCGTCCATAGTGTTTGAAGGAAAGAGAGTATGCAATACGGGATATACAAAAGTAATAAGCTAATTGTAACAATAACAGGTGCATTTCCGCCGAACTGAACGATAAATTGCAATAGTCCGCTTGCATGAAAAACGCATTCCATAATAAGGAATGAAAGAATAATGGAACCTAAAATAGATTTATGATTCGAAGTAAGTGCTAAAAACAATGTATCTACAAGGAAAGAAGATTGTTTTATTTCATATTCATTTGTGTTACTTAAGAAAGGAACCCACTTTTTTATTGCTTGCATAACGATAATCATGGAAGTACTACAAACGATGATAAAAGATGAGTAGTAAGGAAGCTTTATCAATTTTGCGATGTATAGGAGTAGTAATAAGACTGAACATTGTAATAATACAGTACAAAAAGAGTACGGTATCCATTTTAATAAAGAAGTGAACTTCTTAACAGATTGAGGTGCTTTAAAAAATAAATGGCCGATCCCTAAACTGATAAAGAATCCGATCGCGAGAGTAAAAGTAAAACGAACAATCGATAAAAAATATATTTCCCATATGTAAGGGAATAACGGTGTTGAATGATTAGAAGTATGAACCATTTGATTTGCCGAGAAAAAGATAGATTCGTGCATCCAATCAATCTTTGGAATTGTCATAGAAGAAAGCTGTGCGAAGTTATGAAAAATGCTTATAAAGCCAGTTAAGTATGAGTATTTATGTGTAATGAATAATGCAGGAATAGGACTAATGATAAATATAATGAGAACACCAACTATAAATTTATATATATGTGAGCGCAATAAAGACATGTAATCACCTACTCTTAGAATATTCAGAAAATTATTATTCTTATTTTAGCTTTTTTCGGCGTAAGTTACAATATATTTTCTTAAAGAAGTTTAGAGAGAATGTTTGATATAGTAGCGGGACACAGGTGAATGAAACGTGAATAAATTATGACAATAAAATGAACAATTTTCAGAAAAATAAAATAAATCATTTATTTTTTTCTGAAAATATAATATAGTTATGGCACAGAAAGTATTTTAACATAAGGAGGCTGTTTATGAGGATTAAAGGGAATTATGTGCCGAAAAGGGAAGTTTTATTTTGCTCAAGTTCAATTACGATAGGGGAAGCGCTAGAGCATTTAAATAAAACTGGCTATCGTTGTGTACCAGTTTTAGATGAAAAAAAAGAGAAATATTTAGGTAATATATATAAAGTAGATATTTTAGAATATAAAGGTTCGCTGGAAGAGAGTGTATTACAATTATTAAACGATAAAGAAGGATATGTCAGAGAAGATTCTTCGTTCTTTAAAGTGTTTTTTACAATAAAAAAATTACCTTATTTATCAGTAGTTGATGAAAAAGGAGTCTTTCTTGGAATTTTAACGCATAAAAAAGTTTTTGAGTTATTAGAAGATGCTTGGGGCGTTCATTCTAGTAAATATTCTGTCATGATTGGGACGCAAGATTATAATGGGGCAATTCAAAAATTATCGACAGTATTAAAAAAATATACAGGTATCCAAAGTTTAATGACTTTTGATAATGATGCCTTATTAGTTCGTAGAATTATGTTTACATTAGGAGAAGAGTTTAACGACGGTGAATTAGAGACGTTATTGAAAGATTTAGAAGATCATGGATTTAGAGTGGTGTATGTGGAAGAGATGAAAAATCCACGTGAAGTTGAAACAATAGAATAACATACAAAAGCCATCTAATTATGTTGGATGGCTTTTGTTATGTTACGAGTATAAAATTATTTGAAAATAACGATAGGATAAAAGTTGAGATTGTAACAATATTTGTGTGAAAGAATAAAAAATGTAGATAATTTTGATTTTCAAAAAAATCAATTTGAAAATATGTTTTTATTTTTCAACTAAATATGTTACTATATGTGTGATAAAAACAAAGAGGTCTGACAACTATACTCCACGCAATACCACTCTAATGAGTTAAAAATTCAAAAAAATCAAAAATTAATAGTTAGAGTAAGAATAAGGGGAATGGAGAAATTATGGAGAAAGACACTGCTTTGTAAGGGGCATATTTTATCATCTTGAGCAGAGAGGAGGATGCATAGCATATTGTGAAAATAGAGAAAAACAATGAAAAAGTGCTATGCAAATGAAAAGTATGAAGGGACGTTTAGGGCCAGGTGATACGGTAGCAATTGGTTTAATGTTATTTGCACTATTTTTAGGAGCAGGAAATTTAATTTTCCCACCAGTTTTAGGGCAACAAGCTGGAGAGAATGTTTGGATTGCTACAATTGGATTCCTAGTAACGGGAGTCGGATTACCCCTATTAGCTGTAACAGCTGTCGCGTTTGTAGAGGGGGACTTGAAAGCGCTATCTTCTAGAGTTCACCCTGTATTTGCGTTTATTTTCCCATTGATTAGTTATTTAGCGATTGGACCATTTTTCGCGATTCCGCGTACGGGAGCCGTTTCATTTGAAATGGGTATGAAGCCGTTTTTATCAGAGGCAATGGTTTCAGAATGGTATATGCTATTTCTATTCACAATAGTTTTCTTCGGAATAACGTGGTATTTATCATTAAATCCATCTAAATTAGTGGATTGGTTCGGGAAATTTCTTACACCATTGTTAGTGTTGATTGTTGCTGTTATTGTCGGAAAGGCAATTATTGATCCGATTGGAGAACCAGCTGCACCGCTAGCGGCATACAAAGAAAATGCTTTCTTTGGTGGATTTATTCAAGGGTATTTAACGATGGATGCAATTAGTGCGCTTGTATTTGGAATTGTCGTTGTACAAGTTATCCGCTCTAAAGGGATAAAAGAGAGTAGTGAAGTTGCAAAAATAACAGTAGTATCAGGTATTATTGCTGTACTTGGTTTAACGTTAATCTATTTATCACTTGCTTATCTTGGTTCAACAAGTACATCACTTGGTGTATCAGAGAATGGTGGACTTATTTTAACGAATGTTGTAAATGAGTTATATGGAACAAGTGGTAAAATTTTATTAGGGCTTGTTATTATACTTGCTTGTTTAACAACTTCTGTTGGATTAACATCAGCTTGTGCTGGCTTCTTTACAAATATATTCCCAAAACTTTCGCATAAAACGATTGTAACGATGGTATGTGTGTTTAGTTTAATTGTATCTAACCTAGGTTTAACACAATTAATTGCAGTCACTTTACCAGTGTTAATGATCATTTATCCAGTTGCAATCGTATTAATCGTACTTTCTTACTTCCATAAATGGATAGGGAAGCGTAATACCATTTATATTGGAGCTATTTTAGGTGCATTGTTAATTAGTTTCTTTAACGGTTTAGAAAGTGCGAACATTCAAATTGACGCGATTTCTAACATATTACAAATGCTACCATTATATAAAGAAGGAATAGGATGGTTAATCCCATCATGTATTGGCGGGATTCTCGGTTTCTTCTTCTATAAATCAAATGAATCAAGTGAATTACAAAAGAAAGGTGCTTAGGCGCCTTTCTTTTTTTAAAAGGTGATTTTTGCATTTTGTCTAAGTAATAATTGGGAGGAATGATAAAATGGCTAATCTTGAAGATTTTTTAACTTTGGATGTAAGAATTGGAACTGTAACACATGCAGAGGAATTTAAAAAAGCTAGAGTTCCAGCAATTAAACTAGAAATTGATTTTGGAGAGCTTGGAATTAAGCAGTCGAGTGCTCAAATTACGAAGAGATATACTCCAGAAGATTTAATCGGTCAGCAAATCGTTGCTGTTGTAAATTTTCCGCCAAAACGTGTAGCTGGATTTAAATCAGAAGTGCTTGTTTTAGGCGGAGTACCTGAAGATGGTGATGTCGTATTACTACAGCCTAATATGGAATTACCAAATGGAACGAAAATTAGTTAGTGTAAAGGCGGGGGAATATGGATATTGGACGAGAATATTTACAATGTGCCATATCGAATTTTGAAGCAACAAAGAAGCAAGGTGAACGGGTGCTTTCACAATTATCATATGAACAAATCGAATGGTCTTCTCATGAAGCAACAAATAGTATAGCGGTTATTATAAAGCATCTGCATGGTAATATGCGTTCTAGATGGACGGACTTTTTAACGTCTGATGGTGAAAAAATAGATCGTAACCGAGATGCTGAATTTGAAGCTGGTTATCATTCTAAGGAAGAGGTACTCAAATCATGGAATGAAGGATGGGAATATGTTTTTAATGCGATGCATGTGCTAACGCCTGAACATTTATTACAGACGGTATATATTCGCGGTGAAGCGCATACTGTTATGCAAGCAATAGAAAGACAAATTTCTCATTATGCTTTGCATATTGGACAGATTACTTACATTGGTAAAATGTTAAAAGAAAACGAGTGGGAATGTTTAAGTATTCCTAGAGGACAGTCTGCACGTTATGTAGAGAAAAAACGTTCAACATAATAATAGGAAAGAAGCCGGTATAAAATGGGGAATAAGAAAATCACCCAAATAATAGATGGTTCTGTAATCATAAGCATGCTGCCAAAAATAAGTCCATATATAATAAGAAAGAAATTAAAAAGCGTATTCACAGGGATAAACCGTGAGATAAACACTTGCTGTCGTTTAAAACAATCCCCGTGAAATAAGTATAAGCGGAAGTACGATGTGGCAGTAATAAGATCTTTCTTTCGCGCAATTCTTTTTTTGCATGTATGGCAAATGAATGGTGGTTGCATTTCATTACGCTCCATTTTTTATTTTCGTAATAATGTAAGACAAGATTAGGTACAAGGTGTATATTCCTATATACGCTCCTGATATAAGAAAAAATGGATTTAGTAAAATTCCATGAATGCTTGTCATAAAAACTAAATCTTGTATTAAAACGTCATATATATTAATAGAAATAATTGTACCGAGTACATAAAGTGCTAAGTACGCTGAAATATGTAACGCAACACGGATTGTAGGATGCTTAGTAAGCCAATAAAAAATAAATGATAGTACAATGGGTAATGTTCCTATTAGTAGCTTCAATTCATTTCACCTCATTAACAATATAGCCGGAACTTAGACGGTCTATTCTCTAGAGCTTGTACATAACTTGAAATAGAGAGGGTGATAGTATGAATCGAGGCTTTTTTTATGTGAAGTTCACAAGTGTACGTAAGTTAGTTTTATTTATTATTACTACAGTACTAGCGACTTTTTTTCTTATTAGTATGATGGTAACCTCTATGAAAGAGACAAAGTCAACGTATTTATATAATTGGTTAAATGAGTTATCGATGAATGGTTACATGTACGTTCTTGGGAAAGAGAATCATTATTTTACACAGGAGTATCGAAATTTAAATCAAGATTTTTCAATTTCTTCGTTTCTCTTTTCTATGGCTACGAATATTCGTTTTAATGATGTACGCAGTTTTGTCGGAAAAGAGCTACCTGGTTTTGGAAAGTACGATACAGAAATTGTTATTGCGGGTGAAGGGACAAATTATTCTAACTTACCGATAGAGTCGAGCGTTCCGCTTGAAGAAGTAGTAAAAGAACGGACTGGTGAAGGTGGACAGGCTCAAAAGCCGGATACGAACAAAGAGAAAAAGCAACCGGCTCAAACGACAGGAAAAAGACAAGTTGCGCTTATTTATCATTCGCATAGTTGGGAATCTTATTTGCCGTTACTAAATTTAGCAAACGATCCAAATCCGAATAAAGCAACAAGTTCCGTCACTAATATTTCAATAGTGGGCGATCGATTTCGTGAACAATTAGCAAGTGAAGGGATAGGAGCTACTAACGACAAGACTGATGTCGGCCAAAAGTTGATTAGTAAAGGTTTAAATAGTAATAGTTCTTACAAAGTGTCACGGGAAATTGTACAAGAAGCAATGACAGGCAATAAAGAACTGCAGTACTTCTTTGACTTGCATCGTGATAGTGCTCGGAAAAATGTCACGACAAAAGCAATTGGAGATAAATCATATGCAAAACTTGCTTTCGTAATAGGGAAAGGCAATAAAAATTATGAAAAGAACTTACAATTAGCAACAGCTCTTCATGAGGAAATTAATAAGAAATATCCAGGGGTGAGTCGTGGTGTCATTCAAAAAGGATTCCAGACAGGAAATGGTGTCTACAATCAAGACTTATCTGGGCAAGCGATATTAATTGAAGTTGGTGGCGTAGATAATACAGAGGAAGAACTAAATCGATCAATTGATGCCCTTGCTAAAGCGTTTGGTGAATATTTCTGGCAGGCGGAAAAGGTGAATGGATAAAATGAAACATAAATTAGTGGCAGATTCTGAAAAAACGTGAGTGTAAAGCTTGCGTTTTTTCTTTGTAATGATGAGGTGTCACAGAATAGACATAATTTGCTGTTGTTATGGTAATATCGAAATTTGTCAAATTATACTGGGAAATTTACAAAGGGATTTTCGGAAAATTAGAGAAAATCTTTTTACAAGGAAAACTTTTTATTATAAAACTGGTAGGGTGATAGAAATGATTAGGGAAATCAAAATAGAAGATGCAGCACCATTTTTGCAATTAAGTAAGCAATTAGATGAAGAAACGAAATTTATGCTATATGAACCAGGAGAAAGAAAATTTACAGCGGAGCAACAAGAACAAATGATTCATCGCTTTATAGAAAATGAATATGCAACGATATTGGTAGCAGTTGAAGATGAGAGAATAGTAGGGTTTATTTTAGTGAATGGAAATCATATTCAAAGAAAAAGACATGTAGCAGGTATTGTAATTGGTATTTTGCAAGAGTATAGCGGGCGAGGTATTGGGACGAGATTGTTTAAAGAGGCTGAGAAGTGGGCAAGATTACATGATGTATGGCGTTTAGAATTAACGGTAATGGCCCACAATACGAGAGCTCAGGCACTATATACAAAAGCTGGATTTGAGAAAGAAGGTGTCAAAAGAGCTGCTCTTATTATCGATGGAGAGAACATCGATGAGTATGAAATGGCCAAATTATTAAAATAAGAGGTCGTTATATGAAAAAAAGATGGACACTACTTGGTATCGTAGCGATGATACTCATTGTTGGAGTAGCAGGAATCAATTATAAAATGTATAAGGATAAGCAGGCGCGCGAGGTAAATGTAAATAACATATTTCCGAAAGCGAAAGAAACGATTGTGAATATGGATGGTGATATTGCCGTAATTAGTAATCCGAATTCGATGCTTGTGCTTGTGAATAAAAATAGGCGTTTACCAGATGGGTATAGACCGCCAGATTTAGTTATTCCGAAAGTACGTTACTCTAGTGAAGGTGATCAAGAAAAGAAAAAAATGAGAAAAGAGGCAGCAGGGGCGCTTGAGGAAATGTTTCAGCAAGCTGATAAGGAGCGTGTTTTTCTTTTTGCGGTCTCTGGATTTAGATCTTTCGATCGACAAAAAGCATTAAATACGATGTATAAAAAACAAGATGGAGAAGCAAAAACAGCGATGTCGAGTGCAGTTCCTGGAACGAGTGAACATCAAACAGGGCTTGCTATGGATATTACATCTCAATCTGCGAAGTTTCAGCTAGAGACAATTTTTGGTGAAACGAAAGAAGGGCAGTGGCTGTCTGAAAATGCCCATAAATTTGGGTTTGTCATTCGATATACAAAAGAGAAAGAATCGCTTACGGGCTATCGATATGAACCATGGCACGTAAGGTATGTGGGTAACCCACAAGCTACATATTTATATGAAAATCAACTGACGCTTGAAGAAGTAACGCAGTGAGCAATTGAGGGGAGAGAAGGATTATGACGGGGTTATATAAGAAAAAAGTACACGCATATGTGACAAGAGAAAAAGAAGGAGTTATGCAACTGCTTGTTTTTAAACATCGTAATATACCTGAAGCTGGTATACAAGTACCAGGGGGAACAGTTGACGAAGGGGAAACATTAGAAGCAGCAATTTTACGTGAAGTACAGGAAGAGTCTGGATTACGTCATTTATGCATAGAAAGATTCCTAGCCGATTACATCATACTTGTGAAAGAGAAAAAGGAATATCAAAAGCGTCATTTTTTCCACGTAACGTTACTAACAGATGTAAAAGATGATTGGGAACATATTGTAAGTGCCGGTGAGGGAGATCAAGGATTAGTATTTTGCTACGAATGGATTGATATTGCAAAATGCCCTGCATTAGCTGGGAAACAAGGTGAGTTTTTACATTTGTTAGATGAGGTATATGTAAAGTAATAAAAGAGTCTGAAGCGGAAATTTATTCGTTTCAGACTTTTTTTATTTTTCAGGAAATAAAAGGTTTTTACATTGATAAGTTGAATTCTTTGAAAGGCATTGTAGTTGTATATGCGAGGAGCGGAGAAAATGAAAAAGTAATAGATACACGTTATCAATAAAAGCTTTTAAAGAAGGAGAATGAAGATGGAGATTCAGTTCAATGCACGATTACAAAGAGAATTAACAATTCATGATATACAAGTAGCTATGGAAGCTGGGCAATTAACTTCAAAAGAATTAGTTATGTATTATCTTCATAGAATCGCGAAATATGATCAAGAAGGACCAAAAATCAATTCTATTTTAGAAATCAATCCAGACGCTATCTTTATTGCAGAAGCGTTAGATTATGAAAGAAAGATAAAAGATGGACGGGGACCATTACATGGTATACCTGTGTTACTTAAGGACAATATTGAAACGAATGACTCTATGCATACAAGTGCAGGTACGATTGCTCTAGAACAAAATATTAGTAGTGAAGATGCATTTCTCGTTACGAAACTGAGAGAAGCAGGAGCAGTAATAATAGGAAAGACTAATATGACAGAATTAGCAAATGCAATGTCTTTTGACATGTGGGCTGGATATAGTGCAAGAGGTGGACAAACAATAAACCCTTACGGTACAGGTGAGGATGATATGTTTGTTGGTGGCTCAAGTACAGGATCTGCGATAGCAGTTGCCGCTAACTTTACAGTAGTATCTGTTGGAAAGGAAACGGATGCTTCTATTTTAAGTCCGGCTGTTCAAAACTCTGTAGTCGGTATTAAACCGACTGTTGGTCTAATTAGTCGTAGAGGCATTATTCCGTTCACGTATTCGCAAGATACAGCTGGTCCATTTGCTAGAACGGTTACAGACGCTGCTATTTTGCTAGGGAGTTTAACTGGGGTAGACGAGAAGGATGTAGCTACTCATAAAAGTGAAGGTATAGCAGAACATGATTATACAAAATATCTTGATGTTAATGGCTTACATGGAGCGAAGATTGGTGTATTTAGCAATGCACCAAAAGATTATTATGAAACTGGTGAGTATGATGAAAAATTGTTTAAGGAAACGATTGAAGTATTGCGTAGTGAGGGAGCGACAGTAGTAGAAAATATTGATATTCCGTCTTTGCATAGAGAATGGAGCTGGGGAGTTCCGCTTTATGAATTGAAGCATAGCTTAGATAACTATCTTTCGAAATTACCTTCTACTATTCCAGTACATTCTATTTCGGAGTTAATGGAGTTTAATGAAAATATAGCAGAAAGAACTTTGAAATATGGGCAAACTAAGTTAGAAGGAAGAAAAGATTTTCCTAATACGTTAAGAAATCCAGAATATTTAAATGCAAGATTAGAAGATATATATTTTTCGCAAGAACAAGGTATTGATTTTGCACTGGAAAAATATAATCTTGATGCGATTCTGTTCCCTTCTTATATAGGTTCTACTATATGTGCAAAAGCAGGTTATCCATCTATAGCGATACCAGCGGGATATATGGATAACGGGAGACCGTTTGGAATTACTCTTGCAAGCACTGCTTTTTCTGAGGGGACCTTGATTAAACTAGCATACGCTTTTGAACAAGCGACAAAGCATCGGAAAATTCCTAATTTGTCATAAAAAGAATAAACAAATAGGACAGGAATTCCTGTCCTATTTATTTTGTTAATTAAAGTGAAATATCTTTTTGCTCTGTTTTATCATATTTTAATAAGTTAAATGATAAACAAGCAGAGCACAATATAAGGATAGAAGCGAGAATATAAATCGTACGAACACCAAACAAATCGGTAATAATTCCAACGCTAAGCATAGAGAGACCAGAAGCTGTCGAGAGGAGTGCACCATGAGCTGTATACATTTTTGATAGTAAAGTAGGGGCGACACTTGATTGTAGCACTGTCGTTTGAGAAATATCTCTAATTTGATAACATGGACCCATTAGAACGCATAGAAAAAGCGCAATAAACCCGCTACTTGTCATACCATATAAAAATGTAAGAATACTAAACATAAGAGAGCCTATCGCCATGGAGCGTATTAAATTGTTTTGAATGTATGTACTCATTTTCCATGCTAATATCCCGCCAATTAACGTCCCAACATAATAACTTGTATTAATATACCCCCACCATTCTTCTCCTTTATGAAGAACAGTCGTTACATAAGCCATTGTAATAGCACCGATCCATATTGTCCCTGCGAAAGTTTCAATTAAGTCCATACATGTAACGATACGGAGAGAAGGGTTCTGAAATAAGAGTTTCCAACCTTCCAATAAAGCAGCGCTTTTTGAAGAAGAAGGCTCTATTACTCGTTCAGTATGTAGGGAACGTAATGAAAGGTGTAGTGCAACACATCCAAAAATCATCAAAATGTTATTCATCATGAGTGTAGAAGTAGCACCGATATGAAGAACGATGACACTTGTAAATGAATAAGCAGCGGCTTGCGCAATTTGTGTGGAAAAGGAAAAAATACTATTTACTTTTACTAATTGTTCTTTTCGTGTAAGGCGAGGAAGGATACCGTATAATAATGGCGCACTCCAACCGCTACATAATGAAATGAAAAAAATGAAAATGAATAGTGCTACAATGTTTGTGGACAGGGATGGGAATAATATCACTAATAAAAATAATAGAGCAGTTTTTGTCCATTGTAGTGTGAAAAGTAATGAATAAGATGAAAAACGATTCATTATAAGTGGTGCAGATGTATTTGCTATAAGATTAGTTATGACTTGTACTAATGGAAAAAGAGCGGTTAATGTAGCTGATTTCGTTGTGATATACGTATGAGTTGTAATAATCATGATGTATACGATGTCAGCGAGAGTAATGCATATTTTAGAGCCTAAATAGTAAATTAGTGAACGATTTTGCAACAAGCACACCACCTTCCTAAAAAATAATATTTTAGTAGTTAAAATAATTATAAATTGAAAATTAAATTTTCGAAAGAATTTCATTTTTTTGTCGCTTTTTGAAAGGGATTTTCATGTATAATGAAGAATATATTAATATAATATTTTATTAATACTTTTTATAACAGTGAATATGTACAATAGCTTGTAGTAAATGCCCTGGTATAAGAAAGGGCGGATAAACCATTCTTTTCTTCATATACATATAGAAAATGAGAAAGAAAGTGAGGGTTGCATATGGCTGCTTGGGTAATTTGGTTTATAATAGCTGGTATTTTATTTATTGCGGAAATGTTGTCGATTACGTTTTACATGCTTTGGCTTGGAATTGGAGCTGTTGTCGGAGGTCTAATTGCTTTATTTGTTCCTGAAGCACTACTGTTACAAGTTGTTGCTGGTGCGATTGTAAGTTTAACATTGACTTTCTTTACGAAAAGAATTTCAAAAAACTTTCGAGAAGCAAAAGGTTTTACTGATACAGTAGATTTGCTAGTCGGTAAAAAAGGGATCATTATGCAAGCGATTACAATTGAAGTGAATGGTATTGTGAAGGTGGATGGAGATATTTGGACAGCTATTGCAGATGATCCAATTGATGTTGGAGAAAAAGTTATTGTTATAAAGAGGAATAGTACTATATTACAAGTAAAAAAGGAGAGTGAATAAATATGGCAGTAGCATTAACATTAACGATTATTTTCGCACTAATTGTTGTTACATTTATCGCATTAACAATTAAAATTATTCCACAGCAAAAAGTTGGAGTCGTTGAAAGGTTTGGTAAGTTTCAGCGTATTATGGAGCCGGGATTAAATTTATTAATACCAATTGTAGACCGCGTTCGCGTATATCATGACTTACGTATTCAGCAAACGAATGTACCACCACAGAAGGTAATTACGAAAGATAATGTACAAGTAGAAATTGATACAATTATTTTCTATCAAATTGTGGAACCAGAACTTGCGACATATGGTATTTCGAACTATGAATATGGTGTTCGTAACATTACTTCTGCAACGATGCGCCAAATTATCGGTAAAATGGAACTGGATGAAACGTTATCTGGTCGGGAAAAAATTTCAACAGAAATTCGCTTAGCACTTGATGAAGCAACAGAAAAATGGGGCGTTCGCATTGAGCGTGTTGAAGTTGTCGATATTAATCCGCCAAAAGATGTGCAAGCATCGATGGAAAAACAAATGAAAGCAGAACGTAATAAACGTGCGATCATTTTAGAAGCTGAAGCTGCAAAACAAGATAAAGTCCTTCGTGCTGAAGGTGAAAAGCAAAGTAAAATCTTAATGGCTGAAGGTGATAAAGAAGCACGCATTCGAGAAGCTGAAGGTATAAAGGAAGCAAAAGAACTAGAAGCGCAAGGGGAAGCAAGAGCGATTGAGGAAATTGCAAAAGCAGAACAAAATCGAATTGAATTACTTCGTGCAGCAGATTTAGATGAACGCGTACTTGCTTATAAATCATTTGAATCATTGATTGAGGTTGCAAAAGGTCCAGCAAATAAAGTCTTTATTCCGTCTAATGCAATTGAAACACTTGGTACTCTCGGAGCAATTGGAGAAATCTTTAAAGAAAAACAAGCGAAGAAATTGCCTTCGATTGATACAAACAAAGAACAATAAGGGTGTGAAAGAGAAATGGGTGCCATTTCTCTTTTTATTTTTGAGTAGGATAAAAAATATTAGTCCTTTGCCATTATGAATAGGACTTTTTGTTTGTCACTTTTGAAAGAATAATAAGTTTAGGGTGCTTGGAATTGCTAATTGGAGTAACACGTTTACTAGACGGGTTAAAAAACTGTCAAAGTAATATATTTTTGTTAAAGAAAATTTTAAATATGATATAATGGGATTTTATGGATATTAAATAAGGGAGTGGGGAACAAACATGCAAATACTACTAATACGTCATGGTGAATCCGAAGCGGACATTTTACATGTACATGAAGGACGAGCTGACTTTGAATTGACAGAAAAAGGAAGACGGCAAGTGCAAAGGCTTGTACAGAAAGTGAAAGCAGATTTTCCGCCAGATTTCATTTGGGCAAGTACATTAAAGCGTGCTCGTGAAACTGGTGAAACGTTAGCTGAAGGAATTGGATGCCCAATTCAACTAGAAGAGGAATTAATGGAGTTTAATAACGGAGTGCAAGCAGGCTTATCTTTTGAAGAAGCAAAGAAATATCCAGAGCCAAAGTTTCTTCATGACCGTTTTGAAAATGGGGAATCATTTATTGAATTTAGAATGAGAATAGAAGGAATCTTTTCTAAAATCGTGACAGAGAATACATATGACCGAATTGCAATCGTTGCACACGGTGGTGTAATAAATAGTCTATTACGTGCGTTTTTCAAAATGCCAATTTCAATGGATTATTATTTTAAAATGGGCGATACGGGAATAAGCTTAATTGAAATTGATGGGGAACAAAAAACGGTGCATTTCATTAATGATACGAATCATTTGGACGGGATATAAAGACCCGTGTACAAAGTAGTGTTTTTTGATGCTGACGGTACGCTTTTAAGTGAGATTGATAGAAGTATGCACGAAAGTACAAAAGAAGCGATACAAAGATTAATAGATAAAGGAATTCACGTAGTTGTTACAACAGGGAGACCATATAGCTTATGTTCGCAATTTAAGGAACTAGGCATAAATACGTTTATTTCTGCAAATGGTGCACATATTAAGTGTGAGGAATCAGTTATACATAAATCAGTACTTTCCAGTGAAATTGTTCATGATATCTCGGGGTTTGCTGAATTACATGGTCACGGTATTTCTTATTTTACCGAGGATTTTGCAATGAACGGAATAGCCTCGGATAATGAGCGTGTAATGCAAGCGCTTAGCGAGACGTTGAATTTAGAGAAGTATCCTGAAAAAAGTAGGGATTTGTCAGAAGAGGTCTATTGTTTATGTCTGTATGCGGATGAAATAGAATCTCAGAAGTTTATTGAAAAATACCCAATGCTTACATTTGACCGTTTTCATGGTTATGTCATAAATGTATTGGAAGATAATAAAGTATCGAAGCTAACTGCAATTCAAAAAGTATTGGAGCATTTAAACATTAGTAAATCAGAAGCAATTGCTTTTGGCGATGGGGAATGGCGGAGAAGTACTAAAAACAAAAGCTGATTTCGTTACAAAGAAGGCGAGTGAAGGTGGTATTTCCTTTGCCTTAAAGGAGTTTCGTATTATTTAAAGATAATAGCTAGTCAGTTTGAAACATCCTGTTTTCATGACAGGATGTTTTGTTTAACAATATTCTTGCAATAAAAGTAAAAATGTGAGTATAATGAAAAAGTAGTTAGGTAAGCTAATTAATTTAAGAGAAAGGAGAGTGAAGATAAATGGGTTCAAAAAATGATTCTCTTCCTTTAGGGATTGGGCCGTATACAGAGTTAATAAAAAAGACAGCATCAGCGGATACGGATCCAATCGCAGCAAAACTTGGTTTGTTAATGTTATGGACGTCTGATAATGTTCTTGATGCTGTTGACCTAGATTTAGCTCCGCTTGGTATATCGGAAAGTAAATTAGATTTTTTACTGTTGTTTATTTTACGTGAAATGGAATCAAATGGGGAAGAAGTGAATATGAGTCCTTCTGATATTGCGAGTCGATTAGGGATAACACGTGCTTCTGTCACTGGCTTGTTAGATTGGATGGAGAAACGAGAGTTAATCGTAAGATTCCATCATTCTGAAGATCGAAGAAGGTTAAAAGTGAAAATTACTTCGAAAGGAAAAGAATTAGTTACACACTCTTTACCAACTTTTTGGTTATCTTGCGCTTCGTTAGTTGACGACTTTAATCAAGAAGAGCGTCAAGTTTTAGAGAAGCTGTTAAATAAAATGCAAGTAAATATGCAGGTGAAATTAGGAGAGGGTAGGTAAATAAGTTGATTATAAGGGTCAACTTATTTATTTGGAAATATAATTAGTCTACCTTATTATATGTTTAGCTAACTTTAGAGGGAGTCATACTTTTTACGATGTAATTAAAATAAGTAAGCGTACTTTAGATGTTTTAAATAGAAAAAAATCGTAATAAGGGAGAGATATTATGATGGAAATAGGAAAGAAAATAAATAGTGAAAAGAATTATACAATAATGACCGTTGTATTATGTTGGTCGGGTATGGTAGTTATGTCTAGCTTATATGTAACAATCCCTTTAATTGCACTATTTTCAGACCTTTTTAATGTTTCACTAGCACAATCTGCAGCTACAGGCAGTATATTTTCTGTTGGCTTTGCTATAGGTTGCTTGTTATTTGGGGCAATCTCTGATAAATATGGGCGAAAAAAAGTGATCTTCATTGGATTACTTGCTCTGTCGATTATTTCGTTTTCCTTAGGGTTTGTGGATAGTATAATGTGGCTTGTTATTTTTAGGGGCTTACAGGGTATTGCAGCAGCTACATTTTCTCCGGTAGCGTTAGCTTACGTTGTAGAAATATTTCCAGTAGAAAAAAAGGTTACAACAATAGGATTTGTTAGTACCGGTTTTTTAGTAGCTGGAATTGTAGGTCAGGTAATAAGTACGGTTGTTAGTCAACATTTTGGATGGCATATGGTGTTCTTTCTTCTTAGCGTTGTCTATATGATTACTGCTGTATGGGTTCATTTTTCTCTTCCGAAAGGGGGAATATCTCAATCCTATACTGATATTTTGGGACCGATTAAACAGATGGGTAAAGTATTTACACATAAAAGCTTAGTATTGAGCTATATGATTGCGTTTGTTTTATTGATGGCTTTTGTTAATATGTATACTGTTTTAGGGAATTATTTGAGCTCTTCTACTTACAATTTAACTGCAGAACAAATCCTTTATTTTCGCTTAGCGGGGCTATTTGGTATGATGATGTCACCGATTGCGGGTCGTTTAACAAAGAGGTTCGAAGTAAGGAAAGTTCTTCAAGGTGGATTGTTGGTCGCTATTTTTAGTCTAAGTGCAATGGGCTTTGTTTCGTATCTGCCTCTTCTTGTCATAATGAGTATTTGTTTTGTAATAGGTATTGCTATATCCGTTCCGTCTTTAGTTGCTCTTGTCGGCCAATTGGGAGGGAAAGCAAGGGGAATAGCAGTTTCTATCTATACCTTTGTTTTATTTTTAGGTACTAGTATAGGCCCCTTCGTTTCTATTTATCTTATGAAAATAGGAAGTTATACTCAAACATTTATTTTATTAGGAATGTTACTTTTTATTGGATTTATTGCTTCTCTATTTATTAGTAATGAACGTGTATTTGATGATATGTAGATTGGATAATGAATGAGTGGAAAATCACTCAAATAAAGGAATGCGAGGATCTTTCATATGCTCGCACAGTAAAATATGAATTTGTCCACGATGATGATAAAAGTGTGCAACAATTTCAAGCAACCATTCAAACCGAGAATAAGAAACACCCCAATAGGCAGTCATAACTTCTGCTAATTCTTCTTGGGAATAGGAAAGAAATATTTTAGAGAGAAGGTTGTATCCTTCAATCATTATTTGTTGCATATGGACAATTGTTTCCGGTGTATGTTCTAAATAAAAAGTCCGTAACTCTTTTTCCGTACTACCATTTAAAATGAGTAAATCCGCATGGCAAATAAGAGAAAGATGTGCACACATTTCAAATACAGATCGCTTTGCGTGAATGGGCTGTATTTTTAAATCGGCTTCATTATATTGGTTAAGCATTTGAATAGAAGTGTCAACAGCAATTTTAAGTTGATGCAAGGCAGGTTGAACAAACATTGTAATTCTCCTCATCTCCGTATATAATAGTTTCTTAAGGGTATTTTATCATACTCAAAATTCCGAAAATTCTAGTAGTTTGACTAGCATATTGAAAAGTATTATATTGTAAAAGGTCATATGAAACGTGAAATAGAATGGAATGCAATTATTGAGTTAGGAGTTAGACCAATGAGTTTGAAATATGGAAGAGATACAATTATTGAAATTGACTTAAATGCAGTAAAACATAATGTAAAAGAATTTAAAAAGCGCGTGAATGATGAAAATATTGCAATGATGGCTGCTGTAAAAGCAAATGGGTATGGCCATGGGGCAGTTGAAGTTGCGAAAGCTGCTATTGAAGTAGGAATAAATCAGCTTGCAGTTGCATTTGTAGATGAAGCGATAGAGTTAAGAGAAGCAGGAATTAACGTGCCGATTTTAATTTTAGGTTATACATCAGTAGCAGCTGCGGAAGAGGCAATTCAATATGACGTTATGATGACTGTTTATAGAAGTGAAGATTTACAAGGTATAAATGAAATCGCAAACCGTCTTCAAAAGAAAGCGCAAATTCAGGTGAAAATTGATACAGGAATGAGTCGTATCGGTTTACAAGAAGAAGAGGTTAAACCATTTTTAGAAGAATTGAACCGTATGGAGTATGTAGAGGTAGTAGGAATGTTTACACATTACTCTACGGCAGATGAAATTGATAAATCATATACGAATATGCAAACAAGTTTATTTGAGAAAGTTGTCAATGCAGCAAAAGAATTAGGAATTCATATTCCATATATTCATAGTTCAAATAGTGCAGGTTCAATGGAGCTTAGCAATACATTTCAAAATATGGTCCGTGTAGGTATTGGAATATATGGAATGTATCCTTCAAAAGAGGTAGATCATGCAGTCGTTTCTTTACAGCCTGCGTTGTCGCTAAAATCAAAAGTAGCCCATATTAAACATGCGAAGAAGAATCGCGGTGTAAGTTATGGGAATACGTATGTAACGACTGGTGAAGAATGGATTGCAACTGTACCGATTGGTTATGCTGATGGCTATAATCGTCAGTTATCTAATAAAGGGCATGCATTAATAAATGGAGTTCGAGTACCTGTTATTGGCCGTGTTTGTATGGATCAGCTCATGTTAGACGTTTCAAAAGCAATGCCAGTACAAGTTGGGGACGAAGTAGTATTCTACGGTAAACAAGGCGAAGAAGAAATTGCGGTAGAAGAAGTAGCGGATATGTTAGGTACAATTAACTATGAAGTTACATGTATGTTAGACAGAAGAATCCCGCGAGTTTATAAAGAAAATAATGAAACGACTGCTGTCGTAAATATACTAAGAAAAAACTGAATCGATATGATTCAGTTTTTTTATTTTTGACAAATGAAAAATGCTCTATTTGTACCGTGTAGCTGAATATTCTTAAAACCAACGGATTTCAACAAAGATATTATTTCTTCATTGGAATAACAAGCTTCTTCAAAAGTAAAGTCCCTTCTTTTCCAATTATTATCTATGTCATGTTGAAATAGTATAAAGTTCATTTCTGCTTTTTTATTTTCGTTATCATATGTAGAATCAATCGTACATACATATTCTTCCGCTGAAATATGAAATGAAGCAATCCATTTTTCAAGAAAACCTTTCTCCATATTCATATCAAATGCAAAAGTACCTCCATCATATAATGCTAAATAAACATGATGAAAAGTATCTTTGAGCTCATCTAATGTCAGTATATGATTTAAACTATCACCTGCTGAGATGACGTAGTGGAAAGGCTCATCTACTTTAAAAAAGCGTGCATCGCCGACGATAAAGGATGCATCTGGCGCATTGTGAAGTGCGTGTTCAATCATTTTTGCAGAACCGTCTATACCAGTTACTATAAAATTATGATCAAGTAGTTTCCTAGTAAGATGACCAGTCCCACAGCAAAGATCTAATATACGGGAGTGGGGAGGAGCGTCTTGTAAAACGAATTTATGATAGGCTGGATAGGAGTGTTCAGCAAAATGTCCCCAATGTTTATTATAGATGTCTGCAAAAATATTATAATTAGAATAAATTGGTTTTTTACACATATGTATTCTCCTCAAAATTCATTATATTATAATAGTCATGCTTCGTTTTTATTTCAAAACCACATTGTGTATATAGCTTTAAAGCGTGGTTATTTTTCGTTTCGACGTCCAATTCAATTGTTGAAATTCCTTTTGTAATAAGGGTATGTACCATATAACTAAGAATATCTTTTCCATATCCTTTACCTTGATAAGAAGGATGAACGGCGAATCCTGATAGTGTAGTAGATTGCTCTTGCTTAGAAATTGTGATCGTTCCTACTATTTTTTCATCGATAAGAGCACAGTAAACTTGATGGGAAGGTGAATTCATCATCTTTTGTAACCATGTAGCGGTATTTTCTGCTGAATCTCCAAAGGCTTTACTGGAAATTTCAATAAGATCAAGAAGTAATTCTGAAGATGCAAGAGTAAGCTGTATAGTATGCTTTGTTGTTTTTTGCACTTCTTTTGTTTTGAACTCCATACTATATTCACTATATAAATAAGGTAACTTCAAATGTTTTGCAAATTCTTTCCCGGAAATAGAATCCCCATTCATAATAATAAGAGCTTCATCTGCCACTCTTATTCGTATTTCTTTCATTGCGGTTTGTAAAAGAGTAGTACCTATATGTTGCTTCCTATAGTTCGGATGAACAAACCCTATTAACTCCAGTTTTGTCGGTCTTTCAAAGTCATACATACTTAATGCACCGATTAATTGAGTATCGTCATAAAGTAGAAAATCATTTATCTCTTCATTAGTACGAGCAGTTAAAAAGTTTATATGTAAATCTGACGAATAATCAATTTCATCGTGTTGTCCGCAAATATGAGCTAAATCTTTCATTTGCTGAATTTCATTTGCTGTTAAAGATTTCTTTTGTTCAATATTCATTTCATAATCCCTCTCATTCGTATTTAAAAATAGGATGGGTGACGCAACCACTTTTCTAAATCCACGCTACCCTGAACAGATAATAATCGGTACAAATATCGATAGGGATGTCTACATTCTTCAAGACGGGGAATGGGCATAATGGTTTCGTAACCTTGTTTAAAAGCATGAGCCTCTTTTTCAGTAAATATATATTCTAAGCCGATAAAATCAAACTCCCTTGGAGCAACTGCATAGGCTTCTGTATCTACTAAGCCTGTAATAGATGTACCATCTGATAAAAACTGAGTAGGGTCCATATCAATTAAAACGAGAGTTGATTCCTTTGGTGCTGGTAAGGAAGAAAGTTGTGATTCAAAAGTAGGAAATGCATTTTGTATGCTTTCATTATCGGAATAAAACATATTTACAAGCTCTTTACTCACATTTAAAATGTGTGATTGGAATTCATCTAGTGTAATTTGGAAGGAACCTGACACATTTCCTATGTAATCGGCTTTAAATGTATGTATTTCTGCAAGCCCTTTTCCTAGACTGAATAAAATAGAATCTGGTTGCCTGATAAAAGATTGGACTGTGTTACCTACTAACTTTTCGGCTACAACGAATTCACGACCACTTAAAATATGTTTTTCTAATATTGTTGGGATAGGAAGATTAGTATGTTCTTGCAGCAATGTATGTACAGCTTTTAAATGATGTACGTTCCTTGGATCAATTCCAAATAGGTTTTTACATCCCCACCAAAAATCATTATTTGGTTCTTCATTCATTTTAGAAGAACGAACGATGACTTCTGCATCTTCTGTTCGGACGAGAAACACATCGCTTGCATGGTCTTCATAACCTGGGTGTAAAGCTTGAATAGATAAAATAGGTGAAGTGAATAGTTGTTGTAGCATGGAGTTGCTCCTTTTTCTGTAAATTCTATAAATTCATTATATAACAGAATATGTTCCAAGTGGATAATGATGAGGACAACATAGAACTTAAATAAATTTATAGTGAGAAATCAGTGTGAAAATTATATTTTTCTACTTTTGTATGAATTATCAAAATAATATTTCTGATGATAAATCTGTAAAAACACCCGAATGTAAACTCTTATTTTCAGTAAATGAAGAGTTAAGCGTTCTTTTATAAGTATTATAAAGTTGGTTATGAAAAATATTTCTCAATAATAAAATGAAGAGAAGAATATAAAGAAGTAGAATAGATTCCTTTATAATAGTTTTAAATTAATTAATATAATTAATTATTAATAATATTAGATAGGAGAGAATATGATGGCAAATGTACTCGTAATAAATTTCCCTGGAGAAGGTCATATAAATCCGACTTTAGCTATTGTAAGTGAGTTAATTCGGCGAGGGGAGACAGTTGTTTCGTATTGTATTGAAGATTATAGAAAGAAGATTGAAGCAACAGGTGCAGAACTCCGAGTGTTTGAGAATTTCCTCTCTCAAATTAATATTATGGAACGAGTAAATGAAGGTGGGAGTCCTTTGACGATGCTATCTCATATGATTGAAGCATCAGAGCGTATTGTGACTCAAATTGTAGAAGAAACAAAAGGGGAAAAGTACGATTACTTGCTATACGATAATCATTTTCCCGTAGGACGTATTATAGCCAATGTTTTAAAATTACCTAGCGTTTCTTCTTGTACAACATTTGCTTTTAATCAGTACATTACTTTTAATGATGAACAAGAATCAAGACAAGTAGACGAAACGAATCCATTATATCAATCTTGTTTAGCGGGAATGGAAAAATGGAATAGGCAGTATGGAATGAAATGTAATAGTATGTATGATATTATGAATCATCCTGGTGATATTACTATCGTATATACTTCAAAAGAATACCAGCCCCGTTCAGATGTATTCGATGAATCGTATAAGTTCGTCGGCCCATCAATTGCTACGCGTAAAGAAGTAGGCAGCTTTCCTATGGTAGATTTAAAAGATAAAAAATTGATTTTCATTTCTATGGGAACAGTTTTTAATGAACAACCTGAACTATATGAAAAATGTTTTGAAGCGTTTAAAGATGTAGAAGCGACAGTCGTATTAGTTGTTGGTAAGAAGATAAATATAAATCAATTTGAAAACATTCCGAATAACTTTAAGTTGTATAATTACGTGCCGCAATTAGAAATATTACAGCATGCTGATGTATTCGTGACACACGGTGGTATGAATAGTTCAAGCGAAGCACTATATTACGGTGTCCCGTTAGTTGTAATTCCAGTAACAGGAGATCAGCCTTTAGTTGCGAAACGAGTGAGTGAAGTAGGAGCTGGAATAAGGCTTAATCGTAAAGAATTAACTTCTGAATCGTTACGTGAAGCTGTAGAGAAAGTAACGTATGATGTAACGTTTAAGGAAAATAGTCGTAAAGTTGGAGAGTCACTTCGAAATGCTGGTGGGTATAATAGGGCAGTTGATGAAATATTAAAAATGAAAATGAATTCATACTCAAAACTTAAATAAATGTTTGGAGCACACTTACTGTAATATGTAAGTGTGTTTCTATAAATAAATTACATAAAAAATCAATGTAAAGGTGAAACTTTTGTGTATATAAACTCATATCTTTGAATTAGTAGTAAAATTACGTTAAAATAATACTAAGAAAATACATAAGTTTTGGGGGTAATGAATGAAAAGAGTATTTGAATACGTATTATTAACAATTGGATCGATTATTGTAGCGGGTTCATTAGAGCTTATTTTAGCACCTAATGGATTAGTAGATGGTGGGGTAACGGCCATTGCTATTATGGCAAATAAAGTTGCTGGATTACCGCTTTACGGAGTGTTTTTAGGACTTAATATTCCTATCCTGCTATTTACAGCAAGAGTAATGGGGAAGAAATTCTTCATCCGTACATCTTATGCAAATGTAGTTACAACACTCGGATTAATTTATTTAAAACCATTTCCGGCGATTACAACTTCTGAACTATTAATTGTACTTTATGGCGGAGTACTGTTTGGAATTGGCGTTGGGATTGTTGTTAAAATGGGCGGAGCAATAGACGGATCAGAAATGTTAGCAGTTTGGATGAACAAACACTTTAAAGTACCGATTAGTACATTTTTACTTGCGGTAAATGCAGTTATTTTCATATTTGTAGCGATTTTATTTTCAATCGAACAAGCGATGTTCTCATTAGCAATTTTCTATATTGTTACGAAGATGATTGATTTCATATTAGATGGTATAAATCAAGGAAAGAGCGTTATGATTATTTCTGGTAAAAATAAAGAAGTAGGCGATCTACTTATGAAAGAATTGCAATTATCCGTTACGTATCTACATGGAGAAGGTGGTTTTTTAGGAGAAGAAAAGAGAATCATTTATTGTATTACGAACCGTTTCATTTATCCGAAAATGAAAGATCTCGTTCTCTCTGTAGATCCAACTGCTATCATTGAAGCTTCTTATTCAACAGAAACAACTGGTGTCAAACGACCGGGAAGAACAGCAAAATCAGAAAAATAGTGAATGAAAATAGCTCCACGTAAGTATAACTTGCGTGGAGCTATTCTTATGTAAGGAACCAGGCCTTTTTCAGTAATTGGACAACCGTTTCGATGCGATCCTCTGGAATACTGCCAAAACCGAGCAATACATACGACTCCTCCCTTACATTATGAACAGAATTGTATGTGGAGAGAGGGTATAACTTAATACGTTCTTTTGCGGCCGCATGAATAAGTTCTTGTTCATTCATCCCGTTATGAACGTGAAGCACGATATGAAGTCCTGATTGTTCACCAAGTACATGAACGTTATTCCCCATTTCGTTTGTAATAGATTTAATTAAAGAAATATGTTTTCTTTTATATAACGTGCGGCTTCGGTTAATATGACGCTCCCAATCACCATTTTGAATAAAGGTAGCAAAGGTAAGTTGTTGCAGCGTAGAAACTGTTTGTTTAAACATACCACCAAGTTCTTGATAAGCTCCTAATAGATGAGGTGGTAAAACGATATATCCCATTCGTAAAGAAGGTAAAAAAGATTTTGAGAAAGTTCCCATATAAATAACACGTTCATTTGAATCTAGCCCTTGTAAAGAAGGAATAGGTTTTCCTATATAGCGAAATTCCCCGTCGTAATCATCTTCAATAATATAGCCCTTACAATCATTCGCCCATTTTAATAACTCGAGTCTTCTAGATAACGGCATAATGATTCCAAGTGGAAATTGGTGAGATGGAGTGACATACGCTACATTGGAAGCCGATTTACGTAAAGCGGAAATATAAATCCCTTTATCATCTAAAGGGATAGGGTGAACGGGAAGGCCAGAACTTTGAATCATAGCAGGGATACGGTGAAATCCAGGATTTTCGATTCCGTATTCTTTTTTTGAACCAAGTAGTTGAAGTAGTAGCCAAAGAAGAGGTTGCGTACCTGCTCCGATAATAATTTGATCAGGTGAAGAATGTACCCCGCGAGCATGATATAAATACTTTGAAATATGTTCTCGTAGAACGAGCTCACCTTGTGGATCTTCTTTAGCAAATAATTCATTTTCATACTGAAATAAAGTTTCGTGTATTGCTCTTTTCCAGTTTGTTATCGGAAAAGATTTTTGATCAATAAGTCCTTGACTACAATCATAGTCATATTGTTCTTTTTCTTTATCGTTAGCACTGTTTGACGCAATTTGCTGTTTCTTTTGAATGACATCAATATCAACTTCTGCAACAAAAATCCCGCGCTTCGGTTCGCTTTCTACATACCCTTCAGCTAGTAATTGTTGATAAGCAGATTCAACTGTAATACGGCTCACATTAAGTTGTACCGCTAAATTTCTGTGAGAAGGAAGGCGTGTACCGGCACATAGTGATCCATGAGAGATTTCTCGTTTCACATATTCGTAAATCTGTATGTAAATGGGTGTTTTACTTTGTAATTGTAATGGGATAGTAAGATCCATTCGTAGACACTCCTCTTTATACTGGCCTTATAAAAAAGAATAGAACTGTCACTTAAGTTAAGGGCAGTTGCTATCTATAATGATGATATAACATTTAGAAAATTATATAAATAGTAAGGGGAGAATTATAATGAATATTAAAGCAGTAGTAACAGAAGCGGATTTACATGATGTATTTCCCGTATTACAGCAATTACGAACGAAGCTTTCAAGAGAAGAAGCGAGTTCTTTATTTCAAAAAATGAAAGAAGAAAATTATAAACTACTCTCGTTACGGGATGAAGATGAAGAAGTTGTGAGTCTAGCCGGTGTAGCGATTTGTACGAACTTTTATAATGAGAAACATGTTTTCGTATATGATCTTGTAACTGCGGAAGCACACAGATCAAAAGGATATGGTAAAGTTCTACTGTCATATGTAGAAAAATGGGGGAAAGAAAAAGGGTGCAGCTCTATCGTTCTTACATCTGCGTTTCCAAGAATGGATGCACATCGTTTTTATGAAAGAGAGGGCTATGATAAGGTAAGCTATTCTTTTTATAAAGAGCTATAATACTAAGTAGGTTCCGTGTTTAGAAATATATGGAACCTATTTTCTTTTCTGGATTTGAGCTAGTAACAGGTCCAGTAATATAATTTGTTGAATATTAGAAAATAACAAGGGGGTATTAAATTTAGAGAATGTTAGGAGCGTTTATACTTGGAAAAAATAAAGAAATTATCTATACCAAATGATGGAAGAGTCATCATTATTTCTGATATTCATGGAGAATTAGATCTTTTTAAGGAACTACTACATAAAGTTAATTTTAAAGATGAGGATTATTTAATTATTAATGGTGATCTTTGTGAGAAAGGAAGAAATAGCATTGGCGTCGTAAACTATGTGATAGATCTTGTAGTTAGCAAGCCAAACGTTTATGTAATTGAAGGGAATTGTGAAGTTGTAGTTGAAGCACTTGTAAATGAAAATCCCGCGCTAATAAATTATTTATGTACGCGAAAGAATACAATTTTTAATGAATGGTTAGCGGAATTGAGTGTTACCGTTAATGAAGAAAGTGATATTTGTGAAGTGAAAAACATATTGATGGGTCATTTTTCAAAAGAAATAAAGTGGCTAACAGAATTACCAACAGCGATTGAAACAGAAGATTATATTTTTGTACATGCTGGCCTTGATGATAAAGAAGATTGGAAAGAAACAGAGCGCAAAAATGCGATAGCAATGCCAGAGTTTTTCAATAAATCACATAGAGCAAATAAGTATGTAGTTGTCGGTCATTGGCCTGTTGTAAATTATTCAGACAAGGCACCGTCTAACAATCCAGTTATTGATGAGGAGAAAAAGATTATTGCAATTGACGGTGGAAATGCGATTAAAGAAGCAGGACAATTAAACGCATTTATCATTCAAAGGACAAGAGCAGGTGATACGTTTTCTTATACATATGTAGACTATTTTCCAGAGTTTGAAGTGATAGCGGATTTTAATGCGAACACATCAATGCAGGGCGGGGTGACATATCCGTATTATTACATAGAGCCTATGGAGAAGATGAAAGATTATACGGTATGTAAGCAAAGAGAAACGAATAAATTACTCTCTGTGAAAAATGAATATATTAGACAACTTGATTCAGGTGAATACACAGTGAAAACCGATATTTCTTGTGCACAAATAAGTGTAAGAAAAGGGGACATTGTGTCTCTCGTTGATAATAGCTGCTCAGGATATGATTTAATTAAAAGAGATGGAGTAGAAGGCTGGATAGAGAAAGGTATTTTAGTTGAGATAGAAAAGATGAAATAGGAGGTATGGAGCCTCCTATTTTTTTATTATCTTTTTAAATGAGTAGATTGCTTACTGTCTTTCATAAGTAAGTAAATCGTACTCGGTAAAATGACAAGCGTCATTCCTAAAAAAATTGTGAGTATAGCATAACCCCTATACGGAGCAGGAATGATAAATGGAAGCCCGGCTAGGAAAATACCTGCTATCATCATTGAAATACTACAAATATTTGAAGCTCTTTTTTTAAGGTGCTTATCATTCCATTCCAATGAAATTGTTGATTTAGTCGTATCAATTTTGGAACTGAAATAACCTATTAATATAAATAAAACCCCTAATGCTAAAAATATTAAATGATCAAGAGGGAGTGTGAAGCCAAGAGCAATGAGAGCGATGACAATATCGACAAAAAATAAAAATAGTAAAATTGTGTTGCCGATCCAAAGGGGAGATTTCTGGTTACTCGCTGCTTTAGATAAAGCTAAAAATAAAAAGAATAAGAAGGAACATATAATTATATTTACGATAACAAAAGTGCTTTTATCCATTGTTGATGTAGGCGTTCCATTGAAGTCCCATTTCGTAACAATACTTGAAGGTAAGAAGAAATAGAGAATAATATTTGTCGTAATAATAGTGAGAAATAAGGCAATACTACATCGATTATTCATTGAATCACCAGCTTTCTACATGAATAATTGGTATCTTATAACAAAATTATACAATATAATAATTGATATTTGTTTTGATTTTTCTGAAAAAACATTATAATTATATATGAAATAAAGAGGGTTGTAGGAGGAAATTATGCAAAACGTAATAGTAAAAGGGAATAAAGTTATAATTCGTACAATTGAAGAATCAGATATAAAAACATTATGGAATCTCGTATTTAAAGAAGAAAATCCAGAATGGAAGAAATGGGATGCGCCATATTTCCCTTTCTCAATGCAAGAATACCCATCTTATAAAGAGAAGATGCAAACGCGTTTAAAGGAAGAACCTCTATCCAATTTAATTATAGAACATAACGGTCAAATTATAGGGACGGTCGGGTTTTATTGGGAATATAAACCGACGCGTTGGTTGGAAATGGGTCTTGTTATTTATAATCCAAATTACTGGAATGGTGGCTACGGTACAGAAGCGTTAACGTTATATCGAGATTTACTATTTGAAAAGATGGAAATTGGCAGAGTAGGAATCACGACTTGGTCTGGTAATGAACGGATGATGAAAGTAGCGGAGAAAATAGGAATGACTTTAGAAGGTAGAATGCGAAAATGCCGTTATTATAACGGAACGTACTATGATTCTATCCGAATGGGAATAATTCGTGAAGAATGGGAAGCGCTATATGTAATGAAGGGGTGAGGAAGTATGTACGCTATTATTGCTACATTTGATCGTGTGTTTACTAATAAAATTATAGAATTGCAAAATGAAATAACAAATATCATTGGCACAAATCAATTAGCCGGAGTAGAACCTCATATTACATTAGCTGATTACAATGAGTTAGATGTTAACTTATATATTAAGAAACTAGAGGAGTTTGTAGCTGTTCAAGAGAATATAGCTGAGGTAACTTTTCCTTCTGTTGGAATTTTTCCTACTAACGGAACAATCTTTCTAGCACCGACCATTACTGGTGAATTGATAAGGTTTCATCATTCTTATCATGATTATTTTAAAACTTTTCATAATAATTTAAATTCATATTATGTGCCTGGAAAATGGGTTCCGCATTGCACGATTGCAAATAGGTTACATGCAAATCAGTTTTTAAGTGTAATGGAATATATATATGAAAAATTTGATTATGCAACAGCTTCAATTGAGAAATTAAAATTAATTAAAGTAAATTATGAAAATGGTTCTGCCATTTCTTCTAGTATTTTAGCAGAATATAATTTTAAGAGAATGGAGACAACGAGATGACATATGTAATTAGAGAAATGAAGCAAGAAGATATCCATGCGGTACAATCAGTAGCGAAAGTTGCTTGGCATGATACATACGAAAGCATTATTCCAAGAGAGATTCAAGACAGATTTTTAGACGAGGCCTATTCTGATGAAAAAATGAAATATCGTCTTGAAAATACACATTTATTCGTTGCGGAAGAAGAGGGAGAAGTAATTGGCTTTGCGAATTTCTCGCCTGTTAGACTGCAAAACGAAGCAGAATTAGGTGCGATTTATTTGTTACCAGATCAGCAAGGAAAAGGGGTAGGAAGTGCTTTATTACAAAAAGGGTTAACGGAATTAAAAGGAATTCGGAAACTATACATTCATGTAGAAGCAGCGAATGAAAAAGGAAAACGTTTTTATGAAGCGAAAGGTTTTGCACAATTAGAGGAATTTGAAGAAGATTTTGAAGGACATATGATGCAGACAGTAAGGATGGTTTTATACGTATAGGGAGGCCTAATAATGAAAATTTTTGATTTTAGTGAAAAAGTGGGAAAGAAAATCTCAGCATTTCAATCTAATTTCATAATGTCAAAAATATTAAACCATCAAGGAAATGTACATATCGGTGCTATGCATTTACGAGAAAATGGAATAATTGGATATCATGAAGCAGTTGTATCACAGCTGCTTCTTATTGTGGACGGAGAAGGATATGTATGCGGAGCAGATAAAGAAAAAGTGAAGGTGGAAGCGGAACAATCTGTGTTTTGGGAGAAGGGCGAATTTCATGAAACGAGTACGGAAAAGGGATTGATGGCAATTGTAATTGAGTCGGAGGAACTTGAACGAGCAATATTAATGCCTATTAAAGAGGAGAGTTATGAAAAATGATAGAAAAGGCAAATCGGGAAGAAACGGACGAAATAATACAATATGCAGCTCAATCGCTTTTTGAAGGCACGAGGGGAAATTGTCAGTTAAGTACAGAGAAAGCAATTGAAATTACAAGGCCGATTGTAGAAAAGGGGGCATATTTTTTAGTCGTTAAAGAAGAAAACAATGTAATGGGATGGATATTAATCGGGGAAAATACGGACTATTTTTCTCATAAAAAACTAGGGTTTATATACGAATTGTATGTTTTTCCAGAGTACCGCGGGAAAGGGTTGTCAAGAAAGTTAATGGAGGCTGGTATTAAGGAATTACAAAAGCATTATTCAGAAATTCGTTTGAATGTATTTACTGGAAATTTTGCGAAAGAGATGTACGAAGAATTTGGGTTTGTTGAAAGACAGGTAATTATGACTTTGAAGTGAGAACATTAAGTAGGAGAAAAAATAAAAAAGGTCATTTAATGTGAAGTGCCCTTGAATTGTTAGAGACATCCATACAATTCGAGGGCAATTTTTTGTTTTTGCTGAGATTATAAAAATATTTTTGAAATCAATATAAAATTTTATGTTTAGTTCACCAACTTTCGGAAAAACTAGGAAAGATATGACAAAGGAGGTTATGAACGGTGGATCATCCAATTCAAGGGTTAATGAAAGCGGCAATGGAAAATTTAAAAGAAATGGTTGATGTAAATACGATTGTTGGAGAGCCTGTTCAAACGGCTGACGGTGGTGTGGTGTTAACGGTTTCTAAAGTAGCGTTCGGGTTTGGAGCAGGAGGTTCTGATTTCCAAACGAATGATGGACAAAGAGCGAACGGTAACCCTGCATTTGGTGGCGGTAGCGCGGGTGGTGTTTCTATTACACCAGTAGCATTTCTTGTAGTGAATAAAGATGGAGTAAATATTCTGCATCTACAAAATGCGACACATTTAGCAGAAAAAATGATTGAATTAGCTCCACAAACAATTGATAAAATTCAATCGATGTTCCAAAAAGATGAAAAGAAAGAGGGAAATCATCACCCTCAAAACCCAGATGAAATCCTTTAAAAACGCCTGCTCACGAGCAGGTGTTTTTTCTTGTAATCACTATGTAATAAAACACATGAAATTGTAAATAGTTTTTGAATTTTTTTCTATGTTTCTAAAATTTTTCATGTTAAAATATGCTATAGAATTGAAACATATAAAACGAAGGTGGCTAGGTGCTTTGTCTGGAGGATCTGACCAAGTAAAGAATATGATATATATTAATGGTAATCGTCGGGGTCATTGTTTTATTACATCAGGAATTACGTTTAAAGAGTTTGCAAGTAACATCCCTTCACCGCTTCATCAAGTGTTGCTTTTGAAGCATAACTTTGAATGGACAGATTTTCATTATCATACTTTATTTGAATATGTTGAGGAAGAAAATATACATAAGCTAATTCAAGCAGAGATTGATGAATTTGATGAATTTTGTTGGGTAGATTTTGATGATGCAAGCGATTTAGATGAATTAGAGCCAAAAGAAATTGCAGAGCTTTTATATTTGGCTCACAAAAAAGAACCACTTGCAAGAACATTCTTTCCGCTATTGAAAAATAGATTTGTTTATTTTTCACATGATGACGGATGGTACAACAAAGTGTATTATCGTAGAATTGCTGACTTTGTAGGGATGTTAAGTAAAGTCATTCCTTATAAACTCGGTGCTTTCGGTAAGAAACGTTTTTCTTTGTTCCAAAAATCAAAAATTTTCCCAGCAATTTCGAAAGAAGTGATCATGGGGCTTCTTCCATTAATGGAGGATGGTCTTTATATTGATCTAGCAGGGAAAATTGAGTCAAGAAGAGGTCTTGAAATTCCGGTATATGTAGTTGGTTCGTATGAAAGCACGGATGAGGTACTAGATAATATTGATGAATTGAAAGCAGAAGCAACAGAGACAGGTTGGCTCATTTTTGATAAGAAAGAACAAGAATGGCAATGGGTTGTGGACTAAGAAAACTTGGCGCATGCAGTCAAGTTTTCTTGTCATTTGAAAGGAGTACAAATGAAGAAATATTATACAATTGTGGGTATTGTAAGTATTATTCTCGTAGCGATTTTACTTATTACTTGTCCGAAAGAATCGGATTTTAAAGTATATGTAGAGGATAAGTATGCATTGAAATGTGATGAGAGTAGTTTTGAATGCACACAAAATGTAGATGGTAAAAAAGAAAAATTACAATTTGAAAGTACAGATGCACGAAATGGTGTATTC
Organism: Bacillus sp. ES1-5; assembly: GCF_022487605.1. NCBI lineage: Bacteria > Bacillati > Bacillota > Bacilli > Caryophanales > Bacillaceae > Bacillus > Bacillus sp. ES1-5. The sequence continues at coordinate 853,129 of NZ_JAKVPU010000001.1, read as the reverse complement.
TTTATGACTGCAAAGCAAACATTTAAAACAGAAGCTGGTGTTACGAAAGAATATAGCGGAGTAGGAATGTTTGGTACATTTCTTTTTGTTTCAGAGAAGACTTTCTAGTAATAGAAGGTCTTTTTCTTATGCTTATGTTCATATAGATGAAGTAAGACAAGCATAGGAGGGGTAGTGATGAAGAATACATGTATCGTTTGCGGTGGTGAGGAGTTTTTTTCCTCAACTTTGTATGCACGGACGAAACAAGATTGGGCATATGCACCAAATATGTATCGATTTGAAAAGGTGTTTATTGAGCATCGGGATGAAGAGAATTATCCAGTGTTTCAAGAAATTACAGCGAAACATTGTTGTGGATGCGGTCATATTATGTTGTACCACGAATGAACACACCAAGTATAACTTGGTGTGTTTTTTTTAAAACGCTGACAAAGCAAGCGGATAGAGTAAAGTAAATAAAACAGAAAAACTACCAAAACCAATTGCTGTATATCCAAGTGTTCTTGCGCCGAAATTGACAGCTAATAAGCCGACTAAAATCGCAAGAGAGCCGAGTGTAACCGGATAAAATGCAATTGAGAAAAGCGAAAGAAATAAAGCGACATAGCCTACCATTGCACCGGTATTCGTACCTTCTATTTCATTTGCAATTTCTTTACGCTTATGTCTAATTGGTATGCCAGCTGGTGATATTTCAGCTGCATACTCTTCGTTTTTTTCACCACTTTTAAAATGATGATTTCTCTTTCTTCGCATGTACATCCCTCTCTTTCAATTGGGTGTACCTATAGTATCTTACATAAAGAGAAGAACATGAGTATGAGTTAAACCCAAGTAAAGCAAAAATTGGAGAATAAAGATTCCATTATTAGCTTGTACATCTCCTAGTGAAGATAAACAGGAATTTTGGAAAATGATGTAGAATGAAATGAGTGATAAAACGTGAAGGCAGGGGAATGTATGACGAAATTTAATTGGCATGAATCAGCAGAGAAAAAATGGGATAGTAGTGCAGAATTTTGGACTCAAAATAGTCAGGAGATGTGGGATAGCGGGAGTAGGAGTACAATTATTCCATTTTTTGAACAGTATGTGAAGAAAGAAGCTCAGGTGCTCGATGTTGGTTGTGGGGATGGATACGGTACATATAAATTAAGTCGCGCGGGCTATAAAGCAGTTGGAGTAGATTTATCAGAAGTGATGATTCAAAAAGGGAAGGAGCGTGGAGAAGGACCGAATTTATCTTTTATAAAAGGGGATCTTTCTTCCTTACCATTTGAAAATGAGCAATTTGAATCAATTATGGCAATTAATTCTTTAGAATGGACCGAGGAGCCATTACGGGCATTAAATGAGATAAAGCGCGTTTTAAAAAGAGATGGGTATGCATGTATTGCAATTTTAGGACCGACAGCAAAACCTCGAGAGAACAGCTATCTTCGTTTATACGGCAAAGACGTTGTTTGTAATACGATGATGCCTTGGGAATTTGAACAGTTAGCGAAAGAACAAGGTTTTGAAGTCGTAGATGGCATCGGTGTATATAAGCGCGGAGTAAATGAGAAGATGCTAGGTCAACTACCTATCGAGTTACAACAATCGTTAACATTCTTATGGGTATTTATGTTAAAAAACGTATAAAGAAATGAAAGAATTTTTAGGAGGTAAATAAGTGCAGAAAATACAAAAAACTGATACAATATCATCAGAACCAATTAAAGGGGGACTAGGGTATATGACAACTACTACAACAGTTAAATCCGACATTGAAATCGCACAAGAAGCGAGTATGAAGAAGATTCAAGAAATTGCAGCTGAATTAAATATTTTAGAAGATGAATTAGAGCCATACGGACATTATAAAGGTAAGTTATCTCTTGACATTTTTAAGCGCTTACAGGATGAGAAAGACGGTAAAGTTGTTTTAGTAACAGCGATTAACCCAACTCCAGCTGGAGAAGGTAAATCAACAGTAACAGTTGGTTTAGGTCAAGCTTTTAATAAAATTGGTAAGAAAACAGTAATTGCACTTCGCGAACCATCTCTTGGACCAACGATGGGACTAAAAGGTGGAGCGGCAGGTGGCGGTTTTTCACAGGTTGTACCTATGGAAGACATTAACCTTCACTTTACTGGAGATATTCATGCGATCACAACTGCTAATAACGCGTTAGCGGCGTTTATTGATAATCATATCCAACAAGGAAACACACTTGGAATTGATACGCGTAAAATCGTTTGGAAACGCTGTGTTGACTTAAATGATCGTGCCCTACGTAACGTAGTAATTGGTCTTGGTGGACCAGTTCAAGGTGTACCACGTGAAGACGGTTTCGATATTACAGTAGCATCTGAAATTATGGCCGTATTCTGTCTTGCAACAGATATTCAAGATTTAAAAGCACGTCTATCTCGCATCGTAGTTGCTTATAACTTTGCAAATCAACCTGTAACGGTTAAAGATTTAGGTGTAGAAGGTGCGTTAACATTATTATTAAAAGACGCATTAAAACCTAACTTAGTGCAAACGTTAGAAAATACACCAGCTATCATTCACGGTGGACCATTTGCGAATATCGCTCACGGTTGTAACAGTGTTATCGCTACAACAATGGCCGCAAAATTAGGTGATTATGTTATTACAGAAGCTGGATTTGGTGCTGATTTAGGTGCAGAGAAGTTTTTAGATATTAAAGCTCGTGCAGCTGGCATTAAACCAGAAGCAGTTGTTATTGTTGCGACGATCCGTGCGCTTAAAATGCATGGCGGCGTAGCAAAAGATCAATTAAAAGAAGAAAATGTAGATGCATTAGCAAAAGGTATGGAAAACTTACAGAAGCATGTTGAAACAATTCAAAGCTTCGGTGTACCTTTCGTAATTGCAATTAATAAATTCATTACAGATACAGATGCAGAAGTTACTTACTTACAAGAGTGGTGCAATGAGCGTGGCTATGCAGTATCCTTAACAGAAGTTTGGGAGAAAGGTGGCCAAGGCGGAGTTGATCTTGCTGAAAAAGTATTAAAAGAAATTGAAAAAGGTGAAAATAACTACGCACCACTTTATGAATTAGAATTACCATTAGAAGAAAAAATTCGTACAATTGCTCAAAAAGTGTACGGCGCAAAAGATATTGAATTCGCTCCGAAAGCACGTAAGCAATTAGCTCAATATGAAGGAGAAGGTTGGAGTAACCTACCAATTTGTATGGCGAAAACACAATACTCTCTTTCTGACGATGCAACAAAATTAGGCCGTCCATCTGACTTTATCGTTACAATTCGTGAGCTAAAACCATCTATCGGTGCAGGGTTTATCGTTGCGTTAACAGGAACAATGTTAACAATGCCAGGCCTTCCAAAACAGCCAGCAGCACTACAAATGGATGTAAATGAAGATGGAAAAGCAGTAGGTTTATTCTAAAAGGTTGTAATTCATCTCGTTTATCTGTAAACTATATATACATCAAGTGGCGCCTTTCCATCGAAAGGCGCCTGTTTTTTGGAGGAAATTATGTTTGATCCAACTGCTTTTGATAATTTAAAAGTAATCGTAGAAGGTGCTGTTTATGATTTTGATTTACATGGAGATATTCTTGTAACAGATCGAAAAGATATGATGGACCTTGCATCATTAAGTCGTATATACCATATTTCATTTCAATTAACAGAACCGTTCGAACCGGTAGTAAAAGCAACATTTTCACTATCTGTCGATGCAAAGAACTTGTCTGGTGAAATATTGGAAGTACCACAATTTACACCAGGTTGTGAAATGAAGTTAGCATTTTCATTCCCGATAGAAAAGCCAGAGGTAGTGTGTGAAGAAATTGAAACTTTCATGCATTCTATATGGGGAAAAGAAAGAATGATTACGCAGAAAATTTCATACGAATATAATAAGCAAGCGATTTCATATCATAATAAGGTAGAGGTTCTATTTCAAAAAGCGATTACAGAAGACCATGTTGATGATTTAATAGCTGTTATTTCACACATGATAGAAACGGTGCGAACAATACAACATTTTCTTCAAAAATAGAGATAAAGGAGAAAAACAAATGATAAAAGATATGCAACCATTTTTACAACAAGCTTGGGAGAAGGCTGGTTTTAAAGAATTAACTGAAATTCAAAAACAAGCGATTCCAACTATTTTAGAAGGACAAGACGTTATAGCTGAATCTCCAACTGGAACAGGAAAAACATTAGCGTACTTATTACCCCTTTTACATAAAATTAATCCTGAAGTAAAACAACCACAAGTTGTTGTTTTAGCGCCAACACGTGAGCTTGTCATGCAAATTCACGAAGAGGTTCAAAAGTTTACAGCAGGGACTGAAATTTCAGGGGCATCTTTAATTGGTGGTGCAGATATTAAGCGCCAAGTTGAAAAATTAAAGAAACATCCGAGAGTAATTGTCGGTTCACCAGGACGTATTTTAGAATTAATTCGAATGAAAAAGCTAAAGATGCATGAAGTGAAAACGATTGTATTTGATGAGTTTGATCAAATTGTAAAACAAAAGATGATGGGCGCAGTACAAGATGTAATTAAATCTACAATGCGAGATCGTCAATTAGTATTCTTCTCGGCGACAATTACAAAAGCGGCAGAAGATGCTGCACGTGATTTAGCAGTTGAACCACAATTAGTACGTATAACACGTGCAGAGTCAAAAAGCTTAGTTGAGCATACGTATATCATTTGTGAGCGACGCGAAAAAAATGATTACGTAAGAAGAATTATGCATATGGGCGATGTAAAAGCAGTTGCTTTCTTAAATGACCCATTCCGTTTAGATGAAATTACTCAGAAATTGCAATTCCGTAAAATGAAAGCAGCAGCTCTTCATTCAGAGGCAAGTAAGCAAGAGCGTGAAGCAACGATGCGTGCTTTCCGCAGCGGGAAATTAGAAATTCTACTTGCTACTGATATTGCAGCACGTGGAATAGATATCGATGATTTAACACATGTAATCCACTTGGAGTTACCAGACACAGTAGACCAATACATTCACCGCTCAGGACGTACAGGACGTATGGGTAAAGAAGGAACTGTCGTTTCTCTTGTAACACAACAAGAAGAGCGTAAATTACTTCAATTTGCAAAAAAACTAGGCATCGTATTTACGAAGCAAGAAATGTTCAACGGATCATTTGTAGAAACGAAACCGAAAGCACCAAAGAAAAAGAAACCAGCATTTACTGGGAAGAAAAAGCCTAGATAAGTGAAGGGGAAGGCGTAACTATTTGTAGTTACGTCTTTTTGATTGTAATTGAATGAAAAAGGAATAATAATAGTACCTGTAGAAAGCTACATAGAATAAAAAACCATTAGGGGGAAATGAAATGATCCATAAAGTCGGACAAATTATGTTATATGTAAATAATCAAGATGAGGCAGTACATTTTTGGACAGAAAAGGTAGGGTTTCATGTAGTAGCAGAGGAAGATAACAAGCAAGGAATGAGATGGATTGAAATTGCGCCGACTAGCGGTGCAGAAACGAGCATTATATTACATAATAAAGAAGTTATTTCTAAGATGAGCCCAGAATTAAATCTTGGTACACCGTCCTTAATGTTCTTCTCAGAAAATCTTGATCAATTATATACAGATTTAAAAAATAAAAATGTTACTGTTGGTGAAATGGTAACAATGCCTTCTGGTAAAGTATTTAACTTTGCTGATAGTGAAGGCAATTATTTTGCGGTTATGGAAAAGAATTAATAATAATATTGTTATGTGAAAATCCCCCTCAAACATATTGAGGGGGATTAAATCTTTGAAATGAATTTTTCATGAGAGAGTTGTTTAATAAAAAATGTCCCTTTTTCAATAGCCGTTTCAATATAACCAACGATTTGGTTAAACGTAAATACTTGTAAGTCTTCATGCAAATGTTGCTTTGGATATAACATATCTTCAAAAAGATACTTTCGAAAAGCTAAAACGTTTTCTTTAGAAACCTCTTCAATATCTATAATGTGAGCCTCTTGATTGAGAAGAGAGAAGAGCTGCTGTTCTTTATCGTAATGATGAAGCAACTTTGCATTCAACAATTTAAAATCGTTATAGTACATAGGTGCGATAGTTTCGTCATTTTCTATTCTATTTTTTAACCATGGTAGAAAAAATCCACTTAGCCAATTGTCATCGGCAATGAGATGGGTGTAATAGCCAAGGAGAAAAGGGGAATCCATATGAGCTTTATATTTTTGAAAAAAAGAATTGAAATCTATCCTTCTCGTATAGTTTTTCGTTGTGCCAGCGTAAAAGTGTGAAGTTCCTTTTTCTTCTGCTGAATGAACTGCATCGGGGGCTACACCTCCAAGTATGAAAGAAGTTTTATCTTGGATATATAGTTTTTCGGCAATCTTGTTAGCGATAATAGCATGCATAATTCGTGATCCCATGAATGACACCTCGATTTCAAGTATTCATTTCAGGAAGAGGACTGAACAGTTAGTATGACTTTCCCTGTACTTTTTCTACTTTCGACCCATTCATGTGCTTTCCCTGCATCTTGAAGTAGAAAAGATTTCGTGGCTTTAATTTGTAAACTTCCGTCACGCAAATAGCGGAAAACTTCATTTGCAGTTTTTTGGAGGAGTTCAGGACGTTTTTTTCGTGTAGTGCCGAAGCTAAAACCGAGTATAGAGCGGCAACTTGCATGTAAATCTTTCGTTTGAAAGTTACCAATTTCACCGCTTGCATTACCGAAATGAACGAGGCGACCGTAATAAGCAAGACATTTTAAACTTCTTTCCGAAACCGTTCCAGAAATAGAATCTAAAATTACATCGACCCCTTCGCCATTTGTCAGCTCAGTGACTTTCTCTACAAAATCCTCATCTTGATGACAAATAACATAATCAGCTCCAGCATCTAAAGCTATTTTTCTTTTTACTTCACTCCCGACAGTACCAATAACGGTTCCAGCCCCTAATCGTTTTGCAAGTTGAATTGCTGTCGTACCAATTCCACCAGCCGCTGTATGAATGAGTACAGACTCACCTTGTTGAAGCCTTGCAACATTTGCGAGTAAATTATAGCTTGTAAAAGATACAATCGGACAAGCAGCGGCGGTTTGAAAATCGACTTTATCAGGTAAAACGAAAGTAAGGTTTTCGTTTGCGACAACGTATTCTGCGTAAGATCCATTTTGAGGAAAAGCAATGACACGTTGTCCAGGATAAATATTTTTCACATGAGAACCGACACGTTCTACAATACCAGCGGCATCTATCCCTGGTATAAAAGGTAGTGCTTTATTTCCTTTTTTACCATAACGGGATTTAATATCGGCGAAATTTACACTTGTAGCAACAACGCGAATCAAAACTTGATTTTCTGAAATAGTCGGCATATCTACATCTGTATAATTCATCACTTCAGGACCACCGAACGACGTTACAATGATAGCTTTCATTATATATCCTCCTAAATTTGATTATATAAATCATTTTAAATCGTCATTAGAAATTGGAAAATTATATAATAGTTATGTGTGATTATAAGTGAAGCTTATGAACTGATTGAATCATTATATTAATTTATATAAAAAAACTTTTGAAAAAATCGAACGAAATATCAATTACTTGCCAATATAAAGTGTAAGACAAAGGAGGGATGGAATATGAAGGATGAAACGGTGTATATAGATTTAATCCAATTAACTTTATCAGGCAATAAAGAAGCGTATAGCGAATTGTATGATAAAACGATTCAAGAAGTATATAAAACAGCACATTTTTTAATAGAAGATAAAACGGATATAGATGATGTCGTTCAAGAAATATACATACAGCTATATGAATCGCTTCGTAAGTATGATAGCGAGAAGCCATTTCGCCCTTGGCTAATTGGACTTACGATTAAACAAATTCACTCTTATAGAAGAAAGAGGTGGATGCGACTACGAATTATAAAAAAAGCAGAAGAGCAAAGAAAACCAGTACAGATTGATTTTTCTAACGATGTTGTAAGTAAAATATCAAACCAAAAACTAATCGAACTCATTCATAAATTACCGTATAAATTGAAACAAGTTATTATCTTAAGATACTTACACGATTATTCACAAGAAGAAGTAACAGAAATATTACATATTCCAATTGGTACTGTGAAATCTAGAATTCACGCAGCACTAAAAAAACTACGTCAAAAAGAGCAAATAGAAGAAATCTTTTTAGGAGAGGTAGGGAATGTGAAATGAGTTTAGATTGTAGAGTTAGAGAATCTATACAAGAAGAAGCGAATGGGATTGTTGCCCCGCCCGAGTTAAAAGAAAAAGTAATCGTTCAAATAAAAATGAATCAAGGGGGGCGTAAGAGAAAGAAACGTCTTTTCGCAGGAGTGCTTGCAGCGGCTTTTTTAATCCCGACGACTGGTTTTGCGTATCAATCTATTATGGCGGATGGTATATACGGGTCTTTCGAGAATTTAAAAAAACATGCCGGAACGATGACGTTAGAGGCGTACATGCGTTTTAGTGCAAAATTATCAGAAGCGAAAGATGAGATGGGTGCGAAGGAATATGAAGAGTTTACAAAAGAACTAAAAAAATTAACAAATGCAAAGCTTGCGTACGGAGATTCAAACGGTAATATTGATTATGATCAATTATCACTAGGAAAAAGAGAAGAAATGAAAAAGGTAAGTATGAGCCTTCAACCATACTTTGATAAATTAAATGGTCATAAATCTAGTAAAGAAGTATTAACACAAGAAGAGTTTGACCGTTATGTGGAAGCTTTAATGACATATGAAATCGTACGAGTGAAGACAAAATCAACTGGTGGGATGAAAGTAGAAGAAGTACCTGAGGCGTACAAAGAAAGATTTATTAATGCGGAGCAGTTTATGGAGTATGTAGATGAAAAGATGAGATAAGTAAAAAGCTCAAAGCCTAAGCTCTGAGCTTTTTTATTGAAACGTAAATTTCTTAACCTCCTATTCCTTTTGCTAGCAATAAGAAATATACAAATACTAATATTACTGCATTTAATGCTGTACCAACTATTCCGAATAACCAATTTTTTGATGCGATTGCAAAAATAATACCGAGTAATGAGAGAATACCTAGTATCGAAATAACTAAAGTTAAATTTGCATTAGGTCCTCTTAGAATAAAGAAAGAACATATGCTTGTGAGAAACGTTAGAAACGAGAAAGTCCCTAATTTCATAATAAGTCTCCCTTGTTTGAAATGTATTTTGACTTAGTGCACGACTTTCTTAAGTTTAACATAAATTTCCTATTGTCAATTAAATATATGAACAATAAAAAACGAGTATAAAATCTATGCGATTTCATACTCGTTTTGTTATTACATAAATTTCCTTATCGCATGTATAGCAACTCTTACAAGGAGTATGACACTTATAAATAAACTATCATAACCAACGAAACTTAAAAATTGAACATTAAGTTCTTTTGCATACATGTCAGGGCATAATTATCTTGATTTGCATAATAAAGTGAAAGTGGGAAATCACTTAGTTATATTCCTTACTATTCTCTTTGTCTTTTTGTATAAAACAATCTAAAAGAGAATAGCCAGCTATTAAACTTATTATCGTAACAAAAGTTGTATTTATAAGAATAATATTAGCTAAATAAGGTAGGTATGCACCAACGGGTGAAAAGAGTAGAGCTGGAGAAAAGGAAATGAATAGCGTCGGCAACGTAATCGCGATAAATTTATCCGGTTGAAAGCGCCAGTTTTGTTTACTCGTTTCGCGATTAATGGATTGAAGGAATCGTAATAAAATGCCAACTATAAGAGGGAAGAGTGTAAAGTAGAATAATCTTGGATAAACGTTAAAGTTCACCTGCGCGTCTGTATCTAAATAAAATTGAATTTTCACTCCGACAAATAATAATAAGACGATAAATAATGTAAAGCAGAGGTATAGCATCACTTTTTGCATTGCATTCCACCATCCTTTACTCAAAATATATTCAAAAAAAGAAGAGATATACAATAACTACTGTTGTATATCTCTTCTTTTACGGTTAGTTAATAGTGGAGTTTGCTTTTTCTTGCTTCGTGAAATAATCTATAATGCCCATCGCGCTAATTTCTATATCTAGATGTAAAATGTTATAAACGGAATGATCTGATGGGACGTTTAATTTTGTAAGGTGAGAAGAGAGTTTATCCATTAATACAGTTTGTAAGACTTTAGTCGCTTCATCAAAATCATTATATTGTTCAAAGACCTCTTTTCCAGTATGAACGAAAATAGGTAACCAATGTTCCAGTTGGTTATATACTTCTATAACATTGGATGATGCGCCGTAATGGCCGAAATAAATAGTATCTACATTCATACTTTGAATATGATTTTTAGAAGCAATCATCGCATCTGGTTGGAATTGTGAAGGAGACGTTGATGGTAAATATAGTTCTACACCAAGGTCTGCTAGTTCTCTATAATAAATTCCAATTGTATCGCCAGTAAAAATGCCGTTTGTTAATGAATCGTGAATGCTAATATGGTGCTTAGCATGTCCCGGTGTATCGTAAAATGTAAGTGTACGGTCTTCGGCAATTTTTAACGTATCACCATTTTGTACAATACGAACACGTTCTTCTTCTATAGGAAGAATTGGATCAAATAGTTTATCGAAATCTTCTTTGTATACAGCTTTTGCGCCTAAAATGAGTTTTGTTGGATCAATCATATGACGAGCACCGCGAGAATGTACATATAAAGTAGCATTTGGGCACTTTTGCATCATTAACCCTGCTGCACCTGCGTGATCTAAATGAACATGTGTAACGACAATGTTTTTTACATCGTTTAAATCAATATGTAATTGTTGTAAGCCGTCTAAAATATACGGAAGGGAAGGCGCTGCACAAGTTTCAATTAAAGTAATATCATCACATAATGAAACGTACGTACCAGTTCGTTCATTATGTTGTAAATCGAAATCATCAATCAGATATAGGTGAGAAGATAATTGCTCTACTTTTTTCATATTTACCACTCCTTATATACTGTATGTTTCTATTATACGCTAAAATAGAAAAAAGGCAGAAAACGAAAGTCTCGTTTTCTGCCTTTTTAAAGTGTTGTTATTTTGCTTGTTCTTCATTGAGAGACATAACAAACAGTCCAACAATGCCACCAACGATTGGAAGCATAATCTCTCCTGCTAAATTAAAGTAGGAGCTTAAAAATAAACCATTAACATCGATTACCCAGCCAATCACATACAATAACATCATATATAGTACGAAATAAAACTCGCGATTTGAAATCGTTTCATGTTGTGCAGTTTTCATAATGAACACCATCCTTTTCTTTTATAATGGAATATAAACTGTCACATTTTGTTCACAATTCAATTGTAAAACTTTCCAACATAAAAGTCTAGTAGTTTGTGTCGAATTTCCGAACGGAAATAAAGCGTTATCATTTTTGGGGTAGTTTTATTTTCTTAGCATGATTGGGATGAGCGGTACCCCATAAAGGCCCCTGATACATAATTGATGTTCTGTCATTTGTAGAAAACAATCCGCTTATACCATTTTAACAAGAAGAAATATCTCGTCCATGTTGTAATATTGGCTTACGTTAAGCTTGTGAAAAAAACATATTCATGTATAATACAATTGATGTATGATACATTAGTTGTAGGAGGGTGACCTTTTTGAAAAGAGAAGATGCCTTAAAACTAAGAACAGATATTAAGAAAATGATTATAATAACTGGGGTTTTTGAATCTCAAAATTTGCCCAATGGACCATTTGAAAAACCTTTACCAACTTCTCAAATGATGGCATTAGAGGAACTAGAGGTGGAAAAATTAACTGTTTGGCAACTATCCAATAAACTTAGATTAGAGACTTCAACTGTAAGTAGATTGGTAGATAAGTTAGTAAAAAAGGGGCTTATTTATCGTGAAGTAAATGAAAAAAATAGAAGAGAACTTTTTCTGCACCTCACAGAAAAAGGTCACATAACTGTTAATTACTTAAGAGAGCAATCCATTACATTTTATCAAAGTATTCTCAATAATTTATCAGAATTAGAACAAAAAATAGTTGTGGATGGTTTTGAATTATTTATTGATTCTATTTCTAAGCCTTTTGATTAGAGTGAGGTAAATCATAACATTTGGAGGATAAAATGAGTTTGGATTTTGAACGTCCTATTATTGAATTAAAAGAGAAATTTGATGAATTAAAGAAAATTATGAAAGAAAATAATGTAGATTTATCGTCAGAAATTCATGTATTAGAAAAACGTTTAAATAAAATGCAAGATAAAATTTATTCTAATATTACACCTTTTCAACGAGTTCAAATTGCAAGGATACGTAACCGGCCCACGACATTGGACTATATACCTTTATTGTTTACAAACTTTCTCGAACTTCATGGTGATCGATTATATGGTGATGATAAAGCAATGATAGGTGGTATTGCAAAATTTAAAGGGATGCCCGTTACGGTTATTGGTCATCAAAGAGGTAGAAATACAAAGGAAAGTATAGAAAGAAATTTTGGAATGGCACATCCAGAAGGTTATAGAAAAGCGCTAAGACTTATGAAACAAGCTGATAAATTTAATCGCCCTATTATTACATTTATTGATACAATAGGCGCCTATCCAGGGAAAGGGTCTGAAGAACGTGGAATTTCTGAAGCGATAGCTCGAAATCTATTTGAAATGGCTACACTTAAAGTGCCAATTGTTTGTATTGTAATTGGAGAGGCATCAAGTGGTGGAGCTCTTGGCATTAGTGTCGGTAACCATATCCATATGTTAGAGTATTCATGGTACTCGGTAATTTCGCCAGAAGGAGCGGCATCTATCCTATGGAAGGACGCTAAGTATGCTCCAGAAGCTGCTGAACATATGAAAATTTCAGCAAAAGATTTAAAACATTTAGGAATTATTGATGAAATCATTCCTGAAATTAAAGGTGGAGCACAAAATGATATAAAATCACAGGCAAAAATGATTGAATCTGTAATCGAATCATCTCTAAAAAAATTGATACTATTATCCTCGGAAGAGCTTATACAACAGCGATATGAAAAGTATAGACAAATAGAGAATTATAAATGAAAGTATTTAAAGTCCGTATTACATTTCGGAGGATTCTCGCGAAAAAATTCTAAAAATTTTGTAAGTAACCTCTTAAACTGGGATATGCTGATACTATTATTCTACAAAAGATGTGTGATCGGTATGGAAAAGGAAAATTTGTTCAAATGGAAGCATTATCAGCAAGGTATTATTTTGTTAACTGTACGTTGGTACGGTACAACTTAATTTTTCGTGATTTAGTAGAAATGATGAGGAACCAGGATTATCCTACCATTATGCTAGAAATATATATGTTATATTTTCTTTTCCACTACCTTTGCACCAGAACCAAAAAATACGCTATTCTTTCTGTAGAATCATAGGAAAGGATGGCGTTTTTGTATGTATCTATCAATTTCTGATGAATTACAATTATTTGCTGAAGAATTATATGAACATCTTACCCCTTCATTTTTGGAAAATCTCGCTAGAGAGCTAGGTTTTGTAAAACGAAAACGTAAATTTTTAGGGTATGATTTAGCTACTATATGTGTCTGGATTAGTCAACGAGTAGCGAGTGATTCATTAGTCCGATTGTGTAGTCAGCTACATGCATCAACAGGAACTCTTATGAGTCCTGAAGGACTAAATAAGCGCTTTAATAAAAAGACAGTGTTCTTTTTGAAACATATTTTCTCCACATTATTAAAAAATAAAGTTTGTGGAAAGTCAGCAATTCCAAGTGCTTCACTTACCTATTTTCAGCGAATTCGTATTTTAGATGCAACCATTTTTCACGTACGAAAACACTTGGCCAATGTATATCCTGGATCAGGTGGTTGTGCACAAACAGCGGGTATAAAAATCCAGTTAGAATATGATTTACATAGTGGTCAGTTTTTAAATTTCCAAGTGGAACCAGGGGAAAATAATGATAAAACCTTTGAAACAGAGTGTTTATCAACATTACGCCCTGGTGACCTATGTATTCGGGATTTAGGCTATTATTCACTGGATGATTTAGATCAAATGGATCAACGTGGTGTGTACTATATATCGCGACTCAAATTAAACAATAGGGTATATGTCAAAAATGAATTTCCTGAATACTTTCGAAACGGAACAATAAAAAAACAATCTCAGTACATCAAAGTTGATTTAGAGCACATCATGGATACCTTAAAACCAGGACAGTCCTATGAAATAAAAGAAGCTTATATTGGAAAGGATAAAAAACTATTCACTCGGGTGATTATGTATCGATTAACAGAAAAACAACTTCGTGAGCGTATGAAAAAACAAGTGTACACAGAAAGTAAAAAAAGGGATTACATATTCGGAAAAAAGCAAACGATTAGCTGGCATGAACCCATATGTTACCAATACACCTTGGGAGATTGCTCCGATGGAACAAATCCATAATTTTTACTCTCTCCGCTGGCAAATTGAAATCATTTTTAAAACTTGGAAATCCTTATTTCAAATTCATCATTGGCAACATATTAAACAAGAGCGATTAGAATGCCATGTTTATGGAAAACTCATTGCCATTTTTCTATGTTCTTCTACTATGTTTAAGATGCGACAATTAATTTTACAAAAGAAGAAACAAGAATTAAGTGAATATAAAGCAATTGGAATGATTCAAGATCACTTATCGAGTTTGTATCAAGCCATACAACAAAACATCCAAGAAATAACAAAGATCCTAATCAGCCTGTTCCACCTCCTACAGAAGAACGGAAGAAAATCTCATCGATATGAGAAGAAGACTGTTTTTGATATTATGGGTGTTGTTTATGAGTATAATGGGTTGAAAAAACAAAAGAAAGTTGCATAATTAAAAAAAGGAAACCCGTTAGGGTTTATTTGGTATGCATATTATTAAGAGTATGCTTCTATTTTAGGAATGCTTTACCACCACAAAATGAAAGTACACTTTGTTTTCATTTTTAAGTTGATAGGCATGGGGTAAATACGTAATAAGAGCTGTATATTCACGAATGTAGTATAGTATAAACATAGAATGATAGTGAAGAGAGGAGCAAGGACAATGACAATTTATGATTTTTCAGCTAAAACGATAACAGGAGAAGATAAATCGTTAAAAGATTACGAAGGAAAAGCACTTCTTATTGTAAATGTAGCTAGCAAATGTGGTTTTACACCGCAATATAAAGGATTACAAGAAGTATATGATAAATATAAAGACCAAGGACTAGAAATACTCGGTTTCCCTTGTAACCAATTCGGAGGACAAGAACCAGGTACAGAAGCAGATATTACTAGTTTTTGTGAGTTAAACTACGGTGTGAATTTCCCGATGTTTGCAAAGGTTGATGTGAAAGGTGATAAGGCACATCCGCTTTATACATACATGACAGAACAAGCACCAGGGTTACTCGGTATGAAAGCAGTGAAATGGAACTTTACTAAGTTTTTAATCGGAAAAGACGGGAAAGTAGTAGGGCGTTTTGCGCCGCAGACGAAGCCGGTAGATTTAGAGGTTGAGATTGAGAAGGTACTTGGAGAATAACTAGAAGTTTCACTTTATTGAAAAAGCCTCAAAGAACAATGTAGTTCTTTGAGGCTTTTTCTTTTAACTCACATTATCAAGATTAAATTGCTGAATGGAAGTCATTTGATTTAGGCGGAGAGGCTGCTTTTTTCATAAGAATTTCCCATAAGTTTACGGATTTTTCCCATTCTGCTGCGGATTGTCCCTTTTGATACATAGCGTTCTCATAACTGAAAGTAAGTTGTTGCATATCGGCCGAATTGTAAAGTGTATCGATGTGGAGAGCATATTCTCGGAATGTTTGACTTTCCCCTCGTGGTATACCAATTCTCGTGAATTGTTTCAAAAGTGCACCGTAAGCTTTGCTATAAACAGCATCATCTTTTCGGTATTTATAGAAAAGAATGATAAAAAATGTACTCCATTTCATTCTAGTAGTGAAGAGAGTGTATCCTATAATACTAATTAGTATCGAAGAGAGGAATACGTACCACCAAGAAAATCTATTTTTAGCATTTGTAAGCTTTTTAGTAGGAGCGTCTTCTGTATCTTCAATTAAACTTTTGAGCTTTGCTTCATTGTTTCTTTTGTGCATTTGCGCATTTTGAGAATTAGTATCTTCGCTATTTTGTATAGTAGGAGCAGGAGTATTATTCGTAAAATTATAGGGATTGGTAAATCCTTTTGTTGGTTCGAATGGAATCCATCCGTATCCAGGGAAATATACTTCGACCCAAGAGTGTGCGTTATCGTTCGCGATTTTATAAACATCCTCACCTTCAGCACCAACAAGCGTATTATCAAGAGTTCCTTCTGTATACCCTTTTACCCAGCGAGCAGGGATTCCGGCAGAACGAAGTAACACGATCATAGATGTCGAAAAATTATTACAGTAGCCGCTTTTTGTATCAAAAAGAAATTGATCTACATAATCTTGGTTTTTGGCAGGGAACAACACATTCATTGTTTCATATACGAAAGAATGGTCGGTGAAGTAATTTTCAATAGCTAATACTTTATCATATCGGTTGTCTTTATCATTTGTTAGATTAACAGCTAAGTCTCTCACTCGCTGCGGTAATGATTCGGGAAGTTGCGTGTACTTTGTCATGAAATAAGGATTTGTTTCTTGACCTTCATTCGTTTTTACAGCTTTCAAGTTTTCTATGGAAAACTCCGGGACCCCATATGTTACTTTATATGAATGTAAAGTAGTAGAAGAATCTCCGTCCATCGTATAGATTTTTTCAGAAAATGGGTCAACGCTGTATGATACATCTGAAGAAGCCTCAACTGATATTAACCCTGCTGGATAGGTAAGGTGAGGATATCTTTTTTGCATGTTGATTGTTGCCTTAGTTGTCTCCGTTTTTGTATGTTGTTCGTACCAGCTCACGACGTCGTTTTTATTTTTAAAAGAAACCTTTTTTTGATTTTCAGAAACTTCCCAGCCTTTTCCTGTATAAAAATCTTTCGTTTCGACTCTCCAATATTGTTTGTTTTGCGTTTGTGCTGTGAAAACAATTGTAGGATCTGCCTTAAAAGGACCGCCTAATCGCGAGTCATCTAAACCATACCCAATTTTAGAAACTTCTTGTTTTTTACTTGCTTCGGATGTGTTGAATTTTAAAAAATCCATTGGGTTTGGCCATTGAGGGCCAAATTTTGGAGCAAAGTATGCGATAGTTGCTGACAATACAATAAATATTGTAAGAGGTTTAAGTAATTTTGAGATTTCTCTAGCATAATTTTGTAAGTGTTCCATCTCTTTTATTCGTTCTATGCGGAGAAGACTAAGCATAAAAAAGCCGATGACAACAGTACGAATAATAGCGTAGTTTGCATGATATAAATGTAAGTTATGAAAAACGGTGATATAAATAATAGTCAATATAAGAAATAACAGCCCACGTTTTTTATGAATCATCCAAAAAGAGATGAAAGCACTCAAAAACCAAAAGGATAAAAAAAATAAAAGTGTTGGAAAAACTGGAGAAACATCTAGCAAATTCCCCTGAAATAACAAGGAGGCATTTCGAGAAATATCAGTAAAAAATTTCATTAGCCAAGATGGATTTATAAAAGCGTTTTTATAATATAGGAAATGAATGATGAATAAAATTGTGACGGTCTTTATTGGAATCTGCCACCTTGTTTGAAAAAAAGAGAGCGTGAAGCAAATCCCTATAAATATTACGAAAATATCTAATCTACCTACGTTTGTAATACCTATAAGGGGCCTTAGCCATTCTAGTAAAAGTAGAAATGCGCATGCATGCATGAAACATCTAGTCATATCCCATTGTTTTTTTACCTGTAATGTTATCATTTGCTCACCTCAAAAAACACGTTTGTATACTGGTTTCCATAAACCACATTTACAAATATTTTTCGTTTTTGTAGAGTTTCTAGAATACTGAGTTCTCGGTGTGAGAGTTGATTTGCTTTTTCTTTTACGACAAACACCATTAATTTTCTATTTTTTATAGCAGCAAAGTCAGCCGCCTTTTGAATATCGGGAGAAAGATCGCTTGTCACGAGTATAATCGTGACGGGCTCATAAATTTTTCTTAATTCCATTTCTACACTCCGGGAGAGCGGGAATACACTATCTGCTTGTACTTTCGCTAAATGACAAAAGATTTGATGTAACTGACTATCTCCATTGTCTAAAGGGAAAAAATTTCGTTCTTTTCCGACAGATACGAATGACGCCGGTGAATTTTGCTTCAAGACAGACCTGACAATAGAGGCAGTAAATGTGACGACTGATTCGAATAGAGGGGATGGGGTTCTGTCCATGAATATCATAATATTATGGCTGCGCTGTTGTTCAAACTCTTTCGTCATAATGTTGTTTGTTCGTGCAGTTGCTTTCCAATCAATCCATGAAAAGCGGTCACCAGGTTTATAGTCTCTCACACCGACAGAAATGGTAGAGTCTTTTACTAAATTTATATTTGCTGAAAGTGCTCCTTGTTCGAAATGATTTTCCATTTGTCGATATGTTATATCTACATACTGAGGGTAGACTAAAAATGTATCTGGAACTGAAAAAGTTACTTCTTTCTCCATCATACCGAATAGATCACCAGTTTTGACACGTACGCTTGAAAAAAAGTGCTCTCCTCTAGGTATTGTGTCAATTGCATATTGAAACGAAATATTTCGTTTCAATCCTGGAAAGAGTATTCCCTTATTTACTTTCGTTTGTTTACAATTTTTGAATTGTAATGGCAGTTCATCTTCTATAATTAAATAAAGTAAGGGAAATGGAAAACTTCTTTTTATTGTAATCGTACTTAAAAATGGTTCTCCTGCTACATATTCGTTTTGATTTGTTATTCGTGTTACCTCGGCGTTCCGTAAAGCAAAGAAGGGAAGCAATAGTGAATAAAGGCCAATAGGAATCGCACTGTAAAACAAAAACCAACTTACAAATCCTCCTTGAAGCATAGCGTATACAAATGTTAAGACTAGGCATAACGGAATGAGTGATAACTTAGTAAAATGATAGAGTGCTCGTAGTATCCGTTTCATTAAAGGTTCATCTTCCTTTGAGTAGGTACGGTAGTTCGCGCAACGATTTTTGCGATAACTTGTTCTCCTGTTATTCCTTCAAATTTTGCCTCCATTTTTAGAATGAGTCTGTGAGCTAACACGTAGGGAGCTAAAAATTTAACATCGTCAGGAATAATATAATTTCTGCCATGGATGAATGCATAAGCTTGTGAAGCTTTCATTAAAGCAATCGAGCCACGTGGACTTGCGCCAAGCTGTATAGAACTATAAGAACGAGTCTGACTAACAAGCTTTACAATGTAATGCTTGATTACTTTGTCCATGCTTATTTCCCGTACGCTCTGTTGTAAATAAAGTAATTCTTCTATTGTTGTAATAGCTTGTAAATGGGAGAGGGGATTTGTTTTTTCCATCCTGTTTAAAATTTCAAATTCTTCTTCTGGTGTAGGATATCCCATTTTTAGTTTCAATAAGAAACGATCGAGCTGTGCTTCTGGTAAAGGATATGTTCCTTCATATTCGACCGGATTTTGTGTAGCCATTACAAAGAACGGTTTTGGTAACGGTCTTGTCATGCCATCTATTGTAATATTGCCTTCTTCCATACTTTCAAGTAAGGCAGATTGTGTTTTTGGAGATGTACGATTAATTTCATCAGCAAGTATAAAATTCCCCATGATTGGTCCAGGTTTGAACTCAAATTGGAGCTCTTTCGGATTATAAATAGAAACACCTGTTACATCTGACGGCAGTAAATCAGGTGTGAATTGAATTCGCTTGTAATCAGCATCAATGGATTTAGAAAGAGCACGTACTAACATTGTTTTCCCAACGCCAGGAACATCTTCTAATAGTACATGACCTTCAGCTAAGAGTGCTGTTAAAGCTAAGATTGTTTCTTTTCGCTTTCCGACCATTAATTTTTCAATATTGTTAATTATTTTTTCTACAATGGGATGTAACGAATCAAGATGGTGCATCGTAAGCCCCCTAATTTTATTATCATTTTCTAATCTATTTAGTGGAAAATAGAATTTATCTCTCTATTTGCGAGTAGTGAAACTCTTATCTTTAATTCTAAGAATATTCAGATTATTTATCTAATTATATCTAGTATAATTGTTTCTGTAACTAAGGGCAATATGGTAAATAACGATTTCTAGTTTTATGTGAAATATGTCTGGATATAAAATAATATCGTGAAGAAAAAATTCAAAACTCTGTTTCATATATTTATAAAGAAAAATGTAGGGGTTTCTCCTACGTTTTTTCTTTTGCAAAATAGTCAAACTCTCAAAATACTATTCTCCTAATAATTAAGATTAACCATAAATCTTCACAACGAAACAAAAGGTCTTCTCGCAAACTTATTTTCTACTGAATTTTTGACAATCTCTTGAACTGTGCGAAATGTCACATCTGTATTTTACAACCTCTTTTATAGTAAGGGTATGTAAGAGAGACGTATTAAAGGAGTGAACAGTATGAAGAAGAAACCTTCAGCACTAATGAGACGTTTAAAATATTTTTCACCAATAGATCGTTATAACGATAACCATACGCAAGAAACATATGAAGATCGCGAATGGGAAAATGTGTACAGAAAGCGTTGGCAGCATGATAAAGTAATTCGTTCTACACATGGAGTGAACTGTACTGGTTCATGTAGTTGGAATATTTATGTGAAAGATGGAATTGTAACTTGGGAAGGGCAGGAGCTTAACTATCCAACAACAGGTCCTGATATGCCTGATTTTGAACCGCGAGGATGTCCGCGTGGAGCAAGTTTTTCTTGGTATATTTACAGTCCACTTCGTGTGAAATATCCGTATGTACGTGGTGTTCTTTGGAGTATGTGGCAAGAGGAGTTACAAAATAACGAGTCACCATTAGACGCTTGGAAAAGCATTGTGGAAAACCCTGAAAAGGCACGTACGTATAAGCAGGCGCGTGGTAAAGGGGGATTCATTCGTGCGAATTGGGATGAAGTGTTACAACTCGTTTCAGCTTCTTTACTTTACACAGTAATAAAATACGGTCCAGACCGAAATATTGGTTTTTCACCAATTCCAGCTATGTCGATGTTAAGTCATGCAGCTGGTAGCCGCTTTATGCAACTTATGGGTGGACCGATGCTTAGTTTTTATGATTGGTATGCAGATTTACCACCAGCTTCTCCGCAAATTTGGGGCGATCAAACAGATGTACCAGAAAGTAGTGATTGGTATAACTCTGGTTACATTATGACATGGGGTTCAAATGTACCGATGACGAGAACACCAGATGCACACTTTTTAGCAGAGGTTCGATATAAAGGAACGAAAGTCGTTTCTGTAAGTCCTGACTTTGCTGAATCTACAAAGTTTGCGGATGATTGGATTAGTGTGAAACAAGGTACAGATGGTGCACTTGCGATGGCAATGGGGCACGTAATCTTACAAGAATTTTACGTAGATAATCAAGTGGAATACTTCACAAAGTATGCGAAGCAATATACTGATTTTCCTTTCTTCGTCACATTGAAACAAAAAGGAGATCAATACGTTGCTGATCGTTTCTTAAATGCTTCTGATATTGGACGCGAAACAAAGTTAGGAGAATGGAAACCTGTACTATGGAACGAGAATACGAACGATTTTGCAACTCCTCACGGCACAATGGGGTCACGTTGGGATAACGAAAAGAAATGGAACTTACGTTTAGAAGATGAAGAAACAGGGGAAAAGATTGATCCACGTCTTTCTTTACTTGGAATGGAAGATAATGTTGAAACTGTACAAATTCCGTACTTCTCTGATGATGGAAACAAAGTATTAGAACGTACAATTCCAGTGAAAAAAGTTATGACAGAAGAAGGAGAAGTGTTCGTTACAACTGTATACGATTTAACATTAGCAAATTACGGCGTAAACCGAGGACTCGGCGGGCAAGAGCCGAAAGATTTCAATGATGATGTACCGTTTACGCCTGCATGGCAAGAGAAAATGACAGGGGTGAAACGAGAGCTTATTATTCAAATTGCTCGTGAGTTCGCACAAAATGCTGTTGATACGAATGGTCGCTCAATGATTATTGTCGGAGCGGGTATTAACCATTGGTTTAACTCTGATACGATTTATCGCGCCGTTTTAAATCTTGTTCTTCTCGTTGGGGCACAAGGTGTAAACGGCGGTGGTTGGGCGCATTATGTTGGTCAAGAAAAATTACGACCAGCAGAAGGATGGCAAACGATCGCGATGGCAAAAGATTGGCAAGGGCCACCAAAATTACAAAATGGTACATCTTTCTTCTATTTCGTAACAGACCAATGGCGTTATGAAGATACACCAGTTGGACATTTAGCATCACCAATTGAAGGTAACTCACGTTATCAACATCACGGTGATTATAACGTATTAGCAGCACGACTCGGCTGGTTACCTTCTTATCCGACATTCGAGAAAAATGGGATTGAATTATATAAAGAAGCTGTTGCTTCTGGTGCAACAACACAAGAAGAAATCGGAAAATACGTTGCTCAAAAATTAAAAGATAAAGAACTGAAATTTGCGATTGAAGATCCAGATAACAAAAATAACTTCCCGCGCAACTTATTCGTATGGCGTGCAAACTTAATTTCAAGTTCTGGTAAAGGGCACGAATATTTCTTAAAACATTTATTAGGTACAACGAACGGATTAATGAATGACGATAGTGATTCGTTACGACCAGAAGAAATTAAGTGGCATGAAGAAGCACCAGAAGGGAAGTTAGATTTACTCATTAATTTAGATTTCCGTATGGCTGGAACAGCGCTTTATTCTGATATCGTTTTACCAGCTTCAACTTGGTATGAGAAGCACGATTTAAGTAGTACAGATATGCATCCATTTGTACATCCGTTTAATCCGGCAATCGGTTCACCATGGGAAGCACGCTCTGATTGGGATATTTTCACCGCTCTTTCTAAAGCTGTGTCAGATTTAGCGAAGAAAATCGATCTTGAACCAATGAAAGAAGTCGTTGCAACACCACTTCTTCACGATACACCGCAAGAACTAGCGCAACCACTTGGCAAGATTAAAGATTGGAGTAAAGGCGAGTGTGAACCGATCCCAGGTAAAACGATGCCACAAATTCATGTTGTCGAAAGGGATTATAAAACGATTTATGACAAAATGACTGCGCTAGGACCAAATACCGGAAAACAGCCGATTGGTACGAAAGGGATTTCTTGGTCCGCAGAAAAAGAATATGAGCAATTAAAGAGCCGATTAGGAGTCGTTCGAACGGATTCTATTGCGAAAGGTTGCCCAGACATAAAAGAAGCAATTAATGCTGCTGAAGCGGTATTAACACTTTCTTCTACAACAAACGGTCATATGGCTGTAAAAGCATGGGAAGCACTTGAAAAACAAACGGATTTAAAACTACGTGATTTAGCAGAAGAACGTGAAGAAGAATGTTTCACATTCGAACAAATTACAGCGCAGCCGAAAACAGTAATTACTTCTCCAGCCTTTACAGGTTCAGAAAAAGGTGGACGCCGTTATTCACCATTTACTACAAATGTAG
Source organism: Bacillus sp. ES1-5 (assembly GCF_022487605.1). Classification (NCBI taxonomy): domain Bacteria; kingdom Bacillati; phylum Bacillota; class Bacilli; order Caryophanales; family Bacillaceae; genus Bacillus; species Bacillus sp. ES1-5. The sequence goes on along the minus strand of NZ_JAKVPU010000001.1, from coordinate 829,477 downwards.
AACGTCTCATTCCTTGGAGAACGATAACTGGTCGACAATCTTTCTATTTAGATCATGACATGATGAAAGAATTTGGTGAAACGATGGCAACATTTAAACCAATTTTGCAACATAAACCGTTCCGTAAATCACGGCCTGAAGTAGAAGGGAAAGAAATTACATTAAACTATTTAACACCACATAATAAGTGGTCAATTCATAGCATGTATTTCGATTCATTACCGATGTTAACGCTGTTTAGAGGTGGTCCAACTGTTTGGATGAATAAAGAGGACGCTGCAGAAGCTGGCGTTGCAGATAATGATTGGATTGAGTGCTTTAACCGTAACGGAGTTGTTGTAGCGCGTGCTGTTGTAACGCACCGTATACCAAGGGGAATGGCATTTATGCACCATGCACAAGATCGTCACATTAACGTGCCTGGTACGAAATTAACAAGCACCCGCGGGGGAACACATAATAGTCCAACCCGTATTCATGTTAAACCAACACATATGATTGGTGGATATGGCCAATTAAGCTATGGATTTAACTACTATGGTCCGACTGGGAACCAGCGTGACTTAAATGTCGTAATCCGTAAACTGAAGGAGGTAGATTGGCTTGAAGATTAAAGCACAAGTCGGAATGGTAATGAACTTAGATAAATGCATCGGCTGCCATACTTGTAGCGTAACATGCAAAAACACCTGGACAAATCGTCCAGGTGCTGAATATATGTACTTCAATAACGTAGAAACGAAACCTGGTATTGGTTATCCGAAGCAATGGGAAGATCAAGAGAAATATAAAGGCGGCTGGGAATTGAAAAATGGTGAAATTCAGCTGAAATCCGGTTCGAAAATGAAGCGTCTTATGAATATTTTCCACAATCCAGATCAACCAACAATTGATGATTACTTTGAACCTTGGAACTATGATTATGAAACGTTAACAAATAGCCCACAGCGTAAGCATCAACCAGTTGCTCGTCCGAAATCAGCAATTACAGGCGAATTTATCGACAAAATTGAATGGGGTCCAAACTGGGAAGATGATTTAGCAGGCGGACATATAACAGGATTGCAAGACCCGAACGTAAAGAAAATGGAAGAAGAAATTAAAACGGATTTTGAAAATGTCTTTATGATGTATTTACCGCGCATATGCGAGCACTGTATGAATCCATCTTGTGTATCTTCTTGTCCATCTGGTGCGATGTATAAACGTGAAGAAGATGGGATTGTCCTTGTGGATCAAAATGCATGTCGTGCTTGGAGATTCTGCGTATCTTCTTGTCCGTATAAAAAAGTGTATTTTAACTGGCAAACAAATAAAGCTGAAAAATGCACAATGTGTTTCCCACGTATTGAAGCGGGTATGCCAACGATTTGTTCGGAAACATGTGTAGGACGTATTCGATATATTGGGGTAATGCTATATGACGCTGACAAAGTAAAAGAAGCGGCGTCTGTTGAAGATGAAAAAGATTTATATGAATCTCAGCTTACTGTTTTCCTAGATCCAAATGATCCAGAAGTAGCAGCTGAAGCGAAAAAACAAGGGATTCCTGAAGAATGGATTAAAGCGGCACAACAGTCACCAATCTATAAAATGATTATCGATTGGAAAATCGCTCTACCTCTTCATCCAGAGTATCGTACAATGCCAATGGTTTGGTATATCCCGCCGCTTAGCCCCATTATGAACATGGTGGAGGGGAAAGGTAGTAACTGGCAAGCAGAAGAGATTTTCCCTGCTATTGATAATATGCGTATTCCAATTCAATATTTAGCAAATTTACTTACTGCAGGAGATGAATCCCATATTCGTCTAACATTGAAAAAAATGGCTGTTATGCGAACACATATGAGAGCGTTGCAAATTAATAAAGAACCAAATGAATCGGTATTAAAAGAACTTGGCTTAACGAAACAGGATGTAGAAGATATGTATCGTCTTCTTGCTATCGCGAAATATAAAGATCGCTTCGTCATCCCGACATCTCATCGCGAGCAAGTTGCAGATTTATATAACGAACAAGGAAGCTGTGGTTTATCCTTCACAGGTGGCCCAGGATCTTGTATGACAATTTCTTAAATAATGGGGGCGGAAAAATATGAAACAAAGTTTAAAAACTGCTTTTTCATGTTCTTCATTCCTTCTCTCCTACCCGGAACTAGGTTGGAGAGAAGCTTTAACTGAATTGCAAGAAGAGATTGAAGCAATTGAACAGGAAGACGTTAAAGTAGCACTTACAGCATTTATAAAGCAAGCGCTGGATAAAATGGATGATCAATTAATTGACTGTTACGTATATACATTCGATTTTGGTAAGAAGACAAATATGTATCTTACTTATATGAACACCGGTGAACAAAGAGAAAGAGGTATTGAGTTATTAGAGTTAAAACAGCATTATAAAAAATCTGGTTTTGAAGTAACAGATAAAGAATTACCTGATTATTTACCGCTATTGCTTGAGTTCTTTGCAAATGCAAATGAGCAAGACAGTGAACCAATTATGAGTAAATACAAGGAGAACATACAAGCATTACACGTTCAGTTAAAAGAAGCTGATAGTATGTATGAACCAATTCTTACGGCTGTTCTACTCGCTATCGATATATGGAGTGTACAGACAAATTAGAAAGGAGAGTTGTCAAAATGATGGATCAATTTCTATGGGTATTGTTTCCCTATATCATTTTTGCAATCTTTATCGGTGGACATATTTTTAGATACAACTATGATCAATTTGGATGGACATCAAAATCTAGTGAACTATTAGAAAAGAAAATACTTCGAATCGGAAGTCTATTATTCCACTTTGGTATCATGTTCGTAATTGGCGGTCATGTTATGGGGATATTAATTCCAGAGGCTGTATATCGTTCAATAGGTATTTCTGAGCATATGTATCACATAATAGCAATTAGTTTCGGACTTCCGGCAGGTATTGCTTCTATCATCGGTTTAATTATATTAACGTACCGCCGCGTAACAGTAAAACGTATCATTGCAACGAGTACAAAGGGAGATTATATTGCGCTTATTTTATTACTTATCGTAATGCTAGCAGGACTTTCCTCAACGTTTTTAAACATCGACTCAAAAGGGTTTGATTATCGTACAACGATCGGTCCGTGGTTCCGAAGTCTCTTCATTTTCCAACCGAAAGTTGAATATATGATGGAAGTACCTGTATGGTTTAAAATTCATATTCTTGCAGGAATGGGGCTTTTCGCAGTATGGCCATTTACTAGACTGGTACATGTATTTAGTGCCCCAATTAAATATTTAAGCCGTAGTTATGTGATTTACAGAAGACGTATTCCTAATGAATTGAAAAAATGATTTAGTTTTATATGTTTAGTAATTTATAAGGAAAGCCGAGATCTAATTGGAGACCTCGGCTTTCCTTATAGGTATAAGTATCTAAATAAGATGCTAATCAATACTACAAACAGAGGCAGAGCAATCTTCACATGCAATTTCACATTTTAAAAATTGTAAATCGTGGATTGTAATCTTTCCTTTATGAATAGAAATTGTGCCTTGCTTTTTTAATTCATTTAACATTCGATTTACACTTTCACGTGAAGTTGCACAGAAATTAGCAAGTTCTTGATTCGTTAAAGGTAAATCGATGAGAATACCATTTTCTTTTAACACACCATAACTATTTGTCATTCGAATGAGAGTAGAATACAAGGCACCTTTTTTGCCATGCAATACTAAATCTCGGAACTTTGTTTGCATTCTTCTTAAATGTTCACTAATCCATTTCATAAATTCAAATACAAGTGCGGGCTTTTGGAGTAATTCTCTTTCTAACGCTTCACGCTTTATAACGCCTACTTCAACATCTTCAAGGCATTTTGAATTTAATAAATACTTCGCATCGTCCGTGAACAATGTTAATTCTCCAATAATGTCATATGCCGAACAAATACGGAGTGTCAACTCTTGCCCGTCAGCACTTAGTTTACTAATTTGTACTTTTCCGGAGTGGATGATATAGAGTTCGGTTGCCTCCATACCTTCTTGAAAAATAAAACTTCCTTTTTTAATTTGCATTTTATATTCAACAGATGCAAGTAATTCCTTTAAATCTTGAGATAATTTCATACTGTTTGTCACAGCAATCACCTTTCTTCTTATAAGCAATACCTTTCCTATTTTGAGTGTAAGTATGCTGAAAATGCAAGAGCTATTTCAAAATTGTTGTAAAATTTCAATGACCGTAAGGAGTAGGGATCGAAGATGTGAACAAAATGCGAACAGATTTGTGAAGAATTTTTGAATGGGGAAAGTAATGTGAGAAAAGTCACATTGAATATGTCGCTTCTTTTTTATAATGAAGGCAAATAAAAAAACGAAAGCTTACTAAGGATTTGAGCAGAAAAGAAGGGATATAGATGCACGAGAAAATGAAAGATTCTTTAGAACGGCCACTTCAAGATTTACGTATTTCAGTTATTGATCGTTGTAATTTTAGGTGCACATATTGTATGCCTGCTGAAGTGTTCGGACCTGATTACGTTTTTTTACAGGAAGAGTTTTTATTAACGTTCGATGAAATAGAAAGATTAGCACGATTGTTTATAAGTATGGGAGTCAATAAAATTAGGCTTACTGGCGGCGAACCGTTATTGCGTAAAGACTTACCGAAGTTAATCGCAAGGCTTACAAAGTTAGAAGGCTTAAAGGATATTGGGCTCACAACAAACGGAATTCATTTAGCAAAACAAGCTAAGGCGCTAAAAGTTGCGGGATTAAAACGCGTAAATATTAGTTTAGATGCAATAGAGGATCATGTCTTCAAAAAAATAAATGGCCGAAATGTAAGCACAAAACCTGTATTAAAAGGAATTGAAGCAGCGAAGGCAGCTGGATTAGAAGTGAAAGTAAATATGGTCGTAAAAAAAGGAATGAATGATAGTCAAATTCTTCCTATGGCTCAGTATTTTAAAGCACAAGAAATACAGTTACGTTTCATTGAGTTTATGGATGTTGGCAGTACGAACGGATGGAATTTTGAACAAGTCATTACGAAGGAACAATTAATAGAGAAAATTAATCATGTATATCCGATTGAGCCTGTTCAACCTCGTTACTTTGGAGAAGTTGCAAAATTGTATCGATATGTAGGGAGCGATGCCGAAGTTGGATTTATTACTTCAGTATCTGAGTCATTTTGTTCTTCTTGTACGAGAGCTCGTATTTCGGCAGACGGCAAGTTTTATACGTGCTTATTTGGAGAAAAAGGAACGGATTTGCGAACGCTTCTTCGAGAAAATATTTCGGATACCTCACTACTAAAAATTCTCCAACATACATGGGAGTTTAGAACAGATCGATATTCAGATGAAAGAACTGCTGAAAGTACAAATAAACGATTGAAAGTTGAAATGTCTTACATTGGTGGATAGTGAAAGGAGGATTCCTTATGAAGGAGCGTTATTCAAGGCAAGTGTTGTTTTCTGAAATTGGTGAAATGGGACAAAGGAAAATAAGAGAAAAGCAAGTGCTCCTAATCGGTGCGGGTGCACTAGGAGCTGCAAATGCGGAAGCGCTCGTTAGGATGGGAATTGGAAAGTTGACAATTGCCGATCGTGACTACGTCGAATGGAGTAATTTACAGCGGCAACAGTTATATACAGAAGAAGATGCAAAGCAGTCTAAACCGAAAGCAATTGCAGCGGCAGAACATTTAAGAAAGATTAATTCTGAAGTGGAAATTGTACCAGTTGTAACGGATGTCACAATGCAAGAAATAGAAGAGTTAACAAAAGAAGTGGATCTTATATTAGATGCGACTGACAATTTTGATACGCGCCTACTTATAAATGACATCTCACAAAAAGAAAATATACCTTGGATATACGGTGGCTGCATTGGAAGTTACGGTGTAACGTATACAATTCTTCCAGGGAAAACACCATGTTTTCGCTGCTTAATGGATCATCCAATGGGGGGTGCAACATGTGATACAGCCGGAATTATTCAGCCAGCGGTACAGATGGTTGTTGCTCACCAAGTAACAGAGGCGATGAAAATATTGGTGGATGATTATGAGTCGCTAAGAGGAACGATGTTATCATTTGATATTTGGAACAATCAATATCTCTCATTAAAAGTAAATAGACAGAAAAAAAGTACATGTCTATCTTGTGGGAAATCACGAACGTATCCAAGTCTAGCATTTGAAGCGCAGATGAAAACTGAAGTGTTATGCGGACGGAATACAGTTCAAATCCGTTCAGGAATAAAGAGAGATCTTAATTTAAACGAAATTCAAAAACGATTACAAAAAAGTGTACATGTCCAAAAAACGCCTTACTTACTATCATTTCTAATTGATGAATATCGTTTCGTTTTATTTACAGACGGTAGGGCATTTATTCATGGAACAAATGATGTGAAAATAGCAAAACGATTATACGCAAAATATATAGGATGAATATAGAGAAAGAGTCCCCTTATTAAAACGAGGTGAAAAAGGAATGTTACAAACACGTATACCAATTTCAGTGGCAGAAGCAGTTGCACGAGTAATGAAATACGCTCATCAAGGTGAAATAGAAGAGGTTTCTCTTATAGAAAGTTACGGAAGAATTCTTGGAGAAGATGTTATTGCAGATCATGACGTCCCTCATTTTGATCGCTCTCCATACGACGGGTTTGCGATTCGAGCAGAAGATACAAAAGAAGCAAGTAGCAGTAATCACATTCTGTTTGAAGTAATTGGTGAAATTGGAGCCGGTTTTGTTTTTACAGAAGAAGTGAAAGCATTTCAAGCTGTCCGTATTATGACAGGAGCCGCAATTCCGAAAGGGTGTAATGCGGTTGTTATGTTAGAGCTAACGGAAGGATTTGAAGAAAAAGAAAAGACGTATATGAAATTAAAACGCTCCTTCGCCGCCGGTGATAACATTTCTTTTAAAGGTGAAGATGTAAAACAAAATACCATCCTTGTGAAAAAAGGGACTGTTATTAACCCTGGAGTAGTGGCGCTTCTTTCTACGTTTGGTTATAGTACTGTACACGTTGTAAAACAGCCGGTTATTGGAATTGTAACGACAGGAAGCGAACTGCTTGAAGTACATGAACAATTAAAGCCAGGGAAGATTCGAAATAGTAGCTCCTATATGATAGCTGCACAAATTGAACGAGCGGGCGGAGTTGTACAGTATTATGGACAATTCGCTGACGATTTTGAGACGTGTTATAACACTGTAAAAAAAGTGATAAAAGAAGTCGATATTTTAATTACAACTGGTGGTGTTTCAGTAGGAGACTATGACTATTTACCCGCTATTTATGAGAGATTACGAGCTAATGTACTTTTCAACAAAATAGCGATGCGACCAGGAAGTGTGACAACTGTAGCTGAGCTAGAAGGAAAACTATTATTTGGTCTATCTGGTAATCCTTCAGCTTGTTATGTCGGTTGTGAATTATATGTTCGGCCAGTCATTGGAACATATTTGCATAGAAAAGATTCGCACATATATCGTGCAGAGGCAATATTACAGAAAGACTTTCCGAAAGCAAACCCATTTACTCGTTTTGTACGAGGGAAAGTGGAAATTGTAGATGGAACATTGCAAGCTACACCAGTTGGTTTAGACAAATCTAGTACAATTTCTTCACTTGCAGAGGCGAATGCATGTATCGTACTGCCGGGAGGAACGAGAGAATTTGAAGCAGGAATAACTGTTTCGGTACTGTTATTAGAATCAAATGTCGGAAGTGAGTGGCCGTGGGAAGAACCACTTCGATCATACAAATAATAGAAAAATAGATTGCTAACCTATACGAAGATAAGAGGTGCAAGATGACACATATGTATTATGAAGTAATTGATACACCTATTTCAATTGAAGAAGTTACAAACAAAGTAATTTGTCGTGAGTGTGGTGCTGTTACTAATTTCATTGGTACTGTAAGAAAATTTACGAAAGGACGTCGTACACTATATTTAGAGTATGTAGCATATAAAACAATGGCAGAAAAACAGCTTGAGAAAATTGGTACCGAAGTAGGAGAGAAGTGGTCTGGGACATATGTCGCCATTACACATCGCATTGGTACATTACAAATTTCTGATCTTGCTGTTGTCGTCGCGGTTTCTACACCGCATCGGAAAGCAGCCTATGAGGCGAACGAATATATTATGGAGCGTATAAAACAAATTGTTCCAATTTGGAAGAAAGAGTTTTGGGAAGATGGTGAGTCATGGATAGGTGATCAGTTAGAGAAGGTGGCGTATGCAAATGGTGAGCCTGAAAAGGAGATGAGAATATGATTGAAGTACTATTATTTGCACATTTACAAGAAGAAGTAAGTAAGTCAGCATTACACATAGATTGTGAAAATATTACGGTTGCTGAACTAAAGGAAGTCCTTATCACGAAATACAACGTAGCAATTTCAAGTGAGATAATGGTCGCTATAAATGAAGAGTATGCAAATGAGGATGATATCATTCAAACTGGCGATGTCATAGCAATGATTCCGCCAGTAAGTGGTGGTTGATTCTTTTCAGCCTAATCATGTTAGGACGTGATTAAGCTGGAGAGAATGAATATAACTATGCATACATAGGAGGGAACAGGATGAAAAGTCATAATTTTCAATTAATTTTACAAACTTCTAATCTAGTAATCGGTTTTATGGTGTGGGTCATTTTATCATCATTAATGCCTTATATTAAAGTGGATATTCCATTAACTGCGGGACAAATTTCTATGGTAACAGCAGTACCGGTTATTTTAGGTTCTGTTCTTCGCATTCCAATTGGTTATTGGACAAATCGTTTCGGAGCAAGAAAATTATTCTTTATTAGTTTTATTCTATTATTATTTCCTGTCTTTTATATTAGTGTTGCCAATTCAATGATGGATTTAATTATTGGTGGCTTATTCGTCGGAATCGGTGGGGCCGTATTCTCCGTAGGGGTAACTTCTTTACCGAAATACTTCCCGAAAGAGAGTCACGGTTTTGTAAATGGTATTTACGGTGTCGGTAACGCCGGAACAGCAATTACTTCGTTTTTAGCACCTGTCATTGCAACTTCAGTTGGCTGGAGAACGACGGTACAGTGTTATTTAGTTTTACTTGCAGCGTTTGCACTTATGAACTTTTTATTAGGAGATCGTAAGGAGAAAAAGGTGAATACACCATTAACGGAACAAATAAAAGGTGTATATAAAAATGAAAAACTTTGGTTTTTATGTATCTTTTACTTTTTAACATTCGGATCATTTGTCGCATTTACAGTATACTTACCAAACTTTTTAGTATCTCACTTCGGATTAGAAAAAGTAGATGCAGGTATGCGGACAGCCGGATTCATCGTTCTCGCAACAATTATGCGTCCGATTGGTGGTTGGCTTGGTGATAAGTTTAACCCGTTTAAAATATTAATCTTCGTATTTATCGGTTTAACACTTTCAGGTATTATTTTATCATTTATGCCTAGTATGAACGTATATACATTTGGTTGCCTACTAGTCGCATTTTGTGCAGGGATTGGTAATGGTACAATCTTCAAACTCGTTCCAATGTATTTCTCAGAACAAGCTGGTATTGTAAATGGACTCGTTTCAGCTTTAGGCGGACTAGGAGGGTTCTTCCCGCCCCTAATTTTAACTTTACTATTCCAACTAACAGGTCATTATGCAATTGGATTTATGGCATTATCAGAAGTCGCACTTGCTTGTTTAATCATTACAGTATGGATGTATAGTCAAGAAAAGCTGTTAGTGATGTTAAAGAATCACTAATAAAGAAAAAGAACCCTCCTAAAGTAATCTAGGAGGGTTCTTTTAGTAATAGGCTTCGATATGTTTTTTATTGCTAGCTTAACAAACACTTGTATTCTAAAATAATGTGGTTTGAAAATGAAAAACAGAAGTTTTATGGAATTTTATGTTAAAATATAGATATCAGAAGTTATTCAATTAAAGGGTCAGTTAAAGAAATTTTAAATCTCTTCCAAAGATCGAACTAATTTTTAGCATACAAAGATTTAATTGGAGCGGGGGTGTTTAGATGAAAAAACTATATAAGTCCACTAAAGATAAACAAGTATCAGGTGTATTAGGTGGCTTAAGCGACAAGTATGGAATTGATGTAAGTATTCTTCGCATAGTAACTGCATTATCAGCTTTTTTTACTAGTGGATTTACAGTGTTACTTTATATAATTGCTGCAATTGTTTTGCCTACGGATAAAGAAATTAAGGGATAAATGTATGACCTTAAACCTAATTCTACAATCAGGAACTTTAAAGAAACGAGTAGATAAAGGCATTCCGCTTCTTACACGTTTAGCGTACTAGAAAGAGGCTTCCTTTGGTCAGCTTGCTTTTGTAGGGATGGGAGTATCAAGTAAGAGTGTTATGAGATTTTTACGCTAAGGGGGATGATTCTAAGTTGAATAAACGGAATATTAGAACGACAGTTTCAGGAGATTTGATTGTTACCCATCTAATTGGCCAGATTAAAACAGAGGATGTGTATGAATGGTTTAATGGTTTTGAACAGGTTTGTCAGCAATTTATTTCTGAGGGGCGGAAATACAAATTATTGGTAGATAGAAAAGGATACAAGCCAACTCATTTTTCTGTTCAAAAAGTATGGAAAGATAAGTTCTTCAATGAAACCATTTTGAATCATAGTAAGGCAATTGCATTTCTTCTTGAAGAAGGGGAGATACTGAATTATTTGCAACAATCCAATACGAAAGAATCTGTGAAATTTTTTGATGATTATGAAGAAGCGCTAATTTGGTTGGATGAATACCCAATATAAAAAACTGAATGGAACGAGTTGTTCGTAATGTTGCAGTTATCATAACATTTACTGGTTTACAAGTTGCCAACACCATTCAATTTCTTCGCAGATTGCCTGTGCAGTTTCAAAAAAGAAACCAAAACAAAAAGAACAAACGCTTCTAAAAAACGTTTGTCCAAAGGTAATTACTATTTTAGCTAAGAAATAGATTACAATTTGTGTGAACGAGAAAGTCTTTTTATAAGATTAGGAATGACAGAGGTTAACTCTAGTTTCAAACGCTTCGTAAACGATGGATCTTTACCAGAAGTTGAAATAGTGACAACATATTCATCATTTCTTATAACGCCAGGTGTGTGAAACGATGATTCTGTACCATCACTTACAACGTTAACCCACTGGAAATCGTGGGCGGCCTGTTTGACCATCATATTTATAGCATGTTGATTTGTAGCTGCATAAATAAGATGAGCATCTTTAATATCATCATTAGAAAAAAATTTTTGCTTCCAATTAATATAAGGAAGTTCTTTCATTTCCTTGCAAATTTCTGGGCTGACAACGGTGACAAAAGCGCCTGTATCTTTTAATCCAGACGCTTTTCGATATGCGATTTTACCTCCACCAATGATAACGACCACTTTATTATGTAGATTAAACATAAGAGGGTACATGTTATACATACACACATTCCTCCATTCGTTCTAGTAATGTTAATTTCATATATGTATCAAACTGAAGGCAATTGCAAGTCGTGATGTGATCATATTTTTTTGTATGCAAATTAATTTTTTGAAGCAACAATCCGGTAAAGAGAAGGTACGGCATGACATAAACATGGGAGGCAGTCGATGTTATAGCCTTGAGCTCAGCAGTAAAAGAGGGCGCTCCTTTCGTTAAAAAGGAGCACGATACTGGCATACCGAGTTTTCGTTCGACCGCTGCTCCGATTTGTTGTAACTCATGTATCGGCTGTGGATCACTGCTACCTCTCCCTACGAGTAAAATACTACTATCTTGCATTGGCATAGTTTCACGTATTCTTTTTACTACAAGTTCCACCATATGTGGATGCGTACTAAAGGGTGGTACAACTGAAAATGTTATTTGTGGATATTTCTTTTGTAGTTGCTCTATTTCAAAAGGAATATCACGTTTATAGTGAGCTGCTGCAAATAATAAAACAGGTACAATCATTATTTCAGTTGCGCCCTCTAGTATCGTTTCTGTAACTGCATCTTGAATGGTAGGTGTCGTTAGTTCTAGGAAGGCTATTTTTTGAATCTGTTCGTTACGTTCTTTCATAACAGATTGAATAAAGTGAATGAATTGTTCATTACCTTCTTGCAGGCGACTACCGTGTCCAACATATACAATTCCTTTCATTGTCCCACCATGTCTTTCTTCATAATCATGTCTTGTAATTGTTGATCTACGTTATGAAACCCGACTTTCTTCGCATAGTGTAAAGTTGGAATATCGGTATATGAGAAGGGAAGAGTAAGAATATCGATAAAGCCAAGGCGTTTTATTTCTGATAGAAATGTATCAATTGAGGCACGCCCTTCAAATACAATACTATCCCATGAGAATTCAGAAAGCATACGAGAATGGACTTCATCGAAACGATGATCAATTGTATACGCATGAGTCATCATATATGACCCGGCACCAATTTTCTCTTGAATAAAAGCAATCCGATTAATATTTCTGCCTAAATAAACAGTATTATCGGAAGAGAACTCTGCTTGTTTACTTAGTAGCCCATATTGCATCAGTTTTTCTTGAGTGGCAACGTTTAAATATTGCAGTTGCGCCTGTAAGGAACGAATATCTTTATGATATTTACTACATGATCGCATCAATATTTCTACACTTTCAGCTGAACAAAAAACAAGGCGATCAACGTTAAAAATTTCATTGATTTGTTCAAATGTTAATGTGTATTCTTCCTTTTTGAAAGTTGGAATTTGATATATTTCTGCACCGGCTTCTTGTAACTTTTGCACCATTGAACTTGTTTTATTTGTTGCGGATGCAAATAAAACTTTTTTACCATGTAATGGTTTACGTTCTTTCCAAGCGATTTGATTACGTAAGGAAACGACATCACCAACAATTGTCATGGATGGATTTGAAATATTTTCGTTTTTGACGATAGAAACAATGCTTGAAAGTGTACCTGTGACGACGCGTTGTTTACCAGTTGTACCCCATTCAATGACGGCTACCGGCGTATCTGTTTTCTTTCCTGCTTGTAGTAAGTTTTCACAAATTGTAGGTAAGTTTTTTATACTCATGTAGTAGGCGATTGTGTCGCTATTGTGGGATGAATTATATTTTCCATGATCGGTTAAAGGGCCTTTTGCATGTCCAGTTAGTAATGTGACGCTATTACTGTAGTTGCGGTGGGTGAGGGGGATACCTGCATAGCTACTAGCGGCGATGCTAGATGTAATGCCTGGTACAATTTCATATGGAACTTTCGCTGCTACTAAAGTTTCGGCTTCTTCACCAACACGGCCAAAAATAGATGGATCTCCGCCTTTTAAGCGGACAACAGTTTTTCCTTCTTTCGCAAATTGAAGGAGGTGTGCGTTAATCATTTCTTGTCGCATAGTATGATTCTTTGGCATTTTTCCGCAATAAATAAGTTCACATGTTTCTTTTGTATAACTAAGAAAGAAAGGGTTTAATAAACGGTCATATAAAACGATATCTGCACGCTTTAAACAATCTATCGCTTTTTTTGTAATAAGCCCTTCATCACCTGGTCCTGCACCAACTAAATATACATATCCGTTCATATTCGCACCTCGTCTATTTTTATGTGAAAGGAAGCCAGGGGAAGGCTTCCTTTTTAAATTACATGTATATGTAAATATCCCCATCAATAACTTCTACTTCGTATGTTTGGATACAGCCGTCATCAGGTTTTTGAACTTCACCTGTTATTAGTGAAATTTTCCAATCATGTAGTGGACAAAAGACGAATTCTCCAGATACAATTCCTTCTGCTAACGGTCCGTTTTTATGAGGACAACGATTTTCTACAGCTCGAATATCTCCATTTGAAAGGCGGAATAGGGCGATAGACATACCTTTCATTTGCACTTCTTTACCGATTTGAATAGGAAGGTCTTCCGCACGCATAACTTTTATTTTTTCTTTCGTTTGTATCATATAGATCACAGCTCCTTATTTCACAGTTTCTACTTCATACATCGCTTTTAATGACTTCGTTTCTAGTGCTTGTCCCCACGCTTCCGTATATGTGCTACGAGCTGTTTGGAAGCGTTCATTTAGCGTAGTCACCATACTTGCATCTTGTAGTATTTCTTTTATGTGATCGAAGCCTAAACGTTCTGTCCAGTAGGCAGTACGCTCTCCGTAAATACCAGTTTCACGATAATATTGCATGTAAGCTGTAGCGATGCGAAGGACATCATCTTCAGTTGGGACAATCATTACAAAATCAGCTTCGCGTACTTCTGTACCACCATTTCCGCCAATATAAAGTTGGTATCCATTTTCGACACAAACAACGCCAAAATCTTTCGTTAGTACTTCTGCACAGTTACGAGGACAGCCCGTTACACCCATCTTCATTTTATGAGGTGTATCTACCATTTCTAATGATTGTTCAAGTAACATACCAAGTCCTAATGAATCTTTCGTACCGAAACGGCAGAAGCGAGAACCAACACATGATTTTACATTACGAAGAGATTTTGAATACGCATATCCTGAAGTCATATGTAAGTCAGCCCATACGTTAGGTAAATCTTGTTTTTTAACACCATATAAGCCAATGCGGCTCGCACCTGTAATTTTCACAAGAGGAACATCATACCTTTTCGCAACTTCAGCAATTTTCATTAAATCATCAGCTGTTGTAACGCCTCCGTACATACGTGGAATAACAGAAAATGTACCATCGTGCTGAATGTTACCATTCATTCTTTCATTAACGAAACGAGATGATTTATCATCTTCATATTCTTCTGGAATCGCCATCCGTAAGTAGTAATTTAAAGCAGGGCGACATTTTGAACAGCCGTCTTCATGTGCAAAACCAAGAACATTGCGTACTTCTTTTGGAGATTTTAAGCCTTTCTCGTGAATGGCTGCTACGACTTCATCACGTGATAAAGTTGTACATCCGCACATACCAGCAGACTGCGCAGAAGCATCAAAAGCATCTCCGAGTGTATGAGATAAAACTTGTTCCACAAGCGGACGACATTTACCACAAGATCCTGCGGCTTTCGTGCAGCCTTTTACTTCTTCAAAAGTAGTTAACTCTTGCTCTAAAATGGCATGAACGATTGTACCTTTCGTAACACCATTACATCCACAAATCGTGTCATCTGCACTCATTGTAGCAACGTCAAGTTCACTTTCTTCACCAGCTTTGTGAAGAAGGGAAGCGGCTGTATATTCTTGTATATCTTCTTCTTTCTTTAACATGCTAAAGAGGCGTGTGCCATCAGCTGTGTCACCATATAAAACGATACCGACGACTTTATTATTACGAATTAATACTTTTTTATAGGAACGTTTACATTCATCAAATATTGAAATTGCTTTCGTCTGATCATCTTCATAAATTTGGCCAGCAGAGAATAAATTACAACCAGCAACTTTTAATTGCGTACCGACGATACTGCCCGTATATCCATCAGTTTGTAAATTCGTTATATGTTTCGCTAATATTGCGCCTTGTTCATAAAGAGGGGCAACAAGTCCATATGCGATACCATCATGTTCTGCACATTCGCCAACTGCATAAATGGATTCATCATTTGTAAGCATATAGTCATTGACTACAATGCCTCGATTGACAATGAGACCAGCATCTCTTGCTATTTTCGTATTTGGTCGTATTCCGACAGCCATTATGATTAAATCACAATCTACAACTTCACCATCTTCAAATTGAATGCCCTCAACATAGTCTGTACCAAGAATTTTTACAGTTTTCTTTTCCATTAAAAACTTCATGCCTTGTGCTTCTAAATCTTCACACAGAAGAGCAGCTGCTTTCGTATCTAGTTGTTGCTCCATTAAGCTAGGCATTAAATGAACAACATGTACGTCCATTCCTAAGTCAATTAGACCTCTTGCGGCTTCTAAACCGAGTAACCCGCCACCAATGACAACGGCTTTTTTCTTTTCTTTAGCGGTATCTATCATAAATTGTGTATCTTCAATAGTTCGAAATCCTGTTACACCAGGAAGTGTGGAACCTTCAACAGGTAAAATAAAAGCACTAGAACCTGTTGCTATAATGAGCTTGTCATATGTAAGAGTACGATTTTTTTCTGTAGTAATAATTTTTTCTTCTCGGTTAATACTTTGAACTCTTTCGTTTGTATACAAAGTTATTTCGTTTTCATCGTACCAACTATATTCATTCATAATGATATCTTGCATATTTGTTTTGCCTTGTAAAACATGAGAGAGCATAATACGGTTGTAGTTTGGATGCGGTTCATCTCCAAAAATAGTAATCTCATATGAATCACTATCATGTTTTAATATTTCTTCCATACAGCGTATGCCAGCCATACCATTTCCGATCATCACTAAACGTTTTTTCATTTTCGTTTCCCCTTTTTATGTGAAATGTTGAACAAAGGATTATATTTCTATTATAGAAAATCAAAAAAGGGGGAGATGTGATATTTATCACACTTCTATAATGATTCACAAATTGTTAAAATTCGGATTTGTGTGAGGGGGCATGGATATTTTTCGCAAAATGAAAAAGCAGGACATAAGTATGTATACTCATGTCCTGCACTTGATTTATGCTCTTGTAATTGCACGTGGAAATAAAATATTATTTTCTAAATGAATATGCTCAAATAAATCAGACTCTAGCGCTTCAAGACGTTGATAAACAAGTCGATAAGTGCCGCAAGCTCCTTCTGGAGGAGTAAAGTCATTTGTCACTTTACGAAGTTCTTTTATAATATTTCCGGCATGATTGTGCTCATTTTCTAGTTCATCTACTACTTTACGTAACTTTGCATAGTTTTCATCAGTTGGATTTTGTTCAAATTCTAAAATTAATGGAAAATCTTCTGTTTCTTCTTTAATTAAATGCTGTTCTAATTCCATTTTAAGTTCATGAAACAGCTTATGAATTTGAGCTAAATGAGGCTGATTTGCTCCATGAACGCGTAATACTTTCGTCACATATGGACTTAACTGCGGTAACTCTTCATTTAAATAACGATGATGCTTATTAATTACATAATCAATCAATTCGCGATAAGAAGCATTTTTCCAATCAATTTCAGATTCATTTAATAGTTTCGTATTATGATAAAGCGTATTTAACTTTGTAATTACTTCAGAAGCTGATAAATTTCTTTCATGAATTGCATCAATAAGTGGCTTATTACCACCACAACAAAAATCTATTCTATACGATTTAAAAAGATCACTAGCTTTCGGAAATTGTGTAACAATCTCACCAACAATTGACGTTTCAGTAAATGTATGTTTCATATGAATGCCTCCATAAAGTTTAAATGTAATATGTAAATTAAGAATAGCGATAAATGAAAAACAATGTGGTGATTGAAATCACTTATAATGTGTCAGTTTTGAGAATAATAAAATGAGTTTTATAAAAGGAAGAGAAGGGCAATTCGTCGCAATAGTTTCTGATAATAAAAAAAGAAGCTTACTAGAAGCTTCTTTTTTATACTATTTTTCACATGCAACTCCATCACCATCACGATCAAGTTTAGAACTATAACCTGGTTGATCTCTATATAAAGGAGCTTTCCCAGCACTTCTAACTGCGGCACAATTTGCGTAAGTTACGTTACTATTGTTACTTGCAGCAGGTTGAGTTTGAGCTTGCTGTGCTTTTTTCTGTTCCTCTTGTTGTTTACGAGCTTGTTCATCAGCTTGGCGTTTTTGCTCTTCTTGTTGCTTACGAGCTTGTTCATCAGCTAGACGTTTTTGCTCTTCTTGTTGTTTACGAGCTTGTTCATCAGCAAGACGTTTTTGCTCTTCTTGTTGTTTGCGAGCTTGTTCATCGGCGTGGAGTTTTTCATCCTCTTGCTTACGAGCTTGCTCTTCGGCGTGGAGTTTTTCATCCTCTTGCTTACGAGCTTGTTCATCGGCAAGACGCTTCTCATCTTCTTGCTTTTGGGTTTTCTCGTCCGCTTCTTTCTTTTTATCATCTTTTTTCTCTGCATTATTAGAAGCGACTTGTTTATTTGTTGCTGTCGTCTTTTCAGAAGAAGGAGCTGAAATACTTGATAATGCAACAAAAATGACAAATAAAATAGCAGTGATAATAAATTGTTTTTTTGCTACACCTGTCTTTTTAATTACGGATAAGATTGCTAGAACAAGGAAAAAAATAAATAAAATTAAACTTAAAGTGGCAAAAAAATCGATGAATGGGTGTTCAGATTTTGTAGTGCCCATTCCTATTAAGAGAATTGAAATCATAAAAAGAATAACAGTAGGACGACCATATTGTTTTGCTTTTCCATTTTTCTTAAAGAATGAAATGATACATAGTATTAAAAGAATAAAAGCAATAAAAAATAAAGCTGCACCAATATTACTCAAAATCGCCATTTTTATACCTCCATTTGTAAGATTTTCACTATTGATTATATAGGAACTTATTGGATATTACACGATTTATATAAATTTAGAAAATTAGTATTTTTAATAGACTTATAAACATTTATTTTATATATAAGGAAAAATAGATGTATTTCCTATTACATTTTTAAAGAAAATTCATAAAGTATAATATATAGATTGAAAGGAGGGGGTTTAAATGGAATTTCAATTATTGGTAACTTGTATATTACAAGAAGGTAATGCTTTCTTTTTAGTAACGAAAGTAGACGATGTTATTACGTTAAAAGTACCGATTACTGCGGGAGTAGCAGGTTTATTCTTAGCTTTAGGTGTACCAAGATGTTCTTAATTTAAATTTCTAGAGTAGAAGAGAAGGGATATACCTTTCTCTTCTACTCTTACATAATATGATTATGTAAACTGAAATGTTGTTTTGTAATAGCACGTTTAAAATGGACATGCATATACTATAATGTTTCATTGGATGTTAGTGATGAAAGGTAGTTTTCACACGTGCATGTAATGATGTTCATTAAGTTATGAAATTAAAGAGGTGCTATTATATATGAAAAGAAGAACATTTGATATTCCAGTTACATTGCGAAGAGAGTGGTTTTTAATAGAATTAGCCCATTTAACGAAAAAATATGGAATTGAAATTGCAACTAGCAAAATGGAAGCTGCACCGTTTTTAAGAGATCAAGTTACGGAATCAAAAATAGGATCAGGGCTCCAATACGATAAATATGATGATGAGTATATCATTGATTTATAAGAAAGAAGCTGCGTATAAAAGGTTATGAAATAGACCTTTTATACGCAGCTTTTTTAGCTAGAAATATGTTGAGAAATTTTTAATGAGCTGAATAGGAAAAGGAATGAATACATGTTGAGAGAATAACGTTTCATAAGAAAGGACAGTTACTAGTTATTTCACCTGCAAAAATAACTAGAGTAAAAATAGTGCTTCCTTTCAAAAAAGGGGGAATGTTAATGAGGATTTTGAAAAGGTGTATGTTATTATTTCTCGCATTTTTTATTATAACTCCGATGGCTGTTAGTACGAAGGTAGAGGCGGAGGAAGTAAAAGAAATTAAAACGGGATTTCCAGATAAAGAAGTATTTACACCTGGAGAATGGTTTTTAGGTCAAAAACCTGCTAATTACGATGAGAATAAGCCTCCAATTCTTTTTATACAAGGAAGGAATGGGAATGCTGATAGTTGGTATGGAAAGACAGTGTATCACGATATAAATGATATGTATGACTATGCTTTGAAAGAAGGCTATCAAACAGTATTTATACAATTATATGATGCTGCTGGGAAAGGGTCAGCTAGTCAGTGGGATAACGGAAAATTGTTAGCACAAAAATTAGAAGAAATATATAATCATTTCGGTAAAAAAGTTAATATTGTTGCACATAGTAAAGGCGGTATCGATACACAAGCTGCGTTAGTAGGATATGGTGCAAATCGGTTTGTCGGAAATGTTATTACGCTTGCGACGCCACATCATGGTTCAAATTTAGCGGATTTATCATATAGTTGGTGGGCAGGATGGCTGGCTTCTATTTTAGGTCAAAAAGATGATGGTACGTACTCATTACAAATGGGCGAAATGGCAAAATTTCGTTCAACGATTGATAATAATCCAGCAGCTAAATTAAACCGTTACTATACGGCTACTGGGACTAGCTGGGGACCAGTATTTTCTGCGCTATCTATGGGCGGGTTCTATTTGTCATCATACGGTTCAAATGATGGACTAGTAAATGAGTGGAGTGCTAAGCTGCCATATGGAACGCATTTATTTACAGATTCCAGATTTGATCATGATAATATACGAAAAGGATCTGCTGTTTTCTCTCGAATTGAACCATATTTACGTACATCAAATGTAGCTGTACCAGCGTTAGTAGCATCCAGCACTAGTTCAAATGAAAATATAGAACAATTAAATACAACTTCAAATCAAAACATTTTAGGAGGAGAATTGCCACAAAATCAGTGGATAGAGCAAACTGTTACGGTTGATAAAAAAGCTGAAGGAATCGTTTCTATCTTAACAGCGTCTTCAGATGTAGAAGTACAAATGATGTCTCCAAAAGGAAAAATGTATACAAATAAGGATAGCGTTATCACTACTGGTGAAGGTGAATCTTTCTTTGGTGGTGCGACAATTAGAACATTTAAATTTGATAAAATGGATGTAGGAGAATGGAAAGTTAAAATGATGGCGAAGCAGTCGAAAGATGCATATTTAGTTGTAAGCGATTACAATAGTGGTGCGCCATTTGTTCTACAAATGCCTACAAAAGTTAAAGTGAAAAAATCTGAGTATAAACTGAAAAAATCACCTGTGGCACCTGAAATGAAAGGGGATCTTTCTATAACAGTAAGAGTAGTTAATAAAGAAGGGAAACTAGTCTCTGAATATAATGAATTACAAAATGTTAATAATACTACATTTACTGGTGCTTTGAAGGACATAAAGCAACCAGGAGTATACAACGTTACGATGGATATAAAAGGGATGAATAAAGAAGGACAACCGTATAATCGTACAATTGTTAAGTCGGTTTATGTGGAGAAGTAAGAAAGAATGAGGGGTTTTTAATATAAAAAGTACCGAACTTTTGTAGTAGAAGAGTTCGGTACTTTTTTCATGTTTATTAGATTAACAGAAACGTACAATGGAATTTATGTTTGATTATAGGAAGCAAAAGAGCATTATTCAATAAAAAAAGATGCTGAAATAGCATCTGAATGTGAAGAGGATTATTAACTTAGTTTTATAACTGTTAATTCAACTGAATTAATACCATTATCACAAGTCGCAATACTTTGACGATTAAAACCACTATTATTTTTCAGTTGAAGAGTGGAATTAGCTGTCACTGTAACAATCGTTTCGCCTGCTAGTTGAAGACATTCGTTATTTGATGAAGTATTCATTTGGAAAGCGAAATCACCTTGACTATTAGCAAGTGGATTATTATTTAAAAATATAGTCATGACTGGAATATGTGGAAATACAGGATTTGAAGTAGTGTTAATCGTTGAAATGAAAGAAACTCTATAATCACCAGCTTGACTAAATTGTATAGTAGTAGGATTTAGTAAGGAAACTCCTCCTGCTATAGGGCCAACGTGATTAAATGGAAAAGGATCTCCAAAAGGAACAGTTATAAACTCAGTTTGCCAAAAAGTGCCGTATGCTGGACAGTTTTTTTTATGTGAATGGTCGCATGAACATTTTTTATAGGAACTAGAAGAGGAGTTGCATGAACATTTTTTATATGAACTGGAAGAAGAGTTACATGAACATTTTTTATTTGAATTTGAAGAATGGTAGTATGAACCCAATATATTACCTCCTATTATGAATGAAGTGTATACTCATAGTATTTTATGCTTGTCTTATATAAAAGGTGATAGATTTGGAGTATAAAGTGCGAATATGATGAAATGTAGTAATAGAATAGTAGCTGTAACGATTTTGAAGAAGAAAAGGTTGATGTTTTGGTGGAAATATCAGTGGAATATCTTGAAAGATTGAAGTAAAGCGGGCACTCATATTTTACATGTGAAAGTAAAACCATTATCCTCAGTTGCAATGATGTGATCGTTTAAGTGAATGTCTATTTTGAAGTGTTTGTATATTAGAGTTTATGGTTATTATCTTTTATTTACATAGTGGGGCAGGAAGAAGACGAAAAGTATCGAATGAATGTACATATGTAGCATTGTTTGCTTTTGGTGTGAATAGTAATAAAAGATACGTTGAAATATTTTAAACCGTAACAAAAGAGCGATTAAATAATAGAGGGAGCAACTTACATGGAAAATATATTAAAGGTATCTTCAAAATCAAAACCAAATTCAGTAGCAGGTGCAATAGCTGGTGTACTAAGAACAAGTGGCAATGTGGAAATTCAAGCGATTGGGGCGGGTTCTATAAATCAAGCGATTAAAGCAATTGCAATCGCAAGAGGATTTGTTGCTCCAAGTGGTATTGATTTGGCCTTTGTTCCAGCATTTCAAGAGGTTACTATTAATGATCAAGAAAGAACGGCGATTAAATTAATTGTAGGTCCTAGAAGGAAAAGATAACTGCAGTAATTCAGTATTGAAATGACATTTAACATAACAAACAAAAAGTGTCACAAATGCTTATGAAATAGGCATTTGTGACACTTTTATAGTTTTGTGAGAATAAAAACCCCTAAAACTGCTCATTCTTCTCCCAAGATTCCACAATATAATGTGCAATCGTAGGATTGAATCCTTTCCCAACTAAAAACATAATCGCAGCAACTTCTGTTAAAGCATGTTTGTGTGATGTATGTTTTGCTTCATTTAAACCGTAATCTACCCAAGGTTTTACGAAATCTAGTACAGGTTTCTTTAAAGGTAAAAACTGTGTACCGACAACTTGTTGAATTTGTTGTTGTGTTGGTTCTGTAATTGGTCCAGGCGGTAAGATTTGCGGTTGTGTAATATCAAATGTTGGTCCTGGTGGTAAGATTTGTGGTTGTGTCGGATCGATCGTTTGAGGTGCCGGTGGTGAAACACGCGCGTCATAGTTTGGTTGATACATTTGCGGCTGAGTTGCGTATGGATTTTGTTGAAATTGTTGTTCTTGATTTTGTGGTGCTACATATGGATTTTGAGGGTATTCATAATTAGGACGTGTGTCGTATGGATTTTGTTGATATTCAGTTTCTTGATTTTGCGTTGTTGCGTATGGATTTTGCTGAAATTGTTGTTCTTGATTTTGTGGTGCTGCATATGGGTTTTGAGGATATTCATAATTAGGACGTGTGTCGTATGCGTTTTGTTGATAATTAGCTTCTTGGTTTTGCGGTGTTTCGTATGGATTTTGTTCATATTGTTGCTCTTGTTCTTCATATTGTTCTGTGTATCTTTGGTCCTGTTGCTGAGGGTAAAATGGTTGCCTAGGATAAGGCGGTTGATTATTATAGAACATATTTATTCCTCCTCCATGATGATGCTTACCACTCAGTGTATGGGCGGACAAGAAAATATGTGATGAAAAAATGCGGGCGTGTTACAATAAGTAACTGGGTGAAGATAAAATGACAAAACAAGAAAAGATTCAAAAAACAATTACTTTTGTAAAACATATTTTAGAAAAAGATGCGAGTGGGCATGATTGGTATCATATTGAACGCGTACATAAACTGGCGATTTCTTTATCCGAGCAAGAAGGGGGAAATCGTTTTATAATTGAAATGGCTGCATTACTTCACGATGTGGCAGATGAGAAGTTAAATGAAAGTGAAGAAGCAGGAATGAAAAAAGTTTCTGATTGGTTAGAAGAATTACATGTGGAAGAAGAGGAAAGTAAACATGTTCTTCATATCATTGCCAATATGTCTTATAAAGGTGGTCATGGCGGTAAAGTGGAGTCACTTGAAGGGAAGCTTGTTCAAGATGCGGATCGCTTAGACGCACTTGGAGCAATTGGAATAGCTCGCACATTTGCGTATGGTGGAGCGAAAGGGAGATTAATGTATGATCCAACTATTCCTCCGCGTGAAGTGATGACGAAAGATGAATATAGAAAAAATAACGATCCATCTTTAAATCATTTTTATGAAAAACTTTTGAAACTAAAAGACTTAATGAACACGAACGCAGCAAAACAAGAGGCTGAAGTTCGTCATCGTTATATGGAACAGTTTATTGAACAATTTATGAAAGAGTGGAATGCACAAATATGAAAATGTTAACTGTGGAAAACTTATCGAAATCATACGGAGAAAAACCGTTATTTGATGGATTATCATGTAGTATTACAGAAGGACAACGTGTCGGGATTATTGGTGTAAACGGTACTGGTAAATCGACATTATTAAAAATTATTGCAGGGTTAGAAACTCCTGATACAGGTGATATGACGCATTCACGTGGTTATACAATTAGTTATTTATCACAGCAACCAGAGTTTGATGAAAAACTAACAGTATTAGAGCAAGTGTTCCATGGTGATACACCTTTAATTCGTCTTCTTCGTGATTATGAACAATCGTTATTAAATATCGAAAAAGATCCAAGTAATGAAAAAGTACAGGAACAATTATTTGCAGTGCAGCAACGTATGGATGCGATGAGTGCATGGGAAGCAAATGCGAATGCAAAATCGTTATTAACGAAATTAGGAATTACTGATTTTACAGCAACTGTTGGAAACCTATCTGGTGGACAAAAAAAGCGTATTGCAATGGCGCAATGTTTTATTGAAACACCTGATTTATTAATTTTGGATGAGCCTACGAACCATCTTGACCATGAGACAGTGGAATGGTTAGAGGAATATTTAGCACGATATAATGGTGCCGTATTACTTGTAACCCATGATCGTTATTTCTTAGATCGTGTGACAAACCGTATTTTTGAATTAGACAATGGTAAACTATATAGTTACGAAGGAAACTATAGTACATTTTTAGAAGCGAAAGCACTTCGTGAAGAACAAGAAATTGCGCAAGAATCAAAACGTCAAAACTTATATCGCCGCGAACTAGCATGGATCCGCCGCGGTGCAAAAGCTCGTTCGACAAAGCAAAAAGCACGTATTCAACGATTTGATGAGCTAAAGGGTCAAGAAGGACCAGCTGCAAAACAGTCAGTTGATATTGCGCTTAGCGGTAGCCGCCTTGGGAAAAAAGTACTGGAGTTAAAAGATGTAACGAAAAAATTCGGTGATAAAACGGTATTACACAACTTTAATCATATTGTGAAACCAGGAGATCGTATCGGAATCATTGGAGCGAATGGAAGTGGGAAATCTTCTCTTTTAAATATGTTTGCAGGTAAGCTATCTCCTGATAGTGGTGAAGTTGAAGTAGGGCAAACTGTAAAAGTTGCTTATTATACGCAAGAAAACGAAGAGATGAATTTAAATCAACGTATGATTGAATACATTAAAGAGATTGCAGAAGTTATTCATACGACAGATGGAAAAGTAATTGGTGCATCTCAAATGCTAGAACGTTTCTTATTCCCGACGCATTCACATGGTACACCGCTTGGTAAACTATCTGGTGGCGAGAGAAGACGTTTATATTTATTACGTATTTTAATGGGAGAACCAAACGTACTATTACTGGATGAACCTACGAATGATCTAGATACACAAACATTAACAGTACTGGAAGATTATTTAGAAGATTTCCCAGGTGTCGTTTTAACTGTATCGCATGACCGTTACTTCTTAGATAAAGTAGTAGATGAATTGTTCATCTTTAGTGGCGGAGGCGAAGTGCGTGAATTCCTAGGTAGTTATACGGACTTTTTAGAAATGGAAAAGACAAAAGAACTTATTGAAAAGGCGGAAGTTCAAAAAGAGAAAAAAGTGGTAGAAGAAGCGCCGAAACAACAACGTAAACGTAAACTTTCATACAATGAGCAGCGTGAATGGGAAACAATTGAAGATACAATTGCCGAACTAGAAGAGAAAATTGAGTCAATTGGAGAAGAACTTGCGAAAGTTGGATCTGACTTCACAAAGGCACAAGAATTATCTGAAGCACAGCAGAAAACAGAAGAAGAGCTAGAAAAAACGATGGAAAGATGGAGTGAACTATCAGACATCGTTGAAGGATTAAAATAAAAACAAGCTGCATATATTGAAAAGTAAAGAGAAAAACTTTACACTATTGGTAGAACCTATTTTAGGAGGGAAAAAATGAGAACATCTAATCCAATGTTGAAAAAAGAGGCATTCCGTAAAGAGGGAGCAAGCGCTTCTGCGATGACGATTGGCGGAACAGTAGGCAAAACGTTTATTATGCTTATCTTGCTACTTGCAACGTCTGTCTATTCATACATACAGATGATGCAGGGGACGATGAAGATGCCAGTGTTAATTGGTGCTTTAATCGTTGCGGCAATCATCGCATTTGCGTCAATGTTCTTCCCGCGTATTTCACCTTTTGGTGCACCAATCTATGCGGCGGTAGAAGGGGTTGTATTAGGTAGTATTTCAGCGGTTTATACAATGAAATTTGGCGATTCTATCGTTTTAAATGCTGTATTACTAACAATCTCAATTCTATTTGCAATGTTAGTGTTATATGCAACACGTGTAGTAAAGGTAACGGATAAATTCCGTACAGGCGTGATGGCAGCAACACTTGGAATTATGGTTATGTATTTAGTCGTATTTCTACTAAACATGTTTGGTGTAACTGTTCCTTACATTCACCAAGGCGGTACGATCGGTATTATTATTAGTGCAGTTGTTATCGTAGTTGCTGCATTAAATTTATTACTAGATTTCGATTTAATCGAAAATGGTGTACGTAGTCAAGCTCCGAAATATATGGAGTGGTACACTGCAATGGGACTAATGCTTACATTAGTTTGGTTATACTTAGAAATTCTTCGTTTCGTTTCTTACTTTACGAAAAATGACTAATAAAAAAATCCTGCATGAAAAATGCAGGATTTTTTTATTGTCAAAGATAAATTGAGAATGTAGTATCATTGGATGCTGTTAATTTGAAATGAAGGGGATGGAATATGATGAAAGAGAAGAAAGGGATTATGAAAAAACTATTTTCTAAAAGTTTTTTCATAGAACTAGATGATGCTTTAACGTATCCATCATCAGAAGTTATTATTTCCGCTATCGAAAGGTATGCGGATGAATGTCAGGAACAATTGAATTTTGAGAGTAAAGTTAAACCGATTACTTTTTACTTAGAAAATGTAATGTACCGCGTTGAAATAAAGATGGCTCGCGGTGGATATTACATATCATGTAGTGAAGTATAAATTTTGAAACCTTACATGTTTTAAATATGTAAGGTTTCTTTTTTGTTTTTATAACATATAAAATAATATTTTTTTACTTTAAATTATA
Source organism: Bacillus sp. ES1-5 (assembly GCF_022487605.1). Lineage (NCBI taxonomy): Bacteria > Bacillati > Bacillota > Bacilli > Caryophanales > Bacillaceae > Bacillus > Bacillus sp. ES1-5. The sequence continues at coordinate 802,175 of NZ_JAKVPU010000001.1, read as the reverse complement.
TTATTTTACGCTTTTTACCCTTCAAACATTTTTCTTTACAATGAAGAAAAATATGTGAGGTGGTATAACTTATGATGAATCGAGTTGTATTAATCGGTAGATTGACGAAGGAGCCAGAATTATACTACACGAAGCAAGGCGTCGCTTATGCACGAGTATGTGTTGCGGTAAATAGAGGGTTTCGAAATAGTTTAGGTGAGCAACAAGTAGATTTTATTAATTGTCTCGTATGGAGAAAATCGGCTGAGAATGTAACTGAATATTGTACGAAGGGGTCACTTGTTGGAATTACCGGACGTATTCATACGAGTAATTACGAGGATGATCAGGGGAAGAGAATATATAGAACTGAAGTTTTGATTGAGAGCATTACATTTTTGGAGAGAAGGCGGGAGGGCGCATCACAATAAGAGAGGGCTTTAAACAATGGTTTGGGGGAATTAGGTGGAAAGAGAAAGAATGAAAAAGTATGATGATGGAAAGAAATCAGCAAGATAAAGCATCCGAGTAGGTTTAGAGAGGTGGAACATGTTACAATACACGTAAGAACACGCAATAAAGGAGAGTTTTTTACGTGAAGATTAAAGCAATTGAACCGACGCCAAGTCCAAATACAATGAAAGTTATTTTGAATGAAGTATTACCATCAGGAGCGCGTAATAATTATACAAATGAAAATAAAGAACAAGCACCAATGCAAGTGCAAGAAATTTTGAAAATTGAAGGCATTAAAGGTGTATATCATGTAGCTGACTTTTTAGCAGTGGAGCGAAATGCAAAGTATGACTGGAAAGTTTTATTACAACAAGTTCGTTCTGTTTTCGGCGAAGAGGTAGTAGAAGAAAGTGAAGAACAACAACTTGCTCATTTTGGAGAAGTGAAAGTGTTTGTTCAAATGTTCTTTACAATTCCAATGCAAGTAAAGTTAACAGATGGAACATCGGAAGAACGTGTTGGCTTACCAGATCGTTTTAAAGAATCAATTATGAAAGTACAAATGTCTGCACCAAACGTTGTAAAAGAACGTAAATGGGTGGAACAAAGTACACGTTACGGTAATTTTGAAGAAATCGGGAAAGAAGTAGTAGAAGAGATTGTTGCTGCTTATTCAGAAGAACGTGTAAATGAAACGGTTAAAGAATTATTAAACCAGGCAGGTGCTGTTGAAGTAACGATTCAAAAGCGTGAGCCATATAAAGTAACAGAAGAGATGATGAAAGATGCTGACTGGAAAAACCGTTTCGCAGCATTAGAACAAATGGATCCTACTGAAGAAGATATGCCAGTGTTGAAGATGGCGTTAGATGATGAAAAAGTTTCGATCCGCCGTTTAGCAACAGCGTATTTAGGTATGGTAAAAGGTGATGGAGTATTGCCGTTATTATATAAAGCGTTATTAGATCGTTCAGTAAGTGTTCGCCGTACAGCAGGCGATTGCTTATCAGATGTAGGTGATCCAGCAGCGATGTTCGTTATGATTAAATCTCTGAAAGATTCAAGTAAATTAGTACGCTGGCGTGCCGCGATGTTCTTATTTGAACTTGGAGATGAAAGTGCGATTCCGGCATTAAAAGCAGCGCAGGATGATCCAGAGTTTGAAGTAGCGATGCAAGCGCGTCTAGCATTAGAGCGTATTGAAGGTGGGGAAGAAGCAAAAGGTTCTGTATGGAAACAAATGACGGAGTCTCGTAAAGGAGAATAATGTATGATTGTTTTCTATGATAGTTGGTGCCCGATGTGTACGGCGGTTGCAGAACGTACGAAAAAATTAGATAAAAAGGGTAAGATGAAATTTGTTTCATTTCGAGATGAAGATGTAGTTGAGAAGTATGAACTCTCTCAAGAACTACAAAGCAAGATGGAACAAAGATTGTATATTTTAAAAAATAATAAGTGGTATGACGGGATTCATAGCATACATGTATTAGCAAAGACCGTTCCATCTTACTGGTTTGCCGTGCCTTTTATAAAATTATCTATTGTACTTGGATTTGGAAGTAAAGTATACGATTATATCGCTAACAATAGAAAACTTGTCCCAGTTGGACATTGCCGTGAAGGGGTTTGTGAAATCCCTACAAAAAAATGAAATCATCGTAATCTTTCTTTTGCACCTAGTAATCGAGCGTGATATGATGAATTTGGAATGAAAGTTGAAGGAGAGATTACAAGATGTCAAATGCTTATGAAGAATACATGCGTCAAATGGTAATCCCAATGCGTCAAGAATTAGTGCGTTCGGGGTTTGAAGAGTTAACTACAGAAGAAGCTGTAACAGAATTTATGGAAAATACGGCAGGTACAACTTTAGTAGTTGTAAACTCAGTTTGTGGTTGTGCAGCTGGTTTAGCACGTCCATCAGCAGGTCAAGCAGTTGTTCGTGCTGAAAAACAACCTGATCATCTTGTAACTGTATTCGCAGGCCAAGATAAAGATGCTACTGCAAAAATGCGTGAATACTTCGGAGAAATTCCTCCATCTTCACCATCTATGGCATTATTAAAAGGAAAAGAAGTTGTTCACTTCATTCACCGTCATGAAATTGAAGGTGCAACTATGGACGAAATTATTACGAACTTAGAACAAGCATTTGAAAAGAATTGCTAAAGAAGGGGGAGAGTAAATCTCCCTCTTTTCTTTATATAGAGGTGAAACAATGATCGTAACAACAGCAGGAAGAACGAACAAAGAAATGACAGATTATGCAAACAAGGTAGCAGCAGAATTAAATCGTTCTTTCGTTAAACGTAATGACATACCAGTACATAAACTGCATGAGCAGTATGAACAAGATGTACTTGTTGTAGGGAAAAACCGATTAGCTATTTATCCGAGAGGAACGGAAGAGTCGTTTTTCTTTCATCCAAACTCAGCGATGTTTCGTGTGAAAAGGTTAATGCGCGGAGAACATGATCCGTTTGTACAAGCCGCGCAATTAGAGAGCGGAATGACAGTATTAGATTGTACGCTCGGTATGGCATCAGATAGTATTGTAGCTAGTTATATTGTTGGTGAAAGCGGAAAAGTAACGGGACTTGAAGGTAATGAGTATATGGCTTATATTATGGGAAATGGTTTAAAAACATGGTCTTCAACTATTTCTGAAATTGATGAGGCAATGCAACGAATCGATGTGAAGCAAACGGAGCATTACGCATTTTTAAAACAATGTGAAGATAATAGTTATGATGTCGTTTACCTTGATCCAATGTTTGAAGAAACTGTTATAGAATCAGATGGAATAAAAGGATTAAAACACTTCGCTTTGTATCATGATATTACTGACGAAACAATTGCGGAAGCGAAGCGTGTGGCGAGAAAGCGTGTCGTTTTGAAAGATCATTTCCGTAGTTCTAGATTTGAAAAACACAATTTTCACGTATACAAAAGAAAAAGTGCTAAGTTTCACTTTGGTGTAATTGACCCTTGCTAATTGTTTGAAAAGATGTATAATAAGCAATAATTAATTAAATATACTGTCGGTGATGAAGAGAGTAGTCTTTTTTCGAAGGAAAGCGAGCTAGGGATGGTGTGAGCCTAGTGCGGAAGAAAAAGATGAAGCGCACTTCGGAGATGCTTCTTGAACGAATAGTAGAGTAAGCCGAGGCCCCCTGTCCTCGTTATAAACGGGAAAGTGGTTCGTAATGAACAACAAGGGTGGTACCACGGGTTAAAACTCGTCTCTTTTTTAGAGACGAGTTTTTTGTGTTTTAAAAATTAAGGAGGTTGTAGTATGGATTATAAAACGCAGTTTGCGGAAAGTTTATCTAATATTTTCACGAATGAATTAACGCAAAACCAAATTTTAGATTTAATCGAAACGCCGAAACAAGATGAATTCGGAGATGCGGCATTTCCATGTTTTTCACTTGCGAAACAATATAAAAAATCACCAGCTATTATCGCAAAGGAAGTTGCTGAGAAATTAAGTGATCCATTTTTTACGAAAGTAGAGGCCGTTGGTCCTTACGTAAATGTATTTTTTAATCGTGAAATTGTAAGTGATGATGTATTAAAAACGATTTTAGCGGAGAAAGAAGAGTACGGTCAAAATCACTTTGGTTGTGAAAAAACGGTAGTTATTGATTATTCCTCTCCTAATATTGCGAAACCTTTTTCAATGGGGCATTTACGTTCTACGATGATAGGTAATTCATTGAAACATATCGCTGAAAAATGTGGTTATGAAGTTGTAGGAATTAATTATATTGGGGATTGGGGAACACAGTTTGGAAAGTTAATTACGGCTTATAAAAAATGGGGAAATGAAGTAGTGGTTAAAGAAGATCCAATACGTGAACTATTTAAGTTATATGTTCAATTCCATGAAGAGGTAAAAGACGACGAAGAACTAGAAGAAGATGGACGCGCTTGGTTTAAGAAATTAGAAGAAGGTGATGAAGAAGCGGTTGAGCTTTGGAATTGGTTCCGTCATGAGTCTTTAAAAGAATTTTCTCGCATTTATGAACTTCTCGGTGTAGAATTTACTAATTTTCAAGGAGAAGCTTTTTATAATAATTTAATGGAAGATTTTATTGGGATTTTAGAAGAACATGAGTTGCTTGAAGAATCAGAAGGCGCGTTAGTCGTTAATTTAGAAGAAGAGGGAATGCCGCCTTGTTTAATTAGAAAATCAGATGGTGCGACGATTTACGCAACGCGTGACTTAACTGCAGCTGTATATCGTCAAAACACATATGCATTTGATAAAGCGTTATACGTAGTTGGCCCAGAACAAAGTTTACATTTTAATCAATTTTTCACTGTATTAAAAAAGCTTGGTTACAATTGGGTTGAGGGTATGGAACATGTACCGTTTGGGTTCATTTTAAAAGACGGTAAGAAAATGTCGACACGTAAAGGAAGAGTTATTTTACTTGAAGAAGTACTTGAAGAAGCAATAGACCTTGCAATACAAAATATTGAAGAAAAAAATCCAAACTTAAAACAAAAAGAAGAAGTAGCAAAGCAAGTCGGTGTAGGGGCAGTTATTTTCCATGATTTAAAAAATGAGCGTATGCATAATATTGAATTCTCATTAGAAAATATGCTGAAATTTGAAGGAGAAACAGGACCGTACGTACAGTACACACATGCACGTGCTTGCTCTATTTTAAGAAAAGAAAGTATAGAATTTGAAACGTGTACGTTTGCATTAAAAGATAATCATAGCTGGAGCGTCGTAAAATTACTGAATAAGTTCCCACAAGTAATTGAAGCAGCCTTCAACAAAAATGAGCCATCAATCATTTCGAAATACGTATTAGATGTAGCACAATCATTTAATAAATACTACGGCAATGTTCGTATATTGGAAGAGAGCGAAGAGAAAGACAGTAGACTGGCATTAGTTTATGCTGTGACGGTGGTATTAAAAGAGGGGTTACGTTTACTTGGGGTGGAAGCTCCTGAGGAGATGTAACATAAAAAGGTGTATGTATCATTACAGATATGTATACCTTTTTTATTTTGTATAGGAACGGTGTAAGCAGTATTTTCATATTATCAAAACTATATTTTTGGGGGATTGTTTAAAGCGTAGGAATGTTTTTGTTAAATGGAGAATTGTAATAGGTGTATATAAAAGGAGGCGTTAATCTTGGAAACGTACGATTGGAACAGTAAGCTAACATATTTAAAAAATACAAGAAATTTATATTACAATGACGATTATGTAAGCTTTTTAGTAAATATAGTTTGGAAGATTACTAAGCCCGTACATATCGTTGATTACGGTTGTGGATATGGTTATTTAGGCTTAGTATTAATGCCATTACTTCCAAAAGGATCAAAGTATACAGGCATTGATAGTGGAGAAACATTACTAACTGAAGCGAGAGAGTTGTTTCGATTACTTCCGTATGAATCAGAATTTCTTGAGGGAGATGCTACAGAAATAGAATTAAACGATACATACGATATAGCAATTTGTCATGCGTTCTTATTACATATGAGTTCGCCAAAAACGATGCTACAAAAAATGATACATTCAATTAAAAAGGGCGGAAAAATAATCTGTTTTGAACCACACTGGATATCAAATATGTCTTCATACTTTTTAAATGGAGAGAATCAATCAGAAATTATTAGACTAGGTGCTTTGCAGCAGTTATTTGAAAGTGACATGCAGAGAAGCGGAAAAGATGGAAATATTGGTATGAAAATACCGATGTTTTTAAGTGAACTAGGCGTAAAAAATATTGAATGTAGAGTAAGTGATAAAGTGAACTTTTTAGATTCTAATATGCATCATAATGATAAACGAAGGTTGTATCACTCATTAAAAGAAGAGGGGATTGCAGGGAATCCAGGTGATAAGCAACAATTTATAGATCGTTTAATGACTAGAGGATTAACATATGATGATGCGCTAGCTCAATATGAAGCTGAACTCCGATTTTTTAAGGCATTTCATCTACATTCTTCTTTAGTATATGCTCCGAATATGAAAATTACATTTGGTGAAATAGAATGTTGAAAGATAGCGATTTATTAAGGATTGCTACCTTCAATATATGGAACAATGATAGTCTTTGGTTTGAGAGATTAGAAGCTATTTGTGAGGAGACTCGAACTATTTCTCCGCATATTCTTGCTCTACAGGAAGTTAGAAGTTGTGTTAATTTGAATTCAAAGAAAAATGTTGCGCAGTATATAGCAAATCAAACAGGTTATCCTTTTTGTATTTTTAAGGCGTACCCTGATTCTCCAGATGAAGGCCTAGCCTTTTTAAGTAAAATACCTATTTTAGCTGAAGAAGCAATTTGGGAAACTGATATAGAGGAATCTAATTATTGTGCCATTCGAATCATGTTTACATATAAAGATTGTAAGCTTGGAGTAACGAATGTTCATTTAAATTGGAAATCTAATAGGATAAGACAAGAACAAATGAATGCCGTGAATAATTGGATTACAAATAGAGTAAGTGATTACGAATTATTATGTGGTGATTTTAATGATGATTAACATTCAAGGGTTCATGAATATTTAATTAGAAAGCACTGGATAGATGTAGCGCAGCTTAAAGAGGTTCAACCAACTTTAGATTATAGAAAGAATCCGAATTTAAGAAGAGAGGTAAAGAAAGATAAAAGATATGACTGGATTATGATGCAAGAATATGACTTATTGAGATTTCCTATAATTGAAAACGTATCTATATTTGGGGATTCGGCACTAACTTCATCTGGCGTATTTCCTAGCGATCATTACGGTGTTTTTGTAGATTTGAAATTTAATGGATGAGAAAAATGTCATTTTTTATCGGTAAGTCGATATCCACCGTATAATCGCTGATATATTTGAATTATCGCCGATATATTTTCATGTACGGATTTCAGCTTCCAAAAGATAAGATTCTCATGTTACGTTATTCCATATAATCAAACAAAATACAGAGAAAAACAATCATTTTTACTATATTTTGTTATAAATTCGAATAATATTAAATAATACTATCCATTATAGGAGATTTTAGTTGAATACCTACAATATGATGTGTAAAATCTAAGCAAGTAGCAGTACAAATAAATATTCGAGGTGAATACATGCTAGATTTTAAGCAGTTAGATGCTTGTTTGAAAGACAAGAGATTTATAGATGGATTACAGGAAATAAATAATGAAATTTCATATATAAAAGAAAAGAATACTTTATCTTATTTGAAGAATTGGCTTGCTAGTGTTCCTTCACATAAGGAGTTTGACATATTAATACGTCTTACTGATGAAGGGCTTATGCACCAATACAGTTCATTCCTCATTCGCTACGCCTACAAAAAATTCCCGAATATGAGAACGCTCTCTTTATATTGTGATGAGTTAATTGATGAGCGGAAAATACTTGAAGTAGAACAGTTGTTAAAAGACTCATTAGAAGAGGTGAATAAAGAAGAAATAGAAGCTGATCTTTTAGCGAAAACATATTTTACGTTAGTACGATGTTTGTTGGAAATGAAACGAAATGAAGAAGCCCTAATCTATATGCAAAAGGCAGAGGAGTACAGTTCACGTGCCGTATTTGATAAGTGGGGCTACGTCTATATGCATACAGGTGAATGGGAAAAAGCAGAAGAACAATTTATAGCTGGTATGCAGCATAAAGATTGTGAAGAGTTATCTACCTATTTATTATCACAGTTATATGCGAATCAAGGAGAACAAAAGCGTGCTTTACAGCTAATTGATGATGCGATTGTAAAGTTCCCGCAAGTACCATATTTTCATTTTGAAAAGGTAAAATATTTATTAGATTTAAGGAAGTATGAAGAAATGTTAGGGGTAATAGATAATATAAATAATCAGCTTCCTTATCATGCGTATAAAGCTTACTTTGTACATTTACGTGCAGAAGCGCTTTACAAAATGAATAAACTTGCAGATTTACAACAGTTATTAAAAGAAGAAAAAAGTTTAAAAGAGTCTTTATATCATAATTTAGAAAAAAATCCAGATGGAAAAAAGGTGCACTTACCTATAGTTCCTATTGTACAAAAGGATAATTATTGTGTTCCGACAAGTTTAGAAATGATGTTGCAATTATGGGGAGAAAAACGTACACAAGATGAAATAGCAGAGTATATTTTTGATATGACAGGCTCAAAGTTTTCAGATACTGTTTCTTATTTAGAAGAATTAGGTTATGAATATCGTTATTTTAAAGGTAATGAGGAAAATTATAAGAGACTGCTGGATGAAGGGATTCCTGTTTTATTAAGTATAGATATTGAGCATGCTTCACATGTACAAGTGCTATCTGGATATGATGATACGTTACAAGCTTTTTATGTTCAAGATCCGAACTTTATAGAACCAGTTATTGTGGAATATAGTAAGTTACAAGAAAAATATCGTTACACAGGTTGTTTAGCGATTACGTTTGTTCCGAAAGAAAAGAAGGAGCAATTAGCATTTTTAAATGAAGAAGAAAATCATTATTTTAAATCTGTTTTTTCTCTTACGGATCATTTAGATGAACATGATAAAGAGGGGATTCATAACTTAGTACAATTTTTAAAAGAGACGAGTGATAATCCGAATACGTGGTTATATACGGTTAAGCATTTAGATGTTGAAGTAGATAATGAGTTTATTATATGTTGTATTGAAAAGTTAATGGAGAAGTTTCCAAACTCAGATTTTGTTAAATTGCATGGTGCGCAGTGCTTTATTCGCCTTCAAGAATTAGAAAAAGCCGGGCAAATGCTGACAAGTGTTGAGAAGAAAAATAATCGTGCTTTATATCATTTAATAAACGGAAGATATGCTTTTGAACAGGAAAGTTATATAGAAGCGATTTCAAGTTTTCGTTCATCATTACAATTAGACGCAGATCAGCCGATTGCTTGGAGTTTTCTCGCTTTATCATACATGTATATCGATCAATCTGAAAAGGCGTTGCAGTTTTCTCAAGTTGCTTTAGAACGTAGTCCAGAAAGATTCACTTTAACGAATCACGGATTAATATTAATAGATTTAGAAAGATATGAAGAAGCGTATGAAATTTTTAATGACCTATTAAGAGAGAATAAAAATGAGGCACATGTATGGTATGAGCGCGCGAGATGTGCGCATCATTTAGGGAAATTACATTTAGCGATAAAAGGGCTTAAAGTAGCGATTTATTTGGATAGTAATGCACCTTACATCTATACGAAACTTTCGGAAATATACGAGTCTGATTTGAAGGATGAGGAAAGTACGAAAGAAATTTTATTAAAAGGTATTGAGAATTGTGACGATAAGGCACCTCTATACGTAAAACTCGGTGACTATCATTTTCAAAATGATAGTCTGGAAGAAGCAGAAACATTGTATAATCGTGCATTAGAAGAAAATCATGATGATGTTTATTCTCACTTTGGACTTACGCAAGTTTATATGGCGAAAGAACAATACAAGGAAGCGAAAGAATATATTCTCGGTATTGAAAAACAAATTGAAAAGAGCCAAGATTTTCTTATGAATGCGGGAATGGTTCTATGGGATGCTGAGGTTGAACTTGGTGGAAATGAAGAAGGGTTTAAAGTAGCTTTGTCTAAGTTAGAGAGTGGTATAAAGCAGAGCGAATATAATGTGGCAAGTGCGTTAGATGAATATGTGAATCGAATTAAAGGAACGGTATTTGTACAAAGAGGTATAGCATTCTTAAGAACGTTACACAAAGAAAGAAATGGAATAAGCGAATACGGTTGTTATACAGGTATTTTATATGAATCTATTGGGCAGTACGGCCAAGCGATGAAAAGGTATAATAAGGCGATAGAACAAAAGGAAACGGCATTACCGCATTATCGAATTGGTGAAACACTTATGGCATTAGGGCAATTGACAGAAGCAAAACAAGCGTATGAAACATGTTTAGAGCTTGATGAGAATTTCGAAGGTGTACATTTACAGCTTGCAGAAATATACGAAAAAGAAGAAAATCGTTCTAAAGAACAAAGTCATATGGTTCAGGCTATGAAAGAAGAGCCGATGCATATTAATATGGAATATTTGGCACAGCTTTCAGTAGAAATGAGTCTTCAGGAAGAGTTACTGACAGAACTAGAGCAATTAGCGGACGAAGCACCTGAAATATGGCGATTAGATGCGATTGCATATGTGTATGGAGCGATGGATGAAATAGATAAAGAACAGGCACAGATTGAAGAGGCACTTCAATTAGATAGTGAGCATATAGAAGTTCTATATCATTATGCCAAAGTGTTAGTGAAAAAAAGAAGTGAAAAAGCAATTGAAATTGCAATGAAAGTTATACAAATAGATGCAAATAATGAACGAATATTTGATGTGTATGTAAAAGCGATAGAACAACATAAGAAATTGTCTAACATACGAGATTTTCTTCATACATTAAAGGTGAAGAAGGCAGAAAGAAGTATGGCATTTATGTATGCTGCATCTGCGGTGACGGAAAGATGGATTGAACGTCAACAAAATGAACAGCCGAAAAAATCTATAATTACGAGAGCTTTTTATCGTATGAAAAACCGTGCGAAAGAAATTTCGATTATTACTACAATCATTGATTTGTATGAAATTTCGTTAAAGTTAAATCAAAAAAATAGTATGGCAGCGCAGCGATTTTCACTATTTTACGAGAATGTGGCGATGTATAAAGAGGCGATAGATGTATTGCAAACATCGTTAGAAAATAAATGGGATTACGATGTAGCGAAGCAACTTGTAAATCTTTTCATGGCGTGTGAGGAAGAAGATATGTTACGGGATGCTTCAGAATTAACGAAGCAAATGGTTCGAGAGTTACCAGATGATTATGATACGCTTCTTTTACAAGCACAAGTATTCTTTAAAATAGGAGAAGAAAGAAAAGCAGAAAAGATTACCTTACAATTAATGGAGCAAACACCGTTTGTAAGTAGAGCGTTTCTTGCTTTAGGAGAAATGTATCAAAGTCAAGAAAGGTTTGAAGAGGCAATTCATATATTAGAAAATGCTTCTATACATCATCCAAATGAAGCAGCCATTCTTCTTTCTTTAGCATCTTCATATCATGATACCGGCCAAACACTAAAGGCAGAAAAAATAGCAAATGAAGTATTATTAAAAATTGATGCGAGTGATTTATTAGCAAGATACGATCGCGCTTGTTATTTAGCACAGTTAAATAGAATTGAAGAGGCGAAGCAAGAGCTTGAAATTGTTCTTCGTGAGGATGAATCAGGATTCTTTGCTGAGCTTATTGAAGAAGATGAAGATTTAGCTGGAATACAAAAATTTAAGAAATAATTGTATAGGAATTGTGAAAAAGGGGTATAATTAAATATATATTTCGAATTAGTTGACAATTTATTGCCCAATGGCATAAAATAGCTTTTAATAAAGTATACAAATCTGAAGACGAGAACGAGTAAAATAATGAATTGTTCCCCAGAGAGCCGGTGTATAGCTGAAAGCCGGTGTGCAGACATTATTTGAAAATCATCTCCGAGGAGCCGAGGCTGAAAATAAGTAAGCCCGGACGGATGTCTACCGTTACAAAGAACACGTATGATAGTACGTTGCTAAGTGCTATTAGCGAAGAGCTAATAGAATTAGGGTGGTAACGCGGTTAAACCCGTCCCTACTTCATAGGGACGGGTTTTTTGTGTGCTTTAAAACATTCAAAGGAGTGATTGTAGATGAAGAAAGTAGATGTAAAAGAGTCAGCTGTAGGGAGAGAAACACGTATTCGTAAGCAGTGGAACGAGCAAAGTATTTTCGAGCAATCAATTCAGAATCGAGAAGGCGCACAGTCTTTTGTATTTTATGAAGGACCACCAACGGCGAACGGTTTACCACACGTCGGGCATGCACTTGGACGGACAATTAAAGATGTAGTAGCAAGATATAAAACGATGGCTGGTTATAAAGTGCTACGAAAAGCGGGATGGGATACACACGGTTTACCTGTAGAATTAGGTGTTGAGAAGCAACTCGGTATTTCTGGTAAACATGAAATCGAAGAGTATGGAATTGAGCCATTTATTCAGAAGTGTAAAGAGAGTGTATTCACATATGAGAAGCAGTGGCGCGAATTCACTGAAAGCATCGGTTATTGGGTAGATATGGATGATCCATACGTTACACTAAAGAATCCATATATCGAAAGTGTATGGCATATTTTAGGGACGATTCATGAAAAAGGATTATTGTACAAAGGGCATAGAGTCTCACCATACTGCCCAAGCTGTCAAACTTCACTAAGTTCACATGAGGTTGCACAAGGGTATAAAACAGTAAAAGACTTAAGTGCAACAGTTAAGTTTCAAGTGAAAGATAGTGAAAATGAATACTTCCTAGGTTGGACAACAACACCTTGGACACTTCCAGCAAATGTTGCGCTCGCTGTACATCCAAATATGGAATACGTGAAAGCGAAACAAGAAGGTCATGTATACATTGTTGCGAAAGAACGTGTACAAGATGTATTAAAAGAAGACTATGAAGTATTATCTGTTCATAAAGGTGAAGAATTAGTAAACACATCTTATATGCCGCCATTTTCAATGAAAGAAGTTACAAATGGCTATCACGTTATCGCAGCCGATTTTGTCACGGCAGATAGTGGTACAGGACTCGTTCATATTGCTCCAGCATATGGGGAGGAAGATTATAGAGTCGTTCAAAGTGAAGGATTGTCATTCTTGCATGTTGTAGATGAGAAAGGTGAATATACAGAAGCAGTACCATTTTTGAAAGGGAAATTTGTTAAAGATTGTGACGTGGATATCGTTCGTTATTTAGCGAAGGAAGGCTTACTATATCATAAAGAAAAGTATGAACATAGCTACCCACATTGCTGGCGTTGTGATTCACCACTTCTTTATTATGCAGGAGAGAGTTGGTTAATCCGAACAACTGCAATTAAAGATACATTTTTGCAAAATAACGATTCTGTTACTTGGTATCCAGACCATATGAAACATGGACGATTTGGTAAGTTTTTAGAAAATATGGTGGACTGGAATATTAGCCGAAATAGATATTGGGGAACACCATTAAACGTATGGGAATGTGAAAGTTGCGATCATCAATTCGCGCCGAAAAGCATTGCTGACTTAAGAGAGCATAGTACGAAAGAAACACCTGAAGATTTGGAATTGCATAAGCCATATGTAGATGAAGTGCAAGTTTGCTGTGAAAAATGCGGAAGTACAATGAATCGTACACCAGAAGTGATTGATGTTTGGTTTGATAGTGGTTCCATGCCATTTGCGCAATATCATTATCCATTTGAAAATAAAGAGTTATTTGAAGAACAGTTTCCAGCGGATGTTATTGCAGAAGGCATTGATCAAACACGTGGCTGGTTTTATAGTTTATTAGCAGTATCAGCACTATATACAGGAAAAGTGCCTTATAAACGAGTGTTATCACTAGGGCATGTATTAGACGAAGAAGGACAGAAAATGTCTAAAAGTAAAGGGAATGCACTAGATCCAGTTGATTTAGTAAATCAGTTTGGTGCAGATGCATTAAGATGGGCGCTACTCGTTGACAGTGCTCCGTGGAATGCGAAACGTTTCTCGGAAAGAACAGTACTGGAAGCAAAATCTAAATTTGTAGATACATTAGTCAATGTGTATAGCTTCTACGTCTTATATGCAAATTTAGATGAGTATAACCCGAATGAAACGTATAATGTAAAGCGAACGAAATTGGATGAATGGGTATTATCAAGATTGCATAGCACAACGAAAAAAGTGAGAACAGCACTTGATGATTATCAATTTACGAATGCAGCTCGTGAAATCGCGGCGCTTGTAGATGAAGTAAGTAACTGGTATGTAAGACGATCACGTAATCGTTTCTGGGAATCTGGTATGAATGCTGAAAAAGCAGCTGCATATGAGACACTACATGAAGTACTTGTGACAATTAGTAAATTAATCGCACCATTTACACCGTTTGTCGCTGAAGATATTCATTTGAATTTAACTGCAAGTAGCGTTCATTTAGAGGATTATCCAGTTGTAAATGAATCACTACTTCAGCCGGAATTAGAAGCGGAAATGGATGCTGTTTTACAAGTTGTTGAACTTGGAAGAAGTAACCGTAATCAACATTCTTTAAAAATAAAACAGCCGTTAGCAGAACTTGTATTACTAGCGCATAATGAAAATGATATGGATTGGGAATCTTATCGTGATATCGTCATGGATGAGCTAAATGTCAAAGCGTTTCATGTTGAACTCGATGAAACGAAATACATGTCCTATCAATTAAAGCTGAATTTTAAAGCGGCTGGGCCGAAATTTGGTAAAAATGTGAATGCATTAAATGGATGGTTAAAACAATTATCAAAAGAAGAAGTACAACACTTTGTATCTACAGAAAGAGCAGTTTACGAAGCAGTATCAGGAGAAGAAGTAGTTGTAACAGCTGAAGATGTAGTAGTAGAGAAAGTCGCAAAATCAGGATTTTCTAATACAACTAACGGACAATATACAGTTATGTTAGATACGAATGTAACGGAAGAGTTGTTACAAGAAGGAGTAGCGCGTGAATTTATTCGAGCGGTTCAAGAATATCGTAAACAGTTGAATTTACCAGTTAATTTACGAGTCGATGTTATTCTTGATACAGAAGAAGAACTACAGCGAACGTTAACGAACCATAAAGATTTATTGGAAGAAAACTTACTCGTTAAACAATTTACATTTGGTCACTTAACGAACGAAGACGATGAAATTTCTTTAGGTGAAGCGAAAGTTCGAATTAAATTAAGCGCGGCTCATTAAAGTAAAAAGGAAGTTGGAATCATTCCAACTTCCTTTTTGTATGATGGAAATTTATCCGGCTAATTTTCTCATAATCCATTCGATAGGACCTCTAGAAAATTTCTTTCTCCATAACACACTAATTAAAATGCTGAAAATGAAAAATCCACTAGCAAATAATAAAACGAATAGTAATGATTGATGTTCCATTCTATTTAATAGAATTAATGCCCCAATACCGATAAATACATGACTGACATAATGAGTTAATGTTAATTGTCCTGTTTGTACAATGGAAGTGACAAACCAATTATTTCTATATTTTTCAGCGATATTGAGGCAAATGATTAATATAGCAATAGCGGATCCTGTAGCAGATAAAATATATAATTCATTTGGTAAGATGGGTCCTGTATTAAATAAAAATGTGGCGGCCTCTTTGCCGATGTATGGAATAAAAAAGTGCGTAAGTCCTTTTGATAAAAGTTCTGTCAATATTGTAATTGTAATACCGAGTAAGAGTAATCTTTCTCTAATTTTCTTATTATGAAGATCTAACCTGCCAATTATCATACCGATTAAGAAGAACGAGAACCAAGGGAAAATAGGGTGATAGCCATTAAAGAATAAATTGCGAAGAAAACCTTTTATTGTCCAGAAGTCTACATAGTTTATGAATGGAGTAGGTCCTCCCCAACCTTCGAAAGTATTGAAAATAAGCTGAAGAGCTTGTGCGATTAATAAAATAATGATAGAAAGAAAAAGTAATAGTTTTTTGCGTACTGTAATGAGTAATGCAGCGACGAAAAGGTAAACACCGTAGTAGTGTATTATATCCCCAGTCCACTCTAGTCCATATAGTAGTAATCCTAAAATAAATAAGAATAGTGATCGTTTCCATATGGTCTTTCGGCTATTAGAAATTTTTATTTTTTCATTGCTAGCAACGGCTGACCTAGTCATTAAAGTTATACCGATGCCTGCAAGTATAACAAACAAAGCAGAAGCTCTACCTTCAAATAGTGACATGAAGGTTATTAAAAAAGGGGGACCATTTCCTTCTGCACCTGTTATCACCATGAAATTAACAAGTAGCATACCAAACATCGCCAAAGCTCTAGCGAAATCTAGGCCGATAATGCGCTTTTTTGTATTCACTTCAATCCCTTCTTTCAAAAATGCTATTTACAGCTTCAATCCAAATTTGTTTATAATCTATCTTTGCATCAATCATCATAAAATTCCCGATATTATCAAGCACTAATGCTAACATATGAGCTTTTGAAACTAGGTTTTTATTTTCAATTAATTGAAGTTCATTTGCTTTTGTAAGGAGTACTTCAAATCCATGTAAATATTCTGTTTGCACAGTTAGTAATCGATCTTTGTACATATTGTTTCTTGAAGATAGTAAAACATATTCTTGTAACACAAGATTAAAATAAGGGTCGTTTCGCTGTTCATCAATTATTTTAAGGCCAATTGCAATACATTTTTCAATAAAATTTGTTTTCGTAAATTCTTCTGTATGAAAATACGAAGAGAACTGCATAGCTTTACATAATTCAGTAAAAATACATTCAATTAAGGCATCTTTAGACTTAAAGTAGTAATATATAGATGGTTTTGCGATACCAACATTCTCACCAATCATCGTATAAGTTGTTTTAGCAATACCGTACGTAGCAAAAAGGCGATAACTTGCTTCCATTATTGAAGAGAGTGTTTCTTCACTTTTACTCATAATAGATCCTCCTAAAAAAGGTTATTTAAATCGTATCATTCATTAATAATTTTTTCAACCTACCGTTAGGTAAAAATAGACTATTTTTTTAAACAGTAATATGAAAAGTTTCAGGGATAAGGAATGAATTTAGAAATTTCTTTCTAAAGTATTGTTTTCACTTTACAAATAAATATTGAGAAAATTTCACTCACCCTAAATGGAAAGGTAATAGAATTGTTTATAGAGAATTACTCGTAGATTCAATTTTTATCCTCCCATTTTGTGGGGAATGATTGCCTAGTGGTAATGGGATAAGGTTGAGCTACTTTATTAGGGGGAGTGGTTCTATGTTTAATAAAAAAATGGTGGCAATGGCAATGACTGTGCCGTTAGTAATGGGGACGATTTCTACGGTTTCGGCGTTGGAAAAACAGCAGCAAGTAAAGCTAGAAGCTTATTCGCCGCAGAAAAAAGCAACTGAATATTTAAAAGAAAATGCTGCACAGTATGGATTGAAAACAGACCTTTCAGACTTGCAATATATTTCTACAACAGAAACGTCAGTAGCTTCATATGTTAGATTCCAACAAGTTGTTAATGGTGCGCCTGTATTTTCAAAACAAATTACAGTTACACTTAACGGAGAGGGAAAGGGCGTACTTGCTGTTTCTGATTATCAATCCGTTAAAGGTGTGAAGGAAGTAACGACAAAAATTAGTGAAAAAGATGCAATACAAAAATCAATGGCGTATGTTGGAGAAGTAAGTGAGCAAAACTTATGGGCTCCTACAGAGAAAGAATTCGGATATATTGTTGAAGAGGGAATTGCTCGTCCAGTATATAAAGTGATAGTCCATTCTAATAATCCATTTGGTGCATGGGAAACATTTATTGATGCAGAAAATGGGAAGTTAATTAAAAAGGTTGATATAAACCGAAAAGCTGAAGGGACAGGAAAAGTATTTTTACCTAACCCAGTCGTATCTAGCGGTAGTAAAGTAGGCTTGAAAGATAATAACGATGCAGATTCAACAGCGTTAACGAATCAATTGAAGACTGTTACGTTAAAAGGTTTAGATGGGACAGGATTTTTAATTGGAGAGTATGTAACGATTTCTTCAAAAGCAAAAACAAAATCTACAAATTTACAATTTAACTATACACGTGCAAATGATAGCTTTGAAGATGTTATGTCGTATTATCATATCGATACAATACAGCGTTATATTCAAGGGTTGGGTTTTAAAAATATTAATAATCGCTCTATTAAAGTGAATGTGAATGGAACGACAGATGATAACTCATTTTATTCTCCGACAACGAAAGCTTTAACTTTTGGTACTGGCGGAGTAGATGATGCAGAAGATGCTGGTATTATCGCACATGAATATGGACATTCAATTCAAGATAACCAAGTTCCTGGCTTTGGTAGTTCAGCAGAAGGCGGAGCGATGGGAGAAGGATTTGGTGACTTCTTAGGTGCTACGTATGAAGATGCAGTATCGACAACAGGCTATGGAAAAGCATGTATTGGAGAATGGGATGCGACTGCTTATTCTAGTTCAGATCCGACGTGCTTGCGCCGATTAGATACGAATAAAGTGTATCCGAAAGATGTTACAAATGAGGTACATGATGATGGGGAAATTTGGGCACAAGGTCAATATGAGATGGCACAAGCTTTTGGACGTGATGTAGCAACGAAAATTATTTTACAATCACACTGGTCATTAACACCAAACTCTAAATTCAGTGATGGAGCAAAAGCGATTAAGCAAGCGGATGCTCTTTTATATGGCGGACAACATGCTGCTGATATCGATCGCATTTGGGCAGCGAGAGGAATTAGTACGAATTAATATAAAAAGTCGTGGCGTTTATAAGCCACGACTTTTTAATTTGCTTAAGCACTGGTACTAGTAAAGTAAGCTATAGGAATGGTAGTGTGAATTTATCCGCATTTTAGTTGTTTTTTTCGTCTTTAAAAACAAAATGCTCTTTAAATTTTCTAGACTCAACTTTTTGACCGTTTCTCATGGAGCTGAAAGGGTGTTCTTGCCAAGTAATGATTACATCAACTTCATCTGCTTTTGTGGCAACTGGAAAATTAGTATGTTCAAATCCAGTTTTTCCACTTGCTAAGCGACTTTCCTTTCGTGAGAAAAGTTCATATTTCGTTTTTGTTTTTGGCTCGTTGCGGAATACTTCGACTTGTACGTTATATACTTCACTGTTACCAACATTTTTTACTGAAAATTGATATGTTTTAAATTCATCTTTTTTAGCTTGAAGCATATTTTTATCTATGTTCTTCGGTTCATCAATATTCACTTTCCATTGATCAGAGTTTTGGGAGATTGGTAAAGCTTTTGGTGAGTAGGCGTACGTTTCATTCACTACAATTAGACATAACAAAAGAAGAAAGAAACTAATCGCTTTTTTCATATAAACACCTCGCTATGAAATTTTTATCCCGCATTAACGGGCAATAAGACCCCCCACCTCAAAATTCAGGGAAAGCAAAGAAGTTAGGTGGGGGATCAACTGCCCGTAAAAGCCCAATTGGTTCTACTAATAATCAGTGAGGAGGAACAAAATCCCCACTGATTAAAGTTTCACTTTATTAATATGCGTAAATGAAACGGAAATTATGTAATAAAATGGAAAAATGTGATAATTTGATTCAAATGAATTTGAAAAAACTTGAAGAGGTAGTAGGTGGTGAAGGGTTAGAAGAATCATTTCATCATATAGAGATACATGGTGTCTGCATAGATTCCAAAAGCATTAAAGAAGGAAATGTATTTGTTCCAATCATTAGGGTGAAAGATGGACATGATTATGTGAAAGAGGCAATTAATAATGGAGCTGTCGCTTCCTTATGGAAAAAGTCTTATGGTACTCCGCCAAAAGGGATGCCAATTATATTTGTAGATGACACTTTGTTTGCTTTGCAACAATTGGCAAAATTTTATCGGAATGAATTAGGTGTAAAAGTAATTGGTATTACAGGTAGTAACGGAAAGACAACAGTTAAAGATATAATAGGAGGCATTTTAAGTTCAACTTATAGAGTGCATAAAGCGAAGGGGAATTTAAATAGTCAAATCGGTTTGCCGTTAACAATTTTAGAAATGAAACGAGATACAGAGTTTTTAATACTTGAAATGGGAATGAGTGAAAAAGGACAAATTCGAAATCTATCACGAATAGCGCAGCCGGATGTAGCGATCATTACAATGATTGGACAGTCACACTTAGAAACGCTTGGATCAAGAGAAGAGATTGCGAAGGCTAAATTCGAAATTGTAGATGGATTAAAAGACGATGGACTGTTCTTATATAATGGTGATGAGGCATTACTTTCTCAAAATAATAATATGCTAGATATAGAATGTAAGTCATTTGGTGAAAAGTATACAAATGATTTGTTTCCAACAAACGTCCAATTAGATGAATATGGTGTTCATTTTAAATTAAATGATTCAAAAATACAGTACGATGTTCCCTTACATGGAAAACATAATATTTTAAATACAATTGTCGGAATCGCCGTAGGTCAATTTTATAATGTCCCTACAGAAAAAATACAGAAAGCATTGCGACAAGTAAATATTACTCATATGCGCTTTCAATTTTTAACTGCCAAAACAGGTTTTACAATTATTAACGATGCGTGGAATGCCAGTCCCTCTTCAATGAAGGCTGCAATTGAAACGTTACAGACATTAAATACCTATAAGAAAAAAATGATAGTAATTGGGGATATGTTGGAGTTAGGGAAGAATGCTGAAACATATCATAGAGAAATTGGTAAAATGTTAAATCAAGAGAGCATTCAATATGTATTCACTTATGGAGAGTTAGCTGAAATTGTAGCGGAAGAAGCGAGAAAGAAATATGATATAGGAAAAGTACAGTCATTTAATAATAAAGCCAAGATAGCAGAGGAAGTATTAAAAGTTATAACGAAAAAGGATGTTGTATTACTGAAAGGCGCACGTGGAATGGCTTTAGAGGAGATTGTACAAAATTGGATATGAAAAATCAAAATATATTTAAAAAAGCTTGCGTTTTATAAAACAAAGAGATAGAATACTCTGTAAATATAAAAAGTGAGGATCAGGAAAAGTACATGATGCAAAGGTCTACAGAGAGCAATCGGTTGCTGAGAAGATTGCGATACCGCATGATGGAAAGACACCTGTGAGTGTTGCTTTGAACGTGATAATTAGTAAAAGCAAACGGTACCTACCGTTATCAGGGCTAAGATAGTCATTATGACAATTTGGGTGGTACCGCGGAAAAATCCGTCCCTATTTATAGGGACGGATTTTTGTATTCTTTGAAAGGAGGTGAGTGACCGTGGATGATGACGATGACAACAATAACAATAACGTAAATAAATATAAAATTACTGGAGGGAAAAATAATGGAGTCAATAATGAAGCGTTCACTCACAAAAGAATGTACAAAGCAAAGCGGAAAGGTTGTATTACTTCAAGGATGGGTAAAAAAGATTCGTCATCTAGGTAATGTTAGTTTTTTATTAATAAGGGATCGATCAGGAGTTATGCAATGTGTATTAGAAAATGAGTTAGCTGGATTTAAAGTAGATGTGGAAAGTGTCATTCAAGTAGTTGGTCAAATAGTAGAGACTTCGAAAACAGAATTAGGGGTTGAAGTGCTTGCTCATGAAGTGAAAATATTAAATGGCGCAGAACCACTTCCATTTGAAATAAATAAAAAGAAATTACAAGTTGGCTTAGATCAACTACTGAATGAGCGGGTATTATCATTAAGACATGAGAGAATCACGGCGATATTTAAAGTGAAATCTACACTCGTTCAGAGCTTTAGTGAATTTCTTGTAGAGAACGATTTCACACGTATATTTACTCCGAAAATTGTTTCACAAGGGGCAGAAGGAGGAGCGAATGTTTTTAAACTTCCATACTTTCAAAAAGAAGCCTATTTAGCACAATCACCACAGTTTTATAAACAGATGATGGTAGCTGGAGGGTTAGAACGTGTTTTTGAAGTTGCACCTGTTTACAGAGCGGAACATCATAATTCTTCCCGTCATTTGAATGAATATATATCGTTAGACGTAGAACTTGGATTTATTCATGATTTTTATGAAGTGATGCAATTAGAAACGGATGTTTTACGATATATGTTTCAACAAGTAGCAAAAAACTGTGAAAAAGAACTACAACTATTACAAATAGAAGTACCTGTTATTACAGAAATACCGAAAATTACATTGTTAGAAGCGCAAGAAATTTTGAAAAATAAATACCGGAAAGAGTCGCCAATTGGGGATTTAGATACAGAAGGTGAAAAGCTACTAGGCAAATATGTGAAGGAAACATATAAGAGTGAGTTAGTTTTCATTATACATTATCCGAAAGAAGCTAGGCCGATGTATACGATGCCGAATAATGAGAATCCGTCTATTACTGATTCATTCGACTTACTATATAAAGGATTAGAAATAACATCAGGGGCGCAGCGAATTCATGATTATGAAATGTTACTTGCTTCTTTTAAAGAAAAGGGATTACATCCAGATACATTTCAATCTTATTTAAATACATTCCGATACGGTTGTCCCCCGCATGGTGGTTTTGGAATTGGATTAGAGAGAGTTGTATACAAACTATTAGAATTAACAAATGTACGAGAGGCGAGTGCTTTTCCGAGAGATTGTACACGTCTTATACCATAACATTAAAACTCTTCTATAATATAGAAGGGTTTTATGCATTTCAACATAAGTTAAAGGGAATAATAATGGTTTTTTGTGTGAAAATATGTAAATTATATCAAGAAAATTTTATAATGAATTGAGAAAAAGAAAATTCATAAGTTATAATGAAATATGAATATAAAAAAAGTTCATATAATAATGTATGGAAGGGTATGAAACATGTTATATCAAACTCAAGCAACACAACAAACACCAGCTTATATAATTTATCTTCTTGATGTAAGCGCATCAATGAACCAAATGATGGATGCAGGCGGAGAAGAAAAAAGAAGAATTGATATTGTAACGGATGCTCTTTCTTTAGCGATTCGCCAAATGGTATTTCGTTCAACAAAAGGTAGTCGCTTGCTTCCAAGGTATAAGTTATCTATTTTAGCCTATAGCGATCATGTTTTTGATTTATTGGGCGGTGTGAAAACAATAGACGAGGTAGCAAGACTGCGCCCATTAGAAAAAATTCAAACGCATCGTTTAACTGATACAGCAAAAGCTTTTTCTGTAGTGGAGAAATTATTGCAAAAGGAATTACCAAATTTACAAGATGGACCAGCTCCTGTGGTTTGTCATATGACAGACGGTGCTTCAACTGGTGAAGATCCAGAATTAATTGTGCGAAGAATTATGGATATGTCTGTACCTGATGGAAATGTGCTAGTTGAAAATATTTTTATTTCAGATGAAATTATGCAAGACCAAATTACTAGTATAAAGAAGTGGAAAGGGATTATGCCAAATACAGAAATTACGGATGAGTATGGTGCAAAGTTGCAAAAACTTTCATCGCCTATTCCTCAAAGCTATCGTGAGATGATGACTGAATATGGTTTCCATATTGCAGATGGTGCGGTGATGATGTTTCCTGGTACAAATGCGGATTTAGTGTCACTTGGATTTCAAATGTCTGCTGCGACGCCGGTTCGGTAGGAGGGAGAAATATGGTGAAATATATCCTGTCGCAAGAGAAAGAAACGGTATTGCAAGAAAAGAAAAGCAAACATTTTACTTATCGATATAGTTATGTAAGAGCAAAAGAAACACAGGATTTAAATGAGAGTGGACAGGACTTCCTAGTATTTCAAGATAATGGAACTAGTTTCATATTTGCGTTATGTGACGGTGTAGGGCTGTCTTTTCATGGTGAAATTGCTGCGGAGTTTCTTGGTATGAAGTTATTAAACTTGTTTGAAACATGTCAAGAAAGTGAACTGGATATTACTACATTATTAAATGAACAGTTAAAAAATTGGATAGAAGAAGCTTCAGAGGAAGTGAGTGCATTTCGATTGCCAGAAGAAACACCGTGGTTACTACGCGATGTTTTGGAAGAAAAGCGAAAACAAGGTAGCGAAGCGATGTTTATTGGCGGGAAAATAGAACGCATTTCAAAACAAGATAAGGCACAAATAACGTTAGTTTCACATGGTGATTCATTTGTAAAATTGTTTCAAGATAATGAGAATTGTTCGAATGTAATGAAGTTTGAGAGTAATATAGAGAAAAGATGGTCTACACAGCGTGGCATTATCGGTGGGGAATTGGCCGTTTTTTCAAAGACATTATCTAGACACGAAGCTAATCGGATAGTTATTCATTCAGACGGACTTGTGTCGCTTAAACAGTATAACTTTGAGGAAGTGTTAAAAGAAATTGAGAGGGCGCAGAACTCCCCGACAAGCGATGATATTTCATTTTTAGATGTTTCTTGGTAACAAACACGATGGAAAAAAGGTGAATAAACGTGGAAGAGATTATTGTGACATACATAAAACAGTCAAATGAAGAGATAGATATTGCAATTCCTAATGATGTGAAAGCAGTGCAAATTATTGAAGCAATTTTACATCATGAAAAAATAGATGAAGCATTGAGCGGTATCTATGAAATTAGAGTGGCAAAAGATAAAGAAGAATGGCATTCTATTCGAAATGATGAAACGTTGCGCGATAATGATGTGTGGGATGGACAATATGTAATGCTATATAAAAAAGGATCGATTATCCCTTCTTTTGAAATGCTACCGGCAGAAGAAGTTTATAATGAACCTGTTAAACAAGATATATCTACTAGTGAAGAAGATTATGTATGGAAAATCATTGAGTAATAGTTTTTGAATGGGGAAGGAGAAATGTTTTGTGCAAAAATCACCGTATTTTCAACGCTCTCCGCGTGTGAAAGTAGATATACCGACAGGGGATGTTATTATTCATGATCCACCGAATATACCGGAGGAGCCGAAGTTTTCAATTGAAACAATGTTACTGCCTGCAATGATGACGGTTTTAACATTGGTATTATATTTTGTAATGATGAAATTTATGAAGATGAATTCAAGTTATATGCCATTAATGATGGTTTCAAGTATTCCGATGTTGGGATCATATATAATTACAACGATGGGACATTTCCGTAAAAAGAAAGAACATCGTCAAATGGTTGAACAATTACAAACAAGGTACTTAGAGCAAATTCAAAAGCATCGAGTGGAATTAGATACGTTAAAGGTTGAACAAGCAAAATATTTAATTACACAAAACCCAAGCCCATTAAAAAGTGTACAAAGAATTGAAAATCGGGAAAGTAATTTATGGGAGCGTACACCTGAAAGTCCAGACTTTTTAGATATTCGTATTGGTACAGGAGAAAGACCATTCCTTGTAGAATTGAAGGTGCCTGAGCAGAAAGGTTATGAAGAAAATCCATTAGTTACAGAAGCGCAAAATGTGAAAAGGGATTTCAATACGATACCAAATGGACACATTTCCATTTCTTTGAAAAAAAACGATGTAATTGGTGTAGTCGGAAATAAAGAAGATAGACTAAACTTTATTCGAATTGTAACGACGCAAATTATGACGCATCATGCACCAAATGAAGTGAAAATAGCAGCCTTTTATCATGAGAAAGAGAAAAAAGAATGGGATTGGATGAGGTGGCTTCCTCACGTATGGGATGAACAGAGAAGTATGCGCTTTTTATCTGAAAATCAACAAGATGCACAGAAACTAGCTGAAGTACTATTTACCCCACTTAATATGCGTAGAATCTATAATTCTTCTGCGCAAGCGGATGCAAAAGTTCCTTTAATTCCAATGTATGTCTTTTTCTTATCAGCAAGAGAATTTATAGAGGATGATCCTTTAACGCCAATGTTACTTAGAGAAGGTGAAAGTGTAGGAGCTTCTACATTTATTTTTGCGGAACAAAAGGAACGGTTACCGATGGAATGTGATCTTGTTATAAGTTTAAATGGAGAAAATGGTGAATTAGTAGAAACGTTTTCAAGTTCAGCTGAAAATAGTGGGACAACGCGTGCTAGTTTTAAAGTAGATCGACTTTCATTTGAACGATGTGAACTAGGAGCGCGAAGCATTGCACCAATTCGAATGAAAAGTTCTACAGCAGCCAACATTCCGAAAGTATTAACATTTTTAGACTTGTTTCAAGCTAAAAACATGGAAGAGTTACAAGTGCTAGAGAGATGGAAAGAAAATCGATATCCGACTTCATTACCGGTTCCAATTGGTGTAAGAGAAGGAAGTAAACCTGTTTTTCTAAATATTCACGATAAAATAGAGAAAAAAGGGCATGGTCCGCACGGTCTAATGGCTGGTACAACAGGATCAGGAAAAAGTGAAGTGATTCAGTCTATAATAGCAGCGTTAGCAGCGACCTATCACCCTCATGAGATGGCATTTATGCTTATCGATTATAAAGGTGGTGGAATGTCAAATACATTTGCGGGATTACCGCACATTATTGCATCTATTACGAACTTAGAGGATCCAAACTTAATTGAGCGTGCCAGAATTTCATTAAAGGCAGAATTAGAGCGGAGACAAAAATTATTCATTCAGGCTGGAAATGTGCAGCATCTAGATGAATATTATGAAACAAGCTGGCGTGAAAAAGAACCTTTACCACATTTATTTATTGTTATTGATGAGTTTGCTCAAATGAAAAAGGAACAACCTGAATTTATGGACGAGCTAATTAGTGTCGCTGCCATAGGAAGGACATTAGGAGTTCACTTATTATTAGCAACTCAAAAACCTTCGGGGGTTGTAAATGACAAGATTTGGAGTAACTCGCGTTTTCGAATTTGTTTACGTGTTCAAGATGATGCGGATAGTCGTGAGATGTTAAAGATTCCAGATGCATCAAAAATCAATGTACCAGGACGAGGGTATCTCCAAGTTGGTAGCAATGAAGTATTGGAATTATTCCAATCTGCATGGAGCGGAGCACCTTATAATCCAGATGAAGAGAAAGTTCTTGATATTGTTGACTTTACAGAAGTGAAGCTTTCCGGTGAAAGAATAAAAGTGAAAAAGCGTCCAAAACCAATGACAAATAGTCCAAAGCAATTACAAGCTTTTATTCAATATGTACAGAGCGTATCAGAAAAAGAAAATATTAAAGCATTACCAGGACCTTGGCTGGATCCATTACCGGAAAAATTATTGTTAAAAGAATTTTATGCTATGGAAAATTGGACAATTGCTGAGTGGAATAAACCGAAAGAATATTTACAAGTAACGGTAGGATTAATTGATGATGTTGCAAATCAAGCACAATTTCCTCTGAAATTAGATTTACAAGAAGGGCATTTAAATATTTATGGTATGCCAGGTACAGGAAAAACGACGATGTTGCAAACCATTGTTATGTCCTTAGCTGTGTCTCACACACCAGAAGAAGTGAATTTCTATGTTATTGATTTTGGTCGAATGTTCTTAGATTTTAGAGATTTACCTCATATAGGTGGGATTGTACAAGAAGGCGAAAATGAGAAAATGAAGCGTCTATTCGGATTTTTAAAGAAGGAAATCACGCATAGAAAAGAGAGTTTTTCTAATATTGGTGCAAAGTCATTCTCTATGTATAACCGAATGGTAGAAAAGAAACTACCAGCAATAGTAGTAATGGTAGATGGTTATATAAGATTCAAAAATGAATTCGAGAAAGAAAATGAAGTATTAGAATTATTATTGCGTGAATCAAGTACATACGGAGTATATTTCTATTTTTCTCTGAATCAAACAATAGATATGTTTGATCGTGTTCGTAATAATATACCGATGGCACTTACATTTGAATTGCAAGATGGAACAGAATATCATAACTTAGTTGGCAGACCTAAATTCCCGTTAATTGAAGTTCCTGTTGGCCGTGGATTAATGAAAGGGCAACCGCCGGAATTATTCCAAGCAGCATTGCCGTTTATTGGTGAAAGTGAACTTGAGTACTCGCAACAATTAAAAACAATTATTCAAAAAATGAATGGAGAATGGAATGGTGAAAAAGCAAAAGCTATTCCAATGGTGCCTAAAGAAATATTTGTAGAGCATATGGTTGAAAAATTAGAAACAGCCCAAATTTCAGCAGGTATAGAAACAGAGGATATTCGTTTACAAAGCTTTTCTTTAGATGAAATGAGTCATATATTTATTGGAGGAAGAATAGAAGGTGGAAAAACATCGCTATTACAAACGCTTCTGTTCACTACTACATACCAATACACTCCTGAAAAGGTTGAGCTATACTTAGTAGACCTTGGTGAAAGACCTACAGGCATATTAGCTCTTGGAGATTTACCTCATGTGAAGAAGAAAGTTACAGATGCTGTGCAATTAAAAGAAATGTTAGATGAATTGTTAGAGCTAATAAATGATAGAGAAGCAGTAATGCCTTCTATAGATCCAAACGTAACAGTGGAGTTTCCATATAAGAGAATAATCATTGCAATTGATGATATTGATCAAATGTTAACTGTATTATCTACTGATTATGAGGCGAAAAACAAAATGGAACTAATAGTCCAAAACTGTAAAAATAAAGGGATTCACTTTATGACTGCGGCTACTACGTCTAGCTTAAATAGCTATTCTCATGAAAAATGGTTTGCAGAAATTAGAAAGAGAAGTATTGGTTATTTATTGGGAACGACACAAAATAACGATGTTTATTTCTTTAATATGAAACTGCCGCATACTGAAATGGATCAAGAATTATTAAGTGGGGATGGATATTGCGTACGTAGAAAGCCAATAAAAATAAAATGTGCATATACACCATTACATTTACTTCGCACGATGACAGATAAAATTATTGTGAAATGGTCTGAATATAGAGTTAAATAATATTAAAATAGGGTTAAATTACAAGAAAATAGAATTTTTTTGTAATTTAACCCTTTTAAAATTGTATGAATATAGTTTATAATCTAATTGTTGTATCATTTATGATTTGAAAGGGGAAATTATTACGATGGCAGAAATTAAAATCACACCAGAAGAACTTGAAAGAATCTCAGGAAACTTTAAAAACGCAGCAGGAGAAGCTCAAAGTCAAATTAATAGACTTGAAGGCGATATTAATAGTTTAGAAGGACAATGGGCTGGGGCAACACAAGCGAAGTTCCGTGGAGAATTTATCCAATCTAAACAAGCAATGCAGCAATATATTCCAATTTTAGAGGGTATTTCAACAGATTTAAAACGTATTGCTGATAAATTCCGTAACACAGATAACGCATACTAAGAATAGAACAATTGCAAAAGACCAGGAGCTATTGTTCCTGGTCTTTTTTTGAAAAATTGTTATACGAGAGTAAGGGGATAAAATGGGATTCCGACCAGAAGTAGGAGAAAAAATTAGTCTTAATAAAGATGTTTATCGTTTTGAGAAACACCCAGCTGTAATTGGTATTGAAATGCCCTATGGTCAAGAGGGAAGGCAAGGGACAGTTTATCAATTACAACAGGAAAATGGTGTGGAACGAATTGCATTAAAAGTTTTTAAGGAACGCTATCGTGAGGAACAACATCAATTAGCATTTCTGAAACCACTTTCTTCCTTAGCGGGTCTTAAAGTATGTTCACGCTATATTGTTACTAAAGAAGAACATACATCTGCTATCGAAAAATCAGAAGATCTTGCTAATAGTATTGTAATGCCTTGGATTGAAGGTCCAACTTGGGCGGATATTTTACAAGAACAACGAATGTTATCAAAAGAACAATGTTTCTTTATTGCAGAAGCATTTCTTACAACACTTAAAATGATGGAGGAAAATGAAGTTGCTCATAATGATTTATCGTCTAGCAACGTACTCATACCTTTCTTAAGTGAAAGTCCAATTGAAGGCCAACACTATATCGAACTTGTTGACGTTGAACAAATGTACGGCCCAAAAACGAAAAGACCTTTGTTATTGCCAGCAGGTTCAGCGGGCTACGCACCAATGTATTTAAAAAGTGGAGTATGGCAAAAAGAAGCCGATCGATTTGCAGGCGCCATTTTATTAGGAGAAATATTAAGTTGGTGTAGTGAAGAAGTTCGAAATAAAAAATGGACGGATGCAAGTTACTTTAAAACGGAAGAAATGCAGACAGAATGTGAAAGATATACGTTACTTCAGCAAGTATTACATAATCAATGGAATGGAGAAATTGCAAAATTATTTAAGCAGGCATGGAGTAGTAACTCTTTCGCAGAATGCCCAAGCTTTGCGCAGTGGTACGATGTATTTAATAGCGCGAGAGAAAGAATAAAAATTGATGCGGAAAGGCAGTCAGCAGAAGAACACTCTCTTTTTGTATCAAAATGTTTGGAAATTGCAAGATTATTAGAAGAGAGAGGATTTAAACAAGCGGCATTATATGAATATAAAATAATTTTCAATTCACTCAATCCATCAACAGCTCTGCAAAAAGAACTCGCATATATCATTCAAACTATGGAGAGTCAAGAGCCTGAAATAAATAAAAAAATGGTCCTACAACATTATTTGGAATTAGCTACTGAATTGGAACGAGAAAACAATGCAGCATTTGCTTGTTTCGTCTATTCACGAATCGTACAATTTCCAAACATTGATCAGGCGTTAAAACAGGAAATTGAAAGCATTATTGAAGAGATAAAAGAAGGACAAGGAACAGAGTCGCAGCAAGAAGTAGCAGCTACAATTACAGTTCCAACTAGTATTCTACAGAGCCGGAAACAAACGAAAAAACAAGTGGAATATGATATAGATGATGAGATTTTAAATGCAAAAGCATCAAATCAACCACTTACAATAGCGCATGAACAAAGTGAACCATCAGCTTTTTCTACATGGTGGAAAAAGAATAAAAAACGGATTTTGATTATTGGCTCAACTGTAGTTGTTGTTATAGGTGGTTCAACGTTATTTTATTTCTACACAACAAACGCTAAATATCAAAAATTTATGGAACAAGCACGACAAGCTTATGATGATAAAAAATATACAAAAGCAGAAGAAGCTGTTGGGCAGGCAATTGCTGTGAAGGGTAAAGACGAGGCATATCTCCAATTAGCAACGATTTACGTTGCTGAAGGGAAAAATAAAATTGCAATCGATTATATTACAAAGCTAATAAAAGATAGAGAAATAGATAAAGAAAATAATGAAGCTGCTTATTTATTAGCTTCAGCAAATTTCCGCATTGGAAAATATCAAGAAGCAGTGCAAAATTTTGAACAAGCGTTAGCGAATGATGCAAAAGGAATTGAACCATACAAGAAAGATGCGATGCGAGATTTAGCTGTATGTCATATGAAGATGAAGGAATTTGAAAAGGCGGAAGATGTTATTGTCAAAATGAGTACGAAAACAAATGAGGATAAGGCAATTGTTTCGTATTTAAAAGGTCAATTATCAACCGCAACTGTACAGTTAGACAAAGCAGAATCTTTTTTTAAAGAAGCTATTATGCAAGATTCAAAGAATGCCATATATACAATTGAACTTTCGAATTTATATGTGATTTGGAATAAAACAAATCTAATTGATAGTGCGAAGAAAGAAATGAATTATCAACAAGCATCGCACATTTTACAAGTAGCGATTCAAAAAGATATGAAAAATATTGAGTTGTTAAATCAACTAGGAATTGTGTATTACGAAGCGGGTCAATTTTATGAAACGCGAGATGGTGCAAAGAGTACTGCTGCATATCAGCAAGCGTTAGAAGCTTACAATAGAGTTGTCAGCAGTGGAACACGCGACATAAATACGCTTGTAAATATAGGGATTTTATACGATAAAGTGGGACAAGGAAATGAAGCAGAGAAGCTTTTCACAGAAGCATACTCACAAAACGATGAAAATCCGCATGTGAATTTTGCATTCGGGATGTTTAAAATTAAACAGAAAAAATACGAGGAAGCAAGTCGCTTCTTAAGAAAAACAGTGCAGGCAAATGAAAATGAATCTGAAGTAAGAGCCGCGCAAGAAAAACTAACAGAAATGAAAACAAACGGTTGGATTCAATAAAGATAGGAAAAGGGGAAAAGGACATGGAGGAAAACAATAATAACTTAGGGAAAAAAGTCGCTATATCAGTAATGTCAGTAGCTTTACTAGGAACGTCAGGATATCTTGTGTATGACAAAGGCTTTAGGACAGCAGGAAAAGAACCAGTAAAACTAGCAAGTAATACAGAAGAGAAAAAAGATGATCGTATTACAGGAGGGAATTTACAGTCTATGTTCCCAAATTTAGTTGCTGATCCTACAAAAAAAGATGAAAAACCAGGTGAAAAACCAACTATTAATTTAGCAGACTTAATTGGAAATAATAAATCTCCAATTACGCCAGTAACGTATAAACCAGATGAAGTATCGGTGGAAAAGAAAGATCCACAAATCAAATTATCGGATGCACCAACTCCACAAAAACTAGATTTACCAACTAATATGGTTGGACCTGTGGCGGAACCGACGGGAAATTTGCCTGAACCGGGAAAAGAGAATGATAATAAACAACAACTTAATGGACAAGAAGGAGATGGGAAAAAGCCAGATCCAAATCCAGAGCCAAACCCAAATCCAAAACCAGAACCAAATCCGGGTCCAAAACCAGAACCAAATCCGGGTCCAAATCCAGAACCAAATCCGGGTCCAAATCCAGAACCAAATCCGGGTCCAAAACCAGATCCAAAACCAGATCCAAAACCAGATCCAAAGCCAGATCCAGAACCAACACACCCAACAATTACAGTATCACCAAAAACGGGAGATATTTTAGTTGAGTGGTACGCTGGAAATGGAAAATACTACTCATCTGTCTTCTTTAATGATTTTTATACGAGTCAAAAAGAACTGGATGAAAATGCATTAAATAATTTAACAAACTACTATAGCAAAAAAGAAGACTGGACGCTCGTTAGCCAATTGAATACACCATCAAAATCAAAATCAATAGCTGAACATAAGCTAGCATTAGATAATGTAGAACAAATTCTTACAAGTGGTGAATATTCAAATGAGAGAGCACTATTCTATTTACGTAATCAAATGAATGTACTAAATGAATCGGTTACCACTCAAGAAGAGCTACAAAGATATTTAAGTGAAAATAAGAAGGATTATATTAAATCTGTAGCAGAAAAAGTTTATCAAACAGCAACAGAAGAAAAAAGAGAGTGGTCAAATACAGGGGATGTAGCATCTTTAGAACAAGCGTTAAGTAAATTTTATTTAGTTACATCAGTATTTGAAAGTGTGGATCCTACATTAGTAGAAAAAGCGAATCAAGATGTAGAAGATATTTTCAACAAGCTATTACAAGAAGAATTAAAGAACCTTAATATCCAAACATCAGTAGTGCTGTCTGCAACTGAAACGAAAAAAAATGCAAGCCAAGTAAAAGAAGATACTGAAAGTAATGAAGCAAATGCAGTTACAAAAGAAAAGGTAAGTGAAAATGAGGCAACAAGTACAACAACTGAGAAAAACCAAAAAGATGAAAAGACTGAAGGTGCCAAAAATAACGAGAAAACAAGTAATATCGATTCAAGTACTCAAAAAGCACAAGTAAAATCTGAACCATTTAGTCAAGAAATCGAGCAAATAGAAACATATTTAAATCCAGCGAATCCTCAATATGAAAATGCTTTACTATTAGCAAATCAGTATATTGACGGTGCAACAGGAGAACAAAAAGAAAAATTAGAAAAGCAATTTAGTGCGGCTGTAGAGGGACTTCGTGGACAAATTAAAGATTCTAATTTCAAAGTGGAAGATGCTATAAATAAAGCGAATTTATTAGCAAATACAGAAAGAGTAGAAAAATCTATTCAAGATGAATCTCATCAGTTATTAATGCCGCTAATGTTTGAAAGAAAAGCAAACGATGCTGCAAATAATGGAGAATATTATACAGCGGTATTAAATATTGCAAATGCAATTCGTACA
Source organism: Bacillus sp. ES1-5 (assembly GCF_022487605.1). Lineage (NCBI taxonomy): Bacteria > Bacillati > Bacillota > Bacilli > Caryophanales > Bacillaceae > Bacillus > Bacillus sp. ES1-5. The sequence continues at coordinate 768,227 of NZ_JAKVPU010000001.1, read as the reverse complement.
AAGCACCCATTGGAGCGGTCAAGAGAAGAAATGGTTAATTATGCGAATAAATTATGGACAGATACAGAAAATGAATGGAATAAAATGAATGGAACGACAGGATGGCAAAGTGAAGTAGGTAAAACATTATTACCATCATATACATTACTTGCACAGTTAAAAGATATTGATAAAACGATTGGCCAAATTAGTGGTATGAATATGATTGATAATGCATCAAAAAAAATGGAGGGAATTCAACTTGTGCAATTAGCAGGTGATGAAGCAAATAAAGAAGGACAAACGAGCCTTTATAATGCTTTACATTATTATGGTCAAGCAGCTTCACGCGGTGTTGTTGACAAAACAGGATTTTCTAATGTTGCTGGTCTTGTAATTAAAGAAGCAAAACAGTTAGAAAAAACGCAATATAAATCAGCTTTAAACAATTATCAAATTTTATATAAAACGCCAGGTATTGAAGAGCTAGGAATTAAAGATGGGGTAAAAGCGGCAATTGAGTATTTGAGTACATTTGAAGCTGCAAAGGTAAGCGGGAATAAAGATACGATTGAAGATTTAGCTTCAGCAATTGAATTAACTTACCACTCTATGGAACTAGGATATCCAGAAGCAGATGCAAAAGAATGGATGAATACGGTAGCTCTAAAAATGTTTAATAAAGGTGCAGGATATATGTCCGCAACTGATACGAATAATGCATATAAATGTTTTGAATTTTTAAGTCGTGATAAATATGCAAATGCTATTAATGGAGAAATAACGAAACAAGCAAAAGAGAATGTAGAAAAAATTAAAGCTATGAACGTTAAAAAATAATTGGATTTAACATTCGCCATCTTACTTTGCGTAAGATGGCGAAATTATTCCGCATAAGGAGTAAATATTAATGAGTTTAGTAGAAATTTGAATTATACTAAACTCATTAATTATTCATCATAGTCACGCTATTTGCAATGGTGAATTTGAAAGGTGGAAAAAAGATGATTAGCAATTTAAAAAGGGAAGCATTGTCCTCATTGAAAGGCCAGTGGGGATTAGGAGTAGGTTCAACGTTTCTTAATTACCTCATTCCCGTAGCCAGTATGTATATCATTGGAATAGTAGTATTTCTAATTTTTGGTTTGTTTATAGACGTTATAGGACCCGAGAACTTTGTATATTATGCATACGGCGAACCTCAAATTAATTTTGGATTTATTTTATCTCAAATTATTGTATGGGCTATTATTTTTATTCTTTATATTGTTGTACAAAGTGTTATGAGTTACGGCTATAATACAATCACATTACGTTTAGCGAAAAATGAATCTACTACAATAGGTGATTTATTTGCTGGTTTCAATTCAAATAATATATTTAGAGCTATGAAACTAGGTATCTTACAAACAATATTTATTAGCTTATGGAGTCTTTTGTTCATTGTTCCAGGTATTATTAAATTTTTCTCTTATTCTATGGCTTACTACATTATGTTAGAGGATCCAGAATGTACAGCAAGTGAAGCCATTAAAAAAAGTAAAATGATGATGAAAGGACATAAGTTAGATTTATTTATCACTTGGTTAAGTTTCATTGGTTGGTTTATTTTAGGTTCATTGGTGGGAATGTTTACACTAAATCTCCCATACCTTTGGATTTCGCCATATTACACTACTACAGTATCACATTTCTACTTAAATCTAGTGAATAGAACTAATGATTCAAAAGAAGTACCAGTAATCAATATTCAAAAATAACGAATTTAAATTTCGCATAAGGAGTGAAGTTCAATGAGTTTACTAGAAATTTGTCCATTAGATGAGGCGTTAGTGGAGGCTTTACAGAATGAAGAAAAAAGAGTTCGTTTTTATGAGATATTACAGAAATCAAATTTGTACGTTGTTGCTTCGGTAGAGGGCGATACAACTGTAGATGAAGAAGGAAATTTGATTTCAACTGAAAATACACAATTGCAAATTCATTATTTTGAAATGGAAGAAGGATTAATGTTACCACTGTATTCTGATTTGAAACATTTAGAAATGGTTATTCCAGAAGAATGTCCGTATGTCTCTATGAATGCAGTTGAATTATTAAAGACGATAGATTTAGAGGCAAATGTAATATTAAACCCAGGAACAAAATTTCAAAAATTATTTGTAAAGGAAGAAATTGAAGCGATTTGTGATAACAGTATTTTTGATGTTTTTTCTAAAGGGAATAAGTAAAAATTGATGCAGTTCTATTTCTTTTTGGTATAAAATAGAGGAAGGTGGGAGAAGGTTTGGAGATTAAGGTCAAACCTGAACAACTCGAACAAATTGCCAAAAACATATCAGAGATGCAAACACACAGCCAGACCATACAACAAAATCTCAATCAATCTATGTTTAGTATTCAAATGCAATGGCAAGGAGCAACGAGTCAGCATTTTTATGGGGAATATATGAGATCAATGAGACTCATGGAATCTTACATACGTAACTTACAAGTTACAGAAAAAGAATTACGGCGTATCGCTCAAAAGTTTCGTCAAGCTGATGAAGAATATCAAAAGAAACAAAATGAAAAATTGAAAGAAGCCCATAAAAAAGAAAAGAAAAATGAAAAATCATGGTGGGAAAAGGGAATAGAAGGAGCAGCTGAATTCATCGGAGTAAATGATGCAATTCGTGCAGTTACCGGTAAAGACCCTATTACAGGAAAAGAATTATCATCAAAAGAAAGACTCATCGCCGCAGGATGGACGCTCCTAAACTTTGTTCCTGTTGGAAAAGTGGCAAGTCTTGCTGGAAAAGGAATAAAGTATGTCGCTTCTAGCTTTGGGAAGACGATTGTAAAAGCAGGAAAAAAACTAGGCGAAGGCGTAACAATGGTAGCTGGAAAAGCTGGAAAAGCAGCTGTCGATGGCATAAAAACAGCCAGCCACAAAGTAAAAGAGGGTGTAAACTTTGTAGCCTCCACAGCAAAAGGATTTGCCGATAAAATCGGAAGTCTATGGAACAAAGGTGCCACAACCGTAAAAACAACCTTCTTACAGGGGAATGAAAAGATCCAGCACGCAGTAAAAACATTACTGGAGTACAAATGGATCCCAGGTGAGGGAAAAGGCTTCGCCATGGCTGGAGTAGGAAATGTCTCAGGGGGAGGACAGCATTCTCTGAAAGAGGCTTATCAGTATATGGAGAGTAAGGTTGTTAAGGGTACGGGTAATAGAGAGGCTGAAGTTCCACCTGCTTTTAGACAAACTGATTTTGCTAGTTCTTATGAAGCAAGGTATAATCAGACACCTTCACCAATTAATTCGAAGGTTGAATTTGAAGGAATCAGAGGAGAATCTTTAAGTACGCTTAAACCACCACCAGACCCTAAATTGAAACGTATATTAGATGAAGCTGGCATTAAAGGTATTCAATATAAAAACGGAGTTCCTGATTTTTCACCAGTATCAAAGGCTCAAATTGAAATTGACTATATGCTTGGAGGAAAAGGAAATTATGGTACAAAGGCTAGGACATACAATTTTGCTCAAGCAGACCAAAAGTTAGCAGATAAGCTAAATGACTCAGTTGAACTAGCTCGCCAATTTGGAATGGAACCTGGTGGGATTACCGCGAAAGACATAGACAAATATCGAACAAAAAATCAATTAACATGGCATGAAGTAAATGATGTGAAAATAATGCAACTTGTACCGACAGAGATAAATAAAAGATTTGGGCATCTTGGTGGAGTAGGTGAGATAAACGCAGGGGCGTTTGAGCCAGGAGGATTTGCTAAAAAATAAAAAGGAGAAGTAAGATGAAAATAAATGATGCGGTTTTTGGTGAGCTTGAATATGATTTTGTGTGGTCTAAGGATACTAGCATTAACTTTTTGGGAAATGAAGTCGAGATAGCACTAATAGTAAAAGGTGATGAGGATGGTAAGTTTGATGAAGAACAATATGTAGCATATACTTCACTCATGCAAAATTGGGAACAATTACAACAAAGCTTTTTGCAATCAATATTAGACTATTACAAACAAGAGCGTCAGGAACTAGGTTATGATATTGAAGTAAATGAAAAATATCCATTAGTTGAAACAACTAATGAAATATTAGAAATGATAAGTTTAGATGGGATTGTTGTTCCCTATGCAGGTATTTTTGACGGTCGGGATATTGGAATTACATTTAATTGTACATGGGATACAGAAAATGGGCTAGGGATTCGTTTGCTAAATGAAAAAGTAACTGAAGTAGGTTATCAAGACGTTGCAATTTAAAATAGGCTGTTAAAAAGTACATACTTCATGATGGTTGTACCATCATAGAGTGTTATGTGCAATGATAGAATAGAAAATAAAGTACGAGCTTAGGCGAGATGACATTTTACCGGGCGATAAATATAAACACATGGAATGTATATTAAACTAACGAACTCGTACAAACTCGTAAATTTTAACGTAGTAGTTATCATGATATAAAAAAGTTTTCTTACTGTTACTACAAAACTTACAAAATATAAATTTAAAGCAATCGCTTGCTGAGTGCAAGAAACGCGAAATCGTACAAGTATTGTCCCGTAATAGAGAAATAAAATTGAATAAAGAGTAAAGGAATGTATCCGTTGCGCTATTCAATAGTGCAACGGATTTTTTGGTTCGTAAAATTCAGCACTTTCTCATCAATTTTTAATGTAAGCTTAATTGTGCTCTCTTTTTTCACCTTTAATATGAGCCTTAGAAGCGAAAGAGATATACAAGGTGAAGGGAGAAATAATACATGCGTATTTTAGTTGTACCATCAGGATTTAAAGAAAGTTTAGGGGCGAAGGAAGCTGCTGATATAATGAAAGAAGGGATTTTAAAAGTCATGCCGTTAGCTACTGTAGAGACTTTACCAATGGTGGATGGTGGGGAAGGTTTTACAGAGGCAATTATAAATATTACTGGTGGAAAAATGTATGAAGTAGAAGTAACGGGACCTGTAGAAGAAAAGATACAATCTTATTTTGGTGTTTTTGAAACGAGAAATGGTGAGCGTACAGCTGTTATTGAAATGGCTGCTGCAGCAGGGTTACGCCTTGTACCGAGAAATTTACGTGATCCTAGAAAAACGACTACTCATGGTGTTGGGCAGTTAATAGAATTAGCTTTAAATAAAGGGGTAGATCGTATATTAATAGGGTGTGGTGATTCAGGAACATCTGATGGCGGAGCTGGTATGGCTGAAGCGTTGGGTGTAAAGTTTTTAAATGAAGATGGAAAGGAAATACAAATTCAAGGTGGAACCTCTTTATTACAAGTTTCAAACATAGATACATCACAAGTAGATCCTAGATTAAGGCATGTTCAAATCGATGTTGCCTGTAATTGGTTTAATCAATTATGCGGCGAACAGGGGGTAGCGCGAGTGTTCGGTCCGCAAAAAGGTGCTAACGAAGCACAAGTAATAGAACTAGAAAAAGCACTGGAGCGCTATGCTTCTGTTATAAAAAAAGATATAGGTATAGATGTACATCATACGCCAGGTAGTGGTGCATCTGGCGGACTTGGTGCTGGACTGCAAGCTTTAATTGGTGCAACGCTTCATCCGAGATACGATATTATTATGAAGTATATGGATTTAAATAAACTATTGCTAGCGTGTGATCTTGTATTTACTGCGGAAGGAAGTATAGATTTTCAAACACCACGTGGAAAAATTCCAGCTGAGGTGGCTAAATGTGCAAAAAAATATGGATTACCAGTAATCGCATTAGTTGGGACAGTCGGTAAAGGTGCACGTATTAATTACGATTATGGAATTGATGCATATACAAGTATATTACCAATGCCATCTTCATTAGAAAATGCATTTTCTAATGCGGAGAAATGGCTTCGTGATTGTACAGAGAGTACGATGCGTACAGTTTTAGTCGGTTATCAAATCGCTTCTCGGTTGAATAACAGTGGGTACGTATCATGATTGAAAAAAATGTAGTGGGATTATATGTGAACAGTACTGATCATCTGAAAACTAAGCCATCTTGGATTCTGCCCATAGCACTTATATTAATAGTAGAAATAGTTCTTTTGCTTCCATCTTCATTAACGATGGAAGCAAAATGGAGTTTGTTTGGATTTTGCTGTGCAATTATATTATGGACAACAACAACGATAAATTCGGCCTATATCGCACTTGGCTCTGTCTTATTTCTAATTATTTCAGGCACAGCAAAGCAAGATCTTTTATTCGATTCGTTAGCTTCAGATGTTATTTGGCTTATGATCGGTTCTTTTATTTTAGGAAGGGCACTTCAAGTTACCGGTTTAGCTGAGAAAATGACGTACTTTGTTGTAAATCGTGCTCGGAATATAGCCGGTTTGTGCGGGATTTTGACAATGATTATTCAAATACTCGCTTTTTTTATTCCATCAACATCTGGACGCGCAGCGGTTGTATTACCTGTTTTTCAAGCTATATCAAAAGAAATTGGGAGTAGAAGAATTACGAAAGCATTAGCAATTTTAATGCCTACTGTTATTTTAGTTTCAACAAGTTCTACAATTATTGGTGCAGGTTCCCATTTAATTGCCCTAGATATGTTAAAGGAATTTAATAATAAGGATATTACATTTGTAGAGTGGTTAATATGGGGATTTCCATTTGGATTCATAATGAGTTTTATAAGTTGTCGTGTAATATTATTTTTATTTTTAGACAAAGAGGAAGTAAAAACAAAACTGAAACAGAAAAAAGTTAAGTTTGAATTATCGCGAAATGAAAAGTATACAATCAGTATTTTAATAGCGATGGTAGCTTTTTGGTTAACAGAGTCGTTTCACGGTTTGGAAATTGCAACTGTAACGATAATCGGAGTGTTTTTATTAACTTTACCAAAACTGGGTGTGATGCAGTGGAAAGAAAGTTTAAAAGGTGTCTCGTGGAACTTAATTTTATTTGTTGGGGCAGCAATTGCATTAGGGAAATCATTAATGGAGAGTGGTGCGGCGCAATGGATTATGCAGAAGTTATTTTTAGTAACAGAACTAATTAATAAGCAATCCATTTTCATCGTGTTACTCGTTATTGTTATTCTTTCAGTCACATCACATTTATATATTACATCTCACACAACGAGAGCGGTAATTTTTATTCCGCCATTACTATATTTTGCAAGTAGTCTACAGCTTAATGAAGTAGCTGTACTATTTTTAGGCATTGTTGGCATGAATTATTGTTTAACCTTTCCAGTCAGTTCTAAAGCATTACTTTTATTTCAAGAAAGTGATAGAGAAACTTTTCAGCCACAAGATTTATTAAAGTTAAGTAGCTATTTAAGTGTTATGTATATGTTTGTAATGGTTGTATTTTACTATGCATATTGGCAGTGGGTTGGATTGTCTCTCTAAAAATCAGGAATATAATTCATTCCTGATTTTTTCATTAAGTCGAAAAGAATATTGGGTATTATTTCTTTTGGAGGAAAGTATTACTTGTTATACTGAAATGGTATGAAAAGATTATATAATGTGGGAGGCTTTTATGGGAGAAAGGATTTTAATTGTTGAGGATGAAGAAAAAATTGCGCGTGTCGTGCAGTTAGAATTAGAGTTTGAAGGATATGAAAGTGAGATTGCTAAAACAGGAACAGAGGCAATGGAAAAGTTTCAAGCTGGTAAATGGGATTTAATTTTACTTGATGTAATGCTTCCAAATATAAGTGGGTTAGAAGTACTTCGAAGGATACGTTTGAAAAATGCTGTAATACCTATTATTTTATTAACTGCTCGTGACTCAGTTGTTGATAAAGTAAGTGGCTTAGATCAAGGAGCAAGTGATTATATTACAAAGCCATTTCAAATAGAAGAACTTTTAGCGAGAATTCGTGCATGTTTAAGAATTTCAAACGTAAGAAAAGAAGAGGGAAATAGTAGTTATCAAATTGCAGATTTATATTTAGACGAGAAAACACGAGAAGTGAAAAGAGGGAATCATTTAGTGGAATTAACACCACGTGAGTTTGATTTATTACTATTTTTAATGAAGCATGAAAATCAAGTGTTAAATCGAGAACAGATCGTAACGAATGTTTGGGGATTTGATTATTATGGTGATACAAATGTTGTCGATGTGTATATTCGATATTTACGTAAAAAAGTAGATTGTAATGTGGACGTACCACTTATTCACACTGTTAGAGGTGTTGGGTATGTCTTAAAGGTGTAGTATATGAAAATTAAAAATAAAATATATTTATTCTCTACCGTATGGTTACTACTTATTTTGTTACTTATTAATAGTTCTATATACTTCTTGTTTTATAAAGTTACAACGAACGGAGAGTTAGAACGATTAAAACGTGAGGCAGTACATATTATAGAAGGAATGAATGCGGAATCAGCAAAAGAAATAGACGCAGTAAATCTACTACAACCGTACTTACCTTCAAACGGTATGATTAGAGTTATTAATGAAAATTCAAAGGTAATGATTAGACAAGAAGTGGATAGTACAAAACCAATCCCAGCAGTAAATACGAAATTTGAAAGAAAAGAATCGGCGGGAATTTATGAGAAGAATGGTGGGAAATTCGCTTATATAAAAATACCAATTATTTGGAATGATGGGAAAATCGTTTCATTAGAAATGACAGAACGTTTAGATAGTTTGCAAGAGAATTTAAATATGTTAAAAAATGTATTAGTTATTGCATCACTTTTCGTTTTAATTCCGTCTTTTTTTGCGGGGAGAATGTTAAGTAAACTCATTTTAAAACCTGTAAACTCTTTAATACAAACAATGGAGCATATACAAGATAGAGGGATATTCAAGAAAATACCGCTTGAAAAAAAATCAAAAGATGAATTGCATAAAATGGGAACGACATTTAATAAAATGATAGATTTATTACATCAAAACTTTGAAAAACAACAGCAGTTCGTTTCAGATGCTTCACATGAATTGAGAACACCGTTAACAGTTATTGAAAGTTATGCAAAATTATTAAAAAGATGGGGAATGAAAAAACAAGATGTTTTAGAGGAATCTGTAGAAGCGATATACTCCGAGGCAGTAAGAATGAAAGGCATGACAAATCAAATGTTATTACTTGCCAACAGTAGTGCAGAGTGGAAGTTGGAAACGAAAGAATCAGATGTAGTTCGATTATGCAAGTTGACTGCGGAACAATTAGAAAAAACATATAATCGGGATTTTCGTGTTATTACAGAGGAAGAAAAGATTGTTGTAAATATTGATGAACAAAAAATAAAACAAGTATTAGTAGTATTATTGGATAACGCAATGAAATACAGTAAAGATTCAATCGATTTGATAGTAGGAATACAAAAGGAAAGAGTCTTTTTTTCTATTCAAGATTACGGTATGGGAATTCCTAAGGAGGATATACAGAAAGTGTTTGATCGCTTTTTTCGAGTTGATAAAGCGAGGAGTAGGGAAACAGGAGGAACAGGTCTAGGATTGTCGATTGCGAAACAAATTATTGATGCTCATGAAGGAAATATACAACTGGAAAGTGAAGAGGGAGAATGGACGAAAGTTACCGTATATTTGCCTCGTTTTTTATAAAGAGATAGGAGTTTGAAAATGAAAAAGAAATGGAAGGTTGCATTGTTACTTTGTTTTGTGCTTGTAAGTGTAGCTTTTGTATCACAACGTATTGTTTCTAAGCAAGGAGAAAAAATATTATCCGAAAAACAAATTCAGAATATTGTGTTTGAACAGTATCCTGGAAAAATAAAAAATATGAAATTAGTAAACAAAGGGGAACAAGATGTATATAAGGTAAACCTTTTAAATGAAAAAGGCTCATATGAAATAATAGTAGATGCTCAAAGTGGTAACATAAAACGTGCAAAAGAAATATCATTAAAAAGTAATACAATAACGAAAGAAAAAGCGGAAGAAATGGCACTTCAGAAAGTACAGGGGATCATTAAACAAACTATATTAGAAAAAAGAAATGGGATAGAAGTATTTGTAATAACGGTAGAAACAAATGCTACTCAAAGTACAATAGTTGAGATCGAAAAAAACACAGGGAAAATTCAATTGTTACAGAAACAAACGACAACTGTTACAGAGCAGCAAGCAAAAGAGATTGCAGTGCAGCAAGTACAAGGGAATGTGAAAGGGATAAGACTAGAGAAAAAGAACGAAAAAAATGTATATGTAATAGAGATAGAGAAAAGTGCAAATGAGAATGTAATGGTAGAAATTGAAGAAGCGACGGGTGCTTTTATTGGTACTTCACAAATACAAAAAGTCGTTACAGAAGAGCAGGCGAAAGAAGTTGCATTACAAAAAGTACCAGGCGGTTTTATCGAGAAGGTAAGTGTAGTAAATATAAATGGTACGTCTACCTACCAAATTATAATAAAAAAACAAACAGAAACGGTTGATGTAAGAGTACATACAATAACAGGTGAAGTCATGTCTACTACAGCGGTAAATAATGCTATTCAGCAAAAGGAGTCATCTCAACAACAAGATGACGATGATCAAGAAGAAGGTACTGATGATCACGGTGATGATGACGAAGGATAATGAAAAATAAAAGAGGTTTCTCATTAAATTTTCATATAGCCCTTGACAGTTATAAATATAACCGATATACTTCATATTAATTTCAAAAGAAAATATATTCTAAATATTAAAATGTGTTGAATAGGAGTAGTAAGGTCGTATATTTGTACAGAGAGCTATGGGTTGGTGTGACATAGTCAAATGACATCCTGAACTCGCCTAGGAGCAGTAAGGTGGAACGGAATCACATTCTTAGTAAATCTTAACGGTTAACCTTCGATATTAGGTTTGTAATCAAACGATTATACTAAGGTGGATTCATAATGGAATCAATAAGGGTGGTACCGCGTTAAGTAAATGGCTTAGCGTCTCTTTATATAGAGACGTTGAGCCATTTTTTTATTTTATGGAAATAGAAATGGAGGGTTTATTCGGATTGGTTTATAAAATTTAATTATTTATATAAATTAATTTAACTAGGAGGAAAATAAGATGAAACAGACGGAGCAATGGACTTCGAAATTAGGTTTTATAATGGCTGCAGCAGGATCAGCAATTGGACTTGGCGCAATATGGAAGTTTCCTTATATCGCTGGGAAGAGTGGGGGAGGAGCATTCTTTTTAATCTTTATATTATTTACTGTATTAATTGGACTACCACTACTTATAGCTGAATTTATGATTGGACGCAGTACGCAGAAACAAGCAGTTGGAGCATTTAAAAGTATCGCACCTAATACAGGATGGCACTGGATTGGACGCCTTGGCGTTGGAACTTGTTTTATACTACTTTCGTTTTATAGTGTTGTAGGTGGATGGGTGTTAATTTATTTATTCAGAGGAGTAACGGGACAACTTATTACTCCGGGACAAAATTATGGAGCATTATTTACTGAAACAATTGGAAATCCCGCTTGGGCGATTATGGGACATTTCGCTTTTATGTTCATTACGATTTGGGTTGTATCAAAGGGTGTACAAAATGGAATTGAAAAAGCAAGTAAATATATGTTGCCAGCATTGTTCGTTTTATTTGTTGCTCTTATTATTCGTTCATTAACACTTGATAATGCAATACAAGGTGTGAAGTTTTTCTTACAACCAGACTTCTCAAAGATTACTTCAGAAAGTATTTTATTCGCGATGGGACAATCATTTTTTGCGATTAGTATCGGGATTTCGATTATGGTTACCTATAGCTCGTATTTAAATAAAAAAGAAAGTTTACCAAAATCAGCAGTTACAATTGTTGGATTGAATTTATTTGTTTCATTATTTGCAGGTCTTGCTATCTTTCCGGCCGTATTTTCATTAGGAATGGAGCCGACAGAAGGGCCTGGATTACTATTTATCGTATTACCATCTGTATTTAGTCAAATTCCATTCGGTGGGTTGTTCTTAACAGTATTTCTTGCACTATTTACATTTGCAACATTAACATCGGCATTTTCTCTACTAGAGACAGTTGTTTCAGCATTAGCAAATGGTGACCAAGAAAAGAGAACGAAATTATCATGGATAATCGGTTTCGGCATTTTCTTAGTAGGTATACCATCCGCGTTATCATTTGGAATATGGAGTGATATTACGATTTTTGGAAAGAATATTTTTGATGCAGTAGACTTCTTATCTAGTAATATATTAATGCCACTTGGAGCACTATTTATTAGTATTTTCGTTTCATTCAAAATGGAAAAGAAGGTGCTAGAAGCAGAGTTTTTTGTAGGTGGAAATTATGGGAAGAAAGTATTTACTTGTTGGGCGTTTTTACTTCGATTTGTAGCGCCACTTGCAATAATTATCGTCTTTTTAAATGTAATAGGGATTATTTAATCTAAGGTGTTATAATATTCAGTAAAAAAAGAAGGTGATGATTATAAAGGCGAATTTGATGGGAACAGGGAAATACATGAACATTAGAGGGAAAAAGCTATACGTTGAAACGTATGGAAATCTTAAAAATAAACCAGTCCTATACTTGCATGGTGGACCAGGAGAAAGTTGCTATGATTTTTCATTTCATCAAGCGGAACGTTTAAAAGATTCTTTATATGTAATAATGATAGATCAAAGAGGTGTTTGTCGCTCAGAAGCAATTACTGAGGACGAAGCTTTTGGATTAAATGATTTGATTGAAGACTGTGAGGAACTAAAAAAAGTATTACAAATTGAGAAATGGTCTGTCATTGGACATTCTTTCGGTGGATATGTAGCATTGTTATATGCGTCGATATATCCAAGTTCAATAGAGAAAATCATATTTGAAGCGCCAACTTTCGATTTTGCATTAACAAGTAGAGCTTTGTTACAAAAGACAGGGCATTTATTAAAAAAGTATGGAAAAGAAGAAGTAGCAGAAGAGTCCATCGCTTATTCATCTAGCAATGCTACTTCAGAAGAGTTGCTAGAAGCTTATATAAGACTAAGCAATGAATTAGAAGAAAATAGAATGGAGATTTACAATTATAAGGAAGATGTGACAGACGAGAGTTTGTATAATGATGAAGAGTGGGAAGTATTTTCAAATCGCTCCAAAATTCATTTTGATAGATTAAAAGTAGAAGGAGCAGTTCATACTCCATTATTACAAAAAATAAAAGATATACAAAATCCAATGTTATTAATTGTAGGAAAACACGATGCAGTAACGTGTGAAAAACAAATTGAAATATTTAATAAAGATGCTCAAAATGGAGATTGTATTGTATTCGAAGAGAGTGGTCATACACCGCATTATGAGGAAGCAGATAGATTTGCAGAAAAAGTCATTCATTTTTTGAAATGAAGAAAAGGGTGCTTCTATAAATGAGAAGCACCCTTTCTAAATTTCTGGATATGTGATTGTTATGTTTGGCCATTTACTTTGCCAATTCTTTTTAATAACTCTGTTTTTGTACATATATATACGTTCTTTTGTTTCAAGAAAATGAGCTGTTGGCCTCACTTGTAAGGAAAGAACATCTTCAATACCACATGGGGCTGTTAATATGACGTTGTTTAGTTCGTCAAGCGTAACTCCTAAAGCGGTCGCTGTTTCAGGAAACCTAGAAATAGCATCAACGGAAGAAGAGTACGGTGGCATATTATTCACTACATGCATACGAGCTTGATTTTTTACCGACCAAGGTATAGAAGCATCCATATTTACCAGTGCTTTCTCTAGTGATTGCTCATAAACCTCATCTGTATGTAATTGATCAAAATAAATGACATCAATATCTGGTGTAGCCGTTCGTATTTCGTAGTCATGTAAAGTATCCCAAACTTTAGAGCGAACAAATCCGGCGCAAATCCACCAATCTGGTAGCTCTAGTGATTTTGCCATTTGTAATATATCCATCATCCATTCGTCGTTTTCTATTAAGTGAATTACATCTTGCTCTGTTTGTATAGTCATTTGTTATCCCACCTACTATTTTTATAGAGGACTAATTCATCAGTTTAATAATCCAAGTGATCCAGTAAGCACCTGGTATGAATAACAGTTGTGCTAATAACGTACCAAAAAGTCTAGAAATCATTAGCCAACCATACATTTTACTCATTGCTTCTGCACCTTCTTCTGATTGAAGAGCTCGCTCTGTTAAAAGAGCGATACGTGGATCGAGCAGCACTGTTAATAAAATAGTAGCAAAACCATTAATAAGGCCAGAAGCTGTAGTAGCTTTTGTTGCGTAAGCTGGAAGTAAAAAAGAAGCATATAGGGCTGAAAGAACACCAGCTGTATAAATTGCAGTAGCAAACATATTAATAAGCATAATACGTTTTGGAATACCACCGATACGCAGTCTATGAATCATTTCTAGCTTTGGAAAGCGTACATATTTTTTGGTGTACTTTAATTTTTGGATGTTATTCGTTTTCATCATTCGAATGAAAGAACCGTCTGTTTCAAAGTTTTGAATGACGTATCCAAATAATTTGGTCAAAGTTGGATACAGTATAATCGCAAGTAAAGTACCGACAGAGGCGGATAATAGAACGAGCCGTATAGTATGTTCTAAATTAATGGAAGCGTCTCGTTTTGCCTCATCGACAATCCCACCGATTAAAAAGGCTTGTAGCATGTTAGATGTTCTTGATATAAGTAACACCATGCCTACGACAGACAAAGCAACAGCAATTCTCTTTAAACGTACTCCAGCTAATCGAATACTATAAGAGCTTGTTTCAACCGCGTGAATAACAATTGTGAAAATCATTATAACAATTAAGGTAATTGACATTAGATTCACCAGTTTCTATTAAAATAATTGTAACTTTTTTACTTTATCATATGTATTCCATTTTGTAACTGAACGTATGTGACATAGAAGGAATAATTTTTTGAAAAGATAAATAATGGTAATATAGTAAAAGGTAGGCATGAAAAAGTCTTCTATATAATATGTAAAGTAAATAGGAGTGGGGGATTAAATTTGTACACAATATTTCTATTTGACTTAGATGGAACATTGACGGATCCGAAAGAAGGAATTGTACATTCAGTATTGTATGCATTAAAAAAGGTTGGCATTGAAGAATTACATATAAGCGAGTTAGATTCATTTATCGGTCCTCCCATTCAGCAATCATTTATAGAAAGATATAATATGAGTGAAGGAGAAGTTGAACGAGCTGTTTTTTATTTCAGAGAGTACTTAAAACAACGTGGATTGTTAGAAAATAATGTATACGAGGGTATTCCAAGTCTTTTAAAACAATTAAAAGATACCGGAAATCGTTTGTTTATAGCAACTTCAAAACCTACTGTATTTGCAAAACAAGTACTAGATCATTTTCAACTAACGAATTATTTCGAAAGTATCATTGGAAGTAATTTAGATGGTACAAGAATAACGAAGGAAGAAATCATTGCTCATATTTTACAAACAAATGAAGAATTTAGTAAAGAAGACATTGTTATGATTGGAGATAGAAAGCACGATATAATCGGTGCGAATCATAATGAGATTGCTTCAATTGGTGTTTTATACGGTTATGGTAGTAAAACAGAATTGACTGAAGTTGGTGCGACTCATATAGTAAATGATGTAAAAGAACTACATCATTTTTGTGTAGACAATAGTTTGATTAAGAAGTAAATATAGAGACTAACAATCCCTTTATAACGTATGATGATGAAATCATTTATGTTTAAAGGGATTTTTCATATGTAATCGAATATGTATAATTAGACATTTTTAGCATGAAAAATTTGTATGAATAAGAGGAGGGATGTCAGAATCAAAAGATTAGTAGAAGTTTATTTATAAAAGTTTGAATTTTCTGTTTAAAGGAGGGGTATAATTGGAGCTAGTTATTATATTATTAGCACTTAGTTTACTAATGTTTGTAGCATATAGAGGGTTTTCTGTTATTTTATTTGCACCGATTTTTGCATTATTTGCGGTATTTTTGACAGAACCTAGTTTTGTATTACCTTTCTTTTCGAATATCTTTATGGAGAAAATGGTAGGTTTTATTAAACTATATTTTCCTGTATTTTTACTTGGGGCAATATTTGGAAAAGTAGTAGAAATGTCAGGAATTGCAGACTCGATTGCAAAGACAATTATAGAGTTAGTTGGTGAAAAACGTACGATTTTAGCGATTGTATTAATGGGTGCTATCTTAACGTATAGTGGCGTTAGTGTGTACGTAGTAGTGTTTGCTGTATATCCGTTCGCAGCTAAGCTGTTTCGACAAGCGAATATTCCGAAGCGTTTAATCCCTGGAACGATTGTACTTGGAGCGGTCACATTTACAATGGATGCGCTACCTGGATCACCACAAATTCAAAACGTAATACCTACAACATTTTTTAAAACGGACATTTATGCTGCACCAATACTTGGTATTGTAGGGGCAATTTTTGTACTGACGTTAGGATTACTATATTTAGAGAGTAGACGTAAGAAGGCAAAGGCGGCAGGAGAAGGGTATTTTGGTTTTAACGATGGGGATACTGAAATGGCAGCTTCTTTGCAAGTGCAAGTAGAACAAAAAGATATGCCATTACTGAAAAACATTGAAATTACAAGAGTTCAGCAAGTGATTGCTTTTATACCACTTATTTTAGTAGGTGTAATGAATAAAGTTTTTACTATTATGATACCGAAGTGGTATCCGAATGGTTTTGATTTTTCTGAAATTGGCATGAAAGCATTTGGAAAAGTAGAATTAAGTGCAGTAGTTGGAATTTGGTCAGTAGAATTAGCACTTATTATAGGTATTGTAACAACGTTATTATTATATTGGAAACGAGTAGTAACAGGATTTCAAGCTGGATTGAATACAAGTATTGGTGGAGCGTTACTTGCAACGATGAATACAGGAGCTGAGTTTGGATTCGGTGGTGTCATTGCAGCACTTCCAGGATTCGCGATTATGAGAGATGGTATTTCTGCCACATTCACAAATCCTCTAGTGAATGGAGCAGTAACGACAAATATTTTAGCCGGTATTACAGGCTCTGCATCAGGAGGAATGGGAATTGTTTTAAGTGCGATGGGAGATAAGTTTATTGCAGCGGCCAATCAATTTGATATTCCATTAGAAGTAATGCACCGTATCGTGTCAATGGCATCGGGAGGAATGGATACATTACCACATAACGGAGCTATTATTACTATTCTTACAGTAACAGGTTTAACACATAAACAGTCATATAAAGATATATTTGCTATTACAATTTTGAAAACGGTTGCTGTATTTTTAGTAATTGCATTCTATACTGCAACAGGAATTTATTAAGTCGATATTTTATAAACGAAAACATTAATTAGGGTAAGAAGGGGTGGGGTACTTGCAAGAAGTTGCTGAGTTTCGTATGCCGAAGTCCGTATTATATGGAAGAAATTCGCTAGAAAAGCTGGGGGAACAATCTAAGAAGTTGGGGAAAAGAGCGTTTATAGTTACGGATACAATTATGGAGAATTTAGGATATGTTGAGAGGTGTATACAACAATTAAATACGAAAGGTATTACTGTTATTACATATAATAAAGTAAATGCTGAGCCTACAAATATACACGTGTTAGAAGCGTTAACTATTTGTAAAGAAGGAAAGTGTGATTTTATTATTGGTATTGGTGGTGGAAGTTGTATTGATGCAGCGAAAGCAGTTGCGGTGTTATATACAAATGGTGGAGAAGTGGAAGATTATGTCCAAAAAGATATGGAAATAGACAAAGATCCGCTACCATTAATTGCAATCCCAACAACTTCTGGTACTGGATCGGAAGTAACAAGTGTAGCAGTAATTACGAATAAACGAACAGATGTAAAAATGATGATGAAGCATCCAAATTTCACACCGCAAGTAGCGATTATTGACCCAATTTTAACGCGTTCCGTACCACCTCATATTACAGCAGCAACAGGGATAGATGCATTATGTCATGCAGTCGAAGCATATATTTCTAAAGTTTCACAATCACTTACCGATGTGCTTGCACTTTCCGCAATTGAAAGTATTATGAAATATTTACGTATTGCATATGAAGATGGAGAGAATATGGAGGCAAGAGAAGCGATGATGATTGCTTCCTTA
The DNA here is from genome assembly GCF_022487605.1 of Bacillus sp. ES1-5. NCBI lineage: Bacteria > Bacillati > Bacillota > Bacilli > Caryophanales > Bacillaceae > Bacillus > Bacillus sp. ES1-5. The sequence continues at coordinate 750,195 of NZ_JAKVPU010000001.1, read as the reverse complement.
CAAGCTGGAATTGCATTTTCAAATGCATCTGTTACGTTAGTTCATGGAATGTCTCGGCCAGTAGGGGCAATGTTTCATGTACCACATGGAATATCAAATGCGATACTATTACCTACAGTTTTAGAATATACAAAAATTAGTGCAGTAAAAAGACTAGCGGAAATTGGACGTTGTTTAAATAAAGATTTGTATTCCTATCGTGATGAAGAAGTAGCCGACTACACGCTGAGGGAAATTAAAAAACTTTGTTTTGATCTTCGTATTCCAAATTTAAAAAAATATGGAATTGGTGAGGTTGAATTTGAAAAAGCTATTTCTAAAATGGCATCAGATGCAATTGAAAGTGGAAGTCCAGCAAATAATCCACGTGTGCCATCATATGATGAAATTAAACAGTTGTATCGAGAATGTTTTCATTATCAATATGAAGATTCTATAAAAACATTCGATAATTAATTTCAGAATATTCTTATAAAATTTCCTTGGAAATAGTTAAAACAAGACTTTATATTATAAACGTAAAGTCTTGTTTTATTGTGTATAATATACATAATAAAATGTTATGATTAGTTTTAAAAAACAGTATAAGGTGGTTGGTGTGTAATGAAAACAATAGGTTTAATTGGTGGTATGAGTTGGGAATCAACTTCTGAATATTATCGAATCATAAATGAAGAAATAAAAGAGAGATTGGGAGGGTTACATTCAGCAAAATGTATGATTAATAGTGTGGACTTTGAAGAGATTGAGCGATTCCAGTCTAACGGGAATTGGAATGGAGCGGGAGAAATATTAGGGAATGCAGCATATTCGTTACAGAGGGGAGGAGCAGATTTTATAATTATTTGTACAAATACAATGCATAAAGTAGTTGAGAAAATAAAGGAGAATATTCATATTCCAGTCTTACATATCGCTGATGCAACTGCGAAAGAAATTAAAAGGAAAGATATTCATAGGGTTGGTTTGCTTGGAACTAAATATACAATGGAGCAAGATTTTTATAAGTTACGCATAGAAGAGAATCATATAAAAGTAATGGTTCCATCAGAAAAGAATAGAGATAAGATAAATGAAGTAATATATAAAGAATTGTGTTTAGGAAAGATAACATCCCAATCTAGAGAGTATTATAAAAGAGTTATAGAAGAGCTAGTACAAGAAGGGGCACAAGGAATCATATTAGGTTGTACAGAAATAGGGTTATTAATAAAACAGGAAGACATATCCATTCCGATATTCGACACAACTTATATACATGCAGTTGAAGCAGTTAATTTCGCTTTACAAAATAGATTATAATTATATTATGTCACCTAGTTCAAGTTTGTGGAAAACATTCAGAAAATATTTTATAATGTAAGTGGTTACAATTGAGGGGGAATGCGTATGTTTTCAGTTCAACCAATCGCATTTGTACATAATGAAAGAAAGGAAATAAAAGATGATGAGTGGGGAGAAGTAAGATCTTATATTACTTTAACTGAAATATATACAGAGGAAAGTATACAAGGGATTGAAGATTTTTCTCATATTGAAGTTGTTTTTTATTTTCATAAAGTAACTGATGAACAAATTCAATATGTTGCTAGACATCCTAGAAATAATAATGATTATCCTAAAGTAGGCATTTTTGCACAGCGCGGGAAAAATCGTCCGAATCGCATAGGAACCACAATTGTAAAGGTGATCAAAAGAGAAGGTAAATCAATTATTGTTGAGGGGTTAGATGCCATTGATGGCACCCCTATATTGGATATAAAGCCGATAATGAAAGAGTTTATGCCGAAAGAAGAAATTGTACAGCCTAAATGGGCAACGGATATAATGAGACAGTATTGGAAGGGGAATGGAGTAAAATGAGAATATATGAGGCAACAATTGCAGATTTAGATGGACTAGCATCAGTTTTTAATAATTATCGTATGTTTTATAGACAAGATTCCGATATAGAAGGAGCAAAAGTATTTTTGCGAAATCGAATCGAGAGAAAAGAATCTGTTATTTTCGTAGCAGTTGAAGACGGTGAATATATTGGATTCACACAATTATATCCATCATTTTCTTCCATTTCGATGAAAGAATTATGGATATTAAATGATCTGTTTGTACAAGCAACTAAGCGCGGGGCAGGAACAGGTAAAAAATTACTAGAAGCTGCTAAAGAATTTGCCTTAGAAAATGGTGCAAAAGGTGTAAAATTACAAACAGAGATTGATAATTTATCAGCACAGCGATTATATGCTGAAAATGGCTATTTGAGAGATAATCGTTATTTCCATTATGAATTAACATTTTAAAAAAATATAAAATTCAAAGAGACGTTTTCATTGTGAAAACGTCTCTTTGAATTTGTATTATAGTTGATTTAAAACCCAATTTGTAGCATCTTCAAAGTTTTCTGCAATGTAGTTTGGCTCAATATGTGCCCATTTGTCTCGGTACGTATGTAAAGCATCATATCCAGCGCCTGTTCGAACTAATATCGTGGTCGCATGTACAGTTGCTCCTGCAACGATATCAGTCCAGCGATCACCAATTACAGCGCATTTTGTTAAATTAAGTCCATGTTTTTCGGCTGCTTGTAGCAGCATACCTGTATTGGGTTTACGACATTCACAACCATCATCGTGTTTGTGAGGACATACGTAAATATCATCAAAGCCGAACCCTTTTAATTCTTGTGCAAAATCAGCAACAGTCGCTATCCCGTCTGCGATACCTGGCTGGTTTGTGAAAGAGAAAATTTTTATATCTTGAGCTTTTAGTTTTTGCAGAGCTGCTTTTGTAAAAGGAAATAATGTAAAAGAACCTGGATAATGTATTGTAGTGTCACCACCAATTGTACCGTCACGATCAATAAAAATAGCTTCGATGTTTGTCATAGTTTTAATCCTTTCCATTTATAAGTAGTTTAAAAATGTTTTACAAATCGATATCCATTCACTTCATATCCTAATTTTTTGTAAAAAGGATGTGCTTCTACTCTATTTGTTCCACTAACTAGCCATGTACCAATGCAATTATGTTTTTTTGCTAATTGTTCTGCATAATCCATTAATACTTGTCCAATGCCTTTTCGCCGTATTGTAGAATCAACGCTAATAATTGAAATTTCCCCATAACGAGTTATATCTTCTAAATTTTCACGTATACGAAACCCAAGTAATCCAAATATAGTTTCTTCTTCCTCATAAACATATAAAAAATCAAAGGGACTCATTTGTACGAATTGTAATCGGCTGTTCATATCTTCATAGGAAATAGAGGAACCTTTTAATTCTTTCGTTAAAGAACAAAGTGCATCTATATCGTCTATCGTAGCTTCACGAATATGAAAGGACATATTATCCACTCCAATAAAATGTAATTAACAGTAAGTATTTCTGTAAAAAAATATGTATTCCTGCTATGAAAATAAATATTTTATAATGATATATAGATAGTTATATGTTATTCTTTTCCTTGATTGTATTGGAAATGGAAAGAAGGGGAATGTATGTTAGAAGTGAATATTCGCTCTGCCGGATATGATATAGAGGAAAAGACAATTCATGATATTGCCTTTTCAATTGAAAAAGGTGAATTAGTTGCACTTATTGGTGCGAATGGTGCTGGGAAGAGTACGACGATTAAAACGATACTCGGTTTACTTGTAAATATGAATGGTGAAATATCATTTGGTGAAAAGAAAAATCCTTATGCATACGTGCCGGAACACCCGACATATTATGATTATTTGACGCTTTGGGAACATATCGAACTATTAATGGCTGCTCGCGAGAACGAAGTAGGAAGCTGGGAAAAAAAAGCAGAAGAGTTATTACATATGTTTCGAATGGATAAACATAAACATGAGTATTTATCAAAGTTTTCAAAAGGTATGAAACAAAAATCGATGCTCATTTTGGCATTTTTAACTGAACCAGATTTTTATATCATTGATGAACCTTTTATCGGTTTAGATCCAGTAGCTACGAAAGAGTTTTTAAGTTATTTATATAAAGAAAAAGAACGTGGCGCAGGTATTTTACTTTGTACGCACGTATTAGACACAGCTGAAAGAATTTGTGAGAGATTTTTACTCATTTCACAAGGTACATTAGTCGCAGATGGACATCTAGAATCTATCCAAGCATTAGCAGATTTGCCAGGAAGTTCATTATTAGATTGTTTTGATGTAATCGTAAGGCGTGAACAGCATGATTAAACAACAATTTTATAAAAGATTGCGCCATGAACTGGGGCGTAAATGGAAGTCCATACGTTCTATAACTGATTGGACAGTTGCGCTATATATTATTATTCCTGTACTTATATTTATGGGGATTTATTATCGTTCACTATGGATAGAAGAATTATCGATGGAAGAGACGGTTTATTTCGGATTAGGTCTATTCGCATTTTATGTGATTACATATTCAAGAGGAGTTCGTTCATTTTTTGAACAAGGGGATAGTTTATTTTTGATTTCGTATCCCGCTCACATGCAAAAGTTAATCCAGTATGGCATGACATATACGTTAATTCGAATAGCGATAACGAATGTAATAGTAGTAGTTGCTATGTTACCAGTGTTGATGAAAAGTATTGGAGTGACGAAGGTACAAATCGTATTATTTTGGCTATTCTTTACTGCATTTCGATTTATGTTGTCGTTGTTAACGAGATTTATTGATATACGTGTGGGGAAACGATGGCTATTATGGATTATAAAAAATGTAATGTTTTCTATAAGTTTAACCTTTTTTGGAGTGAGTCTGTTTCTTATTTATAAAAATCCATTTTATTCTATACTAAGTATCGGTCTAGCAGTTTTTCTAATTATCGCATTGATAAAAGAAAAACTAAATTATAAAAATTGCTTTTTTAAAGAAGTTGAGAAAGAGAAAGAAGAAAGTATGCGCTGGACGAGTGGGATTATGCAAGTTGGTGGTCATACAGCTAAACCGAGTAGTTCGAATAAAAAGCCGTGGATGTTTCCTCGTTCTAAAAAGTTTTTAGGGAAGAAAAAGGAATCTCGTATTGTTGAATCCTTTTTAAAAGAATTTTTCCGTACAAGTAGTGCACGAATATTTTATATTCAAATTGTATGTATAAGTACTGTAAGCATTATCATGAGTCCGAGGTGGATTGCAGCTATTATTCTTGTATTTGCTTTAGTTGCAATTTCTCGTTATGCGCGTGACTATTGGAATGAATTTACGAAAAGGATGTTTCTTCATTTATATTGTGATGAAGGAAAATTACTATTGTTAAGATTGAAGGCAGATCGCTATTTATTACTTCCAGTACTGCTTTTGTATGGAATAGTTATACTTTCTCATTTTTATTTATTACCAGCTGGAATTGCTGGGATTATTTTTATAGTATGGATTGGTTGGATTGTATTTTTACCATAGAAAAAGAGCCGAAAAATGGCTCTTTTTTTAATCTGTTACACATTGATAAAGAAAATATACTAAAACGAGTATGCTTGCGGCGGAATACATGACATCTAAAGTCATCTGATTGCCTCCTCATTGTTGTTGTACTCATATTGTATGAAATCTTACAATTTCATATTCAAGTGAAAAATATGTGAACGTTAACAAAATTGTAAAGTGCAAAAATTACAATCATTTTGTATAATAGAAGAAACAACCGTTATATAAAATATAATGAGTGAAAGGGAGGGAACATAAATGCCAAATTGGTTTAGAAAAACCTTAGTCGCATTAATTACCGTATTTACATTTGGTTTAGTGACGCCTCCTTCCATATTGCTTGATAATGCCAAAGCTGCGGACAAGCCTACGAGTACAGCTGGGCAACAAAATTTGGAGAGTACGTCCTATACATATGAAGAAACGAATGACAGGTTAACCACCGATACTTTTATTACGTATGCAATGCTAGAAGCAGAGAAGCAGTCAATGCAAAAGTTTGGCACTAAAATTGGTCCAGTAATTGAAGATGAGTTTAAAGATGTAATATTACCGAAAATTGAAGAGGCAATTGCTGAGCTTGCAAGTGATGTACCAGAGGAGTCATTGCAATCATTAGCGATTTCTCAAAGACCAGCTGGCGGAAATAATGAAAAGATTTTTCATGTGTATGACACGAAATCAGGAAATGACTTATTACGATTTCATGTAAGAAGAGATCATCCACCGCAAGATGGTTACTATTTTAATTTCCACTATCACCGTTTTGATGATGGGTACTCTGGACACCATGAGCTAGGAAATATTTATTGGAATACGAATGTCCCGCCAAAATGGCTTTCTTAAAAAGAACAAGAGAAAATCTTGTTCTTTTTTATGCTTATAGAAGGGTAAGGCAACTATGTTGTTGAATAAAATAGGTTTAGAAAAAAGAAGCAAAGGGAGTATGGGAATGAAAAAGTATATTGTTTTTGACTTTGATGGCACATTAGTAGATTCACAAAATATATTTGTACCAATTTATAATCAGCTTGCTGAAAAGCATGGATATAAAACCGTAAGAGAAGAAGAAATTGAGTATTTACGTAAATTAACGATGTCAGAGCGATGTAAACAACTCGATGTACCACTGTATAAACTACCGATATTAGCACTAGAATTTTATAAATTGTATCAACCTGCTATAAAAGATCTCGTTTTGTTCCATGGGATGAAGGATGTATTAGATGAACTACATAAAAAAGGCTACGGAATTGCTGTTATATCTTCTAACTCAGAAGAGCATATTCGAGCATTTTTACACAATAATGATATAGAAAATATTCAAGAAGTGTATTGTTCAAAAAATTTGTTCGGGAAAGATAAAATGATAAAAAGGTTTTTAAAATCCAAAAAGTTAACAGAGAAAGATATGTTATATGTTGGTGACGAACAGCGAGATGTAGCAGCATGTAAAAAGGCCGGGGTGAACGTAATTTGGGTATCTTGGGGGTATGATGTTATTGAAACAGTGAAAAAAGATGCACCAGATTATATGGTCCATACACCGATGGAAATTGTACAAGTAGTACAAGGGGCGTATTCTTAATATGAATATACTTCGAGCAGGTATTCATCATATTGAATTTTGGGTAGCAAATTTAGAGGAATCCATTTCTTTTTACGATCCGAATGGGTTTATTGTAGAAGTAGCGTATACACCAAATGTAGAAATGTAAGGGGAATAAAAATGAAAACAATTACAACATGGCAAAACAATATACAAATAATAAAAGATGCAGCAAATATTGAAGAAATTTCTAAAGGTTTCTCTCCTGATAAGAAATATGTAATTACGAATGCGAATAAAGAAAAATATTTATTGCGGACAGGCGATATAAAAGAATATGAAAGAAAGAAAATAGAGTTTCAAATTTTAAATGAAATGCAAAACCGTAGTGTGCAAGCGCAAAAGCCAATTGAAATGGGTTTGTTGGCAGAAGAAGGTTTATGTTATGGGATTTTTTCATATTTAGAAGGAGAAGATGCGAAGAAGCTATTGCCTACATATTCACCAAAAGAACAATATGAGATTGGTATCGAGGCAGGAAAAGATTTAGCAAAAATGCATACATATGAAGCTCCTGAGGATATTCTTCCATGGTATGAAAGAGCAATGAAAAAACACCAAAAATATGTAGAGGCATATAAAACATGTGGAATAAAAATAAAAAATGATGATAAAATCATAAAGTTTATAGATGAAAATGAAAAATATTTAAAGAACCGCCCAAATCGATTTCAACACGATGATTTTCATTTAGAAAATATAATTGTGCGAGATGGGAAATATGTAGGTGTTGTTGATTTTAATGGCTATGACTGGGGCGATCCACTTCATGATTTCGTAAAAATTGCACTATTTGCAAGGGACATTAGTATTCCATATTCAATCGGACAAATAGAAGGATACTTTAATGGGAGAATACCAGAGGAGTTCTGGAAATTATATGCGGTGTACGTCGGCATGACAGTTTTCTCATCAGTTGTCTGGTCATTACGAGCAGCGCCACATATGCTAGATGATACGTTAGAACGTATTACTATCGTTTTAGAGGATCATCAAGACTTTGAGTTATTAAAGCCAATTTGGTTTCAACCAGAAAAGATTAATATGAGATAGAAAAGGTAGGTGTGATTCACATCTACCTTTATTTTTTACCATTCTTCATTTTGAAGCAGTTGTAATGCTAACTTTAAATCAACATCTTCTTGTATATGTTCCGGAGTCCAGGGGATATGTATATGTGGCTGTATACCAATTCCGGACATTCCTTCGCCTTTATCTATAATAGAGAGCCGTGAAGTAGGGTAGTAAAGTGCGAATGTATCAGCCCATTCCATTACCGCTAAATTAGAATAATCATTTAAACCAGCAGTAGGACGACCTATTACTTTTACTTTCAATGATTTTTTTGCAACTTCTACAAAAGAATCACCAGAACTTCCACATGTAATATCTGTTAATATAACTACTCTATAAGGTGATTTTCTTCCGTGTATTTTTAATGATTGAAGTTCTTTTGGTAACTCAGAAGTATCAAATGTAACGAATCCTTTTTTATAATTCTTTTTTAAATCTTGAATAAATATATCAGTGAATAATTTGGAAAGTTCGTCTAAAGAATCGTAATCTTCCATTTCGATGTCTTTCATACGTAAATGAAAGTTTCGTTCTGTATGATTCAATTGCATTGTATCTGAAGAATCTAAAAGGGAGATCTCTTTGTCTTCAAATAAGTAAGGAAGTAATTTAAAAAATGCATCATCACTCCCGCCACGATTCAAACGCACATCTATAATTAAGTTCGGAAAAGAATTAAGCTCATTTTTGTGTGAATTTAATAATTTATTAATAGCTTCAGTATTTGCGAAATCCGTCAAAGTAATTAAAAGTGTGTCTTTATTCTGCTGTTTAAATGAATAAATAGGCGTGTATTCATTTTGTTTATACTTTTGTAAAGTAATGGTTTCGGTTATTCCATCTTTATCTATAAGTGTACAATTTGATGATTGTAATAAAACATAATCCCATTTTTCACGTTCATATGTATTCTCATTTAAATACTTCTTATATTTTATTAATAACTCAGGAATTTTCAGATTATCTAATGCTAGAATAGACTGCCCTTTTTTCACTCTTATTTCATGTGAAGTGGATGTAATATATAGGCGGTCTTCGTATCTTTTCACTTGGAAGCCAACACTGTTAAGAGGTTGATTGTTAGAGTACATTTTGAAAAACATATGATTATCTTTAAAGTCTAGTAAGTAATCACGTACAATTTCAGTAAATTGTACTGGTGTTAGTTCGCCTTGTTTCTCTAGTTTCTCAACTGTTTGTAAATAAGGAGCAGGATCGTCCCATCCTTCTTTATCTAAACAGCCTGAATAATCGTGATGAGTAATCGAAACAACTTCTTTAAAAATTTCTGTGTACACAGTTTTTCCCCTTATGATTTAATTAGTTGAATAAGAGAATTCTATGTTATGAATGTATTATCCTTTATTTGGTTAGGGGTTTTATTACAAACATTAGGAACAAAGAATGTTTATTACCAAACTATTTATAGGAAAGGCGCTGATGAGATAGCAGAGCTTCTTACTGTTAATAATGTGAAATTTATCCGTGGTCCTATTGAAATGAAATATGATTCGGATGAGGGCTACTCGATTGATTTTTATAACCCGAATGTGGAAATAGAAGGAGAAACTTGACGTTACCATTATAATAAAAAAAGGGGGTGGATTATTGAAAGTCAGGCAAGGTAAATATGAAGAAATAAAATTACGTGATAAAATTCCAGGAATGGTTGAATATATAGAGGACACAATGTTACCTACTGATTTTCACTATTATATTCCTCCTCACTGGCATAGAAGTATTGAAATTAGCTTAGTAGTAAATGGAGAAGTGTTTTTGTATGTGAATGGGCAAAAAAAGAAAATATCTGCTGGCGAATTTATTTTTGTAAATAGTGGAGATGTTCATGAATTTGAAAAAGTAGAGAATACAAGTTGTGCAGTAATGATGTTAATTATTTCTTATGAATTTCTTAAAGAGGTAAATGAAGATTTTGATAAATATAGATTCAATATAGTGGAATCAGTCGTTCAGAAAACGAATCTTAGGCAAATATTTTATGACTTAAAAGAGTTAGTCATACATTCTGATGATTTAAGTTACATAAAAATTAATAGTTTAATTTATGAAATTGTTTATATTTTATTGCGATATTGTAAAGTTAGAGAGAATATAGACAATAATTTTCAACTTGGAAATAGACAGAAGGAAATGATTACATATATTTACAAACATTATAATGAGGAACTGAAACTGAAAGACGTGGCTAAACATTTTTATGTAAGTGAAGAACATTTTTCACGCATGTTCAAAAAATTGTTTGGATCAAATTTCAACTCTTTTTTAACGAGGTATAGGCTTTATAAGGCTTATGAAGATATTATTAGAAGTACAAGTTCTGTACAAGATATAGCAGTAAAACACGGATTTCCAAATATAAAATCTTTTATTTCACAGTTTAAAGATAAATATGGATATACACCATTACAGTATAGGAAGAAATTTATATCAAAAAATGACAATAATTTAATCAAATATGAACAACAATAAAAAAACGTTCCATGTTACATTTTGTACATGGAACGTTTTTAATTTAATAATAACAGATAAAGTAAGGTTTAAAGGGGATTTATATAATCCTTAAAAATGAGAACGCTTAAAAGAAGAGAGGATGAATACTGGATGACTAGAAAGTATGACTTAACCCTTTTAGAAAAAATGCAAGAAAAACAAGAAATTATTAGCGTACAGGGAGCAAAAATCTTAGTAAAAAACATACCAGATTGTGATGAAAAAGGAGCTATGGATCCACGTTTTTATAAGGATATGAAGGTTCAAATGAATGTAATGAGATTTATGCCTAAAAATATGATGAAAATGGATGCTTCTGAAAAATCAGTAATGAATATGCGGAAACAATTTAATGCGATTAAAAGTGTTCCCATTGTCACTAAAGACATTACTATTATGCATCAAACTGTGAAAGCTGGAGATGGATTTGATATTCCGATAAGAATTTATAATAGTAGTTCAAAACGAGAAAATGCACCAATTCTATACTTTATGCATGGTGGCGGATTTATGGCAGGATCACCAGATGTGGTTGAAGAGCTTGTGAAATTGATAGTTGAGAAAACAAATATACTAGCCGTTTCTGTAGATTATCGATTAGCTCCAGAAAATCCTTTTCCAACTGGACATACAGACTGTTATACAACTTTAAAGTGGATTTATGAAAATGCCGACAAATTAGGTGGCGATAAGAATAATATCTTTGTTGCGGGTGATAGTGCTGGAGGTAACTTAACGCAATATTGTACGACTAAAGATATGGAAGAGGGGAGAAATCTCGTTAAAGGACAGCTACTTTTATATCCAACACTTAATATGTGTGACTTTGAAGATGAGTTTTATTCTTGGAGTATAGATAAATATGAAATTGCTCCAAAGTATAAAAAAGGATTAGAAAAAATGCTTACTATTATGCATTCAATGGTTGGGGGTATGTCAGAAGTACTTGGTACGAAAGAAATTAATTCTAAGTATTTAAGTCCATATGTTGATGTATCTCCAGATTATCCAAGTACATTTATAACAGTAGGAGAGCATGATTTCCTAATGATAGAATGTTTAGCTTATGCAGCTAAATTAACTAACAGAGGAGTTGATACCGAAACAGTCCTTTATCGAGGTTTAGGGCACGCTTATGGAGATAACGTAGGTGTTTATCCTCAAAGTGAAGATTTAGCAATTGAAATGGGGAATTTTATATTAAAGCATAGTGGAAAGTAGGGAGAATGATGAAAAATAGAAAAGTGATATTAATTGTTAGCTTTGCTATTTTACTATGTATCTAATAGTTGTAGATGGAATTTCTACTTGTGAAAAAATAGAGGGAAGCGAAAGCTTCCCTCTGTAAAATTAACTATTCAATTTTAGTAAATGTAAGAGGTTGGGTACTTAGCATTGCAGGTACATGTAACTGCAGCGATGGGAATTCACCACTTACATTCATTTCATAAGCCAATAATAAACTCATTTTCATTTGGAATAAATCAACTTCTGCAGAGAAAATGTCGTAGTGATGATGCCCTAATTGAATTTCCATCTCCATAAATTGTACATATAACGAATCATCTCGTTTATATACTTGTAATGTTCCATATGCAGGATGTTCAAAAGTACCAGTATAATCCTCTAACTTGTGAGAAGGTATAGTACCTTTAATTTGTTCAGGAATGGATTCAGTTGTTTCTTTCATCATTTCCTTCATTTTTTCACTATCTTCTACAGCACGTTTATGCCAGTCGATAGATTCTAATCCGAGTAGCTCGTCATAAATTTGGTTAGCAAGATATATAGGCAGTAATGTACCTCCAGCATTCGTTAATATAACGAGACCTACATTTTCATTTGGCATAAAGGAAACAAATGCTGAAAATCCATCGATATTACCGCCGTGATGAATCATTTTATAACCACGGTAAGCGCTAATAAACCAACCAAGCCCATAACTATTTAATGGAGATTCAGGAAGTGATAAAGCTGGTTGATCTGGAATTGAATTGTGTGGTGTACACAGTTGTTGTAATAATTCAGAGGAGATTAGTTCATGATCACCAAATTTCCCTTCGTTTAAGTGAAGAAGTACCCAATTTGCCATATCTTCAATTGTAGAATTAATACATCCAGCAGCGCCAACTGTATCAATGTTACGGAATGGAACTTCTTTTATTTCACCGTTATTTTCAACGTAAGGTAATGCGTAATCATCTGTATTTTGTGAGTCTGTAACAGAGAAGTTTGTTTGATCCATATTTAAAGGCTCTAAAATATGTTCTGCAACATATTGTTCCCATGTTTGATTCGTAATGTTTTCTACAATATAACTAATTGTCGCATACATTAAGTTGTTATAAAGAAATGCTGTGCGGAACGGTGCATCAAGTTGTAAATGTTTTATTTTTTCAACGAGATCTTTTCGAGATAAGGAAGAGCTGTACCAAAGAGCCTCATGACGACTAACCCCAGTGCGATGGGAAGCCAAATCTCGTCCTGTAACTTGTGAGCTAGCAAGTAGTTCAGATAAAGAGAAGTTAGGTATATAAGACTGGACAGGAGTATCCCAATTAAAATTTTTTTGCTGTGCCAACAAGCTTAATGAAAGTGTGCCAAAAGCTTTCGTTGAGGAACCGATTGCGAACCGAGTACTCGGTGTAACAGCCTCTTTTGTCTCTATATTTCGATAGCCAAATCCTTCTGAAATAATAACTTCACCGTCTTTTATAACAGCTACAGCAGCTCCAGGAACATTTAAATCCTTCATCATTTTTTCAACCGTTGTTTGTAAAGAAGTCATAACAGGAGTTTCAATTTTAGACATACTTCTAACCTCCAAATATAAATTTTGTTCTACCGCACTATACTTTCGGTAATAGAAAATGAAAACCTTTTTAATTATGGAAAGTTAATAATTTTGTAAGGATGAATAAAATTATTATTTATTTAGAATTTTATTTTTATTATAATTAATTTAAATTAAGATTTAGAAAAGATGGTGGAGAAGTGTGCTAACAATAAAGAAATTACTTTGTGATAATAAAAATAATCCGATTGGTATAGATTCAAAAGTTGTTAAAATTAGTTGGCAACTTGAGTCGAGTAACCGAAATGTAAAACAACTTGCATATCAATTGCAGGTTGCGAAGGATAGAAATTTTGAGATTATAATGTTTGATTCGCAAAAAGTAGAAACAGATCAAAGTTTACATATACCAATCAATTCATTTTCATATAGTACGGAAACACGGTATTTTTACCGAGTGAAGGCATGGGATAATCATGAAGAAGAGTCGTCTTGGTCAGAAGTATCATTTTGGGAGACTGGGTTACAAGGACAAGATAATTGGAGCGGAAACTGGATCGCTGTGAAAAAAGAACGAGCGCAAGTTATGTCTTTTCATAAAAATTTTACTATTAAAAAAGTAGTTAAAAAAGCGCGTTTATATATCACAAGTTTAGGATTATACGAGGCTTCTATAAATGGAGAGCGTATTGGAGATTGTTATTTTACTCCGGGATGGACAAGTTATGATAAGAGGGTATTGTACCAAACGTATGATATAACATATTTATTAAAGATTGGGCAAAATGATATTTCTACTCTGGTAGGTAACGGCTGGTATAAGGGGCCGATTACCGTCCACCATGTACGTAATTATTACGGGAGAAGACGAGCAATAATTGCTCAAATACATATAACATATGAGAATGGAACGAAAGAAAAAATTGTAACAGACGAAACATGGGAGGCAAATCCAAGTCCTATTTTGTATTCGGAAATTTATGAAGGAGAAGTTTATGACGCTAGGCTAGAAGAAAGTGGTCAAGAGTTAGAAGATGTTGAAGTAATTGAGCGCTCTAAACAAATAATTGTTGCACAAGAAAATGAATCAATTCGTAAAATGAAAATTATAAAACCAATTTCTATTTCAAAACTACCGGATCACGAATGGCTTATTGATATGGGACAAAATATGGTAGGGTGGGTGCGATTTATAGCCCGTCATGTTTATATTGGACAAAAGCTCGAATTGCATCATGCTGAAATATTGAATAAAGACGGTAGTTTTTACACTGGCAATCTCCGAAAGGCAAAACAAAAAATAGTGTATATAGCAAAAGGAGCAGAAGAAGAAAAGTTTGAGCCTCATTTTACATATCAAGGCTTTAGGTATGTGAAAATAAGTGGATTAACTCAGCCGCCTCAACTAGCAGATTTTGAAGGGATTGTATTACATACGGATATGGAAAAAGTAACTGAATTTGAAACATCTAATCCATTAATTAATCAACTTCACCATAATGTGGAATGGTCTCAAAGAGGGAATTTCTTTGATGTGCCTACAGATTGTCCGCAGCGAGATGATCGACTCGGTTGGACAGGAGATGCACAAATGTTCATTGGGACAGCTACGCAAATTATGAATGTCCAATTGTTTTTTAAAAAGTGGCTCCAAGATTTATCACTAGACCAAAATATAAACGGAGCCGTGCCTTTAGTTATACCAGATGCGTTTGGGAAAAGAGCGGACTTTGATTTAGATACTTCTGGAGGTTGGGGTGATGCAGCTATTATTTGTCCATGGGTTCACTATCTGCATTACGGAGATGTATCGATTTTAAAAGAACAATATGAAAGCATGAAAAAATATATAGATTACATACGTTCACAAGGTGAGAACGAGTATTTATGGGATACAGGCTATCATTTAGGGGATTGGCTTGCATTAGATACGAAACCTGATGTATATGAAGGCGGAACAGACAAGCATTTTATTGCGACGGCTTTTTATGCATATTCAACATCGCTTCTACAAAAAATTGCCGAGATTTTAGGTGAAAAAAATGATGCTACCTTTTATAAAGAATTACATGCAAATATTGTTCAAACGTTTCAAAATGAATTCGTTACACTAAATGGTAGGTTAATTTCGAATACCCAAACAGCCCACATATTAGTACTTCTTTTTGAACTAGTGAAAGATGATGTGAAGGAGAAAGTATTTAATCGGTTAATTGAGCTTTTAAAAGAAAGTAAAAATCATTTAACAACTGGTTTTATAGGAACACCGTATTTAAATTTAATATTAAGCAAGTTTAACCGTCATGACCTTGCTTGTAAGCTTCTATTTCATGAAGATTATCCATCATGGTTATACCAAGTTCAAAAAGGTGCCACAACGATTTGGGAACACTGGGATGGCGTGAAAGAGGATGGAACACTTTGGAATGATAGTATGAATTCTTATAATCATTACGCATATGGCTCTATCGTTGAATGGATATACCGATATATTGTTGGATTAGAAGTGGATGAAACAAAACCTGCATATAAACATTTTTATGTACAACCACATTTTGATTCGAATTTAGAATGGATTAGAGTAAAACGTGAGTCAGCTTATGGAGAAATTAAAATTGAGTGGCGTGTAGAAAATGAACAAGCCTTTCTAAAGATTTCTGTACCACCAAATACAAGCGCTATATTAAGGATAGACGAAACGAATTGGAAAGCAGAACATAACATTGAAAAGGATTTAGGATCAGGCGATTATAAATTTACCTTTTGTAAAAATATAAAGGGGTAGAATTCTGTTAATATAGAAATATTTTTTATTGATTAGGGTGATTAAATTTACTATTTTTCATGTTATGATAAATTTCATACACGATTGAAAGAAGGTTTTACTACATATGAAACATGCTGAATATGAATACTTAAATTTATGCCGCCATGTAATGGAGCATGGTACGAAGAAAGAAGATCGTACAGGGACAGGCACTGTATCTGTATTTGGATATCAAATGCGTTTTGATCTAAGTACAGGTTTTCCTTTATTAACGACAAAGAGAGTGCCGTTTCGCCTTGTAGCAAGTGAACTGCTTTGGTTTATGAAAGGTGATACAAATATTCGTTATTTATTGCAGCATAATAATAATATTTGGAATGAATGGGCATTTAAGAGCTGGGTAGAAAGCGATGAGTATACTGGTCCTGATATGACTGATTTCGGTCTTCGCTCACAACAAGATGAGGAATTTAAAGTGCAGTACGATGAACAAATGGAATTGTTTAAAAAGAACGTTTTAGAAGATGATGATTTCTCAAATAAATATGGTTATTTAGGAGATGTATACGGAAAGCAGTGGCGTGCCTGGAAAACGACAGCTGGTGAGACGCTTGATCAATTAAAAGATGTAATTGAAATGATTAAAAAAACGCCAGACTCCCGTCGCCTAATTGTTTCTGCCTGGAATCCTGAAGATGTACCAAGTATGGCATTACCACCTTGTCATACGCTATTCCAGTTTTATGTAGCGGATGGCAAACTTTCTTGTCAGTTATATCAAAGAAGTGGTGACATATTCCTTGGAATTCCATTTAACATTGCAAGTTACTCATTACTAACACATTTAATCGCACATGAATGTGGTCTTGAAGTGGGAGAATTTGTTCATACAATTGGAGATGCACACATTTATACGAATCATTTTGAACAAGTAGAAAAGCAATTGGCACGTGAACCACGTCCATTCCCGAAACTTACATTAAATCCAGATGTGAAATCTGTGTTTGATTTTGAAATGGAAGATTTAACGATTGAAGGATATGATCCACACCCAGCAATTAAAGCACCGGTTGCAGTATAATTGTAGAGGAGATGAAAAAATGATTGTTTCATTTATGGTCGCAATGGACGAGAATAGAGTAATTGGCAAAGATAATAATTTACCTTGGCGTTTACCAAGTGAATTGCAGTATGTAAAGAAAACAACGATGGGCCATTCACTTATTATGGGCAGAAAGAACTACGAAGCAATTGGTAGACCACTGCCTGGAAGACGTAATATTATTGTAACACGTAATGAAGGGTATCATGTTGAAGGTTGTGAAGTAGCACATTCTGTAGAAGAAGTGTTTGAACTATGCAAAAATGAAGAGGAAATCTTTATTTTCGGCGGAGCACAAATTTATGATCTCTTTTTACCTTACGTAGACAAGTTATATATAACAAAAATCCATCATGCATTTGAAGGAGATACATTCTTCCCAGAAATGGATATGACAAATTGGAAAGAAGTTTTTGTTGAAAAAGGTTTAACGGATGAAAAGAATCCGTATACGTACTATTATCATGTATATGAGAAGCAACAATAATAAGAAGGATTGATGTGAAATTCACATCAATCTTTTTATTTGTATTCATTAATATAAGTTTATAGATGATATTCAATAGTGCTATAATGAAATCTAGCATGTAAAAATGCTAAAATTTTCAAAAGTATTCATATAGAAAGAGGAGGAAAATCGATTGAAAAAGATATGGGGGATTCTTTTTCTTTGCTTAACGTTCATGTTAGTTGGATGCGGTAAAGAAGAAAAACCACAAGAAGCGTTTGATACATATACAAAAGCATGGAATAAACAAAAATTTGCAGAAATGTATGATCAATTATCAGAAAAGGCAAAAAAAGATATTTCAAAGAAAGAGTTCACTGAGAAATATGAAAAAATTTATTCTGGCATTGAAGTGAAAAACTTAAAAGTAGAAGCAGGAGAAGTAAAAGAAGATAAAAAAGATGAAGGTCCTGTTCCTTTTAAAGTAAGTATGGATACAGTCGGTGGTAAAATCACTTTTGGCCATGAAGCAAAAATGGTGAAAGAAAAAGATGGAGATAAAGAATCTTGGAAAATAGATTGGACTCCTGATTTTATATTCCCAGGTATGACAAAAGATAGTAAAGTACGCATGCAAACGACGCAACCAAAACGTGGAGAAATATATGACCGTAACGGTAAATATCTTGCGGTAAATGGTAAAGCCTCTGAAATCGGAATGATTCCTGGACAGTTAGGGGATGCTGCTCCGCAAACGAAAGAAACGGTAGCGAAGTTGCTAAATATGTCTGTAGAAGAAATTGATCAAAAACTAGCAGCTAAATGGGTAAAACCAAATTACCTTGTACCAATGGGAATATTGCCTGAAGGAGCAACACAAAATACGTACATAGATTTACCGGGTGTTGCAACAAAGCCAGTAAATGTTCGTTCATATCCATTAGGAGAAGCAGCAGCACATCTTACTGGTTATATCGGAAAGGTAAATGCTGAAGATTTAAAAACGTTACAAAAGAAAGGCTATCAAGCTGATGATCCAGTAGGTAAAGCTGGTTTAGAGCAAGTATTGGAAGAACAGCTGCGCGGGAAAAAAGGCGGCCGTGTCTTTGTAGAAGATGCACAAGGGAAAGAAATTAAAAATTTAGCAAAAACAGAAGCTGTTGATGGAGAAAATGTAACTTTAACGATTGATAGTGCTGTTCAATTCGAAATTTATAATGAAATGAAAAATGAGGCAGGGTCAAGTGCAGCAATTAATCCAAAGACTGGAGAAACAATTGCACTTGTGAGCACGCCAGCTTATAACCCAAATACCCTTACAAGAGGGGCGTCAAAAGCGCAACGCGATGCGGTAAATAATGATCCGAAAAAACCAATGACGAATCGATTTACACAATTATCGGTACCAGGTTCTGTATTTAAGCCTATTACAGCTGCAATCGGTCTTGAAACGAAAACAATCGATCCAAAAGAAGAGTTGAAAATTGAAGGATTGAAATGGACAAAAGATTCTTCTTGGGGTAATTATTATGTAACGCGTGTAAAAGATGCAAATCCGATTGATTTTGATAAGGCGATGAAATACTCGGATAATATTTATTTCGCACAAGAAGCTTTGAAAATCGGAAAAGATAAATTTATGAGTGAAGCGAAAAAATTCGGATTCGATGAGAAATTACCAATTGAATATGCATTCCCAGCTTCTAAAATCGCAAATGATGGGATTAAAAATGATATTCAAATGGCAGACACAGGTTATGGACAAGGGCAAGTATTAATGACGCCACTCCATCTAGCATTAACGTACGCACCAATTGTTAATGATGGAAACATACCTTCTCCATATATTATTAAAACAGATAAGCAACCAAAAGTTTGGAAAGAGAATGTCATTTCAAAAGGCAATCAGGATATATTAAAGACTGCTATGACGAGAGTAATTAATGATCCAGATGGTACTGGGAAAATTGCTAAAATTGATGGTAAGACGCTTGCTGGAAAAACAGGTACAGCGGAATTGAAAGTATCAAAAGAGGCCGAAGGAAAAGAACTAGGCTGGTTCGCTGCATTTGATTTAAATTCACCAGATATGGTCATTACAATGATGATTGAAGATGTAAAAGGTAGAGGCGGAAGTAATATTCCGGCTGAAAAAGTGAAACATGTGTTTCAAAAATAGAAAATGATGAAGACTATCTCCACGGAATGTGGAGGTAGTTTTTTGTTTCACCAAAACGTATTGAAAAGATAGTGTTTATTAACTTACGAAAAAAAAGTAGCTATTTTTTATTGACATTGAACATAACTTTTTGTATTATGCTTACATAAGGTAAGTTATTTACTTTCGAAATATAAATCTCAAATTAAAGATAAAATGTGTAAAAGGGAGAGAATACAATGACAAAAGTACTATTTATTACAGCAAATCCAAATTCAGCAGAAGGTTCTTTCGGAGTTGCAGTAGGGGAAGCGTTCATCGAGGCTTATAAAAACGAACATCCACAAGACGAAGTTGTAACAATTGATTTATTCAACACTACAGTACCAGCAATCGATGCAGATGTATTCGCTGCTTGGGGTAAATTTGCAGCAGGTGAAGGCTTTGAAACTTTAACTGAAGTTCAACAACAAAAAGTTGCAGCAATGAACACAAACTTAGAAACATTTATGCATGCGGATCGTTATGTATTCGTAACTCCAATGTGGAACTTTAGCTATCCACCAGTAGTAAAAGCATACTTAGATAACTTAGCAATCGCAGGTAAAACATTCAAGTATACTGAAAATGGTCCAGTTGGCTTATTAGAAGGCAAAAAAGCACTTCACATTCAAGCAACAGGTGGCGTTTATTCTGAAGGAGCATACGCAGCTGTAGACTTCGGCCGCAATCACTTAAAAACAGTATTAGGATTCATTGGTGTAAATGAAACTGAATACATTGCAGTTGAAGGTATGAATGCAAACCCTGAAAAAGCACCAGAAATTAAAGAAGCAGCGATTGCTAATGCTCGTGAATTAGCAAAACGTTTCTAATATAGAATACTTAAAAATGTCCAAGCACTTGCTGTTTGGACATTTTTTCTTCTTTTTCCTTCGTTTGTCTAGTATAATGAAGGTCGGAATGATAATAGGTGGGGGTTCTGTATGATTCAAACGTTTTTTAAAATCTTTTATTTAATTTTAATCGTAATTGCGATTACACCGAGAATGTGGCGTCTGAAAAGACAAGTAAATACGATGTCGCCAAAAGAAAAAGATAATGTTGTGTATAAAACGACAAATTGGTTTGGTAAGAAAATGGTACGTGTAGCTGGTGGGACAGTTGAAGTAAAGGGACTGGAAAATGTTCCAAAAGATAAGCCGGTACTAGTTGTAAGTAATCATCAGAGTAATATGGATATTCCTGTTTTACTAGGTTACTTAAATAAACCAATTGGATTTGTTTCAAAAGCAGAGATTAAGAAGTTTCCAGTTGTACCAACTTGGATGGAACTTATGAATTGTGTATTTATGGTTCGTAACGATCGTCGTCAATCTCTTCAAGCGATTAAAGATGGAATTGAGCTGTTAAAGAACGGGCATTCTATCGTAATCTTCCCAGAAGGGACGAGAAGTAAGGGTGGCGAAATTGGAGAGTTTAAGGCTGGGAGTTTTCACCTTGCAGTAAAATCTGGTGTAGCAATCTTACCTGTAACATTAGATGGGACATATAAAATGTTTGAAGCGAATGGAAACCGTATGAAACCGGCTCATGCAACAGTAACAATTTCTAAGCCGATTACACCTGAAGAGTATGCGAATATGGATATTAAAGAATTAACGAAGCATACACAGGATGTTATCGCAAAACAATTACATAAGTAATAAAAAAGGTTTCAGCTTAATATAAGCTGAAACCTTTTTTTATGCTGTAGGTAAGACATAAAAGAGTACGCAGAAGAACATCATCGCACTACCACCTAAAACGAAAAGATGCCAAATGGCATGATTGAAAGGTAACTTTTCCCAAAGGAAGAATATAGCCCCTACAGAATATAAAATTCCGCCTGCTAAAAGTAGTGAAAAACCATGTCCAGTTAGATTTTCATAAAGTGGTTTAATAGCAACGATTATGAGCCATCCCATTATGATATAGCATAATGTTGATGCCTTAATAAAGCGACGTACAAAGAAAATTTTAAAGATGATACCTCCGAGTGCTAGTGTCCATATAATAGCGAGTAACGTCCAGCCTAATGGTCCACGAAGCGTAATAAGTAAAAAAGGAGTATATGTGCCAGCGATTAATAAATAAATGGCTGAGTGATCTAGTATAGTAAATAATTTTTCTACTTTTGGATGATGAATGCTATGTAACAAGGTCGAAAACAAGTACAGTAAAAACATGCTTACACCATAAACCGTAAATGCAAATACAGCAGATGCGGTACCATGCTTAGAGGCATGAATAATTAATATAATTAAGGCAGGGATGCTTAAAATGGCACCGATACCATGTGTAATTGCATTTGCAATTTCTTCTTTCACAAAATGTGTCATTCTTGTCATTTTTTCAGTCATAATGCAAATCCTTTCTACTATCATAAAATAATATGTCGTTTCCCTTACCATATCATACACAAGGGCAATAGAAAATGAAATTTGTATAATTGATTATATTTTTGAATTTTTTTGACAAAAGGCAATGGATTTGTTGACGTTTTCAAACTTTTTTGACAAAATAAAATTATGCAATAGTAGGACAAGGAATCTACTAATAAAGGGGATGGAGAAATGTTTTCAAATATTGGCTTTCCAGGATTAATTTTAATTTTAGTAGCTGTACTCATTTTGTTTGGGCCGAAAAAATTGCCGGAAATCGGAAAGGCTTTAGGGGAAACGTTAAAAGAATTCAAAAAATCAACGAAAGAATTGACTGATGATGCATTTCAAGAGAAGGAAAAGAAAGAAAAAATGTAATGAATTTTCCTCGAAATGGATAAATAAAGTGTGGTGAACGAGATGGAAGATCGGGAAATGAGCGTAGTAGAACATATTGTTGAGCTTCGCAAACGAGTAATATATACAGTGCTATCCTTTGTCCTATTTTTAATTATCGGATTTACTTTTACGAAGGATATTTATTTTTGGCTTGTAAAAGATTTACCAATGAAATTAACTGTTCTCGGTCCAAGTGATGTATTATGGATTTTTTTCTCGATTGCTACAGTATTTGCTATCGTTTGTACAATTCCTTTTGCTGCTATACAAATTTGGTTATTTGTAAAACCGGGTTTACATCCAAATGAACAAAAAATGACAGTAATGTATATACCGGTATTGTCTATATTATTTATTGCTGGTTTATGTTTTGGATATTTCGTTGTAATGCCGTTTTTATTTCATTTTTTAACTACGATAGGTAATGAAATGTTTAATACGATGTTTACGACAGAAAAGTATTTTCATTTTGTTCTTAATTTAACAGTTCCATTTGCTGTAATTTTTGAATTACCTGTAGTTGTCATGTTTTTAACGAGTATTGGACTGTTAACGGCGGAATTTCTAATAAAAATAAGAAGGTATGCTTACGTAGCATTGATTATCATTGCATCGTGTATATCACCGCCTGATTTTTTATCTCATAGTTTAGTAGCAGTACCGCTTATTTGTATTTATGAAATTAGTATCGCTTTATCAAAGATTGTTAATAAGCGAAAAAAGAAAAGAGAAGAAGAAATACAGTCGAAAAGTGCCTCGTTATAAAGGCACTTTTTTTATTTATTTGTTATACTTTAGACATAAACGTATACAATATATAGAAGAAAAAAATTATAGAATCTCCAAAATTTAGACAAACTTTGCGCTTTGCTAAGTTTATACTAAAATTATTAAGCAATATACGGATAACGGGATTCCTGTCTTATCGGATATTTAGGACGGAGGATGAATAGAGTATAAATCTTCTAACCAAAAGGACTACAGGGATTGACTAAGGATACTTTTGTATTCATAGAAGTCTCCACTTTAAACAACGTGTTACAGCGTAAAGTAGAGGAAGTTCAAAAATCCAATGAAAAAGAGGATTGATATTGTGATTACGAAAAGTTTTTATTTCACTCATTCAACAGGGGATTGTATTAAAATATTCGAAATCCCTGTCCTACAGGCACAGCATCCATTATCGTTTCTAATTCAGTCTCGTCTTCAATTATTTATTGCAAAAATTCAAAAACAAAAGCACCCAAGATTTTCGTATTCTTTCCGTGAATATTTGCAAAATTGTTTGAAGTGGAATGATTATTTAAATGTATATAAAACAAATACCCTTGAAAAAAATGCATGATACAGAGTATGGACAGGGTTAGTAAACTCTGTCTTTTTCATTTTAGGTATAAAAATATAATTAATTTGGTGAAATTTGTTCGAAATTGTTGAAAGCACAGGGAATGCTAGTATAATAACAAGGAGAGCGTATTGGAAAGGGAAGAATATAATATGCAAAAAATTAAAATTGTAACAGATTCAACTGCAGATTTAGCGCAGGATGTAATCGAAAAGTATGGCATTCATGTGCTACCATTATCAATCTCTGTAAATGGACAAACATATTTAGATCGCGTTGATTTACAACCTGATGAATTTATTGAAGAAATGATCAAATCAGAGGAATTACCAAAAACATCACAACCGGCAATGGGTACATTTGTAGAAATGTATGACAAGTTAGGTGAAGATGGAAGTGAAGTACTTTCCATTCATATGACAAGTGGAATGAGTGGTACTGTGGCAACTGCCAATAGTGCTGCATCAATGACCGACACAAAAGTAACAGTTGTTGATTCTCAATTTATTACACATGCTTTAGCATATCAAGTAATAGAAGCTGCAAAAATGGCAAATGAAGGACGCTCACTAGAAGAAATTTTAAAACGTGTAGATGAAGTGAGAAAAAATACTCGTTTATATGTAGTAGTAGATACATTAGAAAATTTAGTGAAGGGTGGGCGTATCGGTAAAGGAAAAGCGTTTATCGGTTCGCTACTTAATATAAAGCCAATTGCTAGCCTTGAAGATGGTGTTTATAACCCTGTTACGAAAGTGCGTAGCCAAGGTCAAATTGTAAAAACGTTAGCTAAGTTATTTGAGGAAGATACAGCTGGAAAAGTTGTAAAAGCTGTTGCAATTCCGCATGCGAAAGCAATTCCTTTAGCTGAAAATGTAAAAGCGGCTGTTGAAAAAGTGAGTGGATTTGCTCAATCAGAAATTTTCTTTACAACGCCTATTATTAGTACTCATACAGGTCCGGGTGCAATCGGATTTATGTATTTAGCAGAGTAATAA
The DNA here is from genome assembly GCF_022487605.1 of Bacillus sp. ES1-5. Taxonomy (NCBI): domain Bacteria; kingdom Bacillati; phylum Bacillota; class Bacilli; order Caryophanales; family Bacillaceae; genus Bacillus; species Bacillus sp. ES1-5. The sequence continues at coordinate 725,141 of NZ_JAKVPU010000001.1, read as the reverse complement.
AAAAGCTACTTGAAATGAATTTTCAAGTAGCTTTTTTATGTGAATAGAAAGTAAGAAATAAGAAGGGTTATACAGGCACTCCCGCTAATGATATAGCGAGTCTGTAAATATTTATTCATAGAAAACACCCACTGATTAAAGTTTTACTTTATGATTTTCTATAGTATATGTTGGATATAGAAAATAAGTAGTTACGTTATACGTGTAATGTTTTAATTTTTTCATTTACTTGCTTATCGTTTGTTGCGCTATTATAAGTAAAAGTTTGGCCTAAAAAGAGTACATGCAGTTGTTCCCACGGTAACATACGTAAATTCCAATTATTTCGAAGCCTTGTTACTGCCTCGCGGGGTGTTTCATCGGCGAGGGCAAAAGCTCCGTAATGCATCGGTATAAAGTGTGTAGCGTTTAAATCTAAATAAGCTTGCACTGCCTCTTCAGGTGAAACATGAGATACTTTCATAAACCATTCTGGTTCATAAGCGCCAATTGGCATAAGGGCAATATCAATTGAAAAGCGATTGCCAATTTCTTTGAAACCCTGGAAATATCCACTGTCACCACAAAAATAAATGGTTTCTTTCGTTGTTTCATTATTTATAATCCATCCCCCCCAGTGAGATGTATTCATATCAAATAAGGATCTTCTCGTCCAGTGCTGGGCCGGTACGAAGTGAAAGGAAACATCATTAATGATCGTATTTTCCCACCAATTATACTCTTCTACACGAGTAAATTTTTTGCGAGTAAATAGTTTTTTCAGTCCAATAGGTACAAGGTATAAAACATCATCATTTAGCTGGCGAAGCGTTGAAAAATCTAAATGATCATAATGACCGTGTGAAATGAGGACAATATCAATTTTAGGTAGTTCTTGTATAGAAAGACCAGGTTCAGTAAGTCTTGGAACTAATTTTAATTTAGTAGCCCATACTGGATCTGTTAATATATTCAGCCCATTCGTTTGGATAAGGAATGTGGAATGACCAATCCAAGTTACAGACGTCTTTTCAAAGTTGTTTTGTAGGAATTTACTTTGTTTAACAGGTGATTGTTCTACTAAAAAAGAAAAATCCTTTTTATTTTGTTTTCGTTCTTTTCGCCAACGTATAAAGGAACGAATTGATTTTTTTGTACTCACATTATCCATGTTTTCATAACGTTTTGTCATGAACATCACCTCATTTAAAATCGTTGTAATTGTATTGTACCGAAATGTTGTTAAGGAATACAGTGTATAACATGGATGAATGTTTAAGGAATTGTTAAAAAATAGGGGGATGCGTTTACAAAAGTAACAATAAAATTAGTTTTGCAACTTCTATTTAGAGAAATAATAGTAAAAAAATAAATTTTGTCTAGTAATTGGCTTGAAATAAAGAAGTAACATACGTAAATTCGTACGATTTCGTGAACAAATGTAGTAAACAATTTTCTCGTAGTGTTAACTTTTGTTATGATAAACATAACCTATTTAAATTTAGGATAGAGAAAAGAGGTTTATAAATGAAGCGTTATCAAAAAATAATTGGTCTTATGGTTGTATTTTGTCTCTTTGTACTTGCTGGATGTAGTGGATCGGGTTCAAAGCTTCGTAAACCATTGAATTGGGATTTAGAAACTTTCCAATTTACAAATCAAGATGGAAAGTCATTTGGTACAAAAGATTTAAAAGGGAAAGTTTGGGTTGCTGATTTTATGTTCACAAATTGCCAAACAGTTTGTCCGCCAATGACTGCTAATATGGCAAAACTGCAAAAGATGGCAAAAGAAGAGAAATTAGACGTTCAGTTTGTTTCGTTTAGTGTAGATCCAGACCTTGATAAGCCGGAAAATTTGAAGGTTTTCATTCAAAAGTTTACAGAGGATACTAGTAACTGGAATTTATTAACGGGTTATTCATTAGAGGATATTACAAAGTTTTCAAAAGATAATTTCCAATCACTTGTAGATAAACCTGAGGATGGTCAAGTTATACATGGTACATCATTTTATTTAATTGATCAAAACGGAAAAGTAATGAAAAAGTATAGTGGTATTAGTAATACACCGTACGAAGACATTATACGTGATATGAAGAGATTAGTGGATTAAAAAGAAGGGTGCACAGCACCCTTCTTTTTTTACATTAGTCTATGGATAAAATGTCATGCTGTTGTGGAAGTTTTGGTGCCCGAATTTCTAACACGCCGTTTTGATACGAAGCTTTCGCTGCTTTTTTATTAATTGAGTACGGTAATTTAATCAATCTTGATGCTTCTGAAATGGAACGTTCTCGGCGATAATAGTTATGAGATGTTTCTTCCTCGACCTCTTCAAGTATCTCTTCTTTTACAGAGACTTTTAAGTATTCACTTTGTATTTCAATTTGAATTTGTTCTTTTTGTATACCTGGTAGTTCAGCTGTAACAACGAGTTCTTCACCAACTTCATATAAATCTACGGGGAATGTTAATAAACGATTTCCTTTTTGGAAAAAATGATTTAAATCAGCGATTACATTGCGAAGAGGTGTTTGCTCGAAGAAATCATCAATTTGTTTTAAATAATTGCGAACCGGTGGGCGAGAAGAGTCTTTTTTTTCTTCACTCATGGTATTCCCTCCTAGAAATCAATTTGCAATATCATATGACAAAAGCGGAGAAAGGTGATTGCCTAGTTTTCATGTTTTCATAAAAAATTGTTAAAAATGTGAAATGGAGTGATTTTTTTATAGTTTTTGGTCGCCATATTCAATTGATTATGCTAGTATAAATAGGGTTGATATAGTAGTATATAGACAGAATGAAAACTGAAAGAGGGTAAGAAGTATGTGTGGTTTTGTAGGATGTTTATGTGAAAACCCTAGAGAGTTTTCAGAAACAGAAAAACATCAATTTGAAAATATGAACACGATGATTTTCCACCGCGGTCCAGATGACGAAGGATATTTTCGTGATGAACATGTACAATTTGGCTTCCGCCGTTTAAGCATCATTGACTTAGAGGCAGGACATCAGCCGCTAACTTATGAAAATGATCGATATGTAATTATTTTTAATGGTGAAATTTACAACTATGTAGAATTACGTGAAATGTTACTTGAAAAAGGTGCAACATTTGCAACACAATCTGATACAGAAGTTATCATTGCATTGTATGCACATATGAAAGAAAAATGTGTAGACTATCTTCGTGGTATGTTCGCATTTATGATTTGGGATCGTGAAGAGAAGAAACTTTTCGGTGCACGTGACCACTTCGGTATTAAACCTTTATACGTCGCACAACAAGGTGATACTACATTCTTCGCATCTGAGAAGAAAAGTATTATGCATGTGATGGAAGATAAAGGCGTTAATCCAACGTCACTACAACATTACTTTACGTACCAATATGGTCCAGAGCCAGAAACATTAACAATTGATGTTAATAAAATCGAGCCTGGTCATTATTTCGTAAAAGAAATCGGTAAAGAGATGGAAATCCATCGCTATTGGAAACCTTATTTCAATGCTTCAAGCGCAACGAAAGAGGAGCATATCCAAGCAATTCGTGATGTGTTATATGATTCAGTAAAAGTGCATATGCGCAGTGATGTACCAGTAGGTTCATTCTTATCTGGTGGTATCGATTCATCTATTATCGCTTCTATCGCAAGAGAAATGAATCCAAATCTTTTAACATTCTCTATTGGTTTTGAACAACGTGGTTTCAGTGAAGTTGATGTTGCCAAAGAAACTGCTGAGAAATTAGGCGTTAAAAACCATAACGTATTCATTTCAGCGAAAGAGTTTATGGATGAGTTCCCAAAAATCATTTGGCATATGGATGATCCTTTAGCAGATCCAGCAGCAGTACCATTGTACTTCGTTGCAAAAGAAGCACGTAAGCATGTAACAGTTGTTCTTTCAGGTGAAGGTGCAGACGAGCTATTTGGTGGTTATAACATTTATCGTGAGCCAAACTCACTAAAAATGTTCTCTTACATTCCTAGCCCAGGTAAGAGCGTTCTAAAAGCATTAAGTGGTGCTCTTAAAGAAGGCTTTAAAGGAAAGAGCTTCCTAGAGCGCGGATGTACACCAATTGAAGAGCGTTACTATGGAAACGCGAAAATCTTCCGTGAAGAAGAGAAAGCTGAATTAATGAAGTATTACGATGAAAGTGTTAACTATATGGATATCACGAAACCATTGTATAACGAAATTAAAGATTATGATGATGTAAGCAAAATGCAGTACATTGACATGTTCACATGGTTACGCGGTGACATTTTATTAAAAGCTGATAAAATGACAATGGCAAACTCATTAGAACTTCGTGTACCATTCTTAGATAAAGAAGTATTCGATGTTGCATCTAAAATTCCAACTGAATTTAAGATTGCTAACGGAACTACGAAAGCTATTTTACGTGAAGCGGCACGCGGAATCGTTCCAGATCACGTATTAGATCGTAAAAAACTTGGATTCCCAGTACCAATTCGTCACTGGTTAAAAGACGAAATGCATGATTGGGCTATCAATATTATAAACGAGAGTAAAACAGAGCATTTAATCGACAAACAGTATGTATTAAACTTACTGGAAGCACATTGTGCAGATAAAGGCGATTATAGCCGTAAAATTTGGACTGTACTTGCGTTTATGGTATGGCATCAAATTTATGTTGAGCATAAATACGATACGAATAAGTTCCACGAAGAAACGAAACGTGCGTATAGCTTAGTTTAATTAGAAAAACCTTAAGATCGCATATGATCTTAAGGTTTTTTTCATAAATGGAACGAATTATTGATACAATAATAGTAAAAGGATGGACAACATATGATTACGTTTGAAAAAGTAAATGTAGAAAATGAAAACGTTGTTAAAGAAATGTTTCGCTCACATAGTTTAAGTGAGAATCAGGTACAGTATTGTGTGAAAGTTGATGATACATATATTGGTGTGATAGATTATCGTGTTCAAGAGGAGAGTGCGGTTTTATCTCAGTTAATTATTCATTTTGATTATCAAAGTTACGGTTATGGGACAAATACGTATTTTACATTTGAAGCGATGATGAAAGAAAGAAATGTGAAAGAGATAAAGATATTACAAACGGAATTAACAGAACAAGCAAAATCGTTCATAGAGAGCTTTGGTTTTAATGAGGAAGATGGAATATATGTGAAGAAAATATAACGATGAGTAGTCGTGCGGGATAAATATAAGGCAGGTGGATGTATGACGATGACTTCTGGTCTTGTATTAATTGGAGGGTGTTTTATAGTAGCAGAGCTAAGCCATATGTTCATTCGAAAAAGAATGAATAAGAAGAGAAAGCCGTATGAATTGCAATATGCCCCTGTGTTTTTCCTTTTATTTTGTATGCTTATTACATTACAAAACATAACGAACTTTCCACCGCTTTTAAATATTTTTTTAAAGTTCGGTTTGCTGTATAGTAGCACTGGAATAGCCCTTCTATTTCTTTTATTTTGCATACGTTATATTCACTATCAATCGTATATATTTATTTTAAATTGGTTAAAGCAAAATGATAGAAACCGCCTTACATAAGGCGGTTTCTTTATTTGTAATTGTAATGGCTTTGAAAGTTATATGTATACTACTTTATTTAATAGTAGTTCCATAGATCAAAAAACAATGAGGTGCAATTTGACATGAAATATAAATAAGTGGATAACAAGATACAGATGTTTTTGTATATAAAGCCCAAAATTTCATTAAAATTCATAAAAATGATTAGATGATTTAACATATTATCTATTATTAGTATGTGGTACTATATATTCTTAATCTATAACGTAAGTAGGTGTATTAATTTGACATGTAAATCAACTAGTTTATCTTAAGTACTGACAAATAGCAGAAAGAAATTTTTTTGGAGGTATCGTTTTTGTATGTTTAATTTTGATATTTTATTTCTTGAATGGATGACCAGTCTGGAGCGAGGTGTGCTTACAATACTTTTTAAACTTATATCCAGTATTGCAAATGAAACGTTGTATTTAATTATTATTTCGATTTTATATTGGTGTGTTTCTAAAAGAAAAGCATTTCATATGATTGTTATGCTTTGTCTCTCGGGTTACATAGGGATAGTGATAAAAGAATTCATGAAAATTCCACGACCGTATACATATGACGGAATTCAGGCTTTATATGAAAAGTCAGCCGCTGGTTATTCTTTTCCAAGTACACACGTCCAGTTAGCGACAACATTTTGGGGCTCTTTTATGATGTTATGTAAAAAGAGAATCATTTGGATTATTGGAATTATTTTTATAATATTGGTTGCTACTTCTCGTCTATATTTACGTGTACATTGGCTCAGTGATATAATAGGTGCCTTTTTAATTAGTGTCATAGTTGTTTATTTATATACGAAAGTAACAGGGGAATTAAGTGATAGGAAATTTATATTGTTACAACGAATTGTATTGGCAGTTTCACTCATTATGTATGTTATGACTGACCAAATAGATAATTTAAAATTACTTGGAGTTTTGACAGGTTCAACGATTGGTATCATGTTAGAGAATCATTTTATTAAAATGAATGAAAATAATAATTTTAAAATACAAGCAGTAAAAACAGTTTTAGGTCTTAGTTTCATGTTAATGATGCAGCTCATACTAAAAAAAGTAATACCTGATATGTATTATGTACGTTATGCATTGACTGGAATTACAATTACTTTCTTATGTCCGTTTATGTTTCACATGCTACGGTTAAAAAGTGAATAGCAAATAAGTACAAAAATATTTCGAATAAAAATAAGATATAAATTATATATATTGAAAAAGTTTTCTGATATATCTATTGACAATGTATGAGATATACATTAATCTGTAAATGAAAATCGTTTTCAACTAGGAGGATTTATGACACGCACTAAAAATATTCTTATACTTTGCATTATGTTATTAATGGTCATAATCGCAGGGTGCGGTAAAGAAGAAGAGAAGAAAGATAAAGATACATCAGTAAAGGCAAAAGATTCATATAGTATAAAGCATGCAATGGGCGAAACGACAGTAAATGGTACACCAAAAAGAGTTGTTGTTTTAACGAATGAGGGTGCTGAGGCACTTTTAACTGTCGGAGTAACGCCAGTTGGAATGACAAAACCACGAGCTGGGGATGAATGGTATCCTCATTTAGCGAAAGAGTTAAAAGATACGAAAGTAGTAGGAACTGAGCGTGACATTAATTTAGAGGCAGTAATGAAGCTTCAGCCGGATTTAATTATTGGAAATAAAATGCGTCACGAAAAAATATACGAGCAGTTAAAAGAAATTGCGCCAACAGTATATGCTGAAACATTGCGCGGTGATTGGAAAGAAAACTTTACGCTTTATACAAAAGCTGTAAATAAAGAAAAAGAAGGGCAAAATGCTCTTAATGATTATAAAAAGCGTATTGCAGGAATAAAAGAACAATTAGGTGATAAAATTAACTCTAAAGTTTCAATTATTCGCTTCGTCCCAGGTGATGTTCGTATTTATCAAAAAAATTCATTCTCAGGCGTTGTATTAAATGATATTGGATTTAAACGACCACCACTACAAGATAAAGATGAATTTGCGATAAAAGGAATTACAAAAGAACAAATTCCAAATATGGACGGGGACTACTTATTCTATTTCACATCTGATAAAGATGCGGATAAGAATAATGAAGGAAACACGTTAGCGAAAGAATGGACAGAAGATCCGCTCTTTAAGCAGTTACAGGCTTCTAAAGATAATAAAGTATTCGAAGTAGATGAAGTGATTTGGAATACAGCAGGTGGTATTGTAGCTGCAAACCTTATGTTAGATGATATCGAAAAATATTTTTTAAAGTAAATGAATGGTCGAGTACATCACTGTAAATGGGTGATGTGCTTTTTTGTTTATAAAATACAGAAAATTCCTTCTTTTAAGTGTGGATAAGTTGTACAATTAAACCAATCATGGAATAAAGGAGTGGGAATGAATGAAAGCTACTCATAAAGATTGGATTTTGTTTAACGGAAGAATTGTAAATACGAAGGAAGAACAGCCGATGATTCCATTAGAGGAGAGAGGCTTTCAATTTGGTGATGGTATATACGAGGTATTCAGATTATATGATGGGAAGCCACATTTATTAGATTTACATTTGGAACGATTCTTTAATTCTATGGAAGAAATAAAACTAATTCCACCTTTTACTAAGGAGGAGTTAGTGGAAGAGTTGCATCAAATGATTGAAAAAAATCAATTTCAAGAGGATGGGAATGTATATTTGCAAATATCAAGAGGTGCTCAAGCACGTAATCATGTATATGAGTCAAATATGCAACCAACATATTTTGCAAATATTGTTTCGTTTCCAAGACCAATTGCTGCTATGGAACGAGGAATAAAAGTTACGGTAGAAGAGGATATACGGTGGAAGTTCTGTCATATAAAATCTTTAAATCTGCTACCTAATATTATGATTAAAAATAAAATTAACGAACAAGGCTATCAAGAAGCGATATTAGTACGAGATGGAATTGTAACTGAAGGGTGCCATTCAAATTTCTTTATGGTAAAGAATAATAAATTGATTACACATCGGGCTGACAATTTCATTCTACACGGCATTACACGTCACTTCGTTATTACATTAGCGAAAGAGTTATATATTGAAGTAGAAGAACGAGAATTTTCACTACAAGAAGTATATGAGGCTGATGAGTGCTTCTTTACAGCAACACCACTTGAAATATTCCCAGTCGTTCAAATAGGTGATGAACAGTTTGGAACCGGCGAAAGAGGACCAATTACAAAGAAACTCCAAGTTGCATATGAAGAAAGTATTCGTTTATTTAAAGTTACGAACTAATATTGAAGAAAAAAGCTGGTATTCCTCCAGCTTTTTTTCATGATATAATTCAAGCATAGGACAAGATTTGAAAACGCTGTAAAAAGGGGATTTAATGTATGAATTATGAAGATTTTAAAGAAGTAATTCACGGTAGACGAAGTGTTAGGAAGTTCACAGAACAAGAAGTATCCACTAGTGATATAAAAGAAATTATTGATTGTGCTCGTTATGCACCGAGTGATACAAACTCACAAACTTGGGAGTTCTTGGTCATTATGAACCGAGAGAAAATTAAAGAAATTGAACAAATGACATGGGATGCATTACATAAACTTGCGGCAAAAGCGGCAGAAGACGGAGAAGAGAAAGCAGGGAAATTACTTACACGTTCTTTCGGACCATATGCAACAGCTTTCTCGGAGGCGCCAGTATTAATCGTATGTTTGGCAACACCATATGAATCAAAGTTTCGTGAAAAGATATTTGATCCAATTGCTTTTGTTCCAGATTCAGTTTGGGAAGAAGAAGGAATTAAGAGTAGCTGTTTAGCGGCACAAAATTTAATGCTGGCTGCACATGCGAAGGGGCTTGGTACTTGCCCGATGACAGGACCGGTATTGTTAGCTCAAGATGAACTACGACAATATTTACAAGTTGAGCCTGAAAAACAAATAAATATGGTTATTTCACTCGGTTTTCCGAAAGATAAGCCGAAGAAACTTCCAAGAAAAGAAGTAGATGAGATTACAACATTTGTTTTTTAAAGTCCAAAATAAAAAGACATTGAATGAACAATGTCTTTTTATTTTGGACAGGTATGTAATTAATTTGTTGGGCTAAAATGATAGATAAGAGGGAATTACTATTTATTTCATAAAAAAAATTAATGTTCTATTAAGGAAAATATGATACATTAATCGTGAGCAATATTCTATTTGTTCATGAAAGTGTTGAAAGTAGTTTTAAAATTTAAAAGTTATTTTTGTATAATAAATTATAATGAAATGACAGGGGGGATGAATTTTGAAAAAATTCATAATCACTGGATTGTCTGTATTGTTACTAGCCGGTTGCGGTGCTCCACAAGAAAAAGAGGATGCGCAATCAAAGCAGGAAGAAAAAGTTGTAAACGCAAGTAATGAGAATATAGTTGTATTTCCTGAAGGAGCGGTGCCAGTTGGAGAAGGCAAAGTGAAAGTTATTACTCCAGATGGCACCTCTGAAAATGGCAATATACCGGCTGTGTTCATCAAAAAGGATACTTTAATTCAGCAAGTTGAATTAGAGCTTTCTAATTTTCAAAACGATAAAGAAACATTTATATTTGTAGATCAAGTATATGCAGATAAACATCAAGTCACTAGTACAACACAGACAACAGTACAATTAAAAGAAAAGACGCTTGAGACAGGTAATCATACGGTTACTGCAGTTCAGTATGAAAACAATGACCCGAAAGGAAAGGTTATTAGTTTTAATCAAGCAACATTTGAAACAAAACCAGCGTCATAAGAAGAATAAAAAGTACATTACTCAAAAAGTAGTGTACTTTTTTGTTTATACTAGAGGATGTCATAGTAAATCACTTGTTTCTACTATGACAGAGAAAGAGGCTGAAGATGTGAATCGGTGTATTCGTATCGTCTTTATTCGTATAACGAAGTCATTAATTTGGTTTACGATACAAGAAGTAATTCAAATTACGCTCAATTAACAAATTCATGATTTGTTAATAGGAGCTATTTGTTTTACCATTGTTTATCTATCATATGATAAACTCAGATTAAGGTAAGTTTCACATGAAAAATGTAGGTATTTCATTTGAAATGTCGAATAGTACATACGATGTCGTAATAACAAATTTTCTATTGTTTACTGTGAAACAGAAGAAGGGGAGATAGTAGTTATGAAACGAGCGCTTATTAATATTGATTATACATATGATTTTGTAGCTGAAAAAGGAGCTTTAACATGCGGGAAACCAGGACAAGAAATTGAGAAGGAAATTGTCCATATAACGAAGCAATATATTGAAAATGGAGATTATGTTGTCTTTGCGATCGATAAACACGAAGAAAACGATGTATATCATCCAGAATCAAAGTTATTCCCGCCTCATAATATAGCTGGTACAAATGGAAGAGATTTGTTTGGTGAATTACAAGATGTGTACGAAATATATAAAAATGCAGAGAATGTATATTATATGGATAAAACACGATATAGTGCATTTACAGGAACAAACTTAGAGATGAAGTTAAGAGAAAGAGGAATAGAAGAAGTTCATCTTGTAGGTGTTTGTACGGATATTTGTGTTCTTCACACAGCGGTAGATGCTTATAATAAAGGATTTAAAATTGTAGTTTATGAAAAGGCAGTTGCATCTTTTAATGCGCAAGGACATGAATTTGCACTTGGACATTTTAAGTCATGCTTACATGCAGAAGTGAAGTGAAAAAAAGAGGCCTTTAAAAAGGTCTCTTTTTACGTTATAGCCCATTGTAAGTAACCTCAGCGAGTCCAAAATATTTTCAAATGAACTATTCGGCGTTGTGTTAATATTCCCATTTTTGTTTAGGTAAGTATTGAGGTCTTAACATAAAGTCATTTATAAAAAATTCTATTGTTATCTCCCTTTAGATAATAAAAAAGGGTATATTTATAGAAGATAGTGTAACAAGTTTTTAAGGAAATCAAAAGGTATGACAATAAATTAGTTTTTCATGAAATTTTCATTAGTTAAGGGTGTGGATGGATGAGTTTATTAACGTATACTGAAGAATTTTTTAATTATGTAAGAGAGTTTTTACTTTTAAGATTTTTACTATTTGCTTTAGTTCTAATCATTATCTCTTTTGTAATTAACCGCATTATTGATTGGTTTTTTAGGAAATCAAGCTTTTTTGATGAAGAGGTAGAGCAAACAATTCAAAGTGTGATTCGATCAATTTTTAGATATATCATCATCATCAGTCTAATCATTTATTTAATTAGCCAATTTGTAGATATAAAAAGTATCATTGCAGGTGCAGGGATAGCGGGTGTTGTTATCGGTTTTGCTGCACAACAGATGTTAAAAGATGTTATATTAGGCTTTGCGAGATTAGCGGACAAAGAGTTTCGTGTTGGCGATTTTGTTACTTTTAACGGAACAAATTCAGGAACGATTGAGGAAATTAGTATTCGTTTTATGCAAATTCGTGAATGGTCAGGAAAACTTCTAACTATACCACATGGAGAGATTAGAACGATACAAAATTTTAATAAAGGATGGATGCGCGTAATTGAACGGATTACGGTAAGTTATCAGGAAGATCCTACAAGAGTTAAGGAATTGTTAGAAGAAGTTTGTGTAAATTGTAATGAAAAATTGGCTCCGAGTCTTTATAAAGTAGAGGATGAAGCTGTTGAGCCGTTTAAATATGTTGGTGTCACAGATTTAAACCCGAATCTTAAATATGTTGGATATGAATTTTGTATTACAGGTTTAATAAAGCCAGAAGATTATTTTGAAACTTCTAGACAAGTAAGGTTTGAACTAATGTCTATGTTCCATAAGAATCAAGTACAAATGCCAGCAGCAAATATGGTCGTTACTGCTGAAAGTTTACAGCATGACCGTGCTGGACAATCTTTATCGGACAGCTAAAGAAGAACAAGAACAGTTTGTTAACAAAATTCTGTTTTTAATATTGGATAGAAAAACAATATTAAAATGATTAATTTAAAGAAAGAACTGAAGGAATTCGGTTCTTTCTTTATTTGTAGAATTTAGAAATTTCTTAATGTTATAATGGTAGTTGGTGATGAGAATGAACTTTGAAGAAAAAGAGATGCATCGTTTAGAAGCATTAAAAGCAATTGCTGAATTATTAAATGAAGCAACAGACTTACAGGACATGTTAGAAAAAGTGTTACATACATTGTTACAAGTTATGAATTTACAAACAGGGTGGATATTTTTTATCGATGAAAGTGGAAAGCACCGTATGCTTGTAGATGAAAACTTACCACCGGCTCTTACGTGGCAAGAGAAGAAGCCGATGTGTGAAGGAGACTGCTGGTGTGTAGAGCGTTTTGTGAATGGGAGATTAGAAAAAGCGACAAATATTATTGAATGTAAGCGGATAGAGGGTGCGATTGAATGTAATTGGGGAGAGACCGAAGATGTTACGCATCATGCGACAATTCCCCTTAGGTCTGGATCGGAGAAGTTTGGTCTATTAAATGTGGCCTCACCTCAAAAAACACATTTTTCAGAGGAAGAATTAGCATTACTAGAATCAATTGCATTTCAAATAGGAACGACAATACAACGTATTCAGTTAGTAGAGAAAGAACGTAAATATGTAGTGGTAGCTGAAAGAAATCGACTTGCACGTGATTTACATGATTCAGTAAAACAATTGTTATTTTCTATTATGCTAACAGCAAAAGGTACTTTAAATATGACGCAAGATAGAGACTTGCAAGAGATGTTGAGCTATATTGGAGAATTATCACAGGAAGCATTACAAGAAATGACACTTTTAATTTGGCAATTAAGACCGGAAGGATTAGAGAAAGGTTTAGCAGAAGCAATTAAAAATTACGGAAAGTTGTTAGGGGTCCACGTGGAAGTTCGAATTGATGGTATGGTTTCAATTGGAGATGAAATAGAAGAAGTTTTATGGCGTATTAGTCAAGAAGCAATACATAATTGTAAAAAACATGCTTCATGTGAAAAGGTAAATGTTCTTTTAAAAATAGAAAATAACCAGTTGTATTTTTACATAGAGGATAACGGAATAGGATTTATACAAGATCACGTAAGAGAGTCAGCGCTCGGTTTAAAAAGTATGAAGGAACGTATTCAGTTAATGAGGGGATCATTTCAAATAAAAACTGAGCTGAAAAAGGGAACAAAAATTGAAATTCAATTGCCGGTTTAAAGGGGAGAAGAAGATTGAAGATTAAATTACTACTAGTTGAGGATCATCATATCGTTCGAAGAGGACTTGTATTCTTTTTAAAAACGAGAGAAGAATTTGAAATAGTTGGGGAAGCAGAAAATGGTGAAGAGGCATTAACATTCATTCAAACGGAAAGACCAGATGTAGTATTAATGGATCTATCAATGCCGAAGATGGATGGTATAGAAGCAACAAAACGGATAAAACAATATGATGAAACAATAAAGATACTTATATTAAGCAGTTTTTCAGAGCAAGATTATGTTTTACCAGCACTGGAAGCTGGAGCAGATGGTTATCAATTAAAAGAAGTACAACCTGAGCAACTTGTTGCTTCTATCATTGCAGTACATGAAGGAAATGCAAATTTTCATCCGAAAGTAACACCAGCACTATTCGGACGGTCAGCAGTCAAGAAAGAAAAAGAGAACCCTTTTTCCATGTTAACGAAAAGAGAGCAAGAAGTACTTCGTGAAATTGCGAAAGGGCGAAGTAATAAGGAAATTGCAGCAGAGCTTCATATTACGGAACAAACTGTAAAAACACATGTTTCAAATGTTTTAGCTAAATTGGAAGTAGATGATCGCACGCAAGCTGCGTTATATGCGGTGAAACACGGGGGAAATAATAAGTATGAATAATTATGTATCATGTTACGACAGAATACATAGGAGTATTTAAAATTTATCCCGCTATTTGCAGGCTATAATTAGTGGTAGATGTACAATACTCTCACTGATTAAAGTTTTAATTTATAGTAGTGCTAAATAAAGGTTTTTCTTCTTTCTATAATTAGGTACAATAAAACTACGATGGAAGGGGAAGATATGCTATGCCAGGTACAAGAAGTGGGATTGGAAAAATTCAAGCTTCGTTAAACGGTTTATCACCAAAATTGCGAAGTATTGCCGAACATATATTGAAACATCCACAAGATGTTGTACATAAATCTATTACAGAATTAGCTGAAGTTACGAATAGTTCTGAAGCTACGATATTCCGCTTATGTAAGCACCTCGGTTTTCAAGGGTTTCAAGATTTAAAGATTACACTAGCTCGTGAAATTGTACATACTCCTATGCAAAATATTCATGAAGAAGTATCGGCAGACGATAGTATGGTAACTGTTGCTAAAAAAGTTTTTCATTCGCATATTACAGGACTGCAAGATACATTGCATTTGTTAAATGATACAGCGCTAGAGCAAGCCGTAAAGGTATTGCAAGATGCAAGTCGTATTGAGTTTTATGGAAATGGTGGTTCTGGTATTATTGCGATGGATGCATATCATAAATTTATGAGAACGGGTATTTCTTGTATTGCTCATACAGATTCACATTTTCAAATTATGGGTGCGGGTTTACTTACTAAAGAAGCGGTGGTAATTGCAATTTCACATTCTGGTAGCAATAAAGGGTTACTGGAAGCGTTAGAAGTAGCAAAAGCAAGGGGAGCTCACATTATTGCAATTACGAGCTATCAGAAATCAGCATTAAGTCAACTTGCTGATATTACTTTGTATACTTCAACACGTGAGACGGAATTCCGTACAGAAGCAAGTTCATCAAGATTAGCACAGTTAAGTTTGTTAGATACTTTATACGTTGGGTTATCGTTACAACGCCAAGAAGAGACGTTGCAAAATTTACAAAGTATACGTGAAACAATTTCAATGAAACGAATATAAAAAGTCCTTCAATTGAAGGGCTTTTTATATTGGTCAATAGTTTGATGATATATAATCTAGGTTTACTCGGTATAATTTTTTTGGAAATATGATGATAATACTTTCCTATATTAAAAAATCTTTATTTATTACTCCACATCTTGAATTCTAATAAACGATACATAGATGAAATCTCAGTTTTCCCTTCAAATATAGTAAGAAAACATTTGGTTAATAATTCAAATATTGTTCAATATTTAACAATAAGCTTTTAAAATTACATGTTATGATGAACGTGTAATGATGATTGAACATTTAAAGTTGGCATAATGATTAGCCAAATCAGTGAAGACAGAAGTTTTGAGATGTACTCATTAAAATTCTAAAACACTAAAGGGGAGATCACATATGAAAGCAGTAGTAGTTAATAAAAATAGTAAAGCAAACATTGAAGTTATTGAAAAGGAATTACGTCCGTTACACTCAGGTGAAGCGTTAGTAGATGTAGAGTATTGTGGGGTTTGTCATACTGATTTACACGTTGCAAATCATGATTTTGGAAACACAGATGGCCGTATTCTTGGTCATGAGGGTGTAGGTATTGTGACGAAAATTGCTGATGATGTTACTTCACTAAAGATAGGTGATCGTGTAAGTATTGCATGGATGTTCCAATCTTGTGGACGTTGTGAATATTGCGTAACTGGTAGAGAAACATTTTGCCGTGAAGTTAAAAATGCTGGTTATTCAGTAGATGGTGGTATGGCAGAACAATGTATTGTTACAGCTGACTATGCGGTGAAAGTACCAGAAGGATTAGATCCTGCTCAAGCATCATCTATCACATGTGCGGGCGTAACTACATATAAAGCAATAAAAGTATCAGACATTAAACCTGGTCAACCTATCGTCATCTATGGTTGTGGTGGATTAGGTAACCTAGCTATCCAATATGCTAAAAACGTATTTGGTGCAAAGGTAATTGCAGTAGATATTAATGACGATAAATTAGCGTTAGCAAAAGAGGTTGGCGCTCATATGACTATCAATCCAATTTCTCAAGGTCCTGCTGATAAGATAGTTCAAGATGAGTTTGGTGGTGCTTATGCTGCTGTAGTAACAGCCGTTTCTAAAGTAGCATTCAACTCAGCAGTTGATGCAGTACGTGCTTGTGGTAAAGTCGTTGCAGTAGGTTTACCAGTAGAAACTATGGATTTAAACATTCCGCGACTTGTACTAGATGGAATTGAAGTAGTTGGTTCTCTAGTCGGTACTCGTAAAGACTTAGAGGAGGCATTTATGTTCGGTGCAGAAGGCAAGGTAGTGCCGGTTGTTCAAACATGTTCTCTAGATAAAGTACAAAATGTATTCGAAGAAATGGAACAAGGTAGAATTCAAGGACGTATGGTAATCGATTTTAAACAGCATAATTGTGATTGCAAATAATTCATTTTAAATATAAAAAGCATGAGTCTAGCTAAAGACATGTAAAAAAGTTAGACGGCAGAAAGAAGATGATCCCTGCATTCAACAGGAATCATCTTCTTTGCATTCCACTACTATCAATGTCGACTAACGAGAAAGGATTAAAGGTTCACTTTATCTACAAACGAAAAAGAATCTTTACTTTTAACAAATTTTTTATGATTTGGAACGGTTTGAATTGCTACAACTTGCGAATCCCTTGCTTTCAGTGCATCTTGAATCCCGATTGTCATAAGCTTTATAAATAGAATCGTAATAAAGAATGAAACGAGAGTATACAAAATAATCCACCATGAAATATTCATTTCATAACGATTTAATCCAATAAGGCCTGCCCAATCATTCGATAGAGAAACAGGTTTGAGTACTCCGTCATAGAGTTCACGCATTTGTATCCCACCAATTACAATATCAAGCAACGCTAAATGGATAACGAGTATGAGAGCTTGAACGATATGTTCCATAAATAACACAAATAAGCGGTCAAGTAATAAGACTCGTAAGTGTTTTTTGAAAATATGAAAACGGCTAGCACCCAGTAATTGTGAACTTAAAATGTAATCTTGTTTCATAAATTCATCAACCTCTGAGGATATATATAAAGAAAGTGTAGGCAGAGCGACGAAAATAAGTACGAGTACTTGATAAAACGCAAATGAAATATTTGGATCTAATCTATCAGCATTTGATACTATTACAATATTAACGGGCGTGATGAGTATAAATGCGATAAATAAAGTAGGAATATAGTAAAAAACTTCTGAGCATGCCTGGAAAAATCTCTTGAATTTTGGAGCATATAAACTTAAGAGGATTCCTATACATGTTCCGAATAAAATTCGAAAGAAGCTAATTGCCACAGCTAATAAGATAGTGAATTTTGCTCCTTCTATAATTTGTAAGAAAACAGGCTCTCCAAAACGATCCGATCCAAAAGGCGGTATTAATGATGGTGGAAAGGGAGCCTTTCCAAGCAATTCGTTATTGTCATTGTAAAGTAACTGAGGAGGTTTTGGGATGTTATCTTTAAAGAACCAACTATAAATAAAACTAGCTGAAACAAGTATGAATAAATAAGTAAAGCCGATTAAAAAGCGTTTTGATTTCCAAATAGATTTCATAAAGCTGCTCCTTTCAATTGTTTTTGCCATCTATTCATCATGAGAGAAATTATTTGAAAAATGGCATAAAACGGTAAAATAATCATGACAAGTATAATAAATGCAGCGGGAGGTGAAATAAACGCCTTCTTAAATAAAAATTGAATAATACCTTGCATATTAAAAACAAATTCTAAAATGAATAAGTTAGAAAGTAAGAAAACAAAAATCGTTTTTAAATGGTAGAAGAAGTGGATAGATGTATTTTTGAATAAATGAATGCATAGTATATAACTTGATGAAAGACCTTTTCCATATGCAACCTCTACGTAATGTTTTCCATGTTCTTCTTTTATGTATAAAACCATCATCCGAAACATTTGTAATGTAGGTAAGACCGCTAAAGATAAAATAGGAAGTAAATAAGCGCGATTTTCATTAAAAGAAATAATGGTGAAAGGAGCTTCCCCAAATTTCTTAAGTACCCAAATGAAAAATATTTGCAAACAAATCATCATCATCATATCAGGGACAGCTTCTAATATGAACACAATTCGGTTTATCCATTTTTTTATATAATCTTTTGCTAAAAAATAAAAAAATGCCATGCTAGATGAGATAAAGAGCGCAAGCAAAAAGGCCACAAATAATACAATAAACGAATATAGATAAGGTTCTAAAACAGTTGGAAATAATGGTGTTGTTTTTAAATGACCAAACTTTGGGTCTGATCCTATAACCAACAATGATTCAGGTGAGAAAACCTGTTTTAACATAGTAACGATCTGGTTAAAAAAATAAATTGGTTGAAAGGTGAATCCTTGTTGAGTGATAAATAAATAAGGTAAATTTAATAATAGTAACAGTGATAAAAGAATGGATGAAAGCTTAATTGTGAATTGAGATATTTTATGTAACATTAAATCCCTCCGACATCTTTTTACAACATTATACAATAAAGTCTGAAATATTGTTTTATTTTTCTGAAAAATATAAATGCTATTAGATTTTATAGTATGTAACATATATTTACAAGTTAATAAAGTGATAGTAGGATCCGCACTCTAAGACTATTAAGATAAAAGGACGAGTGAACTTAATACAATAAAAACGAGCAAAGTGCACAAAATTTCCATTGCGTAGGTAGTTGCTGTACAACTCCTTTTTCAGGCAAATGAGTAGAACGTACGGAAGGACTATATATGTGTTGTTAATGAAAGAAAAAGAATGTGTTGCGAAACGAATATAATGCAACTTTACCGCACGGAAAATCTAAATTTAGTATGTAAGTGAAATGGAATGAGGGGGATTTATTTTTTGTTATGAAAAAAATTTTCTTTTTAAAACTTGATTAATGAAAAAATATTTTATATACTAATTCATGTAAACGGTTTACTAGATCGTATTTTGCTAGAAATGAAGGGAAGATTCGCATGGAAACAAGGGGGAGAGTAATCGGGATTGATATCGGTACCACAAGTACAAAAACGGTTGTGTTTACAGAAAAAGGAAAAGTCGTTGCGTCACATGCAGTTGATTATCCAATTATTCAACCGAACGTCGGATGGGCTGAGCAAGATCCTGATGTAATATGTGCTGCTGTATATAAAACTGTAAGCGTTGCCATCGAAAAGGGTAAGGTGTTACCAGAGGATATTTCTTCAATCGGTATTAGTACAGCAATGCACGCATTAATTGCAGTAGATGAAAAAGGTGCACCATTAACGCGTTCTATCATTTGGGCAGATAATAGAAGTACGAAACAATCGGAAAAATTATTACAACATATGAATGGGCATGACATTTATAGACGAACAGGCACACCAATTCATCCGATGTCGCCGCTTTCTAAATTATTGTGGATGAAAGAGGAAGAGCCAGAATTATATGCGAGCGCTTATAAATTTATTTCCATTAAAGAGTATGTTATTTATCAATTGTTTTCACGTTACTTAGTGGATTATTCAATAGCATCTGCTACTGGGTTATTTAATTTAGAAACATTAAACTGGGATAAAGAAGTTTTAACGATGTTACATATGTCACCAGAACAATTATCAAAACCTGTGCCAACTACATATATTTTATCGGGTATGAAACCTGAATTAGCACAAAAGATGGGCATTCGTGAAGATACGCCAATTGTTATTGGTGCAAGTGATGGTGTTCTTGCGAATGTAGGCGTTGGGGCAATATCGCCTGGCTCAGCTGCAATTACAATTGGTACAAGTGGTGCGGTTCGAACAATTTCATCAAGTGTTCATACAGATGAAAAAGGAAGAACGTTTTGTTATGCATTAACAGACGAGCACTGGGTGATCGGCGGACCAACGAATAACGGCGGAATATTACTGAGATGGTTACGTGATGAATTTGGTAGCCCAGAACAAGAAGTTGCAAGGAAGCTTGGCATTGATCCGTATGATTTATTAATTAAATATGCGGAAAGTGTACCAGCTGGAGCGGGTGGATTGCTATTTTTACCGTTTCTATCTGGAGAACGTGCACCTTACTGGAATGCAAATGCTCGTGGTACATTCTTTGGAATAAACCTTCAGCATAAACGAGAACATTTTATACGTGCAGTCATGGAAGGTGTCTGTATGAGCGTATATTCTGTTGCACTCGCAATCAGGGATTGTACAGGGCCACTTACTGAAATACGTGTTTCAGGAGGTTTTGCGAAATCTGCATTTTGGAGACAAATGTTATCCGATATGATGGGAAAAGAATTGCTTGTTCCTGAAAGTCATGAAGCATCTGCGCTTGGGGCAGCGGCAGTTGCTTTATATGCTGTAGGAAAAATTGATTCTCTTGAAGAGGTAAAGGATTGGATTGATATTGTTCATCATCATGTACCGAACAAAGAAAATACGGCTATATATTTAGAAATGTTTTATATGTATGAACGACTTTACAATCGCTTGAAAGAAGAATTTGATTGTATAGCTGCTTTCCAACGTAAACAATAGGGGGATTGGGAGAAATGGTAGTTGGAATCGTACTAGCGGCAGTTGTCATACTACTTTTACTTATTACGGTAGTAAAATGGCATCCGTTTGTCGCGTTAATATTAACAGCAATTGGTGTAGGGCTAGCAATGGGAATGCCATTGATTGGAACTTCACCAAAAGATCCAGGGATTATCGATTCTATTAAACTAGGGCTTGGTAATACGTTAGGGTTTTTAGCGATAGTTTTAGCATTAGGAACGATGCTTGGAAAAATGATGGCCGAATCTGGCGGTGCTGAACGAATTGCTACCACATTAATAGATCGTTTTGGGAAGAAACGTGTTCACTGGGCGATGATGTTCGTTGCATTTTTAGTAGGAATTCCTGTGTTTTTCCAAGTTGGATTTGTACTATTAATTCCATTAGTATTTACAATTGCGTTAGAAACAGGGGTATCACTTATTACAATCGGTATTCCGCTAGTAGCAGGACTATCTGTTGTACACGGACTCGTTCCACCGCATCCAGCAGCGATGGCAGCGGTAGGTATTTTTAAAGCAGATGTAGGGAAAACAATTTTATATGCATTAATTGTCGGACTTCCAACTGCAATCATTTCAGGTCCGCTTTACGGGAAATGGATCGGTGCTCGTATACATAAAGAAGTACCATTAGATATAGCGGAGCAATTTATTGAAAGAGATAAGAAGAAGGAACTTCCTAGTTTCGGAAATACATTGTTTACTATTTTACTTCCAGTATTTCTTATGCTAGGTGCATCGATTGCGGAAGTAGGGCTAAGCAAAACAAGTCAACTTGCACAAGTATTGCACTTCATTGGAGATCCAATAGTCGCGTTATTAATTGCAACGATATATTCTTTCTTTAGTCTTGGTTATGCAAAAGGTTTCTCAAAAGATAAAGTATTACAATTTACAAATGATTGTTTAGGACCAATTGCGAACATACTGTTAGTTATCGGTGCAGGCGGTGCGTTTAATAAAGTATTATTAGATTCTGGAATTGGAACGACAATCGCAGAAATGGCGAAAGAATCTCATATTTCACCGATATTATTAGGTTGGGGAATTGCGGCACTTATCCGAATTGCGACTGGATCTGCTACCGTTTCTATGATGACAGCAGCTGGAATTGTAGCACCGATTGCAGCAAGTACACCAGGTGTAAATGTTGAACTACTAGCACTTGCAACAGGTGCAGGGTCATTAATTTTATCACATGTAAATGATTCTGGATTTTGGATGATTAAAGAGTATTTTGGAATGACTGTGAAAGAAACATTATTAACATGGACTGCAATGGAGACGATATTATCTGTTGTAGCACTTGGACTAATTTCGTTATTAAATATATTTGTATAGAATGGGAGATTGATGAATATGAAACTAGGTTTAATTGGATTAGGAAAAATGGGATTCCCATTAGCAGAACATTTATATGAAGACAAGCATGAAATAGTTGTATATGACGTTAATAAGGAACTTGTTGAAAAAGCAGGGGCTTTAGGGATTACTGCTCGTTATACATTAAAAGAAATGATTGCTGAACTAGAAGCTCCTCGTACAATTTGGGTAATGGTACCTGCGGGAGAAGTTGTAGAGTCAGTATTAAAAGATGTATATCCATTATTAGAGGAAGGCGATATCGTTATTGAAGGCGGAAATTCATTCTATAAAGATACGTTACGCCGTGCGGAAGAAGCGAAAAGATTTGGTTTACATTACGTAGATATTGGAACATCAGGCGGTGTAGAAGGAGCTAGATACGGTGCTTGCTTAATGGTTGGTGGAGAAAAAGAAATTTACGATCAATTAGAACCTTTATTTAAAGATTTAGCAGTAGAAAATGGGTATTCTTATGCAGGCCGCGTCGGAAGTGGTCATTTCTTAAAAATGGTTCATAACGGTATTGAATACGGTATGATGCAAGCAATTGCTGAAGGATTTGAAGTATTAGATAAAAGTGATTTTGATTTCAATTATGAAGATGTTGCAAAAGTATGGGCAAACGGATCGGTTATCCGCGGTTGGTTAATGGACTTAACTGAAAAGGCATTTGCAGATGATCCAAAACTAGATGGCATTAAAGGTGTGATGAATTCTTCAGGAGAAGGGAAATGGACTGTGGAAACGGCACTTGAACTTCAAGCGGCAGCACCGGTAATCGCGATGTCATTATTTATGCGCTACCGTTCTCAAGAAGATGATACATTCCACGGAAAAGTAGTTTCAGCTCTTCGTAATCAGTTCGGTGGACATGAAGTTGTGAAAAAATAGGAAATGATTTTGAAAAGAAACTTGTGCATAGGCACAAGTTTCTTTTTTTATAGTGTAAGAAATTTCTAATTTAAAAATACCATTCAATCATTGTGTATTTGTACTAATTGTATCAAATATAAAGGGAAGCATGAAAGATGTCCCAACATAAAAATAAGAATAAATAAAATGAAATTTTCATAAATAGTAAAAGGATGATTATGTCATCAGTGTAGCTATGAAGTGGTGTTACATATGAAAAGAGCGTGTTAATAAAATATGAGGTGGTTAAATGGGAAATGAGCAAGTGAAGAATGCAGGGGAAGAAAAAAAGTTATGTCTTTGTATGATTGTTAAGAACGAGTCTAGAATTATGGAAAGATGTTTAAATGCTACAAAATCAATTGTAGACTTTGTTTCTATTTGTGATACGGGATCAACTGATCATACACCTGAAATTATTGAAAATTGGTGTAAAGAAAATGAAATCCCAGGAACAGTTCATCATGAACCATTTAAAAACTTTGGTTATAACAGAAGTTTAGCTGTTTCATTGGCACAAAAAACATATCCAGAAGCAGATTATTTATTAATATTAGATGCAGATATGATATTAGAAGTTGATCCTGAGTTTGATAAGACTAGTTTAACGGAAGACCATTATCTTACATTGCAATATGATATTCATATTAAGTATTGGCTTACACGCCTTTTGAAAGCTTCTTTACCATGGAAATCTGTCGGTGTTACTCATGAGTATTGGGATATAGATCGTTCCAAAGTTGGTGCGAATTACAATACGAGAGTAGCAAGGTTAGAGACGCTTGTCGTTAACGACCCTGGGGATGGTGGGAGTAAAGCTGATAAATTCGAGAGAGATGAGAGGTTGTTGTTAGAAGGGATTAGTGATCCAGAAACAACGCCAGATTTGCATATAAGATATTTATTTTATTTAGCCCAAACTTATTTTCATTTAAGTCAATTTGAAGATTCGATTAAATGGTACAAAAAAAGAGTGGAAGCAGGGGGATGGGTTGAAGAGGTGTTCTATTCGTTATTGCGAATAGGATTTTGTTATGAACAATTAGCAAACCGTTCGGCAAATCAGCAACATGAAGTAACAGAAGCGGATGAAAAAGAAACTATGAAGAAGCAAGAAGAACAATATACAGCATTAGCAATTCTTTATTTTCAAAAAGCGTGGGAATATCGACCAACTAGGGCTGAACCATTATACCAACTTGCAAGAATGTATCGATTAAAATCTCAAAATAATATTGCTTTGATGTATGCGTTGCAAGGTAAGGAAGTTCCTTTTCCGAATAATGATCTTCTATTTGTAGATTATCATGTGTATGATTACTTATTTGACTATGAGATTTCTATAAGTGCTTTTTATATACCGCATAAAAAACATTTAGGTGCAGTGTCACAAAAATTTTTGGAATCGAAAAAAGAAGAGTTACCGTTGCATATAGCAAATATGGTAGAAAGTAATGCGAAATTTTATTAAATACAATTTCGGTTAAAGGAGTAGTGGAGTAATAATGGAATTAATACGATGGGCGCTAGAACTAGGGGAATCTGTGCATGGAAATACGTATGAAGAATTGATGCCACTACTAGATTATTATTATGATCGTGATCATTTAAAAGCGTATTGTATCGCAAATCTTCTTTTAGACATGGACGTAGCAGATGAGCATCGGCAAAGAATTGAATTAAGAAGGTGCATTGCTGCTTATTATGCTGGATTATATAAAGTAGCAAAAAAACATGCAAATGAGCTTTTACTTAAATATCCGGATGTGGATTTGTATAAAAATAATTTAAGGCTAATGGAAGCTTATTTAAATAAAGAATATGATTATTGTCTTTTTATATGCCCAAAGACGTATGGTAGTTTCATAGATGTCGCACGAGCTTTGAAATGGCGATTAGAGCAGGAGGGAAATACAGCAATTATTTCAGAAACAATACTAGAAAATGTGAAAAATACAATTGTTTTTGGAGCGCATACATATGCGCATAACCCGAATCTACTTCCGAAAAATGCAATTATTTATAATCTAGAACAGCTATATGAAGGAAGCCCTTATGCGCACCCCCTTTATTTAATGTTATTAAAAGATAAGGAAATTTGGGATTATAGTAAACAAAATATAGCATGGTTAAAACAAAAAGGTGTAGGAAAAGAAATAAGGCATATAGGAATGAACTATGCCCCAACTTTGCAAATAAAAAAAGATGCATTTGAAGATGAGATTACTGAAGACATCGATATACTGTTTATAGGTGCTCTTAATCCGAGGCGGCAAGCTATTTTGGATCAATTAAAAGCAGTTGCCCCGAATTTAAATATTGTTTTTAAAAATAATGCGTGGGGAATTGTTAGAAATGAGTTAATCGCTAGGTCTAAAATTATATTAAATATTCATTTTTACTTATCAGGAATTCTTGAAACACCTCGAGTTTCTTATGCAGTGGCAAATAAGAAATTTATTATTTCGGAAAATAGTAATCGAGAGGACGAGATAGAGTGGCCAGGAATTGTGTTTACTCCGTACGAAAAAATAATAGAAAATATTATGAAATATGTAGCCTTACCAGAAGAGCGTATTAAATTAGCAGAAAAAGCGTATAACCATTTTGAAGCAAAAGGAAACATAGGCATACTGTGTCATAAAGAGGAGGAAAAGTAATTGTGAAGAACTCATACTTTCGTATGAGTTCTTTTTTTCGTCTATCATACTATTTTATCAAGCTAGTTCCCTCTTTATATTGTGTTTTGTATAGAAATTTCTGATAATATATAAGTATAACTGAAAAACAAAGGAGAGAAATAATTATGAAACTAGTCGTTATTAACGGTACGCCAAGAAAATTCGGTAGAACTCGTGTGGTGGCAAAATATATTGCTGATCAATTTGAAGGGGAGTTATACGATTTATCAGTAGAGGAACTGCCTTTATATAACGGGGAAGAATCACAACGTGAATTAGAAGCGGTAAAAAAATTAAAGGCATTAGTGAAAACTGCAGACGGTGTAGTACTATGTACACCTGAATATCATAATGCAATGAGTGGGGCGTTGAAAAATTCGTTAGATTACTTAAGCAGTAGTGAATTTGTTCATAAACCTGTCGCATTACTTGCAGTTGCTGGAGGCGGTAAAGGTGGCATTAACGCATTAAACAATATGCGTATTGTTGCTAGAGGGGTGTACGCAAATGCAATCCCAAAACAAGTTGTGCTTGATGGACTTCATGTACAAGACGGTGAACTGGGAGAAGATGCAAAACCATTAATTCATGATTTAGTTAAAGAATTAAAAGCATATATGAGCGTATATAAAGAGGTGAAAAAACAACTAGGAGTTGAGTGATATGTCATCTCTGTATAAAGATTCACGCTTGTATTTCATTCTAGGGGCCAATAGTCTATCAGCTATTGGTTCCGGTATTGTTATGATAACGATTCCGTGGTTGTTAATTAAAGAGAATGGAGGAGAGACAACGTTTGGTTATGTCTCCATCATCGCAACTCTTATTATGTTTTTATTAACACCGTTTATCGGGCAGAGTATTGATCGTTTTTCAAGAAAATCTTTATTATTATGTAATGAAGGTATTGGGATAGTCATTATAGGGATGATGGCTATATGGGGATTTACTGGGCAACCTTATCATTCTATTCACTATATTCTTATATATATAGCAGGGTCATTTTACTATTTATTATTTTATCCTACAATATTTGCGTTTAACCAAGAGATATTTCAAGCAGAACATTATAAAAATTTAAGTGGAACAATGGAAATACAAGGACAGTTAACTCAAGTTATTTCAGGAGCGGCTGCTAGCTTCCTTATTGAAATCATTTCTTTAAAATGGATTTTGTTAGTAGATATGTTAACTTTTGCAGGAGCATTTTTCCTTTTCTTATGTATACCGTACGTAAAGAAAAAGGAAGTAAAAAGGAAAGTAACATTTAAGAAGCAATTGTTCGAAGGGATTCACTTTATGCAAAAGCGTCCGAAGTTCTTTTGGTTTTTACTGGCGACTTATATGCCGTTTATCGGTGTCATGATGGCAAATTATTTAATCCCGGTATATATTTCAGATCTATTAAAAGCCAGTGCCTCTGTATACGCAATAGAAGGTATGATGTACGGTGTCGGAGCGGTTCTTGCGGGAATAAGTATTCCAATTATGATGAAATATGTAAAGACAGAAGTTTCAATCGTCATGACGATGCTCATATATGTAATTTCAATTACCGTAATGATTATTGAACCTTCCGTAATGTTGTTATATGGACTTGCAATTTTTCATGCAATTGGAAATGCGGGTACAAGAGTAGCAAGAAATGTATTGATGATGGAGGAAATTCCAAATGAAGTAATGGGACGTGTAGACAGCTTATTTCGATTAATTGGTACAGGAATACGAATTGTATTATTAATGCTGTTTACAGCTGGTGTTTCTAAAGTTGGGGTAATGCTCCCATTTTACCTATTAAGCTGTATATTGATCCTATCATTAGGAATCGCTCTTTATTATGTGATATCACAACGTAAACTCGGAGCGGATGTTCCGAATAAATCACTCGTTTAAAAAATACTTCTGCCTCCCTTTCTTTTTCTATATAATAAAAAGAAAGGGAGTGTTAACTTATTTATGAACAAATGGATATTACTTATAATCTTATTACTACCGTCACTATACATTCTTTATATGACGTTTCGAATGAAGAAAGTTGCTCGTGAAAAATTGAGTAATCACTCTCCGTACGTTCTTATATTAGGTGCAAAGTTATTTGGAGATAGACCGTCATTATCTCTGAAAAACCGTTTGGATGTAGCGTTGGAATATTTATTTTCCCATCCTGAAGCGAAAGTAATTGTTTCAGGTGGTCAAGGAGAAGATGAAGATATACCAGAAGCTCACAGTATGAGAAACTATTTAATGGTACATGGTATAGATGAGAATCGTATTTTAATAGAAGATCAATCTACAAATACGTATGAGAATGTAAAGTTTAGTATGGATTTATATGATGTGAAACATGCGGTAGTTGTAAGTAATACGTATCATTTATATAGAACGAAAATAATCGCAAAGCGTTTAGGCATGAAGATGGAGGCACTAGCTGCTGAAACACCAATGCGCTCTAAGAAAAAAATGTATGTACGTGAATATGCTGCAATAATGAAAACAATATTGTTCGACCGTTAGAGCTCAAATTTGAGCTCTTTTTTAATTATAAAGCGTATCATTTGAAATGAATGCCGTATTCCATCAAAATAAAGGAAACAACATTAAAGGAGTTGTATTTGTGATTCAATTTAATCATGTGTCAAAAGCGTATGAAGATGGCACGAAAGCAGTGGATTCATTGCATT
The DNA here is from genome assembly GCF_022487605.1 of Bacillus sp. ES1-5. NCBI lineage: Bacteria > Bacillati > Bacillota > Bacilli > Caryophanales > Bacillaceae > Bacillus > Bacillus sp. ES1-5. The sequence continues at coordinate 696,479 of NZ_JAKVPU010000001.1, read as the reverse complement.
TAGAAATTAAAAAGGGAGAATTTTTTGTTCTCATTGGTCCGAGTGGTTGCGGGAAAACAACGACAATGAAAATGATTAACCGTTTAATTGAAACGACTGAAGGATCTATTTTAATCGATGGAAAAGATATTCAACAATATAATATTAATGAATTGCGTTGGAATATAGGATACGTATTGCAGCAAATCGCTTTGTTTCCGCATATGACAATTGCAGAAAATATTGCAGTTGTTCCTGAAATGAGAAAATGGAGCAAAGAAAAAATAAAAGCTCGTGTCGATGAGTTGCTACAGATGGTCGGGCTAGATCCAGACGTATATCGCGATCGTATGCCTGATGAATTGTCAGGAGGGCAAAAGCAGCGCGTTGGTGTCGTAAGGGCATTAGCCGCAAACCCGAAAATCGTTCTTATGGATGAACCGTTTAGTGCGTTAGATCCATTAAGTAGGGAACAGCTTCAGAAGGATATCGTACAATTGCAAAAAAAGATTCAAAAAACAATTGTGTTCGTAACGCATGATATGCAAGAAGCGTTATCGCTTGGAGATCGTATTTGTATTATGAAAGAAGGAAAAGTTGTTCAATTAGATACACCAGAAGGTATTATACATAATCCGAAAAATGAGTTTGTAGAGGAGTTCATTGGAAATCGTGGGCGACCTTGGTATGAGGGGAAAAGTATAGAAGATGTATTACCACTTGATAAAAGTATGCGGATAGAAGGGGATACACTATCATTGCATTCTTCTTTACAAGAAGCTTTAGTTCGTGTACGAGCTGACGAAGTCGTTCCAGTTGAAGAAAATGGTCAATATGTTGGAGCTTTAACAAGTCGTCATATTGTTAATTACATTGTTGAACAAATGAAGGAAAGAGGCTAAACAGTGACTGATTTTATACAAACGTTCCAAGAGCGAAAAATAGAATTACTAGCTGCATTAAGTGAGCATTTACAAATATCGCTTATTTCACTATTTTTTGCAGTAATTATTGCGGTGCCACTTGGCATTTTATTAACGAGAAAACAACGAATGGCTGAATTTATAATAGGAACTTCTGCGGTTATGCAGACAGTGCCATCACTTGCATTACTCGGACTTTTAATTCCGTTAGTAGGAATTGGAAAACTTCCGGCTATTATTGCATTAGTTGTGTATGCACTATTACCTATTTTACGAAACACATATACAGGAATAAGGGAGTTAGATGAATCTTTAATCGAAGCAGCGAGAGCTATGGGGATGAATAGCTGGAGAAGACTGTGGAAGGTAGAGCTTCCTCTTGCATTACCAATTATTATGGCCGGTATTCGTACGGCGATGGTATTAATTGTTGGAACGGCTACATTAGCAGCTCTTATAGGTGCTGGTGGGCTCGGAAAACTCATATTACTTGGTATCGATCGAAATGATCATGCGCTTATCATTTTAGGGGCCGTACCAGCCGCGTTACTAGCTTTATTCTTTGATGTAGTACTTCGGGTGCTTGAGAGTCCGAAACGCTCTTCTAAGCGTGTTATATTGACGATATGTATTACTTGTATAATGATTGCTTCTCCCTTTCTTTGGAACACACAAAAGAAAGATATTGTTATTGCTGGCAAACTTGGATCAGAACCTGAAATTTTAATTCAAATGTATAAGCAACTTATTGAACAAGATACCGATTTACACGTAGAATTAAAACCAGGTCTTGGAAAAACAGCATTTGTATTTGAAGCATTGAAATCAGGAGAAGTAGATATATACCCTGAATTTTCAGGAACAGCTTTATCTACTTTCGTGAAAGAAGAACCAAAAAGTACAAATCGGGATGAAGTATATGAGCAGGCTCGCATTGGAATGGAAAAGAAATATAATATGGTTATGTTGAAGCCGATGGAGTATAACAATACATATGCACTAGCTATGCCTAAAAAAATAGCAGATCAAAATAATATAAATAAAATTTCTGATTTAGGAAAAATTGCACAGGAGGCTAAAGTAGGATTCACATTAGAATTTGCTGATCGTGAAGACGGTTATAAAGGAATGCAAAAATTATATAACTATAAGTTTTTAAATGTGAAAACGATGGAACCGAAACTACGTTATAGTGCAATTCAATCAGGGGATGTTAACGTAATCGATGCATATTCAACTGATAGTGAACTTGAGCAGTATGGACTTAAAGTGCTACAAGATGATAAAGGGTTATTCCCACCGTACCAAGGTGCACCATTATTAAGAAAAGAAACGTTACAGAAATATCCTGAACTTGAAAAAGTATTAAATACATTATCTGGGAAGATTACAGATGAAGAAATGCGAAAAATGAATTATGAAGTAAATGTAAATGGAAAAAGTAGTGAAGAAGTTGCGAAACAATTTTTACAAAAAGAGAATTTACTTCGTTAATTTTACAAGAAATATACAAATTTATTTGTATGAAATGACCGTTCATTACAAAATGAACGGTTTTTTTGTGCATACTTATACATTTTTTCAAAAAAGTATTCCATTTTTCTTCATTTTCTTTTAGAATAAGTAATGTTTTCCTGAAAAAATATAAGAGAAACGTCTATTAGAGAAAAAGGTGACTTTAATAGTTGAACGAACATAACACCTAGAATGACAGATGGGGTGGTACAAATAGAAAAGAAGTTAGGGTTTTTTCCATTAATTGCATTAGTAGTCGGAACGATGGTTGGTGGCGGTGTTTTTAGTTTACCGCATGATTTAGCAGTAGGAGCAAATAGCGGCTCTATAATAATTGGTTGGTGTATTACAGCGATGGGAATGATTCCACTCGCGCTCGTATATCAAACGTTAGCAAGACAAAAACCGGAGCTTGAGGGCGGAATTTATAGTTATGCACGTGCTGGTTTCGGAGAATATATCGGATTTAACAGTGCTTGGGGATATTGGCTAGCAGGAATTTTAGGAAACGTTGCAACAATCATGTTACTGTTTAGTACATTAGGTTATTTCTTCCCCATTTTTAAAGGTGGAAATAATGTTGCGTCTATTGTTGGAGCATCACTTTTATTATGGACACTTCATTTTCTAATTTTATTTGGAATTCGTGAAGCATCTATTATGAATGTTATCGCAACGATAGGGAAATTAGTTCCAATCGTATTATTTATTGTTGTAATGGTAACAGCGTTTCGCTGGGATACGTTTACACATGATTTTTGGGGAGAAGGAACTATATCAGTTTCCTCTATACTTGGTCAAGTGAAAAATACAATGCTTGTAACTCTTTGGGTTTTCATTGGGGTTGAAGGAGCGGTTGTATTATCTGGTAGAGCGAAAAATAGCCGAGATGTTGGTAAAGCGACAGTACTTGGACTTATTTTAGTAATGTCTATTTATATTTTAATTTCTGTCTTGTCTATGGGAGCGATGACAAGAGGCGAGCTTTCCGTGTTAGAAACCCCATCAATGGGACATGTATTAGAACATGTTGTTGGGACATGGGGCGCAGTTGCGATTAACATTGGGTTAGTTGCATCACTTGTAGGTACATTAATAGGCTGGTTTTTACTTGTTTCTGAAATTTCCCACGTAGCAGGAAAAGATGGCGTGTTTCCGAAAGTCTTTACGAAAACAAATAAAAAACAAACGCCACATATGGCATTATGGATTTCAAATTGCGTTGCCCAAATTATATTTATAATCGTTCTATTTTCAGAATCAACATATCAAATTATGTATTTCATAGCTTCAACATCAATTTTAGTACCATATTTATTATCAGCGTTATTCCAATTTAAATTAGTTATCACAAACGAACTAAAAGATGCAAAAGTAAAAAACGGCTCGTTAGCTTTAATTGCTTCTATTTATTCTATATGGCTTCTATATGCAGCAGGTTTGAAAAATTTATTGCTTGTTTCAATCGTGTATGGAATCGGGATTATTGTTTACATGTATGCAAGAAAAGAAAAAGGAAATCGTTGTTTTAAAGGTATTGAGAGATATGTAATGTGGGCAATTGTTATCGCAGCTATCACATCACTTTGTATGTTATTAACTGGAAATATAAAAATGTAAAAGTCCTTTTAAATAAAGGGCTTTTTTCTTTGTCTAGAGAATATTTACTACATAAGATATTCAGGAGGGATGAAAATGGAAGAAAAAGAACAGTTGAACAGAATTGTTGATTTAGCGAGTGAAGTAAGGAAAGTATTAGTGCAAGAATCCTTTTTTAATCATCATCCTGAACTACGAGGAGTGATTGAAAATTTAGCGAGTGCTGTAGAGAATTTGGCGGAATTACAGAAAAATACAGATGAAAACGCTGAAGATCGATTACGTTATGTACTTGCTAAAATGAAAATTGCTCATAATGCCATTTTACAAGAGAAAAAAGCATTTCCATCTCATTAATATACGTTTTCATTTTGAACCTGGCGGATAACGTCAGGTTTTTTGTTTCTAGTTTTTCGTTTCTTTCATACAATAAGAATAGTATGAAAAAAAGAAGGTGACGAAGGTGAGATTACATAAAGCTCTTCAGCCAAGTTTTATAAAAAGAATGTACTATATGAGGTTTATCGGAAAGTTTACAAAAGCAGAGAGAGAGAAGAATGGAGAGAACTTCTTTGTACAATGCCTATCGCCAATACCATTCACGTTACAAGAGCAATTAAAAAATGAACCATACGTATTTGAAGGTTTATGTAGCAATAAAAAGAATGAAAAAGTCTTTTCGGAATTAAAGAAAAGAAAATTAGAAAAGCAACTGGTTATGTTTCGTCTCTATTATGAAAGAGGACATATATACGTGGAGTTAATTTGTGCAGAAGAACCACGAGAAATGGCCAATGGCTATAAAATGATTCCAGTACCTAAAGTTTCCGAATACAAAAAAGGAGAGTCTTTAGAAAGAAAACTTGGAAATGGCTATTTGTCATTTCTAATGCCAAAATATCCGAAAGACTTTGAGCCTCCCGAATTATTGTGGCACGATGGAAGGTTATATGGAAATATATCTTTAAAGTCATCATCAATTAGTTCAATCGCATATTTTGAACAGCAGCGGGAATGTAAGTTTATAGACTTAAATGACTGGATGAAGTATGTGGAAATAGCGGTAGAAGATCAATTGTATTTTGTAAGCAATCATATGTATGAGCAATTAAAAAAACGAATGACTGAAGAAGGTAAGCATGTAGAGGTAGAGGAAATAAAAGTGCACAAGGATGAATGGGAATGGGATGAGCGTGAATCCGTCTTTTTACAGTATGTAAAAAGTTTTGTACGTAATAAAGGGCTATATTTGGATGAAACGGACATTTATAATTTCCATATAAGTGCGAAAACAAATATGTTGACGATTCTAGGTGGTATACCAGGCGCTGGGAAATCCCGATTTGTGCAAGCTTATGCAGAAGCACTTGGATTACAGTATGGGGAAGAATTGGTTTGGATTCCGATTTCACCATCGTATCAAGAACCACATGATTTACTTGGTTATCTTCACCCAAATGGTACTTTTATTGAAAGTGAAACAAAATTAGTTAGGGCGTTAATGAAGGCAAAAGAAAATCAAAATCAACTATATATAATCGTTTTTGATGAAATGAATATGTCACATATTGAGCATTGGTTTACTCCATTTCTATCTGTTCTTCAACTTGAAAAGCAAAACCGTATTCTAAATTTGTATGAAGGTGTACAAGAAAAAGAAAATCCAATTCCATCAACAATTGAAATTGGTGAAAATATTATATTTGTAGGTACAGTAAATTTTGATGAAACAACGAAAGAACTCTCAGATCGATTATTAGATCGGACGAATTTAATAACGTTACAAAAGATTCCGTTTTGTGAGATGTGTATGGAACAAGAGAAAATTGTATTACAACCACCTCTGAAAGTAACTGCAGGAGAATTTCGTATAAGCTGGGTCAGGAATAAAGCGATGATTGAGGTGTTTTCTGAAGAAGAGTTAGAACTATTAGATAAGTTACATGTTGTATTGTCCTCACATGATATGTCAAAGGGAATTTCATTTCGATGTGCAAACGCAATCGCTACTTACTTGCAAAATATACCGTTCCAAAATAATCATTCCTATATGATCAGTAGAGAAGAGGGATTTGATTTACAAATCAAGCAACGTGTATTGACGAAAATAAGAGGGACTGAAATGATGGTTGGGTCTTTACTTTCTGAAGACGTAAAAAGGGGGGCGACATTACTACCTCTTTTGCAATCGCCACTTGCAAACAGAGTATCTACATTTGAACACTCTTTAGCATATATAAGAGAAAAGCGTAGAGAACTGGAGCTGTATGGCTATGCAAAATGAAGGGCGATATGAAACAGAAATTGTTGATACGAAAGAAACACTCCCTTTTGTATTAAAGTTAATTATTGGAACTGAGGCAAAAGGGGAATATATTTTATTAAATCGTCTTTGTACATCTACTACAGCATTAGTTCAATGTATTTATAAAGTACAAGAATTAAAACCAATTAGATTGCATTACCATTATGAAAGTCCAATGAATATTACTTTTATATGGAATAAAGTATATGAGGGACAGAAAAATATAAAAGAGTCAAAATATGAAATAAATGAAAAAAAACAAAAGGTATTAATATATGAACATGGAAAAACGGAATTCTTTTATCCATGGCGTTGTGGATTATATCATTTTGAAGTGAATATAGAAGATAGAACGTATTATGGCGCATTTCAAATCGTTCCCAAAAATTTTTTTGATGATCAATTTGAAATGATTCAAAACTATGTAAAGTCAATTTTGAATGAGTTGATATTAGATAGAGGTTATTATAAAAAGACTTTCTCTGCACTTAGTGATATTGAAGATTCTTCTTATTTAGTGTTACTTAGAAAGCTGCCGCAAAAAATGAAAAAGATAAAGCAAATTTTTAAGAAAATAGAATCGAGTTCAAAATTTATACATGAATATAAATGGGAAGAAAAAGAGCGGAAAGCAACGAGAAAAGGAGCCATAGTGGCGGAAAGAAAACCGTATGCAAAATATTATAATCGTAAGTTTATAGAACAAAAAAATAGTAAGGAAAATGCATTTCTTAAATTTAAAGCGATGCAATTTTATTTCTATTTACTTGAAGCTGAAAGTTTTTTACGTCAAACAATTGAAATATTAGAAAGAGCAAAAAAGAAGAAATCAGAAGAGTTTCAAGCTGTAAAAACGATTATACAAACAATTGAGCGTAATGGATCAGTGACGGATAGAGAGAAACAAAAATATAAAAATATACATTTACTAAAAGAGGCGGATTTGCGAAAAAGCTCTATGAAGATACAAGAATATAAAATATTAGCGCACTTTGTACATGAAAGTGTACAATACTTTCAAACTTTAATGCATTCTCCATTTTGGAGAGAAGTTTCCGAAACAGGTAACATGTACTCACATAATTTACCGATACCACATCAACAACTACTACAGCATTTAGATGTACTTCCACAATATACAGATCAATCTCCATCATTATTATTTGTTTATAAGCCAACATTTTTAGTGTATGAATATTACGCTTTTTTTATCGTTATTTCCATGTTAGAGCAAATTGGTTTTGAGGCCAGAAATTCCATTCGTGAACAAATTCAAGAACATTTTTATGTAGATGGATTACAGGATGGAACGACAGTAGTTTTACACCAAGATGATATTAGAGTACATGTTGCATTTAATGATTTAATTGAAACTCATCCTCTTATTGCATTAAGTAAAGGGAGTAATTTTTATAATGGAGAAGATACGAAGAAGCCAGACATTCGCTTAGACTGTTATGTAAAGGAAGAAGGGAAATACGTATATCAATCTTCTATTATTATTGAAGTGAAGTATAGCCCCATGTACAACATTTTTCAGCACGTTGGAAATACGAAAGCAACTGAGCAAATGTATAAGTACTGGTCCATAAAATATGTAGAAGAACAGGATGGAAAGAGAGTCTATTATCGAAGGGCCATTTATGAAGTTATTTGTGTATATCCAGGAAGTCATATGCATAGTAAAAAAATTGAGTCTGGATGTGGTGTGTTCTTGCAATTATATCCATATAAAACGAAACAAGGGGAAGAGAAATTAGCCGGAAAACACGGAATGGTAAAAATTTTTGAGAGGTGGTTAAAAAGCATGAAGAAATAAAAAATCCTTTTTTATAAAGGATTTTTTTAAATTAAGAAGAAATATATGCTGTATGGAAGACCGCTTTATACGATTTGAATTTGAAAGTAATATAAATATGTTGTTAGAAGAACGGTACATGAGGGATAAAAGACGATTAAGATGGAATTTAATTCGTTTTGCAGAATATAATAAGTCATAAATATTTTTAGTTGCATACGAAGATTTGTTCTTATATGATAGATAGTGAAAGCGTTATCAAAAAACAGAGCAGCGATGGGAAAGGCGGGTAAATATGTTCCAGCGTGTTCAAACAAAGGAAGAACATTTTTGGTTCGAGCAACTATGGGGAGATTTTTGTGAAGAAAGAAACTTAATGTTCGTAGAACGTAATTTAAATCCATCACGATTTTTATTAATAGAAGATGAACATCATATTGGTACAGTAGAATGTATTAAGTATACGGAACCAGAGCAATCGAATTCTGAGTTTTTCTATCCGTTTTCTAAAAATGATTTAGTGAAAGATTTGAAAAATGTGTATGAAATAGGCAAGTTAAGTATTGCGAAAACGTCTCGTGGGAGAGGACACTTCAAAAGACTAACAGCTATTTTATTTATGCATGCATTAGAAACGAAAGCAGAATGGTATATTGCAGCAGTGACAAAAAGAATGTATATGTATTTATTAACACTCGGTTTCCCAATTGAACCGGTAGATAAGCCATTTCAGTTTCATGATACTTTACAAGGTGTACCAGTGCGAATTCATGCCCGAAAAGGGGCTACGCATTTGTATTCTTTAAAAGAATTTCGCGATGTGATTCAAGGGAATGCTCATGCACAGGCATTAATCGCAGAATACAGTAAGAATATTATGTTAACAAAATAAAGCGAAATGAATATATATAATAAAGAGAATGCTATTTTAATATGAAGTCATTCTTCATGAAAAAAGACCCTTATTATTTTAATAAGGGTCTAAAAATTATAATCCAAATATACTAAAAATCATTTTGCGGCGCTTCGGCTTCTTTTCCAGTTCATATGTTGGTTTTAAATCGGGAGTAATATATATTGGTTCTTCTTTCTTGAGGGAAGCTTCTAGCTTTTGGATTCGCTCTAACATTTCCTCCATTTCACGGCGATGTTGTAAAAGTTGGTACGTAACAACATCATTTGCTTTATCTTGCATTTGTTCTTCCATTCGATCTAGCCTTCTTGTAATGGTATTTAATTGAGCGGCTAATTGCTCAAATTCATGTGATGATTTGTCTTGAACAATTGTATTTACTTGAGTTTTTAATTCTTCAACATCATTTGATGATGTTTTTTGAGTAGGTTGAGAGTTTTGAGATTGCTCTATTTGTGAAAGATGGAATTCTAACATTTGATCTAAATCCTCTTGTGTAAAAATAAAGTGACCATTTTTATTTTTTTCTATCGTAAGATTTAATTGTTGTGCAATCCGGGCAACAGCCTTTGGGCTAACACCTAATTTCTTTGCGATAAATGGTGTTTTATATTCCAAAATAATCCCTCCTATATATATCCTGTTGAATGATTTCGATCTATGAAGTAAGTTCCCTTCTAGTGTGACAAAAGAAGTGTGGAATCGGCAAAGAAAGTGTTTTTTCACGAAATGAAGCTGTGAAGAATATATCGTGTATATAAAAACGTTTTATCTTAAGATTTAGAACTATTTGACTGATGGAAATGAATTAGATTATCATAATGATAAATATCTTTTTTATGTATGCATATAATATATAAAAAGGTGGTTGCTAATGTAGAATTTTGTTAGAGTATTAGAATGCTTACTTCACTTGAATAAAATTAAGTAGGAGGTGGCTTCCTTGCTTACAACGTAAGTAAGGAAAAGTATTTGGACATATATAGTATAAGTATAGTGATTGTTTTAATTGCCTTAACGGCATTTTTCGTTGCAGCAGAATTTGCAATTGTTAAAGTGCGAAGTTCACGAATTGACTATTTAATTGCAGAAGGAAATAATCGCGCAATATCTGTCAAAACAGTCATTACAAACTTAGACGAATATTTATCTGCTTGTCAGTTAGGAATAACAGTTACAGCTCTGGGGATTGGGTGGTTTGGTAAACCGGCGTTAAAGCAAATGTTTGACACGCTTTTTGTAAATTTGAACATTTCTACTCAACTAGCAGACATGTTTGCTGTAATTTTAGTGTTTTTGTTTATTACATTTTTACATGTTGTAATAGGGGAATTGGCCCCAAAAACATTCGCGATTCAAAAAGCTGAACAAGTGAGTTTGTTTGTTGCTAAACCGTTAATTTTCTTTTACCGTATGGCGTTCCCATTTATTTGGATCCTAAATGGATCAGCCCGAATTATTACGAAGTTTTTAGGGCTGAAACCACCGAAAGGGCACGATGAGGTTCATTCAGAAGAAGAATTACGGTTGTTAGTTTCAGAAAGTTACAAAAATGGAGAGATTAATCAGTCTGAATATAAATATGTAAATAAAATTTTTGAATTTGATGATCGTATAGCGAAAGAAATAATGGTACCTCGAACTGAGATGCATATTATAAGTAAAGAAATGCCTGCTGAAGAAGCTTTGCAAAAAATGTCTCGGGAAAAATATACGAGATATCCAGTTGTAGATGGGGACAAAGATCACGTAATAGGCTTTGTAAACTTTAAAGATATTTTCACAGATTTTGTGCAGCATAATGCAGTAAGTAATAAGAAAGTAGAGCAATATATGAGGCCAATCATTTTAGTTATCGACTCTATCCCAATACACGACTTATTTTTAAAAATGCAAAAAGAAAGAACGCATATTGCTATATTGATAGATGAATATGGTGGTACGTCTGGACTTGTTACAGTTGAAGACATTTTAGAAGAAATAGTGGGAGATATTCAAGATGAGTTTGATACGGATGAACAGCCAGAAATTCAACAAGTTAGTGAAACGAAAACAATACTAGAGGGAAAAGTGCTTGTTAGTGAAGTAAATACGTTATTAGGTTTAACGATTGACGATAATGATGTTGATACAATCGGTGGTTGGATTTTAACGAAGAATATAGAAATTGCTGAAGAGGATTTCATTGAAATTGAAAATTATAAGTTTTGCGTGAAAGAATTAGATGGGCACTATATAAAGAGACTAGAAGTTACAAAAACTGTAGAATCAATTGTTATTTTAGAAGATGAAAAACAAATTCCATTTCAAGAACAAATTAGTTCGTAGACTCTGCTATATGGCAGGGTTTTTTTGAGCATAATGTTTTTGGCAGAATAAGGGCTATGATACAATGGCATAAGTCAGACCTTTCACTAGGTGAAATATTGTTGTATACATATATTTGGAAGGGGAAGAATTATGAAAAAGCATTTATATATAAATGGAGATTGGAAGTCTGTAAACACGTACAAACCATTATACGCACCATATTCTGAAGAAACGTTAGCGGAAATTGCACAAGGAACGGAAGAAGATGTACAAGAGGCTGTTACTGCTGCAAAAAATGCAATGAAAAAAATGAATACATTATCTGCATATGATCGTGCGACTATTTTAGAGAAGGTTGCACAAAAAATGGATGAAAGAAGAGAAGAATTTGCAGAGATTATTGCAAAAGAGGCTGCAAAACCAATTCGTGCTGCGAGGAGAGAAGTAGATCGTACCGTTCAGACATACAAATTTGCAGCGGAAGAAGCGAAGCGTATATACGGCGAGACACTGCCACTTGATGCAGCACCTGGTGCAGATGGGCGTATTGCATACACAATACGAAAACCGATAGGGGTTATAGGAGCTATTACACCATTTAATTTCCCATTAAATTTAGTGGCACATAAAGTCGGCCCTGCAATTGCTGCCGGAAATACAGTTGTGTTAAAACCAGCTGATCAAACGCCATTATCGTCTTACGCATTAGTTGAATTATTTGAAGAGGCAGGATTGCCAAAAGGAGCTTTAAATATTATTTCTGGTCCCGGTTCAACTGTAGGTGAGGCGATAGTTACAAATGATGATGTTGCTTCCATTACTTTTACGGGAAGTCCGAAAGTTGGAATTGGAATTAAGGCAAAGGCTGGATTAAAGCGAGTTACGTTGGAACTGGGATCAAATGCTGCTGTTATTATTGATGAAGATGTAGAATTAACAGATGAATTAATTGAACGTGTAAAATGGGGAGCATTTGTCAACAATGGACAAGTTTGTATTTCGGTACAACGTGTTTTTGTACATGAAAAGAGAATGGATGAATTTCTTTCAAAGCTAAAGAAAGCGATGGAAACAGTTGTTGTTGGGGATCCATTGCTGGAAGACACGGACGTATCGGCTTTAATTTCGAAAAAAGATGTAGAGCGAATTGAAATATGGGTGCAAGAAGCTATTAAAGAAGGTGCTACTGTTTTATACGGTGGTAAGAAACGTGATGCAAGGATTTTTGAACCAACTGTATTAACAAATGTTCCAGAGTATGTATCTGTTCAGTGCCAAGAAGTATTTGGTCCACTTATGACAGTAAATACATTTAAAGAATTTGATGAGGCAATTGAGCAAGTAAATCATTCACGTTACGGTCTACAAGCAGGTGTGTTTACAAATAATTTGTTTAAAGCAATGCGTGCAATTGATGAGCTAGAGGTTGGTGGTGTCATGATTAATGATATTCCAACGTTTAGGGTAGATCATATGCCTTACGGTGGTGTTAAGGAAAGTGGTACGGGGCGTGAAGGAATTAAATATGCAATAGAAGAAATGACAGAAATGAAATTAGTGTGTATTAAAAAATAAAGTAGATCGAGCTTAAGCATCCTAATAAAAAACGAGCAGGAAATGTTTACGATTCCATACTCGTTTTTTTATTGTTTGTTTTACGTTCCTCGGAACGATTTAATTTAACCAAGTGTACCTTTTACTTCATTTCTTGTTTGAAAATAGCATCTTCTACATAAATTTGTTCTTTGTCAATAGCAGTGCTATGAGATAATACTAAACCGATTGGTGTTTCTATGCCTTTATTTTGAACAATTGTAAAAGGAACATTTTTTTCATTTGCTAATTTAATGTATTTTGATAAATGTGGGTAAGCAATGCCACCATTTAGGAATATTTGTAATGATTGAGAAGAGCGCATGCTACTAGCTACTTCAGAATATACATTACTTTGCATTACTTGACCGATAGTTAAAGCGATTTCTACACGCTCACGTAATGTAGTTAAATACATATTACGTTCTTCTGGTTTGTTCTGCTTTTGGCCGTAAATGCCTTCTTGGAGATAATCTTCCACATTTTTATTTACCATATTTTTCACACCTTTCATTTTCTATTGTACGAAAGAATGAAGCAGGATGCAAAAAAAAGTCGCATTGAATGTAAAAAACTTTGAATGAAAGGAAGGAAAATGGAATGTATCAATCCAAACAATTAATAAAGACATTAAAAATTTTATCAACACATATTAACAAAATGTGACAATAATCTATTAACGAATCGCATTTTTTGTGTTAATATTCAAAATATAAAGGGTATTCGTCGCATGGAAATGGAGGGAATGGGGGTTTTTCCAATCGATAAGGATATTAAAGAAGTATTTTGTTCGCACTTGAAAAACAACAGGCACCAATTCGTTGAGAACTGGAAAAACAAAATGATAATTTCCGATAAAGATCCATTTAAACTAGAAGTAGTTCAAAATGGAGAGGATTTATTAGAGTTAATTATCGAACTTACTATGGAAGAAAAAGATATAGATTATCTTCAGCCATTATGTGAGAAAATTGCTATTGAACGTGCAGGGGCAGATGCGAATATTGGAGACTTTGTTTATAATGCAAATGTGGGAAGAAATGAACTTTTCGAAGCGATGTGTGAATTAGATGTTAGCGCACGTGAATTGAAACCGATTATGGCCCAAATACATACTTGTTTTGATAAATTAATTTATTATACTGTTTTAAAATATTCGGAAATTATATCAAAAAATTTAGAGGAAAAACAGCAATATATTAACGAAACACATAAAGAAAGGCTGACGATTTTAGGGCAAATGTCAGCAAGTTTTGTACATGAATTCCGTAACCCACTCACTTCAATTATGGGATTTGTTAAATTATTAAAGGCAGATCATCCAAGTTTATCTTATTTAGATATTATTTCGCATGAATTAGACCAATTAAATTTTCGTATTTCGCAATTTTTACTCGTATCGAAAAAAGAAATGTGGAATGAATCAGAACAATTTTGGCTTAATGATTTGTTTCAAGATATTATACAGTTCTTATATCCGAGTTTGGTCAATGCAAATGTTTCGATTGAAAAGAATTTACCGTATCCAATTCCACTTGTTGGCTATCGGAGTGAAGTGAGACAAGTATTTTTAAATATATTAATGAACTCAATTGACGCTCTAGAATCAATGAAAGAAGAGCGGAAAATTATCATTGATGTATTTGAAGAAGATCAATCGATTCGAATTGTGATAAAAAATAATGGGCCAATGATTCCAGATGAAAGTGTAGAAACGATTTTCGAACCATTTGTAACTACTAAAAAGTTAGGAACTGGTATTGGATTATTTGTATGTAAACAAATTGTAGAAAAACATAATGGGTCCATCATGTGCCGTTCAGATAACGAATGGACAGAATTTCAAATTATATTTCAAAAATAAACAGTCTACACCAAATGAATGGTGTAGACTGTTTTAATTCGTAAGTATAACGGCTTCTAATTTAGGATCTTTAGTTGAATAACCTAAAAGTGAAATTGTATATACGATGTTCGGTTCGACTTTGAAATTCGGTATAGTTAGTAAGACGCTGGGATTATCGGCGAGTGAAACTTCAATATCTGCTGTACCAGGACTAACTTCCAAAAAATCTGTTATTTGTTTAAAGAGTACATTTTCAAATAAATGATCTCCACCTTTTAAATCTACATTTACAACAGGGGTATCTGGAGAAAAATGTGCAAAGCGTATTTTTGCTTGACCAGCTGGTAAATGTGTATTATCAAGCATAGGTTGTAATTGTAGATGATTGTCACTATTTATTGCGGCAAAAGTATAAGTGTGATTCCCCATTATTGGTACTAAAGCTGAAAAGATGGGATTTTCATTTCCAACAGGGACGATATCTATACGGTATTTACCTTGCACTAATGTTAAATAGGGACTAAATTGTTTAAATGAAATATTTTTAATAACCTTTTGCCCGTTTACTAAAATGTCAACCGCAGGTGTATTTGAAGCAGAGTGAAAAAAACGTATGTGTGACGGTAAAGCAGCTTCTTGTGAATCTCTTTTTTCATACGCCTGTACAAGTTTCGTAATCGCATCGTAATATTCCATATATAGTTCTACATATTTTTTCGGATTTTTAAATTGATAGTAACGAGCGAGCTGTTCGTAACGTGCAGCTTCTTGTCCATATTTTTCGATTTCAGATTGAGACATGAATATTCCTCCTTTGTCATCATTAAAACTATATGCTTAACAAGAAAGAGGTTATGCGAAAAAATTGTTTTTTGAAGGAGAAAAGTTGAAAATTAATAAAGAGTATTGCTTATGGATAAGTGTTTTTTAGGCGAAAGAGCCTTATAATTTTCTAGAGTATACAGCAATATATCATCTATGTTGGATGATGATGTACCAATTACAATGTATATTTCGAAATAAAAAACCTTAAGAGCGTATGAAGTAACATATCGAAAACATGTCCAAAAATCCTTAGGAAACTAGGGATTTTTTTAATAATGGGCAAATACACATACAAAGTGATAATTGTCCTACATAAATTATAAAGGAAAGGTAGTTTAAATATAAGGAAAGGAATGAAATATTGGGATGGGGATATCCCAAAAGGAATTGTGAGTGGAGTTATGGACGATTTTGTACTTTAGGATGTAGGATGAATTTTGAATTTGTAACATTATTTTTTCTATTTACGTTAGCAAGTGGCAGTATTAACCGATAAAAGAGCGTCGTGCCGAACTGATTAATGTGGTTAATCGGTTCTTTTTTTATTGTATAAAACGGAGGATAATGTATGTGAAACATTGGTTTATATAAAAATAATTGCTATGCATTTAGTGGGATTAATTGTCGATATTTGTTTGAAAATATGCAATATAAAGTAGGAGAATAGGAAGGAGTTTAAAGGGAGTTTCGTCGAAGTTTACACAATGTCGGCAATTGAGGGAAGCTGATATTATGTTGAGAAAGTATGTAGTGAAGCGTTTATTTTATATAAAGGAGGGTTATTCGCGCGTATAGATAAGGGTTGGTCTTCATTTTAAGTTCTGAATTTTCTGTTTTTGAAATTAATATTTAGCACTCATTTGTATATTTTATAATAGTTTTTTGATAAAATCACTGCTTTCGCAGAGGATTCTTTTTTATGAAAGAAACGTCAATTTTCTTCATATATATATACAAATTGGAGAAATGGGGGAGCGCTATGCGCGATTACTTAATTAAACCACTTGTTGGTCAGCCGTATCCAATGATTTCACATGGAAAAGGTGTGTATTTGTATGATCAAAACGGAAATAAATATTTTGATGGCTCGTCAGGGGCAATTACGGCAGGTATTGGGCATGGCGTAAAGGAGATTGCAGATGTTATAAAAAAGCAAGCAGAGGAGATTGCTTTCGTTTATAGATCACAGTTTACGAGTGAACCAGCTGAAAAATTAGCGAAGAAATTAAGCGATTTAAGTGTAGGAGATTTGAACTGGAGCTTTTTTGTGAATAGTGGTACGGAAGCAAATGAAACAGCTATGAAAATTGCAATCCAGCATTTTCAAGAGCGAGGTATTCAAGGGAAGCATAAAATTTTGTCACGATGGATGAGTTATCACGGTATTACGATGGGAGCCTTATCAATGTCTGGGCATCCACTGCGCAGACAACGTTTCGTGTCAATTTTAGAAGATTATCCAACTATTCCAGCTCCATATTGTTTTAGATGTCCGGTGCAAAAGGTATATCCAACTTGTCAGCTTGCTTGTGCGACTGAACTAGAAAGATCCATTGAAAGAATTGGTGCAGAACATATCGCAGCTTTTATCGCTGAACCGATTATCGGAGCAGCTGGAGGCGCAGTCGTTCCGCCGAAAGAATATTATAAAGTCATTAAAGATATTTGTAATCATTACGATATTTTATTTATTGCTGATGAAGTAATGACAGGGCTTGGTCGTACTGGCGCATGGTTTGCGATGGAGCATTGGGGTGTAGAACCGGATATTATGACTCTTGGTAAAGGTTTAGGAGCTGGATATACACCGATGGCAGCGACGATTGTAAGTGACCGTGTTATGGAGCCAATTTTACGTGGGTCGCGTTCTGTAATGAGTGGGCATACGTTAAGTGCAAATCCATTATCTGCAGCAACAGCTCTAGCTGTTATTGAATATATGGAGAAACATAATCTACCTGAAAAAACAGCAGAAAAGGGAGAGTATTTAATAAAAGGACTACAGAAAGTTCAGCAACAATCGACAATCATTGCTGATGTGCGCGGAAAAGGGTTGCTGATCGGAGTAGAATTGCAACCGTTTACAAAAGCGTCGGAACTTATTTCGGTTGCAGCTAAAAATGGTCTTCTTTTATACCAAGCTGTTTCAGGGCAAGCAGGAAAAGAAGATAGTGCACTGCTTGTAGCACCGCCGATGACAACTACATATTCCGAGTTAGATGAATTACTTTCAATTTTTGCAAAAAGTGTAGAAGAAATGATGCAAAAAGGAGGGCATAGTATCGCATGACAACTATTACGAATACATTCGATAAATTAAAAGAGATAGAGGAAGTACTTTCTTTGTTCCACGATGATATGACATTAATGTTTGGGGGGTTTGGGGGGATTGGATCCCCTCCATCTTTAATACAGGCGATTTTAGAAAAAGGAGTTACAAATTTAAATTTAATAGGAAATGACACGGGATTTCCTGATGTAGGAATTGGTCGTCTTGTTACGAATGAAAGAGTGAAATCATTAATTACTTCACATATTGGTTCAAATCCAAATGCAGGAAGACAGCTAAATGAAGGGCGGTTACAAATCGAGTTTTCTCCTCAAGGAACATTAGCAGAGCGTATTCGCGCTGGTGGTGTAGGACTTGGAGGCGTATTAGTTGATGTAGGTGTTGATACGATTGTAGAAGAGGGAAAACGTACAGTTGAAATGAATGGCAAGACATATTTAGTTGAAACAGCATTAACTGCTGAGGTTGCAATTGTATATGCGAAAAAAGCGGATCCGTTTGGTAATCTTGTGTTTGATAAAAGCGCGCGTAATATGAATCCTCACGTAGCTATGGCAGGTGATATAACGATTGTAGAAGCAGAAGAAATCGTTCCACTTGGAAGTTTAGATCCAGAAGAAATTGTTGTCCCAGGAGCATTTGTAAATTATATCGTACCGTCGGAAGGAGTGAATTGGAAATGGGTATGGGCGTAGAAGTGAGAGATAAGATTGCTAGACGCGCGGCGAAAGAAATACAAAATGGTATGATTGTAAATTTAGGTATTGGTATACCATCGCTTGTACCGAATCATCTTCCTGACGATATAAACGTTATGTTTCATGCGGAAAATGGAATTGTAGGTATGGGACCTACGCCAAGCAAAGGGAATGAAGACGAAAATTTATGTAATGCAGCAGGTTTACCGACTTCTCTTATTACAGGAGCAAGTTATTTTGATAGTTGTACAGCTTTTGGGATGATTCGAAAAGGTTTACTAGACATAACAATTCTTGGTTCATTACAAGTAAGTGAGAATGGTGATTTAGCGAACTGGATTGTACCAGGAAAACGCGTTCCAGGTATTGGGGGAGCGATGGATTTGGCACAAAAAGCGAAGCGGGTCGTTGTTGTGATGAATCATGTTGATAAATACGGAAATGCAAAAATTGTTTCGGAGTGTACATTACCATTAACTTCAAAGAAATGTGTAGATTTAATTATTACGGATATGGCAGTTATGGAAGTGACACAGGGTGGACTCGTTTTACAAGAATTAATGAGCCCATACACAGTGGAAGATATAAAACAACATACAGAAGCTGATTTTAAAATTGGCTCTAACTTACTAGTAATCGAATGAGGGGAGATGTAATATATGGAGCAATTAAAAAAGAAAATTTGTGATTATATCGAGAGTCATGAAGAGGAAAGCGTAAAATTTTTAAAACGATTAATTCAAGAAAAAAGCGTATCTGGTGATGAAAGTGGTGCGCAAGCAATTGTGATTGAAAAATTACGTGAGCTAGGTTTAGATCTTGATATTTGGGAACCTTCATTTTCTAAAATGAAAGATCATCCTTATTTTGTATCACCGCGTACAAGTTTTTCAGATAGCCCGAACATAGTGGCAACTTTAAAAGGAAGTGGCGACGGGAAATCTATGATATTAAATGGACATATTGATGTCGTACCAGAAGGAGATGTGAATCAGTGGGACCATCACCCTTATAGTGGTGAGCAAATAGGGAATCGTATATATGGTCGTGGAACAACGGATATGAAAGGCGGTAATGTCGCACTGATGCTTGCGATGGAAGCCATTATTGAATCTGGTATTGACTTAAAAGGAGATATTTATTTTCAAAGTGTAATTGAAGAAGAAAGCGGCGGGGCAGGAACATTAGCGACTATATTACGAGGATATAAAGCAGATGGTGTCATTATTCCAGAACCAACAAATATGAAGTTTTTCCCGAAACAACAAGGGTCCATGTGGTTTCGTCTACATGTGAAAGGCAAAGCAGCGCACGGTGGAACGCGTTATGAAGGAGTAAGTGCAATTGAAAAAAGTATGTTTGTTGTAGATCATTTGAGAAAATTGGAAGTGAAGAGAAATGACCGAATTACAGACCCGTTATTTAAAGGAATCCCGATTCCAATTCCAATTAATATTGGGAAAATTGAAGGTGGGAGCTGGCCAAGTTCTGTTCCTGATTCATTAAATTTAGAAGGAAGATGTGGTATTGCGCCGAATGAGACTATAGAGGCAGCAAAAGAAGAGTTCGAGAATTGGATTGCTGAATTAAATAATGTGGACAATTGGTTTGTTGAAAATCCTGTAGAAGTAGAATGGTTTGGAGCAAGATGGGTTCCTGGCGAACTAGAAGAAAATCATGAGTTAATTACGACACTCGAGCATAATTTTGTTGAAATCGAAGGGAATGAACCGGTTATTGAAGCATCTCCATGGGGGACTGATGGAGGTTTATTTACACAAATCGCTAACGTACCAACGATAGTATTTGGTCCAGGAGAGACGAAAGTAGCACATTATCCAAACGAATATATAGAAGTTGATAAAATGATAGCTGCCGCAAAAATTATTGCATGTACATTACTAGATTGGTGTGAGGTGAAAAAATGAAATACTATGAATCTTTTAGAGAACAGACGAATGGCTATACAGTAGAAGGCGTTTTAGACTATTTTAATAAACGTATTCGAGTAGACCACTACACAGGAAATATTGAGAGGATTATCCAAACAATTGACGAATTAGCAGAGAAGCATTCTTTCACTAAATGTATTATTAAAGGAAAGGGAGAGCATGTTTCTACATGGCTCTCTTTCGGTTTTTTATTGGAAGCAACAATACCGCATTATTTTCAAGGTCACGATGCATACTTCTTCGTGAAATTTATTAATGATGAAAGGCGAAATAGTATTCATTGGGCTGAGGAAGATACCATTTTAAGGGGTGTTAAAGCAAAAGAAGTAAAGGAAAAAATAGTCCCAGAGAAATTTTTATTAAGAAAAGCGACAGAAGAGGATGCGGAAGAATTAGCAGCTGTCTTTGGAGAAGTATTTGAAGTTTATCCGACGCCTTTAAACGAAGCGAGTTATGTAAAACAAACGATGAAAGAAGACGATACAATATACTATGTGTATGAATTCGAGGGGAAAATAATTAGTACAGCATCTGCAGAAATGAATATAAAAGAAGGAAATGCAGAATTAACGAATTGTGCTACTTTACCCGAATATCGTAAACATGGGTTTATGAAAAGTTTACTAATTAAGTTAGAAGAAGAACTGCAAGAGAAATCGATTTTCTGCTCCTATACAATTGCTCGATCGCTTTCTTTCGGAATGAATGCGGCCTTTCATCAGTTAGGTTATACGTATACAGGAAGACTGGCGAACAATTGCTACATTTTCGATAAGCTGGAAGATATGAATATATGGGTGAAAGATTTGTCTAAATAGTACGGTATAAAAAATAGAACGGAATCGTCATGCTTATAATCGCATATAGGTATGCCGGAAATTCGGCATGTTATTGCTGGATTTTCGGCAAAAGGGGGGATGACATTGCTAGCAGTTTCGACACAAGAAGTCATTGAAGCGATTTTGGGCAGTATTGATGAGGCTATACACGCAGTAGATGAAAATGGTATTACAATTTTCTATAATACTGTAGCTGCAAAACACGATGGATCAAAAATTGAAAAAGTGTTAGGTAAACATTTGTTAGAAGCGTTTCCCTCTTTATCTAGGGAAACAAGTACGTTAATGAAAGTGTTAGATACAAAAAAACCAATCGTTCATCAAGTTCAGCATTATCAAAATTTAAATGGGGAAGACATTTGTACAGTAAATACGACGTTACCTATTTTTATAGATGGAAATATTGCTGGAGCTGTTGAAATTGCAAAGGACTATTCTACAGTTCAAAAACTGACGGATACAATTGTAGATTTGCAGTCAAAAATAAAGCGGTCATCTAGAAAAAAAGCAATTAAAAAGCATGTTGCATTTGAGACGATCGTGACGGATGATGCTCGATTTAAACAGACGAAAGAATTAGCACAAAAAGTAGCGCCAACTGATGCAAATGTTTTAATATATGGGGAAACAGGAACAGGGAAAGAGTTATTTGTACAAGCGATTCATGAAGCTTCTAAACGGAAGAACAAGCCATTTATTGCACAAAACTGCGCAGCTTTGCCAGAGTCGTTATTAGAAAGTTTATTGTTCGGAACGACGAAAGGTAGCTATACTGGGGCAATTGAACGAGCGGGGTTATTTGAACTTGTAGATGGTGGGACATTGTTTTTAGACGAACTGAATTCAATGCCTCTCGATTTACAAGCGAAAATGCTACGTGTATTAGAAGATGGTGTAATTCGTCGAATTGGTGATAATAAGACGAGAAAAGTAGATGTTCGCGTTATTACCGCAATGAATCAGCCACCAGAAGTATGTTTAAGAGAGAATAAAATTCGTACTGATTTATATTATCGATTAAATGTCTTTTCATTATATATTCCGCCGCTACGTGAAAGAACTGAGGATGTATTATTATTAGCGTCGTATTTTTTGAACGAATATAATAAAAGTTATAAAAAAGGTGTACTTCAAATGGATAAGGAAGCGAAAGAAAGACTACAAGCTTATCAATGGCCTGGCAATGTTCGTGAGCTAAAACATACGATTGAACATGCTGTCATTATTGCAGAAGGGGATACACTAACAGCCAATTGTTTACCGCGTACATTTCGGAAAGAGAATCTGCCAAAGAAGAAGAGCATATTGCCACTTAGAGAAGCACTTCATCAAACGGAAAAGGAATTAATAGATCAAGCGTTAATTGAAACGGAAGGGAATATATTACAAGCTGCAAAAATGTTAGGTATCCCTCGCCAAACGCTTCAATATAAATTGAGTAAGTACGACAAAACCGCCGAATAATTGGCGGTTTTTGTGTGTTTGCACCAATAAAAGCGTGTTTACATATATAAAAAGTAATGAATATGATAGTATGTATGGATTTCATACAGTGCTTACAAATATTTTTTTGTTTATGTAATAGCGTTCTCCATACATTTACTTATCAATAATGTAAAGTTGGCATAACTATTGCTTATATAAAGGATGAGCGTATAAAAAGGGGGAATAGCAATGTTACATGATGTATACAAACCAAATCGTCACTGGAAGGATATCGAGTTGTGGAAGGATGTTACTGAAGAGCAATGGAATGACTGGGTTTGGCAATTAACGAATACGATCAAAACTTTGGATGACTTAAAGAAAGTGATTAATTTAATACCTGAAGAAGAAGAAGGCGTTAAAATTTCAACAAAAACGATCCCGTTAAATATTACACCGTACTATGCTTGGCTAATGAATCCTGATGACCCACGCTGTCCGATTCGGATGCAATCTGTACCGATCTCGGAAGAGTTATATAAAACAAAATATGATTTAGAAGATCCGCTTCATGAAGATGAAGATTCACCAGTTCCAGGGCTAACACATCGTTATCCAGACCGCGTATTGTTCTTAGTGACGAATCAATGTTCTATGTATTGTCGTTACTGTACACGCCGTCGTTTTAGTGGACAAATTGGAATGGGTGTGCCGAAGAAACAATTAGATGATGCAATTGGTTACATTCGTGATACACCACAAGTACGAGATGTATTAATTTCTGGTGGTGACGGACTTCTTATTAACGATAAAATTTTAGAATATGTATTAAAAAATTTACGAGAGATTCCGCATGTCGAGATTATTCGTATCGGAACGAGAGCGCCGGTAGTATTCCCGCAGCGTATTACAGAAAACTTATGTAACATTATTAAAAAATACCATCCAGTATGGTTAAATACACATTTCAATACTTCTATTGAAATTACAGAGGAATCGAAAAAAGCATGTGAAATGCTAGCGAATGCTGGTGTTCCAATCGGAAACCAAGCAGTAATTTTAGCTGGTATTAACGACAGCGTTCCAATTATGAAAAAACTTATGCATGACTTAGTAAAAATTCGTGTACGCCCATACTACATTTATCAATGTGACTTATCTGAAGGTATTGGTCATTTCCGTGCACCAGTATCTAAAGGTCTTGAAATTATTGAAGGTTTACGCGGTCATACATCTGGTTATGCGGTTCCAACATTCGTTGTAGATGCACCAGGAGGTGGCGGAAAAATTGCGCTTCAACCAAACTATTTAATTTCGCAAAGTGCAGATAAAGTTGTGCTTCGTAACTTTGAAGGTGTTATTACAACGTATCCAGAGCCAGAGAGCTATATCCCAGGAAGAGCAGAAGGGTACTTTAAAGAAATCTATCCAAACTACGAAGAAAAACGTTCAGATGTTGGTATCGCAGGTCTTATGAGTGATAAGAAATTTAACCTTGTTCCAGACGACTTACAGCGTATGAGCCGTCGTAAAGACTATGAAGGTAATGACACTCATGCATCACTAAAAGATAAACGTGATAAGCGTGATCAACTTAAAGATAAAAAGTATCAATCTCAAATGGCTAAATTAGAAGAAAACGACAAAAAAAATGAGGGTGATGCAGTATGAATTGTATGTGGTGTGACAGTACAGAAGCGAAAGAAAGCTTGAATACTGTATATTGGGAATTACCAGATGGTACGAAAGCCATTGAAATCCAAGAGACACCATGCATTTCTTGTTCCTCATGTGGTATGGACTATCAAGCAGATCAAACAGTGAAAGAAATAGAAGATCAATTGTTTCTAATTTATACGAAAGATTTACCAAAACAACTAACATATGAAGAATTAATGGGAAGACCACGTCTATTAAAAAGAAATTATTTCGACTTTTAACCAGCTTTTATGCTGGTTTTTTTCTTTTTTGCCTTGTATAATGTATCCAAGTTAGAAAGGTAGGGAATATTTTTGAAAAAGCCATTTTACCACTATATGATGAAGTATCGTGCAGCTTTATTTAGTAATGAAGTATCGAATTTAGCAGAAGCAATGTATGATGATTTAAGCTTTCCAAAGCAATCTGAAGATTATGATGAAATTAGTTCATACTTAGAGTTAAGTGGATTGCTAGAAAGTATGTCTATATTTGATGAAGCTTGGGATTTATACATACAAGAGAGATAAGAACTATATGAAATTTTTGACGTGAAGCTAGTCTATTTGCTAGCTTTTTTTACGTTGTAAATAATTTTTTTATACGGTGATATTTTTTATTGAAAAAATTTATGAATATACGCTTCTGTGATAAGCGTTTTTATGTAGGTTGCATATACTGTTATCAAAATCACGACGTCAAAAAAAGGAGAGATATAGATGGCGAGAAAAAAGCAACCTAAATATAACGTAGGGGACATAGTCGTGATTACGCTATATGGAACCGTTGGTAAAATCACAAATATGAAGGTTTTAGATGGAGTTTACGTTTACGAAGTCAATAATCACGATGGGTTTTACGTAGAGCAAACGTTGCAGCACGTTTCAGAGCAAGATATGAAAAAAGGTGAAACTGAGTGGATTGAATTAAATTATAATTTCACATTTGGTGATCTCGTGCAAGTAACAGGATACGATAAAGATGTGTTTCGAATTGTTGGTTTTCGTACAGAAGTATGGAGATATAAAAATGACGCATGGGAAGATACTATATACGAATTGTCACGAATTACGGATGGTGAATGGTTAGAAGCGGATGAATCAGATTTAACGTTACTTGCTAATGCTCAAACCGCAAATGCAATTTTGAAGAAAATGAAACAAGATAAAGCTGGTATGAATAAATTAGATTTAGGAAAATTAAAGTCAATTAACAACTCAAAAAAAGTGAGTGTTAAGACAAATCGTCAAGAGATCATTGATGGATTACTTGATATTTATAACGATTATCAATTGTTATTCGATACATTTAAAGATGAAGAATACAAAATTGTTATGGATGTTGTTCATAATTATTTAGTTAAATTGACAGAGAAAAAATAGTTAACTAGAAAGAGAGAATGAATTGAACAACAACATATGCAGTATAAGGTATGCCTACAATTATTAAAAAAATAAAAAGCCATTTAATAAGAGAGTCTGCCCATTGATCTTCATGCATGAACTCTTCTTTTGTTTGCCCTACTTCTTGTTCTACCTCATATTGGTATTCCATAATTAAATCCCCCTTTTTGATAGCTTGTACTACCATCGTATGCATCTCGTCCAAAGGATATGACCTATAAAAAAAGAAAAACTATTTTTCTAATCTCATATACATAATTTTGAGATTTTTTCATAAAACAGAAATAAAGGAGTGATGCTCATGAAGGAAATTGAGGTCGTAATTGATACGGAAGAGATTGCGGAGTTTTTTTATGAGCAACTAATTGAAAGAGGGTACGTCCCAAAACGAGAAGAAATTGAAGATCTCGCAGATATTACATTTGAGTATTTATTAGAGAAATGTATGATTGATGAAGTTTTTGATGAAGAGGATGAGTGAAAGTAACGGCGGGCTTAACTCGTCGTTTTTTACTCTTTACAAACTTGTCACAAATATAGTCGAAAATTATTGGTATAATTAAAAGAAAATTTTACTCAAGAGGTGAAGGGATGTTCAAAAAAATTATTGATTCTTTATTAGGTAGGAAAAAAAATCGTTCGTATTCTAGTAGTGATTATCGCCATAGAGGTCGCTCTTATTCAAGTAGCGATTATAAACGACGTTCATCTGGTTATGGGCATCAGCATTATAAAAGAAAACGTAAAAGTCATAGCTTCTTTTCAAGTAGTTGATGAAATGGCGTCGTATACTAGCTTTATTTGATAGACCACTGCGAAAAAATACAATCGTTGCAGAACGTTATAAAATTGAATCAGTAATTGGAATGGGCAGTTATGGGGTTACATATGTCGTTAATGACTTACAAATAAATAGATATAAAGTCTTAAAACAATTAAGACAGAGTAAACAAAGGTATGAGTCTGGTAGAAAATCATTTGAACAAGAGAAAATGATTTTACAAACATTAAATCATCATGCAATTCCTAGTTTATATGATCATTTCGTATGGGAGAAAAAAAGCTTTTTCGTGATGGAATATATGCCTGGTAAAAATTTCGAAGATTATATTTTCTTAGATGGGCATGCATATACAGAACGTGAAGTTTTAAAAATTTTATATGAAATATTAGAAATTGTATCGGTGTTTCATAATAAAGGTATAATTCACCGAGATTTACGCATTCCAAACATATTAATGAAAGAAAACCAAATTAGTATTATTGATTTTGGATTAGCTAAATTGAAGGGTGAGGGTGATGAACGAGCTACAACTTATGAAGGTGAACAAGCTTTGATGCGAGAAGTTCAGTTTCGTAGCGATTTTTATGCGCTTGGTCATTTCTCGTTATTTTTATTATATGCAGGGTATGAATCTAATGAAAAACATGAAAAACCATGGTATGACGAATTAACTTTGGAAAATTATAACCGTGAGATGCTTATGCGAATGTTACAAATAAAAACGCCGTACTATGAGAATGTACAAGATTTAAAAAAAGATATAGCTTTTGCTTTAGAAAGGATGGAGGTTCCGTGTTTCAAAAGTTTTTAGCAAGTGTTGGTATTGGTAATGCAAAAGTAGATACAGTTCTTGAAAAAGATGAGTATATTGTTGGAGAAGAAATACTAGGGAAGGTTCATATAACTGGTGGTTCAGTTAGCCAACAAATTGAAAGCATTTACTTAACGTTATCGACGTCGTATGTACGAGAAGTGGATGATAAAAAAGTAACAGCAACATATGATTTAGAGCGAGTTCGTTTAACAGAACCTTTTTCTGTTGAGCCGAATGAAAAAAAAGAAATTCCATTTTCATTTATAATGCCAGTTGAAACGCCGCTTACACTTGGAATGAAAACCGTTTGGGTACATACAGGTCTTGATATTAAACGCAGTATAGATCCAAGTGATCGTGATTACATTCAAGTGTTGCCTAATGCACTATTAAATAGTGTGTTAGAGAGTGTAAATCAATTAGGTTTTAAAGCGCGTCATATAGAATGTGAAGAATTACCGTATCGATTACGTAAGCAAGTTCCGTTTGCACAAGAATTTGAGTTTGTTCCTGTTTCTGGAGAGTATTATGGGAAATTAGATGAACTAGAATTATTAATCTTACCAAGCGCTTACGATCGCTTAGAAATTATTATGGAAGTAGACAGAAAATCTCGCGGATTAGCAGGTTTATTTGCGGAAGCACTTGATCTTGACGAGAAAGTGGTTCGCTTTACAGTAACAAACGAAGATATTCCAACAATGCAAGAAAAAATTAACAATTATATTTTTTAATAAACTATGCATAAAAAAGAAATGGAGAGGAAAACTAAAACAACCGCTCCATTTTTTTGCATAGTGAGGTTATGTATGTGAAACGATATCGACATTTATACTTGTTAAGTTTTACGCTACTCATTTGTTTTGTCGTATTATCACTTTCGTATCATACCGCTTGTATTGAGAAATTTGACAATATAGTCGCGCATTTTATTCAAAGTTTTCGAAACGATTATTTGACAGCCTATTTTACGTGGGTGTCTTTTATCGGTTCCAAAAGAATATATTTTCCGTTGCTCATTATTCTTGTAATGTATTTTCTCGTTAGAAAAAAATTGCTTAGTGCATTACTTCTAACAATTAATTATTATGGATCTCGTTATTTAAACAGTATGCTTAAACTATGGTACGAACGAGCAAGACCTGATGTAACGCAGCTTGTTACGGCAACTGGATATAGTTTTCCGAGCGGTCATACGATGAATGCTACTGCTTTTTTAGGATTTATTGCCTACGTCACCATTACTGAAGAAGGAATTACATTGCATAAAAAATTGTTGATTATTTTTATAGCGAGCTTTGTTGTATTATCTATTTCAGTTAGCCGAATTTATCTTGGCGTGCACTATCCATCTGACATATTAGCAGGATGGGCGGCTGGGGGGAGCTGGCTCGTTTTATGTGTTATATTTCATAAAACGTTCATGAAAAAAGAACCTATGTCATAATAGGTTCTTTTTTCATTGGTTCAACATGAATGTGTGCATGGTAAATGCCAAACTTTTTCCGAAGCATAGCCTCGATGTTGTCAGTAATACAATGACTTTCACCAACATCCATATGAGCATCAACCTCAATTGTAATATCAACGTACGTTTGATTCCCGTACATACGCGCGCGAATGTCTACGATGTTCTCCACGCCGCCAATATGTTCAATAGCACCAGCGTACTCTTCCATCTTATCTGGATCGATTCCATCCGTTAACATATGAGAAGCTTCTACGAAAATCTCCCATGCAGTTTTACAAATAATAAGACCGACAATTAAAGCGGCAATAGGATCTAAAATAGGCATTTGGAACTGCGAACCGACAATACCTACTACTGTACCGATACTTACGAGAGCATCTGATAAATTATCCTTCGCAGCGGCTTCTAATGATTTACTTTTTGTGCGCGCAGCAATCTTTTTCGTATACAAATACACAAAGTACATAACGACAGCAGAAAATAAGGCTACCCACGCAGCAAGTACATTAGGCGCTGCTTGTTTCGGATTGAAAAAAGATTGAATGGCACTAATAACAACCTCTAATCCGACCGTTGCCATAATAAAAGAAGCAACGAGTGATGCGATTTGTTCTGCGCGCGAATGCCCATAAGGATGATCTGGGTCACGAGGTTTACGAGAGATTTTTAGACCAATTAATATCGCTAAAGAAGCACCGATATCCGTTAAGTTATTTAAACCGTCAGCACGTAATGCGCTAGAGAGGGTAATATAACTGATGATGATTTTCATAGAGGATAAGAATATGTAGGCCATAATGCTGACAATAGCACCTTTATCAGCTTCTTTATGAGAAAGAGTATCCATTTTAATCACTCACCTTTCTACAAGGAATTTCTTTCTATAAATAGAGTACCAAACGAAACTCGTGTGGGTCTATACAAACATTGTTGACGTTTTTTAGGTTTTTAAGAAGGGGATAACAAAGTTTCGTGAAGGAAAAATATGTTGTAAAGTGCAAAGTTAGGGTGTGAAATCAATTAGAATTTATTTACAATTAAAAGGTGGGAGGGTAAGAGGATGAAAAAACTAATATTTTTCTTACTATGTATTGTTCTTATAATGACTGGGTGTAATTCATCAAATATCGAAAATATGAAGGAATATAATATTTCTAAAGTATCCATATCTACTTTTAATGGCTACGGTGGATTAAATGAAAATTATTTTCTAAACATAGAAGACAAACAAATAATCAATGGAATTAATAATATGGTTAATGGCATGAAAAAACAAAAGAGAAGAGGTGAAATACCACAATACGATTTACTAATTACATATGAAAATAGTGATACGAAAGGTATACATTTATACCTCGGAGATGAAGGGGAAAGGAGTGTAATTATGTACATTGGCCATGAAGACACTGTTTATTACACTTCTGAAGAAATGACGAAACAACTTCGAAAGATAATTGTGAAAAAAGATTAAAACCCTCTAAAAATTATTTTTCAGAGGGTCTTCATCTTAGTATGCTTCTAAAAACTCAGTAACTTGCTCTTCAGTTTTTGCGTTAGCACTATGTAAGTGGCCTAGCTTCTCACCATTTTGATATACAAGTAAACTTGGAATACCCATTACTTGATACTCTTCAGCGATACTAGGGAACTCATCTTTATTAATAGAATACCATTCAAACTTATTGAACTCTTCCATTACATCTCCGATAAAGTTGTCCATACGCACACAATCTGGGCACCATGTAGTAAAGAACTTAACAACTACTGGCTCCTCGCTTGCGATGATGTCTTTGAATTCCTGTTCAGATTTGATTTCTTTCATGTTTTTTCTCCTTTTTCACTATCAATATTTTGGGTTATTTAGTTGGTGTATTTGCTGTGAAATGAAAACTTCTAACGAAATTCTAACGAGAGTTTTCTTTCTGAATAATTCGTTTGCAAATTGATCCACCGCAGTTTCTTGAAGTCCTGGTACAACATGGAAGCAATTGTCCAATGTGATACCTACTCTGTTAAGTCCTAAACGTTCGCTAATGATCTTCGGATGTATACCTTAGAAACTAGAAACGAATATTAGGAACCTCACTTTTCTTTATAAGCTTTTTCTAGGGTTGTGTCAAACTTCTGAATTGTAAGGTTACTATTATAAGTAGGGTAATTCAAATTGTATTCATGGTAGCCATTGCTATAACGTTTTTTTCCTCAGATATTTGTATGTGATGTTTATGAAGCGCCAGTAATGTAATGTCGGATAAAACAAGCAATCTCTTTCCGGTACTTAGAGAAGGTAAACGGTAGGTGATCATTACTCATAAATTTTATGATTGAATTGAACAACAAGCAGGAAATTTTAAAAAATGATGTAGGGGATGCATGTATAAGTTTAGAGGAATCGTTAAAAGTACTTATTCGTGAAGTTGTGAAAGAAGAGATTAGGGCGGCGTTAGCTGAGTTCCAACAATAATCACAACCAAATAAAAAAATGTAGGTGAAAGAAGCGTGACTAACAAGAGGGGATGTATAGAGTGAAAGAAAAAACATGATGTGGAACGTGAAAGGGATCATAAGAACATCTTAGGGATTATTTAGCAGTTAAGAAGTCAGGGGGAATTAGGGTGTTGAAATGGGTGAAGAAACAAAAACGCCCACCCTGCATTGTTTGTGAGAAACAAGAAGGTGAGCTTCAAGGAAACGAAATGGATTTAGTTTGTGAAAATTGTGCCCAAATTACGCATGAACAAGGTATTGAAAGGGATACCTATACTCTTTACATCTTATTCCATAAATAAGAAAGCTGGTGGGCTTCTGATTCAAGAGCTATTAAATGATCATTATTAATAGAGTTATTCGTATACATTCTGTTCTTTTGGATGTTAAGGACCGTATAATTTACATCGTTATATTCATTTGAAAATGTTGATTTGTTTAATAATGTCAGTGTTGAGTTGATATTATATTTATCAATTCGCTCTTTTTTTCCTTTGAAAAATAGTTTAAGAAGATGCGGCTCATCATTAATGAGCAAACCGAGTTCAGGCGATGAGCGGACGATTAAATTATCTGATAACCAATGTGATTTACCTGGATCGAACCAAGAGACATCTTTGTTTTTAATAAATTTTTTGTACTGCTTTATAACATCAATGTAGTTTTGCTTTTTCTTCTGGTCAACAGTTTGTACTAATGTTTCAAAACATTCAAAAGGTAGTTCGTTTTTATGAAATTTAATAACAGTTTCTCGTAATTGTTTCCAGTAATCAAAAATCGGGTGATATTCAGGTTGAGATTTTAGATTCTTTACAAAATTTGTTTTTGCTGCACTACTTTTCAGTGTGAAGTCTAAAAATTGTGTAAGTCCCACTTTAATTTCCGCCATGTTACACCCCCTTTCCAAACATTACTAATTCGATATTGGAAAGGGAAATCCTGCATTTTTAAGGCGGTGAACTAGATGTTAGAAAAACCGATGTTCATACACAATGGCAATTGTAAAGCTGATTCGCAAAAAAGACGAAAATACCAATTCATTTTATATATTCAGCCACGGTGCGTGAGTGCTGTGGCTTTTGTATTTCTTATTGAGCTTGGTATGCATGGAATACTTTCTAAGAGGAGGAAACTGGAATGGATCTACACCGACTAAATGATAATAATACGAAAGAAGCATTGGAAGGGTTTTTAAAAACAGTGCAGAAAGCCCAGAAAGAAGAGAATGAAAAATTAAAGAAAGCAAATAAAGAAGATGAGTGAAGCGCGCTATCGTTAAAATGACGAATAACGTACTTTTTTATTTTCTTTATAAAGCGCCTGCATATTTATTGATTTACAGATGTGTGTTACGTGAGCATAGTGTTTTTGATAAATAATAAAATGGTTATAAGTCGGAAATAAACGAAAATGCAATTATACGAAAAAAGGTCCTGTTGTTTCCAACAGGACCTTTCCTAAAATGGCAAAGAGTAACTCTTACCTTACTCTTCTCGTATATAATACATGAAAAAGATAGATGTGTATACAACAAGAAATTCCAATATAATTATTTGAATATAGTGTTTAAGAATAATAAGGTGGAATTTTAAATAAGGAATTAAATTACAAATGTTGATTTGTCAGGTGATTCAAATGAATTTCTATCAAACTGTAGTTAATAAAGTGATATTGAGATAATAAGATATGTAATTTTGCATACCAGATTTTTAAAGCGAACAAGGGTATGGAATATTTAAATAATACGGAAGTTGAGGGAGAGTAATACTAAAATTTCATTTGTTTTTTACTGTAATAAATAAATTCATTTGAATAGAAGCGAAAAATAGAGGTTTGCCTTAGTCATTTATGAAAGTCAAGAATATTTATAACCATAGGAGTAAATACACAGGTCCGATTTTTGTAATGATGGAGGGAATTGATGTGGACATAACTCAAAGCATGGCAAGAATAGTGGTTAATGGGAAGGATCTTCCGTTTATTTCAGTTAGAACTTCTGTATGGAATCAAGGACCTGTAAATGATTTAATTGTTTCGACAAACTTGAGATTCGAGGAGCTTTATCAGTTTATGTGGTCACAAGTGCCAGTAATGCTTGCGATGTATTTTCTTCAAGGGGCGGACTTAATGAGGTTTGCTAGAATTAATGGGATTAATCAAAGGGTAACAGGAGAATATATATATCATTTCACTTGGGGATAAAACGAATGTAAAGTAGCTTAACAGCTGCTTTTTTATTTTGTAAAAGAATTTTAGAAGATTAGAAAATATGATTAGAGAGTGATATCGATAATTTGTGACTGTTTTTCAAGTTTGTAAAGTTAATCAGTTACTTCATTTCATACAAGGGGGGCTATGAATATGAAGTTTTTAAGGAACGCAAAAAAACAGAGAGACATATATTTTTGGCTCTCTGTTTTTTTTATTCACAAATAGTTCCAGTTGCTATACCAGTTGGAGCAACACCTACTGGAACCGTATCTATTACCGTATTTGTAGCAGTATTGATAACAGAAACAGTATTGCTACCTTGGTTTGTAACGTAGGCGAGAGTGCCATCTGGTATGATGGTTACTTGATCCGGGGATAAGGCAACAGGAATTGTATTAATTACAGTATTTGTCGCCACGCTTATTACGGATACATTATTACTAACTTTATTTACAACGTAAATACGTGTGCCATCTGGTGTAATATCTATACCAACCGGTTCAGTACCTACGTTAATTGTATTAATTACGGAATTAGTAGCGGTGTCAATAACAGAAACAGTATTGCTGTTTTGATTTGTGACATACGCACGAGTACCATCTAGTGTAAAGACGATTATTCTAGGACGAATGCCAACAGAAATGGTAGCACTAACTGTATTAGTAACAGTATTAATAACAGAAATATTGTTGCTTAATTCGTTTGCAACATATGCAAAGGTTCCATTTGGAGAAACAGTGATTCCTTGCGGAGCGTTGCCAACGGGAATGGTAGCAACAACTGTGTTAGTAGCAGCATTTATAACAGAAACCGTATTATTACCGTGATTTCCAACATAAACAGTTGTGTTATTTGGAGTAACAGCTACACCGATTGGATTAGATCCAACAGGGATGGTAGCGACAACTATATTAGTGGCAGTATTAATAACAGAAACGGTATTAGAAAAAATATTAGTAACATAAGCGCGAGTTCCATTTGGTGAGACTGTTACTTCGAGTGGTGCATTATCTACAGTAATTGTAGCAACAACTGTATTTGTTCCGGTGTTGATTACAGATACTGTATCATCTGTGGGATCGTCTATGGCTCCTGCGTTTGTAACATAAACAAGGAAATTACATGCAGGTCCAGTGGGGCCGGTTGGCCCAGTCGGTCCCGTAGGTCCTGTTGGACACTCACAATCTCCAGTCGGCCCTGGTGGTCCTTCCGGTCCTTGCATACCTTGCACACCTTGAGGTCCAGTCGGCCCTGGTGGTCCTTCCGGTCCTTGCATACCTTGCACACCTTGAGGTCCAGTCGGCCCTTCGAGTCCTTCCGGCCCTTGAATGCCTTGCACACCTTGAGGTCCAGTAGATCCTTCTGGTCCTTCCGGCCCTTGAATGCCTTGTACTCCCTGAGGTCCCGTAGGTCCTGGTGGTCCAGGAACTCCCATTCCAGTCCCAGAACCAGTGGGTCCTGGTGGTCCAGGCGGTCCTTGAATGCCTTGCACCCCTTGAAGTCCCGTAGGTCCTTCTGGTCCTTCCACGCCTTGAATACCTTCTACGCCTTGAGGTCCAGTAGCTCCTGCAAGTCCTTCCGGTCCTTGAATACCTTGCACACCTTGAGGTCCAGTAGCTCCTTCTGGTCCTTCTGGCCCTTGAATACCTTGCACACCTTGAGGACCAGTTGTTCCTTTAGGTCCTGGAAATCCTCTAGGTCCTGTCGCTCCAGTAGGACCGGGTATTCCGATAATATTTAATAGAGAACTATTCAATATTCCTTGCAAAATTAAGTTGAATGTTTGTTGTAACAATGGGTCCGATATATTGGAACAACTAATGAGTGAAGATAAATTTTGGAATAGAAATTGGAATAACGCAGAGATTTGAGTAAGAGATGCAGTAGGCAAAGAATTGATTAATTGAGTGATAGTTCGTATAACTAAATTTTTATTTGGAGTATTTGGTTGTACGGCAATGATTAAATCATTTAACGCTTGTAATGATGATTGGAGTATTTGTATAGTTGTCGGATTTGGCGTGGTAAAGAAAGAAAGGATAGCTTGATTTAATTGGTTAATGAGGGACAATAATTCTTGTTGCTGAGAAAATGAGAAAAAAACAGGTGTACAACAATTACTTTGATCACAAGAGGATATAGAAATAAAACAGGGAAATTGGAATTTTTTGCACGGATCGTTTGAGTTTTGATTATTTTTCATAATTACCTCCTTTTTAAAATTTTATCATCGTTAAGTATGCTTTAAGAGTTTGTATTTTCTTCTGCATTTAAAGGATTTGTAAGTATTTGTGTGATGTTCAGGAATATTTTTTTCTAAGTATATGTTTAGAAAATCGAGACGTTCTTATGGGACGTATAATCAATACTTGGTTATTAACAGGAAGTGTAAGTAAGGCTAGAAAACAAAATGGAAATATATTTTTATTAACTTAAAACATAAAAGAGTAATTTATTAAGTGTTCTAGTGAAGAAATCATCTATTTGCAAAAACTACTTTGTTTTATAGGAAAAGTAATATAAATGGAAAAAATTTAAACACTCAAGTAAATAGCGAACCGAATGAAAAAATAAAGGAAGACAGCTGATAGAAATAGCAGGAAGTTGGATACAAAACGTAGGTTCTGTAATTTCATTAATTGGACAAACACGTGAAGAAAGTGAGGAGTTGGAAGGGAGCGATCAATAGACTAGCTTAAAAAATTAAAATGTAACTATTCTCCAAAATGACAATGAGTAATTTTTACCTTGTTTTTTGATGAACCATTATTATATGAAAATCATATAATATATTGTAGGACAAGCAACCAGCTTATAATCTATTAAATACTCAAAGAGCTTACCTTTTATATATCTTCGCATCTACTGATCTAGATGCTCTTTTTTATTGAACAAAACACCCATTTGGATAGGAGGTTAATAATGGGGATGACATTAGAAGAATTAGAAAAGTGTTATAATAAAGCCTTTATTGAGGGGGCAGAGTACGTAGCTGTTCAGATTGAAATGGATGGATTTCATAGCGATGAAGTAATTATTGACGACAAATATAGTATAGATTCTAAATTAAAGTATTATAAGAAAACATACAATGAAAATTTAGAACATAGATGGATTCCAGGGATTCGTATTGTAGGTTTTGCATATGGCTATTCGTTCTCAGAAATTCTACATGAATTAGGGTTGCTAGTGAAGTAATGATTAAACAAATAGCAGTTATTGTACGTGATGCCGTGATTTTAGTGGCGTCTTTTTTTGTTGTGAAGGAAAGATAAAAATAAAAAAGAGAGCTTAAGCCCTCTTTTTAATAAATGCCTAACTTTTATGCACAGATTGGAATCCCTAATGCTATTAAAGTCAATGCTACTTGAAGTGAAAGTTCTAATCTCGCAATTTCGATTCCAGCAACTGATACCACTAAAAGAGGTTGTCCATTAATGAACAAAACACAACTTTCCATGCTTACACCTCCTTTCTAGTAATCTACTACAGTATATGAATGAAATTAAAAAACGTTATAGATTAATTTATAAATTTAATTTCAATAGTCTAACAGCTGCCTTTTTGTCAACTTATAAAAAGGATATGTATATAAAAGCATAGGAGTGATAGATATGTTTTTTGCAAAGTTACGTGGTAGAAATGAAGTTCCACCAGTAGAAACAGACGCTCGAGGAGAGGCTTTCTTTAAATTAAGTCGGGATGAACTTAGCCTAAAATTCAAGTTGGATCTATTCAATATAGAGGATGTAACAGCTGCCCATCTGCATCTTGGAGCAAAAGGAACGAACGGTCCTGTAATAGCTTTTTTATTTGGACCAATAACAAATCCGGTTTCAATAGAGTGTGCAACGCTTACGGGAATGATTACTCAAGAAGATTTGGTTGGGCCGTTAGCGGGTCAAACATTAGGTACTCTTGTAAATGAAATCATATCTGGAAACATTTATATTAATGTTCATACAGTACAATATTCTAATGGTGAAATTCGTGGACAATTGAATTATTGCTAAGAAATTATAGTAGTGAAAAATAAAGCATTCGTTTAGGGTGTTTTTATTTTGTGAAGGTTGTATAGATAAGTAATCTGTTTTTAGTAATCTTAAACATTCATTTCTAAAATTTTGAAAGTGGTCGAATTTAAAAAATAGTTATCAGAAACTTGGTAATGAAATGCCACACCAAAAATTAAATTAGTATTAGTAGCTGAACCTTGTAAATGAAATATGCAAGTGTAACAGATAATAAAAATTCTTTAAACTTAATCAAAGCTAATAGATTAATTCTCCACACCCACTGAAATAAAAAATCATAACATAAATTGTAATTACTTATACGGAAGTGAGATGAAAATAATGTTTTATTCATATTTTACTACCCAAGCAGGTATGCGACCAGCGTATGGTACATCAATAACGTTTAGCGGAGCACAAAGTACAGTTCAAGCTGTTCAACAAGCGTTACAAATGCAACAACAAATGCAAATGCAGCAACAAGGTATCCAGCCGTATTATTCATCTATGGAGTATTTTTACCCAGTACATCAAATCACACCGTATGGAAGTTCTTTTCTTACTATTCCATATGGAACTGTATATAACTTATAGAGATTAGTAGAGGGATATCCAACTGATTATTAGCCCTCGCCAATCGGGCAGTTACGATCAACGCGGCTCCCACCTAACTTTCTCGCATGTGCCGAATTTTGAGGTGTGAGTCTTATTTCCGGCAAATAGGGGAAACAACTGAGGGGGATGAAATTGTGTATATATAAGCGTCAAATAGTCCTTACCTACAATTTGTAAATAACCGATGAGATAATCTCCTTACATACTACAAGTGGAGTTTTTTTGATGCGAAGATACCGATTAAAGAAAGAATGAGAATTATTTTATCATGACAAATGATGGTTAGTGGCTCCGTATGAAAGGATACATAAGTATTTATTTACGCGAACCTGGTCGAGATGTAAAAACGAAGTCCTATCTGTGGTTATTTTGTACAGGCAGATTGTCCTAAGACTATCAAGTTACAAGAGTAGGAGAACATCTGAATCGTTTTTTGACTGTTTTTGAAAGATATTTACAGCTAGAACATCACATATTTGTTTATAATTGTAAATAGTTATTGAAATGTATAAATGTTTTTTATTAAAAAAAAGAAATAAAGGAAAAATAATGCAACTTTTTAATTTGCTTATTCGTGTTATATATGAAAGGAGGAGGGGGATGGAGATTGAAGAAATATATAAGGTTTATATAAACGATGTGTACCGGTATTTATTTTCCCTTTCTCGTAGCCATCACGTAGCGGAGGACTTGATGCAGGAGACTTTTTATCGGGCGTATCTTTATTTAGAAGACTATGAAAACCAAAAGGTAAAATCATGGCTATTTAAAGTGGCATATCATACGTTTATTGATTTCGTTAGGAAAGAGAAAAAAGTAACCTTTGTAGGAACGGAGGAATTAGAGACAATACAAGCAGGTGAATCTACAGAAGAGTATGTAGTCGCAAAAAATAGTTATGAAAAGTTAATTCAGAGTATTCATACTTTACCAGTGATAGAGGCACAAGCTATTTTATTATGTGACGTACATCAATTAACGTACGAAGAGGGTGCTTCTGTACTAGAGTTAAAGGTAAATACGTATAAAAGTCACATATTTCGCGGGAGAAAGAGATTAAAAGAATTGTTAAAGGAGGAAAAGAGTCAAAATGACAAATGATAAACCGCATCCTGAACAAGATGATTATAAAGAATTGTTACAAGAAGCTCTTCATGAAAGACCGGATTCACTTCCAGATGGAAAACAGGAGCAAGTGTTGAAAATAGGTAAAAAAAGAGCACGTATTACGAATATTTTGATTGTATTTACTTTTTTATTACTCATTCAACCTACTTTATATATATCTACACTCTTATATTATACATTGGCACCTACAAACGCGATGGAGATACGGAATGTAGTAAATCAAACGTTAAGTGTAACAGAACCAAATGTATTTTTGAAAGATAGGGACATGGAGCAAACGTTGTTACCGCTTAGTTTGCAATTGCATTTTGATTTGTATAAAAGAGTAGGAAAGAAAGATATTCGAATAGGAGAAGAGAAAACAGATTATGTATTTAGTAGAGCAACGAAAGTAAGCCATGAATATACAACAGATGAGAAAATTCCAGAAATCCCGTATATAGATAACGAAGTATTGTCTCATCCTAATAATTATAATGCGTCCTATAATAGTAGCGAAGAAGCGCAGGTATTAAAGGGTCTTCCGCAAGAATCTGTTGTAGAAGCATTTGTATCTTTTAGAGAATTATTAAGTGTACAAGAGGTAACGGATATGTTTCCTACTATTGATATCGTTTGGTATGCCGTTAATACAGGATTAGAGGAGAAGCAAATGAATGATGAGGGTATGTATGTAGCCCCGATTGGCTTCCCAGCAGATATGATTTCAAGGCCAAGTGGTGCTTTTGAGAGTGATTCACCTCATGAGGAACAATTTATTGATGTTTTAAAGTCATTACAGAAGCATGAAAGTTTAGCAGTGAAGCTATCTAGAGCGAAAGTATTAGAGTTGTCAAAGCGTATTTCTTTCCTTGAAAAAAATGGGGTAAAAACATACGGGGCAGTTGTAACTGGGCCTAAAGTAGAAGTTGAAAAATTGATGAGCCACGAAAAAGTTAGAAAATTGAAAGTAGGTGAAGCGAGGTTATGGAATTGGCATTCTTAAAAAAAAGAAAGAATCATATTTATAAACAGGAAACATGGATGGGGACTATTTCATTAATTATTGCCTTTCTAGCGTTATTGTATTTGAACATTATATTGCTTATTCAAGAAACATTTATAGGTAAAGGTTTTCTGCAAATAGTTGGTATTGGAGTGGTGTGCTCAGTCGTAGGGATGATCACAAAAAGCAAAAGTCGAAAATATGCATTGTGGGCATGTAGTTTATTTGTTTTTATGCTGCTGTTTGCTGTATTTGGATTTATGTTAGGTTGGATGATAAGCTTTGGGCCATAAATGTGTGGGAAAGAGCGAATGTAGATTCGCTCTTTTTTATGTATAGAAAGTAAAATAAATAATAGAAGAATCTATTAAATTTGAATAGAGTGCACTATACATCTAGGTTGTGGTTTTATTGATATGTTTTACGCTTACGTGTATATAAATAGGCGATAAGTATAGTGCTAAAACAATAGCTCGTCCAAGCATTGCGAATCCTCCTTACATAATATGTAGTAATAAGCATGAAAGGGGAACTAGTATGTCTTGCTATTACTACTGTAAGTATTGTAAAGAGTATAAAAAGAAACAGCATGATTGTTGTAAGTACACGAGTAAGTGTAATGACAACGAGGAAAAGCTTGTTAGGGCATCTGCATTTAGAGCTAGAAATACGGTGAATCAAACGGTTCCTGCCAATACTTTTGTAAAGGTATTGTTCCAAAATGAACAATTTGATTTAGCAAATGAGTATAATCCAGTAACGTCTATTTTTATTCCGAAGACTAGAGGAGTTTACTCTATTATTGGAACGATTGGTTTCTTTCCAAACGATCCTAGCTTAAATTATAGAGCTCGTGTAGAAATTCGTGTAAATGGAAACGCAGCAATAGCTATAGATAATGACTTTTTCGGTCCAATAGGTTTTGGAAATGTAGTAAGTGTTTCGACGATTATTCA
Source organism: Bacillus sp. ES1-5 (assembly GCF_022487605.1). Taxonomy (NCBI): domain Bacteria; kingdom Bacillati; phylum Bacillota; class Bacilli; order Caryophanales; family Bacillaceae; genus Bacillus; species Bacillus sp. ES1-5. The sequence goes on along the minus strand of NZ_JAKVPU010000001.1, from coordinate 655,104 downwards.
ATTGAATGAAGGAGATCAAGTTGAGGTTTATGCACAAAGTAGCATAGACGGAGTTTTAAGTCCTTCGGAAGACGGCTCACATTTTGAAGCTGCAAGATTCCCTTCTCCAATTAAATAAAGTCGAGTAAACAAAAGAGAAAGAATAATCCTCACCAAAATGGTGGGGATATTTTATTCTATTGAAAATAGTAACAGTTTGTCCAAGCTATTCTAATCTATATTGCATAGTATGTAATAATAAATTTAAAGGGGGACTTACTACGTCTTATTATTACTGCAAGTATTGTAAAGATTACAAAGAGAAAAGTCATGATTGCTTCAGAAAAAATAGTCTATGTGATAGAAAGTATGTAAAAGTGAATTGTTGTGATGATAAAAAAGAAAAGCTTGTAAGAGCGTCTGCATTTAGAGCTGTTAATACAATGAATCAACCTGTTCCTGAAAATACTTCAGTTAAAGTATTATTTCAAAATGAACAGTTTGATCTAGCAAATGAATATAACCCAGCAACATCTATTTTTAGTCCGAAGACGAAAGGTGTATATAGTGTATTAGGAAATATAACATTCTCTCCAAATGATTTTAATGTAAATTACAGAGCTAGAGTTGAAATTCGTGTGAATGGAAATCCAGCAATAGCAATAGATAATGATTTCTTTGGGACCGGGGTGTTTTTTAATAATGATGTTTCAGTAACGGCTATTCTACAATTAGAAGCAGGAGATTCAGTTGAAATTTTTGCTGAGAGTAGTGTTGCTGGAGTAATTGTTCAAAATGTTAATGGTTTGAATACGGTTCATTTTGAAGCTGCAAGATTTCCTTCTCCAATTAAATAACGAATAGAATAAAATACTTTTCAGTAGGTTTAGTTAATCCCCTGCACCAAATGGTGGGGGATTAATATTGTTTTTCTAAAATATATAAGTAAATAGGCTAAATGTAGTTTGTTTCAGGAGAATTTCACATGCTAGGATGTATGTAAGGTTGAAAGCGCTAGCTTATTATGAGGATTAGATATTCTACAGGTAATAAAAAGAGTACAACGAAACAAGTAACATGGTTGTGAAAGTTTTTAGGCATTACATTTGCTAGTCGTCTTATGGAATAGAAAAGACATCTAAATTTACTAATACATAAAAGGTCGTATAATTACGGGCTTTTTCTTTACTATATAGAAATTACATATTTAACATAGGTTTGTGTAGGTATTGCTATTGTATGGAAAGGAAAAACATTAAGGTGATTACACTATATAAAAATAAAATAAATCCTAAGATGAGTAGTATGGGATGCAACTTGAACATATTTGACCTCCTTGGGTATATAAAGAATTTTAATACATATTTGGTCAATTTAGAAGGGGAATATATTAGATGAATACACTAATTTAACAGAGGTCAGTTAAAACGAAAAAGAGCATGACATGGCTATCAAGCTTTTTTCTCAATGGCGAAGAATAAGTCTTTATATTGTCTTGTTATCTGTTAAAAACCATAGCGGACTTTATAGGGGAGTGTCAAACTCTATTAAACTAATTTATGATCTGAGTTCACGCCCATTCATAGTTCTGAGTAGTTATTTTTTTATCAATTAATCCTCTTTGTCTAAAGCTGATAACTTCTAAGTTTTCTCTTCCTATATAGTAATTCGTACATTGGGTGTTTTCTATTGGAGTATGCCAAGAAATTAAAAGTGCTTCTACATCTGATAATTTTTGCTCAGAATATTTACCTCCATTAGGAAATTCTAAAATCCCTAGTCTCACATGGATATCTCTTGCTCCATGAATCCAATCTTTGTAATGCTCATTTAATTGTTTCGAAAAACTTCTTTTTGTTTTTCTGATATATAGTAATTTTTCCGTCCCACGATACACTCTATAAATTGCATATATACCTTTTGAAAAAGCTTCTTCATAATGATTGATTTCAGATAAATTATAAAGTTTAGACCACCTAATATGTACAGCAGTCATACATTTCACTCTTTTATCAAGATATTAAAATGCAAGGGTTATAGTGAATGTATAATAAATAAAGGAGTATTGTTGATTACACATTGATTAAATTGTTTATAAGTAGCAGGTGGGTTTACCACTCATGAAATATAAAAGTAAACAGGTTTATGTGTACAGAATGAGAGATAAATAAAAAAAGAGCATACATAAAAAGTACGCTCTAAAGAAAGATAGGTTTTATGAGTGGATAATCTCCATACGATAATATATGCTCGGTTAATAAAAACGTGTGAAAAATCAATAGATTATCAAAGGAATATCATGAAATGAGTAATTTTAGTCTTTTACCGAAGTCGTTTAGCTAACCGAATTGTAGATTGAATGGATTAGCAATTTGATAAAGATCGCACTTCAGTTTCGTATTTCTTATAGTTTGGATATTGCGTAATAGCTTGGCACTTAGGTGTGGAAAGTTGATTAATTATAGAAACATTTGTAATTACCTCGTTACAAGGACCGAAAAATGTAACTTTTAGTTTTGAATTTGGTGGAACTTTGAACACGATAGGCTTTTTTTCCATGAAATCAGCTCCTCATATGCAGTATCGTATACTGCGCTTTTTCGTTCAGATTATAAAGGCGTATTAATATAATATGAAATTTTAGTTGAGTTGATAATGATATAGAATTTTATGGCGTGGTAAGAATGTGGAAAAATGTTTTATAAAATGTTTAATCGATATAATAGGTAAAAGTAAAAAATAAGTAATTTATCTAATACACTTTTTTCCTTGATACATATTATAATAGTAAGAATTGTATTAGGAGGTAATGAAAGAGTGCAAGAAAATGTACAAGCTCAGCTTTCACCACCGTGGATCACATATTTCAATGAGTTGAAAAATTCAATTGGTGCTGATCCAACTATTTCAGTTGGTCCGCTAATTCCAGTTGGCGGGAATTATATTATTTTAGTGCACGCGCTAAGTAATGAAAAAGCGATAGCGTTAGCAACGCTTCTAAAATCTTTTGTAGAATTTGGGAATGTAAGTGTAACAGTTATTGTAACTAATAATGAAAATGACATTGTAAATCCACTTCCATGTCCACTAGATGCATTTGAAATTGCTCATTTATTTCAAGTGGCGTTAGAAAATAATCCTTATTTTGAACAAGTTGTTGTACAGCCGCAGCTTCCTGGTGGATCAAATGTTGTCTTTCCGGTTTTTGCTGCGCAAGTGATTCAATTTTTTAATGATGATATTTCAAATTTATGTCAAACATTTACTGGTGTTGCTGCAAATGTATTTCATGATGTAATGAACGATGACGTTTGTGATATCCCAATTTTATTCTCCACAAGCTGTGTTCCGAGCGGTGAGAGTGCACAATTACAAAATACAGATTTAACACCAAAACTGTTTTACTAGATTGTAAGTAGACATTTTCTTTAATAGAAAATGTCTTTTTGTATGCATTAACGTTACATTGTCTAACTAATTGCGGATGGTGACTGAAATTTCTACTGATAAATATATATCGTATAAAGATAGTATGTTTCATGTGAAAATATATAAGAAATGAAAGATAAATCATTTTCGTTAATATAGAGTTACCGTAAAAAATACAGAAAGTTAGCTGTCATACATATGTTTATTAGCCTAAAGAAGTAGTAATGTTGAAAACGTTTCTAATAATAGCGCTAATGAAAGGTTAATTAACTGATATTATTTACTAATGGATGATAGTGCACATTTCGAATTTGTGAATGAACGCTATGAAATATAAATAAAATTAGTGGAAGTCTAATTAAAAGATTATATGTTTTGAAAAATAATATAGATTCTCCTTATTTATATTATAGAAAGCTAGTATTAGGCATAAGGGGCTTTCAATAAGACAAGCTTTGAATATGGTAATAAAAGGGAGATGAGTGGTATTGGGGTATATTATCGATATTTCAAAATGGAATGGAACTATTTATTGGGATATTGCAGCATCTCAGCTAGATTTAGTTATTGCTAGAGTTCAAGATGGCTCGAATACGGTAGATTTTATGTATCAAAATTATGTGAATGAAATGAAGAAGCGCAGTATTCCATTTGGTAATTATGCATTTTGTCGCTTTATATCTATTGCTGATGCAAGGAAAGAGGCACAAGATTTTTGGAGTCGTGGCGATAAATCTGCTAAGTTTTGGGTGGTGGACGTAGAAATTCAAACGATGATGGATATGCAAGGGGGGACACAAGCGTTTATAGATGAATTACGCCGTTTAGGTGCGAAAAAAGTAGGGCTATACGTAGGGCATCACACGTATGTATCATTTGGAGCACGTAATATTGAAGTTGATTTTGTATGGATTCCTCGTTATGGAGGAAATAAGCCAGCATATCCATGTGATATTTGGCAATATACTGATGCGGGAAATGTTCCTGGTATTGGGAAATGTGATTTAAATCAATTAATAGGAAATAAGTCGCTTTCTTGGTTTATAGGTTTGGATCAAGTAAATCAACCTATTCAATTTAACAAAGAGAATACACAGCAATCAAATGGTATTGGTATTGCAGTTTCAAAATATCCTGATGGATATGGCATAAACGTATATGAAAATCCTGCGAATCCTCAGTTTACAGGTACAATCACTCAAAAAAATCCATATTTAGTCTTACATGGTTATTGGGAAGACGCAGATAAAGATATGATTTGCTTAGGCAATGATAAACAGTGGGTATATGTAAAACATTTTGATGTGAAATGGTTTTATGCAGTTTCAAAATATCCTGTTGGGTATGGAGTAAATTATTATGCAGAGCCTGAATGTATAAATTATAAAGGAAATATTGATGGATCAAAATCTTTTCGTGTGTGGGGCAGAGCCAAAGATGCGGTAGATATCGGGCAAAATAATTGGATACTGGAAGAACATGTAACTATTAAGAATCTATAGGAATACGTAATGGGTCATTTTACTGATACATAGTAAGATGACCTTTAATATTTGAACAAAAAAGAACAAGATACAGAGTGTATTCAAATGAAATGAATTACATGTGGAAAACACATTGTTAACACAAGTACATTGTATAGTTATTCTTATATAATAATAAAAGTGAGGTATTTTGAATTGAAAAAGAAAAAGCTATTTTTAGGAACAATTATTTCATGCGTAGTACTGGCATTATCGGCATGTGGTTCCTCAGACAATGTAGTAACATCAAAAGTAGGAAATGTTACAGAGAAAGAGTTAAGTAAAGAATTAAGACAAAAATATGGGGAAAGTACTTTATACCAAATGGTGTTAAGTAAGGCGTTGTTAGATAAATATAAAGTTTCAGATGAGGAAGCAAAAAAACAAGTAGAAGAAGCAAAAGATAAGATGGGTGACAACTTCAAATCAACTTTAGAGCAAGTTGGCTTGAAGAATGAAGCTGAATTAAAAGAAAAAATGAAGCCAGAAATTGCATTTGAGAAAGCGATTAAAGCGACTGTCACAGAAAAAGATGTAAAAGATAACTATAAACCAGAAATGAAGGTAAGTCACATTTTAGTGAAAGATGAAAAGACTGCTAAAGAAGTGAAAGAGAAAGTAAATAATGGTGAAGATTTTGCAGCTTTAGCGAAGCAATATTCAGAGGATACTGGTTCAAAAGAACAAGGCGGAGAAATAACTGGTTTTGCTCCAGGGCAAACGGTGAAAGAATTTGAGGAAGCTGCATATAAATTAGATGCAGGACAAGTAAGTGAGCCGGTAAAAACAACTTACGGGTACCATATTATTAAAGTGACAGATAAAAAAGAATTGAAGCCATTTGATGAAGTAAAAGATCAAATTCGTAAAGATTTAGAACAGCAAAGACTACAAGATACGACAGGTAAATGGAAACAGCAAGTAGTTAATGATTTATTGAAAGATGCTGATATTAAAGTGAATGATAAAGAATTTAAAAATACATTTGAATTTCTAGAAAAGAAATAATGATTGTAATTAGAAAAAGGAACCGATATAGGTTCCTTTTTCTAGTTAGTGTGTGTGTTATAAATAGATAGTAAGACAATATAATATTACATTTAAATATTAAGAATTACAATGGGAATTTATGTAATTGTTTTAAATTGGAATGATCAATGCTTCATAGAATGTTGATATAATAATGTTTCGTTTGCTTAATTTCATTAAATATAAAGTGAATTTATTAAATTCCTCCCACTATTTGCAGGTAATCTGATTGGTGTAGGCAAATTATTAGTCGAGAATGAATAAAACCTTAATTGATTTAAATTTTACTTTATTGAAGTGGATAAACATAATTTGCAGAATGAAACATACAATATTATTGAAAAAATATTGATGCTAAATGAAATGGAAAGCAGAACATTCTACTAGAAAAGAATGTTCTTTTTAGTATGAAATTTTCAGGGTAAAGAAAGAATGCTTTTAAAGAAATTATTTAATAGATAAATATATTACGTAGGAGGAGAAAATATGAAAGTAATTTTTCAAAGAGAAGGTGGAGGAAAGGTTTTTGAATCGTATGATGAAGATATAAGCAACTTATTAGCTATTTTAAAAGAAACGAAAGGGATCAAGATTGGGATGGTTGAGTATGAAGTATTAAAATACGAATTAGAGTATTTTCGTAACCCCAAAAAAGCAGTAACAGAGAGGGAGTTACATATAATAGTACAACCAAAATATATGTAATAATAAGGGACAATTATTTATAAATAGTTTTATACATTATGTACGAAAAGAGAGTGTTTAAATTGCTCTCTTTTCATAGAAATTCATAAGGAATGAATTGTGGTTCGTTATAAATTCCTTAAATTTTGTGAGTTCGTTCTTTATAATATATGCTTTCATTTATAGTTGGTTAATAAACTTGAAAAATTAAAACTTTTTAGTTTAGGCAGGGATTTTATATTCGAGTAGATAAATATTCATATAAAGTATTTTTTATACGAATATTGGAGGAGTAAAAATGAGTTTAGCAAGTTATATAGGGTGCAATGTAGAAATTCCGTTAACGGATCCAGATTCTAATGATGTAATTGTTTTTGGATCGTGCTTTTCAGATGAAAGAATGCTTGAAATTGTACAAGAGTTTCAATTTCAAACAAGTTACACGTATGAAGTTTCAACGAGCTGGGGCATTGAACTTGTTGAGTGGCAAAGTGAAAAGGAGAAGAAAGAAGCTAAAAAAAAGCTATTAGCTTTATGCTCGATTATGGAAGGTTATTTAAATGAGGGGGACTATTTTGAATTATTCAGTTGTTGGGTTGGTGATGAAGATCAGGAACGAGTGGGAGAATTAAAATTAAAAATAAATCATTTTAATATAGATGAGATTTGTATCCCGGAAAGAACGCTTGTCAGGATAGAAAAGTAAATATAGAAATATACGTTATTAGAAAAAAGCGACTTCACTTTGTATGAAGTCGCTTTTTTCTGTTAATATGTGGACGGCCTATTATATAAGAAGTGAAAAGCTCACTTGATGAAGAAAAAATAAATGATGGATAAAAATATAATTTAAATCATTCCAAAAGAACGTAGGTTCGTGTATAATTAGAACGAATGTTCTCGTATGTGCAGATAGTATACGAATAAGAAATAAAGTGAAACTTTAATAAGCAGGGTGTTCATCGTCCGTTATTTATTAGCTTTCACCAATTAAGCGTTTACGGGCAGTTGATTTTCGTCTTACCTCCTCGCATATAGCGGATTTTGAGGTAGGAGCTTCATTACCTGTTAATGCGGGGTAAATATGAGCCTAGCAATTATGAAAGAATAATGGAGTAACATTATGTGTGAAATTGAATGGATAAATGATCAAGGAGATAAAGAAATGAATGATGTAAAGGTGCAGAAAATAGAAAGAGTATGGGTTCCATTTACAGTAATGTCGGAACAGTTGTTAAGTATGCGAAAGGTTGTTGTAGAAAAGTTTAAAGTACAAAAACCGCTCTTAACAAACGAAGCAAAAGAGAGAATTTCTGATAAATTATTAACGTCATTATTGTCTGAGAAAGAAATATTGGTTACATATTTTGAAGATGGATACATCCTTACAAGTTATATGACAGTTGTGCATATAAACCCGCTAAAGCACAGTGTAATATGTACTGACGCATTTTATAAAACTTACGTATTTAATACTTCTGATATTATTGAAATAACGTAAAGGAAGCTGAAATTTCAATTTTAGCTTCCTTTACGTTATGTTAGATGAGGGATATAAATAATGAAACGAAAAAGCAGCTAGCTTCATACTAGCTGCTGAGCCCCAGGGAAAGGGAGAGAAAGATAGGGTACTCCAAAAATCAATAATAGCTGTGTAACAGCCTGATTATAGTATAGACAAATTTAAAATTCCTAAACAGAACGATGAAAAAATAGGATTAGGCTGTACCCACTTGGTTTTGATCTGCAAGGTCAGAATCAAACGTATTAGTCGCGCTCACGCCATTAAAAGTATTAACAACAAAACCAACGTTTGAAGCGCCAGATCCATTATAAGCCTTCGTATTTTCTTTCGGAGAAACGTTGTAGAAATCACCTAAGTTAAATGAACCGTTACTATTTTGTACAACTAAATTCCCTACAACTGAGGGCATAGTTTTCACCCGCTTTACAATCATTTGTTAACACTACTATATGGTCTTATAGTCCAAATGGTTCATGTAACAAAAATTGTGGAATAGTAAAAGGTTTGAAGTGTAGTTTAATCCCGCAATAAAAGTATGCTAAAATTAATGTAAGGTTGAGTAATTAATAATAACAATTGTATAATTAATATATACGAAATAGAAGGAGGCAAAATGTAATGAATAATGTTATAAAAAAAGTAGATTTAACAGATGCAAAATCAAGTAATCTTGTTGCACTTATTTATAGAAATGAAGTTATTTTGGTTGAAGAAGCATTTTGTCCAAATGAAATAAGATTAAAGTTTAATGAAATTGCAATTTTATCGGCTATTAAAACAGCACATATAATGAAAGTAACCATCAGAAAAGAATTGGAAGCAATTTTTCATGACACTGGTGTTTTATTTGTGAAGCATAGTGTTGATTATGGTAACAGTCAATCTATCACTATGCATTTTGAACAATTCAAAAAGTTGCAAAATGAGATTGAGAATTTAAATAAAAGTATGTAATAAGAATAGATGAAGATTCATTCATAGAGGTGAACTGTTCTATGTTGAAAAAATGGTTTGAAATTTTGGGGGATGAATCCCGTTGTAAACATAAATATAGTTTTATTAAGATGCAGGATAATGAAGATTTTAAAAATGGTAAGTTAGGTGTAGCTTATATGTATCGATGTGAGAAGTGCGGGAAGGAGAAGCTGAAATATAAAAGCAATAACGAAATAAATAATGATTTTTTTGATATATAAGAAAGAGTAACTGTTATGGTTACTCTTTTTGCTTACATAAAAACTCCTACTAAAGTATGAAATGAGTTGATACTTTAGTAAATGGCTGAATGAAAAGGGAGAGTGTAACATTTTATTAAGGAGGAGAGGTACATGCAGCGAAACGAAACTGGAAAAATTGTAATGATTACAGGAGTGACGCAAGGATTAGGTCGTGCAATGGTTGATCGATTTCATGAATTGGGATGGAATATATATGGCTGTGGACGTTCAAAAGATAAAATTGAAGAATTGAAAAAATATTACGGTAATATACATGATTTTCAAATAATTGATGTTTCAGACTCCCAGCAAGTAAGTAATTGGGCGAATTATATACTTCATAGGTATAGAGCACCTGATTTGTTAATAAATAATGCATCGATTGTTAATAAAAATGCGCCACTGTGGAAAGTAACAGCTCAAGAATTCGAAAATGTAATGAGTGTAAACGTAAATGGTGTAGTAAATGTAATTAGGGCATTTGTCCCAGCGATGGTAGCTAGGAAAGAAGGAATGATTATTAATATGAGTTCTAGTTGGGGCCGAGAGGGAGAAGCTGAGCTGGCGCCATATTGTGCCTCAAAGTTTGCAATTGAAGGTATCACGAAATCTATGGCACTTGAATTGCCCTATGGCATGGCTGTTGTCGCTTTAGATCCAGGCGGCAGCATTAGCACTCCAATGCTGTATTCATGTGCACCACAGTATGTAAATGAATCACCCACACCTGAAATGTGGTCACGTAATGCGATTAAATATATATTAAATATAACAATAGATAAAAATGGAGCTTCATTGACATGCCCAGAATGTATATAAATATATTTTGAATTGTATACGTATCTTTTAATTAGCATATTTTCAGTGATACACACTTTGTCTAAAAAAGTACCTTAAAGGTGCTTTTTTGTATTTTTAACATATTATTGAATGCACAAAATTACATATAGAAAATAAATATGAGAAAGAGGATGCCATTTATGTATTTCGAAAGCGGTAGAAAATTTCTAAATAGGTGATAAGAATGAATCCAAGCGGTTTAAAAGTGACGGGAGCATGGTTTCAAGTAGGAGGAAATCTTACGGCGGCAATTGGGACGACAAGAGGATTTATTGGAGAAGAGAAAGTTGAATCAGATCTTGTAATTGTAGGAAGCTCATTACAAGCCCTCGGTTATATATTACAAATAATAGCGAGTGATGATACAGGAGATGAAGTTGAAAGAGAAAATCAAAATATGTGTTTGGAGAATAAAAGTGAAATGCTCGATAAAATGGGCATTGAATTATTAGCATTAGGGAATATGTCAAATGTAATAGGAACATATTTTAATATAAATAAACAATTGAAAGAGAATGATTATCTCATAATTGTCGGGAACAGTTTACAATCGATTGGTGCTTTTTTAGGAGTAGAAGCAGCTTTGCTTCAGATGAAAGCAATACAGAGAATTATAATACTAGGTAATTCTTTGCAAAGTTTAGGTGCTGGACTTCAAGCGTATCAAGGTATTATTAATGTATCGAAGAACGAAATAGAAAATGAAGACAGTATGGTTGATAAGAAGAATGAGAAGATAATAGCACTCATTGGTATTTGGATACAAGCAATAGGAACTATTATTTCTGCGATTGGATTAACTATAATAGAGAAAGAAGAAAGATTAGAAGAAATAAAAATATGAAAATACACATTTGATACAGGAAGGGGAATTTCAATTTTACATATGTGGTAAGATTGAAGTAGTAGATCTTTAGGCATTTGAATAGAATATATAAGAGTAGAAAAGTTTTTCATGCTTAATTGGAATGTATGAAATATAAAAATAATTGGTCTTGTGAGCGTATGAAAAGAAGAGAGATAAAAAATACAAAACGAGGAGTTTTCAAGAGATGATGTATTTATTGGCAATTCTACTACCACCAGTAGCCGTATTATTTTGCGGAAAACCATTTCAAGCAATAATTAACTTCCTATTAACATTAATATTTTGGGTTCCAGGGGTTATACATGCGATATTAGTTGTACATGATAAAAAAGCAGACCGGAGATTAAAAAAACAAATTCAAGCATATGATGAAATGAATAAGAGGAATAGAAGATAGTTAAGTCGTGAAATGATTGTAAAAAGAAAGGGGGACTACCTCCTTTCTTTTTTTCATTCTGTTTAAGTTTAAATTTTAGTATAGCGGTAAGAATTTTTAATATAAGTATTGTGATAATTAGTTTTAGAGTGTGCGCTTAATAAACCGGTGTAAATGTTTTCAGGCACGTTAAAGAAATCATACATTCCATTCCTTAATTGAATGCGTAAAATCATAGAAAAAGGATTATAGCCAACAGCAACAATATTTTTGGAACTCACGGGAGATAGCTTCATCATTATGCAACTCCTCACTTTTCATTTTTAATAATTTCTTGTAGATGTTGAGGTTATAGTGTTGAAATCCTTATAATTAAAGAGGTATTATACTTATATGCAATATATTAAATGTTCGTTATACGTAATGATAAGGAAGTTCACACGAAGTACATATCGTTGTGCTATTTTTATTTCACCTTTGATTTATAAATAAGAAAATATTGACCATTTGAAAAAAAGGTATATTATTTATACGAGGTATGAAAAATTCACTTTTTACATTCTATGCTTCAAGGGGCAGCATTATTAGGAAAAATAGAAGTGAAAATAGTTTGCATAAGAAGAATTCTAAAATTTATAATCTGTGAATTAGGAAAATATTGAATGCTCCAGGTCAATATACTTTCTTAATTAAATTCAGTTTAGAAAGTGACCTCAATATTTTTAAGTAAATCAACGGGAGAATTGAAAGGCAGGAGAAAGTAACATGTCAGAAAATTATCGTTCTCGAGAGGAGCGACGACAAGTTAAAAAGAAAAAACAGCCAGCTTCTAAAACACAAAAACCAAAAGGGAAAACATCGTTCTTTCGTAAGTTTTTAATTACTTGTTTATTACTTGGTATTGTTGGTTTAGTGGCAGGGGTTGCTACCTTCTTCGTAATGATTAAGGATGCACCAAAACTTGAGAAAGCAAAACTTGTTAATCCGTTATCCTCAAAAATTTATGATAAAAATGGCGATTTGGTTTATGAATATGGAAAAGAAAAACGGACGAATGTTACGTATGATCAAATTCCTAAATTAGTAGAAAATGCATTTTTAGCAACAGAAGATGCACGTTTTTATGAGCATAGCGGCGTAGACTTCAAAGGTACTGCCCGTGCTGTGTTGGTGAGCCTTAAAGGAGATTACGGTTCACAGGGTGGAAGTACGATAACGCAGCAGGTTATTAAAAACTACTTCTTATCGATGGAAAAAACATCAAAACGTAAGGTTCAGGAAATATATTTAGCGTATAAGCTAGAACAACAGTATTCAAAACATGAAATTTTAGAAATGTATTTAAATAAAATTAATTTAGGAAACCGTTCATATGGAATCGCAACAGCAGCACAGAACTACTATGGTAAAGAATTGAAAGAGTTAACATTACCAGAAGTTGCGATGCTTGCAGGTTTACCAAAAGCACCGAATAACTATGATCCGACGAAAACAGAAAATATTCAAAGAGCAACAGAAAGAAGAGATGTTGTACTAAAATTAATGAATCGACATGGTTATATTACGAAAGCAGAAATGGAAGAAGCTTCGAAAGTTAAAGTAACAGATGGACTTAAAACTGCAACTGTACAAGCAATGCCATACCCTGCATTTATGGATGCGGTTGTGAAAGAAGTTGAAAAGGAATTGCCAGATGCTAATATTGGTTCTGACGGTTTAGAAATTTATACAACTTTAGACATAGAAGCACAAAAGGCTGCCGACAGGATATTAGATACTAATATTATTAATTATCCAAATGATAAATTCCAAGGTGCTTTCACATTTATGGATACGAAAACAGGTGAGGTTCGTGCTATAGGTAGTGGGCGCGGTGAAAATAAAGCAGTATTTAAAGGGCATAATATGGCAATTGAATTAGATCGTGCAGCTGGTTCAACTATGAAGCCAATCTTTGATTACGGTCCTGCAATTGAATACTTAAAATGGGCTACGTATCATCAAATTGATGATTCTCCATTTAAATATTCAACTGGACAAGAACTTCGAAATGCGGACAGAAGTCATTTAGGCCCAATTACTATGCGTGAAGCGTTAAAAATGTCACGTAACGTTCCAGCAGTTAAAACTGCAAAAGAAGTAGGACTTAATAAATCAAAGGAATTCTCTGAGAAATTAGGTATTACATTTAATAAAGCGCCGGCAGAATCTACAGCTATTGGTACAAACGAAGTATCACCAACAGAAATAGCGGGTGCTTATGCGACATTTGGTAATGGTGGAAAGTATACGAAACCGCATTTTGTTAAGAAAGTAGTTTATCCAGACGGCAAATCACAAAGTTTTGGACAAAAACCAAAACAAGTTATAGCTGATTCTACAGCATATATGATTACTGATATGCTTCGCTCAGTAGTGACATCAGGTACTGGTACAGCGGCAAATATTAGTTCTTTAGATGTAGCTGGTAAAACGGGTACAACAAACTATGATTCAAAACAATTAGCGAAATTTAATATTCCAGAAAGTGCAACTCGTGATAGTTGGTTTGCAGGTTATACGCCGCAATATACGATGGCGGTATGGACTGGATATATGAAAGATGGTAAAGACGAGTATATTAGTAGTAAAAATACGAAAATTGCACAGTTGATCTTTAAAGAAATGATGAGAGATTTTGCTACTGACAAATCACGCTTTAAAATGCCAAGTAGTGTTATTCAAGAAGGTAGTGAGCTACGTATAAAAGGTGAAAAACGTGATTCTTCACCAAATACGAGCGTACCGGATACAACGGAACAACCAAAACAAGATCAACAGCAAAAAACTGAAGAAGAGAAAAACAAAGAAGAATTAAAGAAACAAGAAGAGCTTAAAAAACAAGAAGAACAAAAGCAACAAGAGGAACTGAAGAAGCAAGAAGAACAAAAGAAACTAGAAGAGCAAAAGAAACAAGAAGAAGAGAAGAAACAAAATGAACAAAATAATGGAAATGGCCAAGGAACGACACCTCCAGCAAATAACGGAGGAGGCCAAGGAAATACAACACCTCCAGCAAATAACGGAGGAGGCCAAGGAAATACAACACCTCCAGCGAATAATGGAGGAGGCCAAGGAAATACGACACCTCCAGCGAATAACGGAGGAGGCCAAGGAAATACGACACCTCCAGCGAATAATGGAGGAGGCCAAGGAAATACAACACCTCCAGCGACCACACAGCCAGATACTGGCGGGAATGCAGGAGAAGCCCCTGTCAATAATGGACAATAAGAGAAGTTAATAAAAAGTACAAAAAAGCACTTAAGATTTGTAAAAATTACAATCTTAAGTGCTTTTTTATCGTTTAAATTAAAATGTTGATTATTGATTTCCTACAGAAAAGTCTATAGTAAGCAGTTTTTAGGATTAAATAGTTGTTATTTGAAATTACTACATAATTTTTTATTTGAAGTATTATTTTCGTTAAAATGCATCAGCTATGCAAGGATGAATTTAAATGTTAAAAGTACCGTAGAAATTTTGGAAATAAATAGAAGGGAAATGATAAAAAACTTGAGCCTGAGGTAGTGGAGGATAACTTTGGCTATGAAAGGTGGTACTACTTGGATGTGTGCCATGATGCCAAAATGATGGGGTAACTTGACCGGGAATTTGATATTGTTGCCAAGTTGTGGGAAGTTCAATTCCTACATCGGAGCTAGCCGTATGTACGGCTGGAACGTGTATTTCGGGGGTCGAAGGAACGACGACTGTCACTCTTGAAGATACCCACATAAAATAATCACTCCTAAGTTGTGATAATAAAGTAGTATATTCTATTCACGCGTATAAAGGTACATATAGATAGGACTTTAGGCTAATGTATACGTATAAAGTTGTAAGACCAATTTATATTGATGGTGGACCATGTATTATAAAAAGTTACGTCTATTTACGGAGGAAAAAGGGACCAAGAAAATGTAAAATGGAGGTGTTAATGGCAAGAACATACGTATTTATGGAGGAATTTTAATGGAACGATTATGGACGAAATCATTTATTCAAATGACTTTCGCAATGTTATTTTTATTTACAGGATTTTATTTACTAGTTCCAACGCTCCCGCTCTTTATTAAAGAGATTGGTGGCAATGAATCACAAGTTGGACTTATGATGGGAATGTTTACAATAGCAGCAGTTGTAATACGACCGATTATCGGAGGAATGTTAGATCAATATGGGAGAAGATCTTTTATTATTTTCGGACTCGTCTTTTTTGGGATAACGATGTATTCTTATAATTTAGCATCGACTATTGTTCTTTTAGCTGTTTTACGTGTTATTCACGGGGTGACATGGGCTGTTTCTACAACAGCTGTTGGAACAGCGATAACTGATATTATTCCAGATTCACGCCGTGGTGAAGGTATGGGTTGGTACGGGATGGCTATGACAATTGCAATGGCGATCGGCCCAATGATTGGATTATGGGTTGTACAAAATTATTCATTTCACGGCCTATTCTTGTTGGCAACTCTTTTATCCTTTATGGCAGTCCTATTATCGTTCATGACGAGAATGCCATTCACACCAAAAAAAGAAAAAGGAAAAATGCAGTTGTTTGAAAAATCGGTTCTATCCATTACAATTGTTGTTTTCTTTTTATCATTTGCATATGGAGGCATTACGACGTTTTTACCGCTATTTGCATCGTCAATTCATGTGAATCCTGGTACATTCTTTCTTGTATATGCAGTTGCTTTAACAATTGTACGACCAATTTCAGGAAAACTATTAGATAAGTATGGAGAAGTATTTATCATATTCCCAGCACTATGCATTACTATTATCGCAATAGTTGTATTAACACTTTCAAATAGTTTAATGGGGGTAGTTATCGCCGCTGCATTATACGGTGTTGGATTCGGTTCAGCACAGCCGGCATTGCAAGCATCGATGATTACAATTGTTGACCCGAGTAAAAGAGGAGTTGCTAACGCTTCATTCTTTACTGCATTTGATTTAGGGATTGGACTTGGTGCGATTTTACTTGGAGTTGTTTCGCAAATGTTTGGTTACCGTATTTTATTTGCAGGTAGTGCAATTTCAGGACTAATCGCTTTCATTATTTTTGTCATTTTTGTAAAACAGCGATTAGGTAAAAAAGAATTTGCGTAAACGGGAGTAACAAAGATGAAAATTTCAATTGAACTTAACGATTTAAAATGGTTAAAGGATAACATAATAATAGTTCAATTCAGCCGGACTATTCTTTAGGGATAGTTTCTGAGAAATCAGATGGGGAAATCGTGTCAGTTGAGAAAGAAGTCATTCTATTTTGGGAGATGTTTATAATCTTTGGTACTTTAAAAACTATCATTTAGTTAAATGTTACTATGAGGAAACGGAAGAAATTCAATTTAATTATGTGAAATAATAACTTTTTTAAAAATAAATAAGTTTTATATAAGAATTATATTGATGAGATAGTGAAATAAATATCATGTAAAAACGAGTTGTATATGTGTACAGCTCGTTTTTTTTATTTTCTTAAAAAAATTGGTTGAATGATATATTCTGTAGGATTTTCTGAGTCATCCTTATATTTTGTTTTAATAAGACGCATAAAGAAGTCAGTCCTTTCTTTATAAAATGTGAAAATTATTTTTGAAAAATTGTATTGTTACATCGGTAAAAGTATAGGAAACTTATCATTATAAAATAAATTGAAATCTTCTAAAAACTCTGATACATTGAAATAGAAATGTAGTTTCACAGTATTGTAAAGGCTTACAGTTATGTGCACGAAGATCTATTAGGATTGGAGGAAATAATGATGAAAGCTGAAGAAAAATTTTCCCCGGGATTAGATGGTATAGTGGCAGCGGAGACGAAAATTTCGTTTCTTGACACAGTGAAAGGTGAAATTGTAATTCAAGGGTATGATTTAATCGAACTCTCAAAAACAAAAGAGTATTTAGATATTGTGCACCTTTTATTGGAAGAACATCTACCGAATGAGGATGAAAAAGCACAAATTGAAAAGAAATTAAAAGAAGAATACGCGGTACCAGAAGGTGTATTCAACGTATTAAAGGCATTACCGAAAGAAACGCACCCGATGGATGGATTGCGTACAGGTGTGTCCGCATTAGCTGGTTATGATAATGATATCGAAAACCGCTCGTTAGAAGTAAACAAAAGCCGCGGGTACAAATTATTGAGCAAAGTACCAAACATTGTAGCGAATAGCTATCATATTTTAAATAATGAAGAGCCAATCCAGCCTCTTCAAGAATTATCATATAGCGCGAATTTCTTCTATATGTTAACAGGTAAAAAACCAACTGAACTTGAGGAGAAGATCTTTGATCGTTCCCTTGTTTTATATAGTGAACATGAAATGCCAAACTCTACATTTACAGCGCGCGTTATTGCATCAACGCAATCGGACTTATATGGTGCTTTAACAGGTGCAGTTGCATCTTTAAAAGGTAGCTTACACGGTGGTGCGAACGAAGCGGTTATGTACATGCTGTTAGAAGCTGGTAATGTTGAGAAGTTTGAAGAGTTGTTACAGAAGAAATTATATAACAAAGAAAAAATTATGGGCTTTGGACATCGTGTGTACATGAAGAAGATGGATCCAAGAGCACTGATGATGAAGGAAGCTTTAAAGCAGTTATGTGATGTAAAAGGTGATTATACACTATATGAAATGTGTGAAGCTGGAGAAAAGATTATGGAGAAGGAAAAAGGAATTTATCCGAACCTTGATTATTATGCAGCTCCAGTATATTGGATGCTTGGTATTCCAATTCAACTTTACACACCAATCTTCTTTAGCTCTAGAACAGTGGGACTATGTGCGCACGTAATTGAGCAACATGCGAACAATCGATTGTTCCGTCCACGTGTAAATTATGTTGGCGAGCGACATGTACTTAGTAAATAAGAACAACTGGGGAGTTGTTAGCGCCGCCCGCTAGATGGGTGTTTGACCGACACCCATCATTAATAATAACGAATTTTCGACAGAAAGGGAAGAATAGTATGATTAAAACAAATGAAATTAAACAAAAAGATGCATTATTAGAAGAAATTGCGGATTATGTATTAAATAAAGAGGTAACTAGCGCAGAAGCATTCAGTACTGCTCGCTACGTATTACTTGATACACTTGGATGCGGAATTTTAGCACTACAATATCCAGAGTGTACGAAATTACTAGGACCAGTTGTACCAGGAACAATCGTGCCAAATGGTACACGTGTACCAGGTACGTCATATGTGCTTGATCCAGTGAAAGGTGCATTTAATATCGGATGTATGATCCGTTGGTTAGACTATAACGATACTTGGCTTGCAGCAGAGTGGGGACATCCATCTGATAACTTAGGCGGAATTTTAGCAGTTGCAGATTATATTAGCCGTGTTCGTATCTCAGAAGGAAAAGAACCATTAAAAGTACGTGAAGTATTAGAAATGATGATTAAAGCACATGAAATTCAAGGTGTACTTGCTTTAGAAAATAGCTTAAACCGCGTTGGTCTTGACCACGTATTATACGTAAAAGTAGCAACAACTGCTGTAGTTGCAAAAATGCTTGGCGGAACACGTGAAGAAATCTTTAATGCATTATCACATGCATGGATTGATAATTCTAGTCTTCGTACATATCGTCATGCACCAAATACAGGCTCACGTAAATCATGGGCAGCAGGTGATGCAACAAGCCGCGGTGTTCATCTTGCAATGACTGCTCTAAAAGGTGAAATGGGATATCCAACAGCATTATCTGCACCAGGCTGGGGATTCCAAGATGTATTATTCAATAAACAAGAATTAAAGTTAGCAAGACCATTAGAGTCTTATGTAATGGAAAATGTATTATTTAAAGTTTCATATCCAGCAGAATTCCATGCACAAACAGCTGCAGAGTGTGCTGTGAAATTATATCCAGAAATTAAAGAAAGATTAGATGAAATTGATCGTATTACAATTACAACTCATGAATCAGCAATTCGTATTATCGATAAAGAAGGTCCATTAAATAACCCAGCTGATCGTGATCATTGCTTACAATACATTACGGCAATCGGTTTATTAAAAGGAGATATCGTTGCGGATGATTATGAGGATGTAGTAGCAAATGATCCACGTGTAGATGAATTACGTAATAAGATGGTTGTTGTTGAAAACAAACAGTACAGTTTAGATTACCTTGACCCGAACAAGCGCTCAATCGCCAACGCTGTTCAAGTTCATTTCAAGGATGGCACTGTAACAGAAAATGTGGAATGTGAATATCCACTTGGTCACCGTTTCCGTAGAGACGAAGCAATTCCAAAAGTTGTTCAAAAATTCACTGCAAATATGGCAGGTCATTATTCTAGTAAGCAACAAGAACAAATTCATGAAGTTTGTCTAAATGAAGAAAAACTAGAAAATATGAATGTAAACGAATTTGTAGATCTATTCTTAAATTAATAATAGGGGGAATTTAGAATGGCTTGGGTTGTGAATAAACAGTCAACACAAGAGGAGCTTGCGAATCGCTTCCGAGCTTTAGTAGAAGCAAATGGGATTTTGCAAATTCCAGGTGCTCATGATGCAATGGCTGCTCTTGTTGCGAAAAATACAGGTTTTTCAGCTTTATATTTATCGGGAGCTGCTTATACTGCAAGTAAAGGTCTACCAGATTTAGGAATCGTGACGTCTACTGAAGTAGCAGAAAGAGCAAGAGATCTAGTAAGAGCTACAGATTTACCAGTTCTTGTTGATATTGATACAGGATTTGGCGGTGTATTAAACGTAGCGAGAACAGCAGTAGAAATGGTGGAAGCAAAAGTTGCGGCTGTTCAAATTGAAGATCAACAATTACCGAAGAAATGTGGACATTTAAATGGTAAGAAACTCGTTACTACAGAAGAATTAGTTCAAAAGATTAAAGCGATTAAAGAAGTTGCACCAAGTTTATATATTGTGGCACGTACAGATGCTCGCGGTGTAGAAGGCTTAGATGAAGCGATTGAAAGAGCGAACGCCTATGTAAAAGCAGGTGCAGATGCGATATTCCCTGAAGCGCTTCAATCAGAAGAAGAGTTCCGTCTATTTAATAGTAAAGTAAATGCGCCTTTACTTGCGAATATGACTGAGTTCGGGAAAACGCCGTATTATAGTGCAGAGGAATTTGCAAATATGGGCTTCCAAATGGTTATTTATCCTGTAACTTCACTTCGTGTTGCAGCGAAAGCATATGAGAATGTGTTTACTTTAATTAAGGAAACAGGTTCTCAAAAAGATGCACTTTCAAGTATGCAAACGAGAAGTGAGTTATATGAAACAATTTCATATCATGACTTTGAAGAATTAGATACTGGAATTGCAAAAACAGTATTATCAGAGGATCAATAGATAAAACAACTAAGGCGATGAGAATACATCTTTGGCAAAACGAACTGCTTGATGTGAAAATTCATCGCCTTCTGTTTTCAAAAATAAGAAATTCCACTCATCGTAGACGAGCATACGTAGTAGCAAGTAAGGCCGAAATGATAGGGGGATTCAGATGGAGAAAACGAAATTACCGTGGGATGAATTTTTTTCACTTAATAAAGATGTGAATCATGCTTTCTTTACGCCAGAAGATTTTTCAGGAGATGAAGATTTAATTGCAAAAACGACAGAACAATTTGTTAAACAAGAAATTGTTCCACAAATGGAGAATATTGAACAACATAATTATAAAGTTTCTCGTCAATTATTTGAGAAAGCTGGAGAACTTGGATTATTAAGTATCGAAGTCCCAGAAGAGTACGGCGGATTTGAGTTAGGAAAGGCAGTTTCAGGGCTTGTAGCAGAAAAAATGGGATATGCTGGTGCATTTAGCGTTTCCTTTAATATACACGCTGGTGTAGGTACGTTGCCTTACATATATTACGGAACGAAAGAACAAAAAGAAAAATATTTGCCGAAAATTGCGTCTGGAGAATGGATTGGGGCTTATGCTTTAACTGAGCCAAATGCTGGTTCTGATGCTTTAAGTGCAAAAACGAGTGCAGTATTAAATGAAGATGGTACTGCTTGGAAGTTAAATGGTGAGAAGCAGTGGATTACAAATGCTCATATGGCAGATGTATACGTTGTTTTTGCGAAGACAAATAAAGGAATGACAGCGTTTATTGTCGAAAGAACATGTGAAGGTGTATCCATTGGACTAGAAGAAAAGAAAATGGGGATTAAAGGTTCTTCAACGGCTACCCTAATTTTAGAAGATGTTGTAATCCCTGCTGAAAATATTTTAGGGGAAGTTGGAAAAGGGCATCACGTAGCTCTTAATATTCTTAACTTCGCTAGACTAAAGCTGGCTTTTGGAAATATTGGAACAGCAAAACAAGCAATTGGTCTGTCGGTACAATATGGAAAAGAGCGAAAGCAGTTCCAAACGGAATTAGTAGATTTTACGATGATTCAAGAGAAAATTGCAAATATGATCATTGCTACATATGGAGCAGAAAGTGCAGCCTACCGTACAGCAGGTGTAATTGATGAAGCAATCCATGAGAGTGATGAGGATCTTATGAAGAAAATGTCTCAATTTGCAATTGAATGTGCACTTAATAAAATAAATGCTTCTGAAACACTTGGTCATATCGTAGATGAAGCTGTACAAATTCATGGTGGTTACGGTTATATGCAAGAGTACGAGGTAGAACGATTATATCGTGATGCTAGAATTAGTCGTATTTTCGAAGGAACGAATGAAATTAATAGATTAACAGTTGCTAAAATGTTAATGAAGCAAATGGAACAAATTGAAGATACTAAAGTAGAGATTGATGTAGCAAACGTTGAAAGAAACCATCGTTACATTTTATTAGCGAAACAATTGTTGAAACAATCTTTGAAAACGCTCTCTAAAACTCCAGGGTTAAAAATTGACCAAGAACAAGAATATTCACGTGTATTATCAAATATGTTAACGGACGTGTACGTCATGGAATCAACATTTTTACGTACGAGGAAAGCAATTAGTAAAAATGGTGAAGAGAAAGAGCGTACGAAACAAATGATAACTGACGTTATTTGTGAAGAAGGCTATCGTAAAGTAGAAGAAGCAGCGATTTCTATACTTTCAGCGGCTGTCACAGAAGAACAAGATAGACACGTAATTTTAGCTGAAATTCGTCAATTATTAGTGCCTTTATACACGAACGTGTTTACGAAAAAGAGAGAAATTGCGAAAGCTATTATAAATCGCGGAAAGTATATTGTGTAAATAGGAGGAAAGCGATATGAAAAAGATTGGCTTTATCGGTTTAGGTAACATGGGTCTTCCGATGTCTAAAAATTTAGTTAAATCAAGTTACACAGTATACGGTGTGGATTTAAATAAAGAGGCTGAAGCTTCCTTTGAAAATGAAGGAGGAATTATTGGCTTATCAATCTCAAAACTAGCAGAAACATGCGATGTGATTTTTACAAGTTTACCTTCACCTCGCGCTGTTGAAGCGGTGTATTTTGGGGAAGAAGGATTGTTTGAAAATAGCCACTCGAATGTAGTTTTAATTGATACAAGTACTGTATCTCCACAATTAAACAAACAGTTAGAGGAAGCTGCAAAGGAAAAGAAAGTAGACTTTTTAGCAGCACCAGTTAGCGGTGGGGTAATTGGAGCCGAAAACCGTACATTAACGTTTATGGTTGGTGGATCGAAAGAAGTATATGAGAAAACGGAATCTATCATGGGCGTACTAGGCGCGAATGTTTTCCATGTTAGTGAGCAGATCGATAGTGGCACAACAGTTAAATTAATTAATAACCTATTAATTGGTTTTTATACAGCTGGTGTGAGTGAAGCTTTAACATTAGCAAAAAAGAATAATATGGATTTAGATAAAATGTTTGATATTTTAAATGTGAGTTACGGTCAAAGTAGAATTTATGAGCGTAATTATAAAAGTTTCATTGCAACTGAAAACTACGATCCAGGCTTTACTGTGAATTTATTAAAGAAAGATTTAGGATTTGCAGTAGATTTAGCGAAAGAAAGCGAACTTCACTTACCAGTAAGCGAAATGCTATTAAACGTATATGAAGAAGCAAGTGAGGCAGGATATGGTGAAAACGATATGGCTGCTTTATATAAGAAAGTTAGTGAACAGTTAATTTCTAACCAAAAATAATAGACTTATATACATCATAAAAAAGGAGAGAATATAATGATTACAACTGAAATTAAACGAGTAAAAAATCATATTAATGGTGAGTGGGTAGAATCTACTGGTACAGAAGTAGAAGCAGTTCCGAATCCGGCGACTGGAAAAATTATCGCTTACGTTCCGCTATCTCCGAAAGAAGATGTTGAAAAAGCTGTTGAAGCGGCAAAAGCAGCATACGAAACATGGTCTAAAGTACCAGTTCCGAATCGTTCACGACAATTGTATAAATATTTACAGCTTTTACAAGAAAATAAAGAAGAGCTTGCAAAAATCATTACGCTAGAAAATGGTAAAACTTTAACGGATGCAACTGGTGAAGTGCAGCGAGGGATTGAAGCGGTAGAACTTGCAACATCAGCACCAAATTTAATGATGGGACAAGCTCTTCCGAATATTGCTAGCGGCATTGATGGATCGATTTGGCGCTACCCAATTGGAGTTGTTGCTGGTATTACACCGTTTAACTTCCCAATGATGATTCCATTATGGATGTTCCCACTTGCAATTGCTTGCGGTAATACGTTCGTATTAAAAACATCGGAAAGAACGCCACTTTTAGCAGAGCGACTTGTAGAGTTATTCTATGAAGCTGGTTTTCCAAAAGGGGTATTAAATTTAGTACAAGGCGGAAAAGATGTTGTAAATAGCATTTTAGAAAGTAAAGATATTCAAGCTGTTTCGTTCGTTGGCTCTGAGCCAGTAGCTCGTTACGTGTATGAAACAGGTACGAAACACGGGAAACGTGTACAAGCGTTAGCTGGTGCAAAAAACCATGCGATTGTAATGCCAGATTGCAATCTTGAGAAAACAGTGCAAGGTGTAATTGGATCTGCATTCGCAAGTAGTGGAGAGCGCTGCATGGCATGTTCAGTAGTAGCAGTAGTGGATGAAATTGCTGATGAATTCATTGACGTACTAGTAGCAGAGACGAAGAAGTTAAAAGTAGGTGACGGTTTCCACGAAGATAATTATGTTGGACCATTAATTCGTGAATCTCATAAAGAGCGCGTATTAGGCTATATTAATAGCGGTGTAGCAGATGGAGCAACTTTATTAGTTGATGGCCGCAAAATTAAGGAAGAAGTTGGAGAAGGTTACTTTGTAGGTGCGACAATTTTTGATGGTGTAAATCAAGAAATGAAAATTTGGCAAGATGAGATTTTTGCTCCAGTATTAAGCATTGTAAGAGTTAAAGATTTAGAAGAAGGTATTAAACTGACAAATCAATCTAAATTTGCAAATGGTGCGGTTATTTATACGTCAAATGGTAAACATGCACAAACGTTCCGTGATAATATCGATGCTGGTATGATCGGTGTAAACGTAAACGTTCCAGCACCAATGGCATTCTTCGCATTTGCAGGAAATAAAGCTTCCTTCTTTGGTGATTTAGGTACAAATGGTACAGATGGCGTTCAATTCTATACACGTAAAAAAGTTGTAACTGAGCGCTGGTTTTAATAGAGAGTAAACAGCCAAAACAGTTATTAAATGAAAACCACCACTATTAATAGTGGTGGTTTTCGTCTTGTTAATTATTTTTTTCAAAAGCTAGTTTAATACCAAAACCAATTAAGACGATTCCTGTTAAGCCTTGAATATAACGTTGCGTCCTCGGTCTTTTCATAAAAGCACTAATTTTATCAATTAAAAATATATAAAAAGCGAACCAAATAACTGTTAAAACGAGGTAAGTAAGACCCATTACAAGAAGTTGGATAAACGTATTATGATTTGGATTTAAAAATTGCGGTAAAAAGGTTAAAAAGAAGACTGCAACTTTAGGGTTTAATAAATTCGTAAGAAACCCTTGGCGAAAGCAAGAAGTGTGTTCATCTTCATTATTTAAAGATATATCGTTCGTATCAAAGCCTTCTTTGTTTCTTACCGCTAAAAGGGCTTTAATGCCAATATAAATTAAATATAGAGCTCCAACGTACTTGAAAATAGAAAATAAAAGCGCTGACTTTACAATAATTGCGGAAAGTCCGATTACTGCTGCTAAAGTATGAATTAAAAGTGCAACACATGTACCGAACACTGTTTTCACCCCACCGACCTTACCAGCAACCAATGTATTTTTCGTCGCCATTGCAGTATCAGGGCCGGGTAAAATAATAAGACAAATAGACATAATGATGAAAAGAAAATAATTTTCAAT
The DNA here is from genome assembly GCF_022487605.1 of Bacillus sp. ES1-5. Taxonomy (NCBI): domain Bacteria; kingdom Bacillati; phylum Bacillota; class Bacilli; order Caryophanales; family Bacillaceae; genus Bacillus; species Bacillus sp. ES1-5. Next base: position 629,267 of record NZ_JAKVPU010000001.1, on the reverse strand, counting down.
CATAGTTGCGCCTCCTTTTTTATTTTTAGAATATTTGATTAAAAATAGTGTAGCACACATTTTGATTTAATAATATTAAATTTTATTAAAAAATATTAAATGAGAAAGAGGCTATATAGTAGTGGAATTCCACTACTATATAGCCTCAATTTTATCCCGTATGACCGGACGATCGGTGAGGGCTAATAATAAGCGGGGAATGAACCCCCTCTTATTAATGTTTCACCTTATTATGCATTAAGTAAGTTAAAGAATCGATTTACATCTTCTTCTGAAACATCACTTAACTGCTTATATTTATAATTCGGATTTTGATCCTTATCAACGACAATAGAACGTACTCCTTCGAAGAAATCCGCATGTCTCATGAAATTTTTAGCAAGTACAAGGTCGGTAGCAAAACATTCTTCAACGGACTTATCTTGTCCATCAATAAACTGTTTTAATGTTACTTTTAACGAAATAGGAGATTTTGATAATAGCGTTTCTTTCGTTTTTAAAGCAAAGGAACTTTGATCTTTCTCCAATGAATGGATGATCTCTTCAATTGTATCGAATGCAAAATGTGAATTTATTTCTTCTAATGAAGGAGCAATTTCGCTTTCTAAGCTTGGAGCAGTTGCAAATGTACGAATGACTTCTTTTAAATTAGTATGTACATCATCTTCTTTATGCCAATTTACACTTTCAAGTTCAGTAAGGAAATTTGGTAATGAATCAGATGTTATAAAGTAATCAGCAGCGTTTATAAATAATACGTCAGAAGCTTTTAAAACAGATGCTGTTAAAGCAACATATCGGCCAGCAAATCCTGGAGCTTTATTTAAGAAATAAGCAGCACCGACGTCTGGGAAGAAGCCGATATTCATCTCTGGCATTGCCCATTTCGTACGCTCAGTTACAATTCGATATTTCGCACCATTTGTAAGACCGACACCACCGCCCATTACAATTCCATCTAAACAAGCGATAATCGGTTTTTTATATTGATAAATATATGTATCAATTTCATACTCTTCTTCAAAGAAACGTTCCGCATGCTGCAATGCAGTTTCATTTGAACGCGCTTCATAAAGAGTTTTAATGTCGCCGCCTGCACAAAAACCTTTAGTGCCAGCTCCTTTTAATACGATAAGCGCAATTCGCTCATCATTTTCCCACTCTTTCAGTTTTTGCCCAATTGGTTGTAACATGTCATAAGATAAAGAATTAAGCGCTTTTGGGCGGTTTAAAGTAATTGATGCAACGCCGTTTTCACTAACAGAAAATAAAACGTGTTCAGTCATAATTCATCCTCCCTTACATATCTTCTTATTCTTAATTCTTGATACGTATTGAAATGTCCTTTATAAATTTTGTCTAAAGTTGACGGTACGTGTTAATTTGTATACCGCATATTTTGACGAGATATATTTGCAGGATTTCTGAGGTTGAAAATGAATATTACAACATTACTGTAATTGTAATTATTTGAAATTATCATGATAAACACGCTATTATATATGTGTAAATTATGCATAATCACTTCAAAAAGAGTATTTGAAGTGATTATGATGAAAGAAAAATTGCTTTTCATTAGAAATAGAGAAAGGAGAAATCGGAATGCCAGGACCTTTACTATTGTCGGTGATTATTTTGTCTTCTTTAATGATAGGGATAACGCAGTATTTTCATCATACAGATACGACAGAGGAAGTGAAGGATAAAGTACGACTTGTATTTCCGATTTTTATCATATCTATTTCTTTTTGCATTTTATTAAATAAGGATGGGTACATTATCGCAGTATTTTCATTTTTTGTAGCGATCGTTTTCATTACAGTTTTATATTATGTAATGAAAGACTTTATACAAAAATAAAGATGTCACATTAGACATTTTTATTTTTACAATAAATAAAATTTCACATACCGTATTATATGTAAAAATAAAAAACATATAACAGTAGAAAAGTGTGTGTTTTGCCGTGTATTTACTTGTCAATCTTGCATAGCCAATATACTATTAATAGTGTAGAGATTAGAAAAAGGGGTTGTATCTGTCATGAAATTTGAGATGCACACAAAAATTATTTCAAATGAAAAAGAAGTAAGATTACATATAGAAGAAAACATATTTCAATTAAAATTGGATGGTTATCACTTATTTACAGTTCAAGAAATATTGCCTTTATATAAATCAAATGAAGAAAGAATTGGTAGTGCAATGATACAAAAGTTAGAGTGGGAAAACGGAAAAACTACAATAAACTATCAACTCGTATCACTAAAATCAGTAAATTAAAAGGAGCAGGAAACTATGAAGTTATTTCATACAGCGGATTGGCATTTAGGAAAGCTCGTTCATGGCGTGTATATGACTGAAGATCAAAAGATTGTATTAGATCAGTTTGTACAAGCTGTTGAAGAAGAAAAACCAGATGCCGTAATTATTGCAGGGGATTTATATGACCGAGCAATTCCACCTACGGAAGCAGTAGACTTATTAAATGATGTTTTACAAAAAATAGTGATTGATTTACAAACACCAGTTATGGCGGTTGCAGGAAACCATGATAGTCCAGATCGTATTCACTTTGGAAGTAGTTTAATGAAGAAACAAGGATTATTTATTGTGGGGCAATTTCAATTTCCATATGAGCCAATTATATTAAATGATGAATATGGCGAGGTTCACTTCCATCTCGTTCCATATGCGGATCCAAGCATAGTTAGACATGTTTTGAAAAACGAAGATGTACGTTCTCATGATGATGCGATGCGTATTTTTATGAATGAGCTTTCAGAAACGATGGATAAAGAAGCAAGACATGTATTTGTTGGTCATGCATTTGTAACTTCTGCGGGAGAAGCGGAAGAGAATACAAGTGATGCAGAACGACCACTTTCAATTGGTGGTGCTGAATACGTAAATAGTCATTATTTTGATAAGTTTCATTACACAGCGCTTGGACATTTACATCAAGCGCATTTCGTACGTAATGAGACAATTCGATATTCAGGTTCACCACTTACATATTCTATTTCTGAAGAAAAGCATAAAAAAGGATATTATATTGTGGAACTGGATGAAAAAGGTGAAACAACAATTGAAAAACGTTTACTTACACCACGTCGTAAAATGCGTACAGTAGAAGCGAAAATAGATGAATTATTACAACATCCAGTAAGTGAAGATTACGTGTTTGTAAAATTATTAGACGAAAATCCTGTCTTGCAGCCAATGGAAAAAATACGCTCTGTATATCCAAATGCAATGCATGTTGAAAGATCTATGCAAAGACGAGAGTTCACAGATGAAAATGAAGTAACTGTTTCAAGACATAAAACGGATGATTTATCTCTTTTAAAAGCATTTTATAAAGAAATGAAAGGGCTAGATTTATCAGAAGAGAAAGAACGTCTATTTTTAGATGTTTTGCAAACAGTGCAAGAACGGGAAGGTGAACGAGGATGAGACCAATTCAGCTAATTATGACAGCATTTGGGCCATATAAACAGAAAGAAGTAATCGATTTTAACGATCTTGGAGATCATCGTATTTTCGCCATTTCTGGGAATACAGGAGCTGGAAAGACAACGATTTTTGATGCGATTTGTTATGTGTTATATGGTGAGGCAAGCGGAGAAGAACGTAGTGATACCAGCATGCTTCGCAGTCAATTTGCTGATGATAATATGTATACAAGTGTAGAACTAACCTTTCAGTTAAAAGGGAAACGTTATGAAATAAAACGACAACTTGGACATAAAAAACAAGGGAACAAGACAATTACTGGACATGCAGTAGAACTATATGAAGTGATTGATGAAGAGAATGTTCCAGCTGTTGATCGTTTCCATGTAACGGATGTAAATAAAAAAGTGGAAGATTTAATCGGTTTAAGTAAACATCAATTTAGCCAAATTGTTATGTTACCACAAGGGGAATTCCGAAAACTATTAACATCTGAGACAGAAAACAAAGAAGAAATTTTACGTCGTATTTTTAAAACGGATCGTTATAAGTTAATGCGTGAGTTACTTGATCAAAAACGAAAACAATGGAAAGACGTTTTACAAGAAAAGCAGAAAGAGCGAGAGTTATACTTCCGTAATGTTTTTAAATTACCAATCCGCGATGGAGCATTATTAGAGACATTAGTAGAACAAGAACATGTAAATACGCATCAAGTAGTAGAAGCGTTAGAACAAGAAACAGCTGCCTATAAGGCAGAGGTTGAGCAACTACAAGTAGAACAAGATGTTCAAACGAAGCAATTAAAGAATGCTGAAACACGTTTTCACGCAGCGAAATCTGTAAATGAGAAATTTATAGATTTACAACAAAAGAATGAGAAATATAACACTTTAGAAGAAAACCGTACAGTTATTGAAATGAAAGAAAAATCTTTTAAACGTGCGGAACAAGCGAAGCACTTATTACCATTTGAAAAATGGTACGAAGAAGCAATGCAAAATGAACATAAGACTGAAAGTTTATTAAAACAAATAATCGCTAAAAAAGAAAATGTAACGAAAAGCTTTGAACTTGCTCAGGAGAAATATGAAGCAGTAAAGAATAAAGAACCTGAGAGAGAAGATGCAAAAAAACTTGTTCAAAGATTAGAAGAGTTACAACCGGTTATTGCATCATTAGCTGAGAAACAGTTGAATTTACAAAATGCAGAAGTTCAAGTAGGGAAATTAAAAGAAAGTATGCAAAACTTAGATCAACAATTAGAGGTGCATACAAATCAAAAACAGTTAATGGCTGATGAATTACAGCGATTAGAACGAGCACTTGAGCAATATGTAGCTAAAGTAGAAGAACTAACGAATATGCGAGAAGATGCAAAAGTTTTAAAACAAGCATATGATGTTTGGCAAGAAAAACAAAAATTCGAGCAAGAAAAAGAAGCGGCACATAATAAGATGCAATTGGCAGTTAATGCATATGAAAATATGGAACGCCGCTGGTTAAGTGAACAAGCTGGTATATTAGCTCTTCATTTACATGATGGTGAATCTTGTCCAGTATGTGGGAGTACGAACCATCCGAAAAAAGCTACAGAACAAAGTGATGCGATCGATGAAAAAGAGTTAAATGATTTAAGAGACAAGAAGAATATTGCTGAAAAATTACATGTTCAATTAGAGGAGAAATGGAATTTCTATCACCTACAATATGAACAGGTAATAGAAGAGGTTAAGCAGCGAGGTTATCGCTCGGAAGAATTAGTTGAAACATATAGTGCGCTTGTTCAAAAAGGAAAGCAATTAGCAACAGAAGTGAATACGTTAAAAGCAAGCGAAGAAACGCGTAAGCAAACTGCTGTGAATATAAAAAGCGTAGAAGAAAAAGTAGATGTACTTCAGAAACAAAAGCGTGAGGTAGAAACAGAGCATCACCGTACAGAAATGGAGTGTATGCAGCTTCGTACGTCATATGAACATGATAAGAAAAATATTCCAGATAACTTGCAAACAATACAAGCTTGGAAAGTCCAGTTTGACCAAGCTATGCACGAACTCAGATTAATGGAGGACGAATGGAAGAAAGTGCAGGAAGCGTATCAACATTGGCAAAATGAAAATATACGTATTCAAGCAGAACAGGAAAGCGCTTCTAATCAATTTGAAAGTGCAAAATTGAAGAAAGAAGAGACTTTCGCGCGCTTTATGAAAGAGCTTGAACAGAGTGGATTTACAGATCAAATCACGTATAAAGAAGCCAAATTAAGTGATATTGAGATGGAGCTGTTACAAAAAGAAATTCAAAGCTATTATTCATCTCTTGAAGTGCTTGCAAAACAAATTGAAGAGTTACATGCTGAATTAAAAGATAAAGAGTATATGGATATTACAGCGTTAGGTGAACATATAAAAGATTTAGAAATAAATCTTGATATCACTAAAGAAAAACGTCAACGTGCGCAAAATGCGGTAACATATATTTCTGATTTGCATGAAAATATTAGACGTATTGATGAACAAATTCATGAGGAAGAAAAAGCTTTCCAAGAACTTGTTGATTTATATGAAGTAATGAAAGGTGATAACGAAAGCCGCATATCATTTGAACGTTACATCTTAATTGAGTATTTAGAGCAAATTGTTCAAATTGCAAACGAACGATTACGTAAATTATCAAATGGACAATTTTATTTAAAACGAAGTGAACGAGTTGAAAAGAGAAATCGTCAAAGTGGATTAGGTTTAGATGTTTACGACGCATACACTGGTCAAACACGTGATGTGAAAACATTATCGGGCGGTGAGAAATTTAACGCATCACTTTGCTTAGCGCTCGGAATGGCAGACGTAATTCAAGCATATGAAGGCGGTATTTCCATCGAAACGATGTTTATCGATGAAGGATTCGGTTCATTAGATGAGGAGTCATTAACAAAAGCAGTTGACGCCTTAATTGACTTACAAAAATCAGGCCGATTTATCGGTGTTATTTCACACGTTCAAGAGCTGAAAAACGCAATGCCGGCTGTGTTAGAAGTAACGAAGCAGAAGGATGGGTGTAGTCAGACTAGGTTTGTGGTGAAGTAAGTTCAATTGTAATTCATACTTAAAGCATTGTTTGCGAGTTTTTAGTATAAAAATTATGATAAAACAAATGCCGCCTCTTTATAGAGGTGGCATTTGTTTGTTATTCAGAATTAGACAATGCACCTACGAGTTATCTGGAGAAGGCGGTGTATTCTCCAAACGATTATAAGCTTTAAAAGCTGAAATTGCCGATATAACACCACCTACTAAAAATAAAGCTGATCCACTGACCAATATGATACGACTGACATATGTTTCGCGAGCTTCTTCAACTTCTTCTTGTAACATTGTTGGCATTTGAAATCCCCCTAAACAACATTTATTTTGTAGATAGTATATACAAACGCCTAAAATATGTTAAAATCACTGGATAGTGTTATGAGGAAGTATATAGTTACATGTGAATTGTTTGAAAAATCTTCATTATAAATATATGCTAACTTCACATAGAGCACATATTAACATTGTATTATGTATATGTACCAAATAAATAAAGTGAATTGTATTTCGTTCTGTTTTTAAAAATTTAAAATTCTATTATTTTTATATAAAGGTTTCACATCGGAGTTTTAAATATTTTGGAAATAGATCTAAATAAGAGGAATTCATATAAAAGGGGAATGTCTTATGACAACATATACGAGTGAAATGAGAAAAAGTTTAGTTTCAGAAGAAGATGTAGATATTTTGAAAATTATGGCGCACCCAATCCGATTACAAATTGTAAATGAATTAAGTACGAGAAAAACTTGTAACGTAACACAATTAACAGAATTACTAAATATTCCACAATCGACTGTTTCGCAACATTTATCAAAAATGAAAGGTAAAGTGTTACGAGCTGAGAGAAGAGGTTTAGAAATTTATTATCACATTAATAATCTAAAAGCGAGTAAGATTGTAAGTGTTTTAGGATATATAAACTAATGAAGTATTTTCATATAAAATAGCCGCTGCTGGTGAGCAGGGGCTATTTTTTGTTGTTTTATGTATTCGTATTTAAAATTTTATAGTTTTTATGATTTACAATTGTTCGATCAAATTCAAAAGTACCACCGCTTACATCTGTAATTTCAACTAAGACCGATTCAGTATAAAGTTTTAATACAGATCCTGTAATCTTTAAATTATTTCGTTGAAAAAGTATAGTATCCCCTACGTTTGCTTTCATAGTACCTCCTCATTAAAGACAGAAATATTTTTTTATTATATATATTAAACCACGTATAGATATATTAGTGAATATTTAGTTTTATTTATCAATAAAATATTTTTTATTTTATAAAAAATAAAGTGCATCGTAGTGTGAAAATAGTTTTTTTCTGTTTGTATAGGAAAATCAAAATTTTGCAATATAGCCATCATATAACTTGAGACATAATTTTTATAAAGAGAGATGATAAAACAGCTGTAAGTCGTATTGATGCAAAACATTATAATAGCTACTTACGTATTTAATAATTCGTTTTTTGTATTTCGACCTTCGTTTTCTGTAACTAATTCCATATTTTTGACGCTCTATCTTGTAAGTGCTTACATAAACGGGAACATCTTATACAATGAAGGTGTTAAATCAAATGAGGTGGCCAATATGAACATAAAAAAAGAAAATTTAGCGAATAGCATTGAAATAGAAAGAGGAGGCGGAATGATATGAAAAAATCAAATGTTAATCCATGGCTTGTTGTCCTTGGCACAGTCATAGTACAAATGGGACTTGGGACGATATATACATGGAGTTTATTCAATCAGCCTTTAGTTAGTAAATATGGTTGGAGTTTAAACGCTGTTGCTATAACTTTCTCAATTACTAGTCTTTCCTTAGCGTTTTCAACTTTATTTGCGAGTAAATTGCAAGAAAAATGGGGACTTCGTAAACTTATTATGATAGCTGGACTAGCATTAGGACTAGGATTAATACTTAGTTCACAAGCTTCCTCATTACTATTGCTTTATGTACTAGCAGGGGTTGTTGTAGGTTATGCAGATGGTACAGCATATATCACTTCACTATCCAATTTAATAAAGTGGTTTCCAAAGCGTAAAGGTTTAATTGCTGGTATTTCTGTCTCTGCATATGGTTCGGGTAGCTTAATCTTTAAATATATTAACGCACAGTTAATTGAATCAGTTGGTGTATCACAAGCGTTTATATACTGGGGTTTAATTGTTACAGCTATGATTGTCCTTGGCGCTTGTTTAATCCATCAAGCTGCAGATCAAGGAGCAGTTCATGAAACAAAAACTCACGAATATACAACGAAAGAAATGTTAGGCACAAAACAAGTATACTTATTATTTATTATGTTATTTACATCATGTATGAGTGGCTTGTACTTAATTGGCATGGTAAAAGACATTGGTGTTCAACTTGTAGGGCTTAGCGCAGCGACAGCAGCTAATGCGGTGGCTATGGTTGCAATCTTCAATACATTAGGTCGTATTATTTTAGGACCGTTATCAGATAAAATCGGCCGTTTAAAAATCGTTACTGGTACATTTGTTGTTATGGCAGCTTCAGTCTTGGTTTTAAGTTTCGTAGATTTAAATTATGGTATCTACTTCGTATGTGTAGCAAGCGTAGCGTTTTGCTTTGGTGGAAATATCACTATTTTCCCAGCTATCGTTGGTGATTTCTACGGTATGAAAAACCATAGTAAGAACTACGGAATTGTGTATCAAGGATTTGGATTTGGAGCACTTGCAGGTTCCTTTATCGGTGCACTTCTAGGTGGATTTAAACCAACCTTCATGGTGATCGGTGTATTATGTGTCGTATCATTTGTTATCGCAATTTTAATTCAAGCACCTAAGCAGAAAAAAGAACAAGAAGAAGAGTATCGCAGCGTAGCATAAGTATATAAATCTTCTATAACACTATAAATACGAAAAAGCATCCTATTAAATAGGGTGTTTTTTTTATGAATGATTGTAACGAGGTTATATAATCTTTGGAATTTTTTGAGACAAAAAAGTAAGTGAAATATCTATTTGGATTATATTGGAATATTGAAAGATGGTACATTATATTCTAAATACGTATTAAATCTTAAATAATAAACACGACATGCATCAATAATTGCAAGATATACTTTCTCGATATTTTCAGAAAAATGTTGAGAAAATATATAATCGATTTTTTTGTAAGGCTTTGAAAATGAAGGTATCTACAGTTTATCTTCTTCAATTTTAAAAAGAGGAGTATGAATTATATTTTTAATGTAAGTACGTACTAATGCTTTTAAATGTAATTGTATTGAGAAGTATTAAAATATTTTATCTGAAAAATAAAAATAGGTTGACAAGTTTATTGAGAAACATTATCATTGCGATGTAAGAATATTAAATGAAAAACATTATCAATAAATATTAATTTGATGAAAAGTACACTTGACCAATTAGTTTAGTAAGTGTATTATTTTTTACATCATCAGTGATAATGAAAATCGTTATCATTTATGTTGTTAAACTTGATTTATTTTTATATGAAAGGATAGAGGAAATGAGCCTAGGGGAATTTGATGGAAAAACCGTTTTAGTAACAGGTGCAGCGCAAGGTATAGGTAGTGTTGTAGCAAAAATGTTTTTAGAAAGAGGAGCTACAGTTATTGCGGTTGATCAAACTGAAGAGGGGTTAAACGTACTCTTAAATCAAAATGAATTAAATGAAACACGTGTGAAAACCTTTTGTTTAGATGTGAGTGATAGTGCCGCTGTTGAAGAAGTAGTAGAACGGATTGAAAATGATATAGCACCGATAGATATATTAGTAAATGTTGCAGGGGTTTTACGTATGGGAGCGATTCACTCTTTAAGTGATGAAGAATGGAATAAAACATTCTCTGTAAATTCTACAGGAGTTTTCTATATGTGCCGAGCAGTAAGTAAATATATGATGCAAAGAAAGTCAGGGGCAATTGTTACAGTTGGTTCAAATGCAGCGAATACGCCGAGAATGGAGATGGCTGCGTATGCTGCATCAAAAGCTGCAACGACGATGTTTATGAAATGTTTAGGGTTAGAACTTGCAGCATACAATATTCGCTGTAACTTAGTTTCTCCAGGTTCTACTGAAACTGAAATGCAAAGATTATTATGGGCTGATGAGAATGGAGCTGAAAATATAATTGCTGGTTCTCAAAATACATATAGACTCGGTATTCCGTTACAAAAAATTGCACAACCTTCAGAAATTGCTGAAGCAGTATTGTTTTTAGCCTCTGATAAAGCGAGTCATATTACAATGCACAATTTATGTGTCGATGGCGGAGCTACATTAGGAGTTTAATAAAAAATTCAGGAGGTTTTAATACTATGAATGAACTTATAGCCGTAAAGGAACTGTCAGAAAAATTATTAGAAGATTATAAAACTGAATCTTCGTTCTTTTTTGCTTCACCAACTCGAACGATATTGACAGAAGGAGAGTTTACTACAGTAAAACATCATGAAATTGAAAGTTTTACAGAACTTGTACAAGCGGTATTAAGTAATGCAAAACAAGCTGGAAATCCGAATCCTATCGTTGTTGGTGCTTTGCCTTTTGATCGTAGAAAAGAAGTTCAACTTATCGTACCAGAACATAGTAGAATTACTGAGCGTTTACAGTTAGAGACAACAAATGAGATAAAACGAAATGAGAAACTGACATTCGAAATGACACCGGTTCCAGCTCCTGAAGTTTATATGAATGGTGTGAAGCAAGGGATTGAAAAAATTCGGGACGGAGATTTAAAAAAAATCGTTCTATCTAGATCGTTAGATGTTAAATCTTCAGAGAAGATTGATAAACAAAAACTACTTCGCGAATTGGCAGAGCATAATAAGCACGGTTATACATTTGCTGTTAATTTACCGAAAGATGAAAATGAAGACTTTAAAACGTTAATTGGAGCAAGTCCTGAATTACTCGTTTCACGTAATGGTATGCAAGTTATTTCTAATCCGTTAGCTGGTTCAAGACCACGTAGTGATGATCCAGTGGAAGATAAAAGAAGAGCAGAGGAATTACTTTCTTCTCCAAAAGATTTACATGAACATGCGGTAGTAGTGGAAGCGGTTGCTACTGCACTTCGTCCATACTGTCATACATTACACGTTCCAGAAAAACCATCCGTGATTCATAGTGAAGCGATGTGGCATTTGTCTACTGAAGTGAAAGGTGAACTAAAGGATCCAAATACTACTTCTTTGGAATTAGCAATTGGTCTTCATCCTACGCCAGCAGTTTGCGGAGCGCCTATGGAAGAAGCGAGAGAGGCGATTCAAAAAATTGAGCCATTTGACCGTGAATTCTTTACAGGAATGCTAGGATGGAGCGATTTAAATGGTGATGGTGAATGGATTGTTACAATTCGCTGTGCTGAAGTGCAAGAGAATACACTTCGATTATTTGCAGGAGCAGGAGTGGTTGCTGAGTCAAAACCAGAAGATGAGTTAGCAGAAACATCAGCTAAGTTCCAAACAATGCTGAAGGCTTTAGGGTTAAGAGATAATTCGCTGAATGAAAAATAGGGGGAAGAAAGAATGTTAACAGGTTATACGGAATGGCCAGAAGAATTTGCAAATCGTTATCGAGAAGTAGGATGTTGGCCTGGAGAAACTTTTGGTTCGTTGTTAAGAGAACGTGCTGAAAAGCATGGAGATGAAATTGCGGTTGTAAGTGGTGATACGCAAATAACATATAGTGAGCTTGATAAAAAAGTAGATCGCTTAGCTGCAGGCTTACTGAATTTAGGAATAAAGCAAGAGGATCGAGTTGTAATCCAATTACCTAACATTATCGAGTTTTTCGAAATATGCTTTGCGCTATTTCGAATTGGAGCACTTCCTGTTTTTGCACTACCTTCACATCGAAGCAGTGAAATTAGTTATTTTTGTGAGTTTGGTGAGGCGAGTGCTTACGTTATTTCAGATAAGGCTCTTGGCTTTGATTATCGAAAACTAGCAAGAGAAGTGAAAGAGAAAGTACCAACTTTACAACATGTAATTGTAGTCGGAGAAGAAGAAGAGTTTGTGAACATAAGTAATCTGTATATAGATTCCATTCCATTACCAGAAGTTCAGCCAAGTGATGTTGCGTTTCTCCAATTATCAGGAGGGACAACAGGACTTTCTAAATTAATTCCTAGAACACATGATGACTATATTTATAGTTTACGTGTTAGCGCTGAAATTTGTAATTTAAATGCAGAAAGTGTCTATATGGCAGTTCTTCCAGTAGCACACAATTACCCGATGAGTTCTCCAGGGACATTTGGAACTTTGTATGCAGGGGGAAAGGTAGTGTTGGCAACTGGAGGGAGTCCAGATGAGGCATTTGCTCTTATAGAAAAAGAAAAAGTAACGATTACAGCGCTCGTTCCACCATTAGCAATGATTTGGCTTGATGCTGCCTCTTCCCGTAATAACGATTTATCGAGCTTGCAAGTGATTCAAGTAGGTGGTGCGAAATTTAGTGCCGAAGTTGCGAAGCGTATTCGCCCTACATTTGGATGTACGTTACAGCAAGTGTTTGGTATGGCAGAAGGGTTAGTAAATTACACGAGATTAAATGATCCAGAAGAAATCATTATTCATACACAAGGGAGACCGATGTCTACATTTGATGAAGTACGAGTTGTTGATGAAAATGATAACGATGTAAAACCTGGTGAAGTGGGTAGTTTATTAACAAGAGGGCCCTATACAATTCGTGGCTATTATAAAGCAGAAGAGCATAATGCACGATCATTTACAAAGGATGGATTTTATCGCACAGGTGATCTTGTAAAAGTAAATGAACAAGGTTACATCATTGTAGAAGGTAGGGATAAAGATCAAATTAACCGTGGTGGTGAGAAAGTTGCTGCGGAAGAAGTTGAAAATCATCTATTAGCACATGATGCAGTACATGATGTAGCCATTGTATCAATGCCTGATGATTATTTAGGAGAACGTACTTGTGCCTTTGTTATAGCTCGAGGACAAGCTCCAACAATAAGCGAATTAAAAATGTTTTTAAGAGAACGCGGTATAGCAGCTTATAAGATTCCAGATCGAATTGAATTTATTGAATCATTCCCGCAAACAGGTGTTGGAAAGGTAAGCAAAAAAGAGTTACGTAAAGTCATTACTGAAAAACTTATTACGGTAAAACAATAAAAAATATAAAAATTGGAAGGAAGTGATTAGATGGCTATCCCATCTATTTCAGTATACAAAATGCCAGTTGAATCAGAACTACCAAAAAATAAAGTGAACTGGACACCAGATCCGAAACGTGCGGTTCTTCTAATCCATGACATGCAAGAATATTTTCTTGATGCATATAGCGATAAAGAATCACCAAAAGTAGAACTTATTTCAAATATTAAGGTGATAAGAGAAAAATGTAAGGAACTTGGTATACCAGTTGTTTATACAGCACAACCAGGTGGACAAACGTTAGAACAACGAGGGTTATTACAAGATTTCTGGGGGAACGGTATTCCTGCTGGACCAGATAAAAAGAAAATTGTCGGTGAACTTACTCCTGATGAGGATGATATATTCTTAACAAAATGGAGATATAGTGCATTTAAAAAGACAAATCTATTAGAAATTTTAAATGAACAGGAAAGAGATCAACTTATTATTTGCGGTATTTATGCACATATTGGCTGCCTTTTAACAGCTTGTGAAGCATTTATGGATGGTATAGAGCCGTTCTTTGTAGCAGATGCAGTTGCTGATTTTTCATTAGAGCATCATAAACAAGCATTGGAGTATGCATCTAATAGATGTGCAGTAACGACATCAACAAACATACTGTTAAAAGATTTACAAAGTGTAAAAAGTAATGAGAGTGAAGGAATCACTATACAGGAAGTGCATGAACTAGTTGCACAACTACTTCGTGAGCCAGTAGAGAGTATTGATATTGATGAGGACTTACTAAATAGAGGACTTGATTCGGTCAGAATTATGAGTTTAGTAGAGAAGTGGCGTCGCGAAGGGAAAGAAATAACTTTTGCAGATTTAGCAGAACGTCCAACTGTTTCCGATTGGTACAGTTTACTATCTTCACAGACAGCACAGGTACTGTAACAAATAGACTACATAATAAAGGGGTAGTAAAGAATGCCTAATAGTCAAAAGGTTCGCCATTCGTTATCATCTGCGCAGACTGGTATGTGGTTTGCACAGCAATTAGATCCGCTTAATCCAATTTATAATACTGGGGAATATGTTGAAATAAACGGAAATATTAATCAAGAAATTTTCGAATTAGCAGTACGTAAAGTTGTAACAGAAGCAGAAGCACTACATGTTCGTTTCGAAGAGGATGAAATTGGCCCGTGGCAAGTTATTGAGAAATCGTCAAATTTTCATATACATTTTATTGACGTTCGTAAAGAAGAAGATTCTGAAGAGGCTGCTAAAATATGGATGAAAAATGATTTATCTATGCCAGTCGATTTGAAAACAGATAAATTATTTACTGAAGCACTTATTCAAGTTGAAAATAATCGTTTCTTTTGGTATCAGCGCATCCATCACATTGTGATGGATGGCTATGGATTTTCACTTCTTAGCCAAAAGGTAGCGAAAGAGTATACATCACTTATAGAAGAAACAAGAAAGAATGAAAAGCCATTTGGTTCTCTTGCAAAAATTGTACAAGAAGATATGGAGTATCGTGAGTCTAAACAATTTCAGGAAGATCGTATCTTTTGGTTAGAAAAGTTTACAGATGAACCGGATGTCATAAGTTTAGCAGAACGAGCGCCGAGAACATCAAATGGATTTTTACGAGAAACAGCTTATTTATCCAGTTCTAGCACGAAAACTTTACTAGAAGATATCAATGTTTCGTTAACAAATTGGCCGGAATTTATTGTCGCTGTAACAAGTATTTATATGCATAAATTAACAGGTGCAAATGATATTGTTTTAGGTTTACCGATGATGGGGCGACTAGGTTCTGCATCTATTTATACACCGAGCATGGTAATGAATTTAGTACCACTTCGTATTACAGTAACTCCAAATATAACTCTTGTGGAACTATTACAGCAAGTTTCTAAAGAGATTCGAGAAGTACGTCGTCATCATAAATACCGTCATGAGGAATTAAGAAGAGACTTAAAGTTACTAGGTGAAAATCAAAGGTTATTCGGGCCGTTAGTGAATGTGATGCCTTTTGATTATGGGCTTAATTTTGCTGGGAATCGTGGTATTACACATAATTTATCAGCAGGACCTGTCGATGATTTATCGATAAATGTTTATAAACGTTTCGATGAAAATGAGTTAATGATTCATTTTGATGCGAACCCGGAGGTATATAGTGACTCGGAACTAGCATTGCATAAAGAGAGATTTATGAATGTATTAGAATTAGTGATAAATGATTATGAAAAAGACATGTCGATTGGAAATATAAACATTACTCTTCCAGAAGAAAATCATAAAGTTTTATTCGAATGGAATGAAACTAAGGAAGCTAAGGATTTAATCACTCTACCTTTATTATTTGAAAAACAAGTACAAAAAAATCCAAATAAAATAGCGGTTACGTGTAACGGAGTATACCTTACGTATAAAGAGCTAAATGAACGGGCGAATGAACTAGCGCACTATTTAGTAGAAGAAGGAATAGGGCCAAATCATTTTGTAGCTTTAGTATTTCCAAGGTCAATAGAGATGGTAGTTAGTATGCTAGCAGTTTTAAAGGCTGGTGCAGCGTATTTACCGATAGATCCAGAATATCCAGCTGAGCGGATAAATTATATAGTAAATGATGCAAAACCAATTTATATCATCACACATTCATCTGTTTCATCTACTTTAGTTATAGAAAATGATATAAAAAAAATCGAATTAGATCGAGAAGAAACAGAACTAGCATTAAAAGCATATTCTCATAGGAATCTACCATTTAGAAATGAAGAATCACTTTTAAAGCCTGCGTATACAATTTATACTTCAGGCTCAACCGGAAATCCAAAAGGTGTAATTGTTCCTATGAAAGCTTTAAGTAACTTTTTATTGGCCATGGATGATATGTTTTCGTTACATGAAAACGATCATTTATTAGCAGTTACAACATTTGCGTTTGATATTTCTGCACTAGAAATTTATTTACCTCTTATTAGTGGTGCAAGTATAACAATCGCACAAAAAGAGGTAATCCAAGAACCTTCTGCGTTAACGGCATTGTTACAAGAAGAAAGAGTAACAATTATGCAAGCTACACCGACGTTATGGCAGGCGTTAGTAACTGAATATCCAGAAAGGCTACAAGGGCTAAATGTGCTCGTTGGTGGTGAAGCGCTTCCGGCCCATTTAGCAAATACATTAAAAGAATTAGGTTGCTCTATTACAAACTTATATGGACCTACTGAAACGACTATTTGGTCTACTTTCATGAACATCGATGAAAGGGAAAGTGGTATACCTCCTATTGGAAAGCCAATTTGGAGTACAGACGTGTATGTATTAGATGCAGGTTTACAACCAGTACCACCTGGAGTAATTGGTGAATTATATATTGCAGGGGAAGGGCTTGCGAACGGATATTTAGGAAAACCAGAGTTAACGGCTGAACGGTTTGTTGCAGATCCTTATGGAAAACCAGGGAAGCGCATGTACCGCACAGGTGATCTTGTGAAATGGCGTAACGATGGTGTGTTAGAGTACATGAGCCGCGCAGATCATCAAATTAAAATTCGTGGTTTCCGAATTGAATTAGCTGAAATTGAAACGGTATTACAACGACATGAATATATTCAACAAGCGGTAGTAATGGTACGAGAAGATCGCCCAAATGATAAACGAATCATTGCGTATATCGTTGCCGAAGGGAGTGAAGGGATTAACCTTTCAGAAATTCGTTCTTATGTTTCAGAAAGTTTAGCGAATTATATGGTGCCATCGGCATTTGTTGTGCTAGAAGAATTACCATTAACGCCAAATGGTAAGGTTGATAGAAAGAAATTACCTGCTCCTGATTTTAATGAAATGAACAAGGAGAGAGTTGCTAGAAATCCGAAAGAAGAAATATTATGTGATTTATTTGCAGAAGTACTTGGTGTTTCTCGCATTAGCATTGATGATAATTTCTTTGAAATGGGTGGCCATTCGCTTCTTGCATCTCGTCTAATGGCAAGAATTCGTGAAACGTTAAGTGTTGAATTAGGAATAGGAAAACTATTTGAATCGCCAACTGTTGCTGAACTTGTGAAGCAATTGGATCAAGCAAAAACTGCAAGACCAGCTATTAAGAAAGTAAGTAGACCAAATAAAGTTCCACTTTCATTTGCACAGCGCAGGTTATGGTTCTTAAATTGTTTAGAAGGTCCAAGTCCTACTTATAATATTCCATTAGTCGTTCGTATTTCTGGAAAGTTGAACGAGGAAGCATTGCAAGGTGCCTTTTATGATGTAGTTGAGAAACATGAAACGCTTAGAACGATTTTCCCTAACGTATTAGGTAGTTCCTATCAGAAAATTTTAGATATGGAAAATTTAAATCTAGAAATGATAATAACAAAAACATGTAAAGATGAATTAGAAAGTGTGCTTGTAGAGGCAGTAAGATATAGTTTTAACCTTGATGTTGAACCAGCAGTTCGTCTGCAACTATTTACAGTGAATGAAAACGAACATGTATTACTAATTCTATTGCACCATATTGTAGGGGATGGCTGGTCATTACAACCGTTAACGAGAGATTTTACAGCGGCATATAAAGCACGATGTCAAGGTAACAGAGTTCAGCTAGAGACACTTCCAGTTCAATACGCAGATTATGCACTTTGGCAACAACAGTTGCTTGGTGATGAAACTACAGAAGAGAGTCTTATTTCAACACAATTAGAGTTTTGGAAGAAAGAGCTAGAAGGTTTACCAGATCAGCTGGAGTTACCTACAGATTACCAGCGTCCAATTGAAACGAGTTATCGCGGAGAAACAATTCATTTTCAAATAGATGCGGGTATGCATAGTAGGTTAGTAGAGCTTGCACGGAAAAACGGAGTTAGTTTGTTTATGGTGTTGCAAGCAGGACTTAGTGCGCTATTTACAAGATTAGGTGCAGGTACTGATATACCAATCGGTAGTCCGATTGCTGGAAGAAACGATGATGTACTCTCTGACATAGTTGGTTTATTTGTAAATACATTAGTGTTACGCACAAATACATCAGGAGATCCAAGTTTTAAAGAATTATTGAATAGAGTGAAGCAGTCAAATCTTGCAGCTTATGAAAATCAAGATGTTCCATTTGAACGACTCGTTGAAGTGTTAAACCCAGTACGTACTCGAAATAGTCATCCGCTGTTTCAAGTTATGTTAGCTTTCCAAAATACGCCAGAAGCAAACTTTGATGCTCCAGATATTAAAGCAGATCTTGAAATCCAAAGTGTTGGCTCTGCGAAATTTGATCTAACATTTGAAATTAGCGAGAGTAACGGAGTTGATGGTACGCCAGACGGCTTACAGGGGTTACTAGAGTTTAGTACCGATTTGTATAAACGTGAAACGGTTCAACAATTAGTAGAACGATTCATTCTGTTATTGGATGATGCAGCGAAACATCCGGATCAATCAATTGGCACATTAGAAATTTTAACATTAGCAGAGAGAAATACAGTGTTAGAAAAGTGGAATGGTGGTTTCCAAATTGTACCAGAAATGACAATATCACAATTATTTGAAAAGCAGGTTTATATAAATCCGAATTCTATTGCTGTCGTCTTTGAAGATGAAAAGTTAACTTATGAAGAGTTGAATAAAAAAGCGAATAAAATAGCTCGATTGCTAGTAGCAAAAGGAGTTGGTCCTGATCAACTCGTTGCTTTAGCGATGCCGAGATCTTTAAATATGGTTGTAAGCTTACTAGCTGTTCTGAAAGCGGGAGCAGGTTATCTTCCATTAGATCCGGATTATCCGTCAGATCGTATTTCATTTATGCTCCACGATGCGAAACCATCATGTGTGTTAACAAATTCAGATGTGGAAATTGAATGTGATGAGGAACTGAAAATTTTAGTTGATGATGTGCAGGTAATAGAAGAAATTG
This sequence comes from Bacillus sp. ES1-5, assembly GCF_022487605.1. Taxonomy (NCBI): domain Bacteria; kingdom Bacillati; phylum Bacillota; class Bacilli; order Caryophanales; family Bacillaceae; genus Bacillus; species Bacillus sp. ES1-5. The sequence continues at coordinate 609,680 of NZ_JAKVPU010000001.1, read as the reverse complement.
AGAAGTATAGTGAAGATAATATTGATGAAATGGAGCGCATGAAGCCATTATCTCCTTCACATATTGCTTACGTTATTTATACGTCAGGCTCAACAGGTAGACCGAAAGGCGTTATGATACCTCATCAAAACGTAGTAAGACTTTTAGGAGCAACTGATCATTGGTTCCAATTTGATGCAGACGATGTGTGGACGATGTTCCATTCATACGCTTTTGATTTCTCGGTTTGGGAAATTTGGGGACCTTTATTATATGGAGGGCGTCTAGTCGTAGTACCACATACTGTAAGTCGCTCGCCGAAAGAATTTTTACAACTTCTTGTTAAAGAAAAGGTTACTGTTTTAAACCAAACTCCATCAGCGTTCTATCAATTGATACAAATAGATCGTGAAAATGAAGAGATTGGTCAAAAGTTATCATTACGATATGTCGTTTTTGGAGGAGAAGCACTTGAGCTAAGTCGATTAGAAGATTGGTATAGTCGACATCTTCATAACGCACCAAAGCTTATTAATATGTACGGTATAACGGAGACGACAGTACATGTTAGTTATATTGAGTTAGATGAGAATATCGTTTCGTTACGAGCGAATAGTTTAATTGGGTGCAGTATACCTGACCTTAAAGTATACGTATTAGACAACTATTTACAACCAGTGCCACCTGGAGTAGTTGGAGAAATGTATGTTGCAGGTGCAGGGCTTGCTCGTGGTTATTTAGGAAGAGCGGGCTTAACTGCAGAACGCTTTATCGCGGATCCATTTGGTAAGCCAGGTACAAGAATGTATCGTACAGGAGACTTAGCTCGTTGGCGTAAAGATGGGACGCTAGATTATATAGGGCGTGCAGATCACCAAATAAAAATTCGAGGATTCCGAATTGAATTAGGGGAAATAGAAGCGGTAATAATGAAACACCCTAAAGTTGAGCAAGTAGCCGTTATTGTACGGGAAGATCAACCAGGGGATAAACGGTTAGTTTCTTATATCGTCGCATCGAATAATGAAATGATTGATACGAATGAAATGCGTAAGTATGCTGGAGGTAGTTTACCAGATCACATGGTTCCATACGCTTTTGTAGTAGTAAATGAGTTGCCTTTAACTCCAAATGGTAAATTAGATAGAAAGGCATTGCCGGCTCCAGAATTTATCGCATCATCTTCTAGTCGTGGACCAAGAACACCGCAAGAAGAAATGTTATGTGACTTGTTTACAGAAGTTTTAAGTGTGCCGCAAGTTGGAATTGATGACGGATTCTTTGATCTAGGTGGCCATTCACTTCTTGCAGTGCAGCTTATGAGTCGTATTAAAGAAGCACTTGGGGTTGAACTAAATATCGGAACTTTATTTGCAGCACCTACTGTTGCGGGTCTTGCTGAAAGACTTGAGGTGGGAAATGGACAAAGTGCACTTGATGTGTTGCTTCCATTACGAGCAAGCGGAGACCAATTACCACTATTTTGTGTACACCCAGCAGGTGGATTAAGTTGGTGTTATGCAGGACTTATGAAATCTTTAGGAACAAATTATCCAATCTACGGTGTCCAAGCACGTGGTATCGCTAAAAATGAAGAACTTCCAAAAAGTTTAGAGGAGATGGCGGCGGATTATTTAAAACACGTTCGTGAAGTACAGCCTCACGGACCATATCGGTTACTCGGTTGGTCGCTCGGAGGAAATGTTGTTCATGCAATGGCGGCGCAACTACAAAGTGAAGGGGAAGAGGTAGAATTACTCGTTATGCTAGATTCTTACCCTGGTCACTTCTTACCGAATACGGAAGCACCTACTGAAGAAGAAGCGTTAATCGCATTACTTGCTTTAGGCGGATACGATCCAGATAACATGGATGGTAAACCACTTACGATGGAAAGTGCAGTAGAAATACTTCGTAAAGATGGGAGTGCATTAGCAAGTCTTGAAGAAGAGACGATTTTGAACTTGAAAGAAACATATGTAAATTCGGTAGGATTGTTAGGGAAATATGTACCGAAAGTTTATAACGGAGATATTTTATTCTTTAGATCTACTGTTATACCAGACTGGTTTGATCCTATTTCTCCAAATACGTGGCTAAATTATTTAGATGGGCAAATTGTGCAACACGATATTGATTGTCGACATAAAGATTTATGTCAACCAGGACCACTTACAGAAATTGGACAAGTATTAGCGAAATATTTGCAGAATAAGAAAGGGGTAAGTACAGTATGACGAATCCGTTTGAAAATGATAATTACACATACAAAGTATTAAAAAATGAGGAGGGCCAGTATTCTCTCTGGCCTGTCTTTCTTGATGCACCTATTGGTTGGAATGTCGTACATGAAGAGGCTAGTAGGAATGATTGTTTACAATATGTTGAAAATAACTGGAAAGATTTGAATCCAAAAAGTAATCAAGTTGGCGAAAAAATATTAGTAGGAAAACGATAATGAAGGCAAAAATAAATCCAAAAGTAGTTGTAAGTATCGTATATATAACAGCGATGTTTATGGCTGCGATGGATGCAACGATTGTGAATGTAGCACTCCAAACGATAAGTAAAGAACTACAAGTGCCTCCATCTGCAATGGGGACGGTTAATGTTGGGTATTTAGTTAGCTTAGCTGTTTTCCTGCCGATTTCTGGTTGGTTAGGAGATCGCTTCGGTACGAAAAGGGTATTTCTAACCGCTCTTTTCGTATTTACAGCTGCGTCTGTATTATGTGGAATAGCAAACGATATTACTTCATTGAATATTTTTCGTATCATGCAAGGGGCTGGTGGGGGGCTTTTAACACCAGTTGGGATGGCGATGTTATTCCGAACATTTTCACCAGAGGAAAGGCCGAAAATTTCACGGTTTATTGTGTTACCAATTGCTGTGGCACCAGCTATCGGACCGATTATTGGCGGTTTCTTTGTAGATCAAATGTCTTGGCGCTGGGCATTTTATATTAATTTACCGTTTGGAATCGTAGCGTTACTATTCGGTCTACTATTTTTAAAAGAGCATATTGAAAAATCAGCTGGTCGCTTTGATTCTCTCGGTTTTGTTCTTTCAGCACCAGGATTCGCGATGCTTATCTATGCACTTAGTCAAGGGCCGTCAAAAGGCTGGGGTTCTTCAGAGATTATAAGTACTGGAATAGCTGGGATTGTATTCATTATATTGTTCATTATTGTAGAACTTAGAGTAAAGCAACCGATGTTAGATTTACGCTTATTAAAAGAACCAGTCTTTAGAAAAATGAGTCTTATTTCATTGTTTTCATCCGCTGGTTTACTAGGAATGTTATTTGTTTTTCCACTTATGTATCAAAATGTAATAGGAGTTTCCGCATTGGAATCAGGCCTTACGACGTTCCCAGAGGCAATTGGGTTAATGATATCGTCACAGATTGTGCCATGGTCATATAAGAAATTAGGAGCTCGAAAGGTAATTTCTATTGGATTAATTTGTACAGCGATTATCTTTGTTTTATTAAGTTTTGTAAATCACGATACGAACCCATGGCAAATTCGGGCATTATTGTTTGGTATCGGTATTTTCTTAGGTCAGTCTGTTGGAGCAGTTCAATTTTCGGCATTTAATAATATCACGCCACCTTCTATGGGGAGAGCGACTACTATATTCAATGTGCAAAACCGTATAGGTTCAGCGATAGGGGTTGCTGTTTTAGCTAGCATATTATCTGGATTTGGAAGTAATGAAATACAGAATAATGCACAGTCAGATTTCTTACCATATCAAGCTGCATTAATTGGATCTGCAATATTTTTACTTATAGCATTACTATTTTCTTTACGTATTTCTGATAAAGAAGTAATGTCAAAGAAGAAAGAAAAAATGTTATCTGTATCAAAAAAAGAGAAAGTACTTGTCAATGAATAACAATTTACGTAAGCTTTTTTAATGAAAATTTATATTCATTGTATAAAGGAGAGTTTACATGATAGAAAGTAAAGTTGTAGATTCTATTCCAACTTTGACTGAGAATGATTGTCAAATATGGTGGGCAAGAATTTCAGATTTACAATCATGGCATTACAATTTACTAAACGATGTTGAACGAGAGAAAGCAAATTCATATCATCAATCGGCAGATCGTGCACGATTTATAATAGGTTGTGTAATTAGTAGATTAGTTCTTGGAAAGATCCTTTCTATGTCACCAGTTCAAGTACCAATCGATCGAATGTGCCCTGTATGTAAGTTACAACATGGCAGACCGCAATTACCAAAAGGAATGCCACAAATATCTGTTTCACATTCGGGTGAGTGGGTTGTTGTTACATTTACAAAGTCTGCACTTGTTGGCGTTGATGTTGAACAAATGAATCCAAATGTAGATGTTATGAAAATGGCAGAGGGCGTATTAACAGACATTGAAATAGCACAAGTTATGAAATTACCTAATGAACAGAAAATAGAAGGTTTTTTAACATATTGGACTCGAAAAGAAGCAGTACTCAAAGCGACAGGTGAAGGACTAATGATTCCGCCAGTACATATTACTGTATCGGCTCCAAATGATCCTCCAAATTTGTTAGTTTTTAAGGATAGGCAAGAATTAGTAGAAAATACAATGATGGCAGATATAAGGCCGAGTGTAGATTATATGGCTTCAATTGCAATATTTAGTAAAGAAGTAACTGAAATTACACAGTTAGACGCAGTAGCGCTTTTAAATTATAAATAAGTTAAATAAAAAATCTTATAGAAGAGGTGTTCCTCATGTTAGTAGCGGAAAATAGAACAAATGAATTCACTTATAATGTACAAGCAATTAAAAATATGTTATTTTCTGGAGATACATCATCTATCCATGCTTTAGAAAAGCTTTTGAATGATACAGTTCAGTTTGAAGTTCTCGAACAAGAGGTACTTGATAGACAGTACATCCCGAAAGAAGCAAAGAATTTCTTTGATAAAAACGGAACATTTCTTTACCGTGTATCCAATGTTAGTTATAAAGGAAAAGTGTTATCTGAGAATCTAATTTTTGCGGACACTTCGTTTTTACCAAATACAATTAAGAGTGAATTAGAGAGTGGAAATATTCCAGTTGAAAAACTTATAGAAAAGATGGAAGTAAGAAGAAACGTATTATACGAAGGATATCAGCCATCTGGGAATATTATTGAATTATTTGATGGATGCTCTGTTACGGCGAATGTGTATCCAACTAGGAAATATCAAATTGTAAGTAACTGCAAATGTATATTTTATATTTGTGAAGTATATCATGCTGAGAATATAAAGGAATTACTTAAATAAAACAAGAAACCAGCCTATAAAATGGCTGGTTTCTTGTTTATTTAACAGCTTCTTTTAACTCTTTACCTGCTTTAAATGCTGGAACTTTACCAGCAGCGATTTGAATTTCTTCGCCAGTTTGCGGGTTACGTCCTGTACGAGCAGATCTTTCGCGCACTTCAAAAGTTCCAAAGCCGATTAATTGAACTTTATCGCCAGATTGTAATGCAGTAGCAATTGTGTCAAATACGGATTGTACCGCTGCAGAAGCTTCCTTTTGAGAAATATCAGCGGATTGTGCCACGTTTTTAACTAATTCTGTTTTGTTCATGTTTTCACCTCATAAAAAGTTTTTTAGAATGAATGTTTTAGTATAATGGATAGTATAGAGAAAGCTATTTATATGGTTAGAAAGAATACTATATAGTTATGTTAATTTCGTTGTAAGAGACTGAATCCCTGCTAATAATTAGGGATTAATTAAGAATTGATGTATAGAAAACGCTGTAATATGAGGATGAGGGGGAGTATATGAATGATTTTTCGTGAAAAGAATGAGAATGAAAGTATATTAATTCGTCAACATGATCATGGTTTTTTAGCTGGAGAGATTGCAAGGCACATAAAAGAAGATTTTTTTGAAAATAAAACATACTTAAAAGAGGCACTAGATGCAATATATGAGCATGATAGAGGATGGATAGAGCTTGATAAAGTACCGATTTTAAATGATTCTAAAAATATCCCATATACATTTATGGATTGTCCAAGTTCATTGCGCTTTGTCTTTTATACGATTGGTTTGAATGAAATTGAAGAGTCTAATCCATATGGGGCGTTACTGTGTAGTAAACACTTTTTATCATTTCCATTAAATGATAAAGATGAAGAGATGATGTTTTTTTATAAACATGAATTGGAACGACAAAAAAGAGTTTTGAAAACGTTAACAAAAGAACAATTTTCGATGTTCGATAAACATTATAGATTACTAAAGTTTTGTGATGAACTTTCTTTATATATATGTATGAATAAACCTGGTGTAGAAAAGGAAGATGAAATTGATTTGTTTAAAGATGGGTTTGAAGGAACAGAAATGTTTAATAACAAGGATGATAAACTTATACAAGCTGAATGGGTGGACGAGGAAACAATTCGGATTACACCGTTTCCATTTCAAACTGAATTTCATACGTATGTAAATTATAAAGCTATAAATAAATATGTAGTTGAGGAAAAAGGGATTGCAAAAGCTGATAGAGAATCGAAAATGGAGAAACAAAGCATTCGTTTCATACAATAAGGAGGCGATTTAGATTGAAAGATTACATGTTAAAACAGGTGGATTACCATGCTTGGGCTAATATACGATTATTCAATCGACTAAAAGAATTACCAAACTATGAGACTATTTTTAATGAACAGATACAGAGTGTATTTCCATCAATCAAGGATACTTTTGCGCATATTTATATTACAGATCAAGTGTGGTTACACATATTGCATGGTAAAAGTATGAATGAAGCAATACAAGACCGAGAAAAATTACGAAAACATATCGAAACTAAATCGTTACATGAATTAGAAAAAATGTTTGAAAACATGGCAAATCAATATGAAGAATTTTTAAGTGCAATACAAGACGTGAATGCTGTATTTGTTATCGAGAATCCATATGCAGGGAAATTAGAAACTTCAATTTTAGAGTTAGTACAACATGTCGTAAATCATGGTACATATCATAGAGGAAATATAACAGCGATGATCCGTCAACTTGGTCATTCGTCGACAATGATGGATTTTGTACTGTATTTACATATGGTGCAGAAGGAAGTGAAATAGGTGAAAAAAAGAATGGCTTATTATAGATAAGCCATTCTTTTTATAGTGACTAACTTGCCTGTTTTTTATGACTTTCTTTCAATTTCTCTGCTTGTAAAAAGCGATTCGTTTCAGCAACAACTATGCCACTTAAACCAATTAACCCTATTAAGTTTGGAATCGCCATAAGTCCATTTGCAATATCAGCAAATGTCCATACGATGCCTAGCTTTAAATTTGCACCTATAGCAATCATGACGATAAAGATTGCTTTATAATATTTAACAGCACTTTCTCCAAATAAATAAGCGACGCACTTCTCGCCGTAATACGACCATCCTAAAATAGTAGAGTAGGCAAATAATATAATTGCAATACCAAGAATCATACTACCAGCAGTGCCAAATACAGATTGGAACGCAAGTGTTGTTGCTTCAACGCCAGTTTTACCTGATTTCCATGCACCTGTAGTAATTAATACTAGCCCTGTAATGGTACATACAATAAACGTATCTAGAAAAGTACCAGTCATAGAAACTAAAGCTTGCTTTGCAGGTGAATCAGTTTTTGCGGCAGCTGCGGCAATAGGGGCACTCCCTAAACCAGCTTCGTTCGCAAATACACCGCGCGCCATTCCAATTTGAATTGCAGATGCAATTGTTGCGCCAATAAAACCACCAGCAGCTGCAGTCCCATTGAATGCGCCAGAAAAAATAAGTGAGAATGCTGCTGGAATTTGATCGTAGTGATAGAAAATAATAATAAGCCCAGCAATGATATAAAAGAAAGCTTTAATAGGAACGATGTATCCTGTCACTTTCCCGATTTTTTTCACACCGCCTAAAATAACAATGGCGATTAAAAACGACATGAATATACCAGTTAAAGCAGGGGGGAAAGAGAAATTAATTCGCATTGCCTCTGCTACTGAGTTAGATTGCACCATATTACCGATACCGAAAGAAGCAGTTGTGCCGAATATAGCGAATAAAACAGCAAGCCATTTCTTACCTAAACCACGTTCTAAATAGTACATTGGTCCACCTGAATATTCACCATTTTCATTACTAACACGGTATTTCACCGCAAGAATTGCTTCGGCATATTTTGTTGCCATACCGAACAAAGCAGTAATCCACATCCAAAAAATTGCACCGGGTCCACCGATCGTTACAGCAGTTGCAACACCGGCTATATTCCCCATACCAATTGTTGCCGCCATAGCTGTCATAAGTGCTTGGAAGTGGCTAATATCTCCAGAGGAAGATGTATCTTCTGATTTTTTAAAAGCTAGTTTGTGAGCGTATAATAGTTTACTAAACTGTAACCCTTTTAAACGCACTGTGAGAATGATACCAGTACCAACGAGTAGCAACAACGTTGGTAATCCCCACACATAGTGATTGATTTGTTCTAATACTGTACTTACTGTCTCCATCTGTATTCTCCTTTTTATGAAAAAATAAAAACCACTTCAAGTAAATGAAATGGTCTCTGGAGAAACAAGGGATAGAAAAATAAACCGATACAAATCGGCTTTTTCTTTCGCTTGTCTCTGTCCTTTTACCTGAGAGATTATCCGCTATAGTAGCGGATTTGCTCCTTCGGTGCTCGTTTTCCTCCGCGCTATATAAAGCGAGAGGGAGTCTCTCCAGAGATTCGTCCCCATGCAGTTCTACTTGTAACCAAGACCTGAGAGTTTCAAAGTTGCTTCAGCAACTTTTTGCCCCGTCGGTAGATCAATAGACCTTCTCCTGAATGGTTCATCCGAATTATAAAATTTATAAAAACATTGATTGTAAATCAATAAAAACATTATAGACAGACAAAATGTGAATTGCAATCTTTTTTTATTTTAAAATAGTAACCAATTTTATTTTTTTGCAAGTCCTAATTTAACTTCAACTTCATTTAACGTAGATAAAGCGAGGACAATATGTTGGTCCGCAAGTCCTAAAGCATGTTTAGTATTTTCAATTGTTTCATTGGATGGAGTAGAGTTATTTGCTCCGTCTATAATTAAATCTGCTGCGTTTTTCATAAATTTAGAAGCAGTATTAAATTCAGTTGTGAAATAAACTAGTTGTTTTTGTATTTGTACTTCCGATATATTTTCATTAATTTTCACAGTGTCTATTTCGTTCATAATTTTTTCATATTGCTTGGAAATAGCAGTCATTGTGACTAATAGTTTATCTCTGTCTACTGAATCTCCGTTCGTGTTAATCTCTTCCCAGGCAGGCAACCAATCTTTTTCGATGATGTCATTATAATTTGTAGTTAATTCATCAATTTTTGGTTGTAATTTAGTTTTAAAACTTTTTGTATCAATTGTTTCTACGGTAGTTTTTTCGTTATTATTTTTATCTTTAGTTGTGTAGAAAATCGTACAGGTAATAATAAAAATAGAAATAACTATTGTCCATTTATTAAAAAATAATTTCTTCAATGGGTAATACCTCCAAAAATAAACATCCTTTAATTATAATATACAACAATAATATTGTTAGTAATAGAGAATATAGTCTGGAATTGATTTTAATTATATTTTTTATATACATAAATAATCAAGATTAGTAAAATAATGAAAGTAATATGTGAGAAAAGAGGGTTTTTAGTGAAAATGAATAGAAGAAAACTAGTTTCAAATATTTCAACGGTTGTGTTATTAGTTGGTTTATTTACACTTATATATTTAGACAAAGAATCTAAAGTTGAAGATTTTCCAGTACCAATGTCAGCAATTCATATTAACGATGATAAGGAAGAGCATTATAGATATATAAGTGTAATGCCTATTACAAAGGCAAGTGGATGGGAGAACTTAGGGGAAAACGGGCATACTGTTAGTTTTAAAAAAGGAGAGCGGAAGGTAACTGTATTACATTATCCGGGAGAACTTACGTATTATTTATTTGAACAAAAGGTGAATAAGAGAGATAAGATAAAGTTGTAATTCGTTAAGGGTTACATCTTTTCTTTTGATTCTGAATTATTTGAAATAAAATCAGATAGATGGTTTGATAGATGTAGTGATAAATATGATTAGTTCTATATACACATAAAGAGTAATGAGGAGATTATAAAAATATTATGTAAATTAAAAATTGTAAGTAGAAGATAAATTATATCCTAAGGGGGAGTTAAAAATGTTACTAAAAACAATCTACTGTAAGGTAGAAGAAGAGAAAAAGGACTTATTTTCAAAAGCACAAGAAAAATGGCGTGATATACAGCATCTAGATGGATTTCACGGGCAATTTGGTGGATGGTATGAGGATGAGGCATGTGTATTTACTTTATGGGAAGATAGAAGTGCGTATCAATCATTTATGAATGGTGCTCACGATACCATTTATTTAAATAGTAATCAAGAGGATACGTTTCTTTCATGTGAAATTGAATTGTTTCAAACGTTGTATGATATAACTGATATGCCTATGAAAGACGTTGTTGCAGATGGGTCATTTGTAAGAGTTGCAATTTGTGATGTAATGGCGGGAATGGAAAAGCAGTTTTTACATAAACAAGAAACAATTTGGAATAAAGGGATGGAAAATGCAAAAGGGATGTTAGGTGGAGTTGTTGGGAAGTCTTTAAAAACTGAAAATCGTTACATAGTGTTAACTTATTGGAAAGATGAAATGGCGCATCAAAGTTATGTAGAAGAGATTTTCCCAGAGTTGTATAAACTAGCTAATATTTATGAAGATTTAGAAGGTATAAGAGGTAAACAAGCTGTATGTAAGGAAGAGTGGCTTGTATATTAAGTGTTCAAAACGTGCATAAATGAATGTATAATAAAGATATTTTCTTATAAAACGAGTAATTAATAGAAGACGTTATATACCCTTTCATGTTAATATATTTAAGTTATAATAGAAGGCTTACCCTTTTGTATTGTACGGTAGAAGCAGTGTGAGCTTGAAATTTTGTTTAGAAAAGGATGTGCCTAATTTGCGTATCAATAAATTTATTAGTGAAGCTGGAAAAGCGTCTCGACGTGGAGCAGATAAATTAATTAATGAGAGAAGAGTAATTATTAACGGTAAGGTTGCAAAAATTGGTGACCAAGTCAATCCAGGTGATGATGTACGCGTAAATGGAGAGCAACTTCGTATTGCTCGAGATCACGTATATATTGCTTTAAATAAACCAGTAGGTATTACATGTACGAGTGAAAAAGCTGTAAAAGGTAACATTATCGATTTAGTGAATCATCCTTTACGAATTAGTCACATTGGACGTCTTGATAAAGACTCAGACGGTTTAATTTTGTTAACGAATGATGGTGATATCGTTAATGAAATTTTACGTGCTGAAAACAAACATGAGAAAGAATATATCGTTTCTGTAGATAAGCCAATTACACCTGATTTCTTAGAAAAAATGGCAGCTGGTGTGAAGATTTTAGGAACGAAAACACTTCCTTGTGAGATCACACAGTTATCAAAATATGAGTTCAACATTATTTTAACACAAGGGCTAAATCGCCAAATTCGTCGTATGTGTGAAGCTTTAGGTTATCAAGTATACACGTTAAAACGTACGAGAATTATGAATATTGAATTGAATAATTTACCTGTTGGACAGTGGAGAGATTTATCGAAGAAAGAGAAACGACGTCTATTTTCAGACTTAAATTACGAACCACAAGATTGGTAAAATTGAGAAGGGGAAACCAAAAATCTATTTTGGTTTCTTTTTTTATTAAATAAAAAAACTTTTTTAAACACTTGCAATAATAAAATGAATAGGATATAGTAAATAACAATTAATGGATGTACTTTTAAAAGCAAAGAAAAGGACACGAGTTATTTTATCCGGTTATACAGAGAAGGAAGGAAAGCTGAGAACTTCCTAACGCAGAAAAATAACTTACCACCTTAGAGCTGCACTAGGGAAATTCAGTATCTAGTGCCGTGTAAGCGACGTTATCGCAATAGAAGCCATTATGTTTTTTGTGATGGGAATCTGGGTGGAACCACGGATATAAGCATATTCGTCCCTATTTTAGGGATGAATATGCTTTTTTGTATTCAATTTCATAATAAGCGAAGAAAAGGACACGAGTTATTTTCCCCGGTTATACAGAGAAGGAAGGAAAGCTGAGAACTTCCTAACGCAGAAAAATAACTTACCACCTTAGAGCTGCACTAGGGAAATTCAGTATCTAGTGCCGTGTAAACGACGTTACCGTAAAAGAAGCCATTGTATGTTTACGATGGGAATCTGGGTGGAACCACGGGTATAAGCACGCTCGTCCCTATTTTAGGGATGAGTGTGCTTTTTATTATGAAATGGAGAGATGAAAAATGAAAGAACAGATGATTGAAATTAAATTTCCAGATGGTAGCGTTAAAGAATATGTAAAAGGAATTACTTTAGAAGAAATTGCTGGATCCATTAGCAGTAGTTTAAAAAAGAAAGCAGTCGCAGGGAAAGTAAATGATCAGTTATTTGATTTACGCCGAAATATTGAAGAAAATGCGGAAGTAGAAATCATTACTATAGATTCAAATGAAGGTGTAGAAATTGCAAGACATTCTGCGGCACATATTTTAGCGCAAGCTGTAAAGAGAATGCAAGGTAATGTAAACCTTGGTGTAGGGCCTGTTATTGAAAATGGGTTTTATTATGATATGGATCTACCTAGTAGTGTAAACGTGGAAGATTTACCGGAAATCGAAAAAGAAATGAAAAAGATTATAAATGAAAATGTAAAAATAGAACGAGTTGAGGTCTCACGAGAAGAGGCAAAAAAACTGTTTCAAGAAATGAATGATCACCTGAAATTAGAATTGTTAGAAGCAATTCCTAATGGGGAAAGTGTAACACTATATAAACAAGGTGAATTTGTAGACTTATGTAGAGGACCACATTTACCATCAACAGGCTATTTGAAAGCCTTCCAATTAACTCACGTTTCTGGTGCATATTGGCGAGGTGATAGTAACAATCAAGTGCTTCAGCGTATATATGGTGTTGCGTTCGCTTCCCAAAAAGAATTAGAAGAGTATTTACATTTCGTTGAAGAAGCAGCAAAAAGAAATCATCGTAAATTAGGTAGTGAGCTGGAGTTATTTATGTTTTCTGAAGAGGCTCCGGGAATGCCATTTTATTTACCGAAAGGACAAATTATTCGTAATGAATTAGAAGCATTTTTAAGAGAAATTCAAAAAGAGTATAAGTATCAAGAAGTACGTACTCCGTTTATGATGAACCAAGAATTATGGGAGAAATCAGGACACTGGGGACATTATAAAGACAACATGTATTTCTCTGAAGTAGACAATAAAAGTTTCGCATTAAAGCCAATGAACTGCCCAGGACATATGTTAATGTTCAAAAATAAATTACATTCTTATCGCGAATTGCCAATTCGTATGTGTGAGTTCGGTCAAGTACACCGACACGAATTTAGCGGGGCATTAAATGGCTTATTAAGAGTACGTACTTTCTGCCAAGATGATGCTCATTTATTTGTAACTCCAGAACAAATTGAAGATGAAATTAAATCAGTAATGGCGCAAATTGATTACGTTTATAAAACTTTTGGATTCGAATATGAAGTAGAGCTTTCTACTCGTCCAGAAGATTCAATGGGTGATGATAAGTTGTGGGAGCAAGCAGAAGAGGCATTAGAAAATGTATTACATTCATTGAATTATAAATATAGACTAAATGAAGGTGACGGTGCATTTTACGGACCGAAAATCGACTTCCATATTAAAGACGCTCTAAATAGAAGTCATCAGTGCGGTACAATCCAACTAGATTTCCAAATGCCAGAGAAGTTTGATTTAAATTATATAGATGAGATGAATGAAAAGAGAAGACCAGTTGTCATTCACAGAGCAGTTTTAGGATCTTTAGACCGTTTCTTAGCGATATTAATTGAGCACTTTGGAGGCGCGTTCCCGGCATGGGTGGCACCAGTTCAAGTGAAAGTTATTCCAGTTTCGAATGCAGTCCATGTACAATACGCAGAAGAGGTTGTAGATAAATTAGCGCAAGTTGGCGTTCGTGTGGAACGAGATGTCCGAGATGAAAAGTTAGGATATAAAATAAGAGAAGCACAAATGCAAAAAGTTCCTTATGTTCTTGTTATTGGGGATAAGGAAATGGAGAACGGATCTGTAAATGTACGTAAATACGGTGAAGACCAGTCAGAAGTTATTGAACTAAATGGGTTTGTGGAGAGTATAAAAGAGGAAATAAAAAATAAGAAATAGAGATTGATAATAAAATACACCATTAACATGTATTACTGAATTTAAACTCATTAAAGAACCATAATAAATGATGAAGGGATAGCGATTAAGCTATCCCTTCATCATTTATTGCCACATACTTCACTTCATACTGTTAAATCATTTTCTGATTTTATATGAATGGCTTCTTGCAAGAGCTTTTGGAGAACTGCAGCAAAAACAGCAATCACGATAGAGGAGAAAATAATGATCAATCCAATGGGTATAAAACTTGGAGGATCAATTTTTTTTGCCATAAGATAGTAAAGTGGCATACCTAGTATGTATATGGTACCGATAGTGAGGGCACAGTATTTTATATTTTTTAAAGCCTTTACTGATAATACCGAGAACGCTTTGTTCTTATCAATATAACTTAAAAGTTTTAAAACTTGATATAGAGCGAAGTAAAAAGGTATCGTCGCTACGTACATATTGATTAAAACGAGAGATTTCATATAAGCAATAGCTGGATACAATTCTCCAGCGAAATTCCCGATTTTAGGAACTAAAAATATGCACAATGCAAGTACTACTATACCTATAAAAACAATAGCTAGTTTTAAAAAGAGTGTTGAAACTTGTTTCATAAAAAACACCTCGTTTATTTAATGACAACATGATTTTAACATATAATTTATCGTTTTAAAATAAAAATATATTGTTTTTTAACTTATTATTATTGTTATTTATGTATCATGTTAATTTTGATGAAAATAAAAAGCCTTTTTCATTACAAAGAAAATTCCTTTATAAAGTGGTCTGTAATATTTTTACCTTACAAAAATGTAAGGTAAATGTAAGCGAAATCGAAGGAACGAGTTTTAGAAAAGTGAGAATATGAAATAGGAAAAAGGTTTACTTAACTCGTGTAACCCTTACTAATTGAAAAATTAAAAAATATTAAGAATTTACATGAGAAAAAGATAAGAAATATGTGAGAAATTAATTTTATATAAAAGGGATGGAGTGAAAGAGATGTCAACAAACGTAGTTACTATAGAAAGTGTAGAAAAAACGTATGGGAAAAGAAATGAGAATCAGTCAAAAGCGTTAAGGGGTGTGTCATTAAGTATTAAAGAAGGGGAATTCGTCGGGATTATGGGGCCTTCTGGATCTGGAAAAACGACTTTACTTAATGTGATTAGTACATTGGATCAAGCAACGGGTGGCAGTGTGACAATAGCTGGTACAAATATTACTTCTATGAAGGGGAATGCATTATCTGATTTTCGATCTCAAAAATTAGGATTCATTTTTCAAGATTTTAACTTACTTGAAAACTTATCAATTTATGAAAATATTGCTTTACCACTTTCATTGCAAGGCGTACCTTCAAGTGAGATTACTGGAAAGGTGAATGAGGTTGCGAAGAAATTAGGGATTACTGAAATTTTAACGAAATATCCAACTGCTGTTTCTGGAGGACAAAAACAAAGAACAGCGGCAGCACGAGCTTTAGTACATAATCCAGCAATCGTATTAGCAGATGAACCGACAGGAGCGCTTGATAGTAAAAATGCAAAAAGCTTATTAGAAGCGATGCAAGATTTACATGAAAATCACAATGTAAGTATTTTAATGGTAACGCATGATGCATTTAGTGCGAGTTATTGTGAACGTATTTTATTTATTCAAGACGGTCTTCTATATAAAGAGTTAAAGCGCCAAGGAACGCGGGAAAGTTTCTATCAAGATATTTTAGGTGTGCTCGCTCATATGGGCTCAGCTGCTGAGTCTAAGTAGGAGGGCGAGACTATGTTATTCAAATTATCACGTCATAGTATGAAAAAGATGTTAAAAGATTATATGGTTTTACTTATTGGTCTCGTTATTAGTATTAGTATCTTCTACATGTTCCAAACGATGGCGATGAATAGTGAATTTACGAAAGATAATAGTCTTATTAGTAGTATTAGACTCGTATTCTGGGTAGGTGCCATACTATTATCTTTCATTACTGTATTTTATATTATATATGCCAATTCTTTCTTACTCACATTAAGAAGAAAAGAACTCGGTATGTACATGATGCTCGGTGCGAAAAAGAAAAAAGTAGCACAGTTATTATTTATTGAAACATTCGGTATGGGTATTGTCAGTATTGTTATCGGGATTTTAGTAGGGATGTTACTTGCAAGTGTAGCAGGAAACTTTTTAATGAATGGTATGGAGATTTCTGCAAAAGGTAGTTATTCATCTGTATATGCACCAGCAATCTTAGTTACAGCTATTTTCTTCTTAATACTATTTTTTATTACTGGTTTAATGAATAGCATCCGTTTATTACGTAAAACAGAATTAGAATTAATACGTGAAGATGAAACACTAGATGAAGTGAAGAAAAGTAAAACTCGCATTATTATAATGACTGTACTTGGTGTATTACTAGTAAGTACAGGATACTACTTTATGGTAAATATAAAAACATTTGCCGAACTTGGTTTTATAATAGCGACAATCGTTACAACACTTGGAACATATTTTATCTTTAGTTCATTGCTCCCATTTTTTGTGATGAAAATTAAAGGGAATAAAAAACGAAATGAAACAGGCTTAAATAGTTTTACATATGCACAGTTACGCTTTCGCGTAAATAGCTTATCGAGAGTATTAGGTACGGTAGCGATGTTAATTGCATTAGGTGCAGGTGCGATGACGGCAGGTATGGCGTTCCAAAAAAATGTAGGTATTATGACAGACTTTTCTCGTGTATATGATGTCGTAATTCATGATCCAAATGATCAAGATACAGCGGCCTTAAAAGAAATGGAAATTGTTGAAGAAAGCAAATATAAGTATAAAGTAGATGGAGAAGCGGTTTATTATTTACGTAACGACTTAACTGCGAAACCACCACTGGTTTCCGATCACTTTGATACAAAAACTTTAAAAGAGCCTGCTCGTAAACGTGTTGCTGAACCTTTAACTGAACCAGTCTATTCTGCTTTGGAAGCTCCCGAAGCAGAGAATAAGCTTCCTCGCATGCCAAAAGATTGGGAAGATGCAGTTGTAAGAGAAATACAAATTACACATAATCAATTTAACGGAAAACCTGTAAGAATTGCAGATGAAGAGCATTATAAAGGAATTCAAGGAACAGAGCATAGTGTTACATTAGCAATAGTAGACGATATGAAAAAATATAAACCATTGTTGCTCGATATAGATAAGAGGCAAAAAGAATTAATTGAAACAACAACAGGTACAAAAGTAGAACTATATACAAAAATGACAATTTATCAGTTTATGAACAGTTTCATGAGTGGAACAATGTTTATGGGATTTTTCCTTGGAATTGCCTTTTTAGCAATGATGGCAAGTTCGCTTATGTTCAAAATATTAACAGGTGCTTCTCGTGACGTACGTCGTTATGAAATGTTACGAAAAATCGGCGTGAGACGTAGTATGTTAACGAAAAGTATTTATAAAGAAATTTCATATTTATTTATCTTCCCGGCGATTATTGGAATTTCCCACGTGTTAGTAGGGCTTAACTTATTTAGCTTTATATTAGTTGACCCGTTTGTGAAAGTGTGGGTGCCAATAGGGATTTTCTTAGTCATTTATTTCATCTATTACTGGATTACTGTTCAGCTTTATAAAGGTATGGTAATGCCGAAAGAAGAAGTAGCGAAATAGTTTAATAAAAAAGTCCTTGTTTAGAAAACAAGGACTTTTTTATTTATAATACATTGTGACCAAATCTTCCTATTATTAATGTATTGAAAATTAAGAAAATATTAAGAGTTTATATAGCTGAAAGTTAAGAAGTGTGTGGGATATTAAGAATGTACAAAAGATCAAGGTGAAATTGGAAATTGTGATTGTTGTACATTCATATTTTTTGAGGTAGTTTTACAGAACTAAATTGATGTTTTTATAAATTTAAAAGAAAGGAGACTACTTATGAAGAAGATAAGAAAATTAATAAAACTTATTGGTGTCATCACTACACTATTATTAATCGTAGCACTAATATTTCCTACATGGACTTCGCAAATAAAGGGAAAAAACAGTATAAGTACATTAGAGAAAGTAGAGATAAATGGAAGTGATCATGAAATTATGATACGCGGCAAAGATAAGAACAATCCGATTATTATTTTTGTACATGGTGGACCAGGTACTTCAGAAATACCATATGCTCAAAAATACCAAGACTTATTGGAAGAGAAATTCACAGTTGTTAATTACGATCAAAGAGCGAGCGGGAAGTCGTATCATTTCTTTGAAGACTATTCGAATCTTACATCAGATCTTCTTGTAGAAGACTTATTAGCTATGACAGATTATATTTCAAAACGTCTAGGTAAAGAAAAAGTAATATTGGTTGGTCATTCTTACGGTACATATATCGGAATGCAAGCTGCCAATAAAGCTCCTGAAAAATATGAAGCATATGTTGGCATAGGGCAGATGAGTGATACAGTTGAAAGTGAAATGGATAGTTTAAATTATGTGATTGAACAGGCACAAAATGCTGGTAATACAGATGAGGTTACCTATTTAAATGGGTTGACTGAAAAAATTAAAAATGGCGATACATACACTCCGAGAAAGTATGTTGCGAAATATGGTGGAACATCAAGAGGCATTGAAAATCCAGATGATGATAACATTGGAATGTTACTCAGTAATGAATATAACTTGTTGGACGTAATTCGTTATAACGTTGGATTATCACATTCTCAAACTGTCTTATTAGAAAAGGATTTAAAGAATCCATTGCCTACTAAGGTGACTAAAATGAAATTACCGCTTTATATCCTTATGGGGAAATATGACTATAACACTTCATTTCATGCAGCAAAAACATATTTTGATACGATTGAAGCAGATCAAAAAGAATTTATTACTTTTGAGAAATCAGCTCATTATCCACAATTTGAAGAGAAAGAAAAATTTTATAAGTGGATGTGCGATACATTCGTAAAATAAATAAAGTGTATCCTAACTTTAGAGAATTAAAAAAGGTAGCGAGACGTAAAAAGAGCTTAGCTATATATCATTACGTGAAGCGAAGTTAAATAAAAAGACTCTTGTATAAAAGACAAGAGTCTTTTTATAATGTTCTCTATATAGAAGGAAAAGATTGGATAATGGTCGAAAAATATAATATAACTTCCAAGAAATGACTGAAAAAATAAAATTTTGTCGCGGGAAAGGGTTAGAAGTATGAAAGAAATGCTACAGTTATTTCGTAACAAAGTGTATGCACGTTTTTTTCTAGCAAATATTTTAGAGCGACTCGGTTCTATGATTGCTGGAGTTTCTTTAATGTTTTATTTGCTAGATCAATACGGAAAACAACCAGTTTACGCAACGATGACACAAATTATGATGG
This sequence comes from Bacillus sp. ES1-5, assembly GCF_022487605.1. Lineage (NCBI taxonomy): Bacteria > Bacillati > Bacillota > Bacilli > Caryophanales > Bacillaceae > Bacillus > Bacillus sp. ES1-5. Next base: position 590,015 of record NZ_JAKVPU010000001.1, on the reverse strand, counting down.
CATTACCTGCATTAATCTTTTTTCTATTAGTAGGGACAGTAGTGGATCGTTTTGATAGACAGCGTATTTGTACGGTAAGTAATATATGTTGTTCGCTCTGTAATATCGGAATTCTAATTTCGCTTTATTACGGAATGATTATACTCGTCTTTATATTTTTATTTTTGGAAAATGCATGTATACAATTTTTCTCTCCATCAGAACAGTCGATGATACAGGGAGTAGTTGAATCCGACCAATACGGTGCAGCAGCGGGCATGAATCAAATGGTAAATAGTTTGTATGCTTTGTTTGGTGTAGGCATTGCAACGATGGTGTACTGGACTTTTGGAATTTACGGGAGCGTTTTAGTAAATACGCTCACTTTTATTATGAGTGGTATTTTGATCCAAACGATTTCCATTCCAGAAAAAGTGCGTTTGCCAAACGGTAGAACAAAATGGAAAGAAGTTAATTTGAAAATGTTAATAACAGAGTTTCAAGAAGGGATCAAGTATATATATCAAAATGACACTTTAAAAAAATTACTTTTAGGATTTATCGTATTTGGATTATTGAATGGTATTTTAAGCGTATCCACAACTTACATATTAAAATATAAATTAGCACCAGCAACGTATGAAAGTTTAACGATGGTGGGCGGTGTAGTTGGAGGAATTTCATTATTAATTGGAAGTATAGTAGCAACAAGTATAGGTAAGAAATATGCACCTAAGCCTATTATTGTATTTGGTATGGCGGGCTCAGGGGTCTTTTTCGGTATGTGTTACTTTGTAAATCACGTATGGTCTTTTTATGTATGTATCGCTTTTGCGACTTTCTTTTTACCATTTATTAATGTTGCAATAATGGGATGGATGTATGAAATTGTAGAAGAATCATTTATGGGACGCGTTCAAAGTTTACTTAGTCCATTAACGACAGGATTCCAGTTGTTATCTCTCGGTGCGATAGCAATGTTGTTCCCGCAATGGATTCGTGCAGATACTTTGTATATTATTTTATTTGGTTTATTATTTTTTGTTACGTGTTTATATCAAGCCGTTTTACCTAGTGGGAAGAAACACGTGCAAGGTATAGCTGAAGAGATTTAATATCTGGTTTTTTATTTCTGAATATTCTATCTGGTGATAAGGGGAACTCGTTATGTTGATGCGAATTGTTAAATGGTGTGGGGTTACTTGTTTACAACTAGTAGCTGCAATTTTATGTATAATTTGTCTAGGTGCGCTGCCGCGTTTATTTAAGGGATTGCAAATCGATTTAATCGGTTTTTGGAACACGATTGTTTTTCTTGGAGGGAAGTTACTACAACCGGGTGAAATTACATATGGATTTCGGGACTCAAGAAAATTATTTCCGCAAATTTGGATTCATTATATTGAAACGATGATTGTATTTCTCTCAGCGTTTTTACTATCTTTGCTTATCGCATATATACTTGTCGTTTGGGTATTGCAGCGTTCTCATATGAAACAAAAAATGTGGAACGGGTTTTTTCTTACGCTTGAGAGTATACCAGATATATTACTTATTTTATTATCACAACTTCTTGTCGTAATTCTTTTTCAAAAAACAGGATTTATGCCGGTCAAACTGGCTGGATTAGGGGAAGAAAGGATACGTTTGTTACCAATTATATGTCTTACAATACCAACAACATTATTGTTTATTAAACTGTTGTTATTACGGTTTAAAGAAGAATTAGAGAAAGAATATAGTTTGTTTGCCAAGAGTAAAGGATTAAGCTTACGGCATATTTTGACACATCATATTTCAAGAAATGTTTTATTGACGACAATTTATTATGCGAAAACAAATATTTTATTTATGCTTTCAAATTTATATATTATCGAATGGATTTTCAATACATATGGAATGTTTGTTTTTGTAAAAGAAAATTCTAAATTAGAAATATTTACAGTGAGTCTAGTTATATTATACGTGCCGCTTTTTATACTATTTCGCATATTACATACGCTTTTACAAAATGTTATAAAGGAGCGTGTGTAATATGTGGCAAGTTGTAAAAAGAGATGTGAGATTTTGGATAGGTATTACTTTTTTGAGTGTACTAATGATTGTTAGTATTGGATATACGGTGTTTTTTGATGGTAATATTCGTGAACTTACGATGATGTATAACGAAAAAGGGGAACTAGAGGCAGCTCCATTTTCACCATCAAGTAAATTTTGGTTTGGAAGTGATGTGAAAGGTCGTGACCTTGTTCAATTAATAATAGAAGGCGCGAAATGGACAGTTGGAGCGAGTATAATTATAGCGATTTTACGAGTTATAGTTGGAGGGGGAATTGGTTTACTTCTTGGTATGTATGGTAAACGTTCTTTTCCAGTTATTTCATCCTTTTTTAATCCTTTTAGTATTGTACCGATGGTTATGATTTCTTATTTTATGTTAAATGAAGTTTTAACGTTTGACAGTGGAGCGGAAGTTGTGCCGTTATATTTGCGTGTGACATTTCAAATTATAGTACTTGTATGCCTTGCTGTACCAACGGTTATGTTGTATGTAGCGCAAGAAGTCAAGCGTATTAAGAAGGAAGAATTTATGTTGGCAGCTACTGTGCTCGGCGGAAGTAAGTGGCATAGGTTGAAGCGCCATATATGGCCGCATATGTTACCGTCATTTCTTTTATTAGTAGCCCAACAATTTGTAAGTACTTTATTACTACTTTTACACCTTGGTTTGTTGCAATTATTTTTTGGTGGAACAATAACCTTCAGTGGAATGGATCCAGATAGTGTAACAAAAGAATGGACTGGCCTAATTGGTCAAAACTTCCGCCATTTAACTACACATACATGGATTGTACTTATACCAATTGCTTTTTATAGTATGACAATTTTAGCGGGAAATCTAGTTAGTAATAGTATGCAAGATGCGATTAAACTAGGAAATGTAAGAACACCAAGGAGCAAGGATAAAGAGGTAAAGGAAGAGAAGCGAGTACAAACTAATATGAATGATTTTTCCTTTTATAGAGAGATACAAAAATAAAAAAGATAGCTGAAGACAAATCGTTTTCAGCTGTCTTTTTTGTTTATAGTGGTGGTAAATCAATCTTACCTTCTTCAAATAATTCTTTTATCATATGCTTCGTATAACCAGCTGCCTGACCAAAGGTGATTTTTGCTGGCATTGGTGCTTCATTTGCATCTACAACTACATCAATAATACACGGTCTATTTTGTTTTATCGCATTTTCGAAAGCTGGAAGTAGTTCATCTACATTCTCAACACGGTATCCAATACCTCCGCACGCCTCTGCGTATTTTGCAAAATCAGGGTTTGTTAAGTCTGTGCCAAATTCGATGTTCCCCATAACTTCTTGTTCGAATTTAATCATGGCGATCTTATTATTGTTTAAAACAACGACCACGATCGGCAGTTTATATTTAACAGCTGTTACGAAGTCGTTCATTGTCATTCCAAAACCACCGTCACCACAAACTGCAAATACTTGTTTATTCGGGTAAGCAATTTTTCCAGCAAGTGCACCAGGTAAACCGCAGCCAAGTGTTGCGAGCCAACTAGAAATGATAAATTGTTGATTTGTCATACGGAAGTGTCTTGCTGTCCATACTGTTACATTTCCGACATCGACTGATAATATTGCATCATCATGAGCTACTTGTTGCAGTGCATGCATAACACGTTGTGGCTTAATTGGAGTAGAAGTATCGTCTTCTTGATCGTGTAATTTTTCTTCCCACTTTTTCATCATTTCTTGATGATGCTCTAAGAAGGAATGGTCCTCCTGTTTTTCTACATTTTCAATTAACCATTTTAATGTTTTATCAGCGTCACCAGCTAAGCCGATATCTGTTACGTAACGTTTCCCGATTTGGGCAGGATCAGTATCGATATGAATTGTTTTTGCTTTTTCGGGTAAGAAGCCAGTAAACGGATAAGAAGTACCAACCATAATTAAAGTATCTGCATGTTTCATTGCATCATAAGAAGGTTTCGTTCCAATTAATCCTAATCCACCGATACAAAGTGGATGATCATCAGGGATAATTCCTTTAGCTGGTAATGTAAGTACAATTGGAGCACCAATGTGTTCTGCGAAAGTAAGTAAAGATTCTCTCGCATGTTTCGTACCTTTTCCAGCTAAAATAACTGGCTTTTTCGCTTCATTTATTGCGAGTTTTGCAGCGTGTAAATCTTCTTCTTGCGGAAATAACTCAGGTAATGTAAAAGAAGTATTTGTAACACGAGCACCACTTTTTACTTCGAATTTCGGAACATCATCTGGAATTGTAAGAACAGATACACCTTTTTTCGTATACGCCATTCGAATCGCTTGATTCACGACAGCTGGTAGCTGTTCTGCTGACATAATGCGCTGGTTATATACCGCAACATCATCGAATAATCTTTCTAAGTTTACTTCTTGGAAAAAATCCGTCCCGAGTAAATCGGTTTCAACTTGACCTGAAATTGCTAGAACAGGGGCTTTATCGAGTTTAGCATCATATAAACCATTTAATAAATGAATAGCACCCGGCCCTGCGATTGCCATACAAACGCCGAGTTTTCCTGTTAACTTAGCATAGGAAGCTGCTGCTAGTGCACCAGCTTCTTCATGGCGAACTTGAATGAATTTGATTTTATCTTGTTTTTTTCTTAAAGCTTCAATTATAGAATTGATAGAATCTCCAGGCATTCCGTAAATGTGTTCTACTCCCCAGTCAATTAATAGGTCAACTAATGCTTCACCGGCTGTTTTCCCAAACATAATTTTTCCTCCTTATAATAGGTAGATACTATTATGTTTTGGAGAAAAAGGAAAAATATACAAATGATTATATTATTATCTTTAATGATGACCAGTAACTAGTGTAAATACAGTTATTATTAAAAATCCACTAGTTGCCCACATTAAAAATGTAAGGAAGGAGAGCTGTTTTTTAGCCTTCCAAAGCATTTCGTGAATTGTGACATAGCCAAGTGAACCGATAGCGCTCCCCATAATGAGCCCTTGTAAATGTAGAGCTTTTCCTTCCATCAAAATGCCAAAAACAGTACCAGTTCCGAGAATAAGTGAAAGTAATAAAGTCGTTAATAAAAATGAAATGTATTTATGCTTTGTAAAGAGGAAGGGGATGATTAATGCTAAGCCTTCAGGAATATGGTGAATTACAATTGCAAGTAAAAAAGGAATGGCAGAGTCGTTATGATTTATAAATGCTGTACCTAATGCAAAGCCACTCGGCAAATTATGAATAAATATAGCAAAAGAAAGAAAAAGGAAAGTTTGCCACGCTTGTTGATCTTTTTTATGTATCATTGGATGATGACAATAGTTATCTAATAAACTCATAACCAAAATACCGATAGCTATACCGAGTATAGGGCCGATTATTTCATAGCTTGCAAATGTTTCAGGAATAATTTCAAGGGATAAAAGGCCAAGCAAAATTCCGCCACATAATGCATATAAACGATGCATTTTTTCTTCAATTAGCTGGCGCGTAGCAATGCCAACAGCACCGCCTAATAATAAGCCACCGAATGAAAAAAATGTAACTATCATAGGAATCCATAATCGTTCCATCGTATCACACTCCGATTCTTCCACTTATTTTTAGCTTACGAAAAGGAAAGTTAGATTAGTCCAAGTAATTGTTTTTGATTATAGAGAAAAAACTAATAATTCGTTATAATTTATATATTAAATTTAAGTGGAAACATGAAATGGGGAATACGTTTGCAAACAAAATGGAGTCTATCTGAATACGAAAATCCAAAACGATATGATATAGAAAATAAAAGTTTGTCCGATTTTCCGTTCTTACTATCATGGGCACAAAAACTAAATATACAAAATGAATGGATTCTAGATATTGCCTGCGGTACAGGAAGGGTTACAATTCCATTTATAGAAAACGGATATCAAATGATCGGTGTAGATATACATGAAGGTATGCTTGCTGAAGCGAAGAGAAAATCTATGGAGTGTAAAAAAGTGAAATGGTTACAACAAGACTGCTTACAATTGAATATTGAAGAAACGATTCCGTTAGCATTTATGGTTGGCCATGGATTTCAGCATTTTCTTACGAATACTGATCAAAATAAGTTATTAACATCTATTCATCATGTGTTAGCTAATAATGGTATATTCATATTCGATACACGTTTTCCTTCAAAAGAAGAATTAATACAACCATCTACAGAAGAATATTGGACAACTATTCGTGATGAAAAGGGAAGAAAATGTGATTTATATACTGAAATGACATATGATTCAATTCAGCAAATACAGCACTACATAACAACAAGATGGTTTTATGAGGGGGATGTGAAAATAGAAGAACTGAAAACAACGATTGATCTTCGCTATACGTATCCGCAAGAGTTAGAAAGATTATTAGTAGCAAATGGTTTTGAATTATTACATATATATAATGATTGGGAGGGAAATGAGTTAGGGGAAGACTGCTATTCAATGGTAGTTGTTTGTCGGAAGAAAAAATTGTGTTATTTTAAAAATATGAGTGTAAAAAGCTTTTAAGGAGAGAAAAAGATGACTTGGTACTTAGATAATGTTTATGAAATAAATAAAGAAGCGCCCTATACATTCTATCTTCCTAGCTCAGAAGTTTTGGAGAAATTAAAGGTTGGAGATTTGGTGAAGCTAATTTTTGTATCTAAAAATGAGAAAGAAGATGGGTTTCATGGTGAAAGAATGTGGGTAGTAATCACTGAAAGAAATGAGAAGATGTTTGTAGGGGAACTGGACAATGATCCGTATCATTTAGATTTAAAAATAGGTGATAAAATTTCATTTGGAATCGAAAATATATGTGATACGGAATATGATGATCCAGCTTCAAGTGATTGGGATTTTTATTTTGATACGAAGGTAATTGTTAGTGATGATGTACTTGAAAAAAGAGAATTTAACTTTATGCTTAGAGATAATCGAACAGCAGAGGGCGATCCAGGTTGGTCAATTTTAAGTGGCTATGAAAGTGATGACTATATCAATAATCCTAAAAACTTTCAAATTATTTCAATTGGAGTCATTTTGAATATAGATGATTCTATTTTAAACTTTCTTGAGGAACCACCTTTATGCGCATATGAAAGGAATGATGAAGGTAGATTCTATAAAATTGAAGACTATGATTGGAATGCATATTTGAATGGATAGAAGAAGTTATTACGTTTTTAAATAAAGCAATGTATAGTATTCCATGCTATGTGTTGGATGAAGGTTTCACAAATAATAATTGAAAAGAGTATTAGTAAATGGAGGGATTTGTTATGCAGCAAATTAAAAAAATAGGAAACTCATTTTGGTATATGACACCTGTTTCTGAAACAGATAGACCTATATTAGGAATGGTCGTTGGACAAGAAAAAACTTTAATGATTGATGCAGGGAATTCAGAAGAACATGCACAATTATTTCTAGAAATGCTACAAGAACAAAATGTACCAAGTCCTGATTTCGTAGCATTAACGCATTGGCACTGGGATCATATTTTTGGATTGCCTGTACTACAAAATGCATTAACTATTGCGCATGCTGAAACGAAAAAAGAAATGCAGTCACTAGTATCTTATGAATGGACAGATGAAGCGTTGGACGCACGTGTAAAAGAGGGTACTGAAATTGCATTTTGTGCGGATTGCATCAAAAAAGAGTTTGAAGAAAAAGCGAGAAATATTAAAATTATTCCCCCGGCCTTAACGTTCCACAATCAAATTGAATTAGACCTTGGTGAAGTGACATGCGTGTTAAAACATGTCGGCGGAGATCATGCACATGATTCAGTTGTTATTTACGTGAAAGAAGAAAAGATATTATTTTTAGGAGACTGTATATATGCAGATATCTTTTCTTCAAAATGGAACTATACGACGAAACGAACGCTTAAATTAATTGAAGAATTGGAGTCATTTGATGCTGAAACCTATATTCTTTCTCATGGGACAGCTATAAGTCGGGATGAGTTTTTACAAGAAATGTATTTACTAAAAACAGTAGGAACTTATACAGAAATTCATAAAGCCGATGAAGAAAACATAAAGACAGCGTATAAACGAGACGTAGATAGAGAATTAAATGAAGATGAACTAGAAACAATAACGTTTTTTGTAAATGGTTTTGAAATGGATAATCTGTAAAATACAAATGAAATTGCACAAAAAGAGTATTGAAAGTTAATTCAATACTCTTTTCAATAGTTAAATATTAAGTTTTAACCAATTTCTAAATTTTTGTTGGCTCATTGCCTAACGTGATACCATTTTATTTATTTTCGTATAGATAAGTTTTCAAATGGACGCTTTCTTCGCTAATTCAGTTATATAGTTAAAAAATCCATTGTGGTTTACATCATAAACGACATTTACAGGTCGCCCACCGTCAAATTCCACTGTACGCCCCTGGCTAGGTCCATATGTATGAACAATACTATTAATTGTTTGTAATTTTGCAAGATCAGATTTTCCGATAAAGGCAGCAGTTAATACATCCCACAAATAGTAAGTAGAGTTAGTTGAGAAATGAACGAGAGGGGGAACCATTGCATAGCATTGACCAAGGAAATCAACACCAATATATTTACGCTCTTTTGCCCACTGTTCACGTATGTTAATAGTTAACGGAACTTGGTTTGTACTTTCTAGTGTCACTAAGTCGATTTCAATTTTTGCCTCCCACACACGAGCTACTGCTTCAGGGTCCCAAAACGAATTCCACTCAGCTGTTCCATCATGTTCTGGTTCATGTACATTGCCGGCAGTACGAAATGTTCCTCCCATCCAAACAAGGCGCTCAATTTTCCCCTCGATTACAGGTGCTTCATATAGTGCACGAGCTAAATCCGTAAGAGGACCTGTAAATAATAAATTTGTTTTCTCTTCAGTTTGTAGTAGGGTTTCAATTAAGTGATGATGTGCAGGTTTTGCCGCAATAGGTGTTACAACTTTTCCAGACTCATTTAAAATTGGTAAAGCATCTACATAAAATGCATGCATCCGCCAGTCTTTTGGAAATGGATTTTTCGCACGGGAATTTGATGCGGCAACTTCAATATTTTCTTTGCTGAAGCGATCAATAATTTTGCGACTTGCTGAGATTGCTGGTTCCAAATAGCAGTCTGCAGGGATAACTGAAACACCTGTAAGTTTGACATTATCCATTTGGAGTAATAAAAATAGTGAAATTAAATCATCTACACCACCATCATGATTGAAGTACACTTTTTTCGTCATTGTAATCGCCATCCTATATAATTTAGTTAGGAATTAAATATGAATTGTGGAAAAATCATCAATGATTTCCACCACTTCAATTTTTCCATTGATTAATAACTCAGGAAGTTCATTATTTACAGTTCCTTTCCAATACTCTCTAGCTTGTTCAATTTTTTGAGAGAAAGGAATACCATCTTCTTTCGGTAAAAGATTTCCGTCACCTTCAAAATAATGTCCAATTACTCGTAGTTTAACAATCTGCAAAACTTCTCGATTGTAAGAATCAAATAATACTTTCCATTTTAAAGTATCTTCATAGCTCTTTGCAGCATATAAACAAGATAATCTTGAAGGGTATTCAGGGAATTCTTGTAGTCTTACCATTTCTACAATCGTTTCTCTAACGGCTCTAATTGTTTGATCCATATAATTCATAACTACTTTAGCATTTTCATTCTTTATATGTAATTCTTCATTTGTATAATGTTCTTTTAAAATTTGCATGGGATCTTCACCGTTAGAATTCAAATGTTCCCTTTCAAAAAAGAAATGAAAGAGGGTATTCGTTTGATTTTTATCGAAATGAATGATTTGTCCAATATTCATTTTTTTCCTTGTTACGATGTGATATGCGTAAAACGCTTGTTTATCCATGGTTATCCTCCTAGTAGTAACTATCAGGTATTACAAAGTTAAATTTAATAATTCAACATTGAGATATATAAAACCTTTATAAATGAAAGTAAGGATTTGAGCAGAAAGTAAAGAAAATATATGATAGCGCTTTAAATTTGTTCACAAAATGTTCACTTACGAAGAGGTTTCCACAATCGATATAATGACAAAGACTCAAAGAGAAAGGATGATAAAAATTGCCAACAACAAGAAAGGAAAACCTCCAATTTGGTATGATGATGTGCCTTGGGATGGTTATTGTAATGACGTTTTATAATTTATTGATGAATGGAACAGGGGGACAAATTCATATTAAGGAGATCGCATTAGAACTAATAATTGGATTCATTATTGCATTATTAATTGAAATATGTATCGTTGGACCTTGTGCGAAAAAAATTGTATTCATGTTACCGTTTGATAAATGGAAGAAAATAAATATTATAGTTGCGATGGCGACAGCTATGGTAATCGGAATGGTTTTCTTTATGTCTTTTTACGGAATGGCTATGATGTATTTACATGGTGGACTACAAGGAGACTCATTTGTATCAATGTATTTTTCAATTTTCATTAAAAATTTCATTTTGGCGTATCCACTACAATTAATTATTATGGGGCCAATTATGCGTTTTTTATTTGGAAAGTTTGTTATGAAGAATAAACCTGTTAATATAGCGTAGTTATAATTATTAAAATGTTATATAAAGATAAAATAATAAAAAACACATCTCAAATATTTTGAGTTGTGTTTTTTATTGTTCATTTGTAGCTATTTTCATACTGATGTGACATTTGTCCTTTTGCCTTTTTAGGATTATAGCTTTTAATTAAGTTAGAAATAGAAGATTAGGAGATGATTTTTTGAAAGGCGTTGTATTTGCTATTTTAGCTGGCGTATTTATTACACTTCAAGGTACATTTAATGCAAAACTTAGTTCACATATCGGTATATGGTCAACGAGTATTATAACGCATTTAATTGGAGTCCTTATTGCAACAACTGTATTTTTGTTAAAGAAAGAAGAGAAAGTAGCTGCTTTAAAGGATGTGAAAAAAATATATTTAGTAGCTGGTGCACTTGGTGGGTTAATTATTTGTGCAGAAACAATAGCAATACATTCAATGGGAGTTACATTAACAGCTGGAACACTCATGGTTGCTCAATTATTAACAGCAACTCTAATTGAAATGAAGGGATTATTTCAAATAAAAAAGATACAGATGGAGAGATATCATATTGTGGGAACAATAGTAATGATTATAGGTATTGTGGTATTTAACATGTAAATGAAAGGAGGAAATGAAAATGGAGAATAAATCAGATTTAATTATCCATTATTTGAAAACTAATAAAATGCTTAAAATTTTTTCAGAGATAGATACAGCTTATTTTCAAGTAAATCATTTTGATAAAGGTAAGTTTATATGTAATATAGATGACGCAATGGATCGTTTATATTTTGTTGTTAAAGGTAAAGTAAAAGTTTATACGATTACACCAGAGGGGAAGAAACTGATCCTTCGTTTTATCAATCCATTGGCGGTTGTTGGTGATATTGAATTCATACAAAATAGCAAAGTGCATAATGTCGTTGAAGCTTGTTCAGATGTTATAGCCATCTCTATTTCTCATGCTGTAATTAGAAATAAGTTATTACATGATCCTATATTTATGAACTTCTTACTTGAAAACATTGCAAACACATTAAAAATATCGACTCGTTTTACAGCACTTAATTTACTTTATCCGGTAGAAGTACGTGTAGCTAGTTATTTACTTTCTATTTCTACTGATAGTAACGGGAATATGTATAAAAAAGATTTGGATGCAACTTCGATATCAAGTATTGCGGATTTTATAGGAGTAAGTTATCGGCACGTAATTCGGGTGTTACAAAAATTTTATAAAGAAAAATTAATTGAAAAGAGAAATGGAGTTATTGTAATTAAAGACTTTTTTAAAATGAAGGAAGTTGCTAAAGATAATATTTATGAGTAATGAAAGGGAGAGGAAGATTTTGATTGGATTTAGTTTAGCTATATTAGCAGGAATATTAATTAGCTTACAATCTGTTTTTAATACGAAAGTGAATGAAAATGTAGGGCAGTGGTTAACAACTACATGTGTTCTTGGAATCGGTCTTGTAAGTTCAGTGCTATTTTATATCATTACAGAGAAAAGTATAAGCGTTAATTTTTACACTACAAATTATTTGTTTTATGTAAGTGGGTTGTTTGGTATCGGATTAATTATTTGTATAATGGGTGCAATAAAGAGCTTAGGTCCAGCATATACGGTGCTCATTAGTCTCATAACTCAATTAGTAGTTGCGTTATGTATTGATACATTTGGATTATTTGGAATGGAGAGCATTCCATTACAAATAAATAAATTAGTTGGTATAGGTCTATTAATTATAGGGATAGGAATTTTTAAAAATTTATTTTCGAGTAAGAAAGCTATTCTTATAAATCAGGATATGAAGTAGTGAATATATTCTTGTGAAGAGCTTACATCTATACGATACAATTATAAGTCAGTAACTAACGCAGTTGAAAAATAGGAAAAGAAGAAGACCTTGTAAACTTAAGGTCTTCTTCTTTTCCTATTTTCTATTGAACCGCAAATGAACAAACTTCAACATCTTTATTAAGTTTACAATTCGCATCATAATACGTGTACTACCATCCCAATCTCTATTTGTAGGTATATTTTTAAAGAAAGGAGAGCAGCTTAAGACTTTTATGTTTGAAGACCATTTTTCTAGTGTTTTTGGATTATTTATATAAAAATACATTAGAGCGCCATTATTACCAGATTTTCTTACTGTAACATTTGAAAGGTTCAGTGCAAATTTTGATTCAGCGTCAAAGTATAATTCGCCTCCAGGGAAACGTTTTGACATAGCGACTATGACTTTCTTCAAATCCTCTTCTTTAAAGTAATAAAACACGCCAGCTGATATAAAAAGAATACCATCGTCTGGATCATATTTTATATCGTCAAACCAAGAAGTATCAAAAAATGATTTAGCGATGCTCATGTTTCTTGGTGTATCTTCAATTAATGTTTTTCGAAATGAAATAGCATCGGGCAAATCAAGATTATACCAATGTATCGTACCGTTATCAATTCTAGAAAAAGTAGTGTCTAGTCCAGAACCTATATTTACAATAGTAGCATTTGGATGTTTTATAATGAATTTTTTTATCGTATCATCAATTTTTCGTGCCCGAGTAATGTATGTGATACATCCATATTCACCAAATGTATTTGCTATTGAGGAGAAGTCAAAATCACATTCTTTAATAATACGAATAGCCTCTGTATCATCTAAAATATCTTTATTGTTCTCACTGCCATACGCACGTCCCCATAGCGGAATAAGCATCGTACCTTGTACTGAATGTATATCTATTTCTTTAACCATGAAATATCCTCCGGGTAATAAAAAATTATTTGTATTTTTAATCGTTATTTAACATTTTTGAGAGCATTTTATTTGTTTTAAACAATCCGTAAGTTAAATCACGTTGATCTTCTTCACTTAGTTTCTCAAGATTATGAGTGAAATTATTATATATTTGTTTCCATCTCTCATAATGTACCTTTTTAGCTTTTTCTGTCAGAGAAATGAGTACAGCTCTTTTGTCTACCGTATCTTGTTTTTTTATAATGTATCCGTTTAGTTCTAAATTGCGAACTGTTACGCTTAATTGTTGCTTAGGGATGTTTAAATAACTAGCAATCATTTTTAAATTTACAGGCACCTTTTGTTGTGCGATATATTCCACTACATGTTGCTCTAAATGTGTAAATTCAGATGATTTTTCCGATAATAATTTGAAAGTACCTGACATATTTAATAACAAATTCATGTATTCGTTTAATAATTCGTTTTGGGACATCATTTTCGCTTCCTTTATGCATTTAGTAATTATTTTATTACTATTTTAATGATAAATCAAACGATTTAATCTATTATGGTAAATTAATGTTTACTATATTTTTTAAGAAATCATATGAATTGAAATAGAAGAGTATGAGAGATGCTTTTAGGGTAGGAGGATATGACCGAAAATAAAATATTACTAAATACATATAACTAATGCGTGCAATGTCTTTTTCAGTTATTATGTTGAAAATAATTTTATGTTAAAATCTTTTACATAATGAAATAAAGGGGTAGTATTCTATGGGTTATTTCTCAAACAGTTTATTAGTTTTGTTTGTTCTTATCGTCTGCAGTTGTATGATTTTTGGTTGATAAAATAATGATAGATTTATATAAAAGAAGTTAACTGATGTGAGGTTAACTTCTTTTTATTTTATGTTGAGAAGGAGTTATTTTGTTCTTATGGAAGTTTGTTAAAGGTAATTTCATATTAGGGTGATTTTATGAAATACAAACAAGAAAATAAGGAGTATTAACATGAATAATAGTATAAATTACACAATGGAACACCCGACAGATTTCAATGGATTATTAGTCTTATATGAATCTTTAGGATGGAATTCTCTTCAATTAACGGTTAACGAGTTAGAACAAATGTGTAAACAAAGTTGGTACGCAATTTATGCTTTTGATGATAAGAAGTTAGTAGGGATGGGGCGTATTATATCAGATGGCGTAATAACAGGCATTATTTGTGGTATATGTGTATTGCAAGAGTATCAGTCCATTGGCATTGGAAAAGAAATAGTAGAAAGATTAATCCAGCACTGTGAACAAAACAAGGTTATTCCCCAACTTATGTGTGTAGAAAAATTGCAATCTTATTATGAATCTATAGGGTTTGAGGCATTCTCTATTGGGATGACAAAACCTATTAAAAGATAGTGTGGCTTTATATTTTCGGTGTAGTTGTGTATATTTTCAAACTTCATCATAAAGGAGACGGACTATATGGAGATTGCTAAAGGGGTAGAAATGTTACAACTTGAGTTTCAAGAATTTATTATTCACCCAATTCTTTTATGGGATGATGAAATGGCAGTGTTAATAGATACTGGTTTTCCTGGACAATTTGAAGATATACAAATAGAGATGGAGAGAGTTGGGATATCTTTTGATAAGCTAAAAGTTGTGATTTTGACACATCAGGATATAGATCATATAGGTAGCCTTCCTGATTTATTGGAGAATGGTGTAAGTGATATTAAAGTTTATGCGCACGAGCTAGATAAATCTTATATTGAAGGGGAGTTTCCTTTACTGAAGGATGGACAAGTAAAGAATCCACCAAAAGGAAAAGTGAGTGATACTGTGATTGATGGGCAAGAACTGCCGTATTGCGGTGGGATATTAATTCTACATACTCCAGGGCACACCCCTGGTCATATTAGTTTATATTTGAAACAAAGTAAAACCCTTATTGCAGGAGACTCGATGTATAGTGTGAATGGAAAGTTAGAAGGAATTCACGCCCCAACAACTTTAAATGTTAAGGAAGCACAGCAGTCTTTGAAGAGGTATTCAAATCTAGATATTGAATCGGTAGTTTGTTATCATGGGGGATTAAGTAAGGAGAATATAAAGATTCAAATTCAAAATTTGTAAAAGTTGAAGAGGAATTTTTTGTTAAACTGTGCTGAAGTATAATCTAATTAATAGTAAATAAATAATAAAAGAGCATGTTTGAAAAAAATTCAAACATGCTCTTTTATTAAATGAAATCTATTTAAGATTAACGGCCTAACCCGTTCCAATAAAAAGAAACGATTTCTTGGGCTAATTCATCTATATTTGTAAGAATAGGATTGTGATTTTCATCTTTAAAATTCCCAATTGATAATAAAGATACGAATGCATGAGCCGCAAAAATAGCGTTTCCTCTTGGGATTTCTCCAAGTTGCATTGCATCATAAAGTGCTTTTTCTAATACTTCATACATGTTGTCTTCAGCATTTTTTAATTGTTTCAATTGTTCTTCAGATAATGATAGTTTTGCATCTTTCATAAAATTCTTCATATCAATATCCATCGTTGCGTGTAAGTAGACTTTAGCGAAGTCCAATAATCTTTCTTTTAAAGTCTTATTTGTAGAAAGGATTTGAGACATATTTTCGCGTATACGTACCATCATTTGAATCATAGTAGCGGTAAATAAATCTGCTTTTGTTGAATAGTAATAGTAGACGGTTGCTTTCGTAACACCACAAACTTTTGCAACTTCATCCATGGAAACGACTTGATAATTTTGAGTAAGAAATAGGCGAGTTGCAACTTCCAAAATGGTTTCTTTTGTAGATTTTGTATTTTTATTTTGACGAGGCCTTCCGAGAGGACGTTGTTTTTGTTCCAAATCCATTCGCTCCTGACATGTATTGTTGAAATAATTATAACATAATTTTTAATCTTTCTTGATTAATTAACCGACCAGTATATATAATTAATATTGGAGGGAAAAAGGAAGGTGGGTTTTTATGAAAAAGCACCCGTTACATATGTTAGGGAGGCTTGTAGCAGGGAAGCATACACAGTGGATAACTTTATCGGTTTGGATTCTTATTACATTATTACTTTCATTTACGTTACCACAAGTAAACAGTACGAAAGAACCGAATCCGAAAAATTTACCTGAAACAGCTATGTCGCAGCAAGCGGAAGCACTTATGAAAAAAGAATTTCCGAATAATGCAGGGAATCCTTTATTAGTAGTATGGTATAGAGATGGTGGATTACAGTCACAGGATTATAAACTCATACAAGACGTTTATAAAGAGTTAAAAGCCAGTCCTTTAAAGGAGCAATCAACGTTACCACCATTTGATACATTACCAGAACAAGTATTATCAAAAAGTGCATCAAAAGATGGTACATCATTTGTTACACCGGTATTCTTTAATAAATCTGCCGGAACAGATATATTAAAAGGAAATCTTGAAGATTTAAGAAAGATAGTAAATAGTAAGGTGGAGGAAGATCCATTTAAACAAAAAATAAGTGAATCTGGTTTACATGTTCGCTTATCTGGACCTGTAGGTATTCAAACGGATGCAGTTAGTTTATTTAGTCAAGCAGATGTGAAATTGTTAGTTGCTACTGTACTACTAGTATTAGTCTTATTAATTTTACTGTACCGTTCACCGATATTAGCAATTTTACCTTTACTTGTTGTTGGCTTTGCATACGGTATTATTAGTCCTACACTTGGTTTTTTAGCTAATCACGGATGGATTAAAGTAGATGCTCAGGCAATATCAATCATGACAGTATTATTGTTTGGTGCTGGAACGGACTATTGTTTATTTTTAATTTCAAGATATCGAGAGTACTTGCTAGAAGAAGAAAGTAAATATAAGGCGCTGCAACTTGCAATTAAAGCTTCTGGCGGAGCAATTATAATGAGTGCGTTAACTGTTGTACTTGGATTAGGAACATTATTACTCGCTCATTACGGTGCCTTTCATCGATTCGCAGTACCATTTAGTGTTGCTGTATTCATAATGGGAATTGCTGCTTTAACAATTTTACCAGCGTTATTATTGATTTTCGGTAGAACTGCATTCTTTCCATTTATACCGAGAACAAGTTCAATGAATGAGGAATTGGTAAGAAAGAAAAAGAAAGTCGTAAAAGTTAACAAATCAAAAGGTGCCTTTAGTGAAAAACTTGGAGATGTTGTAGTACGAAGACCGTGGACAATAATTATGCTCACTGTATTTGTTTTAGGTGGATTGGCTTTATTTGTACCACGTATTCAATACACATATGACTTATTAGAATCATTTCCAAAAGATATGCCTTCCCGCGAAGGGTTTACGTTAATTAGTGATCATTTTTCAGCTGGGGAACTAGCACCAGTAAAAGTTGTTGTTGATACGAAAGGAAAAGAGCTTCCTATTAAAGAAGAACTAGAGAAGTTTTCTTTCGTAAAAACTGTGAAAGACCCAAAAGAGGGTAAAGAAAATAAGCAAATACAAATGTATGAGGTTTCTTTAGCTGAAAATCCATACTCAATTGAAGCGTTAGATCAAATCCCTAAATTGAAAAAAAGTGTAGAAAAAGTATTAAAAGATGCTGAGATTAGTAATGCAGAAGATCAACTATGGATTGGCGGAGAAACAGCGTCATTATATGATACAAAGCAAATTACGGAACGTGATGAAGCAGTTATTATTCCAGTAATGATTAGTATTATAGCTTTATTGTTACTTGTTTACTTACGATCAATTGTTGCGATGATTTATTTAATTGTAACTGTTGTATTATCGTTCTTCTCGGCACTAGGAGCAGGGTGGCTAGTACTTCATTATGGTATGGGAGCGCCGGCCATTCAAGGTGCGATACCGTTATACGCATTCGTATTTTTAGTTGCTTTAGGTGAAGATTATAATATCTTTATGGTTTCAGAAATATGGAAAAACAGAAAGACACAAAATCATTTGGATGCTGTAAAAAATGGCGTTATACAAACAGGTAGTGTCATTACATCCGCAGGTTTAATTTTAGCAGGAACTTTTGCGGTATTAGGTACACTTCCAATTCAAGTTCTTGTTCAATTTGGTATTGTAACTGCAATTGGAGTATTACTAGATACGTTTATCGTAAGACCGTTACTTGTACCAGCAATCACAGTAGTTTTAGGTCGCTTTGCTTTTTGGCCAGGAAAGCTTTCAAGAAAGAGTGAAGAAGTACAAAAGGTGGATGCATAGTTAAGAAAGCCAAGGATATTTTCCTTGGCTTTCTTCTATGTAGTTTATTAATTTTTTGAAGTCAAATCATCAGTTAAAGCATGATCAGCATCTTCAATAGCAGTTTCTGGCATTCCATATAAGCCATTCATTGCTTGTTCTTCTACATTAAGGTTTACAGTATTATTATTTTGAATAGGTGTATTGTTTGCGATAGCATTATCTTTTTTATTTACATTTTTGTCATTCATATTTGAATCCTCCAAACGTCAGTTGATTTATTAATAGTATGTGGTTGGATTTCAATAAATATGTGAATGAATTTTTGTAGATGTTATATAATTAAATAAAACTTTAACTATTAGGAGTGAACAGGTATGGTGAAAGCAAGAAAGTTAGCCTTCTAAAATAAAATTTTAGGAGGCTATTAAAATGAGGTTTCATATAATTGACAGAGAAAATTGGAATAGAGAGCAGTATTTTGAACATTATTTAAAATTGAAATGTACGTTTAGTATAACTGTAAATGTTGATATCACGAGGTTATTAAAGAAATTACATCAAAAGGGAATAAAATTTTATCCCGTTTTTATATATTTAATTTCTAAAGTAGTAAATATTCATAAAGAATTTCGAACATGTTTTAATGATGAAGGAGTTTTAGGTTATTGGGAGGAAATGACACCAAGTTATACAATCTTCCATAAAGATGATAAGTCTTTTTCAAGTATATGGACGGATTATTCTAGTGATTGCTACATTTTCTATAAAAATTATGAAGAAGATATGAGATGCTATGCTAATGTTCATGGTCTCTTCACGAAAGAGAATATTCCGCCAAATGCTTTTCCTATTTCTAGTATACCTTGGGCTAGTTTTACTGGATTTAATCTTAATATTAATAATGATGGTGATTTTCTATTACCGATAATAACTTGTGGGAAATATTTTAATGAAGAGAATAAGATTATACTACCAGTTTCATTGCAAGTCCATCATTCGGTTTGTGATGGGTATCATGCGAGTCGATTCCTAGAGGATTTACAGGAGTTAAGTAATAGTTGCAACGAGTGGCTAAAGTAATATCTAATTTTTAATAATATACAATTAAAACTAAATAAAAGAAGAGAACATGTTTATATTGCATGTTCTCTTCTTTATTCATTAATATTGAGTTATTGTGGAAAATATAGGTTGATTTGTAGTTTAATAGTAAATAAGATGATTAATTTTAATTTTCTTTATTTTATAACTATAAAGTTCATAAAACTTATTATATTGTAACAATGAAGGGGAAAACAAAAATGACGATAATTTGTATAGAAAAAGCTACAATTTTAGATACTGAAAAGTTAACAGAAATAATGACAAGAACATTTGATGAAGAAGCAAAACGATGGCTATGCGGTCAAGGTGGTGTAATTGACTATAACATTCAACCGCCAGGTTATTCTTCAGTTGAAATGATGAAATATTCGATTGAAGAATTGGATTGTTACAAAGTGATAATGGATGGAAAAATAATCGGAGGAATTATAGTTACGATCTCAGGTAAGTCATATGGCCGAATTGATCGTATTTTTGTAGAGCCTGTTTATCAAGGAAAAGGAATTGGATCACATGTTATTAAATTAATAGAAGAGGAATATCCAAGCATAAGGATTTGGGATCTCGAAACATCCAGTAGACAAATTAATAATCATCATTTTTATAAAAAAATGGGCTATGAAATAATTTTTAAATCTGAAGATGAGTATTGTTATGTAAAAAGAATAACTGTAGAGTCAGCTAAAGAGAAACTGATTAAAAATAATGATATGAAAAATAGCCAATATGAAAACTGTAATCTAGCAAATACAGAGTATTATCAAGTGAATTTAAAAAACAGTTCCTTTGTTGGAAGTAATATAATGCATATGAATATGAGTAATTGTAATGTAAGTCAATCAAAGTTTAGAAATATAAATTTAAAAAGTTCTTTATATGCAGATTTAAATCTTTCCGGTAGTAAATTTTCTTTTGTGACTTTAGGTGGAGTTCATTTTAAAGATACAAGCCTTGGAGAAGATAAGCTTCCTATTTCATTTAATAGATGTGATTTGGAAGGTAGTACGATAAGTAATAGTAATCTAAAAAATATGGAAATAGAAAATTGTGATATAACTGGTATGAAAATAAATGGTATTCTAATTGAAAATCTGCTTGAGTTATATAATAAAGTGAAAAGTTAACCCGCAATATTATGTAGATATGCTGGTCTTAATTTGGAAATTATACCGAAATAATTGTGTAAAAATAACATAAAGAAATATAGAAGGGAAGGGGTTTCAACCAGGGGTCTAGAATGGATTATGTATTGTTATGAATATGGAGGGGAGAAAATATGGAGATTAAACTAAGAGCGGTAGAAATACAAGATGCTAGAGCAATTCATCGTATATGCATACAAGATGATGTTTTACCTTATATGGTTTTCTTACCTAGTATGCGTGTAGATGCGATGGAAAATAGAATTCGTAATTTAGCGCCAAATCAATTTGAATTTGTTGCAGAGTATGATGGAAAAGTTGTCGGATTTGTTGGATTAACCCAAAGCCCAGGACGTAGATCTCATTCGGGGGATTTGTTTATGGGGGTAGATAGTGAATATCATAATAAAGGCATTGGGAAAGCACTTCTTACAAAAATGCTTGATTTGGCTGATAATTGGTTAATGTTAGAGCGAGTAGAGCTTGGTGTTTTAGCAACGAATCCTAAAGCGAAATCGCTATATGAAAAATTTGGATTTGTAGAAGAGGGAATAAAAGTAGGGAATTTGAAGGCTCACGGAAAGTTTATTAATGAAATTATGATGAGTCGTTTTAGACCTGATGGTTTAATCATACATAATGGATAGTGAAAAGCATGGCATTATACTGTCATGCTTTTTATTTGTTAGTTGTTGTTAGGCAGTTTTGGTTGCACTAAAAATAATGCTAAGCCAATAAAAATAACTGTAATGCCTAGTCCTTGTTGTAAAGAAATAGTCTCATTTAATATAAAGTACGCTAGTATACAAGTTCCAATCGTTTCTCCTAAAATGCTCATAGAAATAACTGTAGCACTCATCCATTTTAATAACCAATTGAATATTGTTTGACCTAAAATCGTAGCAATGAAAGCTAAGCCGATAAAGCACAACCAAGTTTGTGTAGAGTAATGGATGAAAGATTCTTGCTGCATGTAGGCAAATATACCGAGAAAACAGGCGCTACTTCCATAACTAATTACCGAATACAGTATAAGTGATAAATCTTTACGAACATGTTGGCTAATGAAAAAGTAAGCGGTAATAATTCCGGCCGCAATAAAGGCTAAAATATCTCCGTATAATGCTTCTCCGCTAATTTGGAAGTCTTGCCATCCGATGACGATACTTCCTGAAATAGCGATGAGGCAACCAATAACCGCTCCTTTCGTAAATCTCTCTTTAAATAGAAAGTAACCACCAATCATTGAAAATAAAGGTTGTAACGTTACGATAACTGTAGAACTCGCTACAGAAGTATATTGTAATGATTCAAACCATAGTACATAATGTGCAGCTAAAAATAGCCCGGATATGAATCCGAATCCCCATTGTCTTCTTGTTACTGTTTTTAGCTCGTTTCGATTATTTTTATTAAATAGTAATAACGGTAATAGAATTAGTACAGCAAAGAATAAACGGTAAAAAGCAATGATAGCCGCAGGAGCATCTGCCAATTTTACGAAAATTGCTGAAGTTGATAGGGCGAATACGCCGAAAAATAAGATGCAATATGAAAGAATAGGTGATTTCACAGTTTGTCCCTCCAATAGGTTGTTTATTATAATGAACTAAATACGATATAATGTACAAGGGTAAGTATATAAGTCCCAGAGACGATAGGAAAGGATTATTTGCCTTTGTTTAGTATGTCAGCACAAAGACAATGAAACATGCAATATGATGGACGAAAGGAAGTTTTTATTATGATCCATGATAGGCTCGGACAAACTGTATTAAGTTATCGTAAGAAAAATAATATGACAATTCGGGAATTTGCTGATTATGCAGGGATTAGTACTTCACTAATTAGTCAAATTGAACGAGGATATGCGAATCCTTCCTTAAGTGTATTGGAATTAATTGCGAAAGCATTAAATGTACCGCTATTTACACTTTTTATTAATGAGATTGATACAGATTCACTCATTTCTAAGAAAAAAGATCGAAAAAAAGTATATCGGGAAAACAATGATCACATTGTATATGATGTATTAACACCTGATTTTATGAAAGCACGTATTGAAATGTTAATAATGGATTTAAATAAACAAGCAAACACAACGGAAAGTCATTACTCACATGAAGATAAGGAAGAGCTTGCTGTTGTTATGAAAGGAGAAGTGTATGTGGAGTTAGAAGGAAAAGAATATTTTTTAGAAGAAGGAGATGTTGTACGTATTCCGCCAAATGTGAAACATCGCTTTTTGAATAAAAGTGATGAATCCAATCATATCTTATTTGTATTGACGCCATCGTTAGGATGAGTATTAAGTGATTTTTATTACGGGGGAAAAATAGATGGAAAATAAAACTGTTTTAAGAGATGGCCTTTCAATTATTTCTCAATGTAAAAAACAAACAAATGATATTTGGCATGCGCATTTCGGAGCAGCTGCAATTGCTAGTTATTTTTTCATGAAAGATAACAATATGGAAGAAGAGATAACTCGTAGTATGTATTCTCAAACAAAAATGATGTTGAACAATCAAAAACTAGTTGGAATAATTGATAGTAAAGAAGAAATTGATTTTCAAAGTGCTGAAAAAATGATTATAAAATCATTGGAACATACAATTGATGAACTTCATTGGGTCGGGCATAATGTCATTTATGCTGCATTAAGTTTATTAGCTATGAAAGAGTTACAAAAATGGGGTGATAATCAAGCAATTGAAGGGATTACTAACCTTATATTATCGTTTCGAAAAACAATTCCTGGTAGATCGTGGATTGGTTTTACGACGAAAGAAGTAAAACAATTAAGTATAAAAGATGAGATAGAAAGTGAATTCAAAAATCCGAAACAATTATCTAAGTTTATTTTAAACGAGCTCTCGCAATTTAATATTATTTATAGAGCGGAATCGCATCATGATTTAATTGGTCATTTACTTACTTTTTCTCATGCAATTAATATTATGTATGACTTAGGGCATATAGATATATTCCATCGAGCGATACGGCCACTGTTAAAACTAGTATACGTGTTACGTGCTAGCCAAAATCTTATGCCGAATACTGAAATTAACTTGCACACACCTATAGATTGTTTACCTTTAATCGAATCAAAACGTGCTCATGTATTACCAACAGAAAATCAATTTTGGCTAAAAGACTATAGTGCGTTTGATTGGGATTTTGGGCATGTTTTTAAATTCTCATATAGTTATTTTGACCATATAAAGAGAGCTCCAGAATATAAAGATATTACATTAGAGAAATTCCGATTTGTTATTCATACGTAATGAAGTCTAATGATCTGTATAAAAGGTTAAATTTTAAATTTTTTGTTGATAGTATATTATTTTTATATTTGTAAGATTTTACATGCTTATTTTACTTTTACTAATTATGTAAATAGGCTATACTAAAATACATATATTTTAGTATTGGAGAGAGAAGTAAAACGACATGGAATTAGTAAAATTGGAAAAAGCAATTGAAATAAAGAAAGAAGAACTTCTATATTTAGTATCGGATTACGGAATTCAACATGAAAAAGTATTGGCATTAAGTCAAGAAATAGACAAATTGATTAATTACTTTATGTTTTTAAAATAAAAAGAACTATGGCATGATTTGAAAATGTTATAGTTCTTTTTTATTTGGAAATTAAGATATATATTCTATATACTAATAATGGATAGAATATTCTGTTTTGTAGGAGGGGGATATATGATATTACATACGTACATTTCAGGCGAAGGGGAACCAATTATGCTTTTACACTCTGGTGGTATGACAGGTTTAGTAGAGTATGAAGAGCAGGTAGCATTTTTTCGAGAAAAAAACTATCAAGTCATTCGTCCAGATTTAAGAGGACATGGAAGATCAAGGGGGACATTGGAGAATTATTTCCTACGTTCTGTAAAGGATTTACATGATACGTTAGTACATTTACAAATTGATAGATGTCATATAGCTGGTGTTTCACTAGGAGGATTAGTCGCTTTATTATTTGCAAAAAAATATCCAGATAAAGTGAGAACATTAACTTTTTCAGGTATTTTTCCGGTTAAGAGAGAAAATTGGGAAGAGTCTCAAGAGTATGAAGCAAAGTGTCATCAGCAATTGATGGAAAATAAAGAAGTTGTAACGTATATGAATGAAATTCATGAGAAAAGTGACTGGAAAGCATTGCTTGAATCGTGGCAAGTTAAAGATTGGTACCCCTTTGATGAAACTGGCAATGTAGCTAATCTTCAAGTACCTACACTTTGTATTGCTGGGGGAGATTCAGAAGATGAAGTTACAGCTGCTACAACGTTTAAACAATTAAACGACAATATACATATTGCTGTTATTCCGTTTGCTGGTCATTTAGTACACAATGATCAACCGGAAATATATTCGAATATATTGTCTAATTTCTTACAGAATGCACAAGCTGCTAGTCGAATATAAGGACTTTTGGGTATAATAGTAAAGGAATTATTAATTGTATCGGTTAGGAGCGCAGCACATATGAAAACGGTTGTTGTTATCGGTGGAGGTATAACGGGACTTTCTACTATGTTTTATTTAGAAAAATTAAAAAAGGATAATAATATTGATTTAAATTTAATCCTTGTAGAAAAAGAAGAGTACTTAGGTGGTAAAATCCATAGTGTAGAAGAAAAGGATTTTATTATGGAATCAGGAGCGGATTCCATCGTTGCTCGTAATGAACATGTTATGCCGCTTGTAAAAGATTTGAATTTAGAAGAACAAATGGTATATAACGAAACGGGTATTTCTTACATATATTCTAATAATACTTTACACCCAATTCCTTCTGACACTATATTTGGGATACCGATGAGTGTGGAGTCGTTGTTTAGCAGTACGCTAGTATCAACGAAAGGGAAAATTGTTGCTTTAAAAGATTTTATAACGAAAAATAAAGAGTTTACAAAAGATACTTCGCTTGCTGTATTTTTAGAAAGTTTTTTAGGGAAAGAGTTAGTGGAAAAACAAATTGCCCCGGTGCTTTCAGGAGTATATTCCGGTAAATTAAATGAGCTTACTATGGCATCGACATTACCGTATTTACTGGATTATAAAAATAAATATGGAAGTATTATTAAAGGTTTTGAAGAGAATAAAAAACAGTTTCAATCAGCAGGAAACAAAAAGTTCGTATCATTTAAAGGTGGACTATCTACGATTATTGATCGTTTAGAAGAAGTGCTGACTGAGACAGTTGTTAAGAAAGGTGCTATAACGACAGCTGTAAAAAAACAAGGTGATCTCTATGAAATCTCCTTTGCAAATCATGAATTAATCCAAGCTGATTATGTTGTTTTAGCAGCTCCGCATGATATCGCACAAACTTTATTACAGTCTAATGAGTTAAACGAGCAGTTTCATACATTTAAAAACTCATCTCTTATAAGTATTTACTTAGGATTTGACATACTAGATGAACAATTACCGGCGGACGGCACAGGATTTATCGTAACGGAAAACAGTGATTTACATTGTGATGCTTGTACATGGACAAGCCGGAAGTGGAAGCATACATCGGGAAAACAAAAGCTTTTAGTAAGAATGTTTTATAAGAGTACAAATCCGGTGTATGAAACGATTAAAAATTATTGTGAAGAAGAGTTAGTACGAGTCGCTTTATATGATATTGAAAAGAGTCTCGGAATTAAAGGGAAACCAGAAGTAGTTGAAGTTACAAATTGGAAAGATTTAATGCCGAAATATCATTTAGAACATAATCAAGCGGTTCAAACGTTACAAGGAAAAATGACAGATCTTTATCCTAATGTATACTTAGCTGGCGCTTCATATTATGGTGTCGGAATTGGTGCGTGTATTGGAAATGGAAAGAACATTGCAAATGAAATAATTGCAACTTTAAAGGAACCATCAAAATAGAATACATATAAATAAAACGTCCCTCCAGTATATTGGAGGGACGTTTTATTTATTTCACTTGAATTGAGATTTTTTTATTAGTTGTATTATTCTCAGTAATCGTTAATGTTATGTTCCCGGATTCTTTAAATGAATAGGATGAGAGTTGATAAAGCTCTTTTATGCCATGTTTCTCTTTTAATTTATTGGCTGGAAGTGATGTTATGTTCGGTTTCCATAATTCTTGTTTACCTGAAGGGTATTTTACTATTATTTCTGGATTATTTAATTGCATTGTTTCCCAAGAGGCAAAATGTAGTTCAACTTCTGTATCTTTCTTTAGTAACTCTTCTGAGAAATATCCAAGCTCCCCAACATTACCGAAAACAGTAAAGTTTTGATTTTGTAACGTAATATCTAAATGTTTAGGTTGATATGTTGCTGCGTGATAAATTCCATATGAAAGCGAAAGAGTCGCAGCGATTAAAATACCGATTGAAAATGTTTTAAAGCTATTGCCTTTAAAATTAGTCATCATGAATGAATTTGGGGCGAACTTTTTTGCAAATAAAAATATGAGTAATATGAGTAAGAGGGATAAGCCGATGAATATATACATAGAACATTTACACCTCCACAGTAAATTTTTAACTATATTTTACCATAAATG
Source organism: Bacillus sp. ES1-5 (assembly GCF_022487605.1). Lineage (NCBI taxonomy): Bacteria > Bacillati > Bacillota > Bacilli > Caryophanales > Bacillaceae > Bacillus > Bacillus sp. ES1-5. The sequence goes on along the minus strand of NZ_JAKVPU010000001.1, from coordinate 562,656 downwards.
TATGGAGGAGGGTGTTGTTTTAGAAGAGAAAAGTGAGCATGGAATTGAAATTATAAGACGGAGTGTTGAAAATGAAAATAATACAATTAACTTTTATAAATGAAGGTAAGAGCAGGGAATGTGATTGTATCCTTTTGTTAATGAGTTAGATACACTACTTAGAGAAACTGGTTTTTTAAGTGTAAACTGGAGACAAACAGCTCCATGTCATTGGGCATTAGTTGCATATAAATAGAGCATAAAGAGGTGATCATAGTATTTTGATCACCTCTTTATTTTTTCTAATCATGCAAAAGCGAGAAGGGTTATTTTTAGTTCGTATTGAATTAAGAGGATAAGCTTCTCTAGAAATATTTGATAAATGGGACATTGAGGACTTTCCTAATTATAAATACTTTTTCTGCTATAATGAATGAGTAGAAAGAAAGGAGTGATCCTGTGGCGTTTCCTATATTAGAAACAGAACGTTTGCGTTTAGTTGAAATAGAACAATCTTATTGTCAAAAAATATATGAAATCTTTTCATTGGATGAAGTAACGTGTTATTACGGTATGAATTCTTTTACGGAGTTTGGACAAGCTTCACGTATGATTGAATCTTTTTCAAAAAATTACTTTGAGAAAAAGGCAATACGATGGGGGATTGTATTAAAAGAAACAAATACTTTAGTGGGTACAATTGGATTAAATAATTTACAACTATGGAGTAAACGATCTGAAATTGGATATGACTTACATCCTCGTTATTGGGGGAATGGTTATGCATCAGAAGCGGCTCGAGAAATTATTCATTATGGATTTCGAGATTTAGGCTTATTTAGAATTGGAGCTATTACATACCCTGAAAATGTTACTTCTTGTAAAATGTTATCTAAAATAGGCTTTCATAAGGAAGGGTTATTACGTGGATATATTCATCAAGGAAATAAGCAACATGATGCACTATTGTATTCTATAGTTCGAACGGATGTAGAGGATATAAATTTATAATAAAAAACCCCTCTTATAAAAGAGGGGTTAAGTAAAAATTAACCTATTTTAGGTAATAAACGTTCTCCGCTTTTCATGCTACTTTTACATAAAGGGCATTTAGGCTCTTCTTCAAATGAAAAGTTCTTTCTCATCCATCCTAAACAATCCTCTGATTCACATTCCCAGACAGGGGTTTGTTCTGGTGGTACTTCAGCTACATCGTTCTTTCGATTGCGATACATATAACCACTCCTTTTATGTAAAAAATTTTAGTTATATATTAAAAAGGTTGTTAACCGAGCTGGTAACAACCTTTTTATTGTTTGAATTATAGCTTTACAACGTTTTTAGCTTGAGGTCCACGGTTACCGTCTTCAACTTCGAAGCTAACTTCTTGACCTTCGTCAAGAGACTTGAAGCCGTCGCCAGTGATAGCTGAGAAGTGAACGAATACGTCGTTACCGTCTGCAACTTCGATGAAACCGAAACCTTTTTCGCTGTTAAACCATTTTACTTTACCTGTTAATGTCATGGTAATGCCTCCTAAAATTTAAAAAGATTACAATATGATCGGCCTTATTTGAATGAAAAATAAAAGTTCACATATTATCAAAGACCCATAAGGAGTACAAAATAATCCTGATTGATACTTGATAATATGCAAAGGAAATATGGTGTTAAATTGACCTTAATTACTATCTTACAACAAATGGTGGGAAATAGCAAGTGCTGGTAATACCAGTGAATAATCTTGGTGATAATAGTAAAACGCACAAAGTCATCTCTTTTATTTATATATTATTCCAAATTTAGGTTTATGCTAAACAGAGAAAATTTTTATTGAAAGTTTGTATTAGAGAAACGATATATAGTATTGATATATTTGTTATGGAGGCGAGAATATTGCAATTTACTCAATTTAAAATAATTGAAGCAGCTAAAGAAGGAAGAAAAAAAGTTCATCCAATATTCGCTGTTATACTCGCAATTGTATTTTTAACTTTAGGTGAATTGTTCATGTTATTTATGTTGTTTTTACCGAAAGCAGAAACACTTTTAATGAAGGCAATTTATAGTGATATTGAGATGGTACTGACGTTTGGCGGAGCTGTATTTTTTGTTTTTTTATGGGTTAGATTTGTAGAGAAAAGATCAATTTCATCCATTGGTTTTTGGAGAAATCAGTGGATAAGAAAATATTTGAGAGGTGCATTATTAGGGTTTGTTTTCATTTCAATACCAGTCATGCTACTTTTATTAACAGGAATTATACAACTACAAATGCAACAAATTACGCCAACCGCTATAATTGGAATTGTGGGATCTTTAGTTGCTTTTTTAATACAAGGTGCAACAGAAGAAATTGTAGTTCGAGGTTGGTTATTTCCGGTCCTTTCTGTTAGAAGTCGTATATGGATTGGGATTGTTGTGACTTCTTTTTTATTTGGTTTTCTTCATTTACTAAATCCAGGTATTACAATTCTTTCAATATCCAATATAATATTAGTTGGTGTATTTGCAGCTTTTTACGCTTTGAAAGACAGTAGTCTTTGGGGGATATGCGCGTGGCATTCGTTGTGGAATTGGGCACAGTTTAATATTTATGGTTTTGCAGTTAGTGGAATGGAAATGTATTCTACACCACTTTTTAAACCTGTAACAAAAGGATCGGAAGTCCTTCATGGGGGCTCGTTCGGAATTGAGGGGAGTATCATTACAACAATCATGCTTTCTGTCGCTTCAATTGTTTTATGGAGACAGTTATGGGGGAGAAAAGAGAAACAACGAGATTTAAGTTAATGAAAGTGGGAGAAACTATGGGGATTATAGCGTTTGAGGGAGCGAGCGCGGTTGGTAAGAGTAGCACGTGTCGTGAATTAGAAAAAAATTATGGTGCGTATATTATACCTGAAGTGAATTTTTTATTTGAAAGACCAGAAAATGAACATAGAACTTGGTATTTTGAAAAACAAGTAGAGCGCTGGAAAATAGCATTGCAGAAGTCAGAGCAATATGAATTAGTAATACTTGATGGTGATATTTATCAACCACTTAGTTATAATTGGTGTTTCCATTTTGATATATTTAATCAGCCGTTATCTTTAATAGAAAACTTTTATAAAGAAAAGCTGATACATAGGGAAATTGGTTTTCCCGATCAATATTTTTATTTATATACGAATGATGAAGAACTTAGAAAACGGAAAGAATCTGACGAGACAAAAAGAAGAAGAAACTTTGAAAAACACTTACATATATCAAAATCGTTTCAACATTATTATGAAAATTTAAATGCTATTACAGACGGGTATTGCAAAATGATTGATGCGAAAAGTGTAAAATCGAATGAATTAGAAATTGTGAAAAGTTTAAACGGTTTAAATGTGTGTGAAGAGAGACGTTTTGATGTTTCGAGGTTAGATGCGATTACGAAGTGGTTAAAAGAACATCGTGCATAAAAACAACGAGTGCCTTATAAGGTACTCGTTGTTTTTTTATGTATTATATATTGATTTTAAAATTTGTAAGTTTGCTTTTTCATTTTTCTTAATAGCATTTGTATATTTAGCTAGAAAAAGCTGAGAAGGATAAACGGGTAGTTCACCACAAATATCGATACCATAGACATCTTTATTCCCAATAAGAGAGTGAATACATTTTAATAGTGTAGAAAGTTTCATATGTCCTTGATCCCAATTTGTAATAGTTACTTTTGAATCTAAAACATCTTTATCAATGCTTACATATATAGTCTCTGTATGAATATGCGAAAGTATTGTATGTGCAGAAACGTCATTAGATATATCTATCGGGAATACTTCTACACATGAATAATCATTAGAATGAATGGTTAAAGAAGAAGGTCCAATAATAATTACTTTCTTTAATTTTGGGTTATTTTGAAGAGCGAATGATACCCAAGATCCGCAAGAAATAAGAGTATGTTCATTTTCTTCTTTTAAGTTCATGTCAGTGTGATGATCAAATAAAATAAGGCTAAATGGTTCATCTATTTCTTTTAGTAGCAAATAAGATACATAATGATAATTTCCAGAACCGATAAAGGTAATTCCTCTTTGCTTTCTACGATATAACTCCCGTTTTATACGCTTTAAAGAAGGAGTCTCGCAATACAGGTTTGCGTGCTCTAAATGACTAAAATCAATATCTTCATGTGAATAAGAATGAAGTTTATTTTGTAATAAATATGTATCATCAAAGTTTAAAAAAGTTAAACCGCTATACAATAAACTCATATTTATTCATCTCCTTTATATGTAGGCTAGCATATATTTTTGTGAATTTAAAACGAAATGCTTAGAGGTGGATTTGCATTTGAAATAGATGGGTTATTTTTACAGAATAATCTTTCAATTTATAAAAGAAAGAAATATAATATAAGGAAATGTATATGTGGTTCAAGAAATAGAAAATACGAAATGGGATATGTGGGAGGAAACAAGCAAGATGAAAACATTATTTAAAATAATAGGTATTATAGCTGGTATGGCGGTAATCGGCGTAGGTTTAACATATGGTATGCTGTATTATCTAAATAATAGTAAACCAGCTGCGAAAAAGGCATCACCAGCTGCTCCGGCAGCAGAAGTACTAGCTGATAGTAATGTAAAAGCTGAAGATGCAAAGCTTTTAGAAAATGGCAATCATTCACTACAGAATAGCGGTTTTAATAAAAATTTTAAATGGACAGATGAGAACATACAGACAGCATTACATGAAATGGCACATCAAAAAACGAAAGCTGATCAAAAGTGGGGCTATATTTTTATCACACAAGAACGAATTGAAAGTTTACTTGATATTGTAAAGAGTAATGATCTAGTACAAGGAAATACATATGCAGATATTTTAGAGAGATGGAAACAAGGAAAATATGAAAAGATGGAAGCGGATCACAACAAGATTTGGAAATTGCAAAGCGGGAATTTAGGTGAAGGAAAAGGGGTAATGTCAGAAGCGGAACAAAAAGAGTTAATTAATCAAGTGTTTATGCAAAAAGGTACATATTCGGGTAGTCAATTAATTGCAGGTGGGGGACAGACTAATAAATAAGATAACATTGGAAGAGAGTAAGTGCTTATTAGGCAGTTACTCTTTTTTGTGTGCACCTTTTAGTCTCGCTCTAGTAAGGAAAGAAACGATTGTAAAACGGGTGAAATCCATCTAGATTTATGATAGATTACATGGCTTTGAATAACTGTTGGAGTTTCAATAGGCTGAAAACAGAGTTGCTCTTTTTCGCAACTTTCTTTTACAACGATGTAAGGAAGAATCGAAATTCCTAACTCACACATGACAGATTGTTTAATGACTTCAACATTGGAAGTTTCAAATGTTTTCTCTGGAATATTTCTGCTTTGACGTAAAAACCGATCTACCATCGGTCTATAGCCGCAGCTTTGTTCTGTAAAGATAAATTGAGTATCATTTAGTAAACAAAATGGATTAGAGTGTGTAGAGTAATGTGGAGGTAAAATCCATCCAAATGCTTCATTACAAAAAGTACGCGTAATAAAATCATTATGTTCCATACTTTCTCCAATTATGAAAATAACATCTGATTCTCCTTCATGTAGCTTATTCATTGCTTGTTCGTTTGTAGTTGTTTCCAGTACGATATTTACTTTCGGATTCTCCTGTTTGTACATACGTAATAATTGTGGTAATCGGTACACTGCTAATGATTCGTTAGATGTAATCGTTAATGTTCCCTCTAAATCATCACTATTTTGAGGGATTTCTTGCGCTTTTTCATAAATAGCTAGTAATTCTAGAGCATAAGGATGAAATTGATGACCTGCTTTTGTAAGAAGTACTTTTTTCCCTAATCGATCGAAAAGAGGGAGATGTAAATCGTTTTCTAATGCTTTCATATGCGCTGTTACAGTAGATTGCGCATAACCTAACGCACGAGCAGCTTTAGAAAAACCACCATATTTAACAATTGCACAAAATGTTTTAACGTGTCTCATTTCCATCAGTTATCCCTCTTTTATTATCATGATTTGTGAATGATTATATCACGTATTTCAATTTTCCAAATGGTTAAATTCTTTATAAAATGAAATTGTAGAAATATTCATTTAAGTGATATTGGGGGAGAAAAGATGATCAAAAAGGGCTATCATGTAGCTGTAGTTGGGGCTACAGGTGCAGTAGGACAGAAAATTATTGAACTGTTAGAGAAAGAAACTCAATTTAATATAGTTGAAGTTACATTGCTTTCGTCAAAACGATCCGCTGGTAAAGTAGTGCGATTTAAAGGACGGGAGATAATAATAAAAGAGGTAAAAACAACTAGCTTTGAAAGTGTAGATATTGCCTTTTTTAGCGCTGGAGGAGAAGTTTCTAGACAATTTGTCAATCACGCAGTCTCTAGTGGTGCTATCGTAATTGATAACACGAGTGAATACCGAATGGCACATGATGTACCGCTCGTTGTTCCAGAAGTAAATGCGCATACTTTAAAGAAGCATAAAGGGATCATTGCAGTTCCGAATTGTTCAGCATTACAGATGGTGACGGCACTTCAACCAATTCGAAAAGCATTCGGATTGGAACGAATTATTGTTTCCACATACCAAGCTGTGTCAGGTTCAGGAATTCATGCGATTCATGAATTAGAAGAACAGGCAAAGTCAATGCTTGCAGGTGAAGAGGTCAAGAGTACTATACTGCCAGCAAAAAAAGATAAAAAACATTATCCAATTGCGTTTAATGTACTTCCGCAAGTAGATACATTCACAGATAATGATTTTACGTTTGAAGAAGTAAAGATGATTCAAGAGACGAAGAAAATTTTGGAGGATCAAGACTTGAAAATGGCAGCTACTTGTGTGCGTGTTCCGGTCGTATCCGGGCACTCAGAATCGGTTTATATAGAACTTGAAAAAGAAGCAACTGTTGCAAAAATAAGAGAAGTGTTGCTGGATGCACCAGGTGTTATACTGCAAGATAATCCTCGTGAACAGCTGTACCCAATGCCATTATATGCAGAAGGGAAAATAGATACATTTGTCGGGAGAATTAGAAAAGACCCTGATACACCAAAAGGATTCCATCTTTGGATCGTTTCCGATAATTTATTAAAAGGGGCTGCTTGGAACTCGGTTCAAATTGTAGAAACGTTGGTGGAGGAAGGGATTATTTAGTATAGATCAAAACTAGGGAACTGTTTATGACTACAGTTTCCTAGTTTTTATTTTATAATTGTTTTTTTATTCTAGCCAGATTTGATTTGAAAGGTAGTAAAAAACATCAAGAATGAATAAAATTCATTTGGTATGATATGGATATATTCAATGTGAGGAGGAATTAGATGTACCAAGTAAAAGGCTACTTTTCATCATTAAAAGGAAGTCATTATGATATTGGAAAGCAACAAGGAGAGTTTGTGAAAAATCATCCGTATCTCATTCCACAATTTATACAGCAAGAACATTTAGTATCAGATAATTATTGGACAGAATCTAGAAATATATTACATCAATATTGTCCTGGAATTAATGAAGAAATTGAAGGGTTTTGTGAAGTGTTGGATATTCCTTCCAGAAATATGATGTATTATTATCAAACACTATTAAAAGCAGGATGTAGTCATTGTGTCGTATTACCTAAAAAGACAGATTCAAAGCACACATATGTATTAAGAAATTATGATTTGTCACCAGAAATAGATGATATGCGTTTTTGCTCTACACATGTTGAAGGCGCGTATGCCCATAGTGGATTTTCTAATTTTTATTTTGGTCGAACTGAAGGTGTTAATGAGCATGGGTTAGCTGTTACATTTTCAGCATGTGGTCAACCAGTAGGAAATATTGAAGGCTTACGAAAGCCAGTGTTAAATGGTTTACAATGTTTTGCGGTAATTCGAGTAGTATTGGAGAAATGTAAAAATGTGCAGGAGGCGATATCACTAGTTGATGAAATGCCAATTGCAAGTAATATTAATCTAATTGTAGCAGATTCTTTAGACGCAGCGCGTATTGAAATATTTGACGGTTTTAAATCAATTACTACAATTGATGAGGAAAGCCAAGATTTTATCGTATCAACAAACCATGCGATCAGTTTATCTGTTCAAAAATTGAATAATAGAAGATTAGAACAATCTACAAACAGATATCAAACATTGTATGAACATTTAAACCGAAATGAACAAGTGAGCATGGATTCTTTAAAAGGATTAGTAGAAAGAGAGTATCCTACTGGGCTGACAGTACATAATTATGAAGAATGGTTTGGAACTTTGCATTCTGTCTTATTTGATTTGCATAATTGTACAATGAATATTTGCTTCGGATCTCCACTATTCAACGATTGGTACTCATTGAAAGTTGGAGAAAGCCTGTCCTTTTCTGAGGTGAATGTGAAATTTAATAATAAAACGTATACTGACTTTTGGAGAGAAGAACGCTATTAATTGATTCAAGAAGAATAAATGAGATGAAATGGTAATAACAAGGTGTATATACGGGAGGAATTGCCATTGTTAAAAGTTATGTTACCGATTGTTCTTATTTTATTTGTTGCCGTTTCAATGTATATTACTTATGAAAAAAGAAAAAAAGCAGGGGTAAAAGGATTGAAGAGTGCGTTAACTTCAATTTGTTTCTTTACACTAGCAATCTTAAATTTGGTTGCATATTGGTTTAACTTTGGCGGGATTTTTATTTGGTTCATTTCAATTGTTTTATTGCTAGTTGGGGCATATTTTACGAAATATATTCCAATATCTAAAAAGGTACATTGAAATTTATATGAGTTTACATGTTATGTTTTATAATGTTGTGAAAAGAGATTATTCTACTAGGTCGTTGTGAAGCGGTTTTATAGGATAATCTCTTTTGTTCCTTTAGCTTTGTAAAGAACGTACTGTTCTTTTTAGTTGCTCAATAAATTCTCGAGTTGCAGCACACATATATTTATCTTTTCTATAAATAAGCCCAATTTCTATTGTTGGAGTAGGATGCTCTATTTTAATAGCTTGAATGTTTTTATTTTGTAAAAAGTCTATATACGGTTTTGGTAACACTGTAATTCCCATTCCTTTTGAAACCATTTGGATTAAAGATTCCATCGTACTAATTTCTAAAATTGGTTTTGGTTTAAAGTTAAATTTTTGACAATGAGATGTAATTAGTTCGGTTAAAAAGAAATTTTTAGGTAAAAGAATTAAAGGGTAGTTCTGTAATTCAGCAATAGATACATGATTACGTTCAGTTAATTGATGACCGGTTGGTACGACTAATGTAAGTTCACTTTTGTATAGAGGGGTAGAAATAATCTCTTTATCTTGCACCGGGAGAAATGTAATGCCAATATCTAGTTCGTTTTGTAATAATTTTTCACGAATATCTCCTGTGCGAAGCCCTAATACAGAAAGCTCTATATTGGGATATGAATGATTAAAATTTAATATAGCTGGTGGTAGTAAATAATTTACGACGGTTAACAAAGAGCCTATTGTTAAGGAACCTTGCTGTAATCCGTTTAAATCTTGAATTGCAGAACGAGCTTGTTCGACTTCATGAAAAATGGTTTTACTATGTAATAATAAAATCCGTCCTGCATCAGTTAAAGATATTTTTTTACCGATACGATCGAAAAGCGGCATTCCTACTTCATGTTCTAATGCACGTATTTGCTGACTTAGAGAAGGTTGTGAAATATTTAATTTCTCAGCTGCTTTTGTGAAATGCAATTCTTTTGAAACAGCTAAAAAATATTCAAGTTGTCGTAATTCGATTGGGATCACCTCAAGTTTAATGATAGGTTATACCTATCATTATTATATAAATAATTGGATTGAACAATGATTTTTCGGGTTTTATAATGAACTTTATATAACAGAGATAGTTGTGAAAATAAATCGAGAGAGAAAATTATGTGACACCTTTAAAGGAGGAAAAAGAATGGCTAATGGATATCAATTATTATCTTTAAATATAGGGTTACCAAAAGAGGTTACATACGGGGGGAAGGTAATTCATACAGGTATAAATAAGAAGCAAGTAAGGGAACCGGTGTTTTTATCCTTTTTAAAATTTAATGGAGATGGCCAGGCGGATTTAGTACATCATGGCGGAGTAGATAAAGCGGTATGCGTATATTCGGGAGAACATTATGGATATTGGGAAAAAGAGTTGAATCAAGATCTTGTATATGGAGCATTCGGAGAAAACATTACAATTAGTGGTCTGTGTGAAGAGGATGTATGTATTGGTGATACATTTCAAATTGGAGAAGCAATTGTACAAGTAACACAGCCAAGACAACCTTGTTTTAAATTAGCTAAGAAATACAATATTCCAAAGTTACCACTTTATTTTCAAGAAACAGGATATACAGGATTTTATTTTCGTGTATTAAAAGAAGGATGGGTATCACCTGTTGATACGTTAAAGTTACTGAAGTCTAATCCGAAAGGTGTAACAGTAGCATTTGCTAATCATATCATGCATAAGGAAAAACAAAATATGGAAGGGCTAAAAAGGATCTTAGAAGTACACGAACTTTCTACTAGTTGGAGAAATACGTTTGAAAAGCGAATGAGAGGAGAAGAAATTAATACGAAGGAAAGACTAGAAGGAAAAAAATAATAATAAATATTTTTTTATAAATGGTGCATTTCTATTAGTAAAAACGAAGTAGATAGCACTATTTTTATATAATAAACTTATTAATATTCAAAAATCTTAATATTTTTTTATTCGACTTATTTTCGAATAGTCAAAACATAAAATAAATTAGACTTTTTTTTTATATTTTATGATAGTATATTGATTGGTAAGACCTATTATTTTAAGAGCAGGTTCTACAACTACATCTAATTTGATGGAATTAACGTATGGAGGGACAACATGGGGAATGTTGAAAATTTTGAAAAACTTCTTTTAGAAGAACCGAAAAGAGAGCAGTTATTTCCTTTATTTGAAGAAGTGTTTGGGATTACAACTCAAACATTAAATGATTTTTCGGAGAAAGGATATTGGGACAATACATATAAGGCTGTATCATTTTTACAGGATGATAAAGTGATTGCAAATGTTGCGGCATTTTCGTTACCATTGCTAGTAAATGGTGAAAGAATAAATGCAGTGGGAATTCAATCGGTAATGACACACCCTAATTTTCGTAGACAAGGACTCATGACACAATTAATGAGTAAAATGATAGTAGAAATCGATAAGAAATGTGAATGTACTTTATTGTTTACGGAAATACCTGAACTATATGCATCATTTGGGTTTAAAGTTGTGCAGGAGTATTTGATGACTATTTCATATGATAAAAAGAATAATAATGATTCCTTACTTAGAAAGTTAGATTATTATATGGAAGAGGATAGAAAGTTAATACATGAAACTATTGATAGTAGCCAAAGACTTTCAAATAATTTTTCAACATTAAACTTCCGCCCTTCGTTTTATTTGAATATGTATGACTTGGAATGGAATGAGAAATTGTATTATTCAGAGAAACTAGATGCTCTTATTGTGTATGAAATAGATAATGAAAAGTTGAAATTATATGGAGTGTTTGCGCCAGTAATTCCAGTTTTAGATGAAATATGCAGGGAAATCGCTGAAAGATTTACAGAAATCGAATTTTATTTCTCTCCAGATCAATTAGGGATTGAAGATGTACAGTTTACAGAATTACAGTCTAGTAAGTATTTAATGGTGCGAAGTAATAAAGAGTTAGATTTTAAAGGATATAAGTTCCCAGTATTAACAGAGTTCTAATTGTTTATATAGATATTTTTGATGGGGAGGATATAAGTATAAATACTATTTAAATAGGTTTATACATGTGAAGTCCACCTAAGAAAATGAATTTGAGATTAAATTTTGCAGTTGAACAAATATAGATAAAAAACCGTATTCTTTCTATTTAAGAATACGGTTTTTCTAATTGCGTAATATAAAGCACATTTATTGACCCGAAAGTCATAAATGCTTATCATTTAATAATGTTAAATATTAATTTACATAATATAATAGGAATAAGAAAGAAATTACAAACTACATCGCTTAAATAAGGAGGGATATGAATTATTCAGTGGTAATTTCATGGGAAAAGGAGATTATGTATGAAATCATTTCGCAAGTTATTACAGTATTTAAAACCATACATGTTCTTCGCTATAATTGGACCGCTATTTATGGTACTTGAGGTTGCGATGGACTTAATTCAACCGACTATTATGCAACATATTATTGATGTTGGGATAGCAAATCGTGATTTGAATTATGTAATAAAAATGGGGCTTCTTATGATAGGAGCTGCAGCACTCGGTTTAGTTGGAGGACTTGGGTGTATGATGTATTCTACAAAAGCAGCTGTTAATTTCGCTACAGACATACGAAAAGATGTATTTGCGAAAGTAGAAACATTTTCTAGTGAAAATCGTGATTCATTTGGAACTGGGAAATTATTAACGATTGTGACAAATGATATTACTTCTATTCAATCAGCGATGACGATGACATTACGTGTACTTGTTCGTGGTCCTTTGTTATTTATCGGAAGTATAATAATTGTTTTTGTAACAGCACGCGAGTTATTTCCTATATTACTTGTGGTTGTTCCAATTTTATTACTTGCGATTATATTCATTGCAAGTAAAGCGAGCGGAACGTTCAAAAAAGTGCAAGAAGCATTAGATAAAGTGAATACAAAGCTACAAGAAAATTTATCTGGAGTACGTGTTATTAAAGCGTATGTAAGACAGAAATATGAAATTACTCAGTTTGGAAATGTTAATACAAATTTAACGAAGATAAATATTCGAGCGGTGCAGCTTATTTCCATAATGATGCCAATCATTATGCTAGTTGTAAGCGGCGGGATTGTCGCAACATTATGGATTGGTGGAGAAAAAGTATTTGATGGAACGCTTCAAGTAGGAGCTATTTTAGCGTTTATAAACTATTTGAATATTATTTTAATGTCACTTATGTCTATAAGTATGGTATTTATGCAAATCGCGCGAGCATTTCCATCTGCGGATCGTGTACAGCAAGTTTTAAATACTGAGGTTGATATTATGAGTGAAACAAATGCGTTTGTACCTAAGCAAATTGGGGGACAAATTGACTTTAAAAATGTTAGTTATAGTTACACGAAAAATAATGAATATGTTTTAAAAGATATTTCATTTAACATATGTAAAGGTGAAAAAGTAGGAATTATCGGTTCTACAGGAAGTGGTAAATCCACTTTAGCAAAACTGTTACCGCGTTTATACGATGTTGATCAAGGGGAAGTATGCATTGATGGAATAAATGTTAGAGCATACGATTTACAAAAACTTCGTGCTTCAATCGGGTTTGTACCTCAAAAGGCATTATTGTTTTCAGGTAGCATAGAAGAGAACTTACGTTATGGTAAAGAAGATGCAACGAATGACGAACTGGAAGTAGCGGCTTCATCAGCTTGTGCGACTGAGTTTATTAACAAGTTGGAAGATTCATATCAATATCATTTAACACAAGGTGCGACGAATTTATCAGGTGGACAAAAACAACGTGTATCCATTGCAAGGGCACTTGTGAGAAAGCCATCCATTCTTATATTAGATGATTCTACATCAGCAGTTGATGCGAAATCAGAATCTAACATTCAATCGGCATTAAGAACAGAATATAAAGGAACAACAACATTATTAATCGCCTCTAAAATCTCATCTATAATAGATGCTGATAAAATTCTCGTTTTAGATAACGGTGAATTAGTTGGTGATGGTACACATGAAGAATTGTTAGAACAATGTGAGGTATATCAAGAAATCTATCTTTCCCAAGGTGGCAATTTACATAAAGAAGGTGGGAAAGAACATGCGTAATCTTCAAGGGCAATTTGCTAATAAAGGTGGGCGTAACGCGCCTAAAATGGGTGAAGCTAGAAACACTAAAGGAACTGTATTACGAGTATGGAACTATATGGGGTATCAAAAGGCTGCTCTTACGTTCGTTATATTTTTAGTATTTGTTACGACGTTACTTGGGCTATTAGGTCCGTATTTAATGGGAGTAATTATAGATCAATATATTGTACCGAAAGATTTAAGCGGTACGGCGAGAATGTGTTTGTTACTTATCGTGATTTACGGTGTAACAGTATTGTTAACTTGGCTACAAACATTTGTCATGGTTAACGTTGCATTAAAAACAATACAAAAAATACGACAAGATATTTTTGAGAAAATCCAAACGCTTTCTTTACGGTTCTTTGATGTACGTTCGCAAGGGGATTTAATGAGCCGTGTGACAAATGATATAGATAATTTGAATCAAGCGTTGACGCAAAGTGTTGTACAAATTATTTCATCTGCATTAACCTTTATAGGTGTAACAATTGCGATGTTCGCATTAGATTGGATTTTAGCGATTGTTACTTTAATTACAGTACCTATTATGTTTTTCGTTACAAAAAAACTAGTTGCTTATAGTGGTAAAAACTTTGCAAAGCGTCAAAAAGATTTAGGAGAATTAAATGGTTTTATTGAGGAAGCTATAACAGGAGCGGATGTTACAACATTATACGGGAAAGAAAAAGAAACCGTACTAAATTTCAATAAAATTAATGAACAACTAAGAATTTCAGCTACGAAGGCGGATACATTTTCAGCTTTTATTTTTCCAAGTATGAACTTTATAAATAACTTAGGTATGGGGCTTGTAATTGGGACTGGTTCAGTTATGGTTTTAAATGGAATGACAACAGTAGGTGTCATTGCGGCTTTTATTAATTATTCTCGTCAATTCTCAAGACCACTCAGTCAATTTGCAACTTTAATGAATACAATTCAATCGGCAGTTGCTGGTGGAGAACGTGTCTTTGAAATTATGGATGAAGTACCGGAAATTCAAAATAAAAAAGATGCATGCATTGTACAAAATTTACAAGGGCATGTTGCACTCGAGAATGTTTCATTTGGTTATGAGGAAAATAAATCGATTTTAAAAGAAGTGAGTCTTAAGGCACAGCCAGGGGAGACAATTGCTTTAGTTGGTCCAACTGGATCGGGCAAAACAACAATCATTAATTTGCTAACTCGCTTTTACGATATACAGCAAGGACAAATTCATATCGATGGAAAAAATATAAAAGATTATGATATGAATTCGTTGCGAAGCAAAATAGGAGTAGTTTTACAAGATACGTATTTATTTGCTGGGACGATTATGGATAATATTCGTTATGGTCGATTAGATGCTAGTGATGATGAAGTAATCAATGCAGCTAAGGCAGCATCTGCACATTCTTTTATTAAACATTTACCGAATCAATATGAAACAAAAATTGCTTCAGAAGGATCGAATTTAAGTCAAGGACAAAAGCAACTTCTTGCGATTGCGCGGGCGATTTTAGCAGATGCAGATATATTAATTCTTGATGAAGCGACATCTAATATTGATACGAGAACAGAATTACAAATACAAGAAGGACTAAACAATTTAATGAGAGGTCGAACAAGTTTCGTAATCGCTCATCGACTGAAAACGATTGAAAAAGCAGATCAAATCCTTGTTATAAAAGATGGAAGTATTTTGGAAAGAGGGAATCATGAATCTCTTATGAAAGATAGAGGGTTTTACTTTGATCTGTATACGAGTCAGTTTAAAATTTAATAAAAACTTTAATATGATGCGGTTTCTCTAGGAAAGAGAAACCGTATTTTTATATTTGTAAACATTATTATCCAAATAGTTGTTCACTAAATGTTTTAACTGCGTATTCTTGCATCCAAGGTAAAACATTCGTAAGGTTATGAAAAAATCTTTATGACCCATTCGTTCACTTGTAATTTTTGGATGTGCAAATTGTTCAGAAAAAGTGTTGCATGATTATGACGTAAACTATGAAATCGAAGTTTTTGTATTTAATAGTGAAATAATTGAACTTTGATTATACAACGGCAGTGGAACAAATAGAGCGAATGAAGACAACCTTAATGAGTGTTTCACGTTATATTTATACGTTTTAATGATTTAATAAATAATACAATTTGAATTTTATTAAAAAAAGACACTGTTTCCAGTGCCCCAATTTACTACGAGAGTTTTATGAGGAAACTTAAATAGGTGAATTTAAGTTTCTCTATAATATATGAGACTACAATTAGAAAATCACTTATTTGTTAAAGGGGTTAATGGGTAATTGTATGTGCTAAAATCTTTATTAAAAATATCCTGTACTAATTGGATAGTTTCATGATCATAAAAACTATCGTATGTTGGGAGGCGTGGGAATAAAGGATCGGTAATATCAGCATCTGCAAAATCACCTCTAAAAATCGCTCTGTCCTTCTGATGATGCCATGATTTGGTTAGTATGTGTAAAGGAGAAGTTTTTAATTGATATGTTTGTTCTAAGTGCGCAATTTCAGTAGAGAAATTTTCAAGGTAGATATACTTTGTAACAAACTCCTCCTCAGCTGGTTCATATTGCTGCATTAAATGTGGATCTACTTGTTCTAAATCTTTCATTTGCGCTTTTAAATAGTAGAGAAAGATTTTAAATGAAATAGGCTTATTACAAAATTCATTACCATAATAAAAATTCCGAATAGGATTCCATGCTGGGTTTTCTATGTGAGGCGGGGCAATTAGTGAGAAGAATGAACTTACAGCTCTTGTATAGGGGTTTCTCACTAATTTATAGGAATCTTTTCCGTTTGTATATAAAGCCGCAGCTAGTTCAATAAAGTAGTCGGAGGAGTTTTTGTATATTTCATTTTCATAATTATGGATGAAGGAATCGTATTTTATGGCTTGTTTAAATAAATTTATTTGATAAAAAAACCAATGTGCAAGTGAAGTACAGCCACTTTTCTGACTCCAAAATAAAATCAAAGGGAAGGTAGAGTTAAAGTGCGGAACGCGTCCGTATTTAATAATATTTGCAAAAGACATAGTTAGCCTCCATTCAGTTATGTCAATTATTTTTAATTTATGAATAAACAACTAGGCATATGAACAAGAGAAGAGGATTAGAATAGATAATTTAATAACAATATAACTTTAAAATGAAAGCGTTATCTTATAGGGATATGAAAAGAGCACACAAAAAATGTGTACTCATAACAATCTAAATTATTTTAAGGACCATGATATATCATCAAGGACTTTATAAATATAACTATACATGCGGTAAAAGAGATACTTTGGATTGTATTATTGTTTCCAATTTATAGTGATCACCTCTCGTTAGCAAAAACTAGCAACTTCAGTGACAGGTGGAAGAAACAATTTACGTGGTATTGTAATAATCTCAAGAGCCATCTGAGCTGAATAGAGAAGTATTGGAGTTAACTCTAAAGCGTGAGTTAATAATAATATAAAGCTTGTTAGGATTGCAAAGCTCCCCCAAAAGAAACTTTTTGAAATGTTACGGAAATCTTTTATTAAGGAAAAGAAAGAAACAAATGCTGTAACAAAGAGAATCAAAAATTTATATTTATCAGTCATTAAATCCCTCCTAAAGTACAGTAGCTTATATTATAACGTGTTTTTATGTATTATAATAAAAAGATTTCGAAATGAATAGTTTAAAAAAGTAAATGCCGCAACTTAATATATTAGTTGTGGATTTTTGTTTTTGTATTCTTTGTTTTAGAAAATAGATAATCTAGAATTAAAAATTTAAAAATAGATTAGTGCCCTTATTATTGTTTGCTGGAGCTTTACTGGATATTTGACCGGACAATAAGACGAGCTTTGAATATATTAATAAAAAAGGGGATGTTGAACAATGGCTAGATATAGTTTACATGGAGGTCACAATAGTATTGTACAGGGTGCGAATTATGGGAATCGGAAAGAACACATTATGGATCGCCAAGTTAAGGATGCAGTTGTTGCTAAATTAAGAGCATTAGGGCATACAGTTTATGATGATACTGATGAAGTAGGGACAACACAAGCACAAAATTTAAATAACATTGTATCAAAAACAAACTCACATGATGTAGACTTAGTAGTTTCATTTCATTTAAACTCTTATGATACGAAAGCTAATGGTGTTGAAGTTTTGTACTATGACCAACAAGCTTTATCAGCAAAGATAGCAGCGCAACTTTCAAAAGATATTGGCTGGTCAAATCGTGGTGCGAAGGAACGAAAAGACCTTTATGTGTTATCGAAGACGAAAGCACCTGCAATCTTAATCGAACTTGGATTTATTGATAATGAAGCAGATATGGCAAAATGGAATCCAGATAAGATTGCAAATTCAATTGTGTATGCATTAACTGGGCAATCTGGTGGGACAACTCCGCCATCTAAAAAAAATATCATTCAATCAGGAGCTTTTTCACCGTATGAAACCCCCGATGTAATGGGAGCATTAACGTCACTAAAAATGACAGCTAACTTCATCTTACAATCGGATGGTCTAACATATTTTATCTCTGAACCAACTTCAGATGCGCAACTTAAAGGAATGACGGATTACCTTGATCGTAAAGGCTGGTGGTATGAAGTTAAGTAAAGATTTTAGTTTAGTGGAACAGAATATTTAAAAATCAATAGTCAAAAAAGAGGATTACTTATAATGAGTAATCCTCTTTTTATTTTATCTCGTATGAATAAGAGTAGATATAGAAGATTACCGCCTTAAAATTAAATAAGTAATGCATGTAAGGGGGAGATTCATTGGGCATCTTAGCAATATTTTTAAAACATACTTTTAAAAAGAAAAGAAATTTAGAACTTGAATTTAATTGACTACAATTGAAATAGCACTGAAAACTAATAAAACAGCCATAATGATGTTAAATGATTTCGTATGCTTTAATAAAAGCTTTTGGAACATGGAACCAAATAAGCTCCAACTAAATGTACTCATTAACCCGACTACACCTAGAAATAATGAGAAAAGTAGAAAACTTGAATATGAATTATAGTAAGGGAGAATAAAAGTTGATACTACAGTCAGCCCGAATAGTATCCCTTTAGGATTAACAAATTGAAGAAAAATCCCCACTGTGAATAAGTTTTTATTATGTTTTTCATCGGGATCGGTACTAGTTTTACTAGTGAGTATTTTAAAAGCTAAATATAGCATATATGCTACACCTAAAATTTTTAAAGGGAATTCTATTATGGGTAGGATATTAATTAGTACAATATTAAAGAAGCTACATAAGGAAGTGAGGATGAAAAACCCGAAAGCTACTCCAAAACAAAATTGCATACTCCTTTTTAAACCGTGTTGATTGGCGTATGTCATAGCTAAAAAATTGTTAGGTCCGGGTGTGAAGCTACTTATAAAAACAAATAACAAAAAAGAAAATATAGGCATTTCAATACCCCCTAATTATTTGGCGTGTGTTATAATGACCGAAAAGAACAATATAACGTGTGCTTTTTATTATACATAACGGTCGTTATATTGTATATAGTGTAGGAGTGTTTCTTATGGAAGAAATTCAACTTATTTTAGCAAAAAATTTAAAAACAATACGTGAAAAAGAGAAAATGAGTTTAGAAAAGGTCTCTCAATTAACGGGTGTGAGTAAAACGATGATTGGACAAATTGAACGAGGAGAGTCAAGTCCAACATTAACAACGATATGGAAAATTGCTAATGGTTTAAAAGTGTCTTTTACTTCTTTAATCAATAATCCGCAACCAGATACGAAAGTTGTTTTACGAAATGATGTTCAAGTATTATCAGAAGACAATGGGAGATATAAAGTGTATCCTTCTTTTCCTTTTCAAGATGATAGGAACTTTGAAATCTATACGGTTGAAATTGAAACAGAAGGAAAATTAAGTTCGGAAGGCCATAAAGAAGGGACCGAAGAATTTATAACGGTGTTTGAAGGGGAATTGATAATTGAAATAAATGATTGTCAATATACATTAAATAGCGGAGATGCAATTCGCTTTAAGGCGGATAGACCGCACTCTTATCATAATTCCGGAAGTACGCTAACTCGGTTAAGTATGACCATTTATTATCCAGCTGCATAAACTTACAATTGCATCAAGAATATAAAGAAATGTATGTTGATAAACCATCTATAAGAGATGGTTTTATTTTTTAAAATTCATAAAAAAAGACACTCGTTTGAGTGTCGACATAGTATTGCTCTCGCGTATAGGATTGGAGTATGTTTCTCAAATACGTTTTGAGATGGTTCGCATTTTGGGAAACTGTCTTCTTATTCAATGTAACATTGGCAGGGAGAAGTGTAAATTGATAATGTATATACGGAAAATTTAGTATAGATGGTTACTACTACGAATATAGTACAAATTGTTTTTATTGCTTAATCACTGTCGTGAAATTATTGAAATATTATTAGCTTTAGGAATGACGTAATAGTTACTACTTTAGCAGCTAAGAATGTTTATTATAAAAAAGAATGAATCATTTATTAATCGATTCGTATAATTGTTAAAGAGGCACCTGTTGAACCACCTCCAACTAAATTAACTATGGATAATACGCCGAATAGTTGAAGGGAAATTGTATTACCAGCAATTAAATTGGTTATTAAATTATTATTATAATTTGAAGTTGATAGTGCGGGTGAAAAAATAGATCCGGGAAGTGGAGTCGAAGAGTTTAATAGTAGCCTTGTACCAGCAAGTAGAGAAGTTGTTGTATTAATTTGATAGGTTAAATAATATCTTCCAGTAACAGGAATTGTATATATATCATTTGTAGCGTTCACTGTAAAATTACCGAGACTTTGGTTATTAGAAAGTGGAATATTAGTTCCACCTAATATGACTGAGATGGGACCACCTAATGTATTATTAGCGAACATAGAGTTTGTTGTAATAATGGGTCCAGTAAAGCCTGTGGGTCCAGTAATGCCAGTAGGACCGGTAATACCTGTGGGCCCAGTAGGACCTGTAAGTCTGTATGGAAGAATAATTTCAAGAGCCAGTGATAATAGTTCTTTTTTTATTTTTTCATTCCTATTTTGAATATAAATCACCTCATTTTTAAATTAGAACGTAGCCGATTTAGTATTTTGAAATGGAACTATCATTTTATTATATTAATACTACTAGTTATAGCAACGGTAAAAAGTTTACTATATGTAAAAATCATTTGAGAATGAAAAAAGTAGTTATGGAATTCTTCTAAAATGATAGATGTATTATTTTGTTAAGTAGTAAACAAAAATGTGGAACGAGGTATTAAAGTGAAGCGAGATAATAAATTATCAATAAATAAAGCTATGATAAAACCTGAAAACATTGGACCTACGTTTCCGATTCTTCCCCCAATTTATATTCCAACGGGCCCAACGGGTTTAACGGGAATGACCGGTCCAACGGGTGCAACTGGTTTAACAGGATCACCGGGAGTAACAGGTCCAACTGGTTTAACGGGATCACCGGGAGTAACAGGTCCGACTGGTTTAACGGGATCACCGGGAGTAACAGGTGCAACTGGTTTAACAGGATCACCGGGAGTAACAGGCCCGAATGGTTTAACAGGCCCGAATGGTTTAACAGGATCGCCGGGAGTAACAGGTGCAACTGGTTTAACAGGATCACCGGGAGTAACAGGTGCAACTGGTTTAACAGGATCACCGGGAGTAACAGGCCC
>NZ_JAKVPU010000001.1:0-540977 GCF_022487605.1 Bacillus sp. ES1-5 | reverse complement strand
GGTGCAACTGGTTTAACAGGATCACCGGGAGTAACAGGTGCAACTGGTTTAACAGGATCACCGGGAGTAACAGGCCCGACTGGTTTAACAGGATCGCCGGGAGTAACAGGTGCAACTGGTTTAACAGGATCACCAGGAGTAACGGGTGCAACTGGTTTAACAGGATCACCGGGAGTAACAGGTGCAACTGGTTTAACAGGATCACCAGGAGTAACGGGTGCAACTGGTTTAACAGGATCACCGGGAGTAACAGGTGCAACTGGTTTAACAGGATCACCGGGAGTAACAGGCCCGACTGGTTTAACGGGATTACCGGGAGTAACAGGCCCGACTGGTTTAACGGGATCACCGGGAGTAACAGGTGCAACTGGTTTAACGGGATTACCGGGAGTAACAGGCCCGACTGGTTTAACGGGATCACCGGGAGTAACAGGTGCAACTGGTTTAACGGGATTACCGGGATTACCGGGAGTAACAGGTGCAACTGGTTTAACAGGATCACCGGGAGTAACGGGTCCAACTGGAGTTATTGGACCAATAACAACAACTAATTTATTATTTTACACTTTTTCAGATGGAGAAAAACTTATATATACAGATTCAGATGGGATAGCTCAATATGGTACAACACACATATTACCTCCTGATGAGGTTTCCTATATTAATTTGTTTATTAATGGAATACTTCAACCACAACCATTATATCAGGTTAGTAATGGTCAGCTAACTTTATTGGATAATCAACCACCAACGCAAGGTTCTTCAATTATTTTGCAATTCATCATTATTAATTAAAAAAGACAGATTCTTAAATAAAAAGAATCTGTCTTTTTGTTCTACATTAAAGTAGTTAAACTAAGTGACGATAAATTCGATTGTAATTGGAATTCCGCCGTCTAATGCATCTCCGCCAGGAATTGTAATAGCACCAGTAGGTCCAGTAGTAATACTGGAGTTCACACTAGGTTGAAGAATGCCGTTTACATAAAAGTTGTAATACGTAAAAGTTGGAAAAGCAGTTGCAGTAGTACCAGCATCGTTTAAACAAGCTGTAGCAGCAATTGCAAAAGCTGCACCTGTTCCTGTTCCAGCTCCTAGTGTAGATGTAAATCTTCTAGATGCCATAAATGGTTGGATGATTGGCAATTAATTCTCACCTCCTAAATTATTTTTTGAACGAAGTATAGAATAACTTGTCCGATATATTGTATGAGAGTTTTCTATAATAGAAACGGCTTCTTAATTATTGAGAGAACATAATTTTAGTAAAGATATTGTTACTTATTGGTTATATGCAAATGCTTAGTTTTAATATTTAAATTAAAATGTGCTTTTGGACCTAAGAGATAAACGTGGAAAATTAAAATAAACTCTTAAGTTTAGGTGTTTAATCTAAGCAGTCAATTATTAAAAACATATAATTAATATGTGAGTCATGAACATAATTAAATATCGTTTTTTCAGTTTAATTATAATTCATGTTTCCTATTTGAAGTGAATGAAACCTATACACAATTTATAGTTCTTATAATAGGAAAACACTCAAATATAAAATAAGTAAGGAGGAAATAAATGTCACATAACAATTGTTTTGGTCATAACAACTGCAATAATCCGATTGTTTTCACTCCAGATTGTTGTAACAATCCGCAAACAGTACCGATTACTAGCGAACAATTAGGAAGATTAATAACTTTACTAAACTCTTTAATTGCGGCTATTGCAGCGTTTTTTGCAAATCCAAGTGATGCAAACAGATTAGCTTTACTCAATTTGTTTACTCAACTATTGAACTTACTAAATGAATTAGCACCTTCTCCAGAAGGGAATTTCTTAAAACAATTAATTCAAAGTATTATCAATGTACTACAATCTCCTAGCCCAGATTTAAGCAAATTACTTTCTTTATTACAACAATTCTTCAGTGCTCTTGCACCATTCTTCTTCTCTTTAAAAATTGATCCTGCAAGTTTACAACTTTTATTAAACCTATTAGTTCAACTAATTGGTGCTACTCCAGGAGGTGGCCCAACAGGTCCAACAGGTCCAACAGGTCCAGGAGCAACAGGAGCAACAGGCCCGACAGGAGCGACAGGAGCAGGAGTAACTGGCCCAACGGGAGCAACAGGAGCAACAGGAGCGACAGGCCCAACAGGTCCAACGGGAGACACAGGAGCAGCAGGCCCAACAGGTCCAACGGGAGCAACAGGATTAACAGGAGCGACAGGCCCAACAGGAGCAACAGGCCCGACAGGAGCAACAGGTCCAACGGGAGACACAGGTCCAACGGGAGCAACGGGAGCAACAGGATTAACAGGAGCAACAGGTGGCGGAGCTATTATTCCATTCGCTTCAGGTACAACACCATCTGCGTTAGTTAACGCATTAATAGCTAATACAGGAACTCTTCTTGGATTTGGATTTAGTCAGCCTGGTGTAGCTTTAACTGGTGGAACTAGTATCACTTTAGCGTTAGGTATAGGTGATTATGCATTTGTAGCACCACGAGCAGGAACTATTACGTCGTTAGCAGGTTTCTTTAGTGCAACAGCTGCATTAGCTCCATTATCACCTGTGCAAGTGCAGATACAAATATTAACTGCACCAGCAGCAAGTAATACGTTTACAGTACAGGGAGCACCTCTATTATTAGCACCAGCATTTGCTGTAATAGCGATTGGTGCTACAGCATCGGGAATCATACCTGAAGCTATTCCAGTAGCTGCTGGAGATAAAATACTGTTATATGTTTCATTAACAGCAGCAAGTCCAATAGCTGCAGTTGCTGGATTTGTAAGTGCAGGTATTAATATCGTCTAACTTGTTACAATGTCTGTTTGAAATTTGAACTGGCGTTTGTATATAGCCCTTCCTAATCTTATTAGGAAGGGCTATATTTTATGGGAAGAAAGGTAATAAATCAATTGAGAAGTTTCTTTTTGTTAAGCTGGTATAAAATAAAAATGTATGTTTTAAATTTTATTGTTTATGGAATAAGTTATATAGGTTAAAAATTACCTATAAATAAAAAAGATGAATTCTATTAAAAATAGAATTCATCCATTTCATAAACGGTATACAAGGGAAGTAAGTTATTTATCGTGAGCGTTGAAATGTTATAGTTCAAATTCGTAATAAACTATTTGTTTTTATTACAGTTACATCCTTTTTTCTTTACATAGCCTTGTTCGGCTAAATCTCTTTGCGATTGGGAATTGGAAGATTGAGAATTCGAAGACTGAGAGGATGCTGATGAACTACTATTTTTATTATTAGAGTAGTTTTTTCGATAGTTATAATTACTCATAGTACTATCACCTCCAATTAGATATATAAATATTATATGTATGTACTCTATTAATTGTTACGAAAAAAATAGGAATGGTGGATATACAATAAAAAATCTCCTACGTATTTTCCGAGGAGATCAATAATTGTCTATTAATGAAATAAATTAATATCCCCAGTAAAGAGGGAAATAGTATGAATCTTGGTAATATAAATTTTGTTGTTGGTTAGGAGGCTGAGTTGTTGGGGTTATCGTGCCGCGGTTCTGATTACAGTTTGCTGGAGGACCAATTACTGTAGTGGATTGAATAGGGGATATCGCTTGTTTCCATTGTTGTTCATCGAGACAGTAAGTATGAGCCATCATATTAGCGGGAGTTAATCTTAAAATATCAGAACCAAAAATAACTTCTGGGGTTGGGGCATTGAAAATAGCTAATAAGTGAGTACGATCTGCTGTAGCAATTTCATAATGCCACCACGCTTGTGGGATGTTGGCAACTTGCCCTGGTTTTATCGGTAAGTTTAATATTTGGTTTGTAAAAGGATTAAGTAAGGAAACAACAGCAGATCCTGAAATACAGTAAACAAGTTCAGCTGCATTTTGATGAATATGTGGCTCTACAACATTTCCTGTACTTAAATAGATATCTAATAAAGAAGTATTTTCTAAAGTATTTAATTGTTTTATGCCAAGTACGTTTATATAATTTTGGGCATCTTTTTTAAAAAAATTACTTTTATTTAAATCATGGGTGAAATTGGTTGAGGGGGAAGTGTAGTCGATATTAGAAGTCATTTGTATTACCCGCCTTTCTTATATTTTCATGCAATTTGAATTTAGGATATGAGTCTAGTTATTGAAATGTGAAAGTGTTGCTGCTCTTCGTTTGTAAAGTGATAAAAATGTTCGTTTGAATGCACTATAATTACAAGAGTTTCATTGCGAAAAAAGGTGCTATTAATTACAATTAATGTAAAAGATAGCGCTTTTTTAATTTGGAGTACAAGGGGAGTGCAGAAAATGAACCATACTATTTTAAAAGAGTTGGAAGTTGAATTAAAAAATTACTTTCAACCGTTTTTGAATGCACCTGCAACAATAGAAGAAATTCAATATGCCGAAAGTGAAATGGGAATTGCGTTTCCAGATGAATTACGTAATCTTTATCTTGCACATAACGGTGAGGATAAATCAGGACCAGGGTTGTTTTTTGGTTTGCCATTTCTCCCGTTAGATGAAGTTTTGGATGAGTGGAGAATATGGAAAAGAATTGAAGAGGATGATTTTTTTTATTTTGATGCATTTTCAATACCAACAGAATATATTAAGGAAAGATATGTGAATCACAATTGGATACCTATTAGTAAAGATTATGGCGGTAACAATTTAGGAATAGATGTTGATCCGGATGAAAAGGGGAAAGTGGGACAAGTTATTAATTTTGGACGAGATGAAGAAGTGAAATATGTAATTGCAAATAGAATTTCAGATTTGTTACTATTTATTTTACAAACGTTAAAAAATAAAAATTTCACCATTCACCAAGAAGAAGATTATTTATATTGGAGTTATGGTGCTAACGATAATATACATTTTTTAGACGCTTTATTTAACATTGAATTACCTGTTTTACAGCCCCAATTTATATTTCAATCTGAAAAGAACGTTAAAGATTGGTACGATAGTTTAGATGAGAATTGGAGATATATAGTGGGTGCATCTGAACGTGCAGACAGGTTTGTTAGAGAGAAGAGATTATATTTAGGTGGAAAAGGGTTAGTAGATATTAGTCCATTACAGATGTGTACGGAAGTGAGAGAACTAATTTTATCCGGAAATGAAATTCGAGATTTAGCAGGATTAGAACGAATGAATTCTTTAAAGAAGTTATATTTAGTTAATAACACGGTTCAAGATTTAACACCAATATTACATTTGCAGCACTTACAAGAAATGAGTATAAAGAATACGAAGATAAATAATCTTTCAGCACTTGTAGAAATATCATCATTAAAGAAATTAGACATTTCACATACTAGTATTCAAGATTGTTCGTTACTACCGAAGTTTCAAAATTTAGAATCGCTTACTGTACATATTTCAAATCGCGAGCAGCTCAACGCAATCTCAAAAGTAGATAATTTAAAGCATTTATGTATTTTAGGTTTAGAAAATGTTAGTGAATTGGATTTGCTTGCTTTACAAAATTTAAATAAGTTAATAACAATTGAATTTGAAAATAGCATCATTGCTAATTTAAATTGCTTTCAACACAATGCGTCAATTCAAAATATAAAGTTGACAGATACAAAGGTAAAGGATGGAGCGGCATTAGGCAAAATGAAAGGACTAAAGGAATTAGAATTAGATGGCGCAACAATTGATAACCTTGAAACGGTTTGTTGTTCTCATTCATTAGAAATATTTACAGGATCGTTTGAACAATTTTATATGTTAAAAGACTCATTTGATAGAAAGATAGATTTTTCAAAAGTAATAGGAGGGATGAGTGAAGAAGAAAGTGAAATTTGGCACCAGCATGTAATAGATTAGAAAATAATATTATTATGTAAATAAGTTTATTTGTAGAAGGTATAACTGTTTGACAGTTGATACTGCAATAAAGTGGTTAGATGAAATAAATTATGTGTAACTGAATGTCACATCCCTCCTTAATCGTTCGTCTTGTATGTAGAACGATAAGGAGGGATTTTATTATGAAACATTTTGATGTAGCAATTGTTGGTGGTGGGCTTGCTGGATTAACAGCATCTATATATTTAGCGAAAGCTGGAAGGAAAGTTATTGTATTAGAAAAATCCAGTCACTTCGGTGGTCGAGGGAGGACTATAAATAAAAACGGCATTTGTATGAATCTTGGTGCACATGCTTTATATAGAGGTGGAGAAGCGTTTATAACTTTTAATGAGCTAGGAGTAAATCTTCCAGGTGGAATCCCATCTACAAAAGCACATGGAATATGGAAAGGGGATATTTATACCATTCCAACAGATTTTCGCTCTATTTTATCAACACCGTTACTTTCATGGTCTGCAAAAGTCCAGTTTGCTCGTCTTATGATTCATTTAGGAAACTTAGATGTAGGAAAGGTTCCAAAAATGAGTCTAACTACATGGGCAGAAAATGAAATAAAAGATCCGATGGTTCGCAATATATTTTATGCACTATGCCGAACAACAACATATACGTTTGCTCCTACAATACAATTAGCATCTTCCGTACTAAAGCAAATACAGCTTTCTATGAAAGAAGGAGTACTTTATGTAGATGGTGGTTGGGAGACGATAATAACAAATTTAAGAGGAATAGCGAATACTAGTGGTGTACAATTTCTGGCTAAAAAGCATGTTTTGAAAATAGAGCATTGTGAAGGGAAACAAAGAATACAATGTTTTGACGATGAAGTATTTGAAGCAGGTGCAGTCATTGTAACAACTCCACCGAAAGAGGCTTGTAAAATTATAAAAGGTGCAGAAGGAACAAGTTTGCAAAAATGGTGTGAACAATCTATACAAGTGACCGTGGCAGCGTTAGATATTGGCTTAAAACAATTACCGAATCCTTTGCATCAGTTTACTTTGGGATTAGATCAATCTATATTTTTCACGAATCAATCGAGAGCAGCTAAATTAAGTGAAGATGGATCAATTGTAGTGAGTCTAATTAAATACCATAACCCTGTACTAGAGCTGAATCATATTCAAGAAGAGAAAGAACAGTTAGAAAATGCAATGGAATTGTTACATCCGAATTGGAAAAGAGAAGTTGTTGCACAGCAATATTTACCGAAAATAACGGTAGTATATGATTTTCCTCATATTGACCGTGTTGAAAAACCAGGCCCTAATATACCTGGAATGCCAGGTGTTTATGTTGCAGGAGATTGGGCTGGACATGATGAAATATTAGCTGATGCTGCGGTGGCAAGTGGAAAACGTGCAGCGTTACACATATTAAAGCAATCCGAAAGTGAGGCAATTCATCATGGAAACGGGGCAATTATATGAGACGTATCAATCATTATTATTTTCGTTAGCATATAGAATCCTTGGGAGTGTTATGGATGCTGAAGATATCGTCCATGACGTATTTATATCACTTAATAATATGGAGGACGTTCAATCTATAGAAAATATGAGAGCTTATTTATGTAAAATGGTAACAAATCGCTCAATTGACAAATTACGTTCGGCAGCACATAAACGGAACGTATATGTCGGAATGTGGTTGCCAGAGCCATTTGTGGAAGAGATTGATGATCCATCAGAGTCAATTGTAATGAAAGAATCAATTTCTACGGCATATTTATTACTTTTACAACAATTGTCTGAGGTAGAGAGAGTTGTTTTCATATTAAGAGAGGTTTTCAGTTATGAATATGAAGAAATAGCTTCAATTGTAGATAAGAGTAGTGCGAACTGCCGAAAAATCTTTCAACGTGCACGAAAAAGTATTTTGGATAAGCCGAAGCAGTCAACATTAAGTACGAAGAAGATGGCTGCCTATGTGGAGAAATTTGTATCATCATTGCAGTGTGGGGATGCGCAAGGCATGTTAGAAGTATTAAAAACAGATGCGATATTGAAAGCAGATGGTGGTGGTGGTAAAGCTACAACTGCAATCCATCCAATCTATTCTGCAGATAGAATTATACGTTTATTCTTTGGAATTGGGAAGAAGTTCCCGGAAGAGTACAATGTTGATTATAAGTTGGTAAATGGTGCCCCAGGTGTTATTGTTAAAGTAAATAATAAAGTGACTTATGTGCTTTCATTTACATTTGAGAATGAGAAAATCTCAAACATTTATATGATGGTTAATCCTGAAAAACTTATGCACTTAAATGTAACGGTATAAAAAAAGACGCATTTCTTTAGAAGTGCGTCTTTTTTTTATTTCTCTAACATTTCAAGAGGTACATCTTTTTCGCCTGCTACCTCAAATTTAATTTCCCCATCTTCTTCATAAATACGTGAAATAATCGGTATAGTAATCATTAATTTTTTATGCTGTTTTCGTTTTCGAGCAGCATCTAAGCTAATCACGTTCATTGTAAGCATCCTTTCTTCTAGAAATATATAAACAAAAGAAAATGCGTCCGGAAAGGGCGCTTAATTGAATTTGAAATACCGATTCATTTAATTGGGGTTTATATGATTTAACAACTGCAATTGAATTAAAAATAGTATGAATGGAATAATTGCACGTAGAAATTAACTTTACCAAAAAACGAAACAATATGCTATAAAAAAATTCAAATCTTTGTCGTATAACGAGAAAAAGGATTTCGTTTCGCATATAATGAAAGTAGACGGGCAGCAAGAGCTTTTTCATCATATTGCTTTGGAAAGGCGATGAAAAAATGGATACGTTAGATTCATTATTATTTCAACTTGAACAATATGGAGAAGAGCATGATCGAAATAAAAAAACACGGGAAGAAAAATTAAGGAATATTTCTCGTGAGATGGGGCAATTTTTATCAATTTTAGTAAAAGGATGTAGCGCAAAAAACATTTTAGAAATTGGAACTTCTAATGGTTATTCTACATTGTGGTTAGCTAGCGCGGTAGAAGAAACAAATGGAAATGTAACAACTGTAGAGCTTTCTTCAGAACGAGTTGGAGAGGCACTTATCAATTTTGAAAAGGCAAACCTTTTACAAAGGATTGATGTTCATAATCAAGAAGCAGGGGCATTTTTAGATGTGCAACTAGATCATTCATTTGATTTTATTTTCCTAGATTCAGAGCGGACGCAATACATGTGGTGGCTTGAGCATATAAAACGCATTTTACAACCAAAGGGTTTTCTTGTTGTTGATAACGCAACTTCTCATGCAAGTGAGTTAGCCGAGTTTAGAAAAATGATTGAAGAAGATGAAATGTTTGAAACGGTCTTATTGGCATTTCAAAATGGAGCATTTGTAGCACTTAAGAAGAGTTAGGATTGAGCGTAATATAATTATCACATTGAAAAAGGGTGTATGTCAAAAGATTGAGTACAGTAGGATGGAAGGACGTAATTTATATACGTAACATATGAAGAATCCGCCTTCAGCATGTTGTTCTCTAGGTCTTAAGTCTGAGGAAAATAATGTTGAGAACAGGTATACTTATAGTAAGAAACAGGGAATGACTGCATAAACAGGCATTTCTAAAAAAATCGATTTCAAGCAGTTAGAATGTATATGAAATACGATATAATAGATGAAATATAGTGCATATAAATTCGCACATATAAATAAAGGAGCGATTTTGTTGACTGAACTCGAGAAAAAAGAACCTGTATCCATTGTGAAAGATAATAATGTAGAAGTAGTAGTAGATACAGTTATAAAAGATCAAGAATTAGAGGAACTGAATAAAGAAGCTGATCTTTATGTACAAAAATTAAATAGCGAGCAAAATACGGATTTATCAAAAGTATTGTCACAGCTAGGAGATTTAGGGGATAAAGAGCAACAAGCAGCAGGACAAACGTTATCAGCACTAAAGCGTCCTGTAACAGCGATGATGAATGGAAAGAACGAAGAAATTCCAAATACATTGTTAGAATTACGAAAAGTGGTATCAGAGCTTGATCCGAATTCATTAAAAGCAAGTGGTATGAAGAAAATTATGTTTAAAGTATTCAAGAAAAATCCACTTGAAACATACGTGCATAAATATCAATCTATAGATAAGCAAATTGAGGAGATTATAAGATCCCTACTAATTGGTCGTGACAACTTACAAGAAGATACAGTTGGTCTTGAAATGCTTAAAGAACAATCGCACGATAAAATTCACGCACTTGATAAGCAAGTATACTTAGGGAGAAAACTTGCTGGCATGCTGGAAGCTGAGAAACAAAATCCAGAACGTCAAAGAGATATTCCATTAATTAACGATGCATTAGAAAAGATTTTAGTACGTACACGTAATATGCAGCAAGCGAAAAGTGTTTTATTACAATCTATCGCATCTGTAGACATTATTAAGAAAAATAATGAAAAGTTAACAGAAGCAATTCGTAATGCCATTACGATGACGCAAAACGTTGTAACAGTTTCAGCTGCTATCCAGCTAGCGTTAACAAATCAGCGTAAAACAATTGATGCAGTGAATGCGACAAATGAAGCAATTGAATCAATGGTATTAAGTAACTCACAAGCATTAAAACAAAATACAGAAGAAACAACAAAACTTCTTGAAAATCCTGCTATTAGCATGGATAAATTACGTGAATCATTCCAAAATGTATTTGCTGCGATTGAAGCTTCTGAGAAATCATCAGAACGTATTATCGAGTCAAGTAAGAAGTTTGTAATTGAATTAGACACATTTAATGATGAAATGAAACAAAAACTCATTCAGCGTCCAAGGAAATAACAAACTTTTAGAGGAGGTGAAAAAATGAGTTTCATTCAAACAGTATTAGTACTATTGGGTACATTGCTTTTAATCGCATTTACTGTCGTTGTTTTAGTTGTATATTTCGGACGTAAACTGTATTTTTCATGGACGAAACCATATAAAAGAGCACATGATTCTTTAGATAAGTTATCGAATAAATCATTACCGTTTCTACAAGAATTTACACAGCACCCACTCTTTTATCGCTGGATTCGTACGGAAGGAAAGAAAGAACAATATACATTAAACACTCTTTTCTGTGCATCGGGTCAACGTACGAGAGAGCAAGTATTCTCAATGTTACCGAAAGAAAAACAGAAAAAAGTACATGTAATGGCGAAAACAACGAAAAAACTTACAAATGAAGATATTGATGTAGCGGCGATGAAAGTAAAAGATTTTTTAAGACAAGAAACGCAGCAAACAGTAAAACCATCAGACCTTTCGTTTTATAAATTGTATTTTTATGATCGATATCCAGATGCATTAAATACAATTCGAACGTATAAGCGCTCAATAAACCCTTCATTACAAAGAACGGTTGATGAAATTACAATTTCAGTATTAAATGCCTTGCCGTATTATCAGGAGCAGCGTATGTTTGAACAACAACATAAACTTGAAACGTTTTTAATGAAAGATTTAACAGCGATGCTATCGTTAGTCGTACAATTACCACCTTCAC
This sequence comes from Bacillus sp. ES1-5, assembly GCF_022487605.1. Lineage (NCBI taxonomy): Bacteria > Bacillati > Bacillota > Bacilli > Caryophanales > Bacillaceae > Bacillus > Bacillus sp. ES1-5. The sequence continues at coordinate 529,582 of NZ_JAKVPU010000001.1, read as the reverse complement.
AACGACCAGAAAAAGAAGAAGAATTAAAAATCTACTTGCAAAATTTCCAGAAAGAAATGGAAGTAGTCGAGCGAGATATTCGTGACTCGATTGATCACGATTTGAATGTGAAGATGAGAGCAGCGACTGAGAAGTTTAAGAATAAATAAAAAAAGCGCCTTAAAGCTATAGTTCTTAGCTTTTAAGGCGTTTTTTTATTAGTTGTTATTTTGCTTTAACGGTTGTATGACTAGAAGCAACACTTTCATTATGCAATCGATCAACTGCAGTTACTACATACGTATACGTTTCTCCAGAAATAGCTGTTTTATCTACATAAATTTCTCCGAGCTTTGTTTTTCTTACAGTAGTAAGTAAATTTTTGGGATTTTCTGTATCCACTTCATTTTTCCCCTTTACACGGTAAATTGCGTAATACGCAGTGTCATTCTCTCTATCATCAATGATACCTACAGCAATACCTTCATCTCTTGGAATAGCACCTTTTAAAGTCGGTTGTTTTGGTGGATCATGATCAAGCCAAGGCATAGATGGGATTAATGCAGGATGTTTATATATGTCTTTTGCGAGTCTATCTTTAACCCCTAGTGGATTGTTATTTATATCTTTTAAGCTAAAATGCATACTACCTTTTATTTCAGGATATAACCGGTTTAATGCATTTTGTCTTGGGTATTCTTCAGGATCAGACCAAGCTGGGACAGAATTATTATTAATTTTATACGCCGCCTGACCGATGTATAGGTGAATCGGTTTATTATTTGTTTCTTTTACCCACCAATCTACTAATATGTCATATGCAGCTGGTGTGAAACCAATATTCCAATATATTTGCGGTGTAATGTAATCAATATAACCTTTTTGTATCCATTCACGTGTATCAGCATAAAGGTCATCATAGTTTCTTTGACCTGCAGTTGTGTTAGAGCCAGTTGGATCGTCGGCTATATTTCGCCATACGCCGAACGGACTTATACCAAACTTTACGTATGATTTTTCTTGTTTTATAGCTGTATTTAAACCTTTGACAAGTTCATTTACATTGTCACGTCGCCAATCTTCTATATTTGTAAATCTACCGCTATTATACGTTTTGTACGTTTTTTGATCGGGGAATTGTTCACCTGCCACTTTATATGGATAAAAATAATCATCCATATGTAATGCATCCACATCGTAATTTTGTACAATTTCTAAAGCACCTTCAGTTATGAATTTTTTTACTTCTGGAATGCCAGGATTGTAATATAACTTTCCTCCATAAGGTACAACCCAATCGGGGTGCTGTTTTGCAGGGTGGTTATCCGATAATCGATTTATATCGGTGTGATTCATCGTTATTCGGTATGGATTAATCCATGCGTGGAATTCTATATTTCTTTTATGTGCTTCTTCAATCATAAATGCGAGCGGATCGTATCCAGGATCTTTTCCTTGTGTACCTGTAATGTATTCAGACCAAGGACCGTAATTGGAAGGGTAAAAAGCATCAGCGGTTGGTTTTATTTGTACAACAACTGCATTCATACCAGTGTTTTTTACATCGTCTAATAATCTAATAAACTCTTGTTTTTGACTTGCAATAGGTAAGCCAGTTTTTGAGGGCCAGTCAATATTAAGTACAGATGCAATCCATACAGCACGTAATTCATGTTTTTTATACGTAGTATTTACTTCAGCGTAAGTAGAGTGAGGAGGAATGAAAGAGAAAGGAATAAAAAAGATGACGATACAACATATCACTAATAAACGTTTCATAATTATTTATACGCCTCCCTATTATATGGTTAGCTAATATGATATCCGAGGTGAGGTTGTACTTACAATTGAGAAAAATAAATATTGAAACATTAATTTAATAGGGAAAATATTTTTACTGAAATTTACTTTCAGTATAACTAAATTCTTTTACTTCTTCATATGCTTCTTAGTAAAGTGAAACTTCCTTTCATCCGAAGGGGATAATTTATAAGTATAGGAGGATTAATAAATGAAGGTTTTATTCGTTTGTTCTGGAGGGATGTCCAGTGCAATTGTTGTAAACGCTTTAAAAAAAGAGGCGGAGAAAAAAGGTGTAAACATGGAAGTCCATGCCATTGGAACAGGTGAGATAGAGGAAGAAGTAAAGAATGGCTGGGACGTTGTAATGGTTGCACCTCAAGTAAGACATCGATTTGACTCTGTAAAAAAATTTGCAGAAGAGGAATCTATCCCGTGCGGTATCATACCGCCACAAGCGTACACGCCGCTTGGCGGACCGACTTTATTAAAAACTGTAAATGATTTAATTAGTTAGGGGGAAGCGTTATGAATAAATTTGTCACGTTTCTTGATAGAAACTTATCTGGACCGATGGCAAGGCTTTCTGAACAGAGGCATTTACAAGCAATTCGTGATGGAGTTATTTCAGCGTTACCATTTATTATTGTAGGAAGTTTCTTTTTAATTGTAGCATTTCCACCATTACCGAAAGATAGTTTCATATCTGTTTGGGCATTAAAAAATCAAACAAGTATATTAATACCATATCGTTTAACGATGTTTATTATGTCTTTATATATAGCATTTGGAATAGGATATAATTTAGCGAAAAGTTATAAGCTAGATGCTTTATCAGGAGCACAGCTTGCAGTATGTTCATTACTATTAACATTAACGCCTGAATTAATTGATAAAAAAGGGTTTATGCTTCCGATGACAAATCTCGGAGGTCATGGATTATTCGTAACGATGATTGTTTCTATTTTATCAGTTGAGATATTAAGATTTTGTAAGACGAAAAATGTAATGATTAAAATGCCAGAACAAGTACCGCCGTCTGTTTCACGTTCGTTTGAAGCACTTATACCTGCTGCATTCGTTATTATTTTAATGAGTTTAGTAACTGTCGTTTTTAGTATTGATTTACATCATGTAGTTGATAAATTAGCGGCACCGTTAGTAAAAGCTGGTGATAGTTACTTCGGTGTAATCATTCCAGTATTTTTAATTACATTTTTTTGGTCATTCGGAATTCATGGTGTATCGGTTGTTGGAACTGTTGCCCGGCCATTATGGGAAGTATATTTAGGGAAAAATGGTGAAGCAGTTGCTAGTGGCGCAAATCAGTTACCATTCATTTCACCAGAACCATTATACCAATGGTTTATATGGATTGGTGGTTCTGGCGCGACGTTAGGACTTGTATTAGCTATGATTGTATTTGGTCGATCAAAATATTCGAAGGCATTATCAAGAACTTGTATTGTGCCTGGTATCTTTAATATTAATGAACCTGTTATTTTTGGATTGCCAATTGTACTAAACCCAATATTAATTATCCCATTTATCATTACACCACTAGTAACAGCAACTATTGCATACTCAGCAACTGCGATGGGGTTTGTTACACCAACACATATAATGCCTCCATGGACATTACCAGCTCCAATTGGTGCATATTTAGCAACAGGTGGGGATTGGAGAGCGATTGTACTCGTATTTATAAACATAACAATATCATTCCTTATTTATTTACCATTCTTTAAAATGTACGACAAAAACATGCTTGAAATTGAGAAAAATGGTGATGGGGAATCTGTTAGTCCGTAAGTTTTATATTTTATTTTGAGTGATAGGCATTTTGTCTATCACTTCTTTCACATGAAGTTCAGAGAGGGTGAAATGGAATGAATATAAAATTTAGTTATAAAGGTGTATTTTTATTATTATTTGGAGTGATATGTGCAAATTTACTTTTTGTACCTTTATTAAGAATGCTACATTTATCACAAATGCATAGTATATGGCTCGTTACAAGTATTGCGGCAAGTATTTTGCTTACAGTAGTTGTTTCTTTCATTGATGGATCGTTCGCATCGAAAGCCCAGTTGTTTTATAGATTTATATTATTTTCCATCGGTTGTACGTTTGTAACTTACATGATTGTTTTTTAGTAAATAGGAGGTCATGCATGTTATGTATATTGCAGGGATAATGTCCGGTACTTCGTTAGACGGAATAGATGTAGCACTCGTTCATATAGAAGGGAGTGGTGTAGAGTCGAAGGTCAAACTCATCCATTTTACTACAGTTCCATTTTGTAATGATATGAAAAATGAGATCCAGCAGGCATTATCAATAGAAAATTCAAATGTACAACTCATATGCAGTTTAAATTTCAAACTTGGTTTATGCTTCGCCAATGCTGTAAGGGAAGTTTGTAAAGAGGCCAATTTTCCTTTGGGACAATTAAATTTAATTGGTTCTCACGGACAAACGATTTATCATCAGCCAAAGCAAGATGGTAATATGATTCCTTCCACATTGCAAATTGGAGAACCAGCAGTTATAGCATATGAAACGAATACGACGGTTATTTCTAATTTTCGAACGATGGATATTGCAGCAGGGGGACAAGGTGCACCACTTGTACCATATTCAGAGATTATTTTGTATCGTCATCCAACTAAAAATAGACTATTACAAAATATTGGCGGGATCGGTAATGTTACCGTAATACCAAGTCACCTAAGTGATAAGAACGTTATAGCTTTTGATACTGGTCCAGGGAATATGGTAATTGATGAAATGTGTCAAAGGCTATTTCAGTTATCATATGATCAAAATGGTAAGATTGCAAAACAGGGAGTAGTTGTAGATGAAATATTGACCTATTGTATGAACCATCCATTTTTGAAAATGAATCCACCGAAATCAACTGGTAGAGAACAGTTTGGAGAAGAATTTGTCAGTGAGTTGTTGAAGCAGTACGAAAAGCATAGTAAAGAAAATATATTGACGACTGTCACTATGTTTACAGCAAGTTCAATTGTTCATCAGTATAAGGAGTTTATTCTGCCGTATTATGAAATTGATGAGGTGATTTTAGGCGGTGGTGGCAGTTATAATCGTACACTTGTTGAAATGATACGGTATGGATTGAAGGATGAAAAATGCGACATATTCATTCAAGAAGATTTAGGCTATTCTTCAGAGGCGAAAGAAGCAATCGCCTTTGCCATTTTAGCAAACGAAACGTATCATCATAATCCGAGTAATGTGCCAAGTGCAACAGGTGCAAAGCAATCTGTAGTTTTAGGGAACATAACATTCCCTCCAACTTGAAGAGAATGAGGCGAACATATGAAATATATGATTGGAGTAGACGGCGGGGGAACAAAGACAGAAGCAATTGCATTTGATAAAGACGGAAGTGAACTTGAAAGGACTACGAGTGGTTTTGGAAATATATTAATAGATTTTGAAGAAGCACTTTTTCATATTATGGAAGCGATTGATCAATGCCAGAGAGGGTTATTAAATGGGGATTGCGTTTGTATTTGTTTAGGATTAGCGGGTGTAAGTGGGGCAAATACGAATGAATTAATATTACGTCTAAAAAAGAAGTACGGAACACAAATTGATGTATTTAATGATGCAATGATTGCTCATGCAGCTGCTTTAAAAGGAAAGGATGGAATTTTAACAATTGGCGGTACAGGTGCGATTTGTTTAGGAAAGAAAGGGGAAGTGTACGAGTATAGCGGTGGATGGGGACATATTTTAGGAGATGAAGGAAGCGGATATTGGATTGCGTTACAAGGTTTAAAGAGAATGGCAAATCAATTTGATCAAGGAGTTCCACTTTGCCCATTAAGCTTAAGAATTCAAGAAGAGTTTCAACTTTTGACATCGTCTCATATAAAAAGACTAGTATATAGTTTTTCAAAAGATAAAGTTGCAGCAATCGCACCATTCATTATTGAGGAAGCGAGAAATGGGAATAATGATGCACATGAAATTATTTTGCAAGCGGCTACGGAATTAACGAGAATTACGGTGAATATTTACAATAAGATGCAGTTTGATTTATCAACTTCCATTGCAGTAAGTGGCAGCATATTGCGTTTCGTTCCTGAAATATATGGTGAATTTAAGAAATGCTGTGAGAAGAGTATAGGAGAAGTTACATTTGTATCACAATCAGAAACAGCAGTGAAAGGAACATATTACTTAATGAAGAATTTATATTTTAATAAATAGCTGCATGAGAATTTTTGTATGATTTGTAAAAATATGATGTTAAAATGTATAAAGGAATGTGGATAAAAAAGTACAATATACATAGTTCTTGAATATTGTATATGTATTCCCATGTAGAAAGTGAATGATTACATGATTAATAGTATGCAATTTTTGTATTTGGTGGCTTCTTATTTATTTGGAAACATATTGACCGCTTATATAGTAACGAAATGGAAACATAACGTTGATATTCGAAATGAAGGAAGCGGTAATCCTGGCGCAAGAAATATGGGGCGCATATATGGAAAAGGATATTTCGTCGCTACATTTTTAGGTGATGCAATCAAAGGGGCAATCGTAGTTTCTATTGCAAAATACCTTTTTGGAGATTCTACATTTGTAATGTTAGCTTTATTGGCTGTTTTACTTGGACATATTTACCCAATTGTATTTAAAGGCAAGGGCGGAAAAGGCATTTCAACATTTATTGGAGGATTAATTGCATTTGATTATTTGATAGCGCTTACCCTTGTTGCTGTTTTCATTATATTTTATTTAATCTTTAAAGGATTTACTAAGCCGGGGCTAATTACAATCGCTTGTTTACCAGTTTGTATGATTTTGTATTCTTATTCTATTGTTACGACTATTTTAAGTGCTCTTATCATTGTACTTATTTTATATGTAAATCGAGAATAAAGGAAACTTTTATAAGTGGAGAAATCTCCACTTATAATTTAATTAAAAAGCAAGCGATAAATAGAGAAAAGAAGGGGATAGGACATGGGGTTAATTTATAAAGTTGCTGATCAAGATTGGGAATTTGAACGTATACATAAATTGAATTATAAAACATTTGTAGAAGAAATTCCGCAACATGAAGATACGAAAGAGCGTGTTCGTATAGATCGTTTTCATGAAGAAAATACATATTTAATTTGTTTAGATGACGATAAGTTAATAGGGATGGTTGCGTTGCGAGGAAAACGACCATTCTCATTAGACTATAAAAATACAAATCTAGATTTGTATTTGCAAGAACATGGAGAACATGTATATGAAATTCGTTTGCTTTCAGTAGAACGTGAATACCGAAATGGAAGAGCATTATTAGGTTTAATTCGCTTTTTACATCGTTATTTGCTTCTAAATGGATATGAATTAGCACTCATTTCTGCTACAACACGTGAACTACCTTTATACGAACAAATGGGATTCAAATCTTTCCATACGTTAGTTGGTACTGAAGAAGCAGCCTTCCAGCCAATGTATGTTACACCTGCTATGTTTGAAGAGTCGAGTGTTGGTGGGATTATGACGAAAGAATACACATTTTTACCAGGTCCAGTAGATATTGAAGAAAATGTTCGAAAGGCATTTTCTACTAAGCCTATTTCGCATCGTTCTAAGTCATTTCAAGTGACAATGGAAAATGTCAAAAAACGTTTACTGCAAATGACAAAAGCAAAACGTGTGCAAATATTGTTAGGAACAGGGACGTTAGCAAACGATGCGATTGCTATACAGTTACGTTCTTTAAAAGGGAAAGGACTAGTATTAACAAATGGGGAATTTGGTAATAGATTAGTTGGACATGCAGCACGCGCGCAATTACATTTTGATACGTATAAAAAAGAAATGGGAGAACCGTTTATTTATACCGAATTAGAAAAAATAATGAGAACTGGCAATTATGAATGGCTTTGGTTTGTTCACCATGAAACATCAACCGGAATGTTAAATGATTTAGACGAGCTAAATGTTTTAAGTGAAAATTATAATGTGAAGCTATGTGTAGATTGTATCAGTTCGATTGGAGCAATACCGATAGACTTGAAGGATGTATATTTTGCAAGCGGTGTTAGCGGAAAGGCAATTAAATCGTTTACTGGATTATCTTTCGTTTTTTATAATCATAATGTGAAAGTAAACGAGACATTACCGGCCTATATGGACGTTGGTATGTACGAAGAAAATGAAAGTATTCCATATTCTCATTCATGGAATTTAATTTATGCACTGCAAGAAGCTTTGAAGAGATTTGAAGATGAAACGGCATTTGTAAAAATAAATGAGACATATGACTATATTGAAGATACAGTTACTAGTATGGGTTTAAAACTTGTTTCACCAAAAGAACATGCCGCGCCAATTATACTTACCATTCAATTAGATGAAGATCAGTCTTCTAAAACAGTAGGCGATACGTTAGCGTTACAAGGATATATTGTTCATTATGAATCAGCGTATTTACGAAAGAATAATTGGATTCAAATTGCATGCCTAAATCATTATAAAGAACGTGATTTGAAGAGGATGTTAAACTGTTTGCAAATGTGTGTATTACAGAGTGGGGTACATATATAAAGATTTTTTGTTAACATAGATGGTTTCGTATAAAGGAGCTGCGACTTACGAAAACTTAGGAATAGACCATTGGAAGAGGTGTTAGTATGATAACTAAAAAACTACCGTTACATATAGACGATATTAAAAAAGCCCAAAACATTCTGGATAGAAATGCTCGAAAAACGCCACTAGTAAAATCTTTTTATTTGACTAGTAAAACAGGCGGAGAAATTCACTTGAAATTAGAAAATATGCAATTAACGGGTTCTTTTAAATTTCGTGGTGCGTTTAATAAAATGTCACAGTTGACAGATCAAGAAAAAGAGCGAGGAGTAATCGCCTGTTCGGCAGGTAATCATGCACAAGGTATTGCTTTATCTGCTCATTTACTTGGCATTAAGAGTAAAATTGTAATGCCAATTTCTGCGCCTTTAGCGAAAGTTGAGGCTACTAGAGGATATGGATCAGAAGTTGTTTTATACGGTGAAACTTTTGATGATGCGAAGGCAAAATGTGAGGAGATTATAAGAGAAACAGGTGAAACATATTTACATCCATATGATGATGTAGAGGTAATGGCTGGTCAAGGTACAATTGGTTTGGACATTCTTGATGATATGTGGGATGTTGATACTGTCATTATACCAATTGGTGGAGGTGGCATTATTTCTGGTATTGCTGTAGCATTGAAATCTTTTAATCCATCCATTAATATAATTGGTGTCCAAGCAGAAAATGTTCATGGGATGAAGGCATCTTATGACAAAGGCACGATTGTAGAACATTATGAGGCACCTACTATTGCAGATGGTTGCGCAGTTAAAATACCAGGCGATTTAACTTTTGAAGTTGTAAAAGAATTAGTAGATGATATTGTAACAGTGTCAGAAGGTGAATTAGAAGTAGCGATGAAAGACTTATTACAACGTGGAAAAGCTGTTGTAGAAGGTGCTGGTGCATTAGCTACTGCTGCACTACTTGCAGGGAAAGTGGATCCATATATTAAAGGGAAAAAGGTAGTCGCGGTTATATCTGGTGGAAACGTAGACTTGCAGCGCATTTCGAGTGTTTGTGAGCAATTTTTTGTAGCCAATGAAGTGAAATAGTATTTAAAAAACATAAGTTTTATGGAAGAAGAGCTAAGACAACTAATCTTAGTTCTTACTTTTTGTCTACCGTATATTGAATTATTATATGTAATCGTCTATTTTCAAAGATAACTCAAATAATTATATCAATATTGTCGAAACGAAAACATAAATTTAATATAATAGTTTTAACGTGCTAATGAGCGGTTAGGAGGGCAGGTCATGAATAAAGAAGAACAGGTCATGAACGGTTTCAGGGAATTATATAATAAGATGGTTTGGCTTAATAAGGATAAAATGGAAGAAGGTCTTAAAGGTTTTAAGTCTTCTGAAGTACATTGTATTGAATACATTGAAAACAATTCCGATTCTAACGTGACACAACTTGCAGAGGCTTTTTATGTGACTCGCGGTGCAATAAGTAGAATGACTAAGAAGCTCATAAACAAAGGCCTTATCGAAAGTTACCAGAAATCAGAGAATAAAAAAGAAATCTATTTTAGGCTTACTGAACAAGGGAAAAAAATATATAAAATTCACGAGGAGTTGCACAATGAGTTTCAACAGCGGGATAAAGCTGTATTTGAGCAAGTAACCGAGGCAGAATTCGACAGTATTATTAACTTCGTGGAAAAGTATAGTAGGCATTTGGATGCAGAAATAAAGAAACAAGGTATACATATTAAGTCGTAAATTTGCCTGTTAATGCGAGATATATTTAAATAATAAAAAGGTAGCCTATTCACGGTAAGGCTACCTTTTTATTATTTTATTTTTGTTGACTAATCAACAAAACAGAGTTATTATTTTTGTTGACAAAGCAACAAAATGTTCTGAGGGGAGAAATTAAATGTCTATTTTTAAATCAAAAAATGAAACTGAAAAAAACATAGATAAACATGCTTTAATATTCGGTCTTATTTCTGTATTTCTTTGTGGTATAGGTTTCAGTATCATTATGCCTGTAGTGCCATTCTTAGTGGAGCCTTATATAAGTAGTCCGGAAGAACAGGCTCTAGTTGTTACGCTACTGACCTCTGTTTATGCGGTCTGCGTGTTTTTCGCTGCTCCTGCACTCGGAGCTTTGAGCGATAAATATGGCCGTCGTCCATTACTTTTAATATGCCTTTTCGGTTCTGCAATCGGATACTTAGTTTTTGGTATAGGAGGGGCTTTATGGGTACTATTTGCTGGACGTATAGTAGAAGGAATAACAGGCGGGAGCATCAGTACAATTTTTGCATATTTTGCAGATATCATTCCCTCAGAACAGAGAACGAAGTATTTTGGGTGGGTGAGTGCAGTGGTAGGTGCAGGAACCATTATCGGACCAACTCTTGGGGGGTTACTTGCAAAGTTTGGTCATTCTGTACCTTTATATTTCGGAGCACTTATAACTTTATTAAATGTTTTATATGGGATGAAATATATGCCTGAGAGTCTTCACAAAAATAATAGGTTAAAAGAAATTACTTTTGTAAGGTTAAATCCTTTTGCACAGCTGGCAAACATACTTTCCATGAAAAACTTAAAATGGTTACTTGTCTCAGCGTTTTTACTTTGGATACCTAACGGATCTTTACAAGCAATTTTTACACAATTTACGATGGATACTTTTAGCTGGAAACCTGCACTAATCGGACTTATGTTTTCAATTATGGGCTTTCAAGATATCATTTCACAAGCTTTTATAATGCCGAAGCTTTTGATCAAGCTTAGTGATAAACAAATAGCTATGCTTGGAATGGTTTCGGAGATTATTGGCTACAGTTTTATTGCAGCATCTGCTTTATTTTCCTTATATCCTCTTCTAATCGTTGGGATGTTACTGTTTGGTTTTGGTGACTCAATTTTCGGGCCTTCATTCAATGGGATGCTTTCAAAGTCTGTCGATTCTAGTGAACAAGGAAGGATTCAAGGCGGTAGCCAATCTATTCAAGCTTTGGCAAGAATGATTGGTCCAATTATTGGAGGGCAAATCTATGTATCACTTGGTCATGCTGCACCTGCTTTTATGGGGATGATTCTTATAGTAGTTGCAATAGCGGTTTTGTATAGGGGTACGCATGTAACTGTATAAACTATCTGCACTATTATTGTTTTTATTCCTCTACTGGAATCAACTGCATCACAGATAGACATAAGAATAAATAATAGGGTGTCAGAACTTAGGAACAAGTGCTGGCACCCTAATTGTTTACAGTTTGTGAGTTAAGAAAAAATCTGTTGTTTCTGATAATATTCAGTGGGGGCATAGAATTTACCTTAATTAAAGATTCGTTTTGGTTGAAACTAGAAAAGGTAAGTAAATGACTAACTATTTTAAGTCACGCCTGAGCTGAAGTAAATAATGACTCCATTTTTATTTTACTCTTTTCTCGAATTTCAGCGTCGGCATGGCGCATTACAAATTTATGCGCTATAGCGATTGCTAAAACATCATCTAATAAGCCAATCCCAATAATAGCAGCTATATCTGGAATGAAATCAATAGTTAATACGTAATAAGATAAGGCGGCTAATATTATAAATTTCGCTTTAGTAGGTAACTCTTTTTTTCTCATTGTATAGTATAAAATAATACTTTCATATACGCTAGATTTCCCGAGGTTTGCTGAGCTTTTTTTGAATTTTTTCCAAAGGGTCTGTTTCTCCATATAAACACTCCTATTACAAAAACATAGATTTTTTAAAAGGATAGACAAAAAAGTGAAGGAATAATCAATTTTATTATTTATCTTATTGTATATTTCCATAAAAATAACGAATTACCTGTTCAAAATAATAGAATGTTTGTTATGTAACGACTCATATTGTTTCGTTACATAAGTATGTACAGTAAAATGTATGTGGAGGATTTATTTATTATTAAACATTTAATAAGCGGTATGGGGGAAGAAAAATGAAGATAATAGAATTACCAATTGAATTCGAATTTAACGGGGCAAAACAATGTATTTATCCGAGCTTAATTATAATAAACAATGAATTAACTTTAGTGGATACGGGTTATATCAATTTTTTACCTTTAATTGAGGACGCAATTTTAAAACATGGGTATGAGATGAAAAACTTAAAAAATATAATTATTACTCATTATGATGACGATCATATAGGATCTTTAAATGATTTCAAAGTGAAGTATCCTCACGTTAATATTATTGCTAGTGAAATTGAATCCAACTACATTAATGGTGATATAAAATCAGAGAGATTAGTTCAAGCTGAAGACATGTTACAACGTATGCCAATTGAAGAGAAAGAATTTGGTGAGTGGTTTATACAACAATTAAAAAATATAAGACATGTTTCCGTCGATGAAAAAGTATATGATGGTCAAATGATTTTGAATGATAAATGTCAAATTGTAGCGACACCAGGACATACTTTGGGGCATATTTCATTATATTTTCCGAATTTAAACTGTGTAATTACAGGGGATGCGGCTGTTCAAGAAAATTGTGAATTAGTAATAGCTAACCCGAATTTTTGCTTAGATTTAGAAAAAGCGGAAGAGTCTTTAAAGAGAATTAAAAACCTTAAAGCCGTAAAGTATTATTGCTATCATGGAGGAAAGCTTACTTTATAAAATAATAAAAAACCGATCTTTCCCATATCGAAAAGATCGGTTTTTTTAATTCATAGATTCTGCAGTTCGAATTAAATCCTTTACGTTATATGTTCCTTTTATATAGCGTTTGTTACCAATTGCAATTGTATATTGAAAACCATTCTTCTGAAAGATAAGCTCATATGCTAAATCAAAATGAGGGTTATATAATGCTTTTATATTATTTTTTAAACTGTAGAACTTAGCTCCCTTATGTACATATAGGTCTAATTTGTTTTGAATTGGTGAAACAGTGATTTTAAAAATCCCATTAATATCTTCATTGTAGTATCGTAGTTCTAAGTAATCGTTATAGATATACCCTTGAAATTCGTGAATTTCGAATGGGAATTTTGTAGGAGTAAGTATATGTTCCTTACACTTCATTTCATATTTTTTTACAATGGTAGCTTCTTTCATAAGTGGATTCGTTCCATCATAAATTTGATTAATTCGAGATATTTTATTATTTTTTGTTATTATTTCTAAAATGCAACAGATAGTAAATCCATCATCAGTGTCTTTGAAATAAGAAATAAAAATTGTGGTATCTTCTTTTGGAGACGGTACTATTTTAATTTCATGAATTTGTTTATTTGTTTGCAAAGTAGGTAATTCAACCCCTTCTGTTACATATGACCGCATTAATTTTTTATCATTTTTGAGTAAAGCTTGTTTAAATTCACTTATCACATTTGTTTGAGATTTTGCCATAATAATTGAGATCGATTGGAAATATAGTAAGAAAAATATACAAAATATCTTTATAAATGTAGTGTTCAATTTTATCACCCTGTAACTATATTTCCGTAACATTGAAATATATATGTATAGGAGCGGAGAAGATGAGTTTATTGCTTGATATAATAATGGATATGATTTTATTTTATCCTCGAAATGACATGAAATTAAAACATCATATTGCCAAATTAAGTGAATTTGAGTGGTTTCGAAGGCTACACGAAGATACTAAGTATACAAGATTAATTTGGAGTAATAGAAAAATTAAGAAGTATATTTTGAATTCGGCAAATATGGAAGCATTAATAAAATCCGAGAAAAAGCAAAAAGAATTTGTTCATCTAGTACACGATGAATATAAAAAAAGAAGATAAGAATTTTTTTATTTTTCATATTTGGCGAAACAAATGGTACAATGAAAGCTAATGTGAAAAATAAGGAAAAGAAGTGGTCAATTTGAAAAACTTTTTAGAATTAGGAATTAGTGAAACTTTTAATCATACATTACGTGAAAATGGAATTACAGAAGCAACACCAATTCAAGAGCAGGCAATTCCTGTTATTATGTCAGGTAAAGATATTATTGGGCAGGCGAAAACAGGAACGGGTAAAACGTTAGCATTCGTGTTACCGATTTTAGAAAAAATCGATCCAGAGTCTAGTGATGTTCAGGCTTTAATTGTTGCGCCAACAAGGGAACTAGCACTGCAAATTACAACTGAAATTAAAAAAATGCTTGTTCAAAGAGAAGATATTAATGTACTAGCGATATATGGCGGACAAGATGTAGCACAACAATTGAGAAAGTTAAAAGGTAATACACATATTGTTGTAGCAACACCAGGACGATTATTAGATCACATACGACGTGAAACAATTGATTTAAGTAATCTTTCAACGATTGTACTAGATGAAGCGGATCAAATGCTTTATTTCGGTTTCTTATATGATATTGAAGATATTTTAGATGAGACACCTGGTAGTAAACAAACGATGTTATTCTCAGCAACGATGCCAAAAGATATTAAAAAATTGGCGAAGCGTTATATGGATGAGCCGCAAATGGTTCAAGTACAAAGTGAAGAAGTAACGGTAGATACAATTGAGCAGCGTGTCATTGAGACGACAGATCGTGCAAAGCCAGATGCACTTCGTTTTGTTATGGATCGTGATCAGCCATTTTTAGCAGTTATTTTCTGTCGTACAAAGGTTAGAGCAAGTAAGCTGTATGATGATTTAAAAGGACGAGGTTATAATTGTGCTGAACTTCATGGTGATATACCTCAAGCGAAACGTGAAAGAGTTATGAAGAGTTTCCGCGAAGCTAAAATTCAGTACTTAATTGCGACGGATGTAGCAGCACGTGGACTTGATGTAGATGGTGTAACGCACGTATTTAACTTTGATATCCCTGAAGATGTAGAAAGTTATATTCACCGCATTGGCCGAACAGGACGTGCAGGTGGATCAGGTCTTGCAATTACATTCGTTGCAGCGAAAGATGAAAAACATTTAGAAGAAATTGAAAAAACACTTGGTGCACCAATCCAAAGACAAATAATCGAACAACCGAAGATAAAACGTGTAGATGAAAATGGAAAACCGGTACCAAAGCCTGCTCCGAAGAAATCAGATCAATATCGTCAAAGAGATAGCCGTGAAGGTTCAAGAAGTGAATCAAGACGTGATTCGAGAAATAGCTCAAGAAGTGATTCAAGAAATAGTTCAAGAAATGATAACAATCGATCATTCAATAAGCCAAGTAATAAACAAGGTAGTACAAAGCAAGGTCAGCAAAGACGTGGCCGTTAAATAGTTATTATTCAAAAAGAGTCGCAAAGTGTTGCGGCTCTTTTTTGTTTTTATACAACGAAGTCGATATAAGTACAAGGGTGATTGCATAGAAACAACCTTTAAAATTTCATTTACCGTATTAAATAATTTTAAATTCATAAAGGAAATGGAAAGTAAGATGGTGTATATGTACGATAATAGGAAACTTTTTACTAACTAAACATATAATTTAAGTAGACCGACAGTCGGTCTGGTGGGAAGGAGAACTTGAATGCGAATTGTAAAGGAGTATGAGGAGCGTAGAAAGGAAATTTTAGAAACTGCTGAACGTTTATTTATTACGAAAGGTTATACGAAAACAACAGTAAATGACATTTTAAAAGAGATAGGGATAGCAAAGGGGACGTTTTATCATTATTTTAAGTCGAAAGAAGAAGTGATGGATGAAATCATTATGAAGATCATTAAAGATGATGTTGCTAAAGCGAAAGCAATCGTCTCTAATCCAAATATCCCAGTTTTAGAAAAGTTATTTCGAGTTTTAATGGCGCAATCACCAAAATCAGGAGATGTTAAAGATAAAATGATTGAACAATTTCATCAGCCAAATAATGCGGAAATGCATCAAAAAAGTATAGTGCAATCCATTATTCATTTATCTCCTGTTTTAGCAGAGATTTTAGAACAAGGAATCGATGAAGGCATATTTTCTACACCATACCCACAAGAAACGATTGAATTATTACTCTCTTCAGCACAAGTCATATTTGATGAAGGTTTATTCCAGTGGAAGCCGGAAGAAATGATTAGAAGAGCTAAAGCGTATATTAAAATGATGGAAGTATCTGTTGGAGCGAAAGAAGGATCTTTTGATTATATGGTTGAGGTTTTAATTAAACAAAAATGATGATTTCTGTTTAATTATTACAGACCGGCAGTCGGTCTAAATTAAATGAAGGGTGTGATGAAGATGCCAGCAAGTATAAAATCTTCTATGAAAGATTTTCACTTAATGGTAAGTGGACAGATTATTACTATTTTAGGATCAACACTTTTACGTTTTGCTCTGTCGTTATATGTGCTAGATATAACAGGGCGTGCTGATATATTTGCAGGATTATATGCGGTTACAAGTATTCCGTTTTTGTTAGCTCCTGTTGGCGGAGCGATAGCAGATCGTTTCAATCGTCGTAATTTAATGGTTATTTTTGATTTTATAAACGCTGCGATTGTATTAATCTTTATAGTTTTATTATTTACTGGATCTGTATCTATTATATTGATTGGAACTATTATGTTTTTACTTGCAGTCATTAGTGCAATGTACTCACCAGTTGTAATGGCGAGTATTCCGCAATTAGTTCCAGAGAAAAAGTTAGAACAAGCGAACGGTATCGTAAATGGTGTGCAAGCATTATCTAATATAGTAGCTCCTGTATTAGGAGGAATGTTGTACGGCATAATTGGTTTGAAAATACTTGTAATAATAAGTTGCCTTGCTTTCTTTTTATCTGCGATTTTAGAAATGTTTATTACAATACCTTTTATAAAAAGAGCACAAGAAAATCATATTATACCGACAATTGTAAAGGATATGAAAGATGGCTTCGTATTCGTTTTAAAACAACTATTTATTTTGAAATCTATGCTTTTAGCTGCATTACTAAATTTAATACTAACACCACTATTTGTAGTTGGTGCTCCAATTATTATACGAGTAACGATGGAAAGTAGCGACACGTTATACGGAATTGGAATGGGATTGATCGATTTTGCTACTATTTTAGGTGCATTATCAATAGGTTTTTTTGCGAAAAAGCTACAGATGAAAACATTGTATTACTGGATGCTGTTAATAGCTTTATTAGTAATACCAATGGCACTATCCGTTACGCCAGTTATTCTTAATTTAGGATACTATCCACCATTTATCCTCTTTATACTCTCTTCTATTCTAATTGCAATGATCATGACAATTGTATCCATTTATGTAATTACTGTAGTCCAAAAGAAAACACCGAATGAAAACCTAGGAAAAGTAATGGCAATTATAACAGCGGTATCTCAATGTATGGCACCAATTGGGCAAGTCATTTATGGTTTTATGTTTGAAGAATTCAATATGAAAATTTATTTACCTATATTAGCTATTAGTTTCATAATGATAATAATAGCGATAGTGACGAAGAAAATATTATGGAATGAGGGGAACTAGCTTAATATGATTAGGAGAATGTTAAAAAGAGATTTCTCTCAAAATAAATTGATAATTACCATTTTATTTATGTTTATCATGTTATCAAGCCTTTTAATGGCTAGTGCTTCAAGTAATGTTATAAATCTATTGAACTCGATGGATCAATTGTTTAAAGTATCAAGCGCACCGCACTTCGTACAAATGCATGCCGGAGAAATAAATCAAAAGTCAATCGACTCATTTGTAGCGAAAACTCCTTTTGTAAAAAAGCAGCAAACGGCTGAGATGGTTCAAATAGGTGGGTCTAACATTTTTATAAAGAAGAAAAATCAAGCGGAACATAATAGTGTAATGGACATTAGCTTCGTTAAACAAAATAGTAATTTTGACTTTTTATTAGATTTAAATAATGAAGTGATCGATGTTAGGAAAGGGGAACTAGGTGTACCAATTTATTATATGCAAAAATATAATTTGCGTATTGGAGATAAAATATGGGTTGTTAAAAATAATAATGAATTAGCATTGACTATTTCGGCATTTGTTCGTGATGTTCAAATGAACCCATCACTTGTTAGTTCAAAACGATTTGTAATAAGCGATGAAGACTTTGAAAGAATAAAGGGGAATTTTGGAGAAAGTGAATATCTTATTGAATTCCAGCTAACAGATGTAAATAAAATAAATGAATTTGAAAATCTATACCAGTCATCGAACTTACCTCAAAAAGGTCCCTCTATTACGTATTCACTCTTTAAAACACTCAACTCATTAACAGATGGAATAATAGCTGCAGTACTTATCATGATAAGTACATTATTAATGTTAATCGCAAGTTTATGTATAAGATTTACGATTATGACTTCTATGGAAGAAGATTATCGGGAAATTGGTGTAATGAAAGCTATCGGCATTACAAGCAAAGAGATCCAAAAATTATATGTAACAAAATATGTTGTTATGGCTGCTAGCGGGTGTATATGTGGATATATTCTTTCATTATTTGTTACAAAAATATTTACCTCTAATATCTCACTTTATATGGGAACAGCAAATACGAGTATTTTACATTTTGTTGTGCCAATAATAGTCACAACTTTGTTATTTTTAGTCGTTACCCTTTTCTGTCGTATTATTTTGCGGAATTTCAGGAGAATTACAGCAATAGATGCTTTACGATCAAGAGATAATCTAGGAAAGGGGAAGGTGAAAAGTTCTTTTTCTCTCTCTCAAACTAAAATTATAAATGTAAATATATTTATTGGTATACAAGATGTCGTAAAACGCTTTAAGTTATATCGCGTATTAAGTATCGTTTTAATCATAGCCGTGTTCATGATTGTCGTACCTGTTAACTTTTTGTATACGATTCAGTCACCGAAGTTTGTAAATTACATGGGAACAGGAAAAAGTGATATTCGAATAGATTTACAGCAATCTGAAAATATAGAAAAGCGGTTTAATGACGTTATAACGTATATCAGAAACGATGAAGAGGTAGAAAAATATGCAGCATTTGTAACGAGTACATTTAAAATGGTGAACGCTGAAGGTACACATGAAAACTTAAATGTAGAAGTAGGAGACTTCACTCAATTTCCATTAGATTATGTTCAAGGAATAGCACCAAAAAATGAAAAAGAGATTGCTCTATCTTATATGAACGCAAATGAATTAAAAAAGAATGTAGGGGATGAAATCGTTTTATTTGTAGAAGGAAAAGAAAAAACACTAACTATTAGTGGGATATATCAAGATGTAACGAATGGTGGGAAAACAGCTAAAGTGAGCTTCTCTTATAATAGCGAAAATATAGTATGGTATGTAGTAAATGTAGATATGAAGCCTACTGTGAATTTACAAGAAAAAGTGAAGGCGTATAAACATAATTTTAGTTCTGCAAAAATAACAGATACAGATGATTATTTAACGCAAACTTTAGGAGAGACAATGAAACAATTAAGACTCGTGACGCAAGTGGCAATTTTGATTGCAATATTGATATCAGTTTTAATTACTACAATGTTTTTTAAAATGTTATTGGCAAAAGACTCTTCGCAAATATTAATTATGAAAAGTATAGGCTTTTCTTACAAAGATATTCGTATACAGTATATAACTCGTTCTATTGTCATTGTATTAATAGGCATTGTAACAGGGACATTACTAGCTGCTACGTTTGGTGAAATGTTAGTAAGTTGGTTAGGCTCATTTATGGGAGCAGCTCATATAAAGTTTGTCGTGAATCCTATCGTTTCTTATGTAATATGTCCAGCTATATTATTTATATCTGTGGCCGCAACAACACTTTTCAGTAGTTTTACTATGAAACAAACAAACGATGTAAAGCCAAATGGAGAGTAGGGGTGTGTAACTTGAGCAAAATTTTAGAAGTTAAACAATTAAACAAAAAATATTCAATAGATGGAAATACAATTTATCATGTACTAAAAAATATAGATTTAGAGATTTACGAGGGAGAGTTTGTATCGGTCATGGGGCCTTCTGGTTCTGGGAAATCGACGTTACTATATAATATTAGTGGAATGGATCAAATGTCATCAGGAAGTGTGAAAGTTGATAGTAAAGAAATATCATGTATGAAAGAAGAAGCGTTAGCCAAATTGCGCCTTACTGAAATAGGATTTATTTTTCAGCAGAGCAACCTTCTAAGAAACTTGAATCTATTTGATAATATCATCTTGTCAGCATATTTAGCGAAATGTGAGAGTAAGGAAACAGTAAATCAACGTGCTCTGGAGCTAATGAGGAAAATGGGGATAAGTGATATAGCGTCTCATTATATAACCGAAGCATCTGGAGGCCAATTACAAAGAGTTTCTATTTGTAGAGCGCTTATCAATAATCCAAATGTTATTTTTGCTGATGAGCCAACGGGTGCTCTAAATTTAAAATCAACAGAAGAGGTAATGCAAATATTACTAAATATTAATCGTGATGGAACTACTATTATGTTAGTGACTCATGATGTAAAGGTAGCAGCGAAAACAGAAAGAGTTCTTTTTATGTTGGATGGAGAACTTGTTAGCGAAATTCAATTAGGTAAGCTTAGGAATGATGAGTTGAAAGTGCGAGAAGAGAATCTATTAAAATGGTTAGCTGTACTTGGATTTTAAAGAGAAAAACTCCTATTAAATGTAGGAGTTTTTCTTTGTATGAAAGTTCTGAAAGATATATAATAATTTTCTGACTATTAAAATTTGGAGGAGTACATATGAAAAATGAAACGTTGCACAAGCAAGAAGACATTATTAAAATGCTTGATTTATTATTAAGACCGGCAGAACCATTTTGGAATGAATTTTATGCGAATAGAGAAAAAGATGTTCCGTTTTTTGCAAATGTTCCAGATGAAAATCTAGTTTCATATATAGAAACAGGATGGATTTCCAAAGGGAAAGTGCTGGAACTTGGATGCGGTCCAGGAAGAAATGCTATTTATTTAGCGATTGAAGGATTTGGAGTAACAGCAGTGGATTTATCTATAGAGGGCATTAATTGGGCGAAAGAAAGGGCGTTAGCAAAAGGAATAGAAATTGATTTTATTTGTGATTCGATTTTTAATTTAAAGGGTCAAAATGATTTTGATTTTGTATACGATTCGGGCTGTTTACATCATATTCCACCACATAGAAGGATACATTATGTGGATTTAATTAAAAACTCATTGAAATCGGGTGGTTATTTTGGAGTAACATGTTTTGCAGCAGGCGATTTAGATGAGAGAAATGGATCAGAATTAACAGATTGGGACGTATATAGAGGATGGAGTCTACAAGGTGGTCTTGCATATTCTGAAGAAAAATTAAAAGAGATATTTAAAGAATTTGAAGTGATTGAAATTAGAAAAATGAAACAGATTGAACAACCAAATACTATGTTTGGAGAATCATTTCTTTGGACAGCATTATTTAAGAAGAAATAAATAAGTAGATAATTGACAAACTCATCGTTTTTATAGACAATATATTTATGGGAATATATGTTCGGTTTTTGTTGGCTGATGTATGTTTCGCATAAATACATAACAAGGGGCTGTCTTTATATGAGTAACACAAATCAAAAAATCACTACGTTTTTAATGTTTGAAGGTAAAGCTGAGGAGGCGATGAATTTTTACACGTCGCTATTCGATCAATCAGAAATTGTAAGTATCTCTCGCTATGATGAAAATGGACCTGGTAAAGAGGGTTCTGTCATTCATGCAACTTTTACGTTAAATGGCCAAGAATTCATGTGCATTGATAGTTATGTAAAGCATGGTTTTACATTTACACCATCTATGTCTCTTTATGTAACTTGTGAGACAGAAGAAGAAATTGAAACGGTTTTTCATAAACTATCGCAGGATGGATCCATACTAATGCCTTTAGGTTCTTATCCATTTAGCAAAAAGTTTGGCTGGTTAAATGATAAATATGGTGTGTCTTGGCAGTTAACGCTTGCGGAATAAAAATTTAAAAAGAAAAAGCGTAGCCTATTTATAGTTACGCTTTTTCTTTTTAAGAATTTTGCTTGCCGAATCTTTCACCGAGTTTAGCTAACAATTCAGGCTGATCCCCTTGGCTCATTACAACTTCAACAAAGGTAAGTTGATTCTTATCAATACTTATTTTAGTTAAGACTTCTTTTAACTCTGTTTCATTTTCTACTTTAAATGTTTGGCTTTTTTCTTCTGTTCCGAATACGTTCGCTAGTTTTGTGTAATCCCACATTTGTATGTCATTATACGGTTGATTTTGGCCGTGAATTGCACGTTCAACAGTGTATCCGTTGTTATTGATTAAAAATATAATCGGTTTTAAATTTTGCCGTAGTATAGTCGATAACTCTTGGACAGTTAATTGGAAAGAACCATCACCAATAACTAAAATGTTGCGCCGCGATAAATTAGCGAGCTGTGTACCAAGTAGGGCAGGTAATGTATAGCCGATCGATCCCCATAATGGTTGCGCTACATATGTTGTGTTATTCGGTAAAGGGATAGTAGCACTACCGAAGAAAGGTGTTCCTTGCTCTGCAATTAAAACATCGTTTTCTTGTAATAAATGGTATATTTGTTGCCAAAAACGTTTTTGTGTAACCATTTGAGCTTTTGGATTGAACTCTTCTGTCATAGATAGTGATTCTGAAATAAAGGGCTTAATTTCAAGTGTTTCCTCTATGCGATGTTCGATTAAATCACTTAATTGTTCTAAAACATCTTTCATTACAACGGGTCCATATGTTTTATCTATAATTTTCACAGTATAGGGATGGATTTCTATAACTTGCTCTTTCGTAAAACCTTGTGTAAAGCCGCCGGTAATAGTATCAGTTAATTTTACGCCAATACTAATAATACAGTCAGATTCATCAATTCTTTTTCGTAAGTAGGGAGAACTAACATCACCAGTATAAATTCCTATAAATTGAGGGTGTTTTTCAGGGAATATTCCTTTCCCCATACTTAATGTTGCGATA
Organism: Bacillus sp. ES1-5; assembly: GCF_022487605.1. Classification (NCBI taxonomy): domain Bacteria; kingdom Bacillati; phylum Bacillota; class Bacilli; order Caryophanales; family Bacillaceae; genus Bacillus; species Bacillus sp. ES1-5. Next base: position 506,313 of record NZ_JAKVPU010000001.1, on the reverse strand, counting down.
GGAAACCCAGTTTTTTCTACAAATTGATGCATATATTCTTCCGCGTGAAAACGAGCCACTTCAAAATCAGCTAAAATAACAGGTTTTTTGGCACTATTAATTTTTGAAGTTGCATGTAGAAGCATTTTATCCAGCGTTTCTATATTACTTAAAATCGTTTTATGTAAAATTGGTTCTGTAGGTTTATTAATTGGTTTATTATACACATCAATCGGTAATTGAATATGAACAGGGCGTTTCTCATGCCAACATGCACGTAACACACGGTCAATTTCCTCAGCAGCATGCTCAGGTGTTAATTTTGATTGTGCTACTGTGATTTCTCTATACATATTGGAGAAATGATCGAACTTTCCATCACCTAACGTATGATGAACGAGTGCTCCATTTTCCATTACTGTTGTTGTTGGTGTCCCCGTGATTTTTATAATAGGTACGTTCTCTGCGTATGAGCCAGCAACGCCGTTAATGGCGCTTAACTCTCCAACACCGAAAGTGGTAATAAGAGCGGCGATTCCTTTTATACGAGCATATCCATCAGCAGCATATGCCGCATTCAATTCATTACAATTGCCAACCCACTCTAGCTTTTCATGTGTTAGTATATCATCTAAAAAAGCTAAATTATAATCACCAGGAACACCAAAAATATGCTCAATTCCTAATTCTCTTAGTCGATCTAGTAAATATGCACTTACAGTATATTGCGTTTTCAAGTGAATCATCTCCTAATTATGCAATGAACATTTCAATAGACTAAAGAAGTTCCAATGCGTTCTATAAAATATTGATTACTGGATTGTGGTATAATTTACATATAGGGGGAAAGTAGATGACACAACATAAAGAAGAACAGATGAATGAAGCATTAGCATTATTTTACTTTGCATATAAAACATTTACTGAAAAGCCAGATGAAATTATAAAAGAGTATGGCATACAACGAGTACATCACCGAATTTTATTTTTTATCGCACGATTTCCAGGGATAAGTGTAAATGAGTTATTATCACTGCTAGAAATAAGTAAACAAGCTCTTCACGGACCACTACGACAACTTGTGGAAAAGGGCTTAATTGAGAGTAATGAAGCTACACATGATCGCCGTGTGAAACAGTTATCTTTAACAGAAATAGGTGTAGATTTAGAGAAAAAACTGAGCGATGTTCAAAGACAACAAATGAGTGTTATTTTTTCAAAATTTGGTGAATCGTGTGAAGAAAATTGGCATCAAGTTATGAATGAAATGGCAAATAGTCGATCAGGTTTTGATGCTTGGATATCAAAACGAGAAGTTGTAATCGATCAAAAATAATAAGAAATATATCTGTATTTATAGTTTGAAAAAGAACAAATTTTATCCATACATTTGGCAACTATGAATTGGTCATAGAGTGAATGGATAAAAAGATACATTACTAGATACTTTATACGTGTACGCAATGGAACAATAAAATTCACATTTCCGAGAGGGGAATTATTATGATAAAACTTGTACTTATTCGTCACGGACAAAGTTTATGGAATCTTGAAAATCGATTTACTGGTTGGACAGATGTAGATTTATCAGAGAATGGACTAAGTGAGGCAAGAGAAGCAGGAGCAATATTAAAGAAAAACGGATATACTTTTGATGTTGCTTATACATCTGTATTAAAACGAGCAATCCGGACGTTATGGATTGTACTTCATGAGATGGATCTTGCTTGGGTCCCAGTACATAAATCTTGGAAGCTAAATGAAAGACATTATGGTGCATTGCAAGGGTTGAATAAAGATGAAACTGCGAAAAAGTATGGTGAGGAGCAAGTTCATATTTGGAGAAGAAGTATTGATGTAAGACCACCTGCTCTTACTGAGGATGATCCTAGATATGAAATGAATGATCCAAAATATAAAACACTTAAAAAAGGTGAGTTTCCATTGACTGAATGTTTAGTGGATACGGAGAAAAGAGTACTTGATTATTGGCATTCAGAAATTGCGCCGTCATTAAAAAGTGGTGAAAAGGTAATTATTTCATCACACGGTAATACGATTCGTTCGCTAGTGAAATACTTAGATAACCTTTCAAGCGATGGTGTTGTTTCATTAAATATTCCAACGAGCATTCCACTCGTTTATGAATTAGACGATGATTTACGTCCGATTCGTCATTATTACTTAAGTATGGACGGAGAAGTACCAGAAGGGGAAATTCCGAAACATATTTCTTTTTAACATGAAAATTTGAAACGCATGCTTGTCTACATATACAATGTAGATTCATGATAAAAGACGTGGCACCTTCTAATGTATATGCGATATTGCTAAATTTAGAAGCTTGTCCACGTCTTTTGTCATAAAGAGGGCTGCTTGTGCATGTAATGATATCGTGAGTAGTTTTTGAATGGAGGGTGATGTCATTGGTGATCTCTAACATTCGAATCGGCTTATTTATTTTAGCAATCGTTTTTTTCGTTCTTGTGTTCTATTACTGGAGAAACGAAGAGTTGTACGAGGAGAAAAAGCAACGTATTAGAAAGACTTGGTATGGATTGTTTATAATATCAGTCACCGTGTATTTCATGATAAAAGGAATTGATTTAACCCTCTGGAAAAACCTTTTAATGTTCACTGCAATGGTTATTTTCGTTGATATCGCATTTATTTTAACACCTAATATTTCAGAAATATGGGGAGCGAAATTTAGCGATATTGGCAAAACAGTTCAATCGATAAAACGTTCATTAATTGCTTCTAAAGCAAGAGGAGAAATATATACAACAATTATTCAAAATGTCAATCCAGCAATGTTCGGTACAATGGAATGGCATACGGAAGAGGAATATACAAAAAGCCTAAACGCATTTTTAGATTCGTATGGAGAAAAGATTGGAGCGAAAATTGTTGTATTTGAAGCGGCAAAGGAATTAAATACTAACTTTCGCGGTATCCGTTCTCAATTTAGTATTATCGTTCCGTTAGAACACATTGAGCAATTGAATGAGCAGAAAGCGGTACAAGTAGAAAATGTCGGAATTATACCAGCAAAAACTGTGAGTGATGTTTTCATTGTTATTGATGGGAAGAAAAATAACCTGCAAGATCGAGATTTTGAAAATGTATATAATTTAACAATACATCATAGTTATTTTAGTAAATAAGGACAGGATTTTCTTCTGTCCTTTTCACTTATACATAAAGGTAAAGCGAATTTAGACAAACTTGTATAAAATCGGACAATCATTCCTACACTAGCACGTAGAGGTGATTGTAGTGATAAAAGATTATGACAATGATTTTTTTAAAGAAGATAATGAAGATACAACAGATTTTTCTTTAATAAAAGGGGATACATTACAGCAAGTAGAAGAATTAGAAGAAGAATTAAAAAGAAAATCATAAGTGTACACTCTTTCTACATTTGCGATATAATATAAATAGAAGATTGTATCTTTTTGAAGAGGGGGAGAAGAGATGGCTGAAGTAATGTACAAAAGTCTTCATTTTTTAAAGAAAAAAAAGAAGAAGCAAATACAGATTTCTCTCTTGTGAAAGGTGCATTAACGGAAAATATAAATCGGTTAGAGAAACTGATGAATAATAGCAGTTCAAAATATATACGAGTGAAAAAAACAAAAGAAAATGCATAGTGCATTTTCTTTTGTTTTTTATTTAGCATTTAACTTTTCTTTTACTTTTGCAGGTAAGTCAGCTTCTTGAACCTCTTCATATGACTTCACTTCAATTGATGATATTTCATTTTTGCTCTTATCATCTTGATCTACATAAAGACATAAAAATGCATTTTCATTTAATTTATGATCATTTGATGTTTTTTTACTTCTAAATGTAATTTGTTTTTTTACTCCGTCTTCGTCATATGTGGGCAACGTGTAATTTCGTAAGTTTTTACCTTCTACTTTTTCGATCGTCCCTTCGCCTTTTATCTGCACATAATACACATCTTTACCAATTCGATTTAGTGATGCTCGCTCACACCCAATAGTAATACTAGAAAATAATAAACATAGTGTAATAATTGATAAAAACTTTTTCATTTTCTTTATCTCCTTCAATTTGTTTCTTTACACAGTATACAGCTATTATGAAATGAGAAAAATCAATATAGATTACAACACCATTACAATGTTGTAAGGGTATTGTCTATAAAATGAACAATATATTAAAAAGTTAAAAGAAAGGTAAAATAATGAATCATGGTATAATGATTAAAGACTTACATATTATTTTTTCATTTTGAGAGGAGCTTAAAAATGTATTCTACTTTAGAACAATTAACAAAGCACCCTGTATTTTATCATTTTGCAGAAATTTCAAAGATTCCTAGAGGATCTGGTAATGAAAAGGAAATTAGTGATTATTTAGTTGGTTTTGCAAAAGAGCGTAACTTAGAAGTGATTCAAGATGAAGCAATGAATGTCATTATAAAAAAAGACGCAACTACTGGCTATGAAAATGTACCAGCTATTATCATTCAAGGCCATATGGATATGGTATGTGAAAAAAATCAAGCAACCGTACATGATTTTGAAAAAGATCCAATTGAATTACGAATTATTGGGGATATGTTATATGCAAATCAAACGACTTTAGGTGCTGATAACGGTATTGCTGTTGCATATGCAATGGCATTATTAGATTCAAAAGATATTCAGCATCCAGCACTTGAAGTAGTTATTACTACTGAGGAAGAAACGACAATGGGTGGGGCTTTCGCTGTTGACCCAAATCATTTTGAAGGAAAAATCTTTATTAATATTGATTCTGAAGAAGATCATAAATTACTTGTAAGTAGCGCAGGTGGTGCGAAAGCCGTAGAAACAATTCCAGTAATATGGGATGAAGCGCCAGTGAATACGGATGCATACCGTCTATATGTTGGTGGTTTAAAAGGCGGACATTCTGGTATGGAAATTGATAAACAACGAGGTAATGCGAACAAAGTATTAGGACGAGTATTACGAGATTTATCAGCAAATATCCAATTTGATATAAGCGAGGTTCACGGCGGATTAAAAACAAATGCAATTCCGCGTGAAAGTGTAGCTACTATTGTATTACGTACGGAAGATGTAGAGAAAGTAGAAGAAAAACTAGAATCATGGACAAGAGTATTACAAGAAGAAATGCGTGCTGTTGATCCAGATGTTCATGTAACACTTACAAAATTGGATGAGAAAGTAGAAAAAGTATTTGCTAAAGAGACACAAAAGCAACTTATTTCATCATTATTCTTAATTCCGAATGGCATTCAAAGTATGAGCATGGATATTAAAGGCCTAGTAGAAAGTTCAACAAATTTAGGCGTTATTGAAACGTTGCAAGATGAAATTAAATTACGTAACGAAGTGAGAAGTTCTGTAAGTAGTTTAAAACAACATGTTGCAGATGAAATTAAATGTATTGCCGAATTAGTTGGTGCAACATTTGAAATAGAGTCAGAGTATCCAGAATGGCCATACAACCCGAATTCACAAATTCGTAATTTATTTGAAAAAGTGCATCAAGAAAAATACAATAAAGATGCTGAAATCTTCGCTGTACATGCAGGTATTGAATGTAGTGCATTCGTTCAAAAGATGCCTGACTTAGATGCAATTGCATTCGGTCCAGATATTTTCAACGTTCACACTCCAGATGAACATATTAGTATTTCTTCTGTTGTGAATAACTGGGGATTCTTCGTTGATGTAATGAAGGGTACGAAAGAATTAGCTAAATAATATGGATGAAATGAAAAGTAGCCTATAAAACTTTATAGGCTACTTTTTTGTATTGATCTTTATTATGAGTTTTTTTGTTGATAGTTTTGTTCTTATTTCTAGAGGAGATTGTACCAAAGATTGCTCCTGATATTGCTCCGATTAAAGTCATAAAAATTGCACTCCATGTTGCAAATGACATTATTACACCTCCAAATAATAAATTATTGTTTCTTAGCCTTTTGAATAGAAATGATAATTGCAACAACTATTAAGAAAATAAGAGGAGACCAAGAAAAGAAAGACATGTAACATTCTCCTTTCAATATTATTTTTAAATATTTTTATAAACAAATTATCGCATTTTTAAAGAGTGAACATATAGAATATGCAATATTGCATATTGAATGGTAAAACTTATAGAAGTGGAAACAGTTATTGAATAAAAATGATAATTTATAAAGAAAGTAAGGATTTTTTTAAACCTTAAAAAGGGCAAACAATTAAAAAGTTCCTCTATCTTATATAAGGTAGAGGAGCTTTTAAAATGGTTTTTATTTAAAAAAATAGTATCCAATATTTATTTACTGGTGAGATAAACGTAAATTATTTTGAGATTTTAAAGCTGCCCCCATAATAATAATTTTCTCCAAGTTTCATAACAGCTACATATGTTCCTGGATTATAAGCCTTAGTAATAGGTGTTACAAATCTACCATAATTATGTTTTAAACCTGAGTCATAAATGGTTTTATATCTATGCAAGTTTATTGCATCATTTTCATTTCCGCTCAATTGATATATTTTTACAATACCAGTATCTTTACCACCAGTATATATAGTAACATCGAATGTATCTCCATGTTTTAAGTCACCAACTGCTAACTCTTCTATAAAATCTGCATTATGATGTAATAAAAAATAGCTTTGCCACCGCCAATTATCTAAAAATCTTGATTCTTTTTGTGTAAGTTGCGATTCAGCAGACACAGGTGGGAGCGTACCAATTGTATTCGAAAATAAAAATCCTCCAACAGTCAATGCACCAATAATTGTTGATTGTCTTAAATGTTTCATCTTCTAGACCTCCTAATTAATAAAGGATTCAGAAATCTCTTTTGTGAAAAACTAGCTGTGAAATCTAATGGATGATAATATCTTCTATAATCATATTAACATTTATTGATTTATCAGACAAATCGATAAATAATAAAACTATACCGGGGGAGCTAAGGCTAATATAAGAAAAAAGCGAGATGTATAGCTAAGAAATCTGTATTATATGTAATTGGGATTTGTTATTTGAAAACTCGATTGTTTTAATGCTGAAATTTCAATTCAATTTAGTACATAATTTTATAATTTGACTTATGTAATTTATCACGTTATGATTTTTTTATTATAAAAGAAAGGCTTGAATATAATGATTCGTCGTTTGAGAAAGCTAAAAAATGTAGCAGTCGTAGTAAGCTTCTAAGTAAATTGCAAAAATCTACAATACTTAGAAGCGAGGAATAAAGTTATGAAGCATCCATTATTTAATCATTGGTCAGAAACAAAGTATATAAAAGATATAGTAACAAATCCACTTATTGAGGTAGGAGAGTACTCCTATTATTCAGGTTATTATGGTCATCAAAATTTTGAAGATGGCTGTGTAAGGTATTTGTGGGGGGATGCTAAGTCCCGAGCGCTGTTCAATCCAATTGAACAGATGGGATGGCATCTTGATAAACTCATTATTGGGAACTATGTTTGTATTGCGAGTGGAGTAATCATTTTAATGGGTGGTAATCATAATCATCACTCAGAATGGATTACAGTATATCCATTCGCTGAACAAATTGAACATTCATATGAACCGAAGGGTGATACAATTATAAAAAGTGATGCCTGGATTGGAATGAATGCTATTATTATGCCTGGCGTTACAATCGGTGAAGGTGCAATCGTTGCAGCTGGATCTGTCGTAAGTAAAGATGTTCCGCCGTATACAATAGTTGGTGGAAATCCTGTTAAGGAAATAAAGAAACGATTCACTGATACAGAAATGAATATGCTAATGGAAATGCGTTGGTTTGATTGGGATAGAGAATTAGTTGAGAAGGCAATGCCGCTTTTATCTAGTTCATCTATTGAATTATTATATGATTTTTATAACAAGGAAATAAAAAATAGATAGATCTGTGAGGGAAACTACATTCTATATAGGATGTAGTTTTTTAGTATAAAAAATTAATAGTCTAGACTAAGGAAAATTCATCTCTGATATGAGTATAGTAAATAGCTAAATTCAATAATTAAAATCATTGATAGCTAATAAGACCAGTGTGTCTCGATATTTAATCGGGACACACTGGTTTTATTTTTTGAAAATGTGGAACAAATGTATTATTTAGATTGTCTACTCATTGTAATCCTAAAAAATATGAAATTACGGATCATTTTTAATAATACAAGGGTATGATACTACGTATCGGTGCGCCTAACAGGGTGGAATGGTCTATATGAAAGCGATCCTAACGTCTTATATGTATATAGAATTTGATAAAACTATCTATTTTTATAGGGATTATGCTAGAATAACGTTTTTTTTGAGTAAAAAGATATTGGAGGTAAGAGAATTGAAAGGTATGTTTTACAAAAAATTCATTGTAATAGTAACAGTGTTTACACTATTTTGTAGCATAATTGTTACATCTGGAAGAGCAACAGCGGAAACAGTTCCTGCTATAGACGTAAAAGCAGGATCAGCAATTTTAGTAGAAGCAAATTCCGGAAAAATTTTATATGAAAAAAATGCGGATGAATCACTAGCAATTGCTAGTATGACAAAAATGATGAGTGAGTACTTAGTTCATGAAGCGGTGGATAAAGGAAAACTTAAATGGAATCAAAAAGTTAAAATCTCTGAATACGCATATAAGATTTCACAAGATCGCTCATTATCAAACGTTCCATTAGAAAATGGTGGCTCTTATACAGTAAAAGAGTTATATGAGGCAATGGCAATTTACTCTGCAAATGGTGCAACAATTGCTTTAGTTGAAGAAATTGCTGGAAAAGAAGCAGATTTCGTGAAAATGATGAATGATAAGTCAAAAGAGTTTGGAATGAAAAATTACAAATTTGTAAACTCTACAGGCTTAACAAACTATGATTTAAAAGGACATCATCCAGAAGGGACAACTCCAGATGAGAAAAATAAAATGTCCGCAAGGGATTGTGCGATTTTAGCACAACGTCTCGTTCAAGATTTTCCGAAAATATTAGATACAGCAAAAATCCCCAAAAAAACATTCCAAAAGGATGGCAAGTATCCAATTGATATGGTGAATTTTAACATGATGTTAAAAGGTTTAATTAAGCAATACGAAGGTGTAGATGGGTTGAAAACAGGAACTACTCCAGAAGCCGGTGATTGCTTCACTGGTACAGTAGAAAGAAACGGTATGCGTCTAATCTCTGTAGTAATAAAAGCAAACTCTCATACAGCACGTTTTGATGAAACAAAGAAATTATATGATTATGGATTTGCGAATTTTGAAGTGAAGAATATCTACGGAAAAGATTCAGTAGTAAAAGGGCATGAAACAGTGCGAGTTGCAAATGCGAAAGACAAAGATGTAGTAGTTCAAACGAAGCAAGCTGTTTCACTTCCAATGCCAAAGGGCAATAAAGATGTTTATAAAAAAGAATTTAAAGTATCGAATAAAGAACAAGAAGCGCCTATTAAAAAAGGTGTAACAATAAGTAAAATGATTATCTCGCCTAAAGATAATACAGATCCTGGGTTCTTATTAGGTAAATCATTACAAATAGACCTTGTAACAAAATCTGATGTAGAACAAGCAAATTGGTTTACACGTTTTATGCGTAAAATCGGATCTTTCTTTAATGGTATGTGGGATAGTGCGGTTGATATAGTAAAAAACTAGCATAAATTTGTGTCCATAAATTAAAAAACGCTATTCTTTTTGTAGAAATATGCAGAAAGGATGGCGTTTATTATGAATCTTTTGATTTAAAGGGTTCTGGTGCAAAGATAGTTTCATAAAGTTACATGATGAAAAACCACCTACTATTCTATCAAATGACAATAAAAAATTAATATCCGGTACGTATTTCTGTAATTAGATTTTATAAAAATTTAATAAAATCTTTTCTTTGTATTAAATATTTTGTTTTAAATTATGTATATAAAGAAATGGAGGTCAAATTAACTCTGTACTGCTTATATTAGGAATTTAAAGAAACAATATGTACAATTCTCCCACTACATTCGTATAGTGGCCTTTATGAACAGTAAAATTTACAATTTACAAGGAGAACAATTTACAAGGAGAACATTTTATGAGTAAGAGGATAAAAGAATTAGATTCCATACGAGGATTAGCAGCACTTACTGTGGTATTTGGACATTTTTGTTTAATGCTACCATCGTTGCCTAATTCTATTAAATTTTCCCCGCTTAGGTTTTTATGGGCGGGTGGGGAAGCTGTTATCGTTTTTTATGTACTAAGTGGTTTTGTGTTATCTATGGCACTTTATCATTCAAAAACAAATTATTGGGGATATTTAATTAAGAGATTTGTAAGAATCTATATTCCTTATTATTTTTGGATAATCGTTACCTTTGCTTTATTTATTTTATTTTCGCCGTATGAAGTGGTAGGACTACGTGATTGGTTCTATGATAGGTGGCAAGGATCTATAACAAAATTAGATATTATAAACCATTTTGTGCTTCTTACTAACTTTTTTACGGAAAATTATAATCCAGTTATCTGGTCATTGGCTCAAGAAATACGTATATCTATTGTGTTTCCTTTCTTATTCCTTCTTTTTTATAAACTGAGTTGGAAGAAAACGATACTATTTGCTTTGAGCTTTTCTTTCATTAGTGTTTTTCTTAATATGTTGCATATTGGGAAAGCTGAGGGGTTTTATAATGGCTATGCTGATACACTGCATTTTACATCTATGTTTATGGTTGGGATGTTACTTTTTAAGCATCAGGAAAAACTTATCTACTCATATAGGAATATGAAAAAATTTAATAAAGGATTTCTTATTGCACTAGGGATTATTTTATATTTATATTCCATTTTAATTTATGGTATTTCCCGTAATGATACTACTTTCTTATTAAAAGATTGGGGTGTCGTAATGGGTGTTAGTATATTTATTATAATGGCCATGAGTAACCTTAAAGTAAAAGCATTTTTAAATAAGAGTGTGTTTGTATACTTAGGAGAAATTTCATACAGTATCTATTTGTGCCACTTTCCAATCATGATGGTACTATTTAAACTTTTGTATACAAAGATACCTATCTTATTCCTTCTTATTTTGTGCATTACAATGACACTACTTTTTTCTATAGTTTCGTATCATTTAATCGAAAAGAAATGTATCAATTGGGCAAAACAAAGAACAACAAATTTTTTGAAAAAAGTATAATGCCTAGAGAGGTTTTATTTCTTTAGTAAATATACGAATATGACCGATTCCTAAGCATACTTAGGAATCGGTCAATTTTGGATTCTAAATGTAAATATAGTAAAGTGGAATATAATTGAAATCGAAAACCGCTTAGAAATAACAATTACGTTGTGAGCTATTGTATAGTATAGATATAGTTAATACTAAAGGGGGAATACATATGTGGAAGCGATTTGTAGCGATTGGTGATAGTTTTACAGAGGGGATAGGGGATGAAGTTGAGGGAATTGCATTAAAAAGCTGGGTAGATCATTTTGTTCAACTGTCTGTAAACGATATAGAATATGTTAATTTTGCAAAACGGGGGTTAGTAACGAAAGAAATACGCTCACAGCAATTGGAAAAGGCATTAACGTTTAATCCAGATTTGGTTAGTCTAATTGCGGGTGCAAACGATGTATTAAAAGGACGTTGGAATCATCAAGCATATAAGAATGATATGGAATTTATGATAGATAAATTAAGTAAAACAGAAGCTGATATTATTATAGCAAACCTTCCGGATTTTACAGTAAGGCTTCCTTTCGCTTCTGAAAAAAAACAAGGAATAAAGGAACAATTATTAGAGGTAAATGATGTTATACGTTCACTGAGTAGAGAGTATAAGATTCATCATGTTGACTTTTGGAGTCATCCTTTAGTTAATGACAATACGCTTTGGTCTGCGGATTTAATTCATCCAAATTCAAAAGGGTATGTAAAAGTTGCTGAATTAATTCATAATAGTTTACCTGTGCATGACTCTTCTAAATAAGCTTTAGAGTGAACGAATCTCCTTTCGCGTACAGTGTAGAGGTTTTGATGCGAAATAGAAGGATATACAGCACCTATAAATTATACTTTCATTAATTCTTTATATTGTTTATACTTAGTTATTTTCTGTTGTAGGCCCCTTAGTATAAGGGGTCTTTTTTGTTTTAAATATCTACAAAAAAGGTAAGAGCGGAGAACTCAAACTAAAAGGTATTTTAAATGAAATTGTTAAAACAGCACTAATAATGAAACCGATTGCTAAATAGATCCGCTTTATTTGCAAGAATTTTAAAATCTTCCTCTTCGAATGCAACTGAACCATAAATTAATTTCTTTTGTAAATGTGGAACAATCTCATTACTTACACTGTCTATTAAGCGTTACAACATTTTTTATTTAATATATCAAGAAAGGAATAAATATTTTTAACTAAGGGAGAAGATTGAATTGAAAAAATTATGGATGCTGCTTTTCGTTTGTTTCGCAGTTATGTTTGTAGGATGTAATAAAAACGAACCGCCAAAACAAACATTTGAAGAATATATCAATTTATGGAATGATAAAAAATTTGCAAATATGTATGATCATTTATCAGAGCGTGCCAAAAAAACGATTTCTAAAAAGGATTTTACAGAGAAATATCAAAAAATCTATGAGGGTATTGGCGTTAAGAATTTAAAAATTAAAACGAAAGGAGAGAATGCTAAAGATAAAGAGCTTTTTCTTTTTGAAGTTAAGATGGATACGGATGGAGGAACAGTTTCATTTATCCATGAAGCAAAACTTGTGAAAGAAAAAGAATCTTGGAAAATAGATTGGACACCAGATTTCATTTTTCCAGGTATGAAAAAAGATTACAAAGTACGTATGCAAATAGAACAAGGAAAACGCGGAGAAATATATGATCGAAATGGAAAAGGGCTTGTAACGAATGGTAAAGCGTCTGAGGTTGGAATTATTCCAGAGAAACTAGGTGAAATGGCAGCGCAAACGAAAGAAATAGTAGCACAATTACTTGATATGTCTATAGAAGAGGTCGATCAGAAGCTCGCAGCAAAATGGATAAAACCAGATTCCTTTGTACCCATTGGTATTTTAAAAGAGGGAACCAGACAGAATGATTATATTGAATTAGAAGGAGTTTCCTCTCGTCCAGTAAATATTCGTACGTATCCATTAGGAGAAGCGGCGGCACACTTAACTGGATATATAGGAAAGGTGAATGCAGAGGAGTTAAAATCGCTTCAAAAAAAAGGTTATCAAGCAGATGATTTAGTGGGTAAGACTGGTTTAGAGAAGGTATTAGAGAATAAATTGCGTGGTGAAAAGGGTGGACGCGTATTTATGGAAGACGAGAACGGGAAAGAGATTAAAAACGTAGCAAAAAAAGAAGCAAAAGAAGGGGAAAATGTTACGTTAACAATTGATGCTGCAATTCAAGAAAAAATCTTTAATGAGATGAAAAATGAAGCAGGATCAAGTGCAGCGGTCAATCCTAAAACGGGTGAAACTATCGCACTTGTAAGTAGCCCTGCTTATAATCCAAATACAATAGTTAGAGGCGCATCAAAAGCCCAACGAGAAGCATGGAATAACGACTCGAAACTACCAATGATGAATCGTTTTACACAAGCATTTGTACCAGGTTCCGTATTTAAAACGATTACAGGTGCAATTGGTTTGGAAACAAACACAATAAACCCTAAGGAAGAATTTAAAATTCAAGGATTAAAGTGGACAAAAGATTCATCTTGGGGAAATTATTATGTAACACGTGTGAAGGAAGCTAGTCCAATTGATTTTGATAAGGCAATGAAGTACTCTGATAATATTTATTTTGCTCAACAAGCTTTGAAAATGGGAAAAGATCAGTATGTAAATGAATTTAAGAAATACGGATTTCATGAAAAATTACCAATCGAATACGAATTCCCTATTTCAATCATTGCAAGAGATGGAATAAAAAATGATATTCAACTTGCAGATACGGGATATGGACAAGGACAAGTATTAATGACACCACTTCATTTAGCACTAACATATGCACCGATTGTGAATGAGGGAAATATCCCGTCGCCTCATCTTTTAAAAGAAACAAAAGCAGCGGGGAATTGGAAAGAAAAAGTCGTTTCTAAAAAGAATCAAGAGATATTAAAGAGTGCATTAATAAAAGTCATTAATGACCCTGATGGCGCGGGGAGAATTGCTAAAGTTGATGGTGTAACTCTTGCTGGTAAAACTGGTACAGCAGAACTGAAAGAGTCGAAAGAAGCAGACGGAAAAGAACTTGGATGGTTTGCGGCTTTTGATGCAAATGAGCCAGACATGATTGTAACCATGATGATTGAAGATGTAAAAGGAAGAGGGGGGAGTAACGTTCCAGGTGAAAAAGTAAAACACGTTTTTCAGAAATAATACGTAACTATAAGGTAAAATCTTTTACTACATTCATTGTTTGCTTAACACGAAGGTATAAATTGAGCAATACAAAGAACAATTAAGTTTCGAAAAAGCATTCTCCTTAATTGAGAATGCTTTTTTGTTGTGGCTGAATAAAGATGATAACTCATCTTTGTTTTCATCTTTGAAAGGTTGGTATTGCTAATAGTAAATAGAAGAGTAAAACAAATTGAAAGGGACAAGTGAGGGGGAATTATAAACTGTAACAAAACAGTTATGTAGTAAAACATAAATAGAGCACACAAATAAGTATGCTCTAAGAAAAAAGGTGATACAAGTGGAGTGTTGCGTGAAATGTAAAAATAATAATCAGATTTTTTTTGAGTGTATTTTTAACATTGTATGCTTTACTTGTTTTTAGGAGCCTGTCATGTAAAAGAATATATAGATGATTATTTTATGAAAGTAATTGCACACCTTTACATTTTTAGGAGGATTTTTCTATCAAAAAAAGATAAACAATGGAACAAATGAAACTTGTATCTTGTCTATATATTGAAACCATAATAAAAGTGAGGGCAGTTTTATCTTTATTCAAATAAGTTCGAGGTGTGGAAATGGAAGAGACGTTTATTGAAAAGTGTATTCATGATGAGCTTGACTATGTTATAAAAGACTATTGGCAAGATGTATGGAATTATTCATTTATTATTACGAAAGATCCACACTTATCAGATGATATCACGCAAGATGTATTTATAAAGGTATTTAAAAATTGGAATTCATTTCGAAAGGAGTCATCTATTAAAACGTGGATATTAAAAATTACAAGAAATACAGCAATAAACTATTTGAAATCCTCCTATTTTAAAAGGATATCATTAGTAGGTTTTTTTAGTGATGATAAGCAATCTCCATCGGCAGAAAAAGAATTTTTTAATCAAGAGGAAATGAATGAAGTGTGGGATGTTGTATTAAAACTACCTAAAAAACACCGTGAAATAATAATTTTAGACGCGAAATATGAATTATCTTATGAAGAAATGGCCGAAACACTAGGAGTATCCATTGGAACTGTAAAATCTAGATTAAGCCGAGCGAGAAGTAAGGTTTCAAAATTAATAGGGGAGGGTAGTAGTGATGAACAATAAACAAAATCCTGACTGGTATAAACAATTAAAAAAAGGCCCAATGGAGAATCGTAAAGATGAAGAAGAGTTTATTTTTAAAATAAAGCAGTCTATATATGAAAATAATGAAGCGGATCTTGTAAAACATAAAAGACCGTTTCGTAAAAGAGCATTGCCTATAGTAGTTGTTTTGGTTTGTACAATGTTATTTGTTATCGTTCAACAACCATGGCTTGATGATAATAAATCACCGGTCCAAAGTAGTACACAAATTAAGCCTAAAACTAAAGATGAGTCTGCTCAAGATCCAACATTAAAACAATTTATGAATGAATTATATCAAAGTACAAATTCAAAAAATGAAAATGACTTGTATAGAGCGTTAAATGATGAAGTTCTATTTAAAGGGAAGAGTTATAAGAAGGATGAATTGAAGTTTGATGAAGATATTTTTCATGAGTTGCAAGTCGCTCTTACAATGGGGGGAGAATTTGCAAATGATACAAAAAAAGTATACAAAGTACCAAGTGGATTGACAGAAAGTAACCAACCAAAGCAAGCGCATTTTATATATGCAACTGTTACTGGAAATAAAACGAAAATTTTAGCTGAACCAAAGCGAGAATCACAAGTTTTATATGAAGTATCTAATGAAATGGTAAAAGCTTGGATTCCAGAAAAAGTGCAAAATGATGGATATATAAAAATATCGACAATTAACGGTAATACTGGATATGTACAAAAAGAGTATGTTTTAACTGATATTAAGTATTCATTTATGTTCGAAAAGAATGATAATGGTGATTGGAAAATAATAAATATAGATTCTATATGGTAAAAGAGGAAGGTTCATTTTAATGAACCTTCCTCTTTGTTATTATCTTTTTTTTGAAGTGTATGCCAAGACTTTAAAATTTCCGATGTAACGAGAGCAGCGATGTTTTTTTCTGAATTACTAACAGGAATAACGACAGAAATGGCGATTTGTGGATCTTCGGTAGGAGCATATGCAATGAAAAGAGAATGATTTATCATTTTTTCTTGCTCATTCGGAAAACCTGTAATACCCGTTTTACCTGCGACATGGAAGGGTAAGTTTTTAATTTCCTCTATATTTTGGCTCATCCCACCTTGCACGACACTCCAAAATTTCACCGGGTAACGATTTGAACTTTCTAAAATTGGTTTAAACTTTTTTGTTTCCTTACCATTTTGATCAATAATAGCACTTACGATTTGAGGTTTATATTTATCACCTTTACTTGCTAAAGTTGCTGCATATTGAGCAAGTTGAAGAGGAGTGTGTACTTCATTTCCTCCCCAAGAGGCATTTAATAGGGCGGAGATACCATTTTCAAACTTGTTTGTTGGATGAAATTCATATTGTCCGTCTTCTTCAAAAGGTAAATCAACCCCGGTTTTAGAACGAAGGCCAAATTGCTTTAAATACTCTGTCCATATATGTGCAACTTTTTCTATATTCCCATTATTTTGGTTGAATAAGGGTAGAGCTACTTTTGCTGTCATAAATGTGTTAGATGAATTAATGATAGCCTGCCTTGGTGTAATCTCACCTGTTGGGGTTCCAGGTGCATTCGTAATGTTATTTTGATTATCATATTGAAAAGTACCTTTATCTAAATAAGTATCTTCAGGTTGAAAAAGCTTTTCGTTTAATCCAATTAAAATAGTAAGTGGCTTTATAGTTGAGGCCATATTTACATAAGATTCACCATACTTTAATTTTTGAATTGCTTTATTTTGCGAAAGTGATTTAATGTTTTCGTTTTTAGATGATACATGTGTATTTAATGTATTTGGATCAAACACTGCCGAGTTGGCCATAGTTAAAATTGCGCCAGTTTTTACATCGGTTACTACAACATAACCAGCTTTAGCATCACGTATTTTCTTAATTTGAGATCTTAATGCTTCCTCTGTTTTTTGTTGCAATTTAGAGTCTAAAGCTAGCTGGACATCTTTTCCTTTTTGAACTTTTTGAATGTTCCATAAGAATTTTTTATTATTCATTTTAAAAATCAGTGTTTTTCCGGGTTTTCCTTTTAAATCATTTTCATATTGAAGCTCAATCCCACTTTTTCCAACAGGTCCATACTTAGAATTAAGGTCATTTTCTACATACCCAATTAGCTGTGAACCAACTTCGTGTTTAGGATAATATCGAATCCATTCATCTTTAATTATTACATTATTGGGTTTGTTCTTGTTTATGAATGTAAGTTCACTCTCATTTATGTCAGAGTATAACGGTAAATCATTCATAGTCTGCTTTTTACAAGATTGTTGTAATTGTGATTTTATGTCCTCTGCCGAAATGTCATGTTGAAACTCGTTTGAAAATTGATTAAAAAAAGCTAATGTGTTTAAGGTATCTTGATTCGATACCTTTTCATCATTAGAAGTGCAATATAGAGACTTAACTTTCTTATTTGTAGCTAGTATTACACCATTTTGATCGGAAATTTTTCCTCTTTCAACTGAAGAAGTTGCGATAGTAATTGAGATGAAGTTGATTTTTAATAAAATTAGTAAAATCAAACCTACAATAGAAAGAACCGCAAAAAATCTCCATCTTTTTATATGTAACATATAACCCTCCCTTATGTAGCCTATTTCATCTTATAGTTAATTATTTTTTTTGTAAATGTGGAACAATTTTATTATTTAGGTTGTCTATTAAGTATAACAGCATGAAGAAAGGAATAATTAGTATGAAAAGTTACTAGCAAGTCTATGTGTAAGCTTAATATGAGTCATTATACAGTTTAGCATTTCTAATGCAAGCAATAAAAAAATAGAGAGAAAAACAGGAAAGGGGATTTATCAATTACGCGGCTAAACGAAGAAGGCTTGATGCTTACAAGGATGTAGAAAAAAAGATAAGACACTATTTATAACTGAATGGTGATTTCTAATATATAGGGAACGTATTTATTTACTAAGTATTAGTGAGGAGTTCCGGAAGAATTATATGGAGGATTTATGAAAAAACAAAAAGAAAAAAAGCAGCAGACATATATATCTATTCGATTAAATATAATGTTCCTTTGCATATTTCTACTATTCTCAGCCATTATTATGCAGCTAGGAAAAGTACAAATCGTTGAGGGAGAGGCTTATAAGAACCAAGTGGAGAGCAGTCAAAATGAAACAACTAGTATACCAGTTCCACGTGGACAAATACTAGATCGAGAAGGGAAAGCAGTCGTTAATAATAAATCTCTTCGCACAATTACGTATACAAGGGTGAAAGGGATTACGAGTGAAGATATTTTAAAAACAGCAAAAGACTTAGCGAAAGTACTTGAAATGCCCGAACAAGATATAAATAAGTTAACTGAAATCGATAAAAAAGATTTTTGGATGCAGTTGAATACGAAACGTGCGGAGACAAAGATTACTAAAAAAGATATAGAAAAGTTTAAAGAAAAGGGAATAGAGGGAAAAGAGTTAGATAAAAAAATAGAAGACTTAAGACGAAGTCGCGTTACAGAAGTAGAATTGGCAGAATTAACAGCACAAGATTTAAAGGTGTTAGCTATTAAAAGTAAAATGAGTTCAGGTTATCAACTGACACCACAAATTATTAAAAAAGATGTAACAGATGAAGAGTATGCACGGATAAGTGAAAAGCTTATGGAGTTCCCAGGAGTAGATGCAACGGTTGATTGGGAACGTAATTACGTAAATGGTAATTTATTTCGTTCCGTGTTAGGTAATATTACGAGTAGTGAAGAAGGATTACCGAAAGAAAACTTAGATTCTTATTTGGTACGTGGATATAACCGAAATGATCGTGTAGGAAAAAGTTATATTGAACAACGATATGAAGATGTCTTGCACGGTGCAAAAGAAGAAGTGAAAAATATTACTGATAAATCAGGAAACATTATAAACACAGAAATCATCTCTAAAGGAAAAAGTGGTAATAGTTTAACATTAACGATTGATATGGAATTACAAAAGAAAGTGGAAGAAAGTATAGAGAAAAATTTGAGAGCGTTTAAGAGTTCAGAGCCACTGTTGGACCGAGCTTTTGTCGTCATGACGAATCCAAATAACGGACAGATTTTATCTATGGCAGGCAAAAAGATTGTAGAAAAAGAAGGGAAAATAGAGATTGAGGATTTGGCATTAGGTAACATGACAACTTCGTATGAGCTAGGGTCAGCTGTAAAAGGTGCAACTGTATTAACTGGATATGAGACAGGGGCAATACAGCCAGGAGATCAATTTTATGATGCACCTATGAAATTTAAAGGTACACAAGCTAAGAAATCGTGGAATGTATCCGGATTTGGTAATATTAATGATTTACGAGCGCTACAAGTATCTTCGAATGTATACATGTTCCAGACAGCTTTAAAAATTGCGGGAGTTAATTACGTACCAAATGGTTCGTTGGATATAAAACAAGGAGCATTTGATACGATGCGCTATTATTTTAAACAATTTGGATTAGGAGTTCCAACAGGTATTGATTTACCGAATGAAATAGTTGGACAAACTAGAAAAGTAGATAGTCAGCCTGGGTTTTTACTAGATTTTTCTATCGGGCAGTATGATACGTATACACCGTTGCAATTGGCGCAATATATTTCAACGATTGCTAATGGAGGTTATAGAATGCAACCTCAAATTGTACAAGAAATACGAGAGCAATCAATAAAAGAAGAAGTTGGTAAAGTTATACGCTCTATAGAGCCTGTCGTATTAAATCGAATTGATATGAAGACAGAATATATTGATCGAATAAAAGAAGGGTTTAGATGGGTATTCCAAGAAGGTGATGGAACTGGCGTGAAATATTTCAAAAATGCTCCATATAAACCAGCAGGAAAGACAGGGACAGCTCAAACTGTATATGGTGGGGATGATCCAATTGGTAGAAATGCGAAAGGGGAACGTATGGAATGTTACAACTTAACGTTAGTTGGATACGCCCCATATGATAATCCAGAAGTAGCATTCTCAGTAGTAGTCCCATGGCTTCATGATGATAAAAATGGTATTAATTCTATAATTGGAAAGGAAGTTTTAGATGTATACTTTGATTTGAAAAAGCAACGTATACAAGGTGAAACTGCTAGTACAGAGAGTTCGAATCAAAATCATTAATAATTGTGTACTTTTCTCAGGGGAAGAGATCCTGTTTATATAAAAGCTTTTATAAGTTAAAGAAAAAGTAAGATTTGAAATAAGAGTTAGTAGCTATCATAGTTGCTATCTCTTATTTTTGTTAATATTTTGGTTACTAATTAAAAAGGTTTTAAATTTATGGAACAAACTTGTTTCTTAGATGGTCTATTATGTGTACGTATAAAAACAGGTATTCAAATAGATACATTGTATTGAATTTACTACTTGTTTTCAGTATTGAAAATTTGAAAGGAATGATGATTTTGAAAAATAAGAGGATGCTAAAAATAGGAATATGCATTGGTATATTAGGTATAAGTCTTACAAGCCTAGAAACTTTTACAGGAGGGGCATTGCAAGTTGAGGCGAAAGAAAAGACAGGACAAGTGAAGCATAAACATCAGGCGACGTATAAAGAATTCTCTCAACTTGAGAAAAAATTCGATGCACGATTAGGTGTATATGCAATTGATACTGGTACAAATCAAACAATCTCTTATCGACCTAACGAAAGGTTTGCCTTTGCATCAACATACAAGGCGTTAGCGGCAGGGGTATTACTACAGCAAAACTCTACTGAGAAATTAAATGAAGTTATTACTTATACGAAAGAAGACTTAGTGGATTATTCACCTGTTACTGAGAAACATGTAGATACTGGAATGACACTAGGAGAAATTGCTGAGGCTGCTGTTCGTAACAGTGATAATACTGCAGGGAACATTTTATTTAACAAAATAGGCGGACCAAGAGGATATGAAAAAGCGCTAAGACAGATGGGTGATCGGATTACTATGTCTGATCGCTTTGAAACAGAATTAAACGAGGCTATTCCAGGAGACATTCGTGACACTAGTACAGCGAAAGCAATTGCTACGAATCTGAAAGCTTTTACGGTCGGAAATGCGCTTCCGGTTCATAAACGTAACATTCTTACAGGGTGGATGAAAGGAAATGCTACAGGAGACAAACTTATTCGTGCAGGCGTACCAACTGATTGGATAGTTGGAGATAAATCAGGAGCTGGAAGTTATGGGACACGAAATGATATTGCTATCGTTTGGCCGCCAAATAGAGCACCCATTATCATCGCAATTTTATCTAGTAAAGATGAGAAAGAGGCTACCTATGATAATCAACTAATTGCAGAGGCAACTGAAATGATAGTTAAGGCTCTTAAATGATAATTCCTCAATTCTTTATGTAACGTAATTGAAAATATGAACCTAGAAAGCGATTCTTTTCATGTGAAAAGAATCGCTTTTTTGTATTTCTATAATAAATAGTAAGTATATAAGTAAAAAATTTTATTACATAGACATTCTATCCCCTAGAGTGCATGAGGGGAGTTTTCTCCTGTGGTGTTCGTAGTGACAATATTATTATGTATACGATAATAATATTTTGGAGTAGTTAAGTTAGATACTCCTATATGGATATGTAATTTTACATATCCATATAAAAGACACATATGTGCTAATCACTATTAAATTATATTAAAATCATTTTTAGGTAAGGGGATTCATATAGATTTAAGGGAATCAAAGAATTTTTATGTTTAATTATCATAGTATAATTATTTCACTTTATGAAATGAAATTTGTATTTAACTTTTTTAAATATAATATTTTTAAATTCGAATAATGAATATCTGAAAAATCAAATTTAATCAATGTGATTTTCAGGTTTACTTATGAAAAACATAGTGTTTAAAATGAGGGGGAAGTAAGGTCCTTATATTCTATCAAAAATAAATAAAAAACGAGATACGATTACTCTATCGAAAAAATTTCTCTCCTCAAGTGTGTGTGATGAAATCCTAACGTTAGGTTGTACAACATTTACGATTAAAACTGTAAAAAACAATAGTGAAGAGGTGTACGGAATGAAGAATAAAATTATGACAGGATTTTTAATAACATCAATCGTTACTGGAGCGACTATTCCTATCAATACTCTCGCAATGCCAATCGTTCAGGCAGAAACGAAACAAGGTAATATAGATATTTCCTCAGCATTACGAAAAATAGGTGCACACTCCAAATTAACACAAACCTTTATAGATGGAGCCTTAGCAAGTCCGAATGTGCAACTTGAAGAAGTTCCATCTTTAAATACAACTCAATTTCTAATTAAACAAGATATGAAAGAGTGGTCATCAGAACTATATCCAAAATTAATTCTACTAAATTCAAAAAGCAAAGGATTTGCAACCAAATTTAATAGCTATTATCCAACATTAAAAGGATTTGTAGATAATAAGGAAGATAAAGAAGGGTTTTTAGATAGACTGGAAGTTCTTCAAGATATGACTATAACAAACGAAGAAAACGTGCAACGTCAGATTAATGAGTTAACAGATCTTAAACTACAGGTAGATAAGAAACTGAAAAATCTTGATACAGATGTGGTAAAAGCACAGAGTGTACTTAGTTCTGAGGGAACAGGAAAAATAGACAAGTTAAAAAATGAAATGCTAAATACAAAAAAATCAATTCAAAATGATTTACAGCAAATAGCATTATTACCGGGAGCTTTAAATGAACAAGGGCTAAAGGTATTCCAAGAAATTTATAGTCTATCAAAAGATATCATTGAACCGGCTGCTCAAACCGCAGTAGTGGCGTATAACAAAGGAAAAGAAATAAACAATGCTATTGTAGAAGCAGAGAAGAAAGCAGAGCAAGAAGCAACAGAAAAGGGAAAATCAGTTATAGAAATTGAAGCTGCCAAAAAAGAAGCACGTGAAGCGATAGAGAAAAGTAAAAAAGGTGAAATTGCTGCAGCTGCAGTTACAAAAACGAAAGAGTATGATCTTATGAAAGTGATTGATCCTGAAAAAATAAAAAAAACATATAGTACCTTTGCCGAAATTAATAAACTAACAGCAGAGCAAAGAGCATATTTAAATGATTTAGAGAAACAAAATCAAAAATTATATGACTTAACAACTAAATTAACAGTAGCAGATTTACAAAAATCAATGATTCTTTTCATGCAAAATGATTTGCATACATTTGCTAATCAAGTAGATGGAGAGATTGAGCTAATGAAACGTTATAAAGAGGATTTGAATTTAATAAATAATAGTATTACAAAATTATCGAATGAAGTTGATACGAATAACACTCAGTCTCAAAAAGATACATTAAGACGACTAAAGAATGTAACAAATCAACTCGAAGAGCAAGTTAATAAATTTTAATATTAAGAAATTAAGTTTAATAAAAAATTATAATGCAACTGAAAATAAGGAGGAGAATCAAATAATGAAATTTCCATTTAAGGTCATAACTTTGGCCACTTTAGCAACGGTTATAACTGCTACGAATGGTAGTACTATTCATGCACTTGCACAAGAACAGACAGCACAAGAACAGCAAATAGAAAATTATGCGTTAGGACCTGAAGGGTTAAAGAAAGTGTTGGCTGAAACAGGCTCTCATATTCTTGTAATGGATTTGTACGCAAAAACAATGATTAAGCAACCGAATGTAAATTTATCCAACGTTGATTTAGGTTCAGGAGGGGGAGAATTAATCAAAAACATTCACCTGAATCAGGAACTGTCACGAATCAATGCAAATTACTGGTTAGATACAGCGAAGCCAAACATTCAAAAGACAGCACGTAATATTGTAAATTATGATGAACAATTTCAAAATTATTACGACACACTAGTAGATACTGTAAAAAAGAAAGATAAGGCAGGCCTCAAAGAAGGAATAGGGGATTTAATCGGTACAATTCATACAAATTCAAATGAAGTTACGGAAGTTATTAAGATGTTAGAAGCTTTCAAAACAAAGTTGTATACAAATACTGTAGATTTTAAAAATAATGTTGGAAGTCCAGATGGACAAGGGGGATTAACGGCTATATTAGCGGGAAAACAAGCACTAGTCCCACAACTTCAGGCCGAAATTGAGAATTTACGTTCTACGCAGAAAGCACATTTTGATAATGTATTAGCCTGGTCAATTGGTGGTGGATTAGGAGCAGCTATTTTAGTTATTGGAACGATTGCAGGAGCGGTAGTAATTGTTGTGACCGGTGGCACAGCGACACCAGCTGTTGTTGGTGGTCTAACAGCTCTAGGGGCAGCTGGTATCGGCTTAGGAACAGCAGCTGGTGTTGCGGCATCTAATCATATGAACTCTTATAATGAAATTTCTAATAAAATCGGAGAATTAAGTATGAAAGCCGATCTTGCTAACCAAGCAGTTATTTCACTTACTAATACAAAAGACACGTTGACATATTTGTATCAAACAGTGGATCAAGCAATCATGTCTCTAACGAATATTCAGCAACAATGGAATACGATGGGAGCGAATTATAAAGATCTATATGATAATATCGACCAAATGCAAGAACATAAACTTTCTTTAATACCTGATGATTTAAAGGCTGCAAAACAAAGTTGGAATGATATTCATAAGGATGCAGAATTCATTTCAAAAGACATTGCTTTTAAACAAGAAAAAACAAATTAAAAATCAATATATATGTATAGGAGGAATTGAAATGAATAAAAACTTTCCTTATAAACTACTTGCTGTATCGACGTTTTTAACTCTGACAACAACTACTGTAGTTTCTCCAGTGGCAGCCTTCGCAAGTGAAAGTAAAATGGAACAAACTAGTACCGAAGATATATCTCTTTCTGTAAACAGCGAAAAGATGAAAAAAGCTTTGCAAGATGCTGGAGTATTTGCAAAATCTATGAATGATTACTCTTATTTGTTAATTAAAAACCCAGATGTTAACTTTGAAGGAATTGACATTAAAGGATATACAAATCTACCTAGTCAAATTCTACAAGATCAAAAGAATGCAAGAGAGCATGCTACGAAATGGGATTCACACATAAAAAAACAACTTTTAGATACACTGACGGGGATTGTAGAGTATGATACTAAATTCGACAATTATTATGACACATTAGTAGAAGCGATTAATGAAGGGGATGCAGACACATTAAAAGAAGGCATTACAGATTTACAAGGTGAGATTAAACAAAATCAAGCATATACACAGAATTTAATACAAGAACTAGCTAAGTTAAGAGATAGTATTGGAGAAGATGTCCGGGCATTTGGAGGTCATAAAGATATTTTGCATTCAATTCTGAAAAACCAAGCATCTGGAATTGATGAAGATGAAAAGCGCTTAAATGAAGTTTTAGAGCAAGTAAGACATTTTAAACAAGTAGAATCAGATGGGATAATAACTGTATCAATTCCCTCAATTCCTACGTGGATTGCTGGTGGTGTAATGATAGGGGTAGCAAGAAATAATTTAGGTACGTTAGAGCCGTTATTAGCACAATTACGTCAGACTATAGATTATAAAGTAACGTTAAACCGTGTAGTTGGTGTTGCGTATAATAATATTAATGAAATGCACGATGCAATTGGATCAGCTATTAATGCTCTTACCTATATGTCTGCACAATGGCATGATTTAGATTCTCAATATTCAGGAGTGCTTAGTCATATTGATAAAGCGTCCCAAAAAGCAGATCAAAATAAATTTAAATTCTTAAAACCTAACCTGAATGCAGCGAAAGACAGTTGGAAAACGTTAAGAGCAGATGCGTTTACATTAAAAGAAGGAATAAAAACATTAAAAATGAATCCCGTTTCTTCAAAAAAATAGGGGAATACGGTTTTTGTTACAATGGCATTTAAACAGTCATAAAATGATTTTTTGTTCTTTATAAATTGAAAAGACAGAGGTGTAATAAGGCCTCTGTCTTCTATTTTTATTGAAATAATTTTTAGTGTAGTGAAGTCTCTTATATTAAGAGTAAATAAATATATGTATAACTCCATCCTATCCTATATGTAGAAAGTAGTTATACAAGTTTAAATTTTTAAGGTGAATGATTTTTTGTGAATTTTTCCATAAAACTTAATCTATGATTAGTGAGTTTTATATTCTTATTTTCCTAATTGAATACTTTTATACAATTAGATGGAAGTTAATAACACTGAATCAAAACATATTAGGTTGTTATTGAGGAGTTTATCGCAAAGTTGTTATTTTATGTGTCATCAAATAACATTTATAAACAATTAGAAATAAAGAAAAGGAGACTATTATGAGAAAAAATAGAGTATTAGATACAACATAAATAGCGTAAAAAATTTTTAGTGTAAAAACGTAATAAATAAAATAATAATCCTTACATGTACTAAGGGAAAATGAGGGAGACAATATGGGGAATAACTTAAAATATAAAACTAGAAAAATACTTGCAGCTACTGCTACAGTAACTATGCTTACGACTGGAATGGTTTCTTCATCAGATGTCTTTGCAGAGGAAAGGCAGCAGCAAAACAATTTATCGACATCACTGCAAGAAGAAAAGTCAGTTAAATCAGAAAATAGAACATATACAGTCCCAGGAAAAGGGGATGTTGAGGTACTGAAACAACAGGAAAGAAAAAGTATGGCATTTAGTCCATATGAACCCACTGGTTTATATGCAAAGCCAAATGAACAAATAACGATTAATGTAGAAGGAAATCAAAATATTCAAGCATACATTGGAACGTATTCGTATGATGCTTCTTGGAGAGAAGATTCTAAAATAAAATCATTTACATTAAAACCTGGTATAAACACAATCCAATCTCCAAATGGGGGGATGATTTATTTTTATAATAAACAACAAGGTGGCACTATTCGAACAACAGTCACAACAGGTGGAACGACTACTCCTTTTTTTGAACTGGGAAAGCATACGAAACAAGATTTAATAAACATGCTGGACCAATATCCCAATGCACATGCAGTGGAGTTAAAAGGAGAACGTGTATTAATTACGGCCAGCCCTGCACGTGTTAAGAAATATTTGTTAGGTTCTAATACAGATCCTGTACAACTCTTAAAAAAGATGGATGAAGCTACTCGAATTCAAGACAAAGTAGCTGGTTTATCCGAGGAACAAGTAGATAAACATTATATTCATTACGTAGAAGAAAATCATTCTCCCGATTATTATATGTATGCAACTTCTTATAGAACCGCATATGTAGGAGATGCAATCCAATACGTGTTAGATATTAATAAATTTATAAAAGATGGCTGGGGTCCTTGGCATGAGGCAGGGCATTTGAGACAGCAATCACCTTGGAAGTTTTATAATATGACAGAAGTACAAAATAATATATACAGCCTTGCAGTAGAAAAAGCATTTACATCTAATCAACCTTTTAGATTGCAACAGGAGGGCGCTTATACTAAGGCATTTCAATACTTAGAACAACCTAATAAAAATTATGACGAAGTTAGTGATGTTTTTGTTAAGCTTGTTATGCTTTGGCAACTACAGTTAGCATATGGAGAGGACTTCTATCCTAAATTGCATCAATTGTATAGAGACATGTCTTCAAGTGAACTTCCACAAACTGATGAAAATAAAAAACAATTATTTATGATTTCGGCATCAAAAGTAGCCAAACAAAATTTGATACCTTTCTTTGAGAAGTGGGGATTACGTCCAAATAACGATACCATTCAAAAAGTAGCTGCATTAGGGTATCCAACTTTAACAGCAGAGATTTGGAAGGGGACAGATTCTAATCCAATTAAACCAGATATACCTAATGTAAATAATATTTTAGAAGGAAAACAGTTTGCATGGTCACTAAAAGGAATTAGTGATTTCGAGTTTGCTAAAGTCAATTTCAATAAGTCGACAGAAGAAATGCAAATCGACTTAAAAGAAGGCATACCGCACCATTATTTTAATGAAACATATGCGAGTATTAAAGTACAAAATGCATCAGGAAAAGTAGTATATAAGAAAGACATTTATGGAAACAAACAACAAAATGCTGAACTGCAAAAAGTTCCAGTCAAAGTAGGAGATTATATTGAGTTAACACATATAGAAGGTGTGCATAGAGCAACTTTTATGAATGTCGATAATAGTAAACAAGAGAGCTTTGGAAAAAAAGCCATATACGAAGTTACAAAGGATGGCCTGAAAACAGTAAATCAAATTGTTAATCCGAAACCAGATACAGAGGCTCCGACACAGCCACAAGAATTATATGCAAGCAACCTTACTTCTAACAGTGTAGAGCTAAAATGGAATCCTTCTACAGATAATGTAAGTGTAAAAGAATATCAGGTATTACGCGATGGACAATTGATTCAAACAGTACAAGGAACAACGTATACTGATCAAAACTTAACAGTTAATAAGGAATATAAATATGCAGTGAAGGCCGTAGATGCAGCTGGAAATACATCAATTCAAAGTAATATTCTTCCGGTAAAAACAAAAGATCAAAATACATCTTATGAGAAATGGGATCCAAAGAAGGCGTATACAAAGGGAGATAAAGTAGAACATCAAGGGAAAGTGTATGAAGCTATTCAAAATCATCAAGGAAATGGTGACTCGAATTGGATATTTGCTTTATCGTTATGGAAACTACTTACAATCAAGTAATATGTAAGAATTAGATGTGAAGATAGAACAACATAAATGGGGGCAGTATTTTAAAGAATTACTGGATGTTGCTTGAATTTTGATAGATTTCTCTATTAAGTTAGTATTCAAAAATAAAAATAAGAAAAGGAAGTAGATTAGTGATGAGTCAGAAAACAAAGAAAAGGTTTAATAAAGTTATTATAATTACCGCAGCATGTAGCATGTTTTCTATGTTTGGAACGTCTATTTCGCACATTAAAGCTGCAACACATTCAGCTGCTCCAGCAGTTTATGTCAGTCCCCAAAATATACCTGTCTCAGATATTATTAGTATAGACTGGTCACCAGTTCAGACTCCACCTTATACGTACTGGGCTGTACACAACTGGAATGCAGGTGGTGAAGCTGGAGGATATGCTGGTTTTCAACAACAAAGTGGGTTTGATGAAAATGGAAAACGTACTTTACATTTTGCTTTATGGGATCCAATTTCCTCTAAAGAAGCAATAAAGGCCGAATACTTATCTCCGAATTCGCAAGCTGGGCCCTTTGGAGGGGAAGGAACAGGAATGAAGGTTCAAACAACTTATGGTTGGAAAGACTACAATTGGTACAGAATGACAATGCGTTCATGGCAAGAAAATGGTCATACTAAATTTGGACAATGGCTGAAAGATGTAACAAATAATAAATGGCATCAAATTGCAATTATGGATTTTCCTGTTGCTAATGTTGCATTTAATCATGGATTAGGAATGTTTCAAGAAGACTGGGCTGATAGTGGACAGAATGTTCGAGAAGCGCGCCTGAAAAATGGTTATAGCCGAAAGTTAGTAGATAAACAATGGAGTTATTGGAATAATCAAAAAATTTCAGGGACGCATGATAATACTTATCAATATGATGGAGGAGCCACTTCAGAATATGTATGGGTCAAAGCAGGAGGTAATACGCAGTCTACCATTGGATCAGGAAAAATATTCACGCTAAATCAACCTACTCAACCTGAAATAGGAAAACTAGATTTTGATATCCAATCTATATATTATGAAAATGAAAAATTAAATATATCTTGGAAACTAAAAGAAAATAGTACACCGCAATTTAAGGGGAAAATTGAAATTTATAACAATGAAAATATGACGGGTCAACCTATTAACGTAATTGATGATATTAAATCTTATCAAAATGGAATCAGTCAATCTTTATCATTATCAACAAATGCTTATGCAAAAATTGTATTAACGGATTTATTTGATCAAACTGTTGAGAAAAAGGTACAAATCAAAAATGAATCTCCAAGCATTTTTGAAGGTAAAGAATTTGCATGGTCGCTGAAAGGGATTGGAGATTTTGAATTTGCGAAAGTAAATTTAAATAAATCAACAGAAGAAATGCAAATTGATTTAAAAGCAGGTGTACCACATGACTACTTTGATAGTACATATGCAAGTATTAAAGTGCAAAATACATCAGGTAAAGTGATCTATAACAAAGAGATTTATGGAAACAAACAGCAAAATGCTGAATCACAAAAGGTATCAGTCAAAGTAGGAGATTATATCGAGTTAACACATTTAGAAGGTGTGCATAGAGCTACTTTCACAAATGTCGATAATAGTAAGCAAGAGAGTTTTGGAAAAAAAGCCATATACGAAGTTACAAAAGAAGGTCTGAAGAAAGTAGAAAAAATGCCAGAAGCAACAATCTTAGATGGAAATCAATTTGCATGGTCATTAAAAGGATATAGTGATAGCGAAATTGCAAAAGTAGATTACGATAAAACGGCAGAAGAGATGAAGATAAAACTAGAAGCAGGTGTACCACATTCCTACTTTGCTAGTACGTATGCGAGTATTAAGGTCCAGAATTCTTCTGGAAATGTTTTGTACAATAAGGAAATCGTGGGAGATAAACAACAAAATGCTGAAAGCCAAACTGTGCCAGTCAAGGTAGGGGATTACATTGAATTTACCCATATAGAAGGAGAAGCAACAAAGGAGAAAACACGAGCAACTTTAACTAACCTTGAAAATAACAAAAATGAAACCATTGGAAAGACAGCAAGGTATCAAGTTACAAAAGAAGGCCTGAAGAAAGTAGAGAAAATGCCAGAAACAACAGTTTTAGATGGAAATCAATTTGCATGGTCGTTAAAGGGATATAATGATCGAGAAATCGCAAAAGTAGAGTATAACAATGCAACAGAAAAAATGCAGATTAAATTAGAAGCGGGAGTACCCCATTCCTATTTTACTAGTACGTATGCAAGCATTAAAGTTCAAAACTCATCGGGCAATATTTTGTACAATAAAGCAATTGTAGGAAATAGACAACAAGCTGCTGAGAGCCAAACTGTTACAGTCAAAGTAGGAGATTATATTGAGTTTACTCATACAGAGGGAGAAGCACAAAAGGAAAAGACACGTGCCACACTTACTAATCTTGAGAATAGTAAACAGGAATATATAGGAAAGAAAAGGATATATCAGGTTACCTCTATGGGATTATTAATAAAGTCATAGATTTCACTACAAAACTTAAATTATTGATTTATATAATATATAAAAATCTTAACTATTATACGCATTAAAAATGCTCAAGAGAAAATAGATTGGCGGGTATAGTATGAACATATTCAAAGATTTTCTAATTGCATCAATTGCAATGACCACATTTGTAGGAACAGATCTAATCCTACAAAATGATAGTATTCATAATAAAGTTTACGCTGAATCTAATAATGTCACATACAAAGAAAGAGATTCACAGGAAGAAAGATTAATTGTAAAGTTTAAAAATCAAATTGACTTACCTTATGAAGATAGTATTGAGAAACGAATAAAAAATGGGGATTATGATAACAATTTAAAGAAGTTATTTTCCGAAAATACAGAACTTACTTTGAATCGTCTGTTCTCATCTGTAAATCCGATAGAGATTGAAAAGTTATCAGTACAATCTAAATCAGTTGCTAATGAATCAGCTAATAATTTATTAAATTATTATATTGTACAAGCTCCTAATAACATAGAAATAGAATTATTACTAAAAAAATTTGAAACATCTCCTCTTGTAGAGGAGGCTTATATACAAGAAAAACAAATTTTGACACCCCCTGAAATACAGTTACCAAATTTATCTGTTAATCCGTACGATGATCCTAGATTTAAAAATCAAGGATATCTTGAAGCGGCACCGAAGGGAATTAATGCCTCGCATGCTTGGAGCATTAAAGGTGGTGACGGGAAGGATACAACTTTTGTGGATATGGAATATGGATGGTTATTGAACCATGAGGATTTAGTTAATAAAAATATTAAGCTTATGTCGGGACAAAATATAAGCCAGCATAGAGCTCATGGTACTTCTGTATTAGGAATTGTTTCATCTGAAGATAATCAAATTGGAAATATTGGAATTGCACCAAAAGCAAATGTAAAAGTAATATCCCAGATTAGGGATAACGGAATTTATAATACAGCGGATGCTATTTTAAGTGCTGTACATAATTTACAAGCGGGAGATATTCTTTTATTAGAGGCACAAGCTTCGTATGATGGGTATGGGGATAAATATTTACCTGTAGAAGTACATCCAGATATTTTTGATGCAATTCGTGTTGGTGCAGATAAAGGGATTATTATTATAGAAGCTGGCGCAAATGGTTCAAACGACTTGGATAATTTTAAAGATCGTAATGGAAAAAAAATCTTAAATCGAAATAGTCCAGACTTCAAGGATTCAGGTGCTATTATGGTTGGGGCGGGATCATCAACTGTTCCACATAAACGTTTATGGTTTTCAAATTATGGAAGTCGATTAGATGTATATGGATGGGGAGAAAATGTTGATACAACGTCAGCAAATCCAAGTCAAAATACTACAAATTTATATACATCAACATTTAGTGGAACATCAAGTGCTTCACCAATTATTGCTGGGGCAGCAACTTCGATTCAAGGTATTGCTAAAGAACACCGAGGTTCTCCTTATACACCAGCCGAATTAAGAAATATCTTAAGTAATCCAAATACAGGAACAAAATCTCAAGATCCATGGAATGATAGAATAGGTGTTTTACCTGATCTAAAATCTATATTAGATAACTTAGGTTTTAATCCAGATATACCGAACTCTTCTAATATTTTAGAAGGAAACCAGTTTGCATGGTCACTAAAAGGAATTAGCGATTTCGAGTTTGCTAAAATCAATTTTAATAAGTCGACAGAAGAAATGCAAGTTGACTTAAAAGCAGGCGTACCGCATCATTATTTTAATGAAACATATGCGAGTATTAAAGTACAAAATGCAACAGGAAAAGTAGTATACAAGAAAGACATTTATGGAAACAAACAACAAAATGCTGAATCGCAAAAAGTTCCAGTCAAAGTAGGCGATTATATTGAGTTAACACATTTAGAAGGTGTGCATAGAGCTACTTTCACAAATGTAGACAACAGTAAACAAGAAAGCTTTGGAAAAAAAGTCATGTACGAAGTTACAAAAGAAGGCATGAAGAAAGTGGAAAAAATGCCAGAAACAACGGTTTTAGACGGAAATCAATTTGGCTGGTCTTTAAAAGGATATAGTGATAGAGAAATCGCAAAAGTAGATTATAATAGGGCAACTGAGAAAATGCAGGTGAAGTTAGAATCAGGCGTACCACATTCTTACTTTAATAATACGTATGCAAGTATTAAAGTACAAAATTCATCCGGTAGTGTTGTGTACAATAAGGAAATAGTGGGAAATAGACAACAAACTGCCGAAAGCCAAACGGTGCCCTTAAAAGTGGGAGATTACATTGAGTTTACCCATATAGAAGGGGAAGCAGTAAAGGAAAAGACACGCGCTACACTTATTAACCTTGAGAATAATAAACAAGAATATATAGGAAAAAAAAGAACCTATCAAGTTACTTCAACGGGATTAAACAAAATAGATTAACATGAAGAACATTCAAATTATTAGTAAGAAGCCAAATAGCCGTTCATTATGAACGGCTATTTGGCTTTTGGAGCACTTTAAGTTTAAGTGCAAGCAATAGAATAAATATAATGCTCATACAGGCATGGATGTTGTTATTATTTGGAGGATTCTTTCCAAAAAAACGAAGTAGTACAAATAAAATGCTAAAGTTTGAAGCTGTTTGTTATAAAACAAAAGGGAATTAAACGGATAGTTGGTTTAGATAAATATAAAACTAGTTAAGTTTGGATAGATACATAGGGGGAAACTGAATTTATAAGAGGAAAAATAGCTAAAAATATGTTGGAGAATAGAGCAATGTCTAGGTGCTATAAATTTGAGAAAAAAGAAACAGAATAATAAGGTATTTGTTGATAAATCGCCTCGTTTGTTACAATATTTTACATATTTGGTATAGTGTACATGAGTGCTATGTATATTAAAGGAGGAATGGGAATGAAGAGGTTCATAACTTATGAAAATGGTAATACAATCTTTAAAAAGTTAGTTCTAATGGTGTTGCCAATAGTTCTAATTATATTGATGATAATGCCATCGAATGATGCATTGGCAGCCAATCAATCAAATGCTGGTGCACTAAAAGGAGTGAATTTATTTAATGGAAGTTGGACAGTTGCTATACAGGCAGCAAATTTACAATATGTTTCTGCTGAGCCATCGGGAAATGTGATAGCTAACCGTAATGCAGTTAATGAATGGGAGAAATTCGAATTAATTCCGACTGGGGAATTATATACGTACGCTTTAAAAGCAAAAAGTAATGGGAAATACGTTTCTTTTGAACCAAATGGTAGAGTAGTAGCAGCTCGTACATCAATTGGGGCATGGGAAAAGTTTATTTTATATAATGGTGGAGACAATAGGATATATGTATTACAAGCACTCAGTAATGGTAGATTCATATCAGCTAATGGTGGTAGAGAATTAGCAGCTAATAGTTATATAGTTGGAACCTGGGAAAGATTTGTTATTGTATACCTTTAAATTTTGAAGTGTTATATATCTAAGTGATACTGGCATATTTAGTTGGTGTGAATTCTTAGCAAAATAAAGTGGTAAGTACTTAATAAGAGTGTATATTAACGTGCAAACAGGGCTGCAAGTAATTGGTAGTCCTGTTTGTATGTTAAAGAGGGACTTGCTAAGGATGTAACGAGAAGAAAAAGAACCCTCTAGGGTTCTTTTTCAAGGCATATTAACAGTAAGGAGAATCATGAAATGCTACTTCAAATATTACGGAAACATAAAGTGATTGCATTTTCGGATGTTCGAAATAACAAGTCTATTTCTGTGCTGGAACGTGTGAGGATAAGGAGAGAAGGTCATTTATTGCAGAATTACATGCTAAAAGGGCAGTGGATTGATGAATATCAATATTCAATATTGAAGTCTAAATGGAAGGACGCGACATAATTATCAAATTTAGAAATAGAGTATGTTGGGTGTAAATTAAAATACTATAAAAACAACGGCATATAAAAAGATCCTAGTGTGTACTTGGATCTTTTTATATGTTATCACTTTACTTCATCTTGTGGTAATAACCATGTTTTACAACTTGCCTAGTTTCGTCTATAGCATGTGTTTCAGCAATTGCAGCAATATCAACTACAATCGTGTTCTGTAAGATATTTACTACATAACCTGATAATTGTAAGGAGGAATTATTACGATAGGGAAATTGTACGTAAGAACCAATTGTAACATTATTATTTGTCTCCATATGATACACCTCATTGATACTAGTTTTCTTCTTGTGAAGATTCTTTCATCATATAATACACGAATGAAGATAAAATATAAGGGAGAAAAGGGGGAATAAATAGAAAAAAGTACCCTCGATCAAAGTTATTATAAATAGTTTTCACTTTATGAAAACATTGAGAACTCAGGTATTTGTAAAACTTACTTATTTTATAAAATCTTAAATAATCATACAATACGAAGCTGAAATTAATAGGAAGAAATAATATTATCGAATGGAATATTATTTTAGTTTTAGGTATAGTATAAATGACTAAATGAGCATAACGGTCATTTAGTACTGAATTGCAACTTGTAAAGTTATACTCACTACGTTTATGGAAAGGATTACACAAACAATTGTTTTGATATTTTACAATTGATGAATGGACGGAAGTAATTTGAGCTTTGAGGAATTGACAGAGTTTTACTTCTTAAAAATGATCTGAATCCTATAAACAGGGTGGAAATCCAGTAGTTTCTGTGTGTGGTCTATTAACAATAATTTCAAGGTGTTTAAATGGTAAAGCGAAGACGTATTAGGAGGAAATATTTTCGTAGTAGATTTTGAAATGTAATGGCTATGTGATGGATATTTTATATGTTTCTGAAGAGTGTTAAATATTCAATGAAGCGACAGTTCTAGGTGTCGCATGTTTTGCAGTTAGATTTAGAGGGAATCTATTGAAAAGTGACATTTAATTTAGATAAACGTTTTTACATTGGCAACAGAGCCAAAAGAAGTGTAAATCTCTATACTGGGGGGGAAAGCAGTCTAAACAATAAAGATTTTAATTTAACCAATTATTCTTATAGGAATTTATATGTTTGTGGTTGGTAAAGAAGAATTTAATAGTGCAGCTCATGATTAGATTCTAGTTATAACAGTCCATACACATACAGTTTAGCTTGTTAATACCTTCTAATTAAGTATAGGAAGTTATAGTTTGAGAGAAGTTACATAGTAGGTGCGACACAAAGAATATAGAATCTGATGTAATCATGAAAAGATAAAAAGAGAAAAATGTGTGAAATGAGGAATTGAGATGGTAAGTGCAAAAAAGAAAAATGTAAATAAATTGAAAAAATTTTCACAAGCAATTTTGATTGTTATTGGAGCATTTATAACCGCGTATGGATTAGAGGCTGTACTTATTCCTAATAATGTCTCAGATGGTGGTGTAACAGGTATAAGTATCGTTAGTTCTCAGCTATTTGAGTTACCATTAGGTCTTTTAATTGGATTTATTAATATTCCATTTGTTTGGCTAGGTTATAAACAAATCGGTAGAGGATTTGCAATTTATTCAGTTATTGGTATTGTATCACTTGCAATAGGTACTGTGGTTATGCATAATGTGCCTACCATTATTGAAGGAGATACATTGTTAGTTACTGTTGTTGGTGGTGTGATTATCGGCTTTGGTATGGGATTGGCACTTCGTAATGGTGGGGCGTTAGATGGAATTGATATGCTAGCGGTATTGCTGTCTAGAAGATTACCGTTTGGCACAAGTGATCTTATCTTGTTTTTAAATATGTTCGTATTTATTTTTGTGTCAACAGTATTCGGTCTTCAGGGTGGAATTTTATCAGCGATTGCTTACTTTATTGCTTCTAAAGTAATTCATATTATTGAAGTAGGATTAAGTGGCTCTAAAACATTTAAAATTGTTACAAAAGAACCTAAATTAATGATAGATACAATTTGGGAACGTCTTGGGAGAAATGCAATCTATAACGAAATGTATGGTGGCTCTTCGAAAGAAGCTTATAAAGAAGTTAGCTGTGTTATCAGTCGTTTAGAAGAAAATAAAATGAAGGAACTTATTCATGAAATTGATGAAAATGCCTTTGTCACTGTATATGATGTTGCGGAAGTAAAAGGCGGAAACTTTAAAAAGCAAGATATTCATTAAGGGTAATAACCAAGTTAAATATTTTATACAAAGTTGATTATTGAAAAAGATGAAACCCACATGTAGATAGAAATCTGATAAGTAATAAGGGGGACAACAGTAAGGCATAAGGGCAGTATTTTTTGTTTTTTAATAATAGATTATTATTTTTTGTAACTTTTTATAGATATGATATCTGATAATAATTAGTTATTGATATAGAAAAGCAAGAAATTTGAAATAATCTAAAGGGATAAGTAATAAAATTCCATTTGTATCAGTATAAGATATTTAAACTAAAAATGATTTATTAAAGCCATATAAAACGAAAATATTATGCACAAATATGTTGATGTGTATCTATTCTATCAAGGTAGATAAAACAAAAACTAAGATATTCTTACGAAATCAAAAAGCCGAAATTCCTTAATTTAGGAATTTCGGCTTTGATGCTATTTCATGGAGTTACAATTGGAATGGAATCTGGCATATATACTGCACTAGAGTTATAAGTTCTTTAATTCCTTAAATTAGAAACTTGTACTTGATTACCGTAGTTAAATTGTTGTCCTTTTAAAAGAACCGAAAAATTTTTCTTTGAGTTAGCATCTTTTACATAATAATTATTGAGAAAGGGAAATTCCACTGAGAAATGCTATCAAATACAAGAATAGGCTAGTCTAATTTCTAATGGTCCCAGTATCTTTTATTTTGACGTGTGTCTTTACATTTATTTTAGCCTCTGCTAACGCTTGCAGCCAATTTCCTTTTCGTTTTTTCCACTCTTTATATTGAAAAGCTCTAGCATATAAAGATAATCCGATTGGATCAATTTTATTCTGCTGTATGTCATGCAACATATTTTGTAATTTACTATTAATTTCTTTTTGAATAGCGCTTTCTAAATTATTTATATTTTTTTTATTATCATAATGCCCCTTAATTAAATCCGCATTGGTTTTTTCTATTAAAGCTACATTAGCATATATATTGAAATTAAATACAAACTTTCCGTTTTGAAAATTAACATTTACCTTCCTTGTCGCGTTCTGTACGAAGATAGAAGTGTTTGTTTTTTTGTTGGATTTTTTAGGAGGAAGCACAAGGTGTAGTATCATTCGGCCGTTACTTTTTGGCTTATTTATAAGATTGAAAAATTTAACATCTTTTTTAGAGATATGGGTTAAAAATTTCCCTTTTCGATTTAAAAATGCAATTCCTACTGTGTCGATTTCATTCTTTGTTTTTTTGATAACTGGAACAGTTTGCGTCATTCCTTCTTCATTTTGTTCTCTCGTTAATTGTTGAATTGTAGAAGAGATGGATTGGTTATTTTGAATTGAGGATTCGATTACACCATTTATATAAGATGGTAGTGATGGTTTACTAGGCTTATGAATTTTAAAAATTTCTTCTGTTGGGCCATCTACAAGTACTACTTTAGCATTAATGGTAGCGTAAGGATCACGGTAAGAAGAATCAAGCTCCTGCAACCAATTCTCTTCTTTTGCTAATTTTTTCCCGATTAAAATAATTTCAGCTTTGGAGGCTGTCATATAGCCCGTTAACTTTGTATCTATCTTACTGAATCCGGTATATACAGTTGACGCTTGTGTCCAATGCTCTATAGTACTTTTTGGCTGTTTATGATGAAACAGTGGTATGCTTGTGCCAACTTTTATGTCTCCATTAGGGGCCTTATCCAAGCCAATTAACAGGATTAATGAAACCTTCTCAAGAGGAATTCTCTGACTACAACCAATTAAATATACACAACAAATTACAATCCATATCCACTTTCGAATCAATGTTGTCTCCTCCTAGTAACCCAAGTAAAAAGAATACTGTAAGCGAAAAATAAGATTGGTAATAGAATAAAGAAAATGACATTTAAGATATCCATAAGAGAATATATAAATAAATATTGATCCACATCGGGATTTAGGAAAATAAATAAGCCAACAATAAATAATATAAAAGCAACCAGCGCCCAATTGCGGGCGTTTTTTTGAAGTGAAATGGTCACAGATTCAAAACTGAAAAATAAATACGGGTATATCGTAGTGGAGAATACAATTAAATAGTAAGCGATATATATAATTTCTAATCGTTCCATGAAAGAAAAACGAACCCCTTTTAATAGATGAAATACTGGCCAGATTACGTCTTTTATCCCCTCTGGACTAAAGTATATATAAGAAAGAATAGTCACATATAGATAGAAAAACATGGTTCCAGTATTCGCTATTAGTAGTCCTTTTATGGCTTTTTGTTTTTTTTGTAAGAACGGGTATATATAATATGCAATTTCTAAGCCAGCATAAGGAGTAATAGTTTCTTTTGTTGCCTTTACAATAGGGTATAATCCATCTTTAAAAATAGGTAGTAGGTGTAAAGGGGTGTAGTTAGTCTTTAGTGAAAAAAGAAGAAATAGTGGCATCCAAGTAGTGAAGAAGAAAACAAGCATAGAATAACTAGTAAGAGCCCTTAACCCACTCAGAGCTAAAATAATAAAAGGTAATAGTAATAATATGGTGATTTGATAAGCAGGAGTGGAAGGGAATATCCACACTTTTACAATATCAGTTGCCTTTAATAAAGTATTAAAGCCAGCAAAAAATAAATAAAAGGCATATAAAAGAAAAAGAATTGTCCCTATCCATTTCCCGAAGTATGTTTTTAAGATTTGTGAGAAATTTTTGTTAGGATTTTTTTGTAACATTAATATAATAAATATGCCTATTATAGAAGTAACTATCCATCCAAGAATGATTGAAATCCAGCCATCAGTGCCAGCAGTAGTAGCAAGTGGGCTTGGCATAATTAACATACCTGATGCAAGTTGCAGTGAGTGAATGAAAATAATAAATTCGAATAAAGTTATGTTTTGAAATTTAAGATTCCCCATGCGAACCACCTTCTTTTTTCTTTTTTTGTTTCGGCTGCCCTGTACTCGAGCGGGTGGTAATCATAGAAATAGGAAATCTTACAAAAGAATCTTTTAACTCTTGGAGCCGAAATGGCGCGATTGGCAATCCGTATGGTGAACCATAGGAAGTTAGTGAAACAAAATGAGCAAATAAGAGCATTAATCCACTAACAATACCTACAATCCCATAAAAATATGCCAATAACATCATTGGGAAACGAATAAGGCGTATAGAACTTGATAAATCATAATTAGAAACAATAAATGATGCAATGGCTGTAATAGATACGATAATAACCATAACGTTACTTACAAGACCAGCTTGAACAGCTGCCTGTCCAATTACAATCCCTCCAACAATTCCAATGGTTTGTCCAATGGGTTGTGGTAAGCGAATACCAGCTTCACGTAGCATTTCTAGTGTAATTTCCATTATAAAAGCTTCCAATAAGGGAGAGAAAGGGACTTTGACTCTTGATGTTGCAATAGAAGTGTATAAATCTATAGGAATGATTTCAAAGTGAAAAGAGACTATAGCAATATAAAATGCGGGTAAAAAAATAGCAATAATAAATCCTGCAAATCGTAATAAACGAAAAAATGATGCAATGAGCCAATGAATATTATAGTCATCTGGAGTTTGGAAAAATCCAATTAAATTCATTGGAACAACCATTGCACCAGGGGATCTATCCATTAACACTGCTACTTTTCCATCAAGTATATGATTTGCAATGGCGTCTGGGCGTTCGCTTAAATAAGCCTGTGGGAAAGGAGTCCAATTTTGATCTTTTGTATAATTAGATAGTTCCCCAATACTCAATACCGCATCTGTTTTAATTTTACAGATTCTAGTTTCTATTTCTTGGACTACATCTGAGTTTGCTACATCACCTAAGTAAATTAAATAGACTAAAGAAGTGGCTCGTTCTCCAATTGTCAGCTTTTTGATTTTTAACTCTGTAGAAGGAATATATCGACGAATTAGGCCTATATTTTTTGTGGCATTCTCAATAAAACCATCATGTGAGCCTTTAATAGTAACTTCTGAAATTGGTTCTTGAATGGCTCTTTCTGCCCAGCCCTTTGTATTTATTAGAAGTGACCGATTTTCTCCTTCCATAAATAGTACACATTGACCCTCAAGTAATCCTTCTTTAATTTCATTCCATGTATATACTATTTTTGTATGAGTAGCAATAATATTAGAATTAAATATTTGACTGTCTTCATTCACTTCTTGTAATAATGGTGTAACAACATTTCCTTTTAATGCAACACCATCTGTAAGGCCTTCAAAATAATATAGTAAAATATTCGTGTTTGTTTTTAATTGCAAAGGATGTTCAATCAAATCTGCACTAATATCGAAGATGTTATCTAATGTATTTTTAAGTTCTTTTAAGTTACTTGTTTGGATTTTTTCAATGGTTTTATCTGTCTTTGTTTCTAGGGTCTTTTCATTTAAAGACAAAATTGACACCTCTTTAATATATAACGATTAGTTGTAGTTATTATTTTTATATGTTTGAATTTTATTCACTAATTTAAACGGATTGAGATCAAGAATAACTAAAATTGAAGTACTATATTATAAATTCAATAATTGAGAGTAAAAAAGTAGATGTAATTTGTGTAGAAATCTAAGTATCAAGATAGAAGTGAAATTTGAATGATTATAATAAAAAAGAACCCTTGATAGGTTCTTTTTAATAGTTGGTAAATATGTTGTCAACAATAGATGGCGATAAAGGTAGTAATTTAGATGTCTTTATGTTACTCAGCTGAATTTTGTAGGAAGAATTATTTTTTCATACCTCAATGCTCAATAAAAAAGGACATTTCATTTATTTGGGTGTTTTAGTGTATGTGAATTTTGCACGCTAACAAATTTTGTTTAGGGACAAAATGTGAAGTTTTATTCTGAAATAACAGAAAGTTAATGCGGCAAAATTCCTATTGGTAATTTGGATAGGTATCAAATATTTCTTTGGCCTTATTTTCTTGATAGGACCGTACGTTTATATGTTTCAAAGGGAAAGAAATATTTTCATTTTTATTACCATCTATTGTTTGATTAAGATGGTAACACGAAAATGAAACGTTTACAACCAGAAAATAAAGAAAAAACATTAA
Organism: Bacillus sp. ES1-5; assembly: GCF_022487605.1. NCBI lineage: Bacteria > Bacillati > Bacillota > Bacilli > Caryophanales > Bacillaceae > Bacillus > Bacillus sp. ES1-5. Next base: position 463,507 of record NZ_JAKVPU010000001.1, on the reverse strand, counting down.
AATGCGACTTTTTTCGACAAATATTCCTATAAAACGTTTTGTAGGAATTAGAAATAACTAAATTAGTAATAATAGCTTAATATATTAAAGTGAAATTCAATGAATAAGAGTTCAAAGGCATGAATTTAAATGATAAAGTTATAATTTTCTTTTTTGAACTGTAAGTGTTTTACAAGTATAGTTAAACTTTAATCCAACTAGCATTTCTTCCTTTTGTCACTAGCTTAATATGGCCAAACAATTGTAAGGAATTTAAAGCCTTACTGATTGTACTTTCTGCTATGTCTGGATATGTGTTACGAATACACTCCTTAGTAAAGGGGTGCTTTTGTTTAAGGATAAAATCCTGAATTCTCTCTACTTTAGTATGCTTACATATAGAATCTAGAACTGTATTATGAAGATCTTTGTACGCCTCTAATATAATAGTTAAAAACGTTTTTAACCAAAAGCTACTATTATGTTCCTCGCAGTACCAATTTACCGAAGATTTATAAATTGAATTGTAATATTCAGATTCATTTTTCTTAATGTATTTATCCAGACATACATATTTTACAAATGTATTTCCACTCTTAATTAATAGCAATTGCATTAACATAAGTGCCAATCTGCCGTTACCCTGATTAAAAGGGACTATGCAATAAAAATTAAATATAAAACGAGCTATTAATAAAAGTGAATGATGGCCCTTACTAGAATTTAATGAGTTATATTGATCACATAATTGTTCCATTACTTGTGGAATAAGCTCATGTGGAAGAATGCGGTAACTATTTAAGTGCATTCCGTTTTCAGGAATACCTGGAATAGTAAACGGTTTTTCGCGCCATTTGGCACTGTCAGAGGTAATGTAATGTATTAATTGAAAATGTAATTCCTGTATAGTCTCCGGATTGATTAATAAATCACAGGAATTCTTATGCACAAAAGTAAGTGTTTGATAAAAACAAAAGATGGCATCTTCCGAGATATTTTGAGGTACTATATCATCTAAAATAAGTTCTTTTAATCTTTTATTTGGGACTTTTATATCTTCATAGGTAGTAGTAAAGTTTTTTATGTAATGAAGTGGTATGGTTTTTTCTAAGCTAGTAAATATATCAGGATTTTGTTCCTGATAAGCAGCTAATTTTCCTTTTAATTCACTAATTTCACTGATTATATTTAATAGTCTCCTTTTTAATTCAATATTTTTATACTTGTCATCGAAAAAATTTCTCATTTTTATTCCCCCTGTAACCCCTTAACATGCTGTTACATAAATCTTTCCATTCTAAAGATATTTTACAACATTATTTTAAAATAACAATATATTTATTTTGATTTTGAACTTATTTTAGAATTAAAATTGTTATTTAAATTTGATTAACGAGTTAGAACTTATAATTAATTATGTTTGAATAAAGAATGAATATACACAGATAGAAATTATTATTAGTGTAGTTTGCTGTATTATTGCTGGGAATTTAATTTTCATAAATAAAATAAAGAAATCTTAAAGAGGAATCAATAGGATCTAATTTGAATAGGCATAATCCTAACATTAAATGTACAAATGTACAATAATTAAATGAAAAAAATATGAAAATATCGACTTTTTTCGACAAAAAAATTAGATAGAAAAACAATCAAACATAAGAAAATGGTTACTTTAGATGGTCTCTGCATTTCATAAATTAATATTGAAGGAATTATCAAATGATTTTTACGAGTAATAAAAGAGTAGATATATAAATTAAATTGTGACAATTATAAAGTTAGTATTCTCCATTTTCATTATTTAATTTAACAAATTTAATAATAGTAAGGTGACTTTTCTATATTTAATATAAGTATTTGATGGGGTATGCTTATAAAAAGTGTCATTTCCTATATATCCATGTAGCATTTAGCACTTGTATTGCGAAATATTTTGACATAAGTTAATTTAAATAGTAGGCACAGAAACATTTTAAGGAAAAGAGTCAGTATAAAAGTACCCTGAAAAACGTTTTTCCTCAAGAGATTTATCTCAGGAGCACTAAAGTTTTTCAATTTGTTTCTGTGCCTTATTAGATAAAAATAATATAATAAGTTGTTTAGAAAAGGTAAAAAATTCCCCCAGTATAAAATGAATTTATCACTTAACGTCCGTATGTTCTAGTTAAAGTAGGAATTTAAAGAAAAGGAAAGGGCTAGCTCTAGTTATAATTAGTGCAATAAATAGAGGGCTACTCAAATTTTTTTGTTTGATTTAGTAAGAAAAATTATAAACGAGTTAATTCAGTATAAAAAATGTAATGTTACACAATTGACGAAGCTTTTAAAAATTCCACAATCCACTGTTTCACAACATTTATCGAAAATGGGGGGTAAGGTGCTAAAGGCTAAAAAAAGGTTTAGAGATGTACTATTATATTACTAATCTAAAGGCAATTCAGATTGTTGGAATTTTAGGTTTGTAAATAAACAAAACTTCACACATTTCATTATAAGTAAACGCAGAATAATCCCCCACAAATACGTGGGGGATTTATTTTATGAAAATAATATCAGTCTTTTTGAGGAGTGGCACAATGGTCACCATGAACACTATAAGAAGGGTGAGAGTGCCACCATGTTCTAATGTGCTAGTAAAAGAAAAATTTTGAAAGTGCTAAAACGCTTCATATTTCTCAATATAATTTATGTTGCAAAAATTTTTTGATTTCATCAAAAGCTAAGTGACGATGACCGGCCTGACAATGTTGTTCACCGCCAGTTTTCTTAGTGAAAACTACAGAAGTGATGGAGGCTGCATTACATAGCTCTGATTCGATTTGCGGTAATCGGCTAATTGGAACGTACTGATCGTCTTCACCAGCCAGGAGCAATACTTCTTGATTTATGAACTGACCGATTCCTGCCATCGTATGCTTTTCAAAGTTTTTAAGTAAGTTAAATGGCGTTTTTTCGCCTGTATTTTCCATACCCTTTTTAACTTTCCAGTTCAGGTCGATGCTGGTGGCCATCATTTGTTTAAACATGGTATTAATTTTGTCAGCTTCATTAGTAGCCAGAAGCGTGGTCAATTTATTCCAAATATTATCCGGCATGCGCATTTTAAGTGCATCAAGGCCACTATAAAAAATATTAAAGGCGATGACTTTGTCGATTCGTTTTTCAAAAGCGGCGGCACGCATTGCCAAGTAGCCGCCCCAAGAAGCTCCGAGAATACTAACACGGTCAAGTTTGAAATAGTCAATGACTGTGGAAACAGGCTTCTCCCAGTTGTGGATAAATTTCAAGCCGGTTTTCAGTGCTGTTCCTTGTCCAGGTCCATCAAACACTATAATATTATAATTGATTCCTTGGAGATAGTTTAGCATCTTCATCATTTCTTCCATGTAGGAATCGTAGCCTCCAAAGAAAAGTAGTGTATTACATGCGCCTGGATTCATGAATTTGATTGCAGGAAGATAGGAATCATCATAAGGAATTTGATAGGTTTCATACTCAAAGTCATGAAAACTCTTATAAAAGGTTTCACGGTATTTTTGGTACACTTTTTCTTTTTTTGAATCGGATGACTCCATATAAAACTCGGCAGCTTGATAATAAACCGAAGCCAGATCGAAGTCTTTATGGTGCTCCCGCATCGTTGCATATTCTATCCAAGTGTTATACCAGCTGTCCGTGTCTGCAAGTTTTGGGATGATGGCTAGCAAATCCTGATTTGCCCGCTCATCGTCTTGATGGAAATCGTTGAAAAAACGGTTAATTTGCAAATTGAACTGTTCGTTGTTTACATACTGTTTAAACACAAAATCCCTCCTTATATTTGGCTACAAGGTAAGGATAAGAGAAGTATATTAAAGAAACAACAAGCAGGAAAGGGTAAGAAGTACGAAATCGAACCATAAGGATATAAACGGTTCGATAAGCAACTTTGGGAAGGAGATTGATTATTAATGGGAGAGGATGTTCGCGTTTATAAAACGAAGAAAAATATTTCTAATACACTTATTACCCTCTTGAACGAAAAAGAGTTTGGTCGAATTACAACTAAAGATATTTGCGTACATGCTTTGGTGAGTAAGTCCACATTTTACAGCCATTTTGCAGATAAATATGATCTTTTGGAAAAAATAGTGCAAAATTATGTTTGCTGGTTCAAGGAAGAAATTGAATTACGTTTCGCATTAATAGAGAATGGAAATGTGGCTCAAGTTATCAATATGATAACCGATAAGGTTTCAGCGCGAAAAAAAGAGATTGCAACTTTACTCCATGTACGTGTTCCATCAGCGGATTTACGTTTAGAGTTAGAATCCATTTTATATAATGCCTGTTATTCCTATTTGAAAGAGAAGCAGGTGGTAGTAAGTGTGCCGATTGACTTTGTAGCTCAGTTGTATACAGCAAACGCAATGGTGTCAATCAATTGGTCGCTTAGCAAAGATAAAAATCCAGATGTGGTTAAACTAATAGATAATATGCAGAGATATGTTTTTGATCTGATTTTGTCAGGTAGTGAGAGAGTGTAATAAATATTGATTTATGAGCTTGTTGAAAAACAACAAATACGCTTATAAATCATGAATAATGCTTAATAATGTAGTTATTGTGTCGGATGTGGTTGTAAATAATTTCGTAATCAAAATTTGAATTTTTTGTGAATCTTTATTGTTTTTTTATAAACTCTTTACTACATAATGTTACAAAATAGAATTAATTTTCCTAATTTTAGCCCTATAGCAAGTCAATAAATAAACTAAATGTGTTTATGTTATTGAACTATTAATATATTAGTAGGTAATTTGTTCGTTTATTCTTATATTGCTATTATATTAGCGTAAACAATATATTGGGGGGATAAGAATGAATTTGAAATTAACATCTAAATTAGAAAGATTAAGAAAAAGTAAAAAAGGAATTGGAGCTTGTGTTTTAGCTGCAGGGGTGACGGCAATTACAATGATTCCTCAAAGTACATATGCACATGGGTTTGTTGAAAAACCAAGTAGTCGTTCTGCTTTATGTAGTCAGAATTATGGAGCATTAAATTTAAATTGTGGAAATGTAATGTACGAACCTCAAAGTCTAGAAGCGCCTAAAGGATTCCCAGAGGGTGGACCGATTAATGGGAAAATCGCTTCGGCAGGAGGCCTGTTTGGAGGGGTTCTTGACCAACAAACATCAAATCGCTGGTTCAAAAACACAATAAAGGGGGGAGCAAATACATTTACATGGAAATACACAGCGGCACATTCTACAAGTAAATGGCATTATTACATTACAAAAAAGGGATGGGATCCTAATAAACCATTAACACGTGCTGAATTAGAACCAATTGGAACTGTGAACCATGACGGTTCGGCCGCATCAAATAATTTAACACATACAATTAATGTACCAACTGATCGAAATGGTTATCATGTTATTTTAGCTGTATGGGATGTAGCAGATACGTCAAATGCGTTTTATAATGTAATTGATGTAAATCTAGTAAATAATGAAACTCCCGATACAGTAGCTCCAAGTCAACCAACTGGATTAAATGCGTCTAAAGTTTCTGCCAATAGTGTTGCACTAACATGGAAGGCCTCTACTGATAATATAGGTGTAAAAGAATATCAAGTGTTACGCAATGGAGAAGTAATTGATACGGTACCAGGTACAACTTTTACTGATAAAAAACTAAAAGCAAATGCGGAATATACCTATACTATAAAGGCATTAGACTCTGCTGGAAACATATCAAAAGAAAGTGAAAAACTAAAGGTTAAGACAACAAATGAAACTCCCGATACAGAAGCTCCGACTCAACCGAAAGGATTACATAGTATGAGTACAACAGCGACAACTGTTGATTTGATGTGGAGTCCGTCTGAAGATAATGTAGGTGTTGACCATTATATTGTATATAGAGAAAGCGCTGGGGTTATGAATAAAATTGGGGCAGCTGATAATACATCCTTTATGGATAAAGATTTGAAGACTAATACATCGTATAAGTATGTAGTGACGGCGGTTGATTTAGCTGGAAATGAATCTAGTAGAAGTGATGTTTTGAATGTAACGACAAAGTCAGAGGATTCCACATATGAAAAATGGGATGCAAGAAAGGCATATACTAAAGGTGATAGAGTAGTACATGAAGGAAAAGTGTATGAAGCGGTTCAAAATCATCAAGGAAATGGCGACTCAAATTGGATTTTTGCCCTATCGCTTTGGAAGCCAGTTTTGAATAAATGATAAGCGGGGAAGGGGAGTTATCACTAATTCTATGTGCAATACCGAAACAGGGGTGAAGTTTTTAATCTCCATCTCAACATATACGAAATGAAATTAATAAAGAATCCCAATGGAATTTCATTGGGATTCTTTATTTTCTAATTTGTAATAGCGTATATTTTCACTGTAAATTTGTTAGTGGCACCATTTGGATTTGCAATATAATATTTAGTATTTGTGTAAGCTTCAGTCCTAGATCCATGTGAAATGTTTTTCCAACGGATAGAATCGGTACCTAGAGAAACATCAATCATTACATTGAAAGAAATAGTAGAAGGATGCTCTTTTTCTGAAGGCTCAATAACCCATTTTAATTCCTTGGTACCTATAGGTAAGCTATCAATTTTAAAGTTTTGACTGGATCGATTTTTTTGTCCGGATAAAGGACTAGACTCAGATGAAATTTGCGAAATTAATATTTCTTTTTCAATCGAATGTATACCATTTAATTTAATGATACTATCAATTAAACCTGGTCCAGGAAAATCAGCTGCAATGATACCAGTATGTTTAATTCCACCTTGTTGTAAGAGTTCAGTGCCAAGTGTATTCATTCCACCATAAAATACTTGACCATTTATATCACGAGGGAAATCTTCCCACGCATTAGTTATAGCTTTTTGAATCATTTTGGAGTTACTATCAGTATTTCTGCTCTCTTTACCACTTGCAACAAACCAAGGATAAACATTATTTAATAATGCAGCAGCACCACCTGTGCCACTAAAATGGTTAAGATAGATTTTATCATTGTTAAAATTATTATTTGTATTTTGAAGGTGGGTTTTCACCGCATTCCATTTTTCATACATTCCGTCTGGTCCGTTTTCAATTTCAAATGTATCTTGTATATTTAAGCTATCGTAATTAATGCCATATTGCTGAGAGGCTGTAAAGTTTTGTAAGATTACAATTTTCCCTCGGATATCGCCTAGAGTAGGATTATTTCTTTTTGAAGTTGGTACAGAACTTGGATCCCAAAAATAGGAGGAATTAAGGTCTTTGTATTTTTTAAGTATTTCTTCAAATGATAGTGAGCCGCTTTCAGGAGTAGTTTCTTCTTTTAAGCGCATTAAAATTGTTTCTGTAGGATGATCTTTTAAAAATTGAATTGCCTCTTTTAATACATCTTCAAACATTGCTTTTTGATTTACAATCCCATGGTACATTGCAAAAGAATCTTTTACACGTTTAACACGCATATCTACATATCGAATTCCAGAATTTAATTGTTGGGGTAGACTCATAGTTTGATTTCTTGTCAGATTTTCATCAAGAAAACTTGCTCCATGTAAAGCCATTGTACCGTGAGTACCTGGAATAGATATTTCACTTAATTTTGTTGAATCTGCTACCTTCGACATCCACGATGGATTTTGATATCCTATATTGGATTCATAGGAATAACCTGGATGACTATCAGCTAAAATAGTAGACGGTGTACTTAAACTTGCTAGTGTAAAACAAGTGAGGATGCTAATTTTAAAGAAATTTCTCATTTTTATTTTGTTCATTTTATCTCTCCTGACTTTTAAATAATAGATATAATAAAAGGATTTTTTATTATATTTATTGTTTTTATTCTTAAAGTAATGAATTTTTGTGATTGAAAAAATTAAAAATAGAGGTAGTAATTTACTTGAAACTTTAATAGTTTGTTGTAATAAATTGTATCTAATAGCCAAACGGATTCTTAAAGAATAGAAGCATAGATAGGTGAAAAACAAATTTTTCGCGGTACTGTATACAAACAAAACAGAAGTCTTAAAAAAGACTTCTATTTTGTGACATATAATGAATGATAAGGTGGTTAACAAATCAAGATAATGTGACTGAGTGGTAAAAATCTATTTATAGCTGTTTCAGAATCTCTTATAACAAGGCTACCTACGAAAAATGGGCCTCTGCAAGGCTAATAAAAATTGAAAAATTCTACTCATTAAAACTTAAACTAACTACAGTTGCGATAGATTGGGCTGCATGTTCCCAGCTTCCATCTATAACTTTTCCAATCTGTTGACCAAGTGCATTTAAATCATTTGGATTAACTGGAATCCCATTATACGCAGCAAGAATTGATAAAAGCGGAGCAGCAAATGGTGTCCAACCACCTCTATCAATATTAAATACAGGTTTATCTACTACTTTTCCATCTTGCACAGTAAACTCATAATAAAATTGATCATCTGGACGGAAACTTAAATGATGTGAAATTTGTCCCTTAACATATTTTTTTCCTGCACCTAGATTTACTACTTCTATTTCTTTTACGTTAAATTCATGCTCAAACACTTTTATTTTTTTGACTTCTGGACCATTTAAGGCAGCATTAACAGCTGTTTCTAAATTATTTTGTGCTAATGGTTGAATACTCATTTGTGCCTCTTGTTGTTGGATAGAAGCCTCTTTTTCTGCAGCAAACACTGATGTAGTAGGTAGTGCACCTGTTGCTAATGTAGCTGCAAGTGCTGTTGTCATCATGATTTTTCTTTTCTTCTTCATAGTTTTCTTCCTCCTTTTAAGTTATGATATATAATCTTTTAAAGACTGACACGGTGCATTATTTTATTTCATAATTTACACAAAAATTAGTTTGAAAATTATGTGGAAATATGTCAGAAAATTAAAATCAATTATATATGCATTTACAATGATATCTATCTACACATATTATTTCAATTTTCTAATTAATATTGCAATAATCACTTTTCATAAGTGAATTTAGTGTTTCAATTCTCTCTATGTACGTTTTAAATAAATTAAAATCGTAGTGGTAATAATATATTTGCAAGCAAATCTCGTATATGCTTCGAGAAAAATACACAATTTTTTTATAAAAAACTATAGGAATTATCATTATATCGTTATTAAACTAAGTAAGATAAATGATAATATGATGAAGAGCTTCCAGCGATTCGCTATAAATTCACTAGAAAATGAGCATGATATCATACACTCATGAAGGAAACCTAGGATATTAAAGCTCCACTTTATAGCAGTTAATACGAATGGGATTGGAAAACAGCTAAGTGTTCATTAGAGACGTATAACACTATGAAAATACTTCAAATCAATTAAAAAGTTTCAGTTATTCTGAATTCGAAGGGCACGGAATGTTTATTGAGAATTGTAGTACTGAACAAAATTTTAGGAGGAAATATGAACAAGAAGGCTAAAAGAATTATATTACTTATTGCTACATTAGTAGGTAGTAGTATCTTTTTATATTTACAGAACAATTTAATAAGTATAACTGAGGTTAAAATAACCTCCAGTAAAATTCCCTCCGCTTTTAAAGGTTTTAAAATTCTACAAATTTCAGATTTACATAATAAAAAATTTGGGGACAATCAAGAAACTTTAATTCAAAAAGTAAAAAGCATAAATCCTGATATTATTGCTATTACGGGTGATCTAATTGACAGTAAATCATACGATCCGGAAGTTAGTATGGAACTAATCCGAGAACTTGTAAAGAAGTATCCTGTCTATTTTGTGACAGGAAACCATGAAAAATGGTCAGGAAAATATAATGATTTAGAGAAAGAGTTGAAGCAACATCATGTTACTGTTTTAAGAAATGAACATGTAACTATTCAAATAGGGGGACAAGACATACATATACTTGGTATTGATGATCCGGAATTTGTTACTGGAAACCGTGATGAAGGAAATGTTGTAAAAGATGAAATTATAAAAGCGAAATTTGAAATGCAGCCGGATACATATAATGTATTACTATCCCATAGGCCTGAATTTTTAACAGAGTATGCTGATAAGCAAATAGATTTAGTGTTATCAGGGCATGCTCATGGAGGGCAAGTTAGATTACCATTTATCGGAGGTTTAGTTGCTCCAAATCAAGGGATTCTCCCCACATATACAGCAGGTTTATATGAAAAACAAAATACGTCTATCGTAGTAAGTAGAGGACTAGGTAATAGTATCATTCCGCAAAGGATTTTCAATAGACCAGAACTTGTAGTCGTACAGTTAAATTGAACTGTACGATTTTTTGTATAGAAAAATAAGCCATATGTAATTTATACAAGTTAACATTACAATTTTGTTAAAAATTTTCTACGTTACATAAAGTAACAAAATTTGACCCGTAGAGTTTGTTATAGTGTAAATAATCAAAAAAATTAAAAATTAGTCGAGTGAAAAGTGTGATAAGGAATCTATATAAAAACTTAAAGGGGTGTACACATGCATAAAGAATATGAAATTGAAGAGTATACGGCAATTGAGGAACAAATACATTATTATTGTAAATGTTTATTAGTAAGTCATCCTGATCAAATTATAAAGTATTTAGAAAAAAGGTTAGAAAAATATGCAGAAACATTACAATATGCACATTTATATCCGGACACAGTTATTTTACCGTTACAGCAATTAGTTATCGAATATTCTTTAGATGTTGCTAGAATTAGGAAATATATGAATTTAAAAACGTAATATAAAATATATAATTTAAATGAAACAGAGTCGACTTTAAGAAATGGTATTCTAATGTCGACTCTGTTTCATTGTTTAAGATTGAAAATACATACTAATCAATGAAGTTTGACATATAATTACGCAAGAGTAAAATAAAAGTGAGTACTCACTCATTTTAGAAAAGGGGGAAGAATACGTGCAGCAACCTGCCATTATTTTACGGACCGTATCAAAAAGTTTTGGGAAAAAAGAAGTGTTACACAATCTTTCATTGCAAGTTGAAAAAGCAGAGATATTTGGTTTAGTTGGGCCTTCAGGTTCAGGGAAAACGACTCTTATTAAATTGATTGCAGGTATTAATGAGACAACGAAAGGTGAAGTGCTTGTATACAACACGAACATGCCTAATTTAAATGAAATGAAAAGAATTGGTTATATGGCTCAGGCTGATGCATTATATGAAGAACTATCAGCATATGAAAATGCAGATTTTATTGCAACGATGTATGGATTAAAGGGAAAACATAAAAAAGAAAGAATCGAAGAGGTTTTTGACCTTGTACAATTATCACAACATATAAGACAGCAAGTGCAGCATTTTTCAGGTGGGATGAAGAAGCGTTTATCATTAGCGATAGCACTCCTTCATGAACCTAAAATATTAATATTAGATGAGCCAACAGTGGGGATAGATCCACTTCTTAGAAAAACAATCTGGGAAAAGTTTTATGATTTGAAAAAGAAAGGCACAACTATTATCGTAACGACGCACATTATGGATGAAGCTGAGTTTTGTGAGCGTCTAGGGTTGATTAGAGAAGGAAAGCTAGTTGCGACTGGAACACCTGAAGAATTGAAAAAACGGGTATCATCAGGACGGATTGAAGATGTCTTTTTGTTGGAAGAGGTGGCCCTATCATGAGAGTTACTGGTGTAATCATTCGTATTATTCGCCAATTTTTTCGAGATAAACGTTCGTTAGCGATGATGTTTGGGGCACCTATGTTATTACTTTGGTTATTGTCTCTAGTGTTTACACAAAAAGACTATGTACCGCATATTGCTGTAGTTGATGTGCCTGCTCCTATTGTAAAAACAATGAAAACTGAAGAAGCCTCAATTTATGAATACGGCAAAGAGAAAGCAATTTCAGAGTTAGAACTGCAAAAGGTAGATGCAGTAATTTATTTAGAGAATGGGAAAATGAATCTTTTATTAGAAGGAAGTGATTCATCAAAAAATCGTGCTGTACTTCAAGTTTTACAAAAGAGTACAGAAAAGAATGAAGTATCAGTTATGAAGCCTGAAGTAAATTACTTACATGGCTCTAAAGACTTTACAATGTTTGATGGGCTTGGTCCCGTATTGATTGGTTTCTTTACATTTTTCTTTGTATTTATATTGTCTGGAGTTTCCTTTGTTAGAGAACGTTTAAGTGGTACATTAGAGAGGTTATTGTCCACTCCAGTGAGAAGATGGGAAATAGTTGTAGGATATATTATTGGTTTTGGAATCTTTGCATTTATACAATCAATTATAATCGTGAATTTTTCAGTTTATATTTTAGATTTGTATGTAGCTGGTTCCATATGGCTAACGCTACTTATTACATGCATGCTTTCTTTAACGGCATTAACTTTAGGGACGTTTTTATCAGCATACGCAAATAATGAATTTCAAATGATCCAGTTCATACCGCTTGTCATTGTGCCACAAATTTTCTTTTCTGGTTTGTTTCCAATTGAATCTATGAATAAATGGCTCCAAATGTTAGGGAAATTATTTCCGCTCACATATGGAGCGGACGCAATGAGACAAGTGATGATTCGAAATCAAGGATTTACAGAGATTGCATTAGATCTTACTGTATTACTACTCTTTTCTCTATTATTTGCAATAGGAAATGTATTTGCATTAAAGAAACATCGAAAAATATAATGATGATACAAAGGGGCATTATAGATGAAGAAAGATTGGCTGGATGAATTAATTGCCGCAACAAATACGGATAAACGAAATGAACGTCAAATGCGTATTTTAGAGGCAGCTGTTGATATGTTTGGAGAAAAAGGATATGCATCAACTTCTACAAGTGAAATTGCAAAGCGTGCTGGTGTAGCGGAAGGAACGATATTCCGCTACTATAAAACGAAAAAAGATTTATTGTTAGCAGTCGTCATGCCAACATTAACAAAGTTTGCTGCACCATTTTTTGTACAAGCCTTTGCGAAAGCAATATTTAAATCGGAGTATGAATCGTATGAAGGGCTGCTAAGAGTTGTTATTCATAATAGATTTGAATTTGCAAAAAAGCATTTTCCAATGATAAAAATATTAATTCAAGAAGTGCCATTTCAGCCGGAACTGAAAAATGAAATACAACATTTAGTAGAAACAGAGTTACTTTCACATTTTAAAAAGTTGATTGTAAAGTTTCAAGAAGAAGGGGAAATTATTGAAATGCCCCCTTCTTCTGTTTTACGACTTACTTTATCAGCTGTATTAGGTTTACTATTAACAAGGTTTTTATTATTGCCTGAAGAAAAATGGGATGATGAAGTGGAAATTGAAAATACGATTCAATTTATATTGTACGGATTAACACCACGGAGGTAATGTGATGCGCCAATTTGCTAAACCGAAAATTATTGTAAGTAAATGTTTAGAATTTGATGCCTGTCGTTATAATGCAGAGATGATTCCAGATGCAACAATAAGAAATTTGCAACCATTTGTTACATTTATCCCGGTTTGTCCAGAAGTAGAAATTGGTTTAGGAGTACCTCGCGAAACGATACGAATGGTAGAAGAAAATGGCATAAATAGACTTGTGCAACCGTCGACACGAGAAGATGTAACTGAAAAAATGGAGCAATTTTCAAATGTCTTTTTACAAACGATATCTGATGTGGATGGTTTTATTTTAAAGAATCGTTCGCTGAGTTGTGGTACGCGTGATGTGAAAATTTATTCTGGTTTTGAAAAAGCACCAGCAAAAGGAAAGGGATCTGGCTTATTTGGCGGAGCAGTAATAAAAAAATTTTCGCATCTTCCAATTGAAGAAGAGGGTAGATTGTCGAATTTTATTATTAGAGAACATTTCTTTACAAGGTTATTTACAATCGCATATTACAAAATGATTAAACATAATAAAAATATGAAAGACCTTGTATCATTTCAGTCAGACAATAAATATTTATTTATGGCATATAATCAGGTAAAACAAAAGGAATTGGGGCGTATTATTGCAAATCAAAAGAATGAAACGATTGAAGTGGTATTTGAAAACTATGAGAAGACTTTATATGAATTATTTATGCGCACCCCCCGCTATACATCGAATGTAAATGTATGTGAGCATATTTTTGGATATTTTAAAACAAATTTGAAAAAACAAGAAAAAGATCATTTTTTAGACTTGATACAAAAGTATATAGAAAAGAAAGTCCCGCTTAGTAGCTTACTTACAATTTTAAAATCATGGGCCATTCGATTTGACGAGAAGTATTTATTAAGACAAACATATTTTGAACCATACCCTGAAGCTTTAGTTGAAATTTCTGATTCGGGAAAAGGTAGAGATTATTAAACAATAAATTACATAATTCGACACGAAACTTCCTATGTTGTTGTAGAACAATGTAGGAATTTTTTTGTGCATTGGTACAGAATCTGTTTTAAAATTAAGTTATGACAGAATTATAGCAATTGTCTAACTAATATTCATTTCTTTTAAGAAGCAATGTTTGTAGTAGAAACTCGCACGCTGTCGAAACTCAATATTCGATAAGGGGTGTGTAGCGGAATGGAATTTACTCTAACTCGCGAAAAACAAATGATTAAAGAAATGGTACGTGACTTTGCTGAAAAGGAAATCGCACCGAAAGCTGTGTATTATGACAAAACTGGGGAATTTCCATATGAAACATTTCAAAAAATGGGCGAACTAGGATTATTAGGCATCCCATTCCCTGAAGAGTATGGAGGTTCAGGTGGCGATACTGTATCGTACGCGTTAGCAGTTGAAGAAATTGGTCGTGCTTGTGGTGGGACAGGATTAAGTTATGCTGCAACAATTTCATTAGGTGCTTCTCCAATTTATTATTTCGGTACAGAAGAACAAAAACAGAAATATTTAGTTCCAATGGCGTCAGGTAAAACATTAGGTGCTTTCGGTTTAACTGAGCCGAACGCTGGATCTGATGCAGGCGGCACACAAACGAAAGCTGTATTAGATGGGGACGAGTATGTTATTAGTGGTGAAAAGTGTTGGATTACAAATGCAGAGTATGCAAATACAATTATTGTAACCGCTATCAACGGTGTTGAAGATAATGGTAGAAAACGTATTTCGGCATTTATCGTACCGACTACAAGTGAAGGATTAACGATCTCAAGTCCTTACGATAAGATGGGTGTTCGTGCTTCTAATACATGTGAAATCGTACTTGATGGTGTACGTGTACCGAAAGAAAATATTCTTGGTGATGTAAATAAAGGATTTAAACAATTCTTATATACACTTGATGGAGGACGTATTTCAATCGCAGCATTAGCAGTAGGTATTGCACAATCTGCATTTGAACGTGCGCTGCAATATGCGAAAGAACGTCAACAATTTGGAAAGTCAATCTCTAATTTCCAAGCGATTCAATTTAAATTAGCTGATATGGCGACTGAAGTAGAACTTGCACGTAATTTAGTACATAAAGCGGCTTGGTTAAAAGATAATGATAAACCTTTCGGTAAAGAAGCGGCCATGGCAAAGTTATTTGCATCTGAAGCTGCTAGTCGTATTGCAAATCAATCGGTACAAATTCACGGTGGATACGGCTATATGCGTGAATATGAAGTGGAACGACATATTCGTGATGCAAAACTATTAGAAATTGGTGAAGGAACTTCTGAAATTCAACGTCTCGTAATTGCAAGACATTTAGGATGTAGATAAAAAGGAGGAATCACTATGTTTCAAAAAATATTAATTGCTAATCGCGGGGAAATCGCAGTTCGTATTATGAAAACTTGTCAAAAACTTGGCATTCGTACTGTTGCTATTTATTCTGAGGCTGATGAAAATGCCCTACATGTAAAAATGGCAAATGAAGCTTACTTAGTAGGTGGACCGCGTGTCCAAGAAAGCTATTTAAACCTTGAAAAAATTATTGAAATAGCTAAGAAGACAAATGCTGAAGCAATCCATCCGGGATATGGATTATTATCAGAGAATCCATCTTTTCCGGTTCGCTGTAGAGAAGAAGGAATTGTATTTATCGGTCCATCTGAAGAAATTATTACGAAGATGGGAAGTAAAATCGAATCTCGTATTGCAATGCAAGCTGCAGATGTCCCAGTAGTTCCAGGTATTACTACAAATATTGAAACTGCTGAAGAAGCAATTGAAATTGCAAAACAAATTGGTTATCCATTAATGCTGAAGGCATCCGCAGGCGGCGGAGGCATTGGAATGCAGTTGATGGAAACTGAGCAAACGCTCACCAAAGCATTTGAAAGTAACAAAACAAGAGCACAAAACTTCTTTGGTAACGGAGAAATGTATTTGGAGCGCTATATTGCAGATGCACACCATATTGAAATTCAGCTTTTAGCAGATACACATGGTAATACAGTGTATTTATGGGAGCGTGAATGTTCAGTGCAGCGCCGAAATCAAAAAGTAATTGAAGAAGCACCTTCACCATTTTTAGATGAAGGTACGCGAAAAGCGATGGGGGAAGTTGCTGTACAAGCTGCCAAAGCTCTAGGCTATACAAATGCAGGTACAGTTGAATTTCTTGTAGATGATCAGAAGAACTTTTATTTCTTAGAGATGAATACGAGATTACAAGTAGAGCATCCAGTTACAGAAGAAATTACTGGTTTAGATCTTGTAGAACAACAACTTCTAATTGCATACGGTGAGAAACTATCATTTACACAAGATGATATAAAACGTAGTGGTCATGCCATTGAGGCACGTATTTATGCAGAGGATCCGAAAACTTTCTTCCCATCACCTGGGAAAATTACAGATTTAACGCTTCCATCAAATGTACGTATTGATCACTTTTTGGAGAATCAAGTAACGATTACACCTTTCTACGATCCAATGATTGCGAAAGTCATTGCTCATGGTGAAACTCGTGAAGAAGCCATTTCAAAATTACATGATGCTTTAGAAGAATTAAAAGTAGAAGGTATTAAAACGAACACGCCAATGCTACTTCAAGTATTGGAAGACGATGTGTTTAAAAGTGGTATTTATACAACGGGTTTTGTAACTAAACAACTCGTTAAAAAATAAGATTTAACAATATTAAGGGGGAAAAAATGATGACGAAGGTATATGCATCGATGGCAGGAAATGTATGGAAGATTGTTGTAGGAGTAGGAGATACAGTAGAGGAAGAGCAGGATGTCGTCATTTTGGAATCTATGAAAATGGAAATTCCAATCATTTCAGAAGAAGCTGGCACAGTTATGAAAATTAATGTGCAAGAAGGCGATTTTGTAAATGAAGGAGATGTATTACTAGAAATTGAATAGGGAGATATAGGGGGAAGCGAATTGAAACTACCTAATTTTGCTGTCATTAAAGAAGTCGGGCCACGTGATGGCTTACAAAATGAAAAAAAGATTGTTGGCACAAAAGATAAAGTAAAATGGATTCAACTACTTACAGAGGCGGGATTATCGTACGTTGAAGTTTCCTCATTCGTTCACCCTAAATGGGTCCCTGCATTAGCAGATGCAAATGATGTGTTTTCTGAGCTGAAAAGGGATCCAAATGTTACATATGCAGCGCTTGTTCCAAATCAAAATGGTTTGGAACGAGCTTTTTTGCAAAATGTAGATGAGGTGAATGTTTTTTTATCAGCAAGTGAATCTCATAATAAAAGTAATATTAATAAATCAATTAAAGAAGCATTAGTTGTAATTGAAGATATAACAAAACAGGCAATATTCGAAGGAAAAAAGGTAAGAGGCTATGTTTCTACTGTATTTGGATGTCCTTATGAAGGAGATATAAGTGCCACAGCAGTTGACGAATTATGTAATCAACTATTTTCATACGGCATTTATGAAGTATCTCTTGGTGACACGATTGGTGTAGCAAATCCACTACAAGTCGAGCGAGTATTAGAGCATTTATTAAAGAAATATGATGCTTCGCAGTTTGCAATGCACTTCCATAATACGTATGGAATGGCTCTGGCGAATGTAGTTAAGTCATTAGAATATGGTATTACAACATTTGATAGTTCTTGTGGTGGTCTCGGTGGATGTCCATATGCACCAGGAGCATCAGGCAATGTTGCAACCGATGACTTAGTTCATATGCTCCATAAGTTAGGGGTCCAAACGAATATTGATGAAGAGAAGTTATTGAAAGCGAGTCAATTCATTCAAAGTAAATTAAATATCCAATTACCGAGTCATGTGTATAGAGCGCTTCAACATAAAACGATAAGTAGGTGAGAAGATGCTACAATTACAAAATATTTTAGTTAATTATGTAACACCTCACGTTGTAAAGATTTCGTTATATCGTGAAAGACAAGCAAACTCATTATCTTTAGCGTTATTAGAAGAGTTACAAAATATATTAACTCAAATAAGTGAAGAGTCCAATACTCGTGTAGTTATTTTAACAGGTGCTGGTGAAAAAGCGTTTTGTGCTGGTGCTGATTTAAAAGAACGTGCTGGTATGAATGAGGAACAAGTTCGCCATGCTGTTAGTATGATTCGTACTACTATGGAGATGGTTGAACAATTACCACAGCCAGTTATTGCTGCTATAAATGGAATCGCCCTTGGTGGCGGTACGGAATTAAGTTTAGCTTGTGATTTTAGAATTGCGGCTGAATCTGCAAGTCTTGGTCTTACTGAAACTACACTTGCAATTATACCAGGAGCAGGTGGTACGCAGCGTTTACCAAGATTAATTGGTGTTGGTAGAGCGAAAGAATTAATTTATACAGGCAGACGTATTTCAGCGCAAGAAGCAAAAGAATATGGTTTAGTAGAATTTGTTGTACCAGCTCATTTACTTGAAGAGAAAGCGATTGAAATAGCAGAGAAAATTGCTAGTAATGGCCCTATTGCTGTTCGATTAGCAAAAGAAGCAATTTCAAACGGTATTCAAGTTGATTTACATACCGGATTACAAATGGAAAAACAAGCGTATGAAGGTGTAATCCATACGGAAGATAGATTAGAAGGATTACAAGCATTCAAGGAAAAACGCACACCAATGTATAAGGGGGAGTAAATATGTTAGACCAAAAACAACAATCGAATACATTTGAAGAACGAGTTGAAACGATTAAACAAGGCGGCGCACCAAAGTATCATGAACAAAACAAAGCAAAAGGAAAACTATTCGTTCGAGATCGCTTAGCTCTTTTATTTGATAATGGTGAATATGTAGAAGATGCATTATTTGCAAATTGTGAACAAACAGGATTACCTGCTGATGGTGTTATAACGGCAACAGGTAAAATACATGGTCGTACTGCATGTGTAATGGCAAATGATTCAACGGTAAAGGCTGGATCATGGGGCGCACGTACAGTTGAAAAGATTTTACGTATTCAAGAAACGGCAGAAAAATTACGTGTTCCGTTATTTTATTTAGTTGACTCTGCTGGAGCGCGTATTACAGATCAAGTAGAAATGTTCCCAGGGCGCCGCGGTGCAGGAAGAATCTTCTATAATCAAGTGAAATTATCAGGTAAAGTTCCTCAAGTATGCTTATTATTTGGACCTTCGGCAGCTGGTGGCGCATATATTCCAGCCTTTTGTGACATTGTTATGATGGTAGAAGGAAATGCATCTATGTACTTAGGTTCTCCTCGTATGGCGGAGATGGTTATCGGCGAGAAGGTAACTTTAGAGGAGATGGGCGGAGCTCGTATGCATTGCTCTGTATCAGGATGCGGAGATGTTTTATGTAAAACAGAAGAAGATGCGATTACACAAGCAAGACAATACATTTCATATTTTCCAAACAACTACTTAGAGAAGACTCCATTGGTTACACCTCAAGAACCGAAACAATTCGAAAAAACGTTAGAACAAATCATTCCAGAAAATCAAAATGCTCCTTTCAATATGAAAGATCTCATTAATAGAGTTATTGATAAAGGTTCTTTCTATGAAGTGAAAAAATTATTTGCTCAAGAACTAATTACAGGCTTAGCACGTATTGATGGTAAGCCAGTTGGTATTATTGCAAATCAACCGCGTATGAAAGGCGGCGTATTATTCCACGATTCAGCTGATAAAGCAGCGAAGTTTATTAATTTATGTGATGCATATCATATTCCATTGTTATTCCTTGCAGATGTACCTGGATTTATGATTGGTACAAAAGTAGAGCGTGCTGGTATTATTCGTCATGGTGCAAAGATGATTTCTGCAATGAGTGAAGCAACTGTACCGAAAATTTCTATCGTTGTTCGTAAAGCATACGGTGCTGGTTTATATGCAATGGCAGGTCCAGCCTTTGAACCAGATTGCTGCCTAGCATTACCGACAGCTTCTATTGCAGTAATGGGTCCAGAAGCGGCAGTCAATGCTGTATATGCAAATAAGATTGCAGCTTTACCAGAAGAAGAACGTGATAGCTTCATTGCTGAAAAACGCGAAGAGTATAAGAAAGATATTGACATTTACCATTTGGCATCAGAGATGGTCATTGATGGTATTGTTCATCCAAACAATTTAAGAGAAGAGTTAAAAGGACGCTTCGAAATGTATATGAGTAAATATCAAGTATTTACAGATCGTAAACATCCTGTTTATCCAGTTTAAAAGCCCTATTTAGGGCTTTCTTGCTCAAAAAGTCAAGGAGGGGAAAACATTGAAACAAGCAGTTTGGTTTCCAACAGAAGAATATAAAGAAAAAACGCGTTTATATGGTTGGATGAAATCATTGGGATATGAAGATTATGAAACGTTTTATAATAAATCTATTGAAGAAACAGATTGGTTTTGGGGAGAAGCTGAGAAAGCGGTTGGCTATCAATGGATGAAGCCTTATACAGAAGTGCTAGATTTAGAAAATGGTACGCCGTTTGCACAGTGGTATAATGGCGGAACATGTAACGTTGTAGAATCAGTTTTATCACGCTGGCTTGCAGATGATGAAACAAGAACGCAACCAGCACTACAGTACGAGGGAGAAAATGGAACTTCAAAATCATTTACATATGAAGAGCTTGACAACTGGGTAAGTCGCGTTGCAAACGGTTTGAAACATGCGGGTATTGAAAAAGGTGACCGTGTAACAATTTATATGCCGATGATTCCAGAAACAGTTGTTGCAATGTTAGCTGTTATGAAAATCGGAGCAATTATTTCACCAATATTCTCAGGATTTGCGTCTGATGCAGTCATGACTCGTGTACAAGCGGCAGGATCAAAAATGATCATTACTGCAGATGGTTTTTCACGCCGAGGTAAAGTTGTTTCATTAAAAGACGAAGTAGATAAAGCTTGCGAAAATTGTCCAACTGTTGAAAAAGTTGTTATTGTTCGTCATGCAGGAAATGATTTTACACCACATAATTATGATTTCCCATGGAGTGCGTTAGAAAAAGAAAAACCATTTACACATGCTGAAGAGATGAATAGTGATGATCCGTTAATGCTCATTTATACATCAGGTACAACTGGGAAACCGAAAGGAACAGTACATACACATGCTGGTTTCCCTCTGAAATCTGCATTTGATGCAGGATTTGGAATGAACATCAAACAAGGTGACCGCGTATTATGGGTAACTGATATGGGCTGGATGATGGGACCGTTTTTATTATTCGGCTCTCTCATTAATGGAGCAACGATGGTTATGTACGAAGGTGTTCCGGATTTCCCAGAAGCAGATCGTTTATGGGAGACCGTTGATAAATATGAAATTACACATCTCGGTATATCACCAACATTAATTCGTGCGTTAATGGCAAAGGGTGATGAGTATGTAAATAAACATTCGCTCAAGAGTTTAGAAGTATTCGCATCAACAGGTGAACCGTGGAATCCAGATCCTTGGATGTGGCTATTTGAAACAGTTGGGAAAAATAATGTACCAATTTGTAACTATTCAGGCGGAACTGAAATTTCTGGTGGGATTTTCGGAAACGTCCTTATTAAACCGATTGCACCGATTAGTTTTAACGCATCTTTACCAGGAATGGCAGCGATTGTACTCGATGATCAAGGCAATCCAATTCGTGATGAAGTTGGAGAATTATGTTTAGAGAAACCTTGGGTTGGTATGACGAAAAGTTTCTGGGAAGACGATGAGCGTTATGTGAACACGTATTGGTCACGTTTTGAAAATAAATGGGTTCATGGTGACTGGGTGATTTATGATGGTGAGCAATATATTATTACAGGACGCTCAGACGATACGTTAAACATTGCTGGAAAACGAATTGGACCTGCAGAATATGAATCTATTCTTGTGAAGCATAATGATGTCATAGAAGCTGCCGCGATTGGTGTACCTGATGATGTAAAAGGTGAAGTTTGTCATTGTTTTGTAGTATTAAGGGACAATGTAACATTCACAGGAGAGTTAAAGAAAGAATTAATGAGTTTAGTAAACTCTCATATCGGAAAAGCATTGTGTCCAAAGGATATTCACGTTGTAGAAGATTTACCAAAAACACGTAATTCTAAAGTAATGCGACGCGTCATTAAAGCTGCTTACTTAGGAAAAGAATTAGGGGATTTATCATCGCTTGTAAATCCTGAAGTAGTTCCGTTTATTCAGGGGTTACAGTCTAGTAAATTATAAAATGAGGAATGAGCTCTATGTAAATAGAGCTCATTTTTAATGTTTATAAAAGAAACGAGGAAAGAAGTAAAATTGAAGTAACAAAATTTTACTATTAGTGTTAAGTATGTCTGTTTTATAGTTTTTATCAAAATACGATATTGTGTCATGTTTATTCATTGGAGTAATTAAATTTTGTTAAGGATGAAATTTAGTGAAGCGAAAAGTAATGAATAAAAAGAGAAATCCCCGGGGGACAGGTATTCACTAAGAGAGATGATATCATCGTAAATTTTCAGGGGATTGTAATAGTGGATATGTCAAAAATGTGTACAGATTTCCTATTAAAGTGATTTTTAATAGAAAAAGGGAAGAAATTAAGTTCACTCGTTCTTAAGATCTTTCCCCTTAACATGTACTATTTGTTCGTTGTTCTATATACGTTTTAATGTGGTAAATCTTCAACATGTAAAGATTGAGTACTGTCCTTTTTGTTTAAAGTATGTGCCTGCTGAGATGCTTCTTGCATTTGCTCTTGGGCCTTACTAGGAGTATTCAACGCATCTGATGACACATGTTCAAGTTGTTGACTTAATAGATCTTTTTTATCCATGTTATGTAGCTCCTTTTTTAACTTAGATATAAAACGAAGTGTTTTTAAGTAGTTACGTGGGTATTATGTATCTTTGAATGGAATTATATACATAAAATATATTGAGAATATAACTAATTATAAAAATTACTTGTGATGACAAGTTTAAGAAATATAAAGATTATTAGTTCTTAATAAAAACGTTATTTTAGTAGGGTGTTACGAAAACTCATTTGAAAGTAACATCCTAATGATAAAAAAGAGCACTGCAAATCAGTGCTCATCTTATCAGAAATTGTTTAGCTCTTAAAAATAAAATCATTACGGACAATTCACAATGGTAATAATGACGCTAGCCATTGTTCCAGGAGAATCAAGAAGTGAAGCAGTAACGGTTACTGTTCCAGGCCCATTAGCGGCTAGAAATACAGCGGTAAAGTTACCTGAAGCATTGGTAATGACAGCAAGAGGAACCATGAAAGCAAGAGAGGGGTTACTAAATGAAAAACTGACCACTACCCCTGGAGTAGGACTACCGTTTACTAATACTTGACCCGAAAAAAATAACGTATTATTTCCTTGAGTGGATACACATGCTGTGGTTTCGTTAGAAGTCAAGGTAATAGATGCAGGCCCAGCAGGAAGATTAAATCCAGTAGGTCCAGTAGATCCGGTTGGCCCAGTAGGTCCAGTAGGTCCAGTAGATCCGGTTGGCCCAGTAGGTCCAGTAGGTCCGGTTGACCCAGCAGGTCCGGTTGATCCAGTAGATCCGGTTGACCCAGCAGGTCCGGTTGATCCAGTAGGTCCGGTTGGCCCAGTAGGTCCAGTTGATCCAGTAGCTCCTGTAGAACCGGTGGGACCGGTAGGGAATTGGAAGGGTTGAACAGGTGGAAGTGTAGGTCCAATAGAACCCGGATTAAGTGCAGCAAAAGATAAAAACTCGTCCATTATTTATCACCTCTATAAATCGTATTACTAATAGTAAATGTAATGATAGAGCAAAGTGAAATGGACAAGTGGTTGTATTTTAACAAATTAAATAAAATAGTTATATGATAGAAAGAGAGATTAGTATGATTCCTTTAGAAATTAAATATAAAAAGGCGATTATCTTCAAATCGCCTTTTGGGTAATGCAGTGTAATTTTATTCAGTTATTTGAAATATAGTTTCATTCGGTTTAGAAAATCCATACAGTTTCCTTGCGAATTTTAAAATTTCTTCTTCACTACTTGTTAAAGCCTTAACGTCATCCTTAAGGGAATGACTATCCTTCTTTACAGAAGATAACTTTTGTTGCTCCGTATTAAGCATGATTTGTTTTTCTTTAATCATTTCTTGTTGGTTATTCAAAGAATATTGAAGGACAAAAATTATAGGTAATATAAAAGCCAATGTAGTTATAATACGGCGTCTTGTTTTTTTATATTACCTTGTTGGGTATTAAGGTTCACTTGCTGTGAGAGTATATTAGAATTTGATTGGTGTGATGATACTTTTGGGATGATTCCCATTAAAATGCCTCCATTACTGATTGTAGAATTTAAAACGTTTAAAAGTATTATAAATGTTCAATAGAGATTTTAGAAGATATTTTAATATAGGTGAGTTTTGTAAAGTTTAAATAAAACCTTTATTTAAATAAAAGAAACCCTGATTGTCTGTGGGGCCCCTGAAGACAATGAAAGTACGCGACTAATTAAAGATTCCATGAATTTTTTGGTGAAAATACTGGTAAATTCGCTGAATTAATGAGAGCATATAAAGCTTTATACGTATGTGAAGTAATTAAAAATCGACTTATAAGAGTCAGCTTGTTTTTTCTTAATACTTCACCCAATCAGTAAATATATACCTGTTGAAATCTTTACGTGTTCATTGACAAAAAGCTGACTATATTCAGTCAGCTTTTTGTGTAATACATTCTAGTATTTATCGGTTCCAAAAGACATATTGTTTCCTTTAAGTTGACATTGAAAACATTACCAATTTTTCCTTTTACAATGGCAACAAATAAAGAAACATTTACAACGACACTTATTTCGTTTAGAACTCCAATCATCATCACAATGACGCTTTTCTTTAGATTTCCACCAATCATCATTACAATGCTTTTCCTTAGAACTCCAATCATCATTACAATGAGATTTTTCTTTAGATTTCCACCAGTCATCACAACAATGATTTTTCTGAGAACTCCAGCAATCATTTTTCCAGGACATCCTTTTCTACCTCCTTTCAATAGGATTCATATTATTCTATGTTTTAATAAAAAAATGGCTTGTTTATTAACCTACTATTTTACCTTTATATAATAGAGTGCTTTCTACTTGATATAGAGTTCATACAAACTATGCTAATTTTCAAGAGATAGTAGAGAGAACTATTATTTATGATATTGTTCAATAAACACTTGTTGAAGAAAACGTTTTGATTATAAATAATATCTTATTTTGGAGTACGCTTTTCTGAATGTATATTTCACAATAGCGAAGGAAAAACATACTATATTAGCGCAAAAAAAGTCTATGTATATGTGAAGCGATGGGAAATCTGGTGCATCTTTAAGGGGCGACTTATTTAAAAGAAAAAAGATTTGTTTTAGAAAGTGGTGTCTAAATATTAAATGAGGTAGGACTAAATCCAAGGCCTCTCATCAAACAAGCTTTTAATTAGGCGAGGTATGTTTTTATAGTTAATAATGAAAGAAAAGTTTAGTACAATCGTTTGTTTTTTTCTTTCTATGTGTTTGCCTCGTACCCTTTTAAGTTAGTGGACATACTTTACTAATAGAAAGGATTAGGGGGTGAGGTATTGGGTTCTCGATTTAATAATTGTAAAAAGAAGTGTACATGTAAACAGGATGATTGTTGGGAAGTATTCGAAGAGTGTAAAAAAGAACAGCATGAGAAATGTGATAATTCTTGTGTACAAGGAATTAGAGATGAACTTAAGAAATTAATTAATCGAACAGTTCAAATTAACACAGAGGGACGTACTTATGTAGGTACTGTTGCGTCTGTAAGTTGTGATGTAGTTAAGCTGGCAGCTATTCCTGGATCGGTTGGAGTAATTATTTCCATTTGCAAAATTGAAGCAATTTTCCCACCGGTTACAACGATTACTGCTGACTTTGATTTTAATGGTATTGATGTAGCAAACAAAGCATAATTATGCTTCTTTTTTGTAAAGCCATTCAAATGAATGGCTTTATTTTAATTTCATATAACAGGAGAATATATTCTTTATATAGAAATAAGTTTGAGGTTATAAAGTATGATGTACGAAAGGAGCATGGAAGTGATTAAACTAGAAACCTTTAAAAAATCTGATTTTAAACAATTAATAAATTGGATTAATTTCGAAGAATTTCTAATACAATGGTCGGGAAATGCATTTACATATCCTTTAAATGAACAGCAATTAGAAAAATATATAGAAAGCTCAAATACTCTAGCATTCAAAGTAATAGATGAAGAGACTAAAGAAGTAATTGGTCATATCTCACTTGGACAAATTGACAATATAAATAAATCTGCAAGGATTGGAAAAGTGCTAGTTGGTGATACGAAAATGCGAGGGCGTTCTATAGGGAAACATATGATGAAAGCAGTACTACAAATTGCATTTGAAGAATTAAAACTACATAGAGTAACTCTAGGTGTTTATGATTTTAATACATCGGCCATTGCATGTTATGAAAAAATAGGATTTGTAAAAGAAGGTTTATTAAGAGAGTCAAAAAAAGTAGGAGATACATACTGGAATTTATGGGAAATGAGTATGTTAGAATATGAATGGAGCGATAAAAAATAATAGTTTTCTATAATTATGTTATGTTAATTAAAAGGGGTATGGTGGGAAATTATGAATAAAAAAATGAAAATCATTACAGTTGCAGCTGTTTCAGGAGGGGGTAAAACTACTGTTACAGAAAGATTAAGTCAAAAGTTAACAAATTCAAAAGCATTGTATTTTGATAGCTATAACTTTGATAACGGCCCTGCTGATATTTGTAAATGGATTGATGATGGAGCAAATTATGATGAATGGGTACTTACACCGCTAATTAATGATATTCAGCGTTCTATACAAGATAGTAGTTTTGATTATATTATTGTAGATTATCCTTTTGCATACTTAAATAGTGAAATGCGAGAAGTTATTGATGTAACTATATTTATCGATACGCCTTTAGATATAGCGATGGCTAGAAGAATTTTACGAGATTTTAAGGAAGATACAATAGATGAAATACATAATGATTTGAAACATTACATGACATTTGCGAGAAAAGCTTATTTAGAGGCAATCCATACTGTTAAGCCGAATTCGGATATTATATTGGATGGCTCTTTATCTGTAAGTGAAATAATTAATCATGCTGTAGAGGAACTTGGTCGAAGAGAATTGATTGTCAATGGTTAAATGTATAGAAGAATATGTACAAGTTGACGATTTTAAAATGTATACGAAAAAGTTCCAAGGAAAGAAGCTGCAGCCAGTTATTATAATGGAGGCAGGTTATGGCGATTATTCAAAGACATGGGATCATATCGCTGAAGAGTTGACGGAATATGGGACGGTACTTACATATGATCGAGCGGGCTTAGGAAAAAGTGGGAAGAGTTCCAAGCGACGTATTAGTTCTGAAATGGTAAAAGATTTAAGAAGTTGCTTAGCGCAACTACGATTGAAACCACCTTATATTTTTGTAGGACATTCTTTTGGCGGTATAAATGCACGTTTATTTGCGACTGCTTATCCCAAAGATATGTTGGGAATAGTTTTGGTTGATTCGACACCGGAAAATTATAAAGAAGATTTTCTACCAATCATGTCCCCAGAATTTCAAGAAGCTTACTATAAACAATTTGTATATGAAAGTTCTTATGAAGAGTTTATGTTTAGTCTAGGCGAAGCAGGTAAACATTGTCAGTCAACTAGAAATATTCCACTTGTCGTGTTAGCTGCTAGTAAAAAAGCTTTTTATTCGCAAGCTGCACAACTGAAGTGGTTACAGTTGCAAGAAGAATTGTTACGATTATCAAGCAATAATAAATTTGTAATTGCAGAACAAAGCGGTCACTATATTCAAAAAGATGAGCCACATTATGTAATAGAGGCTGTTAGGTGGATAATTGGAGTAGGGGAGAGATAAATATGTACACTTTATTTCGATACAATTGGCAGGTAAGAGATGATTGGTTTAAGTGGTGTGAGCAACTTTCAGAGGAAGAATTACTCCGCAAACGTGTTGGTGGTGTTGGGAGTATTTTAGAAACATTGTTTCATATTGTAGATGTTGAATATAGCTGGATTAGTGCGCTTCAAGGAAAAGAAGATAATGCACCGCAGTTTAAAGAGTATCAGTCAATCCAGAAAGTGAAAGCGTTATCTAATTTATATAAACGAGAATTAGAAATTTTTTTGCAGTTGTGGTCATCTAGCCTAGAATGTAAGATATTAAAAGCTTCGTGGACAGATAAAACATATACATACGGTGAAGTTTTAAGACATGTAATTGTGCATGAAATTCACCATATCGGTCAGCTATCTATATGGGCGAGAGAATTAAATCTTCAGCCTGTTTCAGCGAATTTAATTGGAAGAGGACTATAGATTTAGAAACCGGCGTGCACTGTAAATGCAAGCCGGTTTTTATATAAAAGAAGATTTCCTAGTTGAAATCCTCGGATTTTTTCTGACGTATATGTAAAAACATTAAAATTGTAATGATGAAGAAAATCAACAATGTTTGTATGATCAAATTTTTAAATTGAAGCAAAACTGTCCAAGATGTAACAGCATCTTTAAAGGCTTGGATTGCAGAGTACGAGGAAGGATCAAAACCATACTGTAGTAACTTTTTTGTTTCAATAAAAGTACTGTTTTCATCATCGGCCTCTAATATTACTGAAATAAGTCTAGTATCTCCTCGCTTTGCTGTACTGACAAAACTATAATTACCATTAGTTGAAAAACTAGTTTGCAAGCCGTCAACACCTTGGAGTTTAATGTTTTTATTAAGGGAATAAATCATTTTATTAGTGTTGAAAACTTTGGAATCTTTGAAGGTAAATTGGTAAGAGGTTAGCTTCGTAATATTCAATACATCTGGAAAGTCTGTTACTAATTGTGTTGCTAGTTTAGCTACGTCTATTGTTGTTGTAGTTGATTGTTTATTCGTATCGTTATTCATTCCAGTAGCATTTAGAAACGGGGATGATTGTGATAGCTTTAATTGTTTTGCTTTTTCATTCATTAAAAGTGTAAAGTTATCTTCGTTTCCAGCAATGTGTTCTGCAAGGGCAAGTGCGGAACGATTATTCCCTGTCAAAAACAATGCATGAAGTAAATCTCGAACCGTCGTTTTATCTTTCGAAGTTACTTGTATAGGACTCGTTTCTGCTCGGAAAACTTCGTTACTTATTTTTACTAACTCATCTAACTGTATTTTCCCTTCATTCAGTTGTTCCATTGCGATATACTCTGTCATTAATTTAGATAAAGTAGCTGATTGTATAGGAATTTCTTCATTTTTTTTATAAATAACTTCACCTGAATTAGCATCTATTAAAATAGCTGATTTAGCTTGAATAATTGGACCGTTTACATAAAGGTAAAAATATAAAACGATAAGTGCTGTGATAACAAAAGATAATAATAAAATTGCGAACTTTTTCAAGAATTGCATAAGCGATCCTCCTACTATGACATCAATAATAATATTGTAAAAAGGAATGCTTAATTAGGAAGAAAGAAAAGGTAAAGAATTTCTAAAGAATTATAAAATATTATTAAATTTTGGGTTTTAATGGAAAAAAGGTCCAATTTCTTATAGGGTAAGAAATTGGACCTGACATTAAGTGGTATTAACATTTATATGGTTGTAGTTTTACAGTGAAAGTTGTTTTTTTATCATCACTATATACTTCAATTGTTCCTTTATGCAATTCGACAATACTTTTTGCAATTGCCAATCCGAGTCCAGATCCACCAGTGTTCGTAGAGCGAGATTTTTCAACGCGATAAAAACGTTCAAAAATATGAGGTAAATCCGTACTAGGAATAGGTTGGCCGTAATTTGTTATATCTATATTAATCATATTATTGCTTTCATAGGCAGCAAGGTCGATATATCCACCATCGTTTCCATAAGCGATAGCATTTATAATAAGATTTTCAAACACTCGCACTAATTTGTCTCCATCAGCTAATACCATGAGTTTTTGAGATGGGAAAGAAGGTCGACATTCTATATTTGCTTCTTGAACTTGTATGCGGAATTGAACAGTTAATTGTCCAAGTAGCTCTACAATATCAATGGGGACAGAATATAAACTTAATTCTTTATTTTGAACACGTGTATATTCAAACAAGTCATTCATTAATGCATTAAGACGGGTTACTTTATCGTAAATGACTTGTATATAATAGCGTAATTCCACTTCATCTCTATAATTATCATGGTGGATTAAATTCACGTATCCAACTATAGAGGTAAGAGGAGTACGTAAATCATGTGATACATTTGTAATAAGTTCACTTTTTGCTTGTTCTGCCTGTCTCTCTTCATCAATTGAGACTTTCAATTGTTCAACAATTTGATTAACCCCGGTCGCTAACTCTTCTAGATAATTATGATTTACGATAGAAACTTTATGATTGAAGTTTCCATTTGCAATATAACGAATCTCTTCTATCATTTTTTTTATACAAGTTTCATAATAAATCTTTCTTTCATGACGATAAAAAATGTATAGGTAGGATGAGAAAATAGAAAATAAAAATAAATAAGAGACAATCATCATCCATAGAGATTCCTTTATTCCTTTATATTTTTCATAACCAAAAATTCTAATGAATTCTTTTCCGAGTTCGCTTAACGTAAGTGAACTTTCAATTACACTTGTAACAAGACGATATATAATTAATTCAGTTATAGGGGTAAGTATGATAGCTAACGAGAACCAAAAAATTAACTTCCATTTAGGGATATCTTTTAATATATCAAATGCTTCATTTCTCAATTTTATAGCCTACTCCCCAAACAGTATGAATAAACTTCTCTCCATTCATTACTGTTTCAAGTTTATCCCGTAAATTACTAATGTGAACCATTACAGTTTTATTTGAACCATAACCATCTTCATTCCAAACACGTTCAAAAATTTCTTCGGAGCTAAATACTCTTCCAGTATTACTCGCAAGTAAATATAAAATATCAAATTCAATAGATGTAAGTTTAATATATTCTCCATTTACTTTAACAGTATGATTATGTTTGTGTATTTCAGCAGAACGAATATGAAGAATACCATCTTCATTCTTTTGAGAAGTAGTATTTTGGAAAGATGATCTTCGTAGCAAAGCTTTCACTCTAGCTACTAATTCTAATGGATTGAATGGTTTAATCATATAATCATCTGCGCCTGTCATAAGACCTAATATTTTATCCATATCTTCTGCTTTTGCACTCAGCATAAGAATAGGTACAGTGTTATTCTCACGAACTTCCTGGCAAACTTCTAATCCATTTCGTTTTGGCATCATAATATCCAAAATCAAAAGGTCAACTTCATATGTAGAAATCATTTGCAATGCCTCGTCGCCATCGTATGCTTTATAAATGTTATAGCCTTCATTTCGCAAATAAACAGCAAGTAATTCAACAATTTCTTTATCATCATCAATAATTAATATGTTTTTATTCATTATGTAGTTCCTTTCCTAACAAATCATTAACATTACTATAATATCAAACATTTATGTATTTTGTAGCAATGATTTGCCATAAAATTTCATGTAACGTATAAAAAGGGATTAAAACATTCATAACGAATACAAAGAAGAAAGATATTTAAATAATGTATTATACTGAAAGTGAAGAATAAGGGGGGACTTGCTATGGTATATAAAGAGATTTATTCATTTACTCCAACTGGAAAAATTGAAAATGATATAAAAGCTTTTCTATTAAAATACAATAAAGAACTTACATATAAACATTCAATTCGGGTGGCAAATGAAGCTCGAAAAATTGCGATTAAGTATCATGAAAATGGGGAAAAGGCAGCGATTGCAGCATATTTACATGATATTAGTTTAATCTTTCCGAATGAAGAGCGGATTGCAGTTGCTGAACAATTTAGAATAGAGATATTACAAGAAGAACGAGAATTCCCGATGATTATTCATCAAAAACTGTCGAGAATAATTGCAAAAGAGATATTTAGAGTGGAAGATGAAGAAATTTTAAATGCAATTAATTGTCATACTACACTACGTAAACATGCAACGAAGATGGATTTAGTGTTATTTGTTGCTGATAAAATAGAATGGGATCATAATGGGACACCACCTTATTTAGTAGAAGTAAAAAAAGGATTAGAAAAATCTTTAGAACATGCTGTTTTTGCATATATTTCATATTTGTGGGATAGAAAAGACACTTTGAAAGTTATACATCCGTGGCTAGAAGAAGCATATTGGCAGTTAAAAGAAATTGTAGAGTAGAAAGGGTATAAGAATGCAATTAAAAGAATATATGAATCAAACATTTCCTGGGGTTACATTAGTACCACATATATACTTTCAGTGGGAAAATCATTTTCATTTTGGGGAAGGGAAATATCAAAATGTAGAAGGTACCGACGATTTAAATATGGAATATTTCTCTCAACTTTATACATATAATAAACACTTATTTGAAGATATATTTTCAAAAGAAGATGAAGTATTTTTAGTTACAAATGTTTATCGATTTAAAAAGGAAAACGTGAAAAATTCGCAGAAAATAAATGTATATAATCGATTTATTAAAAAGAGGGATCTAAAGTTCCAAATAAGACAAGAAACATTACCTTTTCTATTTGAAGATGAAGAAGCTAATTTATATTGTACATATCAATTTTCATTAAAGTGTTTTGCTAGCGATATAAAGTATAAACCGCTTATTCAAGCTGCGAATCATGAAGATTTTCCAGGTCTTAATCCTCGTTTTGGATGTAAGGAAGAGATTTCTTATCCAGATGTATTTCTCATAAATGCAACGAAAGATATTATCATGTTTATTTACGATGATAGAGGATGTGAAGTAATTGCGAAGAATAAAGAAACAATACGAAATATATATGAGAAATATAAAGAGTGGATTCCAGATTATGAACGAGAAAGTATAGATAACTTATTTACATGACAACAATGGGGGAAGTGAAGCGTGTAATGAAACGTATTGCAATCGTATCCGCATGGGAACCAGAACTGACGTATTTGCATCAAGTTTATCCAAGTGAACGCATTGAAAAAAGAGCAGCTTGGGAATTTCATTTTCATTATATTAATAATATGGAAGTTATCTCCGTAATAACTGGAGTTGGGAAAGTAAGTTGTGCAAGTTGTGTACAATTATTAATTAGTGAGTTTCAGCCAGATGAGTTGTTTATGACAGGGATATGCGGAAGTTTATCAAATAAGGTGAAAAATGGTCATATTGTAGTAGCGCTTAATGCAATACAACATGACGTTACTGCTGCTGGTTCGGGAGAAGATGTTTTTAATTTATATAATGGTAGAACAGCACCTATTGAAACAACGAAGTCAATTGTAAGAAGAATAAAAAAGATACGATCTTATGATCCGATTCATTTCGGTACATTTTTATCTGGAGATCAACGTATCCGTAGTTCAGAAATGAGATATTTACTCCATACTGTATATGGAGCTTTAGCGGTTGATCAAGAGGTGGCAGCTTTCGCTTATGTATGCCAAATCAATAAAAAGCCTTTTCTATGTTTAAAAGCTGCTTCAGATCAAGCGAATGATAAAACGAAAGAGGAACAAAAAATCTTTAAAATGTTGGCATGTGAACGAGCGTGCGAGCATTTAATTGCTTTTTTACGTGTGTATGAGATTAATGTAGTAAATAATAGATAGTAAGAGGGGTTAATATTGGAAAGTACAAATAAAATAGCTATTCTGGGTGCAAACGGAAAAGCCGGGAAATTCCTTGTAAACGAAGCATTAAAAAAGGGATATCAAGTAAAAATATTAACGAGAAATTCTAATAATATGACGATAACTAATGAAAATTTAGAGACTATTATTGGGGATGCACGTGATTTTTCTTCAATACGTGAATTACTTAAAGGTTGTCGAGCTGTAATTAATGCGGTAGGTCAACCGAAAAATGAATCTTATATTTTTAGCACAGTAACGAAGCATATTTTAGAAGCAATGAAGGAGTTTGAAATAAAACGATATATTCTGATTTCTGGAGGTTCTTTAAATGTTACAGGAGATCAGAAGGGAATTGTAAATAAAATAGGAGCTACCTTGTTTAAAGCATTTTTATCAATGATGATGCAAGATAAATATAAAGAATTGCAAACTATTCAAGGTAGTGATGTAGATTGGACAATTGTTAGATTACCATTTGTTATGGAAGGGAAGAGCATTGGAAATATAAAAAAGAGTTTAGTTGATATGCCAGGAATCAAAATACAAAATGGGGATATTGCACCGTTTATTATAAAACAAATTAACAGTGAGAAATATGTAGGGAAGTGCCCGTTTATTTCAAATTAAATGGTTTAATTAAAAGTTAAAGAATGATGGGTAGATTGGAACTAGTACATTTTACGTATTTGAATGCTAAGTTTAACACGAGTAAGTGGGGGAGAATTTTATATGATTCAATACATAAGATGCAGTGAAGTAAGTATAGATTTAGTGTATGAAGCTTTTAAAGATGGATTTTCAGATTACATTATTAAAATGGAAGTTTCAAAAGAAGATTTTATAAAAAGGTTTTTGGGACCAGAAGGGAATTCACTAAAACATTCCTTTCTTGCTTTAGACGGTAACAAATCTGTTGGTGTAATACTTGGCGGAATAAAGGATTATGAAAACATAAAAACAATGCGTTGTGGAACATTAGCGGTTCATTCTAATTACCGCGGTATTGGTGTGAGTCAAAAATTATTTGAACTGCATAAAGAAGAGGCGCTTCAAAATGAGTGTAAGCAACTTTTTCTTGAAGTCATTGTAGGCAATGACCGAGCGATTCATTTTTATACGAAATTAGGCTATGAAAAAGTGTACGATCTATCTTATTATAATTTAAAAGATATGACTAAAATAATAAATAAAGATTGTAAGGGAATTGAAGTAAAACAATTAGAATTTCCAACTTTTAAAGTTGAAATTCAGAAATGGTTACACTTCCATATAAATTGGCAAAATGATATGGATTATATCGAAAAAACAAATAATACATTTTACGGTGCATATGTCGATAATGATTTAAAGGGTTCAATATGTATGAATGAACAAGGTAAAATTAGTTTTATTTTCGTAGACAAAGACTATAGAAATCGTAGTATTGGATCAAAATTATTACAAGTAGCAAGAGAAAACTTAAATGTATTAAGTTTATCAATTGGGTTTCCAAACAACAATTTAGTGGAAGGGTTTTTAAAGAAAACTGGATTTGAAAAGAATTCATTAGCACAATATGAAATGTATGTATTGTTATAAAAAGCGAAAGGAGTCATTCTTTCGCTTTTTATTTTTGTGCTATATTGATATTTTACTTTGTATAATATTCTTTTTTTATGTAAAATAGATAGGATGGGAGGGGATGAAATGAATAATGGTTTAAAGTTTAAGATTTTTGAATTGCATTGTTTCGTTCAAAAGACTTATTCTGATATTAAAATAGCATGTGATATTGCTATTTATCAAGAAAATACTTCTAAATATTTAATTTCATTAGGGTTTTTAAATAAGTCATATATGACTTATATAGAAGCAAAAAGATTTTACCGTGAAAATGAAGAACTTATAAGTGTAGAATTTGATAATTTCTTTGATACATATGATAAATTAGAACAAGAATTAAAAAAAGTTATTTCAACTGAAGATAAGAATCCTTCATTGCTACATAACAGGCTTGATCAGTTTCAGCAAAAAGTTGAAAATATAAATGACCTAATAAAAGTATTGCAAAACGCTCGTTAAAGAATACTTTTTCTTTTTCATATAGAAAGTATGCATTAAAACATATTAGGGATATGACATATTGAAGAGGTGACTTTTGTTGATGACAAAAGTCATCTTTTTATAATACAGTTTTGCGTAATGTGCTTTTTATTTTTGATAGGAATACATTTAAGCAGTTTCATATTTTAGGAAATTATACGAGGAAAATAAAATGAAGAATAAAAAAGAAATAGCTATAGTTGCATTAACAACAGGGTTAGTTTTAACAAGTGTAACACCATATGGAATAGCTTATGCAGAAGAAACGGGGCAAATGCAAGTTGATATTCAAGAGGGTTCGTTCCGTACAGGTGAACTTACACAACCATCTCAAAAGACGCCAGAGAATATAGTGAAAGATGCACTTAAGGACAAGACCGAGCATGCTTTGTCTCCAAAACAAGTTAGTGGAGACAAAGGAGTAGATTACAACGTTGTTCAAAAACGTAGTTCTTATGATGGAACTACACTTGTGCGTATGCAACAAATATATGAAGGTAAAGAAGTATATGGACACCAATTGACTGCTCATGTAGATAAAAAGGGTATTATTAAAAGTATTTCAGGAGAAAGTGCACAAAATTTAACACAAAAAGATTTAAAGAATGCTAGTAATTTATCAAAAGAAGAAGCAAAACAACATATTTATACGAAGTACGGGAACGATATTAAATTTATTTCTGAGCCAGAAGTTAAGGAAGTTATTTTTGTAAATGAAAATAATGGACAGGCTAGCAATGCATATCAAGTTACATTTACTGCTGCAACACCAAACTATGTATCTGGAACTTATTTAGTGAATGCTCATAATGGTGATATGTTGAAAAATATGGTGCAAGAGTCAAGCTTAAAAGTAAGTGAAGAGCAAGTGGAATCTTTAAAGGAAACTAAAAAAAGCAATTCCATATCATTAACCGGAACTGGTAAAGATGATTTAGGGATAACTCGCACATTTGGTATTTCTGAACAAAGTAATGGGAAATATGCGCTTGCAGATTACACAAGAGGGCAAGGAATTGAGACATATGATGTGAATTATAGAGATATTAGTTTTGAAGGAAAATATTATCCTGGTATATTAGCAACTAGCACTTCAACAACATTTAATGATCCAAAGGCGGTAAGTGCTCATTTTTTAGCAACAAAGGTATATGATTTTTATAAAGATAAATATAAGCGTAATAGTTTTGATAATAAGGGGAACAAAGTAGTATCAGTTGTACATGCATGGGATTCTGGAGAAACAGATGATCCTAAAAATTGGGGTAATGCATTTAGTGCTAATGTTAACAATGTTAGTATGCTTATATATGGTGATTCAATGGTTAGAGCGTTTGACATAGCGGGCCATGAATTTACGCATGCGGTTACATCTAGCGAATCTAATCTTGAATTTTTCGGAGAATCTGGAGCAATTAACGAGGCGTTATCTGATATTATGGGAACGGCTATTGAGAAATATATAAATAATGGAGAATTTAATTGGACAATAGGAGAACAAAGCGGATCAGTTCTTCGTAATATGGAAAATCCATCTTCAATCAATTTT
This sequence comes from Bacillus sp. ES1-5, assembly GCF_022487605.1. NCBI lineage: Bacteria > Bacillati > Bacillota > Bacilli > Caryophanales > Bacillaceae > Bacillus > Bacillus sp. ES1-5. Next base: position 425,837 of record NZ_JAKVPU010000001.1, on the reverse strand, counting down.
TTTGATGGAGTACCGTATCCAGATGATTATAGCAAATACAGTGATTTAAACGGAGAAGATAATGAGGGCGTCCATTTCAACTCAAGTATTATTAATAAAGTCGCGTATTTAATTGCACAAGGTGGCACTCATAACGGTGTAACTGTAAATGGTATTGGTGAAGATAAAATGTTTGATATTTTCTATTATGCAAATACTGATGAGTTGAACATGACTTCTAATTTCTCTGAATTAAGATTAGCGTGTCTTAAAGTTGCAACAAACAAATATGGAGCGAACTCAATTGAGGTAGAAGCGGTCCAAAAAGCTTTTGATGCAGCAAAAATTAAAGGAACAGCGAAAGAAAACCAAGTCCCTGAATTAACTGTACCGCTTACAATTACACTGCGTGTTGGTGATACGTTTGACCCGATGAGTAATGTAAAAGCTCTTGATAATGAAGATGGTGATTTAACAAATAAAGTAAAACATAAAGGAGATGTAAATACTTCTAAACTAGGTACATACATTGTGGACTACTCGGTCGTTGACTCTCAAGGGGGGAAAGCAACGGCTACACAGACTGTAATTGTAGAGGAAAATAGAGAAACATTAGATTTAAAACCTACATTAACAGCGCCTGTTGGAGCGACAATTCATGTAGGAGATTCATTTGATCCAATGGAAAAAGTATTAGCTATTGATAAAGAAGACGGTGATCTTACTTCTAAAGTAAAACTTAATGGTGAAGTAGATACCTCTAAAGCCGGTACTTACGTATTAACGTACATAGTTACAGATTCTAAAGGTCATGAAGTAACTGTGAAACAAACTGTAATGGTCAAAGTTAGAGATGAAGTTAAAAATGAAATACCAATACTAAAAGTACCTGCTACAACTACAATTACTGAGGGAGATCAATTCGATCCAATGGTAGGAGTATCAGCTACTGATAAGGAGAACGGTGACCTTACTTCTAAAGTAGTTTATGAAGGAGATGTAGATACCTCTAAAGCTGGTACTTTTGAAATAATATATAGTGTCACAGATTCTGTAAGTAATGAGGTACATGCAATACAAAAAGTATTGGTGAAGGATAAAGACACTAGCAAAGCTAAAGGTATTATTAATAACAGTAATAACGGTAATATCCCGAACAGCATTAATTCTGATAAAAAAGAATCTACATATAAAGAGCTGCCCAACACGGGTGCAAGTGAAACGAACAGTACAGCAATGGGCATAGGGATGATTATTGTCGGTACAGTACTCACTTTGGTTCGCAAATTTAGAAAGATATAAAAATAATAGTAGGGATTATTTCTCACACAATAATTATTAGATAAATTTTTTACTTAATAAGATTTTAGTATTTAAGTAGTGTATTTTGCTTCTATAAAAATTTGTGCTTGGACGCTATTTTGCCTACAGAACTACATTACATATAAAGCACGTTACTATTCTCATTCAAATAAAAGAATAGTAACGTGTTTTTTTGATTTAAAAATAGCCTGAATTTAAAAGGTCATGGATGTGAAGGTAATTCTAATCTGCCATTGATAAGTTACTAAAAACACTTTGTTTTAATGAAAGTTTAACTTTATATGACAACATGAGATTTTCGGTATTTACCAGGTGTTTCGTTAGTGAATTTTTTAAAAATTTTAGTAAAATAACTTTGATCACTAAAGTTGAGCGAAGCACATATGTCTGATAAGGGATAGGTTGTGAAAGTTAATAATTTTTTTGCTTCTTCAATTCGTTCACGTTGAATGTACTCAATTAATGAAATACCGACTTCTTTTTTGAATAATATAGATAAATAATCTGAATTTACGTTTGCAAATTTAGCAAGTTGTTTAACAGATATTTGATTGTAAATATTTTCAAAAATATAGTTTTTGCAAATAGCGATAGTCTTTGAGTATTTCTGTACTTTTTGTGCTTTTACACGGTCTGCAAAAGTACAGAAAACATTTCTTAATAAATCCCAAACAGATTCTGTGTCTTTTAAATCCTCTGTCTTTTGAATGTGTAGATCGTAAATCTTGTAAGCAATCCCGGAAGGAAGTCCTCCTTTTATAGCATATCTAGTAGCAAGTGTGATGGATGAAATACAAATGTTTTTATGACGTCTTAATTGATGGAATGAAGATAAGGATGAAAGAGTCTCTTGTTGGAATTCGTAATAATATTTGAGTACGCTTTCTTTATCCCCGTTTTCTATAGCTCCAAGTAGTTGCTGCTCTATATACAAATTATGACAGATAGATTCGTTTTTTTGCATTGAAATATATACATCCTCGTTTAAGATATTGCTATGACTTACATGAAATGAGCCACTGTTATTTGAAAAGGTACTTACATCTGAATTTTTTTTATAGAGAATGTTATAGAACAATATTGCTATATTTACAAAGAAATTTTGATCTTTGACTGACAATGAAAAATAATGGTCTCTTGTTCTTTTATAATTCGAAATACAATTAAGGTTACTATCCGTTTTACTTGTAGAAAAATTCACATGTGTCAAGGGCCCAATAATAACAGTACCGTTCAATATATAATCGCTCTTTATGTGAATTAAAATGAAGTGCCCTAAATATTGGTGAGTTCTGAAGATAGGCGAATTAAATGAATCATTTTTTTGAAAAAACACATGTAACTGTTCTATTTTTGATTTATAGAACGAATGTGAATCATCTTTTGATGTAAATTCTAAAAGAATATTTTTGTTGCAATCTAAAAAACAAACTGGAATTTCGAAAGATTGGAAAAACACATTACAAATGTACTCTATCTCAACTAGACTGAGCTTTTTATTCATATTATTCCTCCTTACAGTTTTGCGTAATAGTTGAATGTTTATATATTCCTTTTTTTCATAAGTAGAAACGGAAAAAATTTATCTATAAAAATTATAAACTTCTAAGAATAATACCATAATTTAACATGGTTAGCACATATTATTTGAATATACAGGTAATAGTTTTAGGGAGTAACGTAAAATATTAATTGTTACACTTATTCGTTGGTCATTGCTTATATGTATCAAAAATGATTAAGATTGGATTTTAAATATGGATAGGAAGGGAGAGATTAATGAATTGAATTTAAGTTAAGTAATGAATGAAAATTAGCGATAGAAGTTAATATGTAACGATTTTTGAAGTAGAAATATAAGTGTAATTTAGGGAGAAAACTACATATATCATACGGAGAGACAACGTAATAATAGAAAATAAGATGAGTGAATAAGTGATTGTAAACAATGGATTGTTGGACGACTATGTTTTAGGTTACTCGTTTAAATCTGGTACTTGGCACACATTGCTTTTAAGAGGGTAATAGTAATAAAGAGATTTTTAAAATGATAGAAGTAATAAAGGGGATAAGAGAAATGAAAAAAATATTTAGTGTGCTTTTAGTATTTTTCTTAACATTTTCTACATGGTCTAGTGTATTAGTGAAGGCAGCTTCACCATCCAAAGGTACTTTAACGATTCATAAATATGAACAAGAAAAAGATGGCGCACCGGGGCTAGAAGGTGATGGCTCTGCAAATCAAGAGGTACCAACAAATGCGAAACCGTTAAAAGGTGTAACGTTTGAAGTGAAGAGGGTTGCATCGTTTGAAAAAATTTCAAACGATGGGAAAATCGTGAAAGAAGATGTGAAGCCTGTAATGGGAGCAACTCCAACTCAAGCAGTAACAGATGATAACGGACAAGCTGTATTAAAAGATCTTCCGCTAGGACGTTATGAAGTGAAAGAAGTGGCAGGACCTCCGCATGTTAACCTAAATCCAAATACGTATACAGTGGATATTCCATTAACGAATAAAGAGGGTAAGGTGTTAAACTATGATGTTCATATGTATCCGAAAAATGAGATTAAACGTGGTGCAGTTGATTTAGTAAAGACTGGTGCAAATGAAAAAGCATTAGCAGGTGCAGTATTCTCTTTATTTAGAAAAGATGGTACAGAAGTGAAAAAAGAGTTAGCAACAGATGGTAATGGGCATATTCGCGTGCAAGGATTAGAGTATGGGGAATACTATTTCCAAGAGACAAAAGCGCCGAAAGGGTATGTACTAGATCCGACTAAACACGAGTTTTTTATAAAGACCTCCGGAACTATTAACGAAGATGGAACAATTACTTCTGGTACAGTAGTTAAAGTAGAAGTGCAAAACTATGAAGAACCAAATATTGATAAAAAGATAAACGGCAATTTAGAAGCGTTACCAATTAATCCGTTAACTAATTACAATTATGATATCAAAACATTAATTCCAGAAGACATTAAAGAATACAAAAAATATGTAGTAACAGATACTTTAGACAATCGTTTAATGATTCAAGGGAAACCAGTCGTGAAAATTGATGGAGCGGAAGTAAATGCAAGTATTGTAGAGGTAGCTGTAGAAGGCCAAAAAGTAACAGCTACAGTAAAAGATTTCACAAAGTTAGATGGTAAAAAAGAATTTCATTTACAAATTAAATCACAAGTAAAAGAAGGAGTACTATCTGGTTCGGAAATTTTAAATACAGCAAAAATTGATTTTATAAATAAAAATGATGTAATTGGAGAAAAGGAATCTAAACCTGTAGTTGTTGTTCCGACAACTGGAATTATTGAGTTAACAAAAGTTGATGGTGCTGATAAGAAGAAATTAAAAGGTGCGGAGTTTGTACTTAAAGATAAAAATGGAAAAATAGTTGTTGTGGCAGGTAAAGAAGTCACAGGTGTATCAGATGAAAATGGTGTTATTAAATGGACTAACATTCCGTATGGAGACTATCAAATTTTTGAAACGAAAGCACCAACTTATACAAAAGAAGATGGTACAAAAGCTTCATATCAATTATTAAAGGACCCTATTGATGTAAAGATTAGCGAAAATAATCAAACGGTTAAATTAACGATTGAAAATAATAAAAGTGGATGGATTCTTCCTGTAACGGGTGGTATCGGAACGACTCTATTTACTGTACTAGGCCTTGCGTTAATGGCTACAGCGGCATTTGTTTTCTTTAGAAAAAAGTTTGCTAATAATTAAGGTTTTAGGAACATGTAACCAAATGATGTGAAAAGGGGAGAAGCAAAATGCTTCCCTCTTTTCGATATTTTAGTATATGTAGAGGTGGAAATATGAAACGAAATCTTGTTTTAGGAGGTATTTTTTTATTTGGATTAGCTATTTTTTTATATCCTACTATTAGTAATTGGTTGGCGACTCGTGCACATTATTCTGAGATTAGCTCCTACGATAAGAAGATCAAAGCACTACAAAAGAAAGAAGTTGAACGTAGGGAAAAAGAAGCAACCGAATATAATAAACAAGTTCAAACTTCCATGAAAACATTTGCAGATCCATTTTCTGAAGAAAAAAATAATCATCAAGCATATGCCGATGCGTTAAATTTAGGTGATGTAATGGGGTATATTGAAATATCGAAAATTAATATAAAACTGCCAATCTATCAAGGGACCTCTGAGGAAGTATTGAGTCGGGGGGTAGGTCATTTAGAATATTCTTCACTTCCGGTAGGTGGAGAAAATACGCATACTATTTTAACAGGGCATCGTGGTTTACCATCAGCAAAATTATTTACAGATTTAGATAAGTTGAGTGAAGGAGATCTTTTTTATATTCATTCTTTAGACAAAATTCTTGCTTATAAAGTAGATCAAATTAAAGTAGTGTTACCACACGAAACGGACGATTTAAAAATTGTGGAAAAGAAAGATTATATAACATTAATTACATGTACGCCTTATGGAGTAAACACAAATAGATTACTGGTTCGAGGTGGGCGTGTGGAGTTTAACGAGAAAGAAAAACAAAAAATGCGTAAAGAGATATTTATGTTTAATAAGTGGACCGTAGTAGTCTTAATCCTATTATTATGTGTGTTACTAGTCGCAATTTATAAGAAAAAATTAACTCGATAGAATGAATTTATTTATCCTGTATTAATGGGCAGTGGGACCGAAAATCCAGAGATAAGCAAAGAAGGTAGATAGGGGATGAAGTAAATCCTCACTGAAAAAAGTTTCACTTTATTCGACTGTAGAAAAAATACGGTAAAGGTGGGGACAAAGGAATTGAGGTTACGATTAAAGTTGGTAAGTATTCATTTTATGGTTTTGTTAATGTTATGTGTAAGTTTTGTCGTATATGCACCAAAAGAAGCATATGGATCCACGACTAACTTAGAAGGTCTAGGGGATATATCGCGTTATAATGCTGTTGTCTTTGGTAACCATATAGCAGTAGGTGGAGACATTGAAGGAGCAATTGCAGTTCAAGGTGATATGGATGCATCTGGTTATACAATTGTAGGTGCAGCAGCGGGAACATCTAATATAGTTGGGGAAAAATGGGATGATGAGGGATATCCATCCTTGTTATTGTCAGGAAAATTTAAAAAATCAAGAGAGGAATCTTTTATCATTCAAAACGGAATAGTCGTAATGACAAAAGAGAGTGATCCAAATCGTATCATACAATCTTCTTATGATCGTATCGTTTATAAAGAAAAACTAGAAATTGACGCGAAATTTAATGAATTTCACAACATAGTGAACCAAGTCAGTAAAAATGCTGGTCAATATAAAACGAATACCCCAATTCCAAATATGAGTTATGGAATCGGAAAAGATATAAACAATCCTAATATTTATGTTTCATCAGAACTGGTAGGGAAAATCAATTTAGATATAAGAGATGTCTTTTTACCTAATGCTAAAGGAAAAGATTTTATCGTTATGTATTCGGATGCAATAGAGGTTACATTTAAAAATGGTGCTATCTTATATGACACGAACAATATTGGTAGGGCTACAGATATAATTCCTACATCACAACCCTACTCTCCTAATTCACCGTTCACTGAGTTATATGGGAAGGTGGTTTGGGTTTTTCCTAATGCAAAAAAGATCACAACAGAGGGATATGGTGTCGTTGGGAGTGTGTTTGCTCCAAATGCTGTATTAGAAACAAAAGGCGGTTCGATTAATGGACAAGCATTTGTCGGTGCAGTACAACAAACTGGTGGATTTGAATTTCACAATTTCAAATTTAATTGGCAACATTGGAACAAGCCTAGTACAGGAAAAGTAAAGATAAAAAAAGTAGATAGTAATAATGATAATAAAGAATTGATGGGGGCAAAGTTTCATATTGAAGATTCAAATAAAAAAGTAGTTGGTGAGTTAGTAACAAATGAAAAAGGAGAAGCGATATCAAAAGAATTACCAATAGGTAACTATACTCTTGTGGAAACAGAAGCGCCTAAAGGTTACGAATTATTAAAAGATAAAATAGTTGTAAAAATAGAAAAAGATGCAGTAGTAGAAATTAAAATAGGAAATAAGAAATTACCAGATCCGATGGGGAAAATGAAGCTAGTGAAAGTAGATACGGGAGATAAAAATAAAAAGCTAGCAGGGGCAAAGTTTCATATTGAAGATTCAAATAAAAAAGTAGTTGGTGAGTTAGTAACAGATGAAAAAGGGGAAGCGATATCAAAAGAATTACCAATAGGTAACTATACTCTTGTGGAAACAGAAGCGCCTAAAGGTTACGAATTATTAAAAGATAAAATAGTTGTAAAAATAGAAAAAGATGCAGTAGTAGAAATTAAAATAGGAAATAAGAAATTACCAGATCCGATGGGGAAAATGAAGCTAGTGAAAGTAGATACGGGAGATAAAAATAAAAAGCTAGCAGGGGCAAAGTTTCATATTGAAGATTCAAATAAAAAAGTAGTTGGTGAGTTAGTAACAGATGAAAAAGGAGAAGCGATATCAAAAGAATTGCCAATAGGTAACTATACCCTAGTGGAAGTAGAAGCACCTAAAGGTTATGAATTATTAAAAGATAAAATAGCTGTAAAAATAGAAAAAGATACAGTAGTAGAAATTAAAATAGGGAATAAGAAATTACCAGATCCGACTGGGCAATTTGAAATTGAGAAAGTTGATGATAAGGATATTAATTTAAAACTAAAAGGTGCTGTATTTCAAGTTTTAGATAAAGAAGGTAAAGAAGTTACTAGATTAACAACGGATGAAAAAGGAAAGGTGATTTCCAATCAGTTAGTACTTGGAAAGTATACGATTAAAGAAATAAAAGCGCCAAACGGATATATGTTACTTAGAGATCCAATAGAAATAGAAATTACAGAAGCGGTTAGGACACAAAAACTAACAGTGAAAAATGTGAAAAATAATTGGGTAATCCCTAATACTGGTGGCAGCGGAACAACAAGTTTTTACGTGATTGGTTTTGTGCTAATGTTTGGCGTGCTATATTTCTGTAAGAAAAATCGTTACATTAGATAGTTTTTAGGGGATGAGTTCGGTATTGTAATAGATTCATGCTACTAAATTTGTTAAAGAAGGAAGGATAATAGTAAACATAGAATATATTAATAATTAAAATGTTTACGAGGTGAAAGTGATGGCAATAAAACAAGACGAAATTAAAGTAGTAGTCGGAGCTGGGGTGTTTAATAATAATCCAGGTTGGTTACAAACGCAAGAAGATGAACTTAATTTACTAGATAAAGCTACGTGGGAAGAAAGATTTGAATACAATTCTATTTCAGCTATTTTAGCTGAGCATGTATGGGAACACCTTACATTTGAAGAAGGTGTAAGGGCAGCAGAAATTTGTTATCAATTTTTAAAACCAGCAGGACATATTCGTTGTGGTGTTCCTGATGCATTCTTCCGAGATGAAGCATACCAAAATATAGTTCAAATAGGCGGACCTGGCCCGAAAGATCATCCAGCAGCAAGTCATAAAATTGTTCATAATTATAAAACATTAACGAAAATGTTTGAAATTGCTGAATTTGAGGTAGTTTTACTTGAATATTGTGATGAAAATGGACAGTTTTATTACAACGAATGGGATGCAAACGACGGTGTTATTTTCCGTTCGAAAAGATATGATTCTAGAAATAAAGGTGATAAACTTGGTTTTCCATCTTTAATTGTTGATGCGATTAAGCGGTAAGTCATTCAATAAAAGCAAGGGTTAATATTATAATTTCATGAGTCGCAAATGCGGCTTTTTTTATTGGTATGTAATATGTAAGAGATTATTTATGATAATTAATACTTCATTAAAGATTTATTTTATATATAAAATCGGGTAAAATAAAAGAAGAACATATATTCTGTTTAAGAGTAGGGGGCAATATATATGATAGCTGAAATTGAAAAAGTAACTGATGGATATATTGTAAAGTTTGAACGACAATTTTCATATACGATAGAGGAAGTTTGGTCTGTTTTAACAGAAAACAGTAAGCTAAAAAAATGGATGTCTAATTTACAAATTGAAAGTCTTAAAACAGGTGGAATAATAAAGTTCGACATGATGGACGGTTCATTAATAAATATTGATATTTTAGAGTGTCAACTAAACACAGTGCTTGAATTTACTTGGGATAAAGATCGTATCCGATTTGAAATACATAAAGAGGAAAATGGTACTCTTTTACTTCTTAAAGAATACATTCATGAGTTAACAGATCATACACCGAAAGATATAGCTGGTTGGCATATTTGTTTAGATCTTTTTTCTTCCGTTCTAGAAGGAGAAGAAAAAGAATTTTCTAAAGATGAATGGCAACAGTGGTTTGGAATATATAAGGATAAGGTTCTTGAAGTGAGAGGATAATTTCATAAGAGATTATATTTATTGTGTAATTATTACATTGTAAAAATGGTTTTGATGAAAAATAAGAATAGAGGTTAATATGAAAGTAAATCAATTAATTGCTAATAACATAAATAAATTAGATACAGTTATTCCATTTAATAAGTCGTTTGGAATCGCTGGTTTATCAGGATCGGGTAAAACAACTTTTTGTCAAACGATTGGCGAAGAATCAAAAAAACGATTAGTTTCTTTATTGCCAAAGGCTGAATATCAATATTTATTTCCTAATATCATGGAAACAAATTTTAGTGCTATTAAGATAGAAGATATGCCTTTAGTTCTTTTTCTAGGAAAATCATCGATTTCTTCCAATCCACGTTCAACGATAGGTACTCATACTGGCGTGTTTACTGAAGTTCGCGAAAAACTTGCCGAAGTATTTCATCTTTCCCCTGAGGTTTTTTCGTTTAATAATCAGTTAGGTTGGTGTACTGGTTGTAAAGGCCGAGGCACTACTAAAAATATTGAGTGTAAAAAATGTAAGGGAAAACGTTATAGCGAAGAAATCGAACAACATACTATAGATTTATTTGCTAAACCACATACAATTTCAAATATTAATGATTTAAGTGTTGAGTCTATTCTTTCGTTAGCGGAAGAGTTAAATATTAGTGAAGCGAAGCAACATATACTGCAAAATATAATTAATATGAACATTGGTTATTTAACATTAAATCGAATTATGGGTACGTTGTCAGGTGGAGAGTTAACAAGACTTTATTTGGCTGAATTTATGGCAGTAAGCGAAAATACTGTAATTATTATTGATGAGATTTCAGTTGGACTTGATCATGAAACATTATTACAAATATTAGAAGAGATTAAGCAGTTAGGGTGTAAAAATCAAATTTGGCTCATTGATCATTCAGATACTGTACTGGATACAACAGATGAGCAATTGTTCTTTGGACCTGGTAGCGGTAAATATGGTGGACAAATTGTGAAAGAATCGCCAAGACCAAAACCAATACTGTCGGATCTAAATAAAGAAGTACTAACAGAATATTATACATTCCAAGAATTATATTGCCGTAATATCCAAATGGCGGAGTTTCAAATCCCTAAAAATAGGCTTGTGACGGTTACTGGAGAATCCGGATGCGGGAAATCTACACTTGTCAATGAATGTTTAGCTACAGATTTTTTGAAACGATATCCAAAAGATAAATTAGTTATGGTCGGACAAGATCGAAATCAATCAATTACAAGTCGATCGACTGTAGCCACTTTCCTAGATATTAAAAAGAAACTCACAAAGTATAGCGAAGAAATTGATGATATTTTTGAGCGTTCTATTGAGGATATTATAGATGAACTCCCAAATGAAGATATTGCGTATAAACGCTTGAGTCTATTAATTAAATTAGGACTAGGTTATTTAACGTTAGAACGAAAAACACAAACATTATCAACAGGTGAGTTCCAATGTGTTCATTTAGTTTCGGAGTTATTTGCAAACACTAGAAATCCACATACATTATTTATTTTTGATGAGCCTTCAAAAGGTTTATCACAAAATATTTTAAATCAATTTATAGATAGTGTTAGAGGGATATTGCAAGATGAATCAGTCTCTATCATTATGATTGAACATAATAGTTACATGCTAGAAAGCTCTGATTATATTGTAGATTTCGGGAAAAGACAGCTTGAATCTATAAAGCATCTTGATGTAGTAAGTCATGAAGATTATTATCGTCAAAAAAGCAGTGTGAATAATGTTGAGCAAATACATATTTCTTCAGCACTTAAGCAAAAAGAAGGCGTTCACTATTTAGAAGAAAATCATATTAAGTATTTTAAAAATGCGGAAAACATTTATAAGGGTGGTATTTTAAAAAGTTTATCATCAATGGCCCGTTTAATTTATGGCGAATATGAATCTGATACAATTGCACCTGTTGTTGCTATTGATCTTGAAAGACATTTATATAGTCAATATAGTTTCTTATTTGAAATTGGTGGATTAATTAATCATATTGTAGCTGCTCATCCAACTAATAAAGATACGAGAAGTTTTGATTTCTATTCACAGGACAACCATTGTCCATCTTGTTCTGGACGTCTTCAAATTGAAGTTTTCGATAAAGATATTACAATTCAAGATAAAAACGTTCCATTTTGGGACGGTTTATTTGATCCGGAAATCATGAAAGTATTAAAATTTTATCAATATGAAAAAATAGAATTTCTATTTGAAGAAATTAAAAATGAGCTTGGTCACGATTTGTCAAAGAGCTATAACGATATGTCAGAAGAAGAAAAGCATACGTTTTGGTACGGATATTTTGAAAAATCATTTTATGATAAAAAAGGAAAGACACGCAGAACATGGGTAGGATTTAATACGATTATTGGTGGATATATTGTTATTTCAAAAGCAGCTATTAAAGAGGAAATTAAGACTTCTAAAGAAATGATGACATGTCCAATTTGTGAGGGGACGGTATTAAATCATCATAAACGGCTTAAATTTGGTAACGTCGATATTCGTGAAATCATCAATCAACCAGTTGATGAAGTGTTGAAAATAGTCGGTGATTTACCTGCACTTCATAAATTGAAATCTATTGTTGGTGGCGATATGAAATTGACAGAAGATGTTTCGTTATTGCCAAGAAAAGCACAAGTTGCACTGAAAATGTTTGAATTAGAACAGGTAAGCTTTTCAAACTATGAAATGGTGTTACAAAATGTCTTACCATTTTGGGACGAAATAAAAGGAAATATTGAATCCATTAGTGTTCATAATCAAGTAACTGTTTGTGATTTCCCTAATGCATATGAAACGAGAGAAACCATTATAGATAAATATTTCACAAATGGTAAATATAAAAAACTTACGTATGTATACGAAGCGTTTGGATACAAAAAGTTAGTTACCCAAATTAACAAAATTAAAAAAAGTAATCCATGTCCATTCTGTAAAGGTAAGAAAGTTATAACGGAAGATAATCTACATGATGGTGTCTTTAAACTAACAATCCCATGTGTAACTTGTACTGCAACTGGTATTAATGACGAAGGACTAAAAGAAATTGTTGAGGGCGTGGATGTACAAACATGGTTAACTGGAAAAGTTTGTGATGTTGTGGATGAAAGCTTATTAACAGAAGCTGTTTCGCAAATACCAATTTTTAATCGTATTCGAGAATTGGATAAACGAGATATGATGGCGGTTTATGAATGTCTTGAGAGTAATCAGTAAAGTTATATTAGTTTATGTATTATTAACATAACTTATATAAAACGTATATTCTTTATAATGTTTATAATAACGCAGTATGAGTATTACAAGGTAATGAAAGAAGATCCAATTTCTTAATGTGAAAATTAAGGAATTGGATTTTTTAGTATTTTTATGTCCCGTATACTACATTTCCAACTAAGATATGGAGGAGAGATAGAAAAATAAAAGGGACAAACAGTTGATATATTATGTAATTATTATATTATAAAAGTGATTGGTAGGGGTAAAAACAGTTTGCAAGTAATATATTTTGATTATAATATCTCTGTTCTGTTGTCTGATTTTTCATATTTAACAGAAATATATACTTGAATGAAGTATATATTTCTGTTAAATTTATCCTATGGACAGAACAAGTTTAATTAAAGGTCATTTAGAAATGTGTGTATTATCTATTTTGTCGAAAAAGAAAAGTTATGGTTATGAGATTATGAAAGAACTTGAAGTAAACAATTTAAAATTGAAAGGAGTAGGAAGTATTTACCCCATATTAACTAAGTTGAAAAATCAAGAGTGGGTTAATACTTATCAAGTAGTAACAGACAGTGGTAAAGTTAGGATTTATTATGAAATTAATGAAAACGGAAAAATACGTCTTGAGAAGAAAATTAATGAGTGGTTAGAATTGCAATCAGATATTCAAACATTATTAAAAAGCGGTTTGAAAGGAGACCTTCTGAAATGAGGAATAGATTGATAGGTAAAGAAAAGCAATTTTTAACAGACGTACTTAAGGAATTAAAGCAATACGATATTAGTTTAGAAGAAAGGAAAAATATTAAGCGACAAATATTAGAACATATTCAAGAATGTCGTGAACATGGTGAAGATAGTATAGATGATTTAGGTACACCTCAATTATTTGTTCAAGATTATTTAGAAATAAATGAGATTGATTTACAAGTTAAAATGAAACAACTTAAAAATGAAAAGGGGAAATTAAACACATCTATCTTACGCGGCATATTCATCGCAATTATTACTTACCTCATCTCGCAAACTACATTCACAATATTTTTAACTAGATCATCTAATCCAACTAATAGTAAAAATACATTTCAGTATAATCTTTTATATCGTATTTCAGAAAATCAATGGTGGAATTCATTATTAATAATGATTAGTTTTATGTTCTCTGTAGTAGTATTTATTAGTTTAGTAAGTTATAAAAAACGAAAGCTGTCTAAAGCATAATGAAGAATACGATCTATAAAATGTCTCTAATTTATATTCTTTGTAATGTATTAATGTTATGTATTACAGATTCAAAAGTTTATGCTCAGCAAAATATTAAAATTGCATTAGATAAGTATATTGAAAAATTTATAAAGGAGCAGAACATTCCAGGAGCTTCTGTTGCAATTGTACATAATAAAGATGTATTTTTCACAAAAACGATGGGGATTACTGGAGAATCTGAAAAAAAGGTAACTAGTAAAACCCCATTTGCAATCGGCTCAATAAGTAAATCTTTATCAGCTTTAGCTATAGTGAAATTAATAGAAGATAAAAAATTAAAATTAGAGGATCCAGTTCAACGGTATCTTCCTTGGTTTAAACTAAAATATCCTAAAATATCCTCAACTATAACAATCCAACATCTACTAACTCATACAAGCGGAATCAGTACATATGAGGGCTTAGCATTATCAGATAAGCAATCCGAAAATTCTACAGCATTACAAGAAAATGTAATGAAACTATCAAATGTAAAATTAACTGCTCCACCAGGTGAAAAATATCAATATAGTAATGCGAATTATATAATACTTGGTGCGCTTATTGAGGCCGTCACAAATGAAACATATTCATCATATTTGGAAAAGCATATTTTTCAGCCATTAAATATGAATGGCGCGGCAGCAAGTAAAGAAACTGCATATGAAAAAGGTTATTTAACAGGTTATCAGTCGTGGTTTGGCATACCAAGAAAAAGTGTAGTGTCCTATGATAATGCAGGGGCACCGTATGGCTATATTACTGCAAATTTAGAAGATATGATTCAATATATTATGTTTTTGAATCGGCCAGAGGATGCTCAATTTTTAAAGCAAGAAAACATGGATCTTTATCTTTCACCACTTTATCAAATAAATTCAGAAAAAAGTTATGGTTTTGGATTAAGAACCACAAATATAAATGAAAGCGAAACGATGATTTGGCATTCAGGATCAACGCCCGATGCTCGTGCAGAAATATTTACTTTAAATAAAAGTGGCTGGAGTGGTGTGATTTTAACGAATAAAAATCATGTATTAGAAGAAACCGCACTATCAGTATTGAAAAAGGGGATTATTAGTATTTTGAATGGAGAAGAACCGGTTGATCCCCCTAAAAACATACCATTTACACAAATTGTTATGTCTATAGTTATATTCGCGCTTTTCACTACATCAATTATGTTAATTAAAAAATATAAACATAAGAAAACAGTTAAAAGACTAACTTGGTTATTTATAGGGAGTCTATTTCTACTAGTATCTATTATTTTCATCCCGCTTCTTACTTATAGTACAAACTCACCATGGCATACGATTAAAATATTTGCGGCAGATGTAGCTTTACTTATAAGTATTATAGTAATTTTATTAGCTGTGAACGGATTAATATCAATCTTTATAGCCTTAAGAAGGAAAAAGGTACAGAGGTAAATAATTAAAGAAATATAATTTAAGCGTTATAAACAGTGGACTCTCACACGATGTCATTGTTTAAGGTTAAGTTGAACTTCGAAATAGATGTAATTTATAGGAGGAAAACATGTTTAAAATAGGGGATTTTTCAAAACTATCTTCCATTAGTATTCGTATGTTGAGGCACTACGATAAAGTGGAATTATTACAACCAGTAAAAATCGATGAACAAAGTGGATATCGATACTATTCAGCAGCTCAATTAAAGAAAGTAAATCGAATTCAAATGTTAAAAGGTATGGGATTTAATATTGCTAGTATTAAAGAAATAGTAGAATCCGATAATATAGATGGTATAAAGGAACAATTTTTAAATCGTAGTGCTCAAATTAAGGAAGACATGAATAACCTCCAAAAACAATTACGTCTTCTCGAAGCCTCAATAAAAACGATGAGAGAGGATGTTGTTGAGATGAACTATCATGTTTCAATAAAAGAAATTCCAGAAAGAAATGTAGCTAGTGTTAGAAAGATTATTCCATCTTATAATCGCGAAGGAGATTTATGGGGTATATTAATGCAAGAAATACAAATGAAAGATATTAGTATTGCCCATCCGAGTTATAGTATTGCGGTTTTCCATGATCGCGAATACAAAGAAAATGATGTAGATGTAGAAATACAGTTAAGTATTTTAGGTAAACATGAAAATACAAATGATGTTACATTTAAAAATATTGGATCAACTCATGTAGCGTCTATAACAGTTAATGGAAGTTATGAACAAATGACAGCTGTAAATGAGGCTGCAGCAAAATGGATTGAGACAGAAGGTTATGAATTAGCAGGTCCGATGTTTAATATTTATCATGTGAGCCCAGCGATGGAATCGGATCCTAATAAGTGGGTTACAGAAGTTTGTTATCCAGTTAAATGATGATAAAGAAAAAAGGCATTAATTATATGCCTTTTTTCTTTATGGGGGGTACCGTCACGGAAATGCGGATTTAAAACGCTAAGCCTATTTTCCTGACGATTCTCCCGTTTTTAACAACGTTAAGAAAGTTTCAGTGGTCTTAAAAAATCTAATGAGATCACTTTCTCTGAATTAAAATGATATTATCCTAATAAATTAATATATTCTCACCCTAAAGGTGAAATATGGTGCAATAATTACGGTTATGGTGGGTTAAACCAATTAGAACGTGATCCTATCCATATGCGGCAGCGTGAAGGAATTGAACTGGCTAAGAATGAAGGAAAGTTTAAAGTTCGGTTAAAGAAGTACCATAAACATTATGCAGGAATGAATTATGCAGTATAGCTCTATAAAGAGGGAGATATGACTGTAAATCAAATTTGTGAAATTACAAATGTGTCTAGGTTCTCATTATAAAGAAAGCTATCGGAAAGGAACAGTTGATGAGTTATACTAAAAATAGGAAATATACAATAGAAAATAAATTTCATATAGAGGTGGAATTATATGCCTAAAATTGACAATATGTTAGCAATTCTATGGATGCTTCGTTCAGGTGAAAAAATTACTGCAAAACAAATTTCAGAAAAGTTAGAGATGAATATAAGGACTGTGTATCGTTATATTGATACAATTTCAACAAGTGGCGTACCTATCATTTCAGAACCAGGACATAACGGTGGATACACTTTATTGAACAATTTTATTGAGGCTCCTCTTTTTTTTGATTTTGAGGAGCAAACTGCACTATTTCACGCTGCTGTTTTTGCAGAAGAAGCCGGATATTATGGAGGTGAAGCACTAAATAGGGCTATTTCAAAACTAAGTAAATACTCAAATCAAGAGCAGGAAACAATGATAAACCAACATTTAGCTAGTCTTGAAGTAATAAGTCGATTAAGTTCACTCTCTATGGAACCCTTTTTGAAGGATTTGGAGCAGGCCGTAGCTGACGGGTACTCAGTAAAAATTCTTTACCTTAAAAGTGGCGAAAAGCAATTAAATTATAGATTGGTCGATCCGTACAAAATTATCTATTGGAATAATAAGTGGTATGTGATTGGATTTTGTCATCTTAGGAATGATATTCGTAGTTTTAGAGTAGATCGAATTGAAAGTCTAATGCTAACAGAAAATAAGTTTAACCGACCAGAAAATTTTTCAGCACGTGACTTTTTTATAAAAGGTCTTCTTCCAACTATAGAAGATAAGGAAGGGACTATTTCTTTGGTTATTAATGGGGATAAAAGTGTATTGGCTGATATTTGCCAACATTGGTTTTTAGGACATTATTTACAAGAACGGACTTCAAACCAAGCAGTTTTTCTTCTTGAAAAAGATATAATACATATATATGTACCTTATTTACTTTTACCGTACAATAAATCTATTAAAGTTATTGAGCCAATAAGTCTTAAGAAAAGACTTATTGAAGTTCTTTCGGAATTAATAAAATTTCATCAAGTATGATAACTTCCCTGACGTTAACTGTCAGGGAAGTTATATTATAATAGCTATATAAATTGTGATTGGAGTGTTATTGGATGCAAACAAAAAAAGCTTTTCTATATGTATTTAATACAATGTCGGATTGGGAATATGGATATTTAATTGCTGAACTAAACTCAGGAAGATATTTCAAAAAAGATTTAGCACCTTTAAAAGTAATTACAGTAGGAGCTAATAAAGAAATGATTACTACTTTTGGAGGACTGAGCATAAAACCAGATATTTCCCTTGATGAATGTACTCTTGAGAGTAAAGATCTTTTAGTTTTACCAGGAGGGACTACTTGGAGTGAAGAAATTCATCAACCTATCTTGGAAAGAATTGGCCAAGCTTTAAAGCTTGGTACTATTGTTGCTGCAATTTGTGGTGCAACTGAGGGCCTCGCGAATATGGGATACTTAGATACTAGAAAGCATACAAGTAATAACTTAGAATATACTAAAATGGTATGTCCTAACTATAAAGGAGAAAAGTTTTATGAGTTGGGATCTGCGGTATCTGATGCGAATTTAGTTACTGCATCAGGAATAGCTCCTCTGGAATTTGCAATGGAGGTACTGAAAAAAATAGATGTATTTACACCAGATACATTACATTCATGGTATAATCTAAATAAGACTCATAAACCTGAATACTTCTTCCAGTTAATGAATTCAATAAATAAATGAAGTAACTGAAAAGCTCAATTTCTCTATTTTGATTTGTAGAGAAGTTGGGCTTTTTAATTTGGAATTTCCTTATCGTTGTAAATCCGCATTTTCCTGACGCTACCCATTTATCAACTTATCCGTAAATATCAAGAGAAATTACTTCTTGATTCGATTCGTCAACTACTAGCACAATTTTATTTGCAAATGTACAAAATGAGCGGAGTGTAATGGATATTTTCGTTCTTCAATTGCAATTAACCAATCATACATAATTATCTTTCCGTCCATAGTAACTTTTTTCGAACGTATCGATCAATCAATACACCAACTAAAGGGCCGAATAAAACAATTGGCAATACATTAATAGCAAATAAAGAATTCATAATTACAGATGAACCGGTTAATTGACAGGCAATCCAAGGCAATGCAAAAGTATATAGTGAATCCCCAATTCGTGAAATGAGTAAACCAAAAATAAAAACTCTGTATTCTTTAGAGAAAGTTGTCTTATTGGTAAGCTTGCGTTCTAGTATAAATTTCACAACTGTTTGAACCACCTTTATTATAGAGGAATTTGAAAATCATCCGTCCAATACTTGTTATATATAGAATTCTGTAATTTTTAGATGAATCCTACTTTTTAGAGGTATTTTAAAATCTAAAGGAGGAAATAAAAATGAAGGCAGTATTATGAAAAAGATTTAAGTGCGAACAGGAGGAGGAGAAAATTCATTAACAAAGTATAGACATTCGTGGAAAGAAATAGTATCTGAGTATATAGCGCAAAACCTACTTGATGCTGCGTGTTAGATTGAAGATAATTTAAATACATAATAAAATTATAGTAAACTATTTTGTTCAAAGGTCGTTAGGAGGGAAAATATTGATACATATAGATAAGAATGTGCGAACAGCTGGTGCGTATGTAATATATAAGAATTTATTTGTTTTTCAAGTTGGTCCAACGAATAAAGGTGATACATTAGGTGTAGTAAGGCTCGGAGGACATAAAGAAGGGGATGAAACAGCAGTAGAAACTGCTAAAAGAGAGGTGAAAGAAGAAGCTGCTATCGATATTACCATTTTGAGTTCACCAAGTACATATTATAAAGAGAATTGGAAGGCACAATCAAAGAAAGTAAAAGTAGAAAATGAAATCAATCCAATATTAATTATTGATAGCCCAGATGAAACTTTATCTATTATGTATATGGTACATTCAGAAAATGAACCAACTCCATGCTCTGAAACGAACGGGTTATTATTGCTTTCAGTAAGTGATATTAGGCTTGTTTGTAGTAAGGAAATAACACTAAACGATTATATTAAACAAGGTGGAATGGCTATACTGAAAGAAAAAATGAATAAAGAGTTAATCTTACAACCTTTTCCGCAACTTATGTTTTTAGCGGAACTTTTAAAAGAGGATCCTGTATTGCTTCAGCAGTTTCTAAATTAGTAACAAAAGCCACCTTAATAAGTGGCTTTTGTTTTACATAATTTAATGGTAAGTGTATCCTCCATCAGGAAACAATACATTACCTGTAGAAAAACTATTTTGCATTAAATATAGTACAGTATGCGCAATTTCATCATTATGCCCAGCTCGCTGTACAAGAGAAAGAGATTTATAAGTTTCATAAGCAGCTAGTCTATTTTCATTTTGTTCATTCTCTCTTTGTATCGTTCCGGGAGAAACAACATTAACTCTAATTGGAGCTAGCTCAACAGCTAAAGCTTTCCCTAAACTTTCAATAGCGCCATTACATGCTCCGTAAGCAGGCGCTCCTTTAAGTGGTCTTTGACTAAATGCACCGGACATTAATACGATAGATCCAGAGTTTACAAGAAAAGGAATTGCATATTTTACGGCATAATATTGTGGCCAAAACTTTCCGATAAAGCTACTTTCGGCAATATCATCTGTAGTGGTTATTGGTCCGAGTGTGTAAGAAGCTCCTGGTGTGAACAAATGATTAAAATCCCCAATGTTCTTGAAAAACGCTTGTAATTGGTTTTTATCTTGGTTATCCAATACATAAGTCTGAAGATGATTGTTATTAATTACTTCTTGAGCAATCATTAATTTTTCTTTGGATTTTCCTGCAATAATAACATGTGCGCCTTGTTCAATTGCTTGTTGTGCTGTTGCAAACCCAATACCAGAACTCCCACCAATGATAACGATACGGCTACCTTTTAATGTAGTAATAGACATATTTAAGCCACTCCTTTAATAAAAACGTTAAAATAAAGTTGTTATGCCTTTATTATTCGCTAAAAGATAGCAAGTGAAAAGTACGCACTTTTTATGTACATAGTCGCATATTTCGTACTAATCACTATTCATGCGGATATGCAATGTGAAAAAAGATTTGTGATGTCAGAGGAGAGGTGTGAAGAATGGATTTACAAGAACCGAAGTTAAAAGGAGTAATAGCAACATTACAAATAATCGGTGGGAAATGGAAACCACTCATTTTGTTTATATTATTAACAGATGGAACAAAACGGTTTGGTGAAATAAAGCGATTAATACCAGATATATCTCAAGGGACGTTAGCAAAGCAATTGCGGGAATTAGAGCAAGATCAACTAATAGAACGAGAAATTTATCAAGAAATACCACCTAAAGTGGAATATAGTTTATCTGAGCATGGAAAAACAGTAAGTACTGTGTTAGATAGCATGTGTGGTTGGGGAAGAAGACATTTAGAATATATTAATGAAGATGAACTATAAATATATTATGTAAACTGAAATGTATAAAGCTACTATTTCGATAATTTGTATTTTATAATATACTGAATTAAATGATGTTATCGTACATATATCTTTTAATTGTGGTGGGGTGAATTTATGTATAGCTCGAAGTAAGTAGTTGTTTGGGATTGAGAAATGCGTACTTGATATAAAAGGAGATTTACGAATATATAAACTATGAGTCTATTTCGGGGATGATCAGGATTAAACATTTTATGCATATTAACAAAGGGGAAATAATAAAATGAACGAATTAGAGTACAAAAACTTTTATGATAAAGTAGGAAGATTAAATGGATGGGATTTTAGTAAAATAAAATGTGAAACTGTAGGAGATTCATGGGACTTTTATAGAGAGGTAAAAGAAAGATGCAAACCATCACATATTTTACTAGATGTTGGTACAGGTGGAGGAGAAAATGTACTTAACATAGCATCTTCAGTTAAATTATTAGTTGGAATAGATAATTCTAACGGAATGATTGAAAAAGCACATTCCAATTTGAGAAAATCAGATGTACAAAATGTTGAGTTTCTTCAAATGGATTCTGAAGCTTTAACGTTTCCACATGCGCATTTTGATATCGCTTCTAGTTGTCACGCACCGTTTATAGCATCCGAATTAGCAAAAGTAATGAAAAAAGGTGCTTTGTTTTTAACACAACAAGTTAGCGAACATGATAAATTGAACCTGAAAGAGGCATTTGGAAGAGGACAATGTTTAGGCGAAAGAGATGGGACTTTAAAAGAAAAGTATATGGGTGAACTTATTAATGCAGGATTTGAACTCGTGCAAGTACGTGAATATGATGTTACTGATTATTACAGTACGTCTGAAAATCTTATTTTCTTGTTAAAACATACACCCATTATTCCTAGATTTGGGGAAGAGGAAGAGGATTTTACTATTTTACAAAAGTTCATTGATGCAAATACTTCTGAAAAAGGGATTCGTACGAATTCAAAAAGGTTTATGATTATTGCTGTTAAATTATAATATGTTATAGATTAAAAGTTGCTTTTCTTTCAAAAAAGCAGCTTTTTGTGTGGAAAAGAAGGTTATACAAGATGGTCTTCATTACTAGAGATTGGAGTTAAGGGCCTTGGTATAGAAATAAATAATAAAGTATGTTGGCATGCGAGAGGTACAACAACGATTAATATTGTAAGAGGTATGCATAAGGACGAAACATTGGGATTATCCGAAAGTTATAGTAGAAGAAATAAGAAAACATCGGTAAAGTTAAATGTAAATCCAAAAGGTTGATTTTTGTAATATATAAAAATCAACCTTTTGGAGCGTATGTAATATAGAAATAACGTATAGAGTAAGTAAGATTTTTGCTTACAGTTTTATTTTTTAGCAGGTGTATTTCCCATCGCGATAGAAACTCTATTCCAACTATTAATTTGATTAATAATCAAGACAAGGTCAATATATTGTTTTTCATCATAATGTTCACATACTCGTTTGTATAGGGAATTAGGAACTCTTTTAGTAGGAATTAATGTAATATGTTCAGCTAGTTCAATAGCGACCTTTTCTTCTGCTGTATAAAAAGTACATTCATCCCAAGTACTTAAGCAATAAATCCTTTGTTCAGTTTCTCCCATTTTTCGCGCATCAGATGTATGTAAATCTAAGCAGTAAGCACAGCCATTGATCTGAGAAACTCTAATTTTAATAAGTTCTCTAATCGTGCGATTAATCGTAGATTGCTTTGTGTACTTTTCCATGTCCATCATAATTTTCATAGCATCAGGTGCAGCTTCATAGTAGGAAATTCTTTGAGTCACAATACAACACTCCTTTTAGTTTAAGATATATGGCATTAGCCGAAAATGTTAACTTAACTGTTCTAATACAAAAGTATTAGAACAGTTAATTAAAGTTTCAATCTTCAGGTGGATTTTTCCTGTTAGTTTTTGAAATACAATACTAATAGATATAATGAATTTGGAGGTTAATTATAATGATTACACATATATCAGATATAAAACTACAAACGGTTTCCATAGAAGGGGTAAAACAAGTTTATAAGGACATATTATCTTTTCCAATAAAAAAAGAAACAGCATCATTTATTCAATTTGAAGTCACACCGTATACAACAATTAGTTTTCAAGAAGTATATGAACCAATTGCACCTGCGCATTTCGCTTTTGAGATTCCATATTCAAAATTTCATAAAACAGCAAAATGGCTTGAAAAGTCTGGGTTACTTATAGTGAAATGGAAAGATGGAAATACAATTGGTGAAGAGAATGGCCTATTCAATTTATATTTTAAAGACGGTGATGGAAATCTACTCGAAATTATCGCACATGGTTATGTTAAAGAAGATGTATTAGTACCGCATTCCCCTTTAAACATTTTATATGTAAGGGAAATCGGACTTCCCGTTAAAAGTGTGCCTGTATTTACAGAATGGTTGAAATCAAATCTAAATATGAAAACGATGGAAGATGGGGATATTTTCAACTTTGTTATAGGTGGCACAGTATATATTGTTGCAACTTGGTGGCAGCGGCCTTGGATCCCAATTGCGATGAAAGCTTTACCACCAAAAGTACACGTAACATTCGGAACAACAGATCAAGCATTTTTACAGCAAATCCAAATTAACTTTAAGAAAAATAGTGTCCCATTTCAATCTAAATATAATGAAGTATCATTTATTGAGCAGGGGTATGCATTTTCAATTGTGTATACACCACATTTTCCTTCCGATATTCCTAGTAAATTAAACTTACCGCTTTCTATTTAAGGATGGAAAGTAGTAAGTTTTTATATATTCATGGAGAAGGGTTTCAGTATAATTACACTGAATTTATAGAGGCGTATACTAGTAGCTAAAATGCTGTTGTTTAACTAAATTTCCTTGTAGTTAAACAACAGCGTTTTTAAACATTAATATAGGTATATTTAGTTTCGATTTTCATCCTATAAAGGTTCATTATCCGTACTTGTTCTTCAGTTAATTCTTCTTTATCCCAATACATATGCATTAAGCTATATTCAAAAATTTCCTTTAATTTAATAAACGATGGAAACTTGTCTATCATCTCTTTAGGTAGTTCATTTTCCTCTTGATACCCGGCAAATAGTGCTTTTGTAATAGAATGTTCATAGTCTGCTATATTCCCATTTCCAGCAAATGAATATTCTATCGCACTATAAATAGGAACGGCTAAATCAAATATATAAAAATGTTTTTCACAGTCTTGAAAATCAATCATTGTTAAGTTTGAATTGTTTTCAACTAAAATGTTTTCTAACCATAAATCACCGTGAATTAAGCCGTAATTTGAAGTGGATTTTTGTAGCTTTTTTATAGAAGTTAAAACGTCAGATGCAATTTCTCTTATAGTAGTTTCTTCTTTAGGGATATACTTAAGAAAATTATATTCTTCATTTTCATACCAATCGTTTATATGTTTAACCGGTTTAGTCTGTTCAAAGCTTTTGGAAATACGATGTAATTTTCCAATTTGTTTACCAAGCTTTCTAAATATATTAGAATTCCATTCGTACCTTGGTAAATGTATGCCAGGCGCAGCTTTATATAATACAGCAAAAATCTCCTTGTCTAATGTTAACTTTTCTACAAAATTTCCTTGTAAAGAAGGGATTATTGGTGGAACACCTAAGCCATTTTGATATAAAAAATTCGTATATGTAACTTCTTCTAATTGTTCTGCATATGTTTTGTAGTTTGTAATTCTAATGAAGTATGTACCTAGTTCTGTAAGACATTGATACATTTCATTCGTTATAGGTTTAATGTTAATAAAATTTAATGGATATCGTTCATTTATTAATTGGAGTATTTCTTTTTCTAGCTCGTTCATTGTAACGTCCTTTCCGAACTTATATTTTTTATTTGAGAACTAAAAGATTCGTAATTTACAACATTCGTGTTTTATTTTTGATTTCCTTTAAAATGAAGCATGAAGTAATGAATGGCTCATTTTATAAAACACAAAAAATATCAAAAGAAAGAAACGAACCTCTTTTATACTTATAAATAAGGAGTGAAGGAAATGAATGAACATATACAGCAGATGATTGATTGGATTGAGAGCAATTTAAAAGAAGGATTTTCATTAAATGAATTATCGCGTTATATGGGTTATTCTCCGTATTACTGTTCTTTTAGATTTCACCAAGTAACAGGCATTAGTATTAGGCGCTATATTCTTTTAAGAAGACTGTATCAATCTACGGAGGATTTGAAGAATGATAGAAAGATAATAGATATTGCATTAGATTATGATTATTCTTCGCAAGAGGCTTATAGTAGGGCTTTCAAAAATGTTTTTGGAATGAATCCAAGAGAATACCAACTTAACAACATGCCTATTCAATCATTTGTTAAACTCAATATAAATAAAGAAGGGGAGTTTAAAATGAATATTTCTAGAAAATTTGAGGTTGAGCAGTTACGTAGCAATAATAATGAGTTGTTTGATAAAGATGTATTAAACATATTGAATGGTCAAATGATGTATGAAGAATTTAAAACGGAGAAGTTAATGGGTGAGTCTGATTATGCCCCATTTAACGAAGCGATGTGTGTAAACACGGCTACTATACAAGTTTTTAATGAAGAGTTTATTAAAACAAGAGCAGAAGGACATAATAGTTCAGTAGAAAGTTATACAAAAAAAGTTATAGATCCGTTAGAAAATCTTTTTACGAAAAAGTATAAATGCATTGTTTTATGGTTTGGTGAAGATATGTTCTGCCAAATGAACTTACTAACCATACTTTCATACTTAGAACAATCTTGTTATGAAGGGAAGGTATACTTAAATAGCTTCCGAGAAGATGAATTTAAAGTAAGTCAACTTGAACTAGAATTAGGAAATTATTCTTCTATATACGATGAAGTAGTAGTGAATCATAAAAAAACATCCTATAAAGTACCACCTGTAATGTATCAAGCTATAGACTTATATTTAAATATGTTAAAAGAAGATAGTATCGTAGTGAAATTTATCTCTAAAAATAAAGATTTATCAACTCGAGAATTATTAACAAAGTTGTTTCAGCTTTTTCCAACAATCGGATATGGTGATTCTCAGTACATAGAACTAATAAATAAAATAAAGAAGGAAGCTGAACCTAAAATATAGGAACAGCTTCTTTCTTACAATTGTTCAAGTAACGCTAATTCGTCCTCTACAAATAACATTAGTTCTTTAATTGTTTCGCCAGAAAAATCAAAATGAATTCCAGCTACTTCATATACTTCCGTTAAAGGTCTAGAGCTACCTAATGATAAAGCCTTTTTATAATTTTCTATTGCTTGTTTAGGATTCTCTTTATATTGTTTATACATTTGCAACGCACCAAGTTGTGCGATAGCATATTCGATGTAATAGAATGGTATTTCGAATATGTGTAGTACAGGTAACCAACCAGTTGCAATCCAATTTTCATACCCTTCAATATTTACGACGTTCGATTGGTAAGTGTTATGTAATTCTAAATACTTTGCATTTCTTTCTTTAGCAGTATGATTAGGATTCTCATACATCCAATGTTGGAATTGATCAACGATAAGCATTTGTGGTAAATACTTAACAATATCTTTAAAGAAATCTAATTTTGCTTTTATAAATTCTTCTGTATTCTCATAAAATGTATCCCAATACTCCATCGAAAATAATTCCATCGTCATGCTAGCGAGTTCTGCTGATTCTGAAGGGATTTCTAAATATTTTTGAAGTTCTAACTGCTTCATACATTCATTATGAATACTATGGCCCATTTCATGGAGGAAAGTAGTAACATCATAATGTGTATGATTGAGATTCATGAAAATGAAAGATAATTGAGAAGCGGGTAAATATTCGCAAAAACCTCCTGGTCCTTTTCCTTTACGACTTTCTAAATCTAAGCAATTATTTTTACGCATACGGTCCAGTAATGTAGAAAATTCAGGATCTAGTTTGTGTAAAATATGAGAACTTTTTTCGATTAATTCACTCGCGTTTTCGATAGGTTTTAATGCTTTCTGATTTGGTGCGGTTGCTTTTAGATCCCATGGACGAAGACTATCTACTTGAAGTTCAGATGTTTTCTCATTAAATATTTTATCGATAAGTGGTACTACGTATTTACGAATAGATTCAGCAAGCTCATAGCAATCTTCAGGTGTATAATCAAATCGTTCATGTTTTTTAAACATATAATCACGATAATTATGTAATTGAATGTTTTGCGCCTTTTGGTGACGGATTACGATTAATTCATTTAATATATGTTGTAATGTATCTTCAACAGATAAGAATGTTTCAGAAATGAGCGTTTTTGCTTTTTTTCGTATATGACGATCTGGATCTTGTAAGTAAGACTGTAGTTCAGTAATTGTTTTTTCTTCACCGTCCCATTGTGCAGTTAAACCACCTGTAATTTCGAAGTACTCGGTTACTAGTTTGTCTTCGTTTACTTCTAAATCAATGTTCTTTTCACAAAATAATGTTTGCGCATTCATTATTTTTTTATCTAGTAAGCTATACGTTTTTGGATCAAGTTCCATTCGAAAAGGGGACTCTAAATATTTATTATCAAATGAATTTTGATAACGTTTCAAAAGAGGCCAGACAAATTGTTGGTCATATTCAAAAGTATCTTTTATTTTTTTATTATCTGTACTACATTGAAAGGCGATATAGTGCGATGTTAATTGTTCTTCAATTTCCCAAATGAATGTAGATTGTTTTTTTAACCAGTTTTCGAGTTCTAGTTTTGAAGAAATCACTTCATTTTCTAAAGTAGAAAGAGTGTTTTCTAATTCTAGAACGTTACTAATATCAATCGTATTTAAGCGCTGCATGAAATATCCCTCACTTTTTATTTATTCATGGAGATATTCTATTTATTAATTGTAATTTCCTTGTTAAGAGAAGGAAATGTGAAATAATGTTAAAGTTTAAAGTAATAGAACGGATGTATTTCTGTTTGCTTAAGAATGGGGAATCTTTTTAAGTCCTTGCATAAGGGAGTGAAATAATGTATAAGTATTTACATATTTTTAACGATATAGAAAACATGATTCAACATGGAGTGATAAAAGAAGGAAAGAAATTACCGTCTATACGATCGCTTGTTACGCAATATGAATGTAATAAGGCGACAGTTATACGGGCACTACATGAATTAGAAAAGCGTCATATTATTTATTCCGTCCCTCAAAGTGGATACTACGTTGTTCGAAAATCAGGGGAGGTTGTAGAAAATGAAGAGATAATTGATTTTGCTTCCTCAGCACCAGATCCAGATGTTTTTCCATATTTAGATTTTCAACATTGTATTAATAAAGCTATTGATACATATAAAAATGACTTGTTTGTGTATGGGACGCCAAAAGGTTTACCGTCTTTAATTCCGGTTATTCAAAAACAACTGGCAAACTATCAAGTTTTCACTAAAGAAGAAAATATTTTTATAACGTCAGGTGTGCAGCAAGCTCTTGCGATATTAACTTCTATACCATTTCCGAATGAAAATGAAACGATATTAATTGAACAACCAACATATCATCTATATATTGAATATCTAGAAATAAACAAAGTTCCTGTAATCGGTATTAAACGTACGAATGAAGGTATTGACTTAAATGAATTGGAGCGTATTTTTCGAACAGAAAAAATAAAATTCTTTTATACAATACCAAGATATCATCATCCGCTCGGAACTTCTTACTCTAAAGATGAGAAAGAAAAAATCGTATTATTGGCTAAGAAATATAATGTATTTATAGTGGAAGATGATTATTTAGCAGATTTAGAAACGGATTCAAAAGCTGATCCGTTATATAGCTTGAATCATGGTAATCATGTCATATATTTGAAAAGTTATTCGAAGATTATTTTTCCAGGTTTACGAGTTGGTGTAGCCATTATTCCACCGGTTATCGCGAAGCATTTCCATACATATAAAAAAATTTTAGATATCGATAGTCCGATGATATCCCAAGCTGCTTTAGAAATTTATATAAAGAGTGGCATGTTTGAACGTCATAAAAATAAAATTAAATCTTCCTATCACGATAGATCTAAAAAACTAGCAGAAACATTAGAAAGAATGCATAATGAAAACCCGCTTATATTTACATATACAAAGCAAAATGCAATTGGAATCCACACTTGTTTAGAATTACATAAAACGAGTATTTCAGAAATGTTTTTACAAAGACTAGGTGAAATGCAAATAAGTATTGATACAATTGATAAAAACTATGTGAGGGGTTTTCCGAAAGAAAGACTATTAAAGTTAAACGTATCGAATGTAAAGGAAGCAAGGATTGAAGAAGGAATTCGTAAAATAATTGAGGAAATCAAACAAGCGGAACGTCTAAGTTTTCAATTTAAAAAAGAATAAAATGAATAAGGAGGTTTGTTGTGAGACGCAAAATAATTCTCTTGTTTGTGTGTATCGCTATAATAATTGGAGCTATAGTTGTGATTAAATTTTATAAAAAAGATGTTCAATGCATTGCAGTTGGTAAGTATTCAAGAGGTATTATCGTAGATCAAAATAACGAACCTATATCTAATGTGAAAATTCATGAAGATTCTATTGAAAGTAAGGAACGCAGCATTTCAAATGCACAAGGTGAATTTGAAATACCACATGGAGTTTGTGGTGAGATTGTATTACAATTTGTTACTCCAGATGGTGCAACCTATACGAGGAAATATGATAGCAAGCATATACCGGAAGTGATAGAACTGAGTTATAAAAAGTAAGGGAAATTACATGAAATCATTACAAGGAATAAGTCTAAAATTAATATTTTTTAGAGCACTCAATAGCTGAGTGCTCTTTTTATTTAGGACATAAGAAATTTAAATGGAAATAAACTACCAATAAATGATAACTTTAAAGTGTAGCGTTTATTTTGAATAGGAGGGTGATGGAGTCTATGGCAGTACGTTTAGTCGATGATTTACAACAATTATCGTTGTTACTAATGTTTTTAAGTACATTTATATTTTACAGATATTTAAAAAAGGTAAGACGAGAGAGGAAATTGACTGGTTTTGAATGGACAATGTATTTTGTCACTCAATTTGCGACAGTAATTTGGACAATTACTTATTTTATTAAACTCTTAGCTGAATCGTAATTTCTATTCATTCAATCTAGTTTACTGTTATCTATTAGGGATATAAATATAGTCCGTATCTAAATCAATGACAACATCGCTCGTGATGTCTTCTTGTAGTAATTTTGGGATTTTTTCATAATGATACTGTACACAAAATAAGCTTAGAAGATCTTCATTAGATATCTCTTCATTCTTTACATGTAAATACAGTGTTCTTAATTCGTTTAGAGAACAGTTACGGCCAATAACATACTCATTTATTCTATATCCATCAAATTCAATTATCATATTATCACTGTTGGGTGCTAGCCAACTTTATAGCTTAAATTTTAGATGAATCTATTATACATTGTTTTAATTTTAGTGAGAATATATTTTTATAAAATGAGAGGGTTATAAATGGAACAAAATAAATTAGTTTTAGAGGGACCAAAACGGCTTAAGTGGGAAACGCTCGAAATTAAGTCTATACAGGATGATGAAATTATCGTTAAAACAATCGCAGGTGCAATAAGTATTGGAGCAGAGTTACCACAGTATAAAGAATCGGATGATACAGATACAAATCCTATTTATCCAAGAAAAACTGGATATGAAAGTTATGGTGAAGTTATTCAAGTTGGTAATAAAGTAACAAAATTAAAAGTAGGCGATAAAGTAGTTTCTTTTTATGGGCATGAAACGGTAGGAATAGTTAAGGGAGATAAAGTAATTCGAGTGCCTAGTTATATAAAATCTAAAGTTGCTTTATTATCTATTCTTTCGTGTGATGCTGCTAAAGGGGTATTGAAGCTAGACCCGCGACGGGATGAAAAAGTACTCATTACTGGAATGGGAGTGATTGGTTTACTCGCTTGTTATTTTTTAAAATACTATGTAGGTGTTGAGCATGTGGATGTTGTTGAGCCTAATAAAAATAGAAGAGAATTTGCAAAGAAGTTTGGTGCGAAAAACCTCTTTGATTCGGAAGAGAAACTTATAGATACGTATAATTACGGTTTGGAATGTTCTGCTACAAATAGAGGGTTTCACACATTGCAAAAGGCTATTAAAAGTAATGGGGCTATATGTATTCTTTCTGATGGTAATATAGAAGACTTAACATTAATCGCCGACTTTTATCGAAAAGAATTGCAAATCATTGGTTAAAGTGACGGATATGATTATCAAAAACATGCAGATTTGTTTTTTAATCAAATAGAACAGACGCCATGGATAGAAGAGATTTTTCAACATGAAATTTACCATACTGCTCTTGAAAAATGTTTTGAGGAATTAAGTGAGCGGATAATTACTCCTTTAAAAGTATTTGTCTCATATGAATAAAATGACCACGTACTTGTCACGTAGCTCACATATATTTGGTCACTAATATGATAACAAAACGAGGAGTAGCATGTACTGGGATTTTTATTAGGTACAAAGGGTTGCGTAAACAGAGAAGGATTGTTGCTCTTTCATTATGTACAAATAGTATATTATCTTTCTCAATGTACATATTAAGTAAAGTGTTCAATATCATGTACATAAAAGGCGGGGTAATATGGATGAAAATAAGAAAAATGAAGAATTGAGTAAATTTAAGAAACAATGGTTTAATGAAGATAATCAACCAGTAGCTGGTATAGAGTTAGCTTTACCGCCTGATATAGGCAGCATGTTAGACTCCAAATCAGTTGATGATAAAAGTGGAGAGAGTAATAATGAATAAGTTTAATCTATGCATCCATGTGGGTGCTTTTTATTTTTTTGACAATGGAAGATGGATCATCAAACCCTTATTGAAAAAAGATTGATCAAAATAGATTCTTTTTCAGTATATGTAAGTTTGATTTTTACAAAAAAGTTTAATTAAAATGCATTTAGAATGCTATATGAAATGGGAATGCTAGTAACATTCACCATTAAAGGATTGGGCAATTATGAATATGATTTGGGAAAGTATTATTTTAATTCTTACTGGAATGATTGCATTAAAAATGACAGGTAGTAATTCTGTTAGCCAAATGACGAGAGCTGAAATAATTATAGTAGTTTCAATTGGACGTATTATTGTAGAGCCTGTATTAAG
Organism: Bacillus sp. ES1-5; assembly: GCF_022487605.1. Taxonomy (NCBI): domain Bacteria; kingdom Bacillati; phylum Bacillota; class Bacilli; order Caryophanales; family Bacillaceae; genus Bacillus; species Bacillus sp. ES1-5. The sequence goes on along the minus strand of NZ_JAKVPU010000001.1, from coordinate 393,139 downwards.
TAGGAAAGTAGTCCCATCTATATTTGCAGCTGTAATATTTGCAAGCATACTTCTTATCATTCATTTTTTTGAATTGAAATCAAAGAAGGTGGAGCAATTCCTAAATGGCAGTAGCATTGTAATTGTTGAAAATGGAGAAATTGTAAAAGAGAATTTGATGAAAGCGAAAATGTCGGAACAACAACTATATATGCAATTAAGAGAAAAAGGAATTCATGATTTAATGAGTTTACAGCAAGTTACGGCCGAACCGAATGGCCGTATTGGCTACCGATTAATACAGCAAGCGCAACCGATAACTTTAGAAATGCTAGAAAAAATATTAGGTCAGCAAAAAATAAAAAAATAATTTCTCTTTAGATAAGCTAATACTACACGGAAGTATTGGCTTTTTTATATTTTCTCTAAACGTAATGGTTAATATTTAGAATAGATATTCAGCCAATCTTTAAATTAGATATAGGCTTATTAATATGCTATATTCAATGGACCTATAGTGACTGTGGGGGAAAAAAGCAGCGTTAAAATTAATAGGTCTTTCATGTGATGCTATACATGAGATAAGAATAAGGAGATAGAAATATAATGGAATTTTGGGAATCAAGCTTTATTGAGAAACAAACGATGTGGGGATTTGAGCCTACAGAATCTGCAATTTTGACAAAGGATTTTTTTCTAGAAAAGAACGTTAAGGACATATTAGTTCCTGGTATTGGATACGGAAGAAACGCAAAGGTGTTTATCGAAAATAGTATAAATGTAACAGGTATTGAAATTTCAAAAACGGCTATTGATTTAGCGGAGCAAAACGGACTAGAAGATGTTAGTATGTATCACGGTTCGGTAAACGAAATGCCTTTTGATAATAAACTTTATGATGGGATATTTAGTCATGCACTTCTTCATTTATTGAATGAGCAGGAAAGAGAGAAATTTATTAAAGCTTGTTATAATCAGTTAAAACCAGGTGGATATATGGTTTTAACAACTGTTTCTAAAAAAGCTCCAATGTATGGAAAAGGAAAACAGTTGGATAAAGATTATTATGAGGTAATGGAAGGCGTAAAAATGTTCTTCTATGATTCTGAATCTGTAAAACAAGATTTTAATAAATGTGGGCTAGTACAAGTTTCAGAAATTGATGAACCAAATAAGATTATGGAAAATAAACCTTCAATTAATTTCTTAATGATAAAATGTAAGAAAGAACTATAAATAAAAGTTATTAACAATTACTAAAGATGTTTATATATTGATTATGCACAAATAAAAAGGACAAGCATATAATAGAAATACCTATTAACTTTAAGTAACCTTAACTTTCTTTAATAGGATATCTCAAAATCCCCAAAAAGAGCACTTGCGGAAACAAGTGCTCTTTTATTTTTTGTTTCATAAATATTTAAAGTTACAAATTTCATACAAAAAATGAATCTGAGAGAAAGAGTCACATTTTTATTATACGATTATTTCTGAACGACAAACGTAATAGCATTTGTTTTTAATTGAATTTCTCTTTCGTTTCGGACTATATTATAAGCTAATTCTTTTATTTCAATTTTTATTTCTTGCCATTCCTTATAAATGCTTTTTAATAGATATATCATATGTTCAGTAGGAAGGTTAATTTCAATTAAAGCATCTAATTTTTCGTTCGTATGTAAGTCAATTTCTTGTATGTTCGAGTTAATAATTAAACAATTGATACCACCAGTCTTTGTACCTTTTTTCATAGAATGGAGCACGTTTTTTAAATCTTCTTCTGATTGAACATGCTCTAAACTTGATACTGCAACGATATAATCAAAAGTATCAGGTTGGATGTAGTAGTTTTCAGTTGCTGCTTTTTCTGTTTTTATAACTTCAAAAACATCATGTTCTTTACTATAAATTTGTAATTTTGTTAAAGCGGAATCCAGTAAGTCCACACAAGTAACAGTGCCGTTATTATTTTTTATTATTTGTGCAATTGGAATGCTATTTCTTCCAACGCCAGTGCCTAGATCAAGTACTTGTAAGTTATTTTGTCCTTCAAAGTACTCCATTAAGTCCATAACTGTTTTAACCGGTTTGTAAAGCCAAGAGCCAGTTTCAAATAGTTTGTATTGTTCATAGCAAAGGTCATGATATTTCTTTTCTTCTTGTCTTATGTATTTAATACGATTCATTGTGTTTCAACTCCAATACTTTCATTCTAACGAGGTCCTTTAGCTAAACTTGCTAAAGCATCTAAAACTAATTCTATATTACTGATCAAGATTTTCACCTCGCTTTATAAGATATTTATATAATTCGATAAGAATATAGGTAAACCTGTTAGCCAGAGATATTAAGATTTTTACTGTGGAAAACTGATTTTATTAAGTGATTAAAAAAATGTATAAACATGGAGAGGAAAATGCATATGATGTTTTATGAAATTGTTTGCTTTTCTTGTAAAAATATATTTCGTGTTTACGAAGGTAGTGAAAAATATAAACGATTTAAAGAGAAAACGAAGGGGACATATTGTTGTGATGAATGTAGCCATAAAATTCAATTAGAAGCGATAAAGCATTTATTTAGATAGCTTTTATGCCCGGAAAAGTTTGACAATAAAAGCATTATAAATTATCATATGAAAAAAACTAATATATAAAGTGGCATGGAAGAGAAGAGTAGTTAAGAAAGAATACGTACAGAGAGCTCTGGTAGCTGAGAAAGAGCGGTATACATCTTGACGAAAAAAGACTTGGAGCTGCGCAAGGAACTAATTTGTTTAGGGATGGTGCGACGGATTCTCCCGTTATAGAGATAGGGTATAAGCATATTTTGCCGTACCTGAAGAGGTTAATATGGCGACGTATTAACAAACTGAGGTGGTACCGCGAAGCTAACAACTCTCGTCCTCAAGATGAATAATCTTGGGGGTGGGAGTTTTTTTATTGCATAAATTTGAAAAAATGAAAACAAATAATAATTGAGGTGAATAACATATGCATTGGGCGTATGAAGTAGCACAGGAATTAATTAGAAAACATCCAAATAAAGAAACTTTTGTTTGCGCATCTGGAATCAGTCCATCTGGTTCTGTTCATATCGGGAACTTTCGCGAAATAATAACGACTTATTTCGTTGTAAGAGCACTTCAAGATTTAGGGAAAAAGACTCGTTTTATATTTTCATGGGATGATTATGATAGGTTTAGAAAAGTCCCTAAAAATATTGATCCATCTTTTGCAAAATATATTGGTATGCCATACTGTGATATTCCAGATCCATATGGCTGTCATAACTCGTATGCAGAGCATTTTGAAAAAGAGTTTGAGAAATCGCTTCAAGTATTTGGGATTGAAGTGGAATTCATATACCAACATGCTGAATATAGAAGCGGAAGGTATAACAAAAACATATTAGAGGCTTTATATAAAAGAAAAGAAATATATGATATTTTAATGAGATTTAAAACTGGGGAGTGTAGTGAAGAAGAGCGAGAGAGCTTTTATCCGGTTACGTTATATTGTGAGAGATGCAGGAAAGATGCAACAACGATTACACATTTTGATGAAGTATTAAAAACAGTACGGTATGAATGTGAATGTGGAAATGAAAATGAGTTATCGGTATTAAATACAAATAAAATGAAATTGAATTGGAAAATCGATTGGCCGATGAGGTGGACGATAGAGGATGTTATTTTTGAACCGGGTGGAAGAGATCATTCATCAGAAACGGGTAGTTATAATGTATCAAAGGAAATTGCGATGGAAATATTCAATCGTGAAGCTCCTCATTATGTTTCTTATGATTTCATTGGCATTAAAGGGAATCATGAAAAAATGTCTAGTTCTTCAGGGAATAGTATTACACCTAGCGAGCTGTTAAAAGTGTATTTGCCCGAAGTGATTCTTTTTATGTTTGCTAAATATAGACCAAACGCAGCTTTTCATATCGGCCTTGATGAAGATGTGATTCGCAATTATACAGAGTATGAACGATTAAAAGATAGTTATGAAAATAAAACGCTCAAAAATGAAGATTTATTTGATGCAATTAAACTCTCTAAAGTTGATAGCGGGTTTAAAGAGTATCCAAAGTTTAATCAGGTTGCTGGAACGTTACCGCTATTAAATTTTGATTCATCTATTTTACAAGGTATATTAGAAAAAACAGATAGGAGTTATGCATTAGTTGCTATGATAGCGATATGTAACCGCGCAGAGTATTGGATAAGAAACTTTCAATCTGAAAAATTAATTGCGGTAAATCAAGAGAGAAATACAGAGTTTTACAACACATTTGATGAAAGACAGAAAGAATGGTTAGTAGAAGTTTGCAACATACTTCGTTCTAACAAAGATTACTCTAACTTAATGGAACAATTGTATTCGATTTGTCATCATGAAAATAAAAAAATAATGAAAGAAAATCAAAAACAATTATTTATTATTATATATAGGCTCATTATAAATCAGTCTAGCGGCCCACGTATACCGTTATTAATACATGTAGTAGGCATTGAAAAATTCATCACATTATTAGATTTCTAAAAAATAAAGGAAACGCAAGTACTCAGAGATCTAAGCTAAGTACTTGCGTTTCATATTTTGCTACCGTGAATACATTTTCGGACATTCATCACCACGTGGTTCATAAAAACAATGACTTTTAAACTGTCCTACAAACGGCTGATTATACCATTCAGGTGGACAAGCACCAACTGGACGGAAATACCAAAGAGCCCAACGTGCTGGCCAGCGCCATTCACCTTGTAAAACTTTTCTAGCGATATCTTTTTCTGATTCACGAGCGCGTTGATAAAAATATCCGTATTGCACTGCTTCAAATCCGCCAGGGCTTTGATATACTGCATCACGTACAGATCGAAGTTGTTTAAAATCTAAGCAATCACAAAATACACGATTTACTACTACGCAGCCAACAAGTTGTTCACCTTGTCGACCTTCTCCTTCAGCTTCAGCACGAATTAAACGAGCTAGCAAATCAACATCGCTTTCGTTATATGGAATAAGGGGCATAGTGCTACCACCTTTCTTTACCTGTTATAGTAAAGAGTGTATGTATGAAAATAAGCTAGGTGCTTTTCTATATGTAAATTTATTAATTTTTCAAAGGAGCTTTTGTGAAAAAAGCTAATTAGTAATTGTAGACTAATATAAATGGGGAGAGATAAAATGTATCGAATTCATAAAGACCATATTATTTACGCAATGTCACCAGAAAATAAACCGTGTATGGAAGTAGAAATTGGGAGTCGTCTTGTATTTGAAACATATGATTGCTTTGAGAATCAAATTGATTCTGAAGATGTTGCGTTTCAAGAATTAGATTGGAGCCGAATTAATCCGGCGACTGGACCTGTATATATTAAAGGTGCAGAACCTGGTGATATTTTAGTCGTAACGATTGAAAAAATTAAAATTGCAGAGCAAGGCGTGTTAACTACAGGTGCAAATCTTGGTGTAATGGGTGAAGAGCTAAATGAAAATACAGTGAAAATTGTCCCAATACATAATGAACATGTTTTATTTTCAAATGAACTGCAAATCCCGATTAATCCAATGATTGGTGTAATTGGTACTGCGCCGAAAGAAGAGAGCATTTCATGTGGCACACCGCATGATCACGGCGGGAATATGGATTGTAAAGAGATAAAAGAAGGGACAACATTATTATTACCTGTAAATGTTCCTGGTGCTCTATTAGCATTAGGCGATTTACACGCAGCGATGGGTGATGGTGAAATTGGTGTTAGTGGAGTAGAGGTTGCTGGTGAGGTGACGGTAACTGTTCAGATTATAAAAGGAAAGAAATGGTCACTACCAATGGCGATCCAAAAAGAAAAACTTATGACGATTGCTTCAGAGAAATTGTTAGATGATGCAGCGAATCGCGCTGTACGTAATATGGTGACATTTTTACATGAAGAATTAGAAATGTCTAAAGCTGATGCAACACTTTTATTATCAGCTGCAGGCGATTTAAGAGTTTGCCAAGTTGTAGATCCACTGAAAACAGCACGAATGGAACTAGGTATGGACTATGTGGAGAAGCTAGGTTTTAATTTGAGTAAATTTCATATTAAATAAGAATAATAGAAGAAGGATACTGTTGTATAAAAGTATCCTTTTTTGATTTACGGATGATATAAAAACAGGTAGTATTTATTTTATATAATTGAATATAAGATTGTGGATCGAAAAAGGAGTAAACACATGGTTAAAATTATGATTGTAGAAGACGATATGAAAATTGCAGAACTATTATCAACACATGTCGCGAAATACGGGTATGAAGGAATTATTGTATCGGATTTTCAAAATGTATTAAACATTTTTTTAGAAGAACAACCAGAGTTAGTTTTATTAGATATTAATTTACCAAGTTTTGATGGGTACTATTGGTGTCGTCAAATTCGCGGAGTTTCTACATGTCCGATATTATTTATTTCGGCTCGTGAAGGCACGATGGATCAAGTTATGGCGCTTGAAAACGGTGGCGATGATTTCATTTCAAAGCCATTCCATTACGAAGTTGTAATGGCTAAAATTCGTAGTCATTTAAGACGTGCTTACGGAGATTATGCACCGAAAGTAGAAGAACGGATGGTTGAGCAACAAGGTCTTTGTTTATATCCCGAAAGGCTTGTATTGAAATTGCGTAATCAAGAGATTGATATAACGAGAAACGAAGCCATTTTATTAGAAATGTTAATGAAAAATTATCCGCGTGTTGTGGGTAGAGAAGTGTTGTTGAATAAATTATGGGATAGCGAATCTTATGTTGATGATAATACATTAAGTGTAAATACAACACGTGTGCGAAAAAAGTTAAAAACGTTACAGATTGAAGATGCGATTGAAACGATTCGTAGTGTCGGTTATAGATTACATATTACTTGGGATACTGGTATGGAGAAATGATAAGATTATTTATTCGTGATCATATACCACTTATTTGTTTTACAGCAATCCAATTACTAGCCATATTTCTTGTATATTGGTTTGATGGGCATAACCATATTGCAACGGCATTATATGCAATGTTTTTAGGTGTCTTTTTTATGGTAGGCTATTTAGTATTTCGTTATTTTACTCATCGTACTTTCTATGAAAGATTAGTAAATCCGTTGAACTCTTTGGATGAATCTGTTCAAAAATCAGATTTTGCAGCTTTATCTGATGCTCTTCAAGAACTACTTGAGGTGCAATATCGACATTATCAAAATCAGCTGCAAATACAAGAGAGAAAAAATAATGATCATTTAACTTTTATGAATCAGTGGATTCATCAAATGAAAACACCTTTATCTGTAATAGAATTAATTACACAAGATGAAGTCGATTCACGTTTTGAAAGTATAAATGAGGAAACAGATAGGCTGAAAAAGGGGTTAGAGATGGCTCTGTATGTCGCACGTTTAGAAGCATTTACACAAGATTTTTATGTGGAAAAAGTACAACTACATAAAATAGTGAATGATTCTGTACATGAACATAAACGCTTCTTTATCCGGAATTTTGTATATCCAGAGCTTAATATTGATAAGGACATTAGTGTAGAAAGTGATGCGAAATGGTTACAATTTTTAATTGGACAAATACTATCGAATGCGATTAAATATTCATCAGGTAGTAGAGAAAAGATTAAAGTGAAAGCTTGTAAGGAAGGTAATACAGTTATACTTGAAATTGCCGATAATGGCGTAGGGATACCGAAGCAAGATTTACCAAGAGTGTTTAAACCTTTCTTTACAGGAGAAAATGGCAGAGATTTTAAAGAATCAACTGGAATGGGGCTATATCTAGTATATGAAATTACGAAACAATTAGGACATAGTGTAGAAATCCATTCAGAAGTTGGTAAAGGTACCGTTGTACGAATTATATTTTTTAATGTGTAAATAAGAGAACTAGGCTAAAGAACTTTGGAGATAAGTTTTTTAGCCTTACTTTATCCCGCTTTAATGGGCAGTAAGATCCCCACCTCAAAATTCAGCGAAAGCAAAGAAGTTAGGGATCAACTGCCCATAAAAGTCCAATTGGTTCAACTAATAATCAGTGGGAGATGGAGAAAATCCCCGCTGATTAAAGTTTCACTTTATAGCGATTATATGAAATGGTAAAAGGTAATCTTAGTATGTATAATGACACGATAATAAATACGATTGTTAAATTAGAAATATTTAATAAAAAGCTGATAAATAGTTTTTGTAAGAAAAAAGCCACCCCCTTGAAAGAGATAGCTTCATGAATCTATCCTGTGAATAAGTGTATCAACATTAATAAGTATAATGTTCGAATTCGTGATATGTTTTGTGGATTATAATAGAATTAGTCTTTTGTTTTTTCATGATACAGTATTGTAATTAAGTAAACAAACTTAATAATGTATATCCAATTAATCCTAAAATAGTGATAGGAACCATCATTAAGAAAGAAGAAATTCGATTAGCATTAGAGCGTTCTAATACAAGAATCAAGATAATCCCGACTATCACTTCGGTATATCCAACAGGTAACATATGACTATAGTCTTCAAAATTTAAAAGAATGTGAAGTCCATCCGTTACAAAAACTCCACCAATAAGTGCACTTCCGAATTTATGAAGTGGATTTGTAGTATCTTTCCATAGAAAACCTGCAATTCCAAAGATAGTTCCTCCTATAAATGCACATACAATCCATACAGATATAAAATAAATAGAGTGAGCTACATTTTTAATAACTATTGCATAACCATAGTAGCCTAATACCATACCGAGTAGTGCAAGGATACCAGAAAGTATAGCTGTACGCTTAGAATAACTAAAGCTAGCCATAAAAAAGGATGGAACTAACCAAACGCTTCCTAGATTAGCTAATGAATTCCAATGTCCTGGAAGTATACCTTGCCCCAATTTAGTTAGTATACCAACAATAATCCCTACTATAATCGGGATGAGCAAAATCTTTAAAAACATATTTAACTTTGTGATTTTTAACGCCCTGTCCATAAAATCAACCCTTACATTAATATTTTCTGTAAATATATAATAGCTTATTACAATGGGGTAATCAATAAAAATTTATCGAAAAACAATAAGTGATTATTGGCTAACGAATAACATTTTGTTTTTATAATTAGGTGAATAAAATAGCAAAAACTCGTTACGCAACCAAATGGTAAATTAAATAATATATGCAAGTAATGAAATTGCCCAAAACAAGTAATTCAACTTAGTATAAATCTCTCGTATTTTTATGAAATGATTTATTATAAAAAAGAAACGAAAAGGGATTGATATATTTTCCTCCTGTTTTTATTTACGATTTATTAGAAGGAGGGCTTTTTTCCTAGTTGTGAACGTTAGGGGGATTGTAATGGATATTCGTAAAATGAAATATTTCATAACAGTGGCAGAAGAATTAAACTTTAGCCGTGCGGCAGAACGTCTTATGATGGCACAACCGCCTTTAAGTCAAGAAATTCGAAAGTTGGAAGAAGAATTAGGTGTTCAACTTCTTCACAGGACAAAGAGAATGGTTGAGCTTACTGATGCTGGGAAAATCTTTTTAGAAGGTGCGCGACAAACGCTACTTCAAGTAGAAAGAACGATTAAAGAAACTCAGCTTGTAGAGGAAGGGAAAATCGGGCATTTAATCATCGGTTTTGTCGATTCTACAGAAACGGTTATAAACATATTAATAACATTTCGAGAACGGTTTCCTAACATTCAGCTTATATTACGCGAGATGACAACAGACCAGCAAATAAAAGCACTCTATGAAAAACAAATTCATATTGGATTTATTCGTTCTAAGCAGAATAATGAAATATTATCTTCCGAAGTTTGTTCTAAAGAACGTTTAAAATTGGTTTTACATGAAAATCACGCATTAGTTTCGTTACCTAATATTTCTATTAAAGAACTAGTAGATGAACCATTTGTTTTATTTCCTCGTCATTTCGGTACTAACTTTTATGATTTAATTATTAGTTACTTTTGGGAGCATGGAGTAAGTTTAAATATTGTTCAAGAAGCAATTCAAATGCAGACGATTGTTAATTTAGTTGCAGCAGGAATGGGAATTTCTGTCGTTCCATCATCGGTGGAAAGTTATAAAAAATCGGGAGTCATATATAAAGACATTGAGGAACATACACCGGAAATAAACTTATACGCTGGATGGAGGCAGGATGAAAAGTCTGTCGTGCTCGAGAACTTCTTAGCAGTTGTTAGAGAGATTTATACGACTTCACAATTCGAAAAGTAAAGGCCCATCTTGATTGGATGGGCAGTAGTGATTTGGGAAAGGTACTATATTTATTGTTAAGTCACTGACGATTTAACCTGTTTTACTTGGGTCATACTCAATGAAACCTATTAGTACACTATCAATTTGACCCATAATTTCAGGTGACAATGTAACACTAGAAGCAATTACATTTTCTCTTATTTGCTCCGGATCTGAAGCGCCAATAATTGCAGAAGAAACAGCTGGATTTTGTAACACCCAAGCAATTGCGAGTTGAGATAGGGTGAGGTTAATTTCTTGTGCAATAGGGTTAAGTTTCTGGATAGCAGTAAGTACATCATCACTCATCCAACGTTGTACGAGTTTGTTGAAAAAGGGTTTTCCTGCATCTGAATTAGCACGTGATTGGGCGGGGAGTGGTTTACCTGGTTGATATTTTCCAGTGAGAATACCTTGTGCGAGGGGAGACCAAACAATTTGGCCAAGTCCTTCACGTTGACATGTTGGAATCACATTAGTTTCTATAACTCGCCACAACATCGAATATTGAGGTTGGCTAGCAATAAGAGGGATTTTCAATTCTCGTGCAAGTGCTGCACCGCGTGTGATTTGCTCCGATGTCCATTCACTTACGCCTAAATAAAGGACTTTCCCTTGTCTTACAAGATCTGAGAAAGCTAACATTGTTTCTTCCAGAGGTGTTGTTGTATCGAATCGATGTGCATAATAGACATCAATGTAGTCTGTATGTAGCCGTTGTAACGATGCATTACAATTTTCTATAATATGTTTTCGTGATAAACCTCGATCATTTTTTCCAGGTCCGGTCGGATGACATACTTTTGTACAAAGTTCTATACTTTCTCGGCGTATACCTTTCAAAGAGCGGCCAAGCACTTCCTCAGCAATAGTGTCTGAATAAACATCTGCAGTATCGAACGTTGTAATTCCAACATCTAATGCGGCTTTCACACATTCATTTGCAATATCTTCATTTACTTTTCCACCATGGTTTATCCAGTTACCATATGCAATCTTACTTACTGTTAATCCACTGTTTCCGAGTTTTCTAAATTCCATTGTAGAATCCCTCCTTAAAAATGATAACTTTATTATAAAAACTGAAATGTAGTATGTATAATATAAAATTAATCATACAGTTATATAAAAATTATATAAGAAGGAGTGCTTAGAAGTTTATTACTAGGGAAATCTAAAGCAAGTGGTACAGCAAATGTAATTTGTACTTTTTAAATATGAAGTTAAGAAATGATAAATAGACCTAGAAGAAAGCAATCTTTATAGCAGCACATATAATTCATTTACTCATACAGTACTATCATGGTACAATATGGTTACTAATGAAGGAAAGGAATGATGGGTGGACGATGATTAACTAATCTTATTTTTAAATGTTGAAATTCAATAAATTTCAATTTATAAAAAATAGGATTAGTCTGCCCAATTTCCATACAACGGTATTGCTATTTATGTTACGCAATAGCTTATTTGGGTATAAATATTTTAACGACTAATCCTGCCAAATTTATTTGGGAGGATTTTTTATTCTCCCTTAATGAAAGGGATCGGTATTATGAAAGAACTATTAAAATTAAATGATGTTTATGTTGAAATAAAGGAAAATACTTTGTTAGAGAAAATGAATGTGACAGTAAGACAAGGGGATATTATCGGATTAATTGGTAAAAACGGGGCTGGTAAATCAACGTTACTTCAATTAATAAATGGGAAGATTGAACCATCAAAAGGTACTGTTGAATGGATGCAAATGAATATGACAACAGCATATGTTGAACAAGAAAAAGAATCTTTCGTTAGTAAGGATATGATTGCAAAAGAAGCAGAACTACTTGCGAAATGGGGCGTGCCAACGAATGATTTTCTTACTTTAAGTGGTGGTGAAAAGCTGAAAGTTCGATTGGCAAAAGGATTTGCCGAAAATCCTAATGTCCTAATATTAGACGAACCGACAAATCATCTAGATGAGATGAGTACGGAATTTCTCATTAAACAAATAAAAAACATGAAAGGTACAGTCCTCGTCGTATCACATGATCGATATTTTTTAGATGTTATCGCAACAAGAATATGGTCAATTGAGGATAAGAAATTAATTGACCATAGCGGGAATTATACGAGTTATATGAAAGCTCGTGAGCATAAAAGAATGACGCAGCAGCGTGAATATGAAAAACAACAAAAAAAGATAGAACAAGTAGAAACGCATATAAAAGAATTAAGTTCATGGTCACAAAAGGCACATGCGCAGTCTACAAAACAAGAAGGAGTGAAAGAATTCTATCGCGTAAAGGCGAAGCGAATGGATGCACAAGTGAAGTCAAAACGAAAACGACTTGAAAAAGAGCTAGAGAAAACGAAAGTAGAACGTGTGAAAGAGGAGTATTCAGTTGAATTCTCTATTCAAGCGAGTAAAAAAGTAGGAAAACGTTTCTTAGAAGTAAAACAATTGCGGAAAGAATTTAACAATCGGACATTATTTGAAAACGTTAATTTTACAATCCAGCACGGTGAGAAGGTTGCGATTATTGGTCCGAATGGTAGCGGGAAAACAACTTTACTGAAGATGATAATGGGAAACGAAACTGCTGCAGGGGAAGTATGGATTTCACCATCTGCAAACATCGGTTATTTAACACAAGAAGTATTTGATTTACCACTTGATAAAACACCAGAAGATTTATTTTATAAAGAGACATTTGAAGGAAGAGGAAAAGTACAAAATTTAATGAAACATTTAGGGTTCCAAGCTTCTCAATGGAAAGAGCCGATTCAGCATATGAGTATGGGTGAACGAGTAAAATGTAAGCTAATGGCTTATATTTTAGATGAAAAAGATGTACTTATTCTAGATGAACCTACGAATCACCTTGATCTTCCTTCACGTGAACAACTTGAAAATACATTAGCTGAGTACAACGGAACACTCGTTATCGTTTCCCACGATCGATATTTTCTAGAGAAAACAACTAACACAAAACTCGTGTTTTTAAACAATACGATACAAAAGCAGCTAGAAGAACCTACGAAAACAAGAGATGAAATTGAAGAGCTACGTTTAACATTAGAAACAGAAAGACAAGAAGTATTAGGGAAATTAAGCTTTTTAACTTCTAAAGACAAAGAATATAAAGAACTAGATGAACGGTTTATGGAACTTACGAAGCAGATTAAGGCGCTTTAACGTAAGGAAGGGGGATTAAGATGGGAGAAGAGAGTTTGACTAAGTTATTTAGAATAGATTGTGGTGATCTATACCTACAAGAGTTTACGGTCAAAGATGCAGAGAGTATTTATAAAATAGCAAATCAACCAGAAATAGAAAAGTTTTTACCAGACTGGAAATCAACGAAAGAACAAAGAGTTAATTGGGTTACAAATGATGAAATACCAGAAAACAAAGCGTTTCTTCATGCTGTTAGAACTAGGACTAACATAGATGATCACATATTAAGACTAGGAATATTTAAGAAAACCACAAATGAATTTATTGGATGGTGCTGCACAGGCATGAAAGATGAACTCCCTGCACCGAACAGAGAAATTATGTATGCTGTTTCAAGTGAATATCATAATAATGGTTATGCAACGAAAGCGACAAAAGGCTTGATCGGTTATTTATTTGAAAATACAAATGTGGATGTCCTTAACGCGATTGCTTTAATTAAAAATGTGCCATCAAATAAAGTTATTGAAAAATGCGGGTTTACTTATTTGGGTCAACAGATGATAGAAAATCAAATTTATAATCATTATGTATTGAGTAAATCCGGAGGGATAAAAAATAGTGCTCTTTAAAGGGAGCGATTATGCAATGCAAAAAAGCTTAGAGCTAAAACTCTAAGCTTTTTTGCATTTATATAATAAAGATTTGATATAAGATTGTATTTTCTACCATTATACAATTATTATAAGATAGTTATGCGATAATTTTAGTTTGAAAACAGTTTTATTGTCAGTTTTTTTAGAAATCTTACAAGCGTGTAAGATAAATGAAAGATGAATCAATATGAGCTGTATGACAATTCATTTACACTTTATAGTGAGCAGTGCAAATGAAGGGAGAATATACATGGAAATTTTACATGCAAAAAGTATTAGTAAAGTATATAAAGGGAAAGTACCTTTTAAAGCATTAGTAGATATTGATTTATCAATTCAAGAAGGTGAATTTATAGGGATCATGGGGCCATCAGGTAGCGGGAAAACAACGTTATTAAATATGGTATCTACTATCGATTCTCCAACATCGGGAGAAATAGTAATAAACGGTACAAATCCTTTCCAATTATCATCAGAAGATTTAGCTTTATTCCGTAGGAAACAATTAGGATTTGTTTTTCAATCATTTAATTTACTTAGCACGCTTACAGTGAAGGAAAATATCGTATTGCCGATGACATTAGATGGCGTTTCTGTGCAAGAAATGAACAAACGCGTACAAGAAATTGCAGAGAAATTAAATATTACAGATATATTGAATAAAAGAACATTTGAAATATCTGGAGGGCAAGCTCAGCGAACAGCAATCGCTCGTGCGATTGTTCATAAGCCGCAATTATTACTTGCGGATGAGCCAACAGGGAACTTGGATTCTAAATCTTCAAATGATGTAATGGAGATGCTCGATACGCTTAATAAAGAAGAAAAAGCAACGATGATGTTAGTGACACATGATCCGTATGCAGCGAGCTTTTGCAGCAGAGTAATTTTTATTAAAGATGGTCAACTATATAATGAAATTTATTGTGGCGAAAGCAGGCAAGCGTTTTATCAAAAAATTATGGATGTCCTTTCTTTGTTAGGAGGGAAAAGGCATGACTTTTCGTCAGTTCGCATTTAATAATATTTTTCGTAATAAGCGTACATATGCAGCTCATTTTTTGAGTAGTGCATTTTCTATTATGATTTTCTTCACGTATGCTCTGTTATTATTTCACCCTGATTTACAAGGGGAATTAAAATCAACAAGTGCAACAATAAGTGCATACGGTACATTGGGATTTTCAGTTTCGCAAGGCTTGATTTTTGTATTTTCATTTTTCTTCATTCTATATTCAGTGAGTTCATTTTTAAAAACGCGTAAGAAAGAATTTGGCATATTAATGATGCAAGGTATGTCAATGAGACAACTTAAGAAGTTATTGTTAATTGAAAATATGTTAATTGGACTTGGTTCAATTTGTATAGGGATTTTCATTGGACTCATATTTTCTAAACTAGTCTTATTGATAAGCGCAAGTGTATTAATGATTAATAATGGTTTACCTTTTTATATACCAGTGCAGGCTGTATTTTTAACAGTTATCACATTCCTTTTCTTGTTTTTAATCGTTTCACTTTTTACATTTAAAATGGTAAAAGTAACAGAACTTGTGGAACTTATTCAAGCGGAGGAAAAGCCAAAACCTGAACCGAAATCTTCAATTTTATTATCACTATTTTCTTTAATTAGTATAGGATATGGATATTTTTCAGTATTTCGTTTCATCCCAAGTTCCAATTTTATTACGCTTGGAATAGGTGTGATCCTAGTAATTATAGGAACGTACTTTTTATATACACAGTGTAGCGTTTATATATTGCATCTTGCGAAAAAGAGTGAATCTTTCTTTTTAAAGAGAACAAATATATTAACATTTTCTGAATTAATTTACCGTATGAAAGATAATGCAACGATGTTTTTTATAGTATCTATTGTTTCAGCAGTTGCATTTACAGCGATTGGTACAACAGCTGCAATTGGAAATAGGGATTTGGTAAGGATGACAAATCCGTATACCTTTTTGTATGGAAGTTTTGAAAACGACAAAGTATTAAATAAAAATCTTTCTATTATAAAAAAACACCTTTCTGATGCTAATATTCCGTATCGAATGGCTTCATCTTCATATATATACACAGAAAGTAACGTGAATATAATGAAATTAAGTGAATATAACGATCTTGCAAAAGCACTTGGGTATCAACAAGAAACGATTGAAAAAGAAGATGAAATTATATTAATTCCTGGAGTTGTATCACAAAAACAAGAATTTAAAAATGGCGAGTATAAAAAGAATATAGAAGTCATTCAAGGTGACTGGACGAAGACATTTCATGTGAAAAAAGCTGTAGAAAATTTAGTTTTACCACATAATTCTAGAAGTATTTATATCGCTGTTCAAGATCAGGTATATGATGGAATACCTTTTACTAGTGACCCAGTTAATCAAGATAGTCCATTTCGTACTTACGGATTTGTTGTAGACGATTGGATGAAAACGAAGAAAATTTCAAACGAATTAATTAGTACATTCGAGGAAGATATGAGAGAAGGTAATTTCCAATTTCGAGCTTTAACTATAGACTTGTTAAGTGCAAAGCAAACGAATGGGCTATTACTTATGGCAAGTGTTTTAGTCGGAATCGTCTTCTTTACATTCGCCGCTAGTTTTATTTATTTCAGATTATATACAGATTTGGATCGCGATCAACAGCAATATAAAATGATTTCGAAAATGGGATTAAGTAAACGAGAATTAAAAAAAGTTGTAACGAGACAGTTAGTATTAATGTTCTTCTTACCAATTATTGTTGCAGTAATTCATACTGTAGTTGCTTATATGGCATTACAACAATTAGTAGACTTTTCTATTTTAAATAGTTCTATCATGATTTTAATTTCATTTATATGTATACAAGTTTTATATTTCTTTATAACCCGTTGGCGTTATCTGCAAAAGCTGTATAAGGTTATGGAGCAATAGAGTATAGTAGCTTGTAAGACTACACAAAAGTACGTAAAAAATGAACTGTATGATGAAAGGAAACGCGATGAGAAGAACTTTAACTATTTGTATGTTAACGATACTATTTTTAATAAGTTTTAGTGCATGCACTAAAAAGGAAAATCCATTTCCTGCAAACGGTTTATTAATCATTGGGGATGAGAATAAAACTTCGCCAATTATTAATCGTTATCAAGAAATTACAAAAGAAAATGAAGTGTTTTCTGTGAAAAAAGGTAAATTTGGAAATGGCCAAGTATTAATTTTAAATGAATCTACTGCACAAGCATTAATTAAAGCAAAAGTTTTTCGCAAACGAGATAATAGTTCCAATTATATAACTATAAATAAGTTACCGCAATTCCCGAAAGAGGGTTCGTTACTGTTTGCACAAGAAGACGAAAAGAATTTGAAAAGTATTGAATTAGAAGGAAAAGAGATTTCTGTTAAATATGATAGTGATGCTTGGATAGGTAATACTCGTATATATCCAACTCAATGGTATGTAATGGTAACAAGAAATAGTTTGTATAAGGAAATAAAAGCAAATGAAACGAATATGCAACTTCTACATCTGAAAAAGTATTTAGGTGATGAAAAACCTAAAATGTCGACAGATAATACATTAGTTAATGAAAATGTTAAAGCAAAAAAGCTAATTAAAGGTTTGGAAGGAGAAGTATCTTTTCAGTTTGTAACAATTGAAGAAAAATCTTAAAAAAGAGTTCGAGGTTGATAGAAACTTTATCAACCTCGAACTCTTTTTAGTTTATAGGCCCGTTTATTACATTACTTCATTTAAATGAGTCTCATTCGTTTCTTCAATCGTATTTGAATGTTGAATTGAATTATTTTGAGCTTCCTTTTCTTTACGTACTTTTTGTAGCATTTCAAGGATGATCCATAAAGGAACACCTTTATCTTTTAACATTTTCCATAAATCTAATTCGTTAAATTTATGCACAGGCTGTTTCATGTCTTTTTCAGATGAACGAATATCGAATTTGATAGGATCATTTGCTTTCTTACCTTCAAGTTTAGTAGAAGAGATAGTATTATGCTCAAGATTAAATGGAGTTATTTTAGTAGGTTGAGATAATGTATGAATGTTTGATCCGATTTGCATGCTTTTCCCTCCTTTTCAAGCATTGAAATTATTTTTCTTATGATTTTTAAATCCTTATATCATGAGGAAACTATAACTAATTATAAATTCAAATAATCAGATTTACAAGTTGTATTGTAAAAAGTAATTGTTTACTTGAATTAATATTTATCAACATTTGTGTATGTTTTCTATATATACAATGTATATAAAATACTTTACATTATGTTTAAGTTATAAACGAATTGTGTTTTTCTTTTTTATAGAAAAATGTAAACGTTTTATTAGGGGGAGGAATCATGGGGAAATTATTATTAAAAATATGTTTATTTGCAATAGGGACTGTGTTTTTATTCACAGCAAAAGCAATTTACGCTGAAGAAAGGCAACAAAATAATTATCCTATCATATTAGTGAATGGATTTGCTGGGTGGGGTAGAGAGGAAATGTTAGGGGTTAAATATTGGGGTGGTGTTCATGATATACAGGAAGATTTGAAACGCAATGGTTATACGGTACATACCGCAGCTGTTGGACCTGTTTCTAGTAACTGGGATCGTGCATGTGAATTATATGCGCAAATTAACGGTGGTACAGTAGACTACGGTGCCGCACATGCTGAGAAACATGGACATAATCGTTTTGGCAGAACTTATAGTGGTTTTGCACCGAATTGGAGTGAAACAAATAAAGTTCATTTAGTTGGGCATAGCATGGGCGGACAAACGATTAGAACATTAGTACAGCTATTAAAAGAAGGAAGTTTTGAAGAAAAAAATCATGTAAAAAATCACCCGAACACAAAAATATCACCACTATTTGAGGGCGAGAAATCATACGTTCATAGTGTTACAACATTAGCAACTCCTCACAATGGCACAACACTGGCGGATGGTAGTCTTCTACTGCCGTTCGTTAAAGATTTACTCATTACAGCTGCAAGTTTAGGAGGAAACAATAATTTATCATTATACGATTTTAAATTGGATCAATGGGGGTTAAAAAAGAATACTGGAGAGTCCTCTTTCCATTATACTGATCGTATTTTAAATAGTTCAATTTGGAAAAATACAAAAGACATTAGTCAATGGGATTTAAGTACTGATGGTGCAAAGGAGCTTAATAATTGGGTAAAGACGCAATCAGATGTGTATTACTTATCATATAGTGGACATGCATCGCAAGCTGCACTTATAACTGGTTTGCATCTACCTCATATAACGATGAATAAAGTATTAATGGGAAATGCATTCTTCTTAGGTTCTTACGCAAGATATGAAGAGAATCGACCAGTAATAAATACTTCTTGGTGGCAAAATGATGGTGTAGTAAATACAAATTCTATGATTGCACCTTCTTCTAATACTGCTGTAAATAATAATGAGATTTTACAGATTGGAAAATGGAATCATATCGAAACGAAAGAAAATTGGGACCATCTCGACATGGTAGGATTAAGTGTTTCAGATACGTTAGGTTTTTCTAGCATTCAAGAGTTTTATAGAACAATTGCAGAAAAGTTATCAAGATTACCGAAATAGGTAATAATAAAGCGCTCTCGATGGAATTCGAGGGCGCTTTATATTATATTGAAAGAGGGATATGGTAGAAAAATATGGGGGTATATTATGAAAATTCAAGTTGTATTATCAGGATATGGAACAGTTGGCAGAGAGTTTGTAAAATTATTAAACGAAAAATATTCATATATATATGAAACATATAGGATTCAATTAGTTGTAAGTGGCGTATTAGGTAGAAATATTGCAATACATAATGAGGACGGATTATCTATTCAGCACTTATTAATGTATGGTGGCGGTAGCGCTGCAATTGAAGAATACATTGAACATCATCCAGAGGAACGAGCAACAACTAGCATAAGTGGAACTGTATTAGTAGAATCAACCGTTACAAATCTTAAAGATGGAAATCCAGGAAAACAATATATAAAACAAGCGATTGAAAAACAAATGGATATAGTAGCAATTTCAAAAGGTGCACTCGTTACAAACTGGAGAGAACTAAATGAAGCAGCAAAAATCGCAAATGTACGAATTCGATATAGTGGTGCAACTGCTGCGGCATTACCGACACTTGATATTGGTCAATTTAGTTTAGCTGGTTGCCATATTGAAAAAATAGAAGGAATATTAAACGGGACTACAAATTATATTCTTTCGAAAATGAATGAGGAAGATATTACGTTTGAAGAAGCACTGAAAGAAGCGCAAAGTAAAGGAATTGCTGAAACGAACCCAATATTAGATGTAAGTGGTTCTGATAGTGCGTGTAAATTGTTACTTTTGACAAACAGTTTAATGGGAACGGAAAATACGCTTACCGATATACATATAAAAGGAATCGAGCATGTTACAAAACAACAAATTCGAAATGCTAAAGAACAGAATAAATATATTAAATTAATAGCTTCAGCATATAAGGATAAGGATGGTAAAGTGGCTCTTCATGTGGAACCGTACGAAATAGATAAAGATCATCCGCTAGCAAAAGTAAATGGGACAGAAAAAGGAATTACGTTCTTTACAGATACGATGGGGCAAGTTACTACAATTGGTGGTGCTTCCAATCCACGCGGAGCCGCAGCAGCAGCTTTAAAAGATATTATTAACTTATATCGTAAAGATTTGTACCGTATTAATGAGGGGTAATATCCCCATGGATTACTAGCCTTCACTTTATAAAACCGTACCGCCCTTTATAAAAAATACATATGTAGTGGACCTTTTGAGAAAGAAATAAATATGCAAAAATGATTGCAGGGGGTAAGGAATTGTTTAAAGATTTTAAAGTTGTGAAAGATCGTCCCGTTTATATTCAATTGAAAGATTATTTGAAAAAGATGATTATGAAAGGTCATTTGCTCGGGGATCAAAAAATCCCTTCAACTAGGGAACTAAGTGAATTACTAAGTGTGAGTAGAAATACTGTACTCGCTGCTTATGCGGATTTAGAGCAAGAAGGACTCATTTATGCAGTTAAAGGTAAAGGGAATTTTGTAGCGAAGGTTGATATATCGAACACTTCGTCTGTTGAAATAGATTGGAAAAATAAACTTAATACAGTTACCTTATTAGCGGATGAATTAGATTTAATGAAACATGGTGTTCGCTGGGAAAAAGGAATGATTGTTTTTAATAGCATTGCTCCGGACGAAAAGCTATTTGATGTGGAAAATTTCAAAAGAGCTTTTCTTACTCGTATGTCCATTGAAGGGGATATCGTATTAAACTACGGATACGCAAAAGGTTATAGACCTTTAATGAATTATCTACTTCATTATATGGAAATGAAAGGTGTAGATATTTCGAACAAAGATATTTTAATTACAAATGGATTTACAGAAGGATTAGACATCGTGCTATCCTCGTTATCGAAGAAATCAGGGCGGGTTATTTGTGAGAATCCAACTCACCATGCTGCATTGAAGCTTTTCCGTTTACATGGACTTGAAGTTCACGGAATTAATATGAATGAAGATGGCATCGATACGAACGAAGTAGAAAAAAGTTTGCGTGAAAAAGAGTTTGATTTCGCATATTTAATTCCTTCCTATCATAATCCAACCGGAATTGTTACGAGTTCGGAGAAAAGAACGGAACTGATGAGATTATTCTCCAAATATAAAGTTCCTATTATAGAAGATGGATTTAATGAAGAGCTACGTTATTCAGGTTCACACTTAGCGCCATTATTAACTTTTGCTGGCGCTGGTAATAATGTAATTTATATTAGTAGCTTTTCAAAGGTACTTTTCCCTGGTTTACGTGTAGGCTGGATCATCGCAGATAAAGAACTGATTCATCATTTAGAAAGTGTAAAAAGAGCAAGAACGATTCACACATCTACGTTAGATCAAGCTGTTCTATTTCAATATTTACATGAAGGATATTTTGAAAAATATTTAAAAAAGGCAAGATCTGTTTATAAGAAAAAATATGAGTTAGCTGTTGGGGCGTGTAACGAGTACATTCCGTTTCAAAGAATGACCGGTGATGGTGGACTTCATTTATTTATAGAGTTAGAAGAAAAAATTCATGCCCGCACACTTTTACAAAAGTGTTATGAGCAAGGGGTTACATTTTCTCCTGGAGATGTTTTTTATTCTGATGGAGGAGGAGCAACTACTTTTCGATTAGGATTTTCACGTCTGAAAGAAGAAGAAATAGTTCGTGGAATCAAAATAATCGGTGATACAATAAAAACTGAAATTTGGAGTTGAGGAAATGAGAATTGGCGTTATTATGGGTGGAGTATCCTCTGAAAAACAAGTATCAATTATGACTGGAAATGAAATGATTGCAAATTTAGATAAAAATAAATATGAAATCGTACCAATTACGTTAAATGAAAAAATGGATTTAATCGAAAAAGCGAAAGACATTGATTTTGCGCTGCTCGCATTACACGGAAAATACGGAGAAGATGGGACGGTTCAAGGCACGCTTGAAAGTTTAGGTATTCCTTATAGCGGGAGCAATATGTTATCTAGCGGTATATGTATGGACAAAAATATTTCGAAAAAGATTTTACGCTATGAAGGTATAGAAACACCCGATTGGATTGAACTTACAAAAATGGCGGATCTAAATGTTGATGAATTAAATACGTTAGGGTTTCCATTAGTGGTAAAACCAAACTCTGGTGGCTCAAGTGTTGGGGTAAAGATTGTATATGATAAAGATGAATTAATTTCAATGCTGGAAACTGTGTTTGAATGGGATTCTGAAGTTGTAATAGAGAAGTATATAAAAGGTGACGAGATTACATGTTCAATTTTTGATGGAAAACAGTTACCTATCATTTCAATTCGACATGCGGCGGAGTTCTTTGATTACAATGCGAAATATGATGATGCTAGTACAATTGAAGAAGTTATCGAACTTCCAGATGAATTGAAGGAACGTGTAAACAAAGCGTCACTGGCTTGTTATAAAGCATTGAAATGCAGCGTTTATGCAAGGGTGGATATGATGGTAAAGGACGGAACTCCATATGTAATGGAGGTTAATACATTACCAGGGATGACACAAGCAAGTTTACTACCGAAAAGTGCAGATGCAGCTGGTATTCATTATAGTAAACTATTAGATATGATTATTGAAACTTCATTAAAAGTAAGAAAAGAAGAAGGGTTTTAAGTAGCAGTTTCATGAATGTTTTTGACAGTAACATGAAGTATGTTATGATGAATACAATACGAAAATTAAATATTTATCCACTAGGGGGGCCTATTATAGGCTGAGATCAAATGAG
The DNA here is from genome assembly GCF_022487605.1 of Bacillus sp. ES1-5. Lineage (NCBI taxonomy): Bacteria > Bacillati > Bacillota > Bacilli > Caryophanales > Bacillaceae > Bacillus > Bacillus sp. ES1-5. Next base: position 369,710 of record NZ_JAKVPU010000001.1, on the reverse strand, counting down.
AATTTGAGACTCTTAGTACCTGATCTGGTTAATACTAGCGTAGGGAAGTGGAAAGACATTACTATTTTATGAATAAATACTGTCAATTTCACTTTCTTTACGTTTGTAAAGAAAGTTTTTTTATTTTACAGATTAAATAACTGTGGGTAAATACTTAAATTTTATACTTTATTGGAGGGATTTAAATGAAATTTTCACAATCATTACGTCAAGAAGTAGATTCAATTTGGGAAGCTAGTTTTCATCACCCTTTTGTAAAACAACTTGGTGAAGGAACTTTAGATTTAGCTAGTTTTCGCTATTATGTGCTTCAAGATTCATATTATTTGAGTCACTTTGCTAGAGTACAAACTTTAGGAGCTGCAAAAGCACTGGAATTAGAAACGACAGCTCGTATGGCACACCATGCTCAAAATACATACGAGGCGGAATTATCTTTACATGAGAATTTTGCGAAGAAACTAGGGATAACACAAGAAGAAAAAGATAATTTTATCCCTGCTCCAACTGCATACGCTTATACTTCACATATGTATCGTGCTGCATATGAAGGACATTTAGGCGATATCATTGCAGCAATTTTACCTTGTTATTGGTTGTATTATGAAATTGGTGAGCGTTTAAAAGAGTGTCAGCCAGAAGAGCCAATTTATAACGAATGGATTTCTGCTTATGGATCTGATTGGTTCCGTACGCTAGTTGAAGAGCAAATTACAAGATTAGATACTATCGCTGAAAACGTAACAGAGTCTGATCGTAAGCGAATGAAACAGCATTTCATTATTAGCAGTCAATATGAATATTCATTCTGGGAAATGGCTTATACTTTAGAAAAGTGGCCAGTGAATACAGAAGTAGAAGATGTAATAGGATAATGAGTAGAGGTATTGCTATTCACAGGTATGGATAATACTTATGAATATAATTTCACAAAAGAAGTATCGAAAAAAGACGCATTAATCTAAGTGCGTCTTTTTTCAATTTATAAAAATGAGCCCATGGAAAAAATAACCTAAAAATAGGTGTATGAACAAGGTGCATCATCTAGTGATAGGTCATATTTTGTAGGGGTACGTATTGAACTTAGTTTATAGCGCTATTTCTACTTAGATTTAACGAACAGAAATATAAGAAAGCATTGAAAAGGTTGAAGTTTATAAACGGAGGTCATGAAAATGAATAAGTTTCAACAAGAACTACAAGCGTTAAGCCTTAATGATTACCAGTCTGGAAATATTGTGTATTGGGACCAGCAAAACCAATATCCATATTATTATATTGAAGATGCTGTTCGTCGCTGTGGAGGTTGTGGTGGTCGTTGTGGAGGTTGTGCAGGTCGCTGTGGTGGATTTCGCTGTGGTGGATTCCGTTGTATTGGTTGCTTCGGTTGTTTTGGTTGTGGCGGCTGCGGAGGTTGTGGTGGCTGTGGTAGTTGTTCAAATTGTTTTAGTGGTTTTAATGGTACTACTGATACAACTGGTACTATTGTAACATATGAATATTGATAAGAGAAAAAGGAATCCATTAGTGAAGCATTATATAATTTTTATTAAAGAATTTAATCAAAACACATGTAGTATTCAAGTGAAAGAATGATATTTAGATTTTTAGTTGTAAATCAAGATAAAATCGAAAAAGCAATGACTAGATTTAAAACCTAATCATTGCTTTTTTATATTTTTACCATCAAATAAGTAATCTGTTGCTTCTAGTTAGTGGGTAGCGAAAGAAATTATTACAACTATGTAAGGTTAATGTAATGTTAATCGATAGTAAAAGAAGATACTTGAGTGTATTTTAAATAAGATTTAAAAGTACTGTTTATTTTTAAAATATTGTGGTAAGTAAAATTTTATTAGGAAGTGTATTAAAATGATTGAACTTAAATCTATTATCCATTCGTACAAACTAAAGAGAAAAATAGCAAGGGATTTATACGGAAACAGGGATGAATTGACACTGTTATTAAATGAATTTAATAACATGAAACACACAGTAACCTGTGAAAAAAAGAAAAATAATATATTATCTCGTTTACAATTAATTTATCAAAATATGAAATTAGATAAACGGTATCCTCTTCCAATTACTTTTAATAGTAAATTATTGGATCGATTAGAAAAAGAATCTCTTCATTCTATTGAGGAAGGTATAGCATGTCTACAATTAATGTTAGATATGAATTATGAGAAAATAAAACAATATGGATCAAGTACAAGTAGGTCATTTGTTCCATTATCGCAGTCTTCCATTTGTCTTGCTGATTGTATTTGCATAACTGGATTTGTATTTGGATTACTAAGTGCAATTACATTAGGGGGATTAGTCTTATCTGTATGTTCAATTACATAAATGTTGTTATTTGCAAGAAGGGCACCGACTTAAGGTGTTCTTTTTTAGTTTTATTGTAAAATTATTGTAAAAAATAAATAATTACATTAATAATATTGTATAATTTGAATGTATTAAAATAATGATATTAGAGGTGTCGTATATGATAATTACTTTTAATTTTTAAATCAGTCTTTTTAATAATTTATTATTCGGAGGAATCTTTATACTTTTCTTTTAAATACTTGGTATAAATCGATTAGATTAAGTGATAATTTTCTAGCTTTTTGTGATCAAGAAAAACGAAGAAAGGAAGTAATCATTTTATGGAAAAATTAAAGTTGTTAACATTTAAAAATATAGTAGAACCTCTTTTAAACGAAAGCGTATCATTTATATATTTTCCTATTGAATGGCTCGATATTGTAGAGATACATTATAAGACATTTTTATTAACGAGTAAGTTGAAACGATTGAATGAAAGATTATATGATATGTTTTCTGATATATTGTTTATTCAGCATAATCCATATGTATTAAATGAAAATACACCATGGATTGTATCCAAAGAACCTATTAGAAAAGAACAACTCGATTATATTTTCCAAAGTTGGTATGAGGTGATTCATGATTGGAAACCTAATAAATTAATAGAATTGCCAAAATATGAATGGCATTACGATTTAATTTCTAACTTAACAGTACTACATGATAATGAAATATATTCTAAGTGGGTGCCCGCTTTAATTTCACATATTTTTTGTGAACAACCTGTACGATTAGAGAATATCAACGAAGAAGATAAATATTTTTCGCCTCTTAGATCACAAAATATTTGTGAGGCAATGTCAGAGCCTATTAAAGATGAAAAAACACAAGATTATTTCGCCTATGTATATCGGTTCGAATGTATAACGCGCGGTGGCGAGAATATTCCATTATTAAATGTTTCAATAGGAATTCGGAGGTTTTATCAAGAATATAAGATGTTAGGTCAAACAAACCTTGATATAACAGCGTTTGTTTGACTTATTTTTATAAAATGCAAACATTTTGCAAACATGAGTTATCCAAAGATACTTTTACCGAAGTTTTTAACAGCTTCTTCTTGCATATTCGGTAAAATATGCGAATACACACTTAATGTCATTGAAATGTCTGTATGACCTAATCGCTCACTGATAATTTTAGGGTTAACTCCTTGTTTCAATAGTATGGTAGCGTGTGTATGTCTTAAATCATGGAATTTAATTTCTTTTATACTCGCTTTGTGTGTATCTCTAATGAAACTCTTTCTGAAATGTGCTTTTTTTATAATTCTTCCAAACTCATTACAATTAATTAAATCTTGATCTTGATAAGCAGAGCCAAACCTTAATTTCTCTTTATTAATTAAAACCTTATGTCTTTTTAAGGATTCTATAGTTTCTTTAGGTACAGGAATGGTACGCTTTGATGAATTTGTTTTTGCTGTTTTTTTGATTTTATTGTCATGGCCAGATGTTTGGTTTATTGTAACGGTGTGTTTTTCAAAATCAACGTCCTGCCATCGTAAGCCTAGAACTTCTCCCATACGCATACCTGTAGTTATTGCAAGTAGATACCCAATGTGATATCGTGATTCTTGTGAATGCAAAAGAAACCTTTTTACTTCTTCCTCTGTCCAAGTCTGGATAGAGGTTCTTTCTTTTTTCGGTATCTCAGCAAAAGCAGCTGGATTTCGAGGAATAATATTTTGCTTTACAGCTAGGTTTAAAGCGCTCTTTAATATTCTATGCATAAGCAGAATAGAATTGTTTGCAATACCTTTATCTATCGCAGTTTTATAGCATTTTTGAATGTGCATAACATTTAATTTATGGAGTGTAACCATTCCTATACTAGGCATAACATGTTGGTTGATACATGCCCTATAGACCACAAAGGTACTTCTTTCTATACTCATACTTTTAATTTCTAGCCAATGATTTAGGTATTCCTTTAATGTAATTTTAGACGGTTCGATAAAAGTCCCTTCATTCAACTCCGTAATCTTTTTCGCTACATCTTTTTCAGCTTCTTTTTTTGTCTTATATCCAGAGAACCACTTTTGTCTTCTTTTTCCTGTCTCCGGATCAGCCCCGATATCAATAACGATACAATATTTATTTCCTCTTTTTCGAATATGTCCTTTCACTTAAAACACTCCTTCATTTTGTTTTGAATCATGGTGTATAAGTCTAGTTGTAATTTTGCTGCTATGAAAATTACAAAGTTGGACATATCAGCGATGGATATATTTTATCATAAATCTATACAAGTCAAATAAATATTAAAATAGGATAATATATTTGTTTTTTTGTGAAAAACTCCCAAAAAAATTATGATTATAAGTATAATGAAATATATGGAAGGCGTTTAGAGGATATATTGTATATTCTTACGTTAAGATTAATGAATATCTAATGCCTTGTTAGTTTATATTACAGGAGTGAGAAATTTGACAAAAAAGAAAAGTAGTAAAAGAGTAAGCTTTTCAGCGTATCAAATTGATGTACAATACATTCAAAAATCAAATAGTGGAAAAGCAGATACTATTAAGGACACTTGGGATGCGAATTTTTTTGTGGAATTATTAGGGGATATTTATGCCAAAGATGATTCCGCAAAAAAATTTGTGGTTTCTGATGAATGGTTTATGCTATTAAGTGATTTACAAGAAGATGAACATAATATTTACGGCAATTTTACATGTGCTAAATATGGACGAGTTGCTGATTTAATTCATGCGGACACACTAAAAAGTAGAACAAATCCAAAACAAATGCGTGAAGGAGAGGAAGATCATGTTCATTTTATGATTAGAAAAAAGGATGGCTTTATGCTTTTACAGTATGATATAAAGCTAAATCGTTCTAAATTACAAGATTATTTGGCTAAACATGGACAGACTGCTTTAATGAATTCGTCGTATTGCAGTTTTAATATTTGCTCATTGTTAAGTGTAGACTTTATAGAGGATTTAAAAAAATTAGATAAGGTTAAATCCGCTAAAATTGAAATCACTTCAAAAGTCGATACTGGCGAAAATGAGTTTATACGTGAGATGCAAGGAGAAATGGAAGAGTTAGAAGCTACACATGTTTCTTTAGAGTTCAAAGCAAGGCGGGTAAAAGAGGGGCTACAATCTGTTATACCATACGTTAATAGATTCCGTGGTCAGAAAGGAGTTACTTCTATAAAAGTAATTGGGGAACATAAAGGAGCAGAGAAGAGTATAAATATTGATAAATCGCATGAAATTTATAGACCAGATGTTAAAGTTGATAAGAGTAATAACCCCAGTAGTGAGGATCTATATGATAAAATAGCAAGTATAATAAAAAGTCGTGATTCGTTAAAAAGGAGCGAATTTTTAAATGGTTAAAGCAAAAGCTTTTTTAAAAGCGAATAAATTTTTATTCGATTCTTTTCGGAATTACATTAAGTTTTCTACAAAATCAGAAAAAGCTTTTGATATTTATTTTGCACTTATTATAAGCTTGTTCTTTGTATTCACAGCAGCATATTTTACCGATATGAAGGTTAAAGAATTTATGGTGAACTTTCAATCTTTAAATAGTATAGTTATTACTGCGATATCAATTTTAGCGGGGTTTAATATGGCCAGTATAGCAGTGATATCAAGTTCACAGTCAGATATGATTAATAAGCTAAAAACAACTTATAGCCAAATTGACTCAAGCGTTTCTAAATTTGCAGTGTTAGTTATATTTTTTACATGGGCAATAACTATACAATTAACAGTTGTATTGATGGGGATAATATTGCATTTTTGCAGTCAATTTTTAATATTGCCATTTTTGTTGAAATTGACTGTTCCAATTTGGTTGTGGATCATTTTATTTGTGTGGATGTTTATTTTTATGCACTCAATTTTCATTTCAATTAGAAATGTAAAAATGTTATTTTTCTTTGTCAGTAAAGGATTGCAAGATCAATAAAAGAGCCAAATGGCTCTTTTACTTTTTTCATGTAAACAGAATTGCAATTGTTTTACAGGCAACTACCATAGTACACATTGTCGCAATCACACTAGCTAACCGTTCTGGAGCATGGATTTTTAACAGTATTTTGTAAACTACTCCAAAAGTAACGCCCATGGCAAGAAACATAATGGCTGCTTGCAAAGCTAATTGATTAACAGGTGATTGTATAGAACTAAAGTCAATTTGATTCATATAATATACTCCTTATAATCGTTTTATAAATATATTAATATATTTAATTTATTAATGGAAGTATATACTCCTACAAAATACCAAAATAGTTAATTTACAGTTGTAGAACGTATGAGCTAAAATAATTTAAGATTCAAATTAGGAAGGAGGGAAGAAGTGATGAGAAATACATATACAAAAGATCCAGGCGAATGGAACTACGCTAAAAAGAATAGTGAAGCTGACCCTGGCGGTGGTGCAGGATATGCCGATCCAGGAACAGGAATATAAAGAGATAAAAAAGCACAGTGCTTAATGCTACTGTGCTTTTGATTTACAGAACTTTATTTTTCAATTTTTTTAAGTAACCAATCTTGAACCTCGTCTTTCAAATCAATTCCTGCAGTTATAACTCCTAATACAACCCCTTTACTTATAATGTTAAGGTCTACGCTCATAGATTTTTTTACAAATTGTAAACGGCAAATGTTTGACGTTTACTGCCAGAGTACAGGTCACAATTAATATACTTGCTAATAGTATTGAGGCATAGACCATTCGAAAAAACTTTCTCAACATGAATTGACTTTAAGTGAAATGAAGATTCTAAATCTTGTGATAAACTGATTTTAAGAAATCAAACGGAACGAAAAAGACCCATAGCGTGTGTAATTGTGCTGAGAACACGCTTACATCGTTTAACCCTAATTGTAGTAGGGAAAACATTTGCCATGAGTCATAAATAATATAGCACATCTGTAGAGGAATTTCGTGACAATGACGCGTTTTCTGATGGATTTAAAAATAGGGAATGTGTCTTTTGGTCCAGAAGGGGGGACAAAAGTGAAAGGTTTTTTGAATCAACTTATTGATGAAATTGATTTTCAACGATTAAAACAAGAGGACTTAGCAAAAAAAATAAGTATAAGTGGTGGGAACCTCTCAAAAAACTTATCAGGTAATCGTGAATTTAATTTTTGGACTGTTGTAAAACTATTAAACATTTTATATGAAGGTAATACCATGAAGAAAAAAGAACTAATTCATAAGTTCTGTACAACAACAGTGAGTAAAAAAAATTCACGTATTGCCATGGAATACGCAAATACAATAGGTGATTTAGAATTATTAGGGTTGTTGATAGAGAAAGAAAAGACTTCATCATTGGCAATCAATAGGGAATGGGCCTATGTGTACGAACTGGTATGGAAACGAGGTAAAGGGATCTTAACAGGAACTTCGTTTTTAGAGGAATTAGAACTTCGAAAAAATAGCCGAATCATTAAGACGAAAGAGATGCATGTGTTGTTAGGGATTCTTACGTTTTACACAATGTATGATCTTGAAAGATTTAATTCCCTGTTTGATTATGCAGAAGTGTTGTTACCAGAAGTAAATAACATTCAAGACGAGTTCGTTAAAACAGCATTTTCCACTCGTATTAAAGAAGGATTGGCATATGCTTATTTAACGGCCGAAAAGATTGAAGAATGTAGAGCTTTATGTCACCAGATTATAAATACAGACGATATGAATAATTGTTTAACACTTTTGCAAGCCTCTGCATTTGTATATTTAGGAGAATCGTATATGTTGGAGGATTATTCTCAAGCTGAATGGCATATAAAAAAATCATTAAGTACAATAGGAGATTGTCTGTTTGAGAGAATGAAAAAAAGAAAGAAAAATATCTTGAATACTTATGCTTTTTTAAAATTAATAAATGGTAAACAAGTTGATTTTATAGAAGAATGTGGTGAAGCTGAAAAAGCTTTTAATGAAATTGTAAATGGTGATAAAGAAGTTGCAAAAAAGATATTAAAGGATTTGAAAATAAAAAACGGTAAATTATCTGCAATGCAAACGTGCATATTAGGATTGGCGAATGGTGATGAAGATTTAGTTAAAGAAGCAATTAAAATTTATGAATGTGGTGGTAATTTATTTTACAGTAAATTCGCAAAAATATTATTGGAAGATATTTATAGATATGGTACAATTTATGTAGGTGGTGCGAAATGAAGAAAATAATGACGTTTATAACAAGCTTAGCTTTAGTTGGAGCACTATGCTTAACTCCTGCTAAGGAAGAACAGAAAGAACAACCTAAGAAAGAAGCTCCAGTAATTATGTACATGGTTGATCCTGGAGGCGGAATGGGTTAATACTGTTTTTGTACATATAAAAACTACATACGTATTTAAATGCGATTGTCTATAATTAGGCAATCGCATTCGTCATTTTTAGGGATGTTGCCTAAAAATAAAAAATGATATTTAGGAAAAGTTTGCTCACTATTCACAAACTAATGATTACGATATGGAGGAAGTTGATATGGGGAACACAATAGCGGTTACACTATGGGAAATGTTAAAAGTAGGAGCTTTAACTGATGATGAAAAGAAAAAAGAAGAAATTGAAAGTATTAAAAATATCGTTAAAACAAAAAATGATTGTTAGCTCTTATGCTGACAATCATTTTTTGTTTTCGCCTACAGCAGCCTTCATCATATTCAATAACATATCTTGTTTTTCTTTTGGCATTTTTTCTAACACATCAATTAGCTCATTGAATTGTTTTCTTAATTCAGTATACTGAACTGCATTTAATTCTGGATCGTCAGATCTTCCTAATAAGAAATCAGCCGATACATTCAAGACATCTGAAATTACAACTAGAAGTTCATTAGAAGGAGAACTATAACCAGTCTCATAATTAGAAATAGTAGTTTTATTCATTTTAATGTCTGCATTCATTTTTTCTTTAATTTTTAGCGCTAAGCCATCTTGAGTTAAGCCGCGTTTCTTTCGGGTCTCTTTAATCCTCTGTCCCAAAGTAGTCACAAAATCACCCCGTTAATATATTCACCAAAGTAGTCAAAAATAATTTACTAAATAAAAGTACAATTAAATTGTACTTTGTTTACTGTACTTTTGCATTAGTTTTTTCAATGGTTTTGTTTTTGTTTTTATACTTATGAATGAAAGTCCAAAAAACTCATATAATATTGTTGACAATCCAAAAATGTTGGATATATAATGGATACAAGAAGTCCAAGTAAGTTGGATTTAAGGAGGTGTCATCGTGGGAAAGAAACGTCATAATTTAATCAAGGCTCGCAAACGTAAAAAATTAACTCAGGAAGCATTAGGAGCGCAGATAAATAAAAAGAAAACGGTAATAAGTAATTGGGAAACAGGTTATGCGACTCCTACATTAGGTGATGCATTACAATTGGCTCAGGTATTAGAGGAAGATGTTTTTATTCTTTTTTTTAGGAAATGAAGTCCAATAATCTCAAACTTTATGCGAGAGAGTACAAAAAATACACATGCAACATAAATTTTGAAGGGAGCAAAACAAAATGGGATTAGATCAAATCATTAAAGAGTCAATCCGTGAAGTTGTTCGTGAAGAAATTCAAGCCGCATTAGCTTCATTCCAACTGCAAGCACAACCAAACAAAGTAATGAGAGTGAAAGAAGCGGCAGCTTACCTTAACATCGCAGTTTGCAGAATGTATGAGTTGGCAAATCATCCGCAGTTTCCGGTAATCCGAGAAGGACGCAAATTACTCTTCTTACAAAAAGATTTGGAAGCATGGCTAGAAGCCCAAAAGGAGGAACCAAACGTTGGTTGAAAGTACATTCAGCCTTTTGGTTACAGCGGTGATTATCGTGTCATTCATGGGTGGCGTAGCGCTATTAGATACATTCGAAAAGTTAATCAAAGAGAACGAACAACTGAAGCAAGAAAATAAGCAATTAAGGAAGGTGAAAAGAATATGAGCATTACAGCGCCAGTTTTACAAAAGGACATGCAAAAGAAACAGGTGTTAGATGAGTTCTTAAAATATTGTAATCAAATGCAAATTGAAGCATTAATGCAACATGATCCAATCGCACTATGTACATGGATTAAGGAAGCACGATTAGCAAGAAGGGAAATTGCAGCACTGTATCGGGCGAAAGAAAAACATGATGCAGAACGTGAAAGAGATCGGAAAAATATCTTAGGGATTATTAGGCGGTTAAGAAGCCAGGGAGTAAACGCGGACGTGGTGGAAAGAGCTCATTACATTACTCTTTCACAGGAGGTGAGTTGAATGTTAGAAAATCCAATTGTATTAGGCAATCAACAAGATTCATGTAAAAAAAACTTCGAACACTATTGTAGCGATTGTGAAGGTGAATTGTATTTTGGAATGACCTATTACGAATTTGAAGGAAGTTTAATTTGTGAAGAATGTGCCGAAAAGTTTTTAGAGCGGCACGCAACGAGGTTTGTTGCAGGGGAATAAAAAAGAACCCACGGCAATGGGTTCCCTTTGAAAAATAAGTCAGAGCTAGTATATCACAGAAAGCGAGTGAATAGAACATGCAAGCAAAAGTATTGGTAAATACACTTAATATGGACCACGATCAGTGGTTGCAAGCACGTACACAAGGTATTGGTGGTTCAGATGTTTCTGCAATTGCAGGTTTAAATAAATGGAAATCAGCGGTTCAAGTGTTCCTTGAAAAAACACAAGCGATTGAAAAAGAAGATATACAAAGTGAAGCGGCATACTTTGGTAATGTTTTGGAAGAAGTAGTCGCAAGGGAATTTTCCAAGCGCACAGATTTGAAAGTACAACGAAGAAATGCAATCCTTCAGCATCCTGAATATCCGTGGATGTTAGCTAATGTGGATCGATTAATTGTCGGTGAAAAGATTGGTCTGGAATGTAAAACAGCGTCGGAATATTTAAAAAAAGAGTGGGAAGATGAAGAAGTTCCAGCGGCTTATCTCTTACAGTGTCAACATTATATGGCCGTAACTGGCTATGAAGCATGGTGGATTGCGGTATTGATTGGTGGTAACAAATTTGTTCATAAAAAAATCGAACGCGATGGGGAATTGATTCAGTACCTTATCGATATTGAAAAAGACTTCTGGCTCAACAATGTTGAGAAGAACGAGCCGCCAATGTTTGATGGTTCGGATGCATCAACTGAATTATTAAAACATCTATATCCAGAATCCATTGCAGATAGCTTTGTAAGTTTAGGTAAACAAGAAGAACTTCTCATTGAAGCTCGTGACCAAGTAGACCGAGAAATTAAAGTCCTGCAAGAACAAAAGGTAGAGTACGAAAACAAAATCAAAGCAAAACTCGGTACCAATGAAGTTGGTGGAACGGAAAACTACAAAATTTATTGGAAGTCATATACAACAAATCGTTTTGATAGCAAGCGATTTAAAGCGGAACACCCTGATCTATTTGAACAGTATGTTAAGGAATCTAAATCAAGAAAATTCACGGTTAAATAGGGAGGAAATAAATAATGGCAACTAACGATCAAATTAAAAATCAATTGGCAAATCGTAAGGCAAGCGCACCTGCAACACCGGATAAATTGGTTGAAGGTTATATGAAGAAAATGGCTCCACGTTTTGCAGAAGTCTTACCAAAGCACATGAGTATGGAGCGTATGAGCCGTATCGCACTAACAACAATTCGCACGAATCCAAAGTTATTAGAATGTGAAGTTCCTTCTCTTATGGGGGCAGTCATGCAGGCGGTGCAATTAGGATTAGAGCCAGGTTTACTTGGCCATTGCTACCTTTTACCTTTTAAAAATAAAAAACAAAACAAAATGGAAGTCCAGTTCATTATCGGCTATAAAGGGATGATTGATTTAGCTAGACGTTCTGGTCATATTCAAAGCATTTACGCTCATGCAGTATATGAAAATGATGAGTTTGAATATGAGCTTGGCTTACATCCGCAGTTAAAGCATAAGCCATCATTTGGTGAACGTGGTGAATTTATTGGGGCGTATGCAGTAGCGCATTTCAAAGATGGCGGGCATCAAATGGAGTTTATGCCAAAGAGCGAAATCGAAAAGCGCCGCCAACGTTCGGCAGCTGCTAATTCCAGTCATAGTCCATGGGCAAGTGACTATGATGAAATGGCGAAGAAAACAGTGGTTCGATACATGTTTAAATACTTACCAATCAGCATTGAAGTACAATCACAAGCGCAGCATGACGAAGTGGTGCGCAAGGATATCACGGAAGAACCAGAATTTATTGAAGCTGATCAAATCGAAGTGGAGCAACCAATCGAAGGAGACGGACAAGGCGATTTCGTGATTGAAGGTGAGTAATAAATCAAAGGTGCTACTCTCTCGCAAATTGTGGGAGAGGGCACAATCAAAAGATGAGTTAAAACAGTCGATTGCACGTTATATACAAACTGGTTATCCAGGTTATCGGATAGAGAAAGTCATTAAGGAAAATGGAGCTTACATCGCGATTTGCACTAGGGGGTCATAAGATGGGCATCTTTCGAGTTAAGAAGGATACGAATTACTCGGTGATACACAACACGCCTTTACGTGATGAAAATCTGAGTTGGCGAGCAAAAGGATTATTAGCATACATGCTATCTTTGCCAGATGATTGGACTTTTCATGCTACAGAGTTAAGTCAACATGCTAAAGACGGAAAAGAAACGACAGCAAATACCTTAAAAGAGTTAAAAAAGGCTGGTTATTTAAAACGCTACCCAGTACAAAATCCAGAAACAGGAAAAATCTCGCATTGGGAAACTGCTGTATATGAAGTACCAACCATAGAGGGAGAAAACCACCCACTGGAAAAACCACCTAGTGGAAAAACCACTGACTGGAAAACCATGCGTATGGAAAACCAGTCGATGGAAAAACCGCCACTACTAAATACTAATGATTTACTAAGTACTGAGATACCAAGTACTAATCTAACTAATGATGATGTAGATAAGCACCCATTGATAGATGAGGAATTTCAAAAAAGTTATAACTACCTTTTACAAAACAACATTCCATTAAGTGAAACGGCTATGCAGGACCTTGGAGAATTCAGTGATGTATTAGGAAGCCAAATCATTATGGAAGCTGTCGATAGAGCGGTTGATCAGAACGCAAAGCGATGGAAATACATTAGCGGTATTTTATTCAACTGGCAAAAGAGTAACGTGAAAACAATGGCAGATGTAATCAAGCTTGATGAGGATTATAAAAATCAAAGAGGTGGTGTAGAGAATGCAACACGTAGGGGACGCGCTGGCAAAGGTTTTAGTACGGGCAGAAGCTATGAGGAAGAAATTGCAAGCAGAGAACGCAATAGACCCAACTACATCAAACGAGTATAGATGTTTAAAATGTCAGAATTCAGAAGTGATTTTTTACGAAGAAGTTAATCAATTCGGTATGAGAGTGTCTATGCAAAAAGATTGTGAATGCAAAGCGCAACGAGTATTAGAGCGTAGGTTAAAAAACGCAATGATTCCCCAAGAATTTACAAATGCCCGTTTTGATTCTTACAAGCGGGAAACAGAGCAACAAAAGTTTCTTTACAAAACGATGGTGGAGTATCTGCATTACTTTAAACAAATCAAAGGGACAAAACAAAATAGTTTAGGTTTTGTTGCAACATTTGGTGAGTTACGAATTAAGCAATTAGAGCTAGCAAAGCGAGCGCAAGCAAAGAGAGAACATAACAGTTTTGGACTTGGTAAAACGCATCTTCAAGTAGCTGCAGCAAAGTATCTTATGAACCAAGGATATAGCGTGCTTCTAATATCAGACGGAACTTTTATGGATGATCTCATTGCAGCCAAGATGATGAATGATGATAAAAAAGAATTTAATCGCCTGATGGATCATGCAAAAAAAGTAGAGGTTCTCATTTGGGATGATTTAGGGAAATCAAAATGGTCAGAAGCAAAAGAGAATCTCTACTATCAAATTATTGATTATCGGTATCGACATAATTTACCGATTTTATACAGCTCTAATGAAGATGATGAGACATTACCTGAAAAGATTGGTTATGCAGCAAAGAGCCGTTTGTTCGGCATGAGTAAACATTATTTAATCGCTGTAGAAGGCGATGATTATCGTGAAAAGGAGTGAAGAAAATGTGCATGACATGCAGTAACACTGGCGTAGTTCATAAAGAAATTTATCCTGGGATGATAACGGTTGAGGGTTGTAATTGTGAGGTAGCAAAGCAGCAGGAAGCTTCATACCAAGAACATTGGGATGCTTGGATACAAAAATTTGAAGGATGGAAAAGGGGGTTACTGCATGAGCAACGTGTCGGTTGAGAAAAAGCGCGAGTTTATACAATTTCTTTTAAATCATATCTTGCCCCGAAGACATGAGGGCTTTCCGTTCATCTACACATTTCGTAAGCATTTAAGGTTTGTAACGAGAATCCATTTTGTTGAAAATGCAAAGAAGTATCCGTATGGAATTGAAATTTCTGCAGAGTTTTCAGAAGGTCAACTGTTCGCGTTTTATAAACCAAATTTAACTGTTACAGATGGGATGTCAGCATATCATCATTTCAATGTGAATGATGCACCGATATATATTCAAATCAATTTTAAAGGTAAATACAAGGAACCTTTGTACATGGAAGTACTTGAAGATGATGAGTGCTCACTTGAAACGCATATCGATGGGGAAGATCATGATGAAATTGAAAAGTTAATAAAATACCAACTCATTAATCATGCACTAGACACAAGAAACGAAGAACTGTTCCGCAAGTTGATTGTGAATTAAGGGGGAGATGGAAAGATGGTGATCCTTTACAAATTCAAACTCACTACCATTTTCGAACAATGGCCGAATGAAGAATATGTGGTAGCGGAAACTGAAGGAAAGGCAAGATTTCTGTACTGGCAACAGTTCAGAACAAAGCTTCTAACGATGCCAATGGCTGAATTCATGAAGTTTGTAAAGTGTGAGAACGAAGGGGTTTTTGATATCAAGCGGATGTACAGCACAGAACAAGCGTTTAAGAAAATGCAAAACTTTAGAAACCTACATTTTGTTTACATGGGTATGCGAGTAAACGTAGCTGGCATGTGGGGTACGATCGTTGGGAACTGGAAAACTAATCTGTTCGTTTTGTTCGATGGAGAAATTGAAAAGCACAACTGCCATCCTTATTGGGAAATTGCTTACTACGATGATGAGGGCAATGTGGTTCGAAATTATCAGAAGGGAGAGTATGCGGTATAAGTAAAAAAGGACGAGCAGTCGTACCTGCCGTCCTTTATAGGAGAAAAATTATTCTGGATTAGAACTACGAATAACCAGAAAACGCGCTTTAAAACAGTGTTGTCAAAGATGTGATAATCTATGCAACAAAAAGCTTAGTCGGAATTCAAAACACCAAATGGCTTGCATTGGTAACAGGCTCAAAAGTAGTATATGTAAAATGAAAAATTCCATACAAAAAGCAGACAACATTTTCGGTTGTCTGCCAGTTAGTCGAATGAGTTAGCAAATTGTGATAAATTGCATTCCCATTACGAGAAGAGTAAAGCTGCTAGTTCAAACAGCTTGTTGGTATTATTTTCGATATTTTTAAAAATATACAGTAAGAATTAGAAAAGTGATGAACCAATCTGCCTCTTACTGTAAAAGAAGGAAGTACCAGCCGTGGATTAAGCGGCTTGAAAATAGTATGTATTGATTTTTGAAAAATATTCAAGGGGTGAAGAAACATGGAACGTGCACAAAATGCTGTATATGAAATCACTCAGTTAATTAGTGAAGCGAAAGAGAAAAGTTATGAGTAAATATAACAATAAGAAAGTTTCTGTAGGAAAGCGTTTTGGAAGATTGGTCGTATTAGAAGATACAGGGAAAAGAAATAATTCACAAAGAAAAATATTTCTTTGTGAGTGTGATTGCGGAAAGAAAGTTGAAGTGGATATTGCTGGACTTAGGACAGGTGACAATCAATCGTGTGGGTGTCTACGGTTGGAGAAGGTAACAAAACATTCCAGCAGTTGCACAAAGCTATACAAAAAATGGGCTGATATGCTGCAACGCTGTAATAATCCAAATTCAACAAACTATAAGTACTACGGTGAACGTGGGATAAAAGTTTGTGATGAGTGGTATGATTTTGTCGTTTTCAAAAAATGGGCTGCCGAAAATGGATACAAAGAACCGTTAAGTATTGATCGAATCGACCCGAATGGGAATTATGAACCTGAAAATTGTAGGTGGGTTACTAGAAAACAGCAAGATCGAAATAAAAGGGATTCGATATTTGTATGGATTCACGGAGAACATTTGAATTTGATGGATGCAGCAGAGAAATATGATGTCAGCTATGGTTGTTTGAAATATCGATATCATAAAGGAATCCGTGGAGAAAAGTTAATTTCGCCATCCCAAAGGGGGAAGAAACTTGAATAAGTATAACGCAAAAAAAGTAGAGGTAGATGGCATCATTTTTCATAGCAAAGCAGAAGCGGATTATTACTCCGGATTAAAAATCCGCCAAGCTGCAGGTGAAATTACGAGCTTTGAATTACAGCCGAGATTTACATTGCAACCGGCATTTACAAAGAACGGTAAGAAATTTAAGGCAATTACATATAGTGCAGACTTCATGGTCTATTTGCCAAATGGTGATGTGGAAGTCATAGACATAAAGGGTATGGTGACGGAAACATTCGCGGTGAAAAAGAAGGTGTTCGAATATAAATATCCACACTTACAACTCATTCTTTTAAAGCATGTTATCAAATATGGCGGATTCATCACACTAGATGAGTTCAACAAATTAAAGCGTGAAGAGAAAAAACTAAAACAAGCGAAATAAGGGAGCGGATCATATGTCATATATCGAATTCAAACCAACATTAAAGAAAGTGAATCTTAAACCTGATGGGAAGAAAGAAATCGTTTTGGAGGTAACGGATTCATCATTACGCGGTAAGTTGGATGTACTTTCAGAAATGATTGATACAAAGGTATTTATCTCACTGGAATCCATGCAGGTTAATTTCAATGTTACTGTAAATGCGAAAACGAACGAACCACTAACACAGTATGAAGTTGATGATAAAGGT
This sequence comes from Bacillus sp. ES1-5, assembly GCF_022487605.1. NCBI lineage: Bacteria > Bacillati > Bacillota > Bacilli > Caryophanales > Bacillaceae > Bacillus > Bacillus sp. ES1-5. The sequence goes on along the minus strand of NZ_JAKVPU010000001.1, from coordinate 352,267 downwards.
GTTGTGAAAGAAGTAAAGGCATCGTTTGAACAATTAGAAGCTGATTTCGATATTCCCGAAGAGAAAATTTCAACTCGTGAAGAGAAAGAGCAAGCAGATCGTGAAATTGTAGATGCGTTTATCATTAGTGGCCTTGCTCCAGGTTTAGATGATTTACCACATGATTTTGCTTACATCGTAAAACGAAAACTCGAAGGAGAGTCATATCTAAAGTTAGCAAATGAGCTGAAAATTTCTAACGTGAAGCTGATTGAAATGATAGATGATTACCGCGCTCGTATCGCACCAATGGCAATTAAATGGCACGAATGGAAAGAGAAACAGCCAGATGTAGCAGAGCAGCCAAAAGCAGAAGAGAAACCGAAGGAAGAAACAGAGACAGATGAACCAGTTGTAACGGAAGAAGAGCAGGTGCAAAGAAAAGAATTGGAATCTTCTGAAGAAAATGAAGTCACTGATGAGGAGAAGCCTTTCAATGAAAAATTAGAAGACTAATAAATACAGGTTGGTAGTATGGCAATTTCGTTGTACTACCTGCCTTTCAATCTCATATGGGGTGATGGATTGAACAAAACTGAAAAACGTAAGGTCCGACTTAGGATTTTAAATATACAAGATGGTCACTGTAAAGCGTGTAAAACTGTTCCGAAATCAATTGGAAATAATTATGCAATAGCGCGTTGGTGTTCAGAGAACTGTGAAATCGGTAAAAGTCTAAAAAGCTTAGGTGAGAGCCTACTCGAGGGGAGAACGGAACATATGGCTGAACAAAAAAACTGGGATCAATTATGTGCAACAGCGAATAAGTTACGCGAGGCAGATTCAGTGAAGTGGACTTGGGTAAAAATCGCTAGTTATCTTGGGGTAAGTGAAAAGAACTTGTATTACCATATTTCTAAAAGGCGCGAAGCAAACGGAACGCCTGTTAAGCGTGTAGGCACAACAAAGAATCTACAGAACATAAAACCATCACCACAACCTCAAAACGTTCAGAATACGGAATCTAAACCGCCAAAATTAAATTCTATAGTGGCTAAACATACCGACAAAATAGAAACGCTAGATGATTCTTGGAAAGAGCGATTAAATGACATTCTGGATGAAAAAGATGTACTTCAAAAAGTACTAAGTGAAGTATCGAAACTGTATAAGGACTTAAAAGGTATAAAAGAAAAACTTGCGCAAGATCTGATCGCAGAAACGAAAGCACGCATGGAAGGGGAAGATGTACTTAAATTCATGCAAGACCAGCTACAATCTCGTGAAGAAGATTACAGCACATTGTTAAACGAATTTAATGCGATTACGGAAAAGAATCATGAATTAGAGCATGACCTACGAAAAATGCATATCATTTTACGCGCCGCAGAAGAGACAGCTGCGAAAGAACGTGAGCATCGACTTGAGTTACAAGGTAGATCACAAGCGCTCGGTATGGCGCTCAAGGCAGTCTTGTAGGTGGATGGTATGAAACTGACAAAGGAAGAACGAAAAGAGCTCACATACCAAATTGGTGACATTATCGAACAGAAATGTAGACGTTGTTTTTACAATCGTACATCCAACGAATGTTTTAGTGTTAATGAATGTAAGGCATGCCCGACTGGTCAAGATTTACGCCAGTTGGGTAGATATTTCGATACACAACCGAAAAAGAACGGCGGACCTAGAAAGAGAGCGCCAATTGGATTAACCCCTGAAATTGTAAGAGGTTTGAATGTACAAGGTATTCCGGATACGGAAATCAGCATTATGTATGAACGCAGTTTTACTTACGTTGGAAAGCTCAAGAAGAAGTGGGAACGTGAAGGGAAATGGACGGGGCCTACTAATATGAGAGAAATTAAAAGGGGTGGAGCGAATGCCTGAAGTAGTTGATGTGAAAGCCATGTCGGATGATGAGTTTGTGAAGGAATATAAAAAGCTAGTTTATAAGTTTGTGTGGAGAAAGTACGGAGCGGTTTTGGAATCAATAAAAACTACTACTGGTTTAGATGTAGAGGATCTTATTCAAAGTGGCATGATTGGTTTACTTAAAGCGAGAAGAGACTTTAACCCTGCATACGGATGCAAATTTTCAACATTAGCGATTCCTAAAATATATGGAGAAACTACAAGGGCAATTATAGATAATCAAAAGATTAAGGTAACACGAGATATATTTTATTTAAAAGGCAGAATCCAAAGGGGAGGGTTAACAGAGGATAAACCAGAGGATATTAGCCAGCAATTAGGCGTATCTGTCGAGGATGTAGAAGTAGCTATGAAATATCAGCAAATTCCAAGTTATTTAAGTGAAGTAATGTATTCTTCAGGTGGAGAGAACGCAGAAATTACACTTGAGTCAAAACTTGTTGATGAAAGCTCAATACGTAAAACAGAAGAGATTGAAGAAAAGATGGTAATACATTCTTTTAAAAACACGCTACCAGATAGAGAGTTAATGATCTGGGATATGTATTCAAATCATATGTCACAAGAAAGTATTGGTGAACGTGTAGGGGTTACTCAGACTCAAATTAGTCGCATATTAAAACGAATCAAGGGAAGAGCTGCAGCTTTTGGGAGAGAGCAAGGGGTGGCAAAGTAGTACCAATTTTGAATTTTATTAGAAAATTGGACTAAAAGTATCATCACTGAAATAAAAAAGCCCTGCACACAGGGCATCTAAAAGATACCTTAGCAATAACGACGATTAGGGGGACGTATTAGCTAAGGTATCTGGATGGATGGCTGCATACTAAGTATGCAATCAAGAGCATTGTTGAATGTATTGGGATATTCAACACGTTTAGAATAACACGAAATTTCTGTTAACTCATCCGGTAAATTTATCCTGAAAATATTCGGTAGGATTTTTAGGTCTAAAATATGTTCATAAATTATAACAAAAGCGTTATTTGTAAAAGGTCATATGTTTTTTATCCTCTTTATAGTACTCTAAGCGGTTTTGCAAAGTACCAGTGTGGAATTCAAACTTATGGCCATCCGGGTCTGTAAAGTAAAGAGATCTTTGGTCTCTCGCGTCTCTTTCTCGGCCATGTAAAATATTAACTTCATTTTGAATTAATATTTCTTTTAAATGATCTAATTCTTCATTTGTTACAGTAAAAGCTATATGTGTATAAGATTGCTTAATTTCATTTCTTGGTATATCTTCTTCAACATTTAAAGCAATCCATAATCCATTTAAATCAAAATACGCTAATTTTCTACCTGTTACTAATAATTTTGCTTGAAGTATCTTTTGATAGAATTCAATAGATTTTTCCAAGTTTGAAACAGAAAAACAAATATGATTAATACCTTGTAGCATACGAAGCTCTCCTTATAATTAAATGATTTTTAATATTTTTATATAAAGATTATATAAGTTTAAGGGCGATTTATAAAGAATTACTACAAAATTCTTATTTGAAAAGAGTTCAGCCCCTAACGGTGCGCGTCTAGGGGCTGTGATTAACGAACTCTGAGAAAAATTACATGAGTTTGATTAGTGAATATAACAATCGATCTCTCCCATTATAACACTAGGATAATCAAATGAGCAACTTAATATTTATATATATTAATATAGGTGAAGAAAGATGAGCGGTATAACAAATTTAGAATGCCCTCAGTGTGGGAATAAGTTATGGAAGTATGATCACGGAGAAACAATCAATTTAGAGTGCGACTTATTGGAATGTGAAAAGAGCACACAGCAAATGTGTACTCATAACAATCTAAATTATTTTAAGGACCATGATATATCATCAAGGGCTTTATAAATATAACTATACATGCGGTAAAAGAGATACTTTGGATTGTATTTTTGTTTCCAGTTCATAATAATCACCTCTCATACAAATAGTTTAAGTATATTATACAATTGTTAATTTGAATGTTAAGAAAATTTGATGAGAATTAAGGTAAATTTAAACAAAGTCCTTATTTAAAAACAAAAAGCCCCTAGAGTTAGGGCTCTAGGGGCTTCTTATTTTGGTATTCTCACATGGTTCTTCAAAAAGAATAGAACATACTGAAGATAACATGTGAATGTTTCATAAATGTATCGAAAAAGTGAACAAAAAGTAATTTTGTAAATCAAGGTAGTCAGCACAGTTTACTAACGACTTGTAAAAAAAGAAGCCCCGCAGAAAATGTTAAAGGGCTTCATAAATATGGGCGCATATGGTGATTTTTAATATGAAAAGAGAGCCAGGGGGCCCTCTTTAATAGTTATTGGATTTGCTAGAAAAACGAAAATCTTCAGATATATTAATGCATTAAAAATTTTGTGAACATGAAGTGCATGGTCCACCAGTAGGTTGGAATACAACATTATCAACAAAAGCTGTTGCGCCTTCTCCACCCGTAGCTAAGTTTTGGAAACTAATACATGCTGTAGTTACATCAGCAGGTATACACACAACAAGGGTATAATGTTGGAAGCCAGCTTGTTGTTGATTTGCAACAGGTACAATGTGCGGAATGTTTAATGGTCCAAGTGTTGTAGGGTTAGGAGGACATCCTTGACCAAGTTCTGGAAACGATACAGAAGCAACAAGGATTGCTCCATCTCTTATATCCCCAGCAAAAGAAAGGGTAAAGCAACAACCTTCGCCCACATCAACAGATTGGGTCATAATTCCACCAGGTCCAATAGAAACAGCTAAAGCACTCAAGGATCCATTTGGAAGAAAACGACCGCTGTGCGCATTTGGAAATCCTACTTCTGAAACATTTCCCGTTACAATCCATCCTGGAACTGGAGTACCTGGTGTTGCAGGTTCATCAAATCCAGGGTTATCAAGAACATTCGTACATGGGCAACATGCCGTAGCAGCTGGTCCCGTAGGTCCTGTAACTCCTGTAGCCCCGGTTGGTCCAGTCGGCCCGGTTGGTCCAGTCGGCCCAGTTGGCCCAGTTGGTCCGGTCGGCCCAGTTGGCCCAGTTGGTCCAGTTGGTCCAGTCGGCCCGGTTGGCCCAACTTGAGGTGGGGGTACCGGGGGGAGAAAACACTCACATGGAATATGAAATTTCTTTTTAAATTCACTCATTTTTACACCATCCTTATCATTCACCCACTTACACACTACAACTTATGAATTGGTTAACAAACAAGTATAAGAAAAAGGCCCTTGAAAATTAAAATAAATAAAAAAATAAGCCCTTATGCCACAAATATAAACCCATTCCATAATATATAAGGAACATGGGTTCACTTCAAAAAGCTTTTAATATATATAAGGGAATCCGCTTCCTAAATCAACATCGTTGAACCTGTTGCTCCTGTTGCTTCTGTTGGTAAAGTGAATGACGGAAAATAGGTGAACGTGTTGAGCCAATTAAACTTGATTCAACAGCAGCTCCACGGAAAACAATATTTCCTTCATTCATAACCTCACCTTCTATGATTGCTCGTCATAGGAGGTGAAGAAAATGAAAAATAAATCAAGAAGTTGGAAAGCGATTATATAAAAGCGCAAGAATCATTAAGAAAAATTATAGAGCATATTGAAAGTGAGAAGTGAGGTGAAAGGAAAATACAAGAAGATTTGTACGATAATGGTGGTTGAATGATATACGATGGTGAATGGGTTGAAGTGGACAAGCGGTTGTATTTTATAAATTAAACAAAAATTTCATTTTGTAGAAAATTACCAAAATAAAACGAGCACTTATGCTAAAGTGCTCGCTTGAAAAACATTCTGTGTATTAGGGTTATATTTATGAATTATGAACCAATGAATGTCTGTAAAGTAAGGTTCAAGATAGTTTATTCATTTTAAAGTAAATGGGTACCTGTACTGTAAAAAAGAGCAGCTAGCAAAAGCTAACGGCTCATATAAGGAAATCGGAGAAAGATAATCATGTGTCTACAGTATTGACGAAATATTGAGTTTTATTCAGGGGATAGGGATAATTGAATAAGTTTAGGCTGTTCCAACTTGGTTTTGGTCTGCAACATCAGCATCAAATGTATTTGTAGCACTAACACCATTAAAAGTATTTACAACAAACCCAACATTGGAAGCGCCAGATCCGTTATAAGCTTTCGTATTTTCTTTCGGAGATACGTTATAAAAATCCCCTAAGTTGAAAGCACCATTACTGTTTTGAACGACGAGATTTCCAACAACAGAAGGCATAGTACGCACCCGCTTTCTTAGAAAGTATTTAAATTAGCATATGGTGTATTCGTCTAGAGGCTCATTTGGATCTAAGTTTTCGAAACTATTGTTCGTGAAGATTCTAATAAAATAATTCATTTAGAAAGAGGTGAGAAGAATGAAAGCTAACATAAAGCTTTTAGGTGATGATGGGATGTTTGGAATGGAGTTTAAGGAGAGAACGATTCGTGTTTATAGCACAGAAGGCAATGTGATGGAATTACTTTCAACAAAAGAACAGGTTCAAGAGGCTATCGATTTTCTTGAAGAATGTAAAAAGGAAATGAAGTAAAAGTTCAACAGAGTAGATCGAACGGAGGGGAACCGTATCATATGAATCAATTGTCATTTTTTGAAGACATCGATGAAAAGGAGATGCGAAGACTTGTGGTGAAGGAGCTGAAAAACTACAAAGCATTGTGCGTCCGGATGAAGAATCAAGAAGAACAGGCTCAAGCTGGGGGTGTTGTTCTTTTTCCTAAAATGAAAGGTGACGATAAGAATCATGAGATACGTTTTAAACAAATTGAACGGACGTTAAAACATGCACTTGATGAAGATCAGCGACAGATTATTGAGTTAAAGTATTTAGGGAATGAGAAAGTGAAAGATTCCTATGTTTATAACGAGTTGATGATGCGACGTGATAATTTTTATGAGAATAAAAAAAGTGCTATTTGGTTGATAGCTACTGCTTTAGGGATTATTTAGTTTTTTGTATGTTTTGATAATCTATATTATTCTAGAAAAGGTGTATATTTTGCAACTTTGCCCCTTGTCTTAAGACAAGGCCTTTCTTTATTGAAGACAAAAGGTGCTTATTGTATAAAATGAAATGTTGTTAAGATTAGTAAGTTTCATAGGATATATTGTATAGTAATTTTAAATAGAAAATGAAGGGTGAGTGGAATTGATGGAAGAGCACTCTTGTCATCATTGGCTTGATTATGATCCAGGTGAACCGCAATATTATAATTTTGAAGCAAATGTAGTTGCAGCTGGTTCTAAAATAGCTGATGTTTATGAACAATTCTCCAATGCTAGAATGTCATTAGAATATATGGAATGTAAAAATTTTGGGGATTTAATTTCAAAAACAGATGAATTACATTTAACTATGTTGAGAAGTAGATTTCTTAAAGAAGCACTGGCTTATTATAATTATTGTATTGATTTATCATGGCAAGTTTTATGGTATTTTTATGGGGAAAATGATTTAGGACTGATAATCGACGAAAATCGTTTTTTTAACTCAGCAAGTAAATGTAATTTTGAAGAACTTACTTATAAATTAACACTAGCAAAAGAATTTAAAATCAGAGAAAGACTCAAAAGCTTTTTTAATAGTAATTTAACTAGAGAAATACGTGACATGTATAATTACTTGAAACATAGAGGTAGTACATATACAGAAGGTCTTGGCGTACAATATGAACATTTAGCTGTTTCTGTGGGTTATGAAAATCCAGATGGAAGTGTAAATGAAATCAAGCACAGAATGTTAACAAGAAGAACTTTGGATATATCAAGTTGGCAAGAAAAACTAAAAGAATTCGACAAGACATTTTACCATTACTTTGAGGAATTAATAAAATATATAATGCCAATAGGTTATTTGGATAATAGTTATCATATGTTTGCACCTTACTATTATGATAAAAAAATTAGAAGTTATATCGAAAGTAGATAATGATTTTTTACCGACAAAAAGGGGACGTTTTTGAGGATTTTTCAAAACAGAATCTATATTACGCTATACCTATACAGTTCTTTGAAAAAAGAATAGTGTGGGGATAACGTATCTATGCGCTCATAACCAATGATCATAGCCCCTTTATCAAAACGTTACTCGGTCGGAGTGGACGGAGAATGAAAAGACCAATTAAACTTAATATATTCAGCCGCGGTGCATTGGTATCGTGGCTTTTGTGTTTCTTATTGAGCCTGGTAAAGTTGCTGGGTTGATTGGTTACGGGAATTATTGTATTATAATATCACGCTTTATAAATGGTAACAGGAGTACGGAGGACGTTTTCATGACCAGAGGTATATACAGAAGAAATAAATTTTTTATGCAAAGTACTGCTATTCTTACAGTAGTAACGATAGTTGCTGTATTATCAAATGTATATAGTGATATAGAGAAATTGCAAAAATTACTCACTGTAATTTTTCAACAAGGAACAACTGTAGTTATTGCTTTAATAGCAATAACAGTTGCATGTATCTCGTATCAAAGTAGTCAAAAAAGACAAGAGAACAAAGATATTTATTTGAATTATTTAGCTTTAATGTTTATATTGATAATTTTTATGCTAGTAGGTTCTATATTTCAATACTTACCGGAAACGAATAAAATATATTTATTAGTTTTTGTTATGTATTCATTATTGGGATTACTCTTAATTACAACTGCGTTGGTAGAGACTTATAGAATTATTAAAAAAACATTTGAATGAATTCTATAGAAAAGCATCCAATTGGATGCTTTTTCTTTTGCGCAAAACAAACTCGAACGTGAGGTGGAATGGCTTTTGTAATTCTTATTGAGCCTGGTATTTTTATAGCTGACTCAATAAGAATTATAAGTACTTTCCTTTAATAATTATTAAATAATATATAATGATTCTAAAATTCATTATAATTATGTGTATCAAAAACGATGAAGGATGGGAGAAAATATGGACATGAAATCAATTGTGGACTTAGTTAGTGATCCTAGATTTGTAGTTGGTGTTCTTTCTTTAGGAGGCGTTATATTTACTGTGGTTAAGACGGCTCAAAACGTGAATAATACTAATAACTTAAAAAAAGAGCTAGAAGAACAAACTAATAAACTAAAAAAAGAACTGGCAGATCAAACTAATAAAATCACAAAAGAATTAGGTGAGAAAAACCTTAAAGCTTTAGAGCAAAGAAGGTATATAGATACCATTAGTACTGAGAGAGTAAAATGGATAAATACCATGAGGGATAGATTTAGTGAGTGTGTTAAGCTTATTTACACGCAAATGACTGAATTTAGCAGGTGGAAGAAAAGGGGTTTTGATAATAGTGATGAAAGTGTTCGAGAGGAATTAAGGAATCGAGCGATTGAACTTACGTACGTAAATAATCAAATAGTATTATTGTTAAATACAACAGAACCTATCTCCGCAAAAATAACGATTCTGCAAAATAAAATTTTGAATCATTTAAAATCAAAGGATAACATTCCTGATTTTGAATATAAAAATTGGTCAGTATTAACGCAAGACTTAGTTTATTTGCATCAAGTGGTACTCAAAGCAGAATGGAAAAGAGTAAAAAAAGAGAACAAAAAAGGTGAAGAGATTAGTGATGAAGAGATGAATTATATATACACTGAGGTAGCTAAAAAGTTAAATAATAAAAGGTATAATAAATATTTTGGTCAATCAGAAAGTTAGAGTGCTTTTTCTTTGCACAAAACAAAAAAACGCGAAGGAAGAGATTATCTTTCTACGCGTTTTTTTGTTTATGAATTCAGCTCTCTTTTGGCAGTGCCTAAAGGATAATAGAGATAAGACAATTTGTGTTCAATAAAATCAGAGGGGAATCCCAAATCTATTAATATTAAAGCATTAATTAAAGCACTTAATCTAATATTGGCTAGATATAATTTAAAATCAATAAAAATATTACTTTCTTCGGTTTGAGGATGTGTCATTTTATTTCTTGTTTCTTTTACTTTATTCATAAACCCTTTCATATCTTTTTTACTTTTAAAAATCCCTTTGAAAATAGGTTCGTCAATTGAATTAGCAATCTCAATTAGTCTCTTTTTAAAAGGGTACTCATAGGCATAAGAAATAGAATTTTGCATATTTTTCTTTAATTCTTGCAGTTTATCATCAGTTATCATTTCTTCTAGATAAGATATAACTACATTTTTAATTGGATTATAGTCCGTAGGATTGCAAAAAGTACTATCTGTAAATTTTAATCGATGATAGCCTTCAAGAATACGTGTATAATTAAGAAATTTCCATTCGTCATAAATGCCATGAAACTTTGTATTTATGTATAGATTATATAAAGGTTCTAATTCGTCATAAAGGAGGTACCATTTATTCAAATAATGAGCTAAATCATTCTCTATATCAGGGAATGTTATGCTCTTATATGTATCGAGGTCTTTTTCTTCTTTAAATTCTTTTTGTGTAAAGAAGACTTTAAATTTATTATTTTGAACCTCAGGTGTATCTTCAATTTTAAAAGATAGGTCTTTTAAGAATTGTTCTTTCCCAGTGAAAAGAGAAATTAAACTTAAGAGATTGTATATTTTCTTTAAGAACCAGTAATAGTTTTGGCTTGAATTTGATATTAATTCTAATAAAGCTTTATATTCCATATCTACTTTTTTATAATCGTTTGTATCGAAAGCAAAGTGGGAACTAGTTGCAAAAGTACAGTCTATACTAGGGACATCCCATTTTTTTCTTTCTGGGTGCTTAAATGAAGTGCTAGCACCTTCCAAGATCCCCTTCTCATTATGTTCAAATTTATGGGTAAATGCTGATGTATTCATGAAACTTTCTAAATAAGTACTGTTAAAAGAAACTTTTTGAAACATTAGCTCTTCAACAGAAGAAAAATATCCACCAACAATCATGAATTTAAACTTATATGTTTGACTGTGGAATCCTGAATTGTTAATTCTATTAGATGTTCGATGAATATTAAATAAACAAACTGATTCTCCAGACCATGTTACGCCATGTAAAGTATCAAAATCGACTTTTGAACGAAGACCAAGTGGATCAGCTTCACTTTGGGTTAAACTACCTAGTAAATTAAGAGATGCATCTTGTGGGGAAAACGAAAGTGTTCCCTGTACTTTATGATTTGGGTTGTTTGGGGCAAACCAAAATCCATCTACCTCAAATTCATCGACCATTGTTTGCTTTGCTAATTTAATAGTTTTCATAAAAATATCAATCATCCTTTCTAAAGATTATTATATATGATTTGTGAACTATTTACGGACACGTTTTGGTTTTTAACATGATATATTTGTATTGTGAGAAGTGGCGAAAAACACAACTCATTATGTTGTTTCTAAATTTCTAAACGGTTAATAACGACGCCACATAATATCCGAAACCAGTTGATGGTAATGATTGAATGATACCGTTATTAAGGGGAGTTTTTGCTCTTCTTCCAGTTACTTAATAAAGTTCAAATGGATTGAGGCGGTGCGAATAGGTAATTGGAAGAAGAATAGAACTTCATTTACCGTAATTGAAATGAAAAGTAATATAAAATAAAAAAGCATCTAAATGGGTGCTTTTTTATTTTGTAGGATTTTCCACTTTTTCGTTGAATAGATTATTTGGAAAGGAATGATATAAATGAGAGAATTTACAACCACGGCAAGGCCGAATAATATTTTTTATGGAGACATTTTCAAAATCCATGATCAAGGGTGTTTAATTTTTGGAAATGGGAAGAGCCAAGCATCTCGAATAGCCTCTAATTCTCAAGTAAATGAAGATGCAGAAGTTGCTCTTGATTTTGCTTGTTTAACAAGAGAGGCTAACCAGTTATTTGGACATTGTGAATTTGATATTCGTGCACCTCACATGGAAGACCCAATAAATAAGAGAGTTAAATTAGATTATTTTATTCGCATGTTGAATGAAACAGAAACAGAAAAGGTATTTCAGAATGAAGAATTTGGAATCATCAACGTGAAGTATGATGAGTTTGTGCAGGTATCAACGTTTAATATTACTTTCGTAGCGCCGAGTTTTATTCCAAAATCAACAGGATTCCTAGAAACTGAAACGAATCATCGAAAGAGAATTGAAAAGTTTATTGATTTAACAAATGGTACTGATATAGCAGGATTTTTATTAGTTCCATGGACAGAAAAAGTCGAACAAAAAGCAGAGTTAATAGAAAAGTATATCTTAGAAAACATAGGATAATAAAAGCGCCCATTCGGGTGCTTTTATTTTGGAGGAGGAAGATTTATATGACGGCATATCATGCGCCGATTAGTAAAGGGAAAGTTGATAACCATACGGCTGTTTGGGTAAAGGGTTATTCCATTGATAATCCAACGATGGGGACTGAGATGAAAAGTCAGTTCAATCTTGAACTGACTTTTATGAGTAATGATTATTCACCAAATAAGTACAAGGTGTTTTTGGAAGAATTTCAAAAATTCTTAGGTGAACGTGGGTACTTGAGTGGTGAACATAACTAAGATAATCCTATATAGTCTTTTGTAACTTTCACAGCCACAGCTGATAGTACATTTAAAGGAACACTAGATAACTTTTGAGTAAGTGTTTTTGTTGTAGACCAAACTTTTGAGTCTCTAATAGTATTTAGGAATTCATGGCCTGAGAAGGTTATTGATGAGACTCCTAAATAATATATTTCATCTCCATCAAATTGGTGGGCACCGTTTAAATAGCCGGCTTCGATAAGTTTTAAAATTGCATATGTAGATTCGTTTTCTCCGTACGTGTTAAAAGTTTTAAACTCTTTTAATTGATGAAGATGGATATGCTGACCGAGTGTCAATTTTTCTTCTAGTTCCAAAAGAATGGAACGAATACAATCTTGATTTAATTTCATATTATCACCTCCTTATAGGCTATAAATTCGACAAAAAAGAAGGTAATCCTACAAATTAAATCGCAGGAAAATAATTGATGATAAACTTATTTAAATAATATCGATAAGAAGTGGAAGTGTAATCTTAATCTCTAATGAGGTATACGATAACACAACTTGAAGAGGAAAATTGGTTATCTAGAGGTGATTAGATGGCAAAGGAATACGCAAAAAAATTTTACAAATCTATATCTTGGAAGAAGTGTAGATCGGCGTACATTGCTATAACAATAGATGGTATGTGTGAACATTGCAAAGATGTGCCAGGATACATTGTTGACCACATCATTGAGATTACACCACAGAATATAGATAATCCAGATATCACATTGAATCATGAGAACCTACAATATTTATGTTTACCTTGTCATAATTCTAAGACGTTTGGTGAAGCTGCATTGATTAGAGAAGATGTAATGTTTGATGAAAATGGTGATTTGATTAGGAGGGAATTAGATGAAAAGTAATGGCGAACTGTTAACTAAAGAACAAGTAGCAAAAAAAGAATCAGGAACAGAAAGTACCATCCCCCCTTTCTAAAAATAAATAAAAGGCTCATAGGGAAACCGATGATGGAGCTTCAAAAAATAAATTGGTCATTTCGCGTGACCCCCTACCCAAAAACGAATAAAGTGAGGTGTTATCGATGGCGATAAAGAAAGAATTAACTAAAGAAGAACGAGTTAAAAGGGAAGTAAACAGACTTAAACGGATTTATAAAGAGATGCCAAAAGATACCCTCATGGTTGTAGAGGGGTTAATTGTTGAAGCGGCAGATTTACGAGTACGGTTAGAAGATATCCGAAAAGATCTGGATGAGAATGGTTACGATGAAATGTTCTCGCAATCAGAGAATCAAGAACCATATGAAAGGGAAAGACCAGCAGCAAGAAGATATATAGCTATGAATAAAAGTTATCAAACGATTATGAAGCAGTTGGGTGATTACATACCTAAAAAACCAATTGAAAGTAAGGAGAAGGATGATGGGTTTGATGACTTCGTGATGAATAAATGAGGATACAATATCCTTTGTCTTATAACCCCATCATTGAATATTACAGCCTTATTGAATCAGGAAAAGAAATTGTTAGTGAAAAAGTCCGTAGAATATATAAGAAATTAGTAAGTGATATTGGTGATAAAGAAAGTGTATATGAATACGACTCAAAGAAAGCGAACCATGCCATTGAATTCATCGAAAACTTTTGTAAGCACTCAAAGGGAAAATGGGGCGGAAAGCCAATTGTTTTAGAAGTATGGCAAAAGGCATTTATTGCAGCGGCATTTGGCTTTGTACATGGAATAAATGGCACAAGAAAATACAGAGAAGTATTACTTGTAGTTGCTCGTAAAAACGGAAAATCTACTGTTGGTTCAGGGATTGGATTGTATTTGCAAATAGCAGATGGGGAACCAGGTTCGGAAGTCTATGCGGTAGCAACTAAGAAAGACCAAGCAAAATTAGTTTGGTTAGAATCAAAGCGAATGGTAAAGAAGTCACCAGCACTATTAAAGCGTATTAAACCTTTAGTATCTGAAATGGTTTCTGAATGGAATGATAGTACATTTAAACCACTTGGTTCTGATAGTGAAACTTTAGATGGACTTAACGTACATGGTGCTATGATGGATGAAATTCATGCATGGAAAGATAAAAATTTATATGATGTTATTGTGGATGGTACGTCTTCACGAGAACAGCCAATGATATTTATGATTACAACAGCAGGAACTGTCCGAGAGTCAGTGTATGATATGAAGTATGAAGAAGCAGAAATGTTGTTAAATGGACTTGATGATCCAGATGGATATAAAGATGATCGTTTTTTACCTATAATCTATGAGCTGGATAAACGAGAGGAATGGACTGATCCATCAAAGTGGAAGAAAGCCAATCCTGGGCTTGGCACGATTAAAAAAGTAGACCAACTTGAAACAAAGGTAAACAAGGCAAACGCAAATTCTTTGCTAGTAAAAAACTTACTAACAAAAGATTTTAATATAAGAGAAACATCAACAGAGGCATGGCTGACTTTTGAACAATTAAATAATATTGCTAATTATGAAATTGCAGAATTAAAACCTAAATACGGTATTTGTGGAGTCGATTTAAGTAGCACAACTGACTTAACTTCTGCTTGTGTAATTTTTAAAGTTCCTAATGACGAGATAATTTATGCTAAACATATGTATTGGTTGCCAGAGGATTTATTAGAACAGAGAACCAATGAAGATAAAATCCCGTACTCAACATGGAGAGATATGGAGCTATTGAGAACTACACCTGGTAACTCGATACATTATAAATTTATTGTAGATTGGTTAGTGGAATTGAGAGAAGAACATGGGCTGTACTTACCTTGGATAGGGTACGATAGTTGGTCGGCAAAATATTTTGTTGAAGACTTAAAAAATGAATTTGGATCGGAAGCGACTATTCCTGTAATTCAAGGAAAACGAACTTTGTCCGCCCCAATGAGAAAGCTTGGGGCAGATTTGGAATCTAAAATCGTCAATTACGACAACAATCCTATTACCAAGTGGTGCCTTTCAAATACAGCTATAGAAATAGATAAAAACTTGAATATACAACCCTGTAAAACTAGTAATCAGAGACGAAGAATTGATGGCACCGCCGCCCTATTAAACGCCTATGTAATATTACAAGATAAATGGAACGATTATCATAACATGATATAATATACATAGGAACCATGTTGGATTAGCAATATAATTTGATAAGATGTTATCCGAGACACCTTCCCTACAAATACAATTTAATACTCGGGTAAAAAGCACAATGCAGAGGTGTTTTGTTATGCAAGAAAATATGGGGATATATAAAATCACTTGTTTGTCAAATAAGCGATTTTATATAGGAAGTAGCAATGATTTGAAGAAAAGAAAAAGAGATCATTTTCGTGAATTAAGTTATGATAGGCACCATTCTAATAGAATGCAACGTTCTTACAATAAATATGGAAAAGAAAATTTCACTTTTGAAATAATTGAATATATTTTTGATGAAGGAATATTGAGAAGTAGAGAACAATATTGGATGGATAAAACACAATCTTATGATAAAAATATAGGTTTTAATATTTCGTATAATGCTTATGGTGGCCACTTTAAAGGTAAAGATAATGGAATGTACGGTAAAACACACACTGATGATGTGAAAAGAAAATTAAGAGAACTTTTTTCTGGTGGAAATAACGAAAGATCTAAAGCCGTTTTACAATATTCACTTTACGGGGATTTTATCCGAGAATATGGAAGTGCTAGGGAAGCTTCAAGGGAAACAAATTTGAGCCATTCAGGTATAATAGGAAGTTGCATTAAACAATATAAACAGTCAAGTGATTTCATTTGGTTATATAAAGATGATATTAATGAAGAATATCTAAAATTAAGGATTGAGTTGGCAAAAGAACCGATGAACTACGCTAAACAAGAAACAGCAATACGTGTAGTACAATTGGATTTATCATTGAAATATGTTCAAACTTTTAATTCAATATATGAAACATCTAAAATAACAGGATTTGATATTTCTTCAATTTGTTCATGTTGCAAAGGTAAAATTAAAACATGTAAAGGATATGTTTTTGTTTATGAATCAGATTATTTAAGTGGAAATTATCGTAGAGATGTAACACATAAAACAACAGCGAAGAAAGTAGTTCGAATAAATCCGTTAAATAACGAACTTATAGATATGTTTGAGAGTGTAAAAGAAGCAGAAGAAAAGTTTAATATTTCAAGTGGATCGATTTCGCGTGTTTGCAATAATAAAATGAAGACAACAGGTGGTTACAAATGGTTGTTCTATAATGACTATATAAATACAAAAAAAGAGGGTGCTTTATAAGCGTTCTCTTTTTTATTTTAGTTTAAGAAGGAGGTGAGAAATTGGGATTATTCGATAAGATATTCGGGAAGAAACAAGCCCCTACTACAACTCGTTTTGAAATGATAAACGACAATGGAGGAGGCTTTTTTTCATGGAATGGCGATATTTATCAAAGTGATATTATACGAGCTTGTATTCGCCCTAAAGCAAAGGCAGTCGGGAAACTAATAGCTAAACATATTCGTGATAATGGTACAGAATTCAAGATTAATCCTGAACCATACATCAGATTTCTGTTGGAAGAACCGAATCCTTTAATGACAGGACAGATGTTTCAAGAAAAAATGGCTGTTCAATTAGAATTGAATCACAATGCATTCGCTTATATTAAGCGTGATGATCTTGGTTATGCCACTGAGATCTATCCTATCCCTTGTAAAACGGTAGAAGTAGTTGAGGGGGCATACGGAGATATTTTTTTGAAGTTCTACTTTAAGAATGGCAAACAAATGACCATACCATATGCCGATGTGATTCATTTACGTAAGGATTTTAATGATAACGACTTTTTTGGAGAGCATCCTGGTAATGCATTAGCTCAGTTAATGGAGATTGTAACAACTACAGATCAAGGTATTGTTAAAGCGATAAAAAATAGCGCAGTAGTAAAATGGATTCTTAAATTTAAATCCGTATTAAAACAAGAAGATATTGATAATCAGGTTAAGAATTTCGTTAATAACTATTTAAATATCGCAAATGATGGTGGGGCAGCTTCATCAGATCCGCGTTACGATTTAGAACAAGTTAAACCGGAAGCTTTTGTTCCAGATTCAAAACAAATGCAAGAGACCATACAGCGTATTTATAATTTCTTCAATACAAACGATAAGATTATACAAAGTAAATACAATGAGGACGAATGGAATGCCTATTACGAATCAGAGATAGAAGTTTTTGCGATGCAGCTTGCTGGAGAATACACCAGGAAGCTTTTTTCGCGTAAAGAAAGAGGTTTTGGTAACAAAATTATCTTTGAATCCGCATCACTTCAATACGCTTCTATGAGTACAAAGATGAATCTTGTTCAAATGGTAGACAGAGGTTCGTTAACTCCAAACGAATGGAGAGCGATTCTTTCACTTGGCCCAATTGAGGGTGGAGATAAACCAATCAGAAGGTTAGATACAGCCTTAGTTAAGGAAGGTAAGGTCACTGATGAAGGAGGTGATAATAATGAAACAAACGGAAAAGAGGGAACTACTGAGTAGTGAAATGGAAATTAGAGAAATTGAAGGGGGGCTTCGAACAATAACTGGTTATGCAGTTAAATGGGAAATGAAGTCTGTGACAATGGGGTATTGGAGACGATTTAAAGAACAATTCAAACGCGGAGCTTTTACAGATTCTTTAACACAAGATGACCAATTGGCGCTATGGAGCCATGATTACTCTCAAGTTCTAGGTAGCACTAAGAATGGGACTCTTCGATTATTTGAAGATGAAATTGGACTTCGATTCGAATTAGATTTGGCTGATACGACACTAGGTGATGATACGTATAAAACGATTAAACGCGGTGATGTTGACGGCGTTTCTTTCGGCTTCCAAATGGTGAAAGAAGAGTGGGATGAGTCTAATTCGGATAATGTTGTGCGTAGTGTTACAAAAGCTAAATTAATTGAAATTAGCCCTGTGGCATTCCCGGCATATCCGGATTCTCAAGTTTCAGCCAGAAGTCATGATCCGTATAAACAATTTGTGGATGAACGTAATCAAAAAGACTTACGGCAAAAATTAATTTTAAAAACTTACTTATAAGGGAGAGATTCGTTTGAAAACATTACAAGAAATTTTAGCTAGAAAAGCAGAAATTCGTACTTTACTACAAGGTGATCAAGAGGTAGATTTAGCAGCATTGGAAACTGAATTACGTGAACTTGACGAAGCGCAAAAACAAATTGAAACTCGTCAGCGCTTATTGAAAGAAGCAGAGGTTATTAATAACAATGCTGATTCAGAAACACGTACAGTAGTTGAAACGTTTAACAATGAGCCACCACAACAAGATTTAGAGTTAGAAACATCAGAAAAACGCGGACAAGCATTGATGGAAAATCGTGCTGTTACTGTAGGGAGTGGAAATGTAGTACTTCCGAAACATACAGCTTCAGATATCCGACCTACTTTCAATGAAGTTTCTACACTGATTGATCGTGTATCTACAAAAACATTAAAAGGCGGAGAAAGCTACCAACAACCGTATCTTGAAAGCTATGGTGAAGGTGATTATACAACTGAAGGTAATGATTACGCAAATGTTGAGACGAAGTTTGGATATGCTGATATTACTAAAGCGAAAATCACTGCTTATTCCGAAGACACTGAAGAACTTCAAAAATTACCTGCAGCTGATTATGATGGCGAAGTAATGAAAGGTATCACAGTTGCGACACGCAAGAAAATCACTCGTGAAATCCTAATCGGAACAGGTGCAACGAATCGCTTAGTAGGTATTTTTTCAACAGCAGCAAAAGCAATCGACGCAACAACAGACTTAGAAATTTCAAAAATTGATGCTTCTACATTAGACGATATCATCTATAGCTATGGTGGCGATGAAGATGTTGAAGATGCAGCTGTATTAATCTTAAATAAAAAGGATTTAAAAGCATTTGCTAAACTTCGTACAACTGATGGCAAAAAAGTTTATAACGTTGTATCAAACGGTAATTCTGGAACGATTGATGGTGTACCATTTATTATCAATAGCGCATGTAAAGCGGTATCTGATGCAGCAACTACAGCTGGTCAATTCAATATGGCTTACGGTCCATTATCAAACTACCAACTTACTATCTTCTCTGATATGGATGTACAACGCTCAACTGATTTCAAATTTAAGCAAGGTATGATTGCTCATAGAGGTTCAGTATTTGCTGGTGGTAACGTAATTTCAAAAAATGGATTCTTACGTGTTAAGAAAGCGGCTACTGTTTAATAGCCGCTTTTTCATTTGAAATAAGGAGGTATTTTATGGCTGAAAAGAAAATGCGAGAATTTAAAGTAATTACAGCATTCCGTGATAAGTTCTCTTATGTACATTATAGTGTTGGAGAATCATATAAAACAGATGACCAAGAAAGAGTAGAATTCTTACAAAAAGAAGGATTCCTAGAAACTGAACCGGTTGGTGATTATAAACCTGTTGTTCCTGAAATTGTCCATGTCGGTGGAGGATATTATGAACTACCTAATGGGGAAAAGCTTAAAGGGAAAGAAGTGGCACTAAAAGCGTTAGAAGAACTCGAACCAGTTGGTGAATAAACATGATGCTTGAAGTGGTAAAGAAGGCATTGCGTGTTTCACATAATGCTTTAGATGATGAAATTGATGATTTGATTGAAGCGGCCCGAACTGATCTAAAGTTATCTGGGGTTTCTGGTTTCAAATCAAATGATGATACAGATCCGTTAATTAAAAGGGCGATAATCATGTATACAAAATCTAACTTCACTTCAGATGCTAAGGAGTCGGAGCGATTTCAATTATCGTATAGCATGCTTAAAAATCATCTCACTTTAGCAGGTGATTATAAATGAATGATATTTTATATTTTCCAATTGTAATAACTAGCAAAGATGAGTTGAACCAAGTAGAGGTTTCAGAAGATTTTACGAGGCAAGTATTTTGCGAGAAAAAAAGTATTTCTCAAGATGAGTTTTTCAAGGCTGGTCAAAATGGGTTTAAGCCAAAATGTCTATTAATTGTTTATACATTGGATTACCGTGAGGAACAAAAAGTGAAGTATTGTGAAAAAAAGTATAGCATTTACCGCACATATGAAAGGGATGACGAAAGGATTGAACTATATTGTGAGGTGAGATCTGGTGGCTAGTGTAGATGATTTAGTGAGTGAAATCGCTAGAGAATTACAAAGATATGCTAATGTTGTAGAAGAAAATATGGAAGAAGCAAAAGGAAAAGTAGCTGATGATCTAGTAAGTGAACTGAAACAGAAAAGTCCTAAAAGTACACGTAAAGATACACGTAAATATGCCAAAGGGTGGAGAAAAAAGAAGGAAGGAAATGCGATTATTGTTCATAATGCATTGAAACCGCAATTAACACACCTATTAGAAAAAGGGCATGCGAAGGTTGGTGGTGGACGTGTACCAGCTAAAGTTCATATCGCTCCAGCAGAAGAAAAAGCGATAAATGAATTTACTAAACTTGTTGAAAGGGCGATCCAACAATGACATTAGGTGAATTAACAAAGATTCTTGAAGCTACAGGTTATCCTGTGGCTTATTCGAATTTTACAGCAACGCCAGGTAATCCTGTGCCAAGTCCTCCGTATATTTGTTTTCTTGCAGATGGATCAGCAAACCTAATGGCAGATAACAAGGTATATCACAAAATAAATGATGTAAATATTGAACTTTATACAACAAGAAAAAACTTAGTTGCAGAAGCGAAACTTGAAAAAGTCCTGGACAATCATGAAATTCCTTATGACACACCGATCGAAGGAATTATTGAATCTGAAAATATGTATCAGAAAATATATGAAATGAGGTTGATATAAATGAATAAAGAAAATAAAGTCACATTTGGTTTGAAGAATGTACATTATGTCCCAATTGATATTCAAGGTTTTTTAGTAAAGTTTGGTACGCCGATTCCATTACCTGGTGGGGTTGAACTAACATTTGAGCCACGCGGTGATTTAATAGAATTCTATGCGGATGACATGCTTTATTACGCCGCAAGTAATAACCAAGGTTACGATGGAACATTGAACATCGCTACCATCCCGGAACAATTTGCAATTGATGCATTAGGAGAGCAATTAGATGAAACCGACGGTGTATTAAATGAGTTAGCTGATGCCAAAGGGAAATCATTTGCATTACTATTTGAATTTGATGGCGATGTGAATGCAACTCGACACGTTATGTATAACTGTGCAGCGAGTCGTCCGACAATCGCATCTAAAACAAAAACCAATTCAGCTGAACCAAATACAAATGAATTGAAGTTTGTATCTAGTCCAATCGTTTTAGCGCCTGGCGGAAGACCAATGGTTAAAACAAAAACAACCTCTAAAACAACTCAAGCAATTTACGATAACTGGTACAAAGAAGTGTACGTTAAAAAACCAGCAGTACCAAAAGGAGCGTAATAGTAAATGGAAAAGACAATTACTATAGACGGAAAACAGGTCAAATTAAAGAGTACAGCGGCAACTGTTAAAAGATACAAAGCGCAATTTAGACGTGACTTATTTGCTGATATGTTTGCTTTAGGGGCTATGGGTACAATCACTTCACCTGATAGCACAGAAGCAACTATTGATCTTTCAACTTTAGATTTTAATAAGGTTGATTTCGAGGTTATTTATGATCTGGTTTGGTTATATGCTAAAACGGCTGATCCAAGTATTCCAGATCCACTTACATGGTTAGATGGGTTTGATGAATTCCCTATCTATGAAATTATGCCGGAAATTAACGATTTGATTCAAATGACAATGGGAGCAAAAAAAAAATAAAGAAAAATAATGAAGAGCAAGGGACTTTCAGTGATGAAGAATTAACCACTGATACGTTCCTTGCTCTTTGTTATAAAGCAAAACTAACAAGATGGGATTTAGAAGATATGACAATCGGTGATTGTTTTGACTATATTGCTGAATTTGCTGAGATGGAGAATCCGGATAAAGAAAAAGTTAGAAAAGCAAATCAAAAAGACTTCGATTCATTCTAAGAAAGGGGTGAGAAAATGGCAGGAAGAATTAAAGGAATTACGATTGAAATTGGTGGAGAAACCACGGGACTTCAGAATGCTTTAAAAGATGTCAATAAACGAAGTAATGATTTAACAAAAGAGTTGAAAGATGTTGAGCGGTTGCTAAAGTTTGATCCTGGGAATATTGAGGCACTTTCTCAAAAACAACAGTTACTTACACAACAAATTGAAAATACAACACAAAAGCTAGACAAGTTAAAAGCAGCTGAACAACAAGTCCAAGCTCAATTTCAAAACGGTAAAATTTCTGAAGAACAATATCGTGCTTTTAGGCGTGAGATTGAATTTACAGAAGGGTCTCTTAATGGTCTGAAAAATAAGCTTGGAAATATGAAGGCTGAGCAAGATAATGTAGCCAATTCCACCCGGCAATTAGAAACGTTGTTTAGTGCTACAGGGAAAAGTGTAGATGATTTTGCAGGAGCATTAGGAAATCGTCTTGTGAATGCAATTAAAAACGGAACAGCTACAAGTCGGCAGTTAGAACAAGCAATTGGGATTATCGGACGAGAAGCATTAGGAACAGAAGGAGATATTGAAAAATTACAACGTGCTCTACGATCTGTGGATGACGGTAATTCAATCCAGCAAGTTCGAAATGAATTAAGAGATTTACAACAAGAAGCCGGAAGAACGGAGAAGAAGTTTGAAGGTTTAAAAATAGGGTTAG
Organism: Bacillus sp. ES1-5; assembly: GCF_022487605.1. Lineage (NCBI taxonomy): Bacteria > Bacillati > Bacillota > Bacilli > Caryophanales > Bacillaceae > Bacillus > Bacillus sp. ES1-5. The sequence goes on along the minus strand of NZ_JAKVPU010000001.1, from coordinate 329,127 downwards.
AAAATGTTATTGGTGGGTTAGCAGCTGGTGGTGGTATTTCAGCCGCTATTGAAAAATCATTGGATATGTCAAAGCTACAAACGAAAATTGATATTGCGTTTGATGTTCCAGACTCATCAAAAAAATCAGTTGAAGAGGCTATTAGGGGTATAACTGCTTATGGGTTAGATGCTGAAGAGTCACTTGCAGGCGTGCGGCGACAATGGGCTTTAAATAAAGGTGTAAGCGATGAAGCGAATGCAGCAATTGTAAGAGGAGCAGCCGCAATTTCTCAGTCTTATGAAGGCATAGATTTTACTGAACTAATTCAAGAAACAAATGAAATCGGTAATGAATTAGGTATTTCACAAGAAGGCGCTCTCGGTATGGCTGATGCCTTATTAAAAATGGGTTTTCCACCTGAACAATTAGATATTATTGCTGAATATGGTGGGCAATTAACACGGGCTGGATACAGTGCTGAAGAAGTACAGGCGATTATGGAGGCTGGTGTTGATACAGGTACTTGGAATATCGATAATTTATTGGATAAAGTATTGTCCCTATGAGTGGTGACATTCATAGAAAACTCCTTTAAAACGGTGGAACTCTCTGTCATAGAGACAATACCGTGCCAAGCATTTAATAAATCAAAGATGTTACTTACTTTGTATATTTAGACAGACATGCTTTTACAGATGATTTAACTATTTTAAATTGATGAGTCATTTTTACTGTTGATACTACTTTTAATTATTCAATAATCCTCTCTATTGCTGTAAGATATTGTATTAGGAGTGAGGGTATGGATAGAAGATTTTATATTTACGAATGGATAAGGCTTGATACTAACGAGCCTTTTTATGTAGGAAAAGGTAGTGGTAATCGAGCGTATCAAATTGATAAAAGTAGAAATAGGTATTTTAAAAATATTTTAAACAAAACTGAGGTAGCTGTAGCTATCATATCTAATAATTTAACCGAAAAAGAGGCGTATGATGCTGAAGTTTGGTTTATTTATGAATATAAGCATGTTTTAAACTACAAACTTGTTAATTTAGATGATGGAGGACTTGGTGCGGTAGAAGGAAAGTTTAACCACATGTACGGTCGGAAAGGATCGTTACATCCGAATTATGGCGTGGTTGTGTCAGAAGAAACCCGCAGAAAGCAAAGTCTAGCTCGTTCTGGAAAAAGAAATGGAATGTACGGAAAACGTAGGGATTCGAGTCCGATATACGGACGTAAGAAAACTCAACAAGAGCGTTTAAATATAAGCCAAGCGTTAAAAGGAAAAAAGAAATCAGAAGAACACAAAAGAAACTTAAAAATAGCTAGAGAAAAAATAGACGTAGGTGGAGCTAATAACCCAAATTACGGAAACGGTCAAGCTATTGCAGGAGGTAAAAATCCCGCCGCTGTAAAAGTTAAAGTTACTGACAATCTAGGTAATGTTACAATCTATGAAACGAAAGAAATAACAAGTAAGCAGTTTAAAATAAGTTTATATTTATTAACAAAGTTATTAGGTAAGAAAATTTCTGTAGAAGATGATTTTAATAGGCAAAAAAGTAAATATCGTCATTTAGAAGGGTACAAATTTGATTTGTTAGATGAAGGTGTAACGACTAGTCGAGAGACGTACACTATAAGCGAATGATAGTGGAAATGGGGGGCATCTAGGATCTGTTTTTGCTTAGATGATGATATAGTCTGGTCTTACTGGTGACAGTGAGCGGTCCTTTGGGGACGGGTAAAGTGTTGCGTACTTTACTGAACATAACGGGTTTAAAAGAAGGTCGTATTAAAGCGGCTGAGTTCGGTCAAGGTGTCGATAAAGCTATGACAGAAGCCCTTAAAGGAACAAAAATTTCAGCTGAACAAGTTGAGAAATGGGGTCAAGCAGTAGCTAAAGGTGGTAAAGACGGATCGGCAGCTATGACGGAAATTGCACAAGCTTTATCAGAGGTTGAAGATGAAACGAAACGTAATGAATTAGGTGTTAAATTTTTCGGTAGATGATAAATTGTGCCGAAGTAAAATCGTTCAAAAACGGTGAAAGCTCAGCATGTAAAGGTGGTGCTAACACCGTGGTAAAGCACATTTTAAAAGATGTGGCTCACCGTAACGCATAGGAGTTGAACCTGTATTACAGAATAAAATACTCCCACGAGTGAACGACAACCCTATAGGTTGAAAATATATGCTGAACCGAGGATGAGTCAACATCCTATAATGCGGAGAAATCCCCGGAAGTAGAGGATAAAAAGCCTTTACGATAACAAAATGACAATGTATGAGGATCAAGGACAAAATATCATTAACACATTACTAGGGGCAAAAGAAAAGGTTATAGATTTTGATAAGAACCAAAAAAATCTAAATGAATCTATAAAGAAAATGGATGCAAACCCAGCAGTTAAATTTCAAAAAGCGATGCAAAATTTACAAGTTGCACTTAAGCCAGTTCTTAGTGTAATAGCTGATGTCATTGTTAAAATTGCTGATTGGATTTCTGATAATCCAAAATTAGCGGCTACATTAGCAGCCGTTGCAGTGGCTATTGGTGTAATCGCAGGAGCATTTATGGCATTAGCTCCAATAGTCGTCACCATATCCACCATTGGATTAGCGATGATGGGATGGGTAGCCTTAATTGCTGTGGTTGTAGCCGCGGTAGTTGCCTTAGGTATAGCCATTTATCAAAATTGGGATTCTATAAGACAATGGACGATAGATACCTTTAATTTTATTGGGGAGTATTTATCCGAATTGTGGAGTGGCATAGTAGAAACGGCTTCCAGTTGGCTATCTTCACTTGTAGAAACGGTATCAGGTTGGTGGTCTTCTTTAGTAGAAACAACGACAACATGGCTCTCATCAATGGTAGAATCAGCATCGACTTGGTGGTCATCTTTAGTTGAATCAGCTTCTTCATGGCTATCTTCTTTAGTGGATACAGCAACTGGATGGTGGTCTTCACTTGTTGAAACAACATCGACTTGGTTATCTTCACTTGTTGAAACAGCATCTAGCTGGTGGTCATCTCTAGTAGAAACGGCGTCTCAATTCTTTATGCAATTGTTCCAAAAATGGCAAGAAATTTGGACTTCTATACTTACATTTTTAGATCCAATTATTTCGTTAATTTCAACTATACTTCAAGCTGGATGGTTATTAATACAAGCAGGGGCACAAATTGCCTGGGCAGCAATATCTCAATATATCATTCAGCCGATTAAAGAAGCTTACAACTGGTTGAGTACGAAAATCTCCGAATTGGTTGCTTGGTTGGGTACACAGTGGGAAATCGCAAAAGCTGTGGCGCAAGTTGCATGGGGATTATTTAAACAATATATTACTCAGCCTGTACAAGAAGCTTGGAGTTTAGTAAAAGAGAAATTTAGTGATTTGATTTCTTGGCTAAGTTCACAGTGGGAACTTGCTAAATCATACACCCTTATGGCTTGGAATTTGGTTAAACAATATGTAATTCAACCAGTTCAAGAGTTGTGGAATACAACAAAACAAAAACTTGCAGATTTAGCTAACTGGATATTATCAAATTGGGAATCTATAAAATCCTATACACTTTCAGCCTGGAATTTAGTGAAACAATATGTTATTCAGCCAGTAACAGATACTTATAATCAGGCCAAACAAAAATTTACTGATTTATATAATTCAGCTAGAGAAAAATTTGATTCAGTGAAAAATGCAGCACAAGAAAAATTTGAAGCGGCAAAAAGATTTATTATGGATCCAATAAGAGATGCGGTTGATGGAGTAAAGGGCTTCATCGATAAAATCAAAGGATTCTTTGAAAATCTGAAGTTAAAAATCCCTAAACCCGAAATGCCACCTCTTCCACATTTTAGTTTACAAACTAGTACTAAAAATGTTTTAGGTAAAGATATTACATTTCCTTCTGGACTCAATATAGATTGGCGCGCCAAGGGTGGTATTTTCACTAAGCCAACTATATTCGGAATGAATAATGGACGTTATCAAGCAGCGGGAGAGGCTGGGGACGAAGCGGTGCTTCCGCTTAATAAAAAGACACTAGGTGATATTGGGGCAGGAATTGCAGCAACCATGCAGCGTGAACAATTTGCTATGCCTGGTGAAATCAATCAATTAATGAGTGATATGAGCCGTATGATGGCTAGTTCTGTAAGTCAATTATCAGGATTAAAGACTGTCATGAGTGGTGTGTATGGAAGTATGTCAAATAGTAGACAAGCCATGACAAGCAGCGTATCAAATCAAGTATTTAATTATTCTCCAGGAGCATCTGATGGTGGAGCACTTCCAATGCTTGGTGGCGAATTAGTTGTTGAAGTTCCTGTTGTTTTAGACGGACGAGATGTGGCGCGTGGCACGTATCGATATACAACCGAGTATCAAGAACGAGAAACAAAAAGAAACTCAGACTTTTAGGTTTGGGTTTCTTTTATTATATAAAGAAATGAGGCGTCAGCATGAGTTCTTTTACATTTAATAACGAACGAAAAGACTTTGTTCAAATCGCAAAAGGATGGAAAAGGCCACCTTGGGCTCCATTAAAAAGGAATTTTCTAAGTGTTCCAGGATATCCAGGTGCAAGACTATTAAACACACAAACGGAAATGCGTGTTTTATCAATCCCTGTAGGAATTATCGTTCCTGATGGATCTGATTTAGAAGTCATAAAAGAAGAAATTGCGGATTGGTTAATTACAGATCAAGCTGTAGAGCTTACTTTCGATGTAGAACCAAATAGAACATATTTAGCTGTCGTGGATGATAGCTTTGATCTAGATGAATTTGTAACATTGGGAATCGGTACAATTAAATTTGTTTGTCCGATACCTTATAAACTAGGGCAAGTACAAACTCATCCTTTTGTGCAAAGTTGGTCTACTGAGACTACTTCCTATTTCACGAATAAAGGAAGCGTTGAAGTTCCAGCATTAATTGAAATGACTGTAAAAAAACCAAGCACTTTTTTAGATGTATGGTTTGGTAAATATCCTTTAGAACGAAACTATTTCCGTATTGGTTACCCCTTAAGCGTGGAGGAAACAACGGTACAAGAACGTGAGCGTGTGTTATGGGATGAAATGGCCTCGCCTATAGGTTGGACTTCTGTTACTGGGCAAGTTGGAGAAATGAAAGGTACAGGTAGTTTCAAGGTTAAAGATGGACATGCTCTGTATTGTGAAAAATATGGAGAAGAAGGAACTAGTGGTTTTTATGGAGCTATCGCTAAGAAGAACATCCCTGGTGGCCCTATTCAAGATTTTGAAATGGAAGCATGGGTGACTCTGCAATCCAAAAACAGAGAGGAAATGGGTCGGGTCGAAGTTTTGCTGCTTGATGATTCGAGTAATGTTGTAGCACGTATTAACATGAATGATTTATATGGTGATGCAGAAATTACGAAGGCTTATATGAGGATTGGAACAGAATCTACGCCAGGTAGTATACGTAAATTAGTCGATACCAGCGGCGGTTATTCCACTACATTCAATCAGTTCCGAGGGCGCTTACGTATCGCTAGAAGGGGCAAGCAATGGTCTGTGTATGTAGCTAAATTTATCGATGGTACATACACAGACGGGGCATCTCTTGTGGAACAATTTAATGATGTTGACAATAGTAATCCAATGACAACTCGGAAAATCGCACAAGTAATGATTGCAGTATGCAAATGGGATAATCATCCTGCTATAGATAATATGTGCATAACAGATTTAAAAATATGGAAAGTGAACAATGTAGCTGTAAATACAAAACCGTTTATATTCGAAACTGGCGATAAAATAATAATCGATACAGAAAAAAGCCTTGTTACAATAAATGGGAAGAACGCTATAAATTTTAAAGATATATTCAGCGAGTTTCCTAAAATCATACGTGGAGATAATCGTATTGATATAATGCCACCAGATGTTACAGCGACAATCAGTTACAGGGAGAGGTATAGATGAGAACGCCAAGTGGTGAATTGCATGTTGTTGATTTTAAAACAGAACAAATTGTAGCATCTATTCAGCCTACAGATTATTGGGATGATAAAAGACATTGGGAAATCAAAAATAACATTGATACATTAGAGTTTCGAGCATTTGATAATACAAGGCATTCATCCACACTTATGCAGCAAAACTTAGTATTAAAAGAAGTGCGTGATGGTCGTATTGTTCCTTATGTAATTACTGAAGCGGAAAAGGACTCTAATGATAGATCAGTAATTACATATGCGTCTGGTGAATGGATTCAACTTGCAAAAGCTGGCATTATTCCTCCACAGAGATTTGAATCGAAAACAGCACATGAATTAACGTCTGTAGCTTTAGTAGGGACTAAGTATGAAATAGGGAATATTGAGTATTCCGGGTTCCGCACAATGACTATTGATGAATTTATTGACCCATTAGCCTTTCTTAAAAAGATAGCATCATTATTTGAACTAGAAATTCAATATCGTGTTGAAGTAGTTGGTTCGAAAATCGTGGGTTGGTATGTAGACATGGTGAAGAAAAGGGGAAGAGAAACAGGGAAGGAAGTCACGTTAGGTAAAGATTTAATGGGGATTAAGCGTATTGAGAACTCTCAAAACATCTGTACAGCCTTATTAGGTTTCGTAAAAAAAGAAGGCGGAGAGTTCATTACCATTACAGAAATAAATAACGGTGTCCCTTATCTTGTGGACAACGATGCTTTTCAAAGATGGAGTGAGAAGGGACAGCATAAATTTGGTTTCTATAGTCCAGAGACAGAAGACCAAGATATGGATGCAAAACGTTTGATGTCTCTTATGAATACAGAGTTAAAAAAGCGTGTAAATACATCTGTTTCTTATGAAGTTGAAGCACAATCAATCGGTCGTGTATTCGGACTAAATCATGAATTAATCAATGAGGGCGATACGATTCGAATTAAAGATACTGGATTTACACCTAAACTTTATTTGGAAGCAAGAGCAATTGTTGGTGATGAATCATTTAAAAATCCATTACAAGATAAATATGTATTTGGAGATTATCATGAGATTATTGATCCAAATGAGGAATTAAGAAAGATTTATAACCGTATCCTCAGTTCATTAGGCAATAAACAAGATATGATAGATCAGTTAGATAAATTAGTGAAAGATGCTAATGAAACCGCTAGTAATGCAAAGAAGGAGTCAGAAGCAGCAAAAACACTAGCTGAAAAAGTACAGGAGAATATTAAAAATAATACCGTTGAAATTATAGAAGCAAAGAATCCTCCAGCAACAGGGCTTATAGACAGAAAAACATTATGGTTAGATATTTCAAATGGTAAGCCTGGTATTTTAAAACTCTGGAAAGATAGTATTTGGGACCCTGTTGTACCTGATATGGAATCAGTAAAACAGGAGGTTTCTGGTCAATTTAACGAAGTGAACGAAACTCTTCAAGGCTTTTCACGTACCATTGTTGATTTGAAAAATGATCAGGGTACCATTGATAAAAAAGTTACATCAATAGAAAAAACAGCAAGCGGATTGTCTTCTACGGTTAGTAATTTAAACAATATTGTAGATGCACAGGGTAAAAAGGTTACTGAGGCAAACACAAAACTTGAACAGCAGGCAACAGCAATTGGAGCAAAAGTTGAGCTTAAACAAGTAGAGGATTATGTTGCTGGGTTTAAGATACCTGAGTTGAAACAAACAGTTGATAAAAATAAACAAGATTTATTGGGCGAATTAGCTAATAAGCTTGCAACTGAGCAATTTAATCAAAAAATGACTCTAATCGATAACCGCTTTACTATTAACGAACAGGGTATCAATGCAGCAGCAAAAAAGACAGAAGTATATACAAAGACGCAAGCAGATGGACAATTTGCTACAGATTCTTATGTAAGAGATATGGAGTCGCGCCTTCAGCTAACAGAAAAGGGCGTTAGTATATCTGTAAAAGAAAATGATGTAATAGCAGCCATTAACATGAGTAAAGAAAACATTAGGTTAAATGCTGCACGAATAGATTTAGTTGGTAAAGTTAATGCTGAGTGGATTAAAGCTGGATTGCTAAGTGGTTGCCAAATTAGAACATCAAACACCAATAATTATGTTAGTTTAGACGACCAATTTATACGGTTATATGAAAGTGGAGTAGCTAGATCATTTCTGGGACATTACAGAAGAACAGATGGTTCAGTACAACCTACTTTTATCTTAGGATCAGATGAAAAGACTAGTGCTCCAGCAGGCGCTTTATTTATGTCTCAAGCAGGTGCAGGATGGTCAGGGGCTTATGCGAACATTGGTATTAGCGATGGCATAGTTGATGGTACAGTCAAAAAATCTGTGTACTGGGAATTGCAAAGGAACGGACTAAGTGTTCTAAATGCTAATGATTACCATGTTTTTTATGCTGGGAATGGGAGTTGGTATTTCAGACGAGGAAAAGTTGGGTTATATCAAACTTCGTTAGTCGTTGAAGATAATGGTACAGATTCTGATTTACGATTACCTAATATCACTTTACGTAATAGCCGTGCAGCAGGATATACAGGGATCATTCAAGTCAAGTCACCTGTTACTCAGAACGGCTGGGGATCTGTTCAAGGTAATTTTATGAGCCCTTCATTACGGGAATATAAATCTAACATTCGTGATGTTTCTTTTTCCGCTCTAGAAAAAATCAGGAATGTACGAGTGAGACAATTCAACTATAAGAATGCAGTAAACGAGCTTTACAAAATGAGAGAAAAGAAAGATCCTAATGACCCACCATTGACAACAGAAGATATTAAAACATACTACGGGGCAATTGTAGATGAATCTGATGAAGTTTTTATCGATGAAAGTGGTAAAGGAATTCACTTATACTCATATGCGTCACTTACAATCAAAGCTTTACAGGAACTTGATACAACAGTACAGGAACAGGAGGTAGAAATAGCAAATCTAAAATTACAAGTAAATAGTCAAGAAAATCGGATAGCTCGATTAGAAGAATTATTACTACAACAATTAATTGATACGAAACCAGAGCAGCCATAAGCTGTTTTTTATTTTGTATAAAATACGGCTTTAAAAAAAATGGATTTCATATATTCACAGTAACAAGGTTTGTCTCATAATATATAAAGATTGTTTTATATAGATTATAGAGGTGGTGAATGTATGGAAGACGTATATGCAAAAATTGACAGTCTCAAAGCAGAACAAAAAGAAATTATGCGAGATATTCGTAATTTAGAAACTCGCACAACAATTAATGAGAAAGACATAGCAACAATTAATAAGCAATTAGAAAAAATTAGCACGAATACAACTTGGATTTTACGAATTATTATTAGCGCAATCACTATGTCGGTTTTGGGTTTAATATTAAAAGGGATGATTTAAAATATAAAAATAAAAGTACTTATTGAGAGAGGGACAAGCGCCTCTCTTTTTTTATTATAAATAAGGAGTGAGAAAATGGAACGTATTGATGTATTGCTAAAATCTTTTATTGCCACTTTTGGTGGCTTCTGCGGATACTTTTTGGGAGGGTGGGATACGACATTGAAAGTTCTTGTTATCATGGCAGCAATTGACTATATTACTGGTGTATTCGCAGCAGGAATTAATGGAGAGCTAAAAAGCAAGGTTGGTTTTAAAGGCATCGCCAAAAAGGTGGTGCTTTTTCTTTTGGTAGCAGCAGCCACTCAAGCTGATGCAATTATGGGAACAAACAGTGCAATTCGTGAAGCAACGATTTTCTTTTTCATCGGGAATGAATTACTTTCATTGTTAGAAAATGCAGGACGTATTGGAATTCCTTTACCTTCAGCTTTAACTAATGCCGTGGAAATTTTAGGTGGTAAACAAAAACAAGAAGAGAAAAAAGGAGAGGATCAATAATGGGACAAATCGTAGATATTTCAAAATGGAACGGTAATATCAACTGGCCAGTCGCAAAACAGTATTTGGATTTTGTAATTGCCCGTGTGCAAGATGGCTCAAACTATGTAGATCCGTTATATAAAGGATATGTACAAGCGATGAAGCAGCACAACATTCCTTTTGGAAACTATGCATTTTGCCGCTTTGTTTCCATTGCTGATGCAAAGAAAGAAGCACAAGACTTATGGAACCATGGTGATAAGAGCGCAACTGTATGGGTTGCTGATGTAGAAGTAAAAACGATGAATGACATGAGAGCAGGAACACAGGCCTTCATTGATGAGTTATACCGACTAGGTGCTAAGAAAGTCGGTTTATATGTTGGGCATCATATGTATGCACCTTTCGGTATGGCGAATGTAAAAAGTGATTTTGTATGGATTCCGCGTTATGGCGGTAATAAGCCAGCATATCCTTGTGACATTTGGCAATATACTGAAACAGGAAATGTGCCTGGTATCGGGAAGTGTGACTTAAATTCGCTTGTCGGGAACAAGCCACTATCTTGGTTTACTGGAGCAGTGCAAGAGCAAGTTCAAACAACTAAACTAAATATCATCCAATCAGGAGCATTTTCAAGAGAGTATATTGAAGATGTTATGGGAGCATTGACATCGTTAAAAATGACAGCTAAGTTCATTTTACAACCTGATGGATTAGCATATTTTATTTCTGATCCAACTTCAGATGCTCAATTAAATGCGATGAAGGAGTACCTTAATCGTAGAGATTGGTGGTATGAGTATTTGAAATAAAACAAAAGGATAGCTTAATCAAAAATAACAGCCGACTCGATATAAATGAGTCGGCTGTTATCTTTTAACTATGACAACAATTCCTCAACTCCGACACCATCTATTAACAATGCTTTTAATGAAGGAGCTATTTTAATTGTTTCTTCAATATCTAAATCTCCAAAATCCACTGTATATAATCCGAATCCTTCTTTTCCTTCTACATATAATAATGCTTTTCCGCCTTCGTCATCACCAATTGCCAGTGAATTTGGTATATATTTTTGAATATCATGTGCTTCATTCATCTCTATGCAATCAGTAGGGCTCCAAATACGTATGTAAAGTTCATTTTGTACATTAATCTCTGCATTTGTACAATGTTGGATTACTTCTAAATAATCTAATGGTACATCTATTGATGAGAACTTTTGTAATTCTTGAATGGCCTCTTTACTCGCTGGTGATTCCTGAGCTTCTAATGTGAAGGCTTCATTTAATTTTTCTAGAATATTCATTAATAATCAATCCTCTCATACTTTACTTTTAATTTATCAAGCATTTTATATTGCTGTTCTAAAGTTTCTGAAATGTTTTCTTTAGGGAATCCTGCGCGTTCAAAATCAGATACAAGATTCAGTATCTGGACCGAAACTGTAAATCACACTTTCTTTATCCTCATTTTCTTTCATTATTGCTAATAGTGGATATCTCCCCATTGTTCTCAGCACTCCTTAATCAAAACTTTATCAAGAGGAACTGTTAAATGCTCATCAAAAGGTATCATTGGCTCAGTTTCAGGTGAATCCCATGGGCGTCTTGAATCAACTGTCTTACGATGTGCTGTTACATAATCTGTTTTAAAAATTCTTTCAAATCGAGATTCAAAGTATTCTTGTTTTGAAATTATGTAGGAAAGGGAAGAGATTGTAAATATAAAATACAAAAATGAAGACTATGTGTATGTGAAATATGATATAAAGATGTATTCAGACTCTGGAAGAACAAAATTAGTTGATTTGTATTCAGAACAGTTTGCTGAAAGATATGGATAATACTTTTCTTTAAAATAAAAAACTGAACTAGGTAATTTCCTAATTCAGCTTTTTTAACATGATTTCACCCATATAGAATTTTTCTACCAACAAAATTAAGCTTCCACTTTTTACAAGAAGGACATAAATATAATTCAATAACAACAATACTGTCCTCAACTAACTCTTCAAACTTATCAAACGGCATTGTATCAACCATTTTATATACATCCATACATTCACCACATTCACACTTCGCACTTTCTATAGAACGAGAATTAAATACTTCTAAAGCATTATTACATAAGAAGTAAACCAATTCATGTGAAGGCTCTATTTCAGACGCTTCAGCTTCACGCCATACGCTTCTGGGAATCTCAGGTGATACACTTACTAGTCAATCCTCTATTATTTGACGCCAATCGAATAATAGAGTTCGTTTTTATTTAGTTTAAACAATTCTGTTTCTAAAGATATAAATACTAAGACTGTGTATTTTGTTGTAAAAATGCTTCTAAAATTCTTTTAACTGGCAGACTCGATTTTTTCAGTAGACTCTCTGCTTTATCCATTATTTGCTTGTTGGAAGCGATTATTTTTTTATATTCTTCATTGTTAAAAGAACGCAAAGAGTCTATTACATATTCAGCTAATTCATCATTCGCATTGAGTAAATCTAGTAATAAATTGAATCCATTCATCCCAGTATCTTCATCTATACAATATACTAATCTAATTTTATATTTATCATCTCTGTCCTTTAGATTTTGAAGCAATTTATCCCAATCACTTTCAGTAAATTCACTTATCAACTCTTGTACATACATAAATTCATCATCATAGAAGTAGTTATCTGAGCTATTTTCAGATAATACTGCATCTACTTTTTCATACATTTATGTTCCTCCTCTATTTGGTAAATCCACCTGGTAATGGTGCATTAATTTGACCTGTTGGATATCCACTAACCACATTGTCACCTATTTTTATTACATCAATTTCTACGCCGTCAATAATTTCCCTATGAAAAGTTGCTCCATCTCTCCCTCTAATACCTAACGGGGAAGAGTTACCTATATCAGTTATACTATCTAAAATCTTTGTATCACTCCAACTATCTGGAAATATTGTACTATTTTTTATTTTAGCCAATTTCCCGTCAGGGAATTGAGTCGTATATTTGATATCTTTCGTACCATTTGGATTGACCTTAATCGTCTCTGTAGCATAATTAGGATGACTATTTTTAATATTTGATGAATGTCCTCCAATAATTTCATTTTTATTAGGATTTTTTCTCTGTCCCAAAAGAATTTTCTCTTCCATTTCGGATGAAATAATTGACTTAGTCCCGCTGGCTTTCCCAACAGGTACTTTTTTAGCTGTATTTACAGCCTCAGTAGCCTTAGCAGTCATTTTAACTCCTTTTCCTACTTTAGCTATCTTTCCAAAGGGTGTAAGGCCGGCTACAGCTATGACACCTGCCCCAGCACGTTCCCACCCCGAAAGTTTTTCGCCAGTAGATGGATCAATACCATCCCAAACACGACGAACATCATACTCACCACTTATTTCACCCGCTATATCCCTAGCTAGTTTTTCACCATCAAAACCCTCTTTTTCTGATGATAGTGGTCCACACATTGCACCTTTTTCCATTGTAACATCTTGATTATCTGTATTGCGGAATTTTTCGGCAATTCGTTTCAAATCTTCTTCCACTTGTATAAGTGAATTGATAGATGTAAAAGCTTTTGGTCTCGCATCATTGAACATTTGAATGAACTGTTGATTAGAGGCACCAATCCATTGAAAACACAATTTATCTATTTCGTTACATAAATTATTATGTATAGATTCTAATGCGATTCTGGTATTATTTGCACGATTAGCGACTTCTTCTAGCATTTCAGGTGTTACTTTGATTTGAACCATTTTTTTCCTCCCTTTCCCAATTAAAATTATGAGATAAAAAGAAAAAAATGTAAACATGGAAATTTTAGATTAGTATAATAATATTTATGTGAACTAAAATCTGCTTAATTGTAAATAAAGCCTATGTGTATGTGAAATAAAAAAGAGCCGTCCTGTTGGACGGCTTTTTTAATATCTATCAATTATTTTCTTTTAATACCTATGAATAATGAATCATAGCCTTTTGTTTGAGGCCTTGTGTGTAACTCGATTTGGTATTTACCTTTATCTAAGTAAGTGTGATAATCTCGCCCGCTTGCTTTTTTGGAAGGCATTGCTATAACATCATTAATTTCTTTATCTAGATTAAGATCTGGATTTATTAAAGTAATCCAATTTTTCGCTAATTCAACAGTTGCGTTATCAATTATAAACGTAATATAGAAATCATGTTCATTTTCACCTTCTACAAAGAACTGTCCTTGTCCTAAATCATAAATCCTTCCCAAATTAGGGTTAGAAGTACGTAACTGTACACTTTCAGGAAGGCCCATATTGCTGACAGATGCGCTTTCATATTTATAATCTTCATTATATTTCTTGTTTATTTTTGTAATTAGATTTTGCGCTTCATTAGATACAGATTTTTTTAGCACCGGTGAAGCATTTTTCCAATTGTTACTGTTGTAATAAAAATCATTTGTAATCATAGAGCTAGGTATACCGAAAGGTGTTAATTCAGGTTTAACTTCTACCTTATTCATTGCATTGTATAGAAATTGTGCATACTGCTCACGAGTTACAATATTTTTAGGTTCAAATAGATTATCCCCTGTGCCAGCAGCAATTTTATTTTCTTGTAATGCACTAATAGCATTTGTCGCCCAGTAATTTTTATCTACATCTTTGAAAGTGGTAGTAGATGTCGCTTTGAAGTTAAAAGCCTTTGTTAATACAACAGCTAATTGTTCACGTGTTAAAACATTATCTGGACCAAATTTTCCATCGCCAAAACCATTCATAATACCTGCTTTACTAAGACTTAAAATTTCTTTTTCAAACATATGTCCTTTGACATCAGTGAAAGGATTTGGTGCATTATGTTCTTCTGCTGGTTTCAAGTAGGCATATATCAGTCTAGCTACTTGACCTCGTGTGATATTATCCCCAAAACCAAATATTCCGTTTCCATAGCCAGCCACAATATTTTTCTCTTTTAAATCCATAATTGCATTATAAGACCAATGATCTGAAGGAACATCGCGAAATCCAGTCTCAGCTTGTGCATTTGTTAAAGAGGTAAACGTTGATGTAGCAAGAACAGCGCCTGCTAAAATAATTTGTTTGAATTTCATTAGTGAGCTCCTTTTAATTATTAAATTTAAATATAATAATTAATAGTATATTCGTGTTTGTAAATTAAATCAATATTTAGTTGTAAATGGATATTGAGATAGATTACAAAAAATTTCGATTACTATCCATAACTACTAGGAAAGGCATACTATGTAAGTTTGATTAAGTGCAGAAACTTGAATGAAATCAGTGTCAGCATTACGGAATAAAGGACCTGATGTTAACGTTCGGTAGCGAGGTTCACAATGACAATCACAGTCGCATTTTTTATGTTTCTTCCGGTAGCACTTATGTGAACGGTCGTAATAATAGTTTGACATAAAAATCACGTACCTCCTTTTTAGTACATGTTATGCGAAGAGTGAGAGGGAGGCTTAGACAAAAGAGTATAGTTGTTTAAGTGTAAGGTAAGACGTAAATAGAAAAAACCTCCCATTTAGGGACGGTCTCTTTAATTTATATTCACTAATTCATCAAACTTAAAATTAGCACTCAAATCGAATCTAGTCGTACAAAACACCAAATGAATTAACAATAAACCTTGCAAGTTCTCAACTTGAAATTTTATTAGATGGTTAGATGTGCATAAGTGATACTATAAATATTTGAATTGAAACAAAAAAACAAGGTCTCCAATGAGAACCTTGTTTTTTATCTATTAATTATTTTCTTTTAACATTTATGGATATTGATTCATAACCATTTGATGCAGGCATTGTGCTTAACTCCATTTTGTAGTTACCCTTATCTAAGTTTGTGTGATAATCTCGCTCGCCTGAATTTTTGAAAGGTAATGCAACAATATCGTTAATTTCTTTATCTAGATTTAAATCTGGATTTATTAAAGTAATCCAATTTTTTGCTAACTCTACAGTAGCTTTTTCAATTATAAATGTAATCATGAAATCATTTTCATTCTCACCTACTAAATAGAGTTGCCCTTGTCCATAATCATAAATCTTTCCTAAATTAGGATTAGAGGAAAGTAATTCTACCCTTTCACCATCGCCCATCTGGCCGCCGCTGATATATACGCTTTCGTATTTGAAATCTTCATTATAATTCTTGTTTATTTTAGTAATTAGATTTTGAGCTTCTTTAGATACAGATTTTAGTAGCAACGGTGAACTGTTTATCCAGCTACTACTGTCGTAATGAAATTCACTTGTAATCATAGAGCTTGGGAGATCAAACGGTGGTAATTCAGGTTTTGCTTCTACAAAATTAATTGCATTATATAGAAACTGTGCATATTGCTCACGAGTTACAATTTCTTTAGGTTCAAACATATTATTTCCTGTTCCAACTACAATTTTATTTTCTTGAAGTGCACTGATTGCGTCAGTAGCCCAATAATTTTTTTCAACATCTTCAAATGTAGTTATAGATGATGTTCTTAATCTGAAAGCCTTTTTTAATACAGCAGCCAACTGTTCACGAGTTAAAGTATCATCTGGGCCAAATTTACCATTACCATATCCATTCATAATTCCAGCTCTAGCAATCGCTAAAATTTCTTTTTCAAACATAGTACCTTTCACATCATTGAATGGATTTTTGAAAGGAGGGGCAGTAGGATCAGTCACTGGTTGTATATAATTATATAACAATCTAGCAACTTGACCTCGTGTGATGGGATCACCAAAACCAAATATACCATTTCCATAACCAGCAAAGATCTGTTTCTCTTTTAAATCCATAATTGCATTATAAGACCAGTGATCTGAAGGAACATCGCGAAATCCAGTCTCAGCTTGTGCATTTGTTAAAGAGGTAAATGTTGATGTAGCAAGAACAGCGCCTGCTAAAATAATTTGTTTGAATTTCATTAGTAAGCTCCTTTTAATTAATTTTTAACAAATTAATTAACTTATTTTATTAATAAATAAAAATATAACAATTAACATTATAGTTAGGTGTGTAAATTAAATCAATATTTAGTTGTAAATGGATATTGAGATAGATGTTATAATTTAAAATAAAGAGATGTAGCGATGTAAAGGAGAGGGGCAATATGAAACAAAAGATTTCAAATGTCACAGGAGAAATAATTTTATCTTATAAAGAAAATGGCTATCAAGTAGTCCTAGATGAATTTAAACATGCAAAATGTATTAATATTGTAACTTATAATATTAATACATATGAATCTAATTCGGTACTAATCAAAGAACTTAGAAAGTTGAATAAAACTACAAAGATAAACATTATCTTGAATATTCCAAACGGTAGTTACGTGAAAAATTTCAAAAATAGGATAGACCAAAAAGAGTTTGATAAGGTTAAATGGAAAATTAAAAATGCTTTGAGTGTTTTGGAACAAGAGAAATTCGGAAATTTAGAAGTGTATATCAATCTTGAGAATCACGCAAAATTAATTATGACTGATCACATCGCCTATATTGGTTCACAGAATTTTTCTGATGCTAGTGAAGGTAATTTTGAATTAGGTTTTTTAGTAAAAGATTCAAAAGTAATCAGAGACATAGAGAGAAATATTTTTGCGGAAATTAAGAACAAATCAATATACTGTATCATTTCTGAATATAGGGCTACAATGGAAGAGATATCTGTAAAATTGGCAAATAAGTTACAAAATATTCGAGAAGATATTTTAACATGGGTTGGAGATCCACCTTTTACTTTTAGGCAAGAGGTCTTTTTTATTGATGACGCATATTTTCATAAAGAAAGATGGGAAGAATTTAAGGAGTTTCATTCTGAATTTGAAGTTATAACCGAAAAACTAATAGATGAGTATCCTTCTGAATTTAATAAAGAAAGCGCAAGGGAAACAGTAAAACATTTAAGAAAACTAGTAAAGCTACTTGTTTCTGAATTGGACGAACTGGCTAAATTTAAAACAAATCAAGAAGAGAGTATGATGTGGGATAAGTTTCATCAACTTGATGTGGGTGAAAATATGGAAGAAGCTTTAGAAGACGCCCGATATTATGTAGAAAATTATAAAGAAAAGAATTACCGAGAAATAGAAGATAAAGGGAAAGAGGTAATTAAAACATTTGATTATATAAAAGAATCTATTCAAGATATTGAAACAATTGTTGATGAAATAAAGGATGCTATGATTAGAAAAGCTCTCAATCAAAATATAGAGAGAATCTTACAAGATATAAAAAAACAATAACAAAAAACGACTGTAAAAACGGTCGTTTTTTTTATGACTTCATCATATGAATGAGCGCTTCACCATCAATGAGCTCAATATTTTTATTCGCAGCATATTGCCTTGCATTCTTATTAAAATTACTGAGTGTAACGAAATACCCTCCAATTGCATCAGCATCTACAATTGCGCTGTGAAGCTTCTGAATATCAGGTCTTCCAATTGTACCCTGGTTATGTCTTTTAACTTCCACAAACTTAGTTTTTCTTCCTTTACGGAGAATAATATCTTTTCCTCCATCATTAGATTCAGGAGTTACTTTAGCTTGGTAGCCAAGACTTTGGAATACATCAGCAACTAAAAATTCAAACTTTCTTGGGTCCATTTCTTTTAAATATTCTCGTGTTGTATTCATGGTTTCACGATTGATATGAATTTCCTCACGGGATACTTCTGGTACCTTCATTATTGCTCCGATTAGAAAAATACCTACAAGTAATAAAATTGCCCAAATCATGCAATTCACCTCACTTTTAATATACCCAAGTGATGATTATTCTACTTTGTCTTCAATCCAAATGTCTTCAACATGCATGTTTAGAGCTTTTGCAATGATATACGCATTCGTAAAGCTCGGAAGTGTACGATTCGTTACAAGGCTACTTAATGCAGACTCGCTTAAACCAATTTCTTTAGCGAAATTCCCTTGCCTGATTCCTTGTTCTGCAAAGATTACTTTCAACCTACATTTAAACCTCATATTTAATCCACCTACCTTTTTTTATGAATTCTCCCCATTCCGTTCTTGTCCTCCTATAAAAAAATTAAATCCAAAGAAAAAATTTAAGTGTACAAACAAAAATTGAATTCTACAACATATACCTATATCAAGACTACGAGGAATACCAAGTGGAATCAAGGACACCTAGAGGGGAGAGGGCGCGTATGCGTTGGCAATATTCACATTTAAATGAAACGCCTTACTTGTATCCATCAAAAGAATTAAGGAGTATGTATAGAAATTCCAATGGTAAGAAAGAAACAAATGCAATTATGGACCACATGGAAAGACATGAGGTTTTTGATAATCGTGAGTACAGAGGTTATTACCGTTTGTCAAAAGATATAATGGATGATTTATATGAAGATGAGGATGAAGTGCTTGAGTGGGGAGATGTCATAAATGAGTATCAACCGGTTATGACACCGAAAGGATTACAACTCATTCGAAAAGAGGGATTCAAATGACAATCGTTGGTGAAGCAGTAATGGTATGGACGGCAACAGGCTTGTCAGTGATTACAATGAAGGTTGCAGAAAAAATGGGGCAGAGTGTTCCACGTTGGCTTCCACGAATGACCATGTACACAACGCTCACAGGCTCGTTCTTGTATCTTCTACGTTATGTGCTTTTCGCGTTTCTATAAGGGAATACCGATGTGGAATTGTAGGACATTTACGGGTTATTAGCATATAGCATGTACGGGAGTCTTCCAAAAATAAGGGATATATACCCTTATAAAGGGTATATGGGGAGTGGAGAAAATGATTGAATTATTACTCGTTCCAGTTGCAGGTTTAACAGTAGCATTATTCGGTGAAAAGTTCAAAAGTAAAAATGATGATAAACGAAAAATACAGGTGTTTTTTGAAGTAGCTGGTATTGCGATCAAAAGAAATAATGAAGAAAAATTGCAATATCCAAAGTTCCAAAAGCAAATCGATGATGATCGTAGTACGACTTATGTATATACCTTACCGTTAGGTATGCCGAGTAAAATTATTCAGAAGGTAGAAGATGTTGTTTCTGAGGGTCTAAATAAGCCGGTACGTATTCAGTACGATAATTATAAATTGAACATTCGTGTATTCCGAAGAGAAATACCGAAAAACTGGTCATGGTCAATGGATTTAGTGGCGAAAGGAAAATGGCGTATTCCAGTTGGCCAGAGTCTAGAAACAATTGTATATCACGATTTTGATGAAACACCGCATATGGCAGTAGGTGGATTAATTCGTATGGGGAAAACAGTCTTCCTTAAAAATATGTTTGCTTCCTTATCATTAGCGAATCCAGATCATGCTCATTTTTATTTAATTGATTTAAAAGAAGAAGGACTCGAATTTAGCGAATATAAGAAACTGAAACAAGTTGAAAAAATCGCAGAAACATCAGAGCAAGCACATGGCATGCTCTTAAAAGTAATGGAGAAAATGCATGAACGTGGGAAGTACATGAAAGAACGTGGCATCAAGAATATTGTTCACACGAAAGAAAAGGACCGGTATTTCATTGTAGTGGATGAGGGAGCAGTACTCGCACCTGCAAAAGGATTACCGAGAGCTCATAATAAAATGCTGGAAGAGTGCCAATACATGCTTAGTCACATTGCGCGTGTTGGAGGGGCACTTGGGTTTCGTATTGTCTTCTGTACGCAATATCCGACAGGAGATACATTGCCGAGGGTAGTCAAACAGATGGCGAATGCAAAACTTGGTTTCCGTTTACCGACTCGTACCGCATCAGAAGTTGTAATTGATCAATCCGGACTAGAGCAACTACCGTCTATTCCAGGAAGAGCTATATATATGAAGGAAAACTTCACTGTACTGCAAGTGCCATATATCGATGACAAGGTCATGTGGGAACATCTAAAAGAATATGAGGTGGAAAAACATGAACATCCAGAGTCACATAAAAATCAACCGTCAGATGGCGATACTTGCGACGATTAGAAAGCTGCAGTTTGCAACAAGAAGACATGTAATGAGTGTGCATAATATGGGTGGTATTCGAAATGCAAACAGAATTATGGGCGATTTGAAGCCGTATTTAAGCAAAACAATGCAAGGGAAAGAGTATGTGTACTATCTCAATAAAGAAGGGCATGCTTTGTTTGGGGATGATGGTAAGGTTGTTTCGAGAGGGAAGCTTGCACATGCATTATTACGGAATGAAGCATGGTTATATTTATTCTGTCCAGACGATTGGCAGATTGAAACGGATATACGATATAAAAAGAATGAAGAGAAAAAGAAGATTGTCCCAGATGTAAAGTTTCGTGATGAAGAAAATATACTTCATGCGGTTGAGGTTGATCGTACTCAGAAAATGATAGTGAATGAAGAGAAGTTAAAAAAATATGAAGAACTTACGCAAATTTATAAAGAGAAACATAACGGGAAAATGCCAGTGATTCATTTTTTTACGGTGACAAAATACAGAGAAAAGAAATTAGAAGAGTTAGCAGGTAAGTACGATGTGTTTGTGAAGGTGTATGTAATAGAAGAAATTTTAATTTATTAAAAATAATAATTAATTAGGAAATTGTATAACAAATTTATTATATAATTAAATTCTATAATGAATTTGTAAGTTGGTGAATTAATGAAGAAAAATTGGTATTTACAGATGGAACAAGTAACGATTTATATGGGGGGAGCTATAGTTGTACTTGGGTTATTAAATATTGTAGGCCAAGCAAATATTTCAGGAGCATTTGTAACAGGTATTTCATTAGCTGGACTTTGCTTAACATTATCTGATTTGCTTAATAAAACAATAAAAAATGAAAATGACCCTGTATCGGAAAAGAAAGTAGTAAAAATAGGGGCGCTACTATATTATATAGCGGCAATTTGTATAATAGCTTTTCCTAATTCCAAATTGATTGCATCCCTGCCAAAAGAAATTCTTGATTCAATGAGTACTTCAGCAAGTGTTATCGCTTTAGGGTTTGTATTTATGATGATTGGAGATAACAACAGAAGAGCGGCAGCTAATGAACAGACGAAGCAGACTGACTTACTTACTAATTTTGAAAATGAATTGCAGAGAAGTAAGGATGAAAATTCAAAAATAATTGATGAGCTAAAAGAAACTCTTAAAGAAAAAGAGACGACAATTAAAAATCTTGAGCAAAGTTTAAATGAGTCACAAGGAAATAGAGTGTAAGTGTGAACATGTGGTCAAAAGAGAATAGCGCATAAAACGACCACTCTCTTTTGACCACATTGACCACAATAGGAAGGTATATTTTCCGCACAAAAATCCCCAAATCGGAACATAGTCAGTATATAAGAAGGAATGTGTGTATTATCTAAACAAAAAAGTGCTAACAAGTTTGCAAACGAACTTGCTAACACCTATATGGAATAGACATAAATTATCGCTGATATGTCGTCTTTGAAAATAGCTTTAACCAGTTAAATCACACTTATACGAAATGCTCATAAAAATAGCCTTAATATCAAGAATATAATCATCCAGATATTCCTTTGCTATTAAGACGAAAACGGGGCATGATATTGGTTTCTACTCCAGAATTTTCATCGAATAATACAAAATTACGATTTGTAAAACTAAAAGTACAACAGGCTACAAACGGCATAAAATGGATTAAGATATTTAGAAATTTAAAAGATGATTTTCGTATAGGTGGAGAAGTTGAATTAGAGCATATTCTTCAATATCCGAAAGATTATATGCTAGGAACAAATATTAGGGTGTTACTTCCATACAATGAGAGAATATATAAAGTTCAAGGTACTAAAATAAAACCTGGTATAAAAGTAAAGGAAAGAGAGTATCTATTTAAAGGGTTTCAGCAAAAATTCTCTTATTTCACATTACTACCAGAATGTAAAAAGGTAGCAACAAATAATGAAAATGAATTATTCCCTTTAATTGCACCAAAAGGATTAGAGACTATTACGTTAGAAATATGGTCTGAAAAAATATCGTTGGAAGTTGAACAAGCGTTATTTGAAAGTGAAATTGTGTTAGCTCAAATCGGTGAGTCGTTATATGTATTAAATGCAGATTTTCCAGTATTGTTAAAAATAGTAAGATGTAATATTGAAAAAGTATTGCAAAATCCATATAAAATGCAATATTGCCAGAAATACAAAACAAATTTAGTAGAGGATGTTATGAAAGCAGTTTATGCTACTGCAGGTGAGCGCAATGATGCGACATTGGCGTTAATTGCAATGAAAAATTGTGATGGGCGTGAAAAAATTGATCCAAAGCAAATTGTTAGAGAAGGGTTTGCACGAACAAACCGTATTTCAGCATTTATTAATTTATTTATAGGCCAAAGTGTAACCCGTAAAACAATAATAAATTGTATTCTTAGTTTATTAGAACAAAAAGGATTTTTGAAACGTAGTTGGAATAAAATAAATTCACCTTGTACATATGTTAATTTATCAATTGAACGAATCTCGAAATTTGATTTCTTACCTATTATTTCACAAATAAAAGGAAAAGAAATTTCATATAAATTATATGGGAATATGGAGTGGCAAACGATTGATTGCTTATTATTAAATGTAAATAAACATAATACCTTTTTACCGCAGCCTTCAAAAAGAAATGATACGGGAATTCAATTTAAACAATTTGTTTTTGAAACATTAAAGGGAATTTTACAACGTGCAAAAGAGCAAAATGAACAAGTGTATTTCATTATAGATGCGCATTTAAGAAAACATTGGATAAAAGAGTTACAAAATAAAAAAATTGATATAGATACTTTCCCTGAGATTGTTCCTGATATGCTAAAGGTTCCAAACTTAAATATTATAAGAATAAATACAGCTTTTGATACACCAAAATACGGTGTGATAGAACATGATGATGTTCCGGATGGCACAAGTTTATATACAGATCAAAAAGGGATGTATTATAGCACTGGTGAATATTCTTTGAATGATAGTGAAACATTGCAGCAATACATACTTGAAATTTTACCTTTAGGTGTAAAATCTGTAGAAAGGAATTATATCGCCAAAATGATACATTACATGTGCTGTAATTCAAGTATGATGTTAGAAAAGGATGTGCACATGCCGTATTCCATGCATATGGCGAAAGTAGTAAAGGGCTATATGACTGATATAGATGCAAGAGAGTTTAAAGAATTTGATGATGAACTGGATGTAGATATAATGAAAATAGAAAAGAAAGATTCAATTATTCTACTCTAAATAATAGTAGACAAATCCTGCTCGTTATATTGATCAGGATTTGTCATTTTTTCATGTAAATAAGGATATCCTTTGTCATGTATCTTTTATTTTATGTATTTACTTTATTTACATACAGGATTAAGATGTTTTTTAGAAATACAAAATCTACATCATATGGAAAAGCAATATGAATTGATTCAAAAGAAATTTGAAAGGAATGAGGAATTGTGAAGAAATTAGATGTGTTATTAATGCTATTAAGCGGCCTCTTTCCAGTTGCAGGAATTATGAAGCAAATCCCACTTGAACAATCTTTATATATTGGGGGCCTTTTATTCTTTACTAGTTTCGGTAGTTATTTTGCGAAAAAAATATATTCACGTATTTGTAGCTGGATAGCGTATGCGCCATTTATTACACTACTGTTAGTCATTTGGCATCAAGATATTTCAATAAGTTCAATAATAGCGAACGCGAAAATTGCCGCATGTGTCGCTTTAATTCCGTGTCTATTCCGTTTTCGTACATATGGACTTACTTTTGGTTTAGTCTCATTATGGGCCGCTTTACTTTGGGATATAAAAGAAGTACAGTCGTTAGTTATACTTGAACGTATGACGAGTTTAATGAAAAGTCAGTACTTATATCTTCTACTGTTAGTTGGAGGACTAATATTAGGTGGATTACTTGCGATGTTAATTCACCGCAGAGAGAAAAATGATAATAAAGAAAATATAAATCTATTTCAACAAAAAAAGAAGCGCAAAAAATTATCATTTAAGATTCCACTTCCTAGATTACCGAAATTAAAGCTCAAATTATTTAAGTTTGGTGGAAAAGTATCAAAACGAAATACGCCAGAAAAAATACGTGAGCATAATTACGAAGAACCAGCTCAAGCTGCAACATATGAAATGACAGAGAAAATAGATCCATATAAAGAAGGTACTGCTCAAGGACAAACGAGGATGGAACGTCGTAGAAATAGGTATAATGCATAAGATATTTGAGTAACCCTTTAATGATTTATCATTGAAGGGTTTTTTATGTAATTATATATAGATTGCTAATTAGGAATTTATAGCATACCCTTAAAGTTAAGGACTTAAATAAAATAATGGGAGGACAAAATGCTTATTATTACATATATTTCTGTCTGTATATTATTTTTAGTTAGCTTTTTACATGTTTACTGGGCTTTCGGAGGTAAGTGGGCGACAAATAGTGTCATTCCAACAAAATCTGGAGAAAAGGCGTTTATACCAGGTGTAGGAATGACAATGTTCATTGCCTTATTATTAAGTATGGCGGCGATGATTTTATTACAACAAACAAATGTTGTTCATTTCGAAGTTCCTAATACTATTGTTCAATTGGGCTCCTGGATTTGTATGATTGTTTTTTTTATAAGAGTAATTGGTGAGTTTCATTATTTTGGCATCTTTAAGCGAAAAAAAGATACGCGTTTTGCTAAAATGGATACTGTTTTATATATACCACTTTGTGCATTTTTATCTTTATCGTTCTTACTAGCAATTATAACGTGAACATAAAATAGTAGCTGCTTTTTCTAAAATAAATAAACGTGAATTAGCAAGGCTTAAAAGTGAGAAATCTAGTAGTAAATAAAAAGGATGTAAGCGTCTTCTTATCGAAATATAGATTATTATGAAAGGCGGTGACACTATGAAGTATGTAAAAGTCTGTATGAATGGCGGAAGTGAACACAAATTCTCGATGACTTTAGATCGGTTTGAAGAACTTATTACTACAGAGAATGGACTATTAGAAAATAAATTAGTTAGTATCGAAAATGTAATGATTAATCCTACTAATATATCTTCTGTAGTTGAAAAAATTGGTGTACCGGCTAAGTTTATGGAAGCTTAAAAATCGGTACATAAAAAACATCCATAGGGATGTTTTTTTATTTATAAATATGATAATTGTATACAATGAATATATGAGCAGAATTTTTAGCAATACGTATACATTTGATGTGTAAAAGATGCACAATAAAATAAGTACAAGCATATATTATATTGTAGGGCAAGACCTTCGTTTCCTACTTAATACTCAGAAAAAACCTCTATCACATGAGAGCATCCAATTGCAGGGTGCTCTTTTTTTATCCTGTTCTTTAACTTTCAATTTTAAACATATCTTTGATGTTAATAAATATTAAAAATAGTATAATAGCAAAAATTAAGTTAGATAAATAGAAATCTTGATGAACTAGTAATTCAAAGATGACATCGAAAGTATATAAAAAGGCGATCGTAGGTAATATACAAATAAATATAAATCTCCAATTTTTTAGATAATGTTTATAATTAGTAAATACTTTCCCCATAAACATAGCTCCTATATTTTTTATTTTCTATATAATTATACATTTAAATAAAAAGATTTACAAAAGGTTATTAAGCAATCTGAATAATAAATGCTTTTACTTTAAAAAAACTTTAAAAGAATGATACTAAAATGATACACTATAATATACGTTATTTATGAAATGAATAGAGGGATTTGTATGATAGATAAAATCAAAAATGTTGTAGAGGATATGTATGAAGATGAAGCAAAACATTTACTTCAAAGTATTCTTATTCAGTTGAATTTATTAGAAGAAAACTATAGTGAAGATGCAATTAAAAATTTGGTGGATATTCCTAAGCAACTAACGAGTAATACATCATATATAAGAAATGTAAAAGAAAGCACACACGTACATATTGCGTTTGATGATTCAACAGCTGGATGTTTAAAATATATGCTTAGTCAAGAAGAACAATTGGAAGAGAGGGTTGTCGCTTTTTCTGAATTCTTTTCAATTGGGCCGATAAACAAGTTACATATGAATGAGGGACAACTTGCAAGACAGAAATGGTTAGTAAACAATTTAACTGCTTATGATAATTATTTTGAAGAAGAGTATTTACCAAGGTTTTTAGAAACTATGGAAGAACTACACACTATTCCTATTGAAACACCTATTACAATTTGGAAAGCCAATAACGCACATGAACATGTAGGCCTATGTTTTGTAATGGCGCAATTAAAAGATAAGAAAAATATTCGCGTTATTAATACGTCTGAAGCAAGTAAAGAAATATTAAAAAAAGAGTATGCTATTCGTGGAACTGGAGAATTATCGCCTGAAAGTTTAGCTCTATTGCAAAAAAGTTTCGCGGAATTTCCGTATGTAACGGAAGAAAAGCGAATGCAGTTTGTGTATGAGTGGGATAAATTATCGAATAGTATGGAGTTTCTAAGAATTTGGAAAGAGAATGAAGTGCGTTCGGTACAAGAAGATTATTTTGATCAATTTATAATTGGATGTGCGAAAAGTGTAGGTGCTGATCAAGAATTTCTAAAAGCGCCGAGAGTAATTGGTGAAGCACTTGGTCTTGTAGAGCAGTTAGTAGGCGATACATTTTTAGAATATCGCTTAAAGGAATTAATTAAACAAGAAGTATTTGAATTTATAGGTTCACTAGAAGAAATGCGCTTTTATAGTGTGAAGTTGAAATAGCAATTAAACAAAAAATCCCCTTCTATTAAAGAATTAGAAGGGGATTTTTTTGGGGAATAAAAGAGAAGTTTTTCCTTTATGTAAGTTTCATATAAAAAGAAAGTTCATATATTATATAGAGTTTACTAATAATTAGGAGGAATAGTTCATTGAACAATCAGTTCTGTTCATGTCAATCAGATGATGCTCCAAAGTTACTACCTCCATCTACCCCTCCCAGTTTACCTTCTACATTTACTACGCCTATACCAACAACCCAAATGAGATCACGGATGTGTAATTGTTTAGGAAGATGGGGCTATTTAAGGTTAAATATACCTGGTACTTTTGGAAGAGATTTATGGTTTTTTCCAACAGAAGTTAGGCGGTTTGATGTATCAGGATATACTTGGCAAGATGGTCATCGTTTTAAGGTAACTTACCAATATAAACAAATTAGTAATTATATGTGCTTTGCATAGTGGCAAATAGGAGAGATTTATTTTTGATCTCTTCTATTTGTAGTTTGCAACATTTTTATGAATTTAGGCTATACATAAGCTTCCTATAGGGGGCATATCACATATGAATGTTAAAGGTACTGAATGAAAAGTAGGTGATTTGTTAATATGTATAACCAGCAAAATTATCCATATGATCAAGGGATGTATTATAATCCACAAAACTACGGGTATGAATCTGTAAATGAAGTGAGAGACATGGAACAAGAAGATTATAGACCAGATGATGCGGAAGATGCTCCACCGTCACCACCACCGTCACAAGCGCCGTCGTTACCATCTACATTTGCTTCTCCAGCACAAGCAGGGAATATGAAATCATGGATGTGTAACTGTCTAGGAAGGTGGGGGTATTTACGTTTACATCGTCCAGGACCTTTCGGAAGAGACTTATGGTTCTTTCCGACTGAAGTGAGGAGAAATGGGGTTTCAGGTTACACTTGGCAAGGTGGTCGCCGTCGTAAAGTAAGTTATCGCTATCAGCAAATTAGTAATTTCATGTGCTTTGCGTAAATAAAAGTGAGAGAGTAGAAGGATTTTACTCTCTCACTTTTTATTTTTCAATATACGAAGTGAGATTTAGATTAAAAATTTACAATTTTCACGTTTTCATTAGAGTATAATGCATATGTTGGTTGGTTTTCAAAAACAAATGAGAGTGAGGGAATACGATGTCAATGAAAAATAAAGTTGGGCTAAGAATAGAGGATGGTATTAATTTAGCATCTGCTCAGTTTAAAGAAGATGCGTATGAAATTTATAAAGAATCGCGAAAAATGCAACCTATCTTATTTGTGAATAAAACAGAATTAGGTGCAGAGTGGCTTATTACAAGATATGAAGATGCTTTGCCACTATTAAAAGATAATCGCTTAAAAAAAGATCCGGCCAATGTATTTTCTCAAGATACATTGAATGTCTTTCTTACTGTTGACAATAGTGATTATTTAACGACGCACATGTTAAATTCAGATCCACCTAACCATAATCGTTTACGATCACTCGTACAAAAAGCCTTTACACCGAAGATGATCACGCAATTGGAAGGAAGAATAGAGGATATTGCAGATGATTTGTTAAATGAAGTCGAACGAAAAAGTTCATTAAATCTTGTTGATGATTACTCGTTCCCTTTACCGATTATTGTAATAAGTGAAATGCTCGGCATTCCAAAAGCAGATCAAGCGAAATTTAGAATTTGGTCTCATGCTGTCATTGCTTACCCAGAAACGCCAGAAGAAATAAAAGAAACCGAAAAGCAACTATCTGAGTTTATTACATATCTCCAATATTTAGTTGATGTTAAGAGAAAAGAACCAAAAGAGGACTTGGTGAGTGCTTTAATACTTGCAGAAAGTGAAGGACATAAACTTAGCGCTAGGGAACTATATTCAATGATAATGTTACTAATTGTGGCGGGACACGAAACAACGGTAAATTTAATTACAAATACGGTATTAGCGCTTCTTGAAAATCCGAATCAATTACAGTTATTAAAAGAAAATCCCAAATTAATTGATGCAGCTATTGAGGAAGGGTTACGATATTATTCTCCAGTTGAGGTTACAACTTCAAGATGGGCAGCTGAACCTTTTCAAATCCATGACCAAACAATTCAAAAAGGAGATATGGTTGTCATTGCATTAGCTTCCGCCAACCGTGATGAAGCAGTATTTGAAAACCCAGAAGTATTCGATATTACTCGGGAGAATAATCGTCATATTGCCTTTGGCCATGGTAGCCATTTCTGTTTAGGCGCTCCACTTGCTAAGTTAGAAGCAAAGATTGCTATTACTACTTTGTTTAAGCGAATGCCTGAACTACAAATAAAAGGGAATCGTGAAGAAATGAAATGGCAGGGTAATTATTTAATGCGTTCTTTAGAGGAATTGCCTTTAAATTTCTAGAATAGTTAAAAGGAGACATGCATACATCGAAATTGATTTACATAGAGTATGTATGTGTTATTTAAATTCGAAACGGAAGGGTGAAAACATCCCAATGATCAACTAATTCTATTTGTAAGAGATCTTCGTTAAAAAACGAAATATTCTTCTGAATAGGATTAGTCTGTGCATTTATAGAAAAGGGATGTATTTCGCTTTGCGAATATATAGTCTTTTTATATGATTTGTGCTGCCTCCTGTTCAGAACATGAAATAGGGGGCTTTTTTTATGTCGACAAATGTAGTAACGAAACAAAACAATGGGGTATCACAAGTATTAAAAAATCGGTTTGTGCAAGGAATTCTTGCATCAGCATTATTTTTACAAATTGGAATATGGGTTCGAAACTTCGCGGTATTACTGTATGTAATGGAAATGACGAAAGGTGATGCTTTTGCTATTTCGATGATTTCAGTTGCGGAGTTTGCTCCAATTTTCATCTTTTCTTTTATTGGTGGAACGTTTGCTGATAGGTGGAAGCCAAAGAAGACGATGATATGGTGTGAAACGTTAAGTTCCATATCAGTATTCGTTGTATTAATTACACTTATGTTTGGAACATGGAAAATCGTGTTTTTTGTCACACTTATTTCTGCAATCCTTTCGCAGTTTTCTCAACCATCAGGTATGAAATTGTTTAAACAGCATTTATCAACAGAACAAATCCAATTAGCGATGTCAATATATCAAACAATATTTGCGATTTTTATGGTATTAGGACCGATTCTTGGAACATTTATCTTTCATAGTTTTGGAATTTATATTTCAATCATCATAACAGGTATCGCTTTTTTACTTGCTGCAGCTGTGTTGTTATTTCTACCGAAAGATCTTGAGAATGATAATGAGAAGAAAGAAATCACGCTATTACAGGAGATGCTGGATGGGATTAAATATGTGAAAAAGAAAAAAGCATTAACTTTGCTTGGCCTTTGTTTTATGGCAGCAGGACTCGGTATCGGTTTAATTCAGCCACTTGGTATATTTATTGTAACTGAGCAGTTAGGGTTATCAAAAGAGAGTTTGCAATGGTTACTAACAGTAAATGGCGCGGGTATGATTGTTGGCGGAGCTTTAGCGATGGTATTTGCGAAAAACGTAGCTCCGCAAAAGATGTTAATTGTAGGGATGCTCGGTCAGGCGATCGGCATTGGTATTATAGGTTATTCGACGAATTTATGGGTAACACTCACAGCACAACTTTTTAGTGGGTTAGCTCTTCCGTGTATCCAAATAGGGATTAATACGCTCATTATTCAAAATAGTGATACTGATTTTATCGGTCGTGTAAATGGCATTTTAAGTCCATTATTTACTGGTTCAATGGTAGTAACAATGAGTATTGCTGGTTCGTTAAAAGAAATGTTTTCATTAAGTACGATGTATGAGGGCACAGCTTTACTATTTATAATTGGATTATTATTTATTTTACCGATATACAATTTGAAGCCAGTAATAGCAATAGAAAATGAAATAAGTGATAAAGGAAGTGTTGTACAAAATGAATCCTAATCCAAATGTTAAGTACCCTATTGAAGGAAATCAAAATGTCCAATTTATAAAAAATACAATAACAAAAGCTAATATACTCATTGGAGACTATTCATATTATGATGCGAAAGATGGAGAAACATTTGAAGATCGTGTATTACATCATTATGAATTTCTTGGAGATCGCCTTATACTTGGAAAGTTTTGTTGTATTGCAAATGGAGTTACCTTTATTATGAACGGAGCGAATCATCGGATGGATGGATTTTCGGCATATCCATTTAATATATTTGGAAATGGGTGGGAGAAGTATACACCTAATTTGTCTGATTTACCTTACAAAGGTGATACAGTTATAGGAAATGACGTTTGGATTGGTATGGATACAACGATTATGCCCGGAATAAAAATAGGAGATGGTGCAATCATTGCAGCTAAATCTGTTGTGACTAGAGACGTCGTACCATATACAATTGTTGGCGGAAACCCTGCAAATAAAATAAAGGAACGATTTACAAATACAATAGTAGAAGAATTATTGCAAATTCAATGGTGGCATTTTGACATTGAAAAAATAACAGAAAATATAGATGCTATTGTTCAAGGAGACATTGAACCATTAAGAAAGCTAAAAAGGTAATAAAAAATGCATAACAAAGAGTATCATACCTCCGAATTTTGTTAATGATATTAGAACAAGGAGGTGTGATACTATGGCACAAGACGTTTTATGTGAAGTAAACAACTGTAAATTTTGGGCTAACGGCAATAAATGTAGTGCAGATGCAATTTATGTAGTAAGTAATAAAGGGAAACATGCATCTACTACGGAAGAAACAGATTGCAAAACTTTTGATCCAGAAATATAAAATTTTTGAAGGGTAGCCAAATCGTGGTTGCCCTTTTATTAATTATAGTATTGATAATAAATCTCATTTTCATTCATTGTTTTTAACTTTTCTTTTTATTTTTTCATATTTTCTTCATAAGTGATGTAATCCAGAGCAATTCATGTTCAATACGCGATTTACTAAATGCAATGACTTCTGTAATAAAAGATGAGCTAACATGTAAAGATTGAATAGCAGTAAGCTGTTTATGTAGTACGTCTTGGCGTATTGTTAAAATTTCTTTTCTAGCTTCGTAATCAAGTTTTTCAAATAGCGCGATACGCACAAGGAATTCAGCGTTATTTGTCGCAATCTTTTCGGGAAACTCTCTTAACATTTCATAAAAAATTTCTTCTCCTGTTTCAGTTATGTCGTACATATTTCGGTTTGGCTTTCCGACTTGTTTATGTATTTTTTTCGTTATAGCACCCATATTTTCGAAGCGCCGAAGAGCGGGATACAGTGTATTATGATTTAATTCGAAATTCTCACCTAACCGATTTTGAACATTTTTCTTTATTTCATATCCATGTTTTGGTCCAGTCGTTAATTCTGCTAGTAATAAAATGTCAACGTACATAAAAATCCCCCTTATATATTTCTCAAGTTCTCCAATGAAAAATCCCCTTTAGCATATGTTAAAATAACATATGTTAGATTATACAACTTTGAACTACCGACCTATCACTTTTATTGTAAAAGAAAAGGGAGGAAAGAACTATGGCTTCGCCTGAAAATGTGATTTTAGTTCATGAAATTTCAAAGCTGAAAACAAAAGAAGAATTGTGGAATCCGTATGAGTGGTATCAATTTATGAGGGACAATCATCCAGTTCATTATGATGAGGAGCAGGATGTATGGAATGTTTTTTTATACGATGATGTAAATCGAGTTTTATCGGATTATCGCTTATTTTCAAGTAGAAGGGAACGAAGACAATTCGCAATCCCACCTTTAGAAACGAGAATAAATATAAACTCTACTGATCCACCAGAACATCGCAATGTACGTTCTATCGTTTCTAAAGCATTTACTCCAAGAAGTATAGAACAATGGAAACCTCGAATACAGTCTATCGCAAATGAACTTGTACAAAATATCGGAAAATATAGTGAGGTTAATATCGTTGAAGAGTTTGCTGCACCTTTACCTGTTACCGTCATATCCGATTTATTAGGAGTGCCAACAACGGATCGTAAAAAGATTAAAGAATGGTCTGATATTTTATTTATGCCATATAGTAAAGAAAAATTTAACGATTTGGATGTAGAAAAAGGAATTGCGTTAAATGAATTTAAAACGTACCTGCTTCCAATTGTTCAAGAGAAAAGATATCATTTAACCGACGATATTATTTCAGATTTAATACGAGCTGAATATGAAGGTGAAAGATTAACCGATGAAGAAATAGTTACTTTTTCTTTAGGCTTATTAGCGGCAGGTAATGAAACAACTACAAATTTAATTATTAATAGCTTTTATTGCTTTTTAGTGGATTCACCTGGAATATATGAAGAGTTAAGAAAAGAACCTACATTAATTTCAAAAGCGATTGAGGAAGTATTACGCTATCGCTTTCCCGTTACATTAGCTAGGAGGATTACAGAGGACACAAATATATTTGGACCTTTTATGAAAAAGGATCAAATGATTGTTGCATGGGTAAGTGCAGCAAATGTAGATGAGAAAAAATTCTTACAAGCTTCTGAGTTTAATTTACACAGAATAGGAAATGAAAAGCATTTAACCTTTGGTAAAGGTCCTCACTTTTGCTTAGGGGCACCACTTGCACGTTTAGAAGCTGAAATTGCATTAACTACCTTTATAAATGTCTTTGAAAAAATAGAGTTATCTCCATCGTTCAATTTAGAAAAATGTATATTGGAAAATGAACAAACATTAAAATATTTACCTATTCTTTTGAAAACTAGGTAAAACGTTCAGCAAGGTACAAAATTACTGTACCTTGTTTTTAATTTCTCAATTGTAAATTTTTAGCGGGCTATTTAGTATGGAGGTGTGTGAAAAAAGAGTAGAGGAGGATGCTTATGTTAACGTGCAATGGGAGTAAAACGTTTCAAACATTTATTAAAGCTGTAACTGATTTAATAGACGGTGATTTATTAGAAGAAGAAATCGTGTGTAAAATTGAAACATTACTAGAAGAACTTTTAGAAAAGAAAACATGGCTTCCGTTAGATAAACAGAAGGCGAATTCGGCTCAATATGCACGACACTTACTGTATGAAGATCCGTTAAAACGTTTTGAAGTATTAGCTCTCGTATGGAAAGATGGACAATCTACACCATTGCATGATCATGATGGCACATGGGGAGTAGAAGGCGTTTTTTCAGGAAGGATAATGGTGCAGAACTTTGTTCAAACGAAGCAACTTGGAAATTCACTTTCTTATTTAACACATACAGGAAATCTTTATTTGGGAGAAGGCGAAACAGATAAAGTCATTCCACCAGCTGATTGTCATATTCTAGAAATAGGTGAAAATGAAAGCGTTGTCACTATTCATATTTACGGAAAACGTTTAGAAAAGTTTAAAATATATGTCCCAACTGAAGAAAAGAATGTGTACATGTGTGAGACGAAATATATTAGTTATAGTTCATAGTTTAAAATCAAAAACTTTTCTTTAAAAAGAAAAGTTTTTGATTTTATTATTAATTATTTCTTGACCTGAAACGCTTTTCATAAATTATAAATAAGGAGTACTTCACGAGATCAGTATGAAAACGATACCTATTGTTTATAATGAACTCGTGTATTTATAGAAAGTGGTGAAGAAATAATGAAATTAATCGCAATTGATTTAGATGGAACTCTTCTTTCGGGAAATAAAATGATTAGTAAAGAGAATGCAGAAGCAATTCGAAAATGTCAGGAAGCGGGCCATGTTGTAGCAATTTGTACAGGACGTTCTATCGTCGACATTGAACGATTATTGTTAGAAGTTAATTTAGAATGTCCAATTATTGCAGAAAATGGTGCACTTATATATAAAGATAAAAAAATGATGAAGAGATATCCAATTCAAAATATGCAAGCACTTGAGATTGTAAA
This sequence comes from Bacillus sp. ES1-5, assembly GCF_022487605.1. Lineage (NCBI taxonomy): Bacteria > Bacillati > Bacillota > Bacilli > Caryophanales > Bacillaceae > Bacillus > Bacillus sp. ES1-5. The sequence continues at coordinate 293,655 of NZ_JAKVPU010000001.1, read as the reverse complement.
ATATCTTGAAGAGAATAACTTATATTATCAGCTTTATACTAATAAAGGTGTGTATGTACCGGATTATGGAGTAGAGAGTGTACGTAATGAAATCGAGTATGTGAAGAATTCAAAAGAAAATTTCGACTTGAAAGAATTAGAAACTATCGCAGCTTTATACCTTGAGCATACAGCGTTTCATAGTGCAGAAAGTTGTAAACCGATTGTAGAAACAGATATACATGTGCATAAACTTTTACCATTTTCTTATGACATAGAAAAATTAAAAAAATTAAAAGAAACGTTTCTGCATAATACTGATTTAGCAATTACATCTTCCTATTGGCATAATTTAGAGATTAATCATCGAGATGCTCAAAAAGGAAATGGATTATATACTTTAGCAGAACACCTGAATATTCCAGTCGAAAATACTGTAGCGATTGGTGATGGGCTAAACGATGTTTCCATGATGGAAAAAGCGAACATATCAATTGCAATGGGGAATGCTGTGGAAGAAATTAAAGCGATGTGTCAATACGAAACCTTATCAAATGAAGAACACGGTGTTGCACATGCTTTATATAAATATGTAATGTAATATAAAAAGAAAAAAAGAATCCAAATAGATTCTTTTTTTCTTTTTATTAGGGGTAAGGTATTCTATGTGATTCATAGAAGCCTTATTACTTTATATTATATAGAATATATTGGAATAAATGTTTATATTTTTCATATTAATTGTGAAAATTTTATGAACTTTATATTTTTTGTATTTTTATACTACCACAAGCGATATGAATAATGCTATTGTCATAGTTAAATCTATGCATGAGGGCGCGTTATCGGTTGTTTGTCAAATTAAAATAGGTGTTTGATGGAATACAGAATGATTAAAGTTTCATTTTATACGTAAATTCTTCTTTTTTTTAATTGAAAAATAAAATTTGTTCGAATAATTATTCTGCAGCTATATACCTAAAGGCACATTCTTCGTATAATGGAGAAGTATAAATTTTGAATTTGTATTAATTTTACATATTGAGGTGAAAAAGGAATGAATGCGCGGCTAATGGAACTTATTGATGTGAGTACAATAGAAACCATGGCAGAACAGTTTTATAAATTAACCAACATATCACATCAACTTCTTGATGCTGAAAAAGAATGTATATTTTCTTTTGGAATAAATGAGATGAAAATATGTAAACTTCCCAAAATTGAAATCCCCATTTTTTTATACAATCAACATTTAGGATCTTTTGTAGTATGGTCAAATAAAAGTGACATTTTCAATTGTCAAAAATACTTTGAAATGCTTTCAAATCTAATTATAGATGGGGCGACAAAAGTATTTCAAAGTAAAAATAAAACGTTACTTTCTCGAAAAGAGGAGGAACTACATACGATTTTACAAAACATGCCTGTTATGGTTGATGCGCTTGATTATAATGGAGATTTTGTTTTGTGGAATCGGGAGTGTGAAATTGTAACAGGTTATACCGCTGAAGAAATAATAGGAAATCCAAATGCCCTTCAATTATTGTACCCAGATCATAATTATCGTCACCAAATACAAACGAAATTTTTAACTTGTGGAAAAAATTTCAGGGATTGGGAAATGCACTTAACATGTAAAAATGGTGAAATCAAAACAATCATGTGGTCCAATATATCAGAACAGTTTCCTGTAACAGGATATAGCTACTGGGCTGTCGGAGTAGATATTACACATTTAAAAGCGATAGAAGAGCAGTTAAAACAACAAACGTCTGAATTGGAATTAATTTTTAAGGCTTTACCAGATTTATGTTTCTTAACAGAAGATGATGGCACAATTATAGATTATAAAGCAGGATCCCCTTCGAAATTTTACGTACCGGCACAAGCTTTTATGGGGAAAAAGTTTTTCGAAGTATTACCATCTCCAGTAGCACAGCAGTTTCAGGAAGCAATTCATCAAGTGAAGGAAAAAGGAACGAATGTAATTGTTGAATACCCACTTACAATTAATGGGAGTATCGATTTCTTTGAAGCTAGATGCTTACCATTATTACATGATAAAATTATGATCATTGTACGCGATATTACAGAACGGAAAAAGACAGAAGAATTGCTAAATAAATCAGATACACTTGCAGCAATTGGTCAATTAGCAGCTGGTGTGGCTCATGAAGTGAGGAACCCATTAACTGTCATTAAAGGGTTTATACAGCTATTTCAAATTAATAAAGAAGATCAAGAAAAATATTTTGATTTAATGCTTTCTGAAATTGAAAGAATAGAAGCGATTCTTCAAGAGTTTTTATCAATTGCTAAAACAGATGAGATAAATACAGAACAAAAAAATATTTATCAAATTTATAATAATGTCGTATCGTTAATGAATACAAAAGCAATTATGACGAATATTCAAGTGGAACTATATGCGGAAACAAAAGACATAAGCATTGAATGCTCAGAAAATCAATTGAAACAAGTGTTTATTAATATTTTGCAAAATTCAATCGAAGCTATGCCAGATGGCGGGAAAATTACAATTCATATTAAAGAGATAAACGATGAAGGTGTCATTATTCAGGTAATTGATGAAGGAATAGGAATACCTGAAGATAGAATTAAGAGATTAGGTGAGCCTTTTTATAGTACGAAAGAAAAAGGTACCGGTATCGGATTAATGCTAAGTTATAAAATCATTGAAAGTCATCAAGGGAATATAAGTATTATGAGTGAAGTTGGAGTCGGGACAACAGTAACGATTTACTTGCCGAAAGCGCAGAGTGAAAAATCTCTATCAAATTATGATGATAGATTCGAATCAATACGTCCAATTATTAACTCTTAAATTACTAAATCCTCAATAACCAAAAGTTAAGCTTTCGGTTATTGGGGATTTTTATATTTAATTTAGTAAACTTTACCTTTTCTTAACCTTTGTTTTAATTTCTATTAAGTTTTTATCAGTATATTAATATTTGTGCAAAGTACTGTATAGAAAATGTGCATTACTTTTAATACATAGATTCAATTATTATTAGGAATTTTGTAAGGAGGAGATTAAGACAAAGTGAAAAAGCAAGAGAAAAAAAGTGATAGAGCAATACCGACGCGGTTAAATATTTTATTTCTTTGTGTATTTTTATTATTTTCTGCAATGATTATACAGTTAGGTAAAGTGCAAATTTTCGATGGAGAGACTTATAAAAATGAAGTAAAAAAGAGAGAAAATGCAACTGTGAGCCTATCTGTCCCACGTGGGAAAATATTTGATCGAGAAGGGAATCCAGTTGTTGATAATACATCTTTGCGTACGATCACGTACACAAAGATGAAAGGTGTAAAATCAGAAGATATATTAAAAACCGCAAGACAACTAGTAGACATAATTGAAATGCCGCAAGAAGATATAGCTAAGTTAACTGAGACAGATAAGAAAGATTTTTGGATGCAATTAAATCCGAAACTGGCTGAAAATCTAGTATCGAAAAAAGAAATAGATACATTTAGAGAAAAGGATATTAGCGGCAAGAAGCTAGATAAAAAAATAGAAGAGTTAAAAAGAAAACGGGTTACAAATAAAAATCTTCAGGAATTAACGGAGAAAGATATAAAAGTGTTAGCTATTAAAAGTAAGATGACTTCTGGTTATCAAATGGCTCCTCAAATTATTAAAAAAGATGTTAGTGAAAAGGAATTTACTATAATTAGTGAAGGTTTAGCGAATCTCCCAGGTGTAGACGTATCGGTTGATTGGGAGAGAGTGTATGTAAATGATGGATTATTCCGATCTGTTCTTGGAAATGTTTCTAATTCCGATGAAGGATTACCAAGTGAACGATTAGATTACTACTTGGTACGTGATTATAGCCGAAATGATAGGATTGGAAAAAGTTATATCGAGCAGCAATATGAAGATGTACTTCATGGTACAAAAAAAGAAGTAAGAAGCGTTGCAGATAAACAAGGTAATACAATTAGAACGGAAACCGTTTCTGAGGGAAAGAGCGGTAAGAATTTAACTTTAACAATAGATATGGAATTACAGAAGAAAGTAGAAGAAAGTATTGAAAAAATATTAAAGGCATATAAAGGGTCAGAATCCATGTTGGACCGTGCTTTCGTTGTGATGATGAATCCGAAAAACGGACAAGTATTATCCATGGCTGGGAAAAGACTTGTAGAAAAAGACGGAAAAACAGAAGTTGAAGACTATGCATTAGGCACATTGACTAGTTCTTATGAGCTTGGATCAACAGTTAAAGGTGCGACAGTTTTAACTGGATTTGAAACGAAAGCTATAACACCAGGTACTTATTTTTATGATGCACCTATGAAGTTTAAAGGAACTAAGGAAAAAAAGTCTTGGAAAGAGTTTGGAAATATTGATGATTTAAGAGCGTTACAAGTCTCTTCAAACGTTTATATGTTTCATACAGCATTAAAAATTGCAGGTGTAGATTATGTGAAAAATAGTTCATTAAATATTAAACAGGAGTACTTTGATAAAATGAGGTATTATTTCAGGCAATTTGGATTAGGTGTTCCAACGGGTATTGATTTACCGAATGAAACAGCTGGACAAATTGGTAAAAAAGATAATCAACCTGGTTTCTTACTAGACTACTCAATTGGCCAGTATGACACCTATACGCCACTTCAGCTTGTACAGTATATTTCAACAATCGCAAACGGTGGATATCGAATGAAGCCACAAATTGTTCAAGAGGTAAGAGAGCAAACGTCGCAAAAAGATGAGATTGGTAAAGTGGTGCATGCAGTAGAACCAATCGTTTTAAATAAGATAGATATGAAAGCGGAATATATAAATCAAGTAAAAGAAGGATTTAGAAGGGTATTCCAAGAAGGTGATGGAACAGGAGTAAGGGCGTTCCAAAAAGCATCTTATAAGCCAGCAGGTAAAACAGGGACAGCACAGACAGTATACGGTGGAGAAAGTGATATTGGAAGAAATGAAAAAGGTGAGCGAAGAGAATGTTATAATTTAACGTTAGCAGGATATGCGCCGTATGATAATCCTGAAGTAGCATTCTCTGTAGTTGTGCCGTGGGTTATTAATGATAAATCTGGTATTAACTCTGATATTGGAAAAGAAGTTTTAGATGCTTATTTTGAATTAAAAAATAAGCGATTGACTGGAGAAACTACAAAAATAGATAGCTCTCAAGAAGGTTAAAACATATGAAATGTTATAGAAACTAGAGTCGTCTTATTTAGGAATAGATTCAAAATGGATGATAGAGAAGGATAAAATCATTCTATCAACTATGCACACTTTATAAAATAAATCATATATTGATAGCATAGGACAAGCTGAAAAGCTTATTCTAACCTCACAGAACACTCCTTATCACGGTTAGGCATCTACTTATGTAGATGCCTTTTTTAATTTATTAACTGACAATTATTTATCAATCTAAAGTAGTAAGTATATTAGGACTATTAAGGGAAGATTGACGGTAATAATTACAGTATGATTAATAAGAGTATTGAAATGTAAGGAGTGAGAAATAAGTGCTAAATATTTTAGTGGTTAATTTTCCAGCAGAGGGACATGTAAATCCTACATTACGTTTAGTCAAAGCTTTTACTGAACGGGGTGATCACGTACATTATATTACAACAGAACACTTTAAAAGCAGAATTGAAGATTTGGGAGCAACTGTATATACTCATCCAGATTTATTAAAGGAGATTTCTATTGATACTGAAACCTCATATGGGCGGAATTCTTTCTTTCATGTACATGTTCAAACTTCTTTATATATATTAGAAATTACGAAACAATTATGTGAGAGCATCAATTTTGATTTCGTAATTTACGATATATTTGGTGCTGGAGAGTTAGTAAAGGAGTATTTACAAATTCCAGGCGTACTTTCTTCTCCTATATTTTTAATTCCTCCAGAATTTTTGGAGACTTTACCTTTTCATCCAAATGCAGAAATACAATTCCAGCCTGATGAAATTTCTGAAAAGTTACTACGTCAAATGGAACATGAATTTGGAGTAAAGCCCAAAAATAATCTTCAATTTATGCATAATAAGGGAGATATTTCACTCGTGTACACAAGTCGATATTTTCAACCTAATAGCGATTCGTTCGGAGAAAATAACATTTTTATTGGGCCGAGTAATTCAAATCGTAAAACAAATGTAGAGTTTCCACTTGAATTACTTAAAGGTAAGAAAGTTATTTATATTTCAATGGGGACACTACTTGAAGGAATCGAACCATTCTTTAATACTTGCATTGATACTTTCTCAGATTTTGATGGAATAGTTGTAATGGCAATTGGTGATAGAAATGATCGTTCAAAAATTAAGAAAGCGCCAGACAATTTTATAATTGCTTCATACGTACCCCAATCAGAAATATTAAGTGAAGCAGATGTTTTCATTACACATGGTGGTATGAATAGCGTACACGATGCCATTTATTTTAATGTCCCATTTGTTATAATTCCACACGATAAAGACCAGCCAATGATAGCACAAAGATTAACTGAACTTGAAGCAGCACATCGATTATTGAAAGAACATGTTAATGTGCAAACTTTAAATGAAGCGGTAACAGAGGTTCTTTCAAATGAAAAGTATAAACATGGTATACGAAAACTGAATGATAGTTTTATAGAATGTGGTGGTACTAAAGAAGCAATTGAAGTTATAAAATCTCTTCTAAATAAATAGTATGGACAATATAAAAGCATAGAGGATTAACCTTTATGCTTTTATATTATTATCCTGCAAATTGCACAGCAGTATTTGCATGTAAAAAAGCGGTATCAAAAACAGGTACAGTAAGGTCGTTTTGAGAAATAAGCAAAGGTATTTCAGTGCAGCCTAGTAGTATACCTTCTGCGCCGTTTTGAATTAATGAATTTGTAATTTGTAATAGTTTTTCTTTTGATGTTTCTGAAATAATTCCTTTACTTAATTCATTTAAAATAACATGATGAATAAAATTTCTCTCCTCTTCATTTGGGATGATTGTCTCAATATTAAAATTCGCTAGACGTGATTTATAGAAGTCTTGTTCCATCGTTTGTTTCGTACCTAATAGTCCGATACGCTTTATATTCTGTTCTACCATTTTTTTAGCACTTACATCACCAATGTGAAGAAGTGGAATAGATATTGCATTTTCTACTTCCTCAGCAAATAAATGGACCGTATTGGAACACATTAATAAACAATCAGCTCCGGATTTTTCAACCTTTTTTGCAACTGTGACTAGTTCGTTTTTCACTTCTTCGTATTGATGATTTTGTAATAAAGTAGTTACTTCACCAAAGTCCATGCTATATAAAACAAGCTTTGCATTTTGATCATATTGAGAGAGTGTAAGTGTATTAATATGTTTATAGTATAACGATGTAGATTCCCAACTTAGTCCACCAATTAAACCGATTACTTTCATCGTACATTCCTCCCGTAACTATTTTGAATTCATTATTTCATAATTCCGATAAGAATACAATGATTTAAATGTACCGTTGAACAAAAAATAAAAATAATTAGAAAAGTGTTGAAATTTACACTTATTAGTGCCATAATACGAATTACAAATTAATACTTATCCAGAGAGGTGGAGGGAACGGCCCTATGAAACCTCAGCAACCCCTATATAAATTTATAGGAAGGTGCTAATTCCGCAGAGGACACGATGTGTTTTTTGGAAGATAAGAGGATTCTTGAACGTGAAAGAAAATGACCTCTTATGTAAGAGGTCATTTTTTGTTGTATAGAAAGGGAGTGTCAATGCATAATTCATTTTCAAAATAAATATAGAGTAATAAAAGTTGACTAATACGAGAGGGGAATTGTAATGAACAAATTATCAACAAAGTTAGTAGTAGCAATCGGAATTGGAGCAGCATTATACGGGATATTAGGACTTTGGGGATTTTCTATTGCACCAAATACATTTATTAAACCTGCATTAGCTATTTTAACCGTTTTTGGAGCGTTATTCGGTCCAGTGGCAGGACTTTTAATAGGACTTATCGGTCATACCGTAACAGATACAATCGCTGGTTGGGGTATTTGGTGGGGCTGGGTTATTAGTTCAGGCATTATCGGATTTGCAATGGGACTCATTCAAAAAAGAGTTAGCTTTAGTGTGAAAAACGGGACGTATAATAAGCGGGATATTTCTTATTTAGCCATTACTGGGTTAATTGGTATTGTCATTGCTATTATATTTGCTGGCGCATTCGATATTATTGTGATGGGAGAACCGTTTGACAAAATTATTATACAAGTATTAGGAGCAACAATTGCGGATGTTATTGTATTTCTAGTTCTTGGATTGCCAATTACAATAGGTCTAGCTAAATCTAATAAGAAACATACACATTTAAAAATTGAAAAGTAGGGATGTTAACATGCAACCAATTATTTCTTTTGAACAATTCAGCTTTCAATATGAGCATGCGGCGCAGACTACTGTAAAAGACATTACGTTTCATATATATCCTGGGGAAAAAGTGTTAATCGCTGGACGTAGTGGTTCAGGGAAGTCAACGTTAGCTCATTGTATCAATGGGCTAATCCCCTTTTCTTATGGGGGGATTAGTACTGGTAATATTTTAATTGCCGGAAAAGACCCGAGGAAAGGGAGTGTTTTTGAACAGAGTAAACAGGTAGGAACAATTTTGCAAGATCAAGATGCTCAATTTATTGGTCTTACAGTAGAAGAAGATGTAGCTTTTTATTTAGAAAATGAATGTGTAAATCAAAATGAAATGAAAAAAATTGTTTCAGACTCATTAAAAAAGGTAAAGATGCATGCTTTTCATAAACAAAGTCCACATGAATTATCAGGAGGTCAAAAACAAACTGTTTCTCTAGCAGGGTTGTTAACAACGAATGCCAATATATTATTATTTGATGAACCTTTAGCGAATTTAGATCCTGTAAGTAGCTTACATACAATAGAACTTATTAAAGATATACATAAACAATATAATAAAACAATTGTAATTATTGAACATCGAATAGAAGAAATGTTAAATCTGGATTTAGATAAAATCATTTTAATGGATGAAGGGGAAATTGTTGCGATAGGCACTCCGGAAGAGATTTTAACGTCAAATATATTGCCATCTATCGGCTTAAGAGAACCTATGTACATAGAAGGATTAAAGAGATTACCTTTTGATAGTAATAATGCCGGAATATATCCACTTGAAAATCTTCAAAGAGAAAGTGTTAGTAGCGCAATAAATGAGTGGGTGGAAAAGCAAGTCTTTTGTAAAAGGAATCCTACAAACAAAGAATTATTGAAAGTAGAAAATTTATCGTTCTCCTATCCTAATAAACAAAAAGTATTAGAGAATATAAATTTCTCAATAAAAGAAGGGGAAATTGTAGCACTTTTGGGTCATAATGGAGCTGGAAAATCAACATTAGCTCATAGTCTTATAGGCATAAACAAAACAAAAAATGATAGGATTTTATTTAATGGAGTAAATATCAATTCTTGGTCTATTCGTAAACGTGGAGAGATTATATGTTATGTGATGCAAAATCCAAATCATATGATTACGCAGCCTACTGTTATAGAAGAGGTTTCATTTTCATTAAAATTAAAAAAGGTTTCAAATGAAGAAATTAGGCTTAGAGCGGAAGAAACATTAAAAATTTGTGGTTTGTATCCATTTCGTAATTGGCCAATTCAGGCATTAAGTTATGGACAAAAAAAGAGAGTAACGATTGCATCTGTACTAACAACAAATCCGAAACTTATCATTTTAGATGAACCGACAGCGGGACAAGATTATTATCATTATAAACAGTTTATGTCGTTTATTAAAAAACTAGCTGCAAAGGGAATATCTTTTATTTTTATCACACACGATATGAATCTCGCATTAGAATATGCAGACAGAGCAATCGTTTTACATGAAGGGAAAATTATTGCGAATAATACCTCGTCTATCGTATTAGGACATTCAGAAACGTTACAAAGAGCGAAACTTAGGGAAAGTTCATTATTCAAGTTAGTTAAATTTAGTGGGATTGCATACCCTGAAAGGTTTATAGAACTTTATTTTGAGGTTACTAGGAGGGAGGAGCATGTATAGTACATACTTTCATCGTATGGATGGAGCAGTGAAAGTGTTGTTATTTATTTTTTGTATGACACTTACTTTTTTGTTTTTTGATTTTCGTATATTGCTTATTGTATTTATGATTGGCTGTATCGGACTTCTTGTTGCAAAAATTCCATTTCGTAAAATTTGCATTGTTTTTACTGTTATATTTACATTTAGTGTATTAAATTCTGTAATGATTTTATTTATTACACCAACTCATGGATCTGAATTAACCGCATCATATACTTCGTTTTTACATATCGGATATGCAACCATTACATATGAAACATTATTTTATGCAGCTACACTTTCATTAAAATATTTTACGTTATTACCTTTTACACTTATTTTTATATATACGACTGATCCAAGCGAATTTGTGAGTAGCTTAAGTAAATTTCGAATTCATTATAAGATTACATATGCAATAAATATTGCATTACGTTATATACCTGATATTCAGTCCGAATATAAAGTTATTAAACATGCGCAAGAGGCGAGAGGAGTAGCTTTTGAAAAAGGAGAAGCAAGTTTATGGATTCGTATGAAAAACCGTGTCTTAATTTTCTGGCCTTTAATTATTCATTCACTAGATAGAATCGATACAGTTTCAAATGCAATGGATTTAAGAGGATTTGGAAAGAAAAATACACGAACTTGGTTTTATACAAATAAAGCGAAAAGCGGGGATTTCATTGCTTTATTTGTAGGTGTTTTTATTTTAATTGTTGCAGTGTATTTAAAGTTACATGTATTTCAAGACTTTTGGTATCCATTTTAAAGCACTCTCAAATGAGTGCTTTTACTTATTTTTATGTAGACATGCTCAAAAAAGGGATATTTACATAATGTATAATACGAACCAGTTAAAATGATCAACTACCTATTAGTTTTCAAACCAAAAGGAGGAGAAAATATGAGTTACGGTGGTTCTTGTGGTTTTGGTGGAGGTTTCGCTTTATTAGTTGTGTTATTTATTTTATTAATTATCGTTGGATGCAGCTGCTGGGGCGGAGGGTACTAATTTCTAATTAGTCTCCACAAATGTAAACTTAAAAAACATAGAAGATACTTATGTATCGAAACAAATAAAAAAGGAGCAATTATGCTCCTTTTTTATTTGTTTTCAGATGAGTTATAATTACATTTCGGGAATGTAATTGTCAAAGTTGTACCTTTATTAACAATGCTTCGGATCTTTAAACTACCTTGCATCGTTTCAATGATCTTAACAGCAACCATTGTACCTAAACCTGTACCCTTCGTTTTTGTACTAAAATATGGTTCGCCGAAGCGATTTATTTGCTCTTGTGACATACCAATTCCGCTATCCTCAATTCGTATGATAACTTTATTATTACTAATAGATGAGGAGATATGTAAAGTACCGCCATTAGGCATTGCTTCAATACCATTTTTTACTAAATTTAAAAAACATTGTTGAAAGTGCTGTTTATTACCGACAATTGTTGCGGTAGAGAAATCTTTTGCAATATGTATTGTATTCATATTGCATAATGGTAAGATCATATTTATAACTCGATTTAACTCTTGTTCTACTGAAATATGATCTAATTTTTCTGAAGCAGGTTTGGCAAACGTTAAATAATCATCAATAATTCCTTGGGCACGATGTAACTCTTCAAGTATATGTTCAATATACTCATCTCTTGATTCTGGAGTTAAATTGGGTGTTTTTAAAAGTTGAGTAAATCCTTTTACGACAGTTAAGGGATTTCTTACTTCGTGAGATATACTAGCAGCGAGTTGACTAACAATCTCCATTTTTTCCATTTTAATTAACTTCGATCGCATACATACTGCATCTTTTAAAACTTCATTAAAATAAATGACAAATAACATCAAAATAGTTGGTAATATGATGAAATAAATAATGTATAAATTATTCACTTCAAAATCTGATAAAGTTAATACAATTACAGTTGTAAATATTGCTAGAAAAAATGTTAAAAACATTGCATAAGCTACTTTATTTTTTCTATTATACTTATTAAATTTTGCGGATGCGAATGCTGTAATGATAAACATTGTGCCATAAACTAGTATGGTTAACATACTAAATCCATAAAATAAAAATCTTGTAATTAATAAAATAGCAAACAATATGATACCAACAGGGAAGCCACCATAAAGCGTACCTATTATAACTGGTATTTGTCTTAAATCATGAATACAATTTTCATCCATATAAATAGGATAGCGCATACATAAAATAAGAGGTATACTCGTACAAAGTATAATAAGTAGTTTTTTATATTTCTTTAAATAGTGCCCGCTATCATATATAAAATAGAAAATAAATATACTAATTAGAATGTAAAGAAGATTATTTAATACGTTTTGATTAATATAAACAAAGTTCATAGTATTTGCCTCGTAATTTTGAATTTCCATTTCAAATATATTATACATGATTATAGTAGAAACTTTTTGCATTTAATAATATAAGTTTATATCTTTTTAGCATTAGCCACGTTTAGCCACTCTTTATAAAATGTTTCAACCGATGCATATCGTTTAATTCGGTTGTCATTTACAGCGCGAAACGCTATTTCATATAACTCTTTACTTGCTTCCCAGTTTGTAAAGGAGCGATCTTTTCCACCGCCCAAGAGAGCAAAAGCCATTGCCCCCATATTAAATACATTTGTTCTTGCATCAATCATAGCATTTAGCTCGAATTCTTCAGGAGACATAAAACGAGAGGAACCCCATAATCTTCCCATTTTATTCACGTATGGCTTTTTAGAATATAAATCAATATCACAAATCTTCGTCTCGTTTGTATGAAAATTATATAAAATACTACCGTCATAAAAATCTATTGCTACATAGTTTTTCTTTTCGACAAATGTATGGAAAGAAAAAATAGAATTTAAGGATTGAATTCGTTCCATAACTGATAAATGCTTAAATTTATAAAATGGAGAATTTGGATTTTTATATTTTTCAGGAGGCGGGAAACTCCAATGCGAATGAAGACATTCACCATCAAACCAATCGAAAATTAATACATATCCAGTGTGAACTGGAAAGTGTTCAATTAGTTTTATAAGTAAGTCATGCTTTAATTCCTCGTATAGGGAAACTGAATTTTTTAATTTTTCAATAGCGTCTCCCATTGTCCCTTTATATGCAAGTGTTTGTGCCCCTGCATATTTAATAAATTTCTTATGACCATTTTTTTCTACACCAAAAGATAGATTTCCTGAATCTTGCTGGTCAAAAACCGCAAATACGGTTCCTAATTTCGTAAGCCAATCAAAATTATGATGTTCTTTTAATTGGAATGTTATTTGATTCAACTGAATTTCAACTGGAATATCTTTCATAATATACCTCACATTTATTATAATTAAGTTGTATATTTCAGTATTCGACATATTTTGTGAAAATCCTATGTTAATCATATGGAATTTTATAAATATAATAATAAACACTTATAAGAGGGTGAACAATATGGAACAACAAATCGTTATTAAACCATATCAAAAAGACTGGCATGAAGAGTATGTAATAGAAAAGGAGAAATTCATTTCATTATTTGGAGGAGAATGTATTGCTATTGAACATATAGGAAGTACATCCGTAGAGGGATTAGGAGCGAAACCTCTAATAGATATGATGATCGGCGTAACAGATTTGCAAATTATCGAAAAGTGGATTGAAGCACTATTAAAAATTGGATATGAATATGTTCTAAAAGAAACACCTAATCGGCGTTTTTTTAGAAAGGGAAAATGGAGGGCGGGTACCCATCATTTACATGTTTATATTTATAATAGTGACGAATGGAAAAACAATCTTTTATTTCGAGACTTTCTAATAAAACATGAATGGGCACGTAAAGAATATAGAGAATTAAAAGAGAAACTTGCAGCTATATATCCGTTTGATCGCGCTTCATATACAAATGCAAAAGCGCCGTTTATTCAAAATATAATAAAATTAGCTAAAAATGATCACTAGAAAATTCAAGTGATCTTCAAATTCTCATTTTATTTTAATCTTTTTCTCATGTTCCTTTCTTTTTAATTTGATATTCTGCTTGTTACAGAAGGTTTATAAGGAAGGAGCTTGAATGAATTGGAGAAGCTACTAAGAAATAAATATTTTCATTTGTATGTTAAATTTATTGGCATTACTATTATTTTTTGTAGTATAGCATTGTTATTTATTAATGTAATATACGGCAACGCATTGAATGTGAAATGGTTAAATAAGAAATTAGGTTCTTTCGGTGAATACGGGGCAATTTTAGCTGCATCGTTATGGATTTTACGTCATGTACGGTTATTTTTAAAAAAGAAAAATATAATGGGGTTTAAATTGATAAAGGATGTATATCTTTTCATTAAAAAGTATCACGTATTAATTGGATATACTGTATTAGCTGTATCAATTACTCACGGCATTTATTTTTTATTAAAAGGAAGTCGGCATATATTTATATTTTATAGTGGTATATTTTCTCTTTTCATTTTAATCATATTAGGAATCGTTGGATTTGTCTTACATAAACATAATAAAAAAACAAACTTGATATTGTATAGAAAAGCGCATCAAATCATTGTAATTATATTTGGGATAGGATTATTCATTCATTTAACTATATAGGAGGAATTACTATTGCAACACATATTAATTATTGAGGATGAGGAAAGTTTAGCTGATTTTTTAGAATTAGAATTAAAGTATGAAGGATATAAGGTAGACATACAGTTTGATGGAAGGAAGGGATTAGAGGCCGCACTTGAAACAAATTATGATCTTATTTTACTTGATTTAATGCTGCCAGGATTAAATGGGCTAGAAGTGTGTCGTAGATTAAGGGCAACTAAAAATACACCTATTATTATGCTGACTGCACGCGATAGTATTATGGACCGCGTGACAGGGTTAGATAGCGGCGCCGATGATTATCTTCCGAAACCATTCGCAATTGAAGAGCTGTTAGCGCGAATGAGAGTTATATTTAGACGAGAAGAACATATAGAAAACAAACATGTTTCATCTCTTACGTTCAAAGATTTACAGCTCCAGATTGAATCACGAACGATTACAAAAGGTAATGAAGAAATCGAACTTACAAATAAAGAGTTTGAACTATTACTGATGTTTATGAAAAATATTAATAGAGTACTTACCCGTGATGTTTTATTGGATCAAGTATGGGGATATGACGCGATGGTTGAGACAAATATCGTTGATGTATACGTTCGTTATTTACGTAACAAGTTACATAGTGTAGATAAGGAGGAATATATCCAAACGGTCCGCGGTGCTGGATATATAATGAAATGATTAAAAATATTGTGCATCGAATTCGAAATCTACCTATAAAGTGGAAATTAACACTTTGGTCCACTACTCTAGTATTTATTTTATTCATTTTATATAGTGCCCTGCAGTTTATTGTAATTAATAAGTGGACTATAGACTATGAACAGAAACAAATAAATAGACAAGTTACAGAAATAGCGGCCTATTTCCAAGATAAAAATGATACTCTTTCGAGTAAAACATTTGAAAACAGTAAAGATTTCTTAAACAATATGATTGATAAACATCAAATGATCCGTATTATCGGTATGGACGGGAAAACAATTGTTACTGTTTCGCGAGAGTTTAATGAAGCGTGGATAAAACCAAAACAAGTTACACAAGAGGAATTATTTATAAAAAGACATGTAGAAGATCGCATATTAGTTAAGCGTATACCAATTCAAACAAAAGAGTTCACTGGTACTATTGAACTTACGAAAAACTTAGAGGCTTTCGATCATTTATTAAAAATTATTCTAGTGGTAATGGTTATTGCCGGAATATGTGGACTAATCTTTAGTTTTTTAGGTGGGCTACTAATCACGAAAAAACTATTATCAAGTGTTCAAAATATAACGGATACGATGAAACGTATTAAGAAAAATGGACTAAATGAACGGGTTCCAGTACGTGAAAATAATGATGAACTTGCAAAATTATCGTTTCTTTTTAACGAAATGATGGGTGAGGTAGAAACTTCTTTTACACAACAGAAACAGTTTGTAGAAGACGCATCCCATGAACTGAGAACACCACTAACAATTATTCAAGGACACTTGTCTATGTTAAATCGGTGGGGGAAAAATGATCCAGCAGTTTTAGATAAATCGCTTCAATCCAGTTTAAAGGAAGTCGATCGTTTAAATAAGTTAGTTTTAGAATTGCTAGAACTATCAAGAGCTGAATCAGAACAGATGCATCCAATCGCAGCTGATCCAGTCCATGTAAATAGTATATTAAAACAAGTTACACAAAACTTTGGCGTACTTCAAACTGAATTTCAATTTGATATGAAACTGGATGGAGATGCGGCATATGTCTCAATACCCTCATCTTACTTAGAACAAATTATTATTATCGTAATGGATAACGCGGTGAAATATACAAAAGAAGTTAATAAATATATTTGTATTGAATCTAGTGTACAATCAGGGAAAGTTAAAATTCGTATCATAGATCGTGGAGCGGGAATACCCGAAGCGGATTTACCTTTTGTTCTTAACCGCTTTTATCGTGTGGACAAAGCAAGAAGTCGAAAACAGGGTGGAAACGGTCTAGGTTTGTCTATTGCAAAACAACTTGTAGAGAAATACAACGGAACGATTCAAATAGAGAGTAAAGAAGGCGAAGGAACAGTCGTTACGATTACACTGCCTACCGTTTCACTTTAATAATTCGGAAAGAAGGGATGTTTTGTGCATTCCTTCTTTTTTACGGTCAATTTATTTTGTTTATTACGAATTTTCTAGTACATTAGAATTATGAAGGGGGAATAATAATGAAAGCTATCGTACAACAATATAAAGCTGGATTTGAAGGGGTAGAATATAAAGTATTACCAGAGATAACACCTAATACTGGAGAAGTGAAAGTGAAATTAAAATCAGCCGGCTTAAATCATCGTGATTTATTTATAATGAATAATAGAAAAGAAATGCAATTACCATTAGTTCTAGGATCAGATGGTGCAGGTATTGTTACGGAAATCGGAGAACATGTTCCAGGTACGTTATTACAAACGGAGGTTATTATAAATCCTAGCATTGGATGGGAAAATATTGCCGAAGTACCAGATTTACCAGAGGTGCTAGGTGGACCGAGAGATGGGACGTTTGCTGAATATGTTATTGTGCCAGCTGAAAATGCAGTGGCAAAACCGTCATATCTTTCTTGGGAAGAGTCTGGGGTTCTATCTTTATCGGCACTAACTGCATATAGAGCACTTTTTACAAAGGGTAGATTAAAGTGTGGAGAACATGTTTTAATTCCGGGGATAGGCGGCGGTGTAGCGACATTTGCCATGTTATTTGCAAAAGCAATTGGCGCAAAAGTAAGTGTTACTTCAAGGGTAGAGAGCAAAAGAAGGTTTGCCGAAACATATGGCGCAGACTTTTCTTTTAATAGTTCTGGAAATTGGGAAGAAAGTTTAAGCGGAGAGAAAGTAGATTTAATAATTGATAGTATAGGTCCAGCAACATTTTTAAAATACTTTGATGTATTAAAACCAAATGGGAGAATTGTTAATTTCGGTGCAAGCTCAGGAGATAAAATTGAATTGCCATTACGAGCGTTATTTTATAATCAAATCGATATAATGGGAACATCTATGGGTAGCCGTGAGGAATTTCATGAAATGGTTAAGTTTATAGAGAAACATAAAATTAAACCAATTATTGATAAAGTATATTCGTTAGAAGAAGCCATTCAGGCGTTAAATCGTATGGAACAAGGAGAACAATTTGGTAATATTGCACTTCGTATGTAATAAAAATATGATTTCGCAACTAGTATATTTAAATAACTATGTTATGTATTCTACATATGAAAAGTATGTAATTCGTATTGTAATTAAGGTTTTTCAGCTTAATACATAATTAGCCGTAATAATTAGTCTCACTATTGTCAAATGAGTAATAGTAAAATGAGAATTAGATGAGAAAAGTTTAAGCCCATTTTCATATTGATGTTGTATACTGTGTAAATCAAGAACGTTTTTATTTAAGGAGAGAGTATTATGAATTACACAGTATTTCAATGGTTTAATAATTTTGCTGGATCGTCCAAACTATTAGATACGCTAATGATTGCTATTACAAATAGTGCTGTATATGTAGCAATTTTGTTTATGTTTATCTTATGGTTTAATAATGGAAAGAAAGTCAATGCCATAAAAAAACAATACACAGTGTTATATACGACACTTTCAGTCATTATCGCTTTACTAGTAAATGTTGTGATACATGCGGTATATTACCATCCACGTCCTTTTGTATCACATGATGTACATCAATTAGTGCCACATGCAGCAGATTCATCATTTGTTAGTGATCATTCTGTACTTGTATTTTCCATTGCATTTGTATTTTTACTTAGAGGAGAAAAACTTAAATATGTCGCTCTTATTTGGGCAGTATTAGTTGGTGTATCACGTATGTACGTAGGAGTTCATTATCCTCTCGATATACTTGGTGCTGCTTTCTTAACATTTATTACGAGCGGTTTAGTAGTGCAAAGTACACGTATGCTTGAACCGATAGCGAAATTAGTATTTAAAATGTACGCATTGGTAGCGAAACGCATTCCTTTTTTAGCGAAATATAATCATATAGCTTAATTCTTATAAATAATTATTTGTAAGTTTGTTTAAAAGTTCTCCTTTGGCAATCCAGAGGGGAACTTTTTTATTTTGCACAAGATAAGGGTTTGCGTATTAAAAGAGTGGCGAAAGAACAACTGAGTTAGCATCAAAATTTCTTATTAAATTTGTAGTTTATTATAAGTTAATCTTTATGTGACGGAATATTCTTAAATTTCACGCACCGTACTGTAAATAGATAAATACAGAAACAATAACTACTTTCAGGCTGTTTTAAAGGAATTAAAAAGAAAACTTCGAAACATATAGTATCGAAAACAAAAATTACATATTTTAAAGCACATCTTTGCATGTATTAATTAATAGAGAAAGGAGATAAACATGCATAAACTTCAAACGAATAAAGGCGCGCGGTATTTTATGGTTGCTTTTATTGTTTTGTTTCTTATTATGCTTTTGCGTTTTTTCTATATTCAGGCAGTAGGAGTCCTGCATAATGTGGATGTAAAGGATCTAGCAAATGAACAACATAATAAAAATGGTGTTTTGGAAGCAAATCGTGGCACTATATATGATCAAAATGGAAAGGTGCTAGTCCAAGATTCCACAACGTATCGTGTCGTTGTAAATTTGAAAGGTACAGATAAGGTGAAAAATAAAGAGGAAACTGCAGGGCAATTAGCTGATGCGCTTGAAATTGATAAAGAGGACGTATTAAAAAATTTTCATGAGGGGCGTACACAAGTTGAAATCGGAAAAGTTGGCCGGAATTTATCTAGAGAAGTGAAGGAACAAATAAGGCAATTAAAAATCCCAGGTGTATCCTTTATGACAGAGAAAGCAAGAGTATATCCAAATGAAGATTTTGCATCCTATATACTTGGTTTTGCTAGGCCAGATAATAAAGGAAATACAGAAGGGAAATTTGGACTTGAAAAAAGTCTAGATAAATATTTGCGCTCTACAAATGGGAAAATAGAATATGTGGGCACGCAAGGGGGTATTCCCCTTACAAATGATATAGGAAAAATAGAACCCGCTAAAAATGGAAATAACGTGTACCTTACGCTTGATAAACAAATTAATAGTTTTTTAGAAGAAGCGATGAATAAGGCACAAGAACACTATGATCCTTCTATGTTAGTAGGAATCATAGCGGATCCAAAGACAGGGAAAGTTTTAGCGATGTCTAGTAAACCTAGTTTTAATCCTAATAAAGGCGATATTGAATATTTTTTAAATGATCCAATCGCGAATGCATACGAACCAGGTTCAACAATGAAAATATTTACGCTAGCTGCTGCAATTAATGAAGGTGTATATAACGGAAAAGAATATTTCCAATCCGGAAAATATTCCGTTGGTTCATCTGATATTAAAGATCATAATGGTGGATTTGGATGGGGGTCTATTACATTTGATGAAGGTTTTGAAAGATCATCAAACGTAGCTTTTTCTATTTTAGAAGATCAGTTATTGAAACCGGATAAATTTAAGCAATATATGAATAAATTTGGATTCAACCAAAAAACCGGCATAGATTTACCTGGTGAAAGTAAAAATACTTTATTATTAAATACACAAATTCAACAAGTTACAACTTCTTTTGGACAAGGTTCTACAGTAACTCCGATTCAATTAATTCAAGCAGCTACTGCTATAGCAAATGACGGAAAAATGATGCAACCATATATCGTTGACAAAGTTGTAAATCCGACAAACAAACAAGTTATTATGGAAAATCAACCGAAAGAAACTGGAAATCCGATAAAAAAAGAGACAGCGGACAAGGTAAGGAACTTAATGGAGCGTGTTATTACGTCTTCAAAAGGTACTGGTACAATGTATAAAGTAGATGGTTATCCAATAGGAGGTAAGACCGGAACAGCGCAAATTCCGAATCCTGAAAATGGACGATATATGGAAGGGAAAGAAAATTATATTTTTTCATTTTTAGGTATGGCTCCGATTGATGACCCAGAGTTAATTGTATACTTAGCTATTAAACAGCCAAAGTTAAAGGGAGACGAGTATGGAGCTCAGCCGCTTGCTGAAATATTTAAACCAGTTGTGAAAAATAGCCTTGAATATTTAAAGGTGAAACCATATACAGAAAAACAAATGGCAGATGCAACGAAACGATCCCAATTAAAAGTACAAAACTATGTCAATCAATCAATGGATACAGTAGAGAATAGTGTGAAAAAAGAGAAGCTCCAACCGATAATTTTAGGCGAAGGAAAAATAATAAAACAATATCCGCAATCTGGTGAAGTAATGAGTGAAGGGGATCGTATATTTTTATTAGGAAGCAACGCAAAAATGCCAAATTTACAAGGGTGGTCAATGCGTGATGTTATGTATTTCTCCAAGCTATTAAAATTGGATTTAAAAACTACAGGTACGGGTTATGTGACGAGACAAAGTCTAGAAAAGGGACAAGATATACAAGAAGGCGACACATTAGAAATAGAATTAGAACCACCTTTACAACCGTTAGCAGAAGCGAATACAAATTAATTCGGATAAAGTGAAGGGTCTATATACTATAGGCTCTTTTTTTATAGTTAAAGTGTATAGAGATAATAATGTGTACGAAAGTCAACCTGAAAGTTTAGTTGAATAAAAAATGTTATAATATTAGTGGGATTTTAGAAAAGTAGGGGTAAAAAATGAAGAGCATTACAAGATTGATTCAAGTCATCCTAGTAAGTACACCAATCTTAATTCTTAGTGGATGTTTCTCTAACTTCTCTAACTTCTCTAAAGATGACTTGAACCAACCAATACAAGGATATTTAAAAACAAACTATGGAATACAAGGTGGATTTTCTATTATTGATACAGATGATTATTGGTTTCAAGGGGTTGACCATCAAACGTATGTAGAAATGAAAAAGCCATATCATGCTTATCCGTTCCTAATGATTGAAAGAGGTACATTGAAAATTTTAAATGATGGCAGTGACGATATCTATCTTGAACAATTCAAGGGTGCATATATTGAGCAACATCCAGAAGTAGTTCAAGCAATTGAACAGATCATAACAAAATATGGGTTAGTGAAATATCCTAATAAATTTTTCTCCGTAGAAGATGGTCCTGTTTATATATTTCCTTACGACAACATTGAGTTTAATATAATTTATTCTCAAGAGCTACTTGATGATTTTAAAAAGACCCAAAAGATAGATACTACTGAGCTTTTACCTATATTAATACCAAGTGATCCCCGACGTGAAAATTATAATGGCAGTTATTTAGGTGTGGTAAATTTTCTATTTAAATTTGACGTGTCTAAAAATAAACATCCTATTCCAAAGGCCCAAGATCTAATTGAGGACTTTCAAAAAAGTGGAGTATTAACAAAAGGGATATACAACATAGATATGTTAGTAGATGATTCAAATGGGGGATCGGAATATAATAATGTAGCTTTGTTTGAAGGCGATGAAAATGGTAAGTATACCATAATTGCTACTCCTAAATACGATGAGTTAAGGGACACTTACTTTTATGGTGATTACGCAGCTCAAAACAATAAAGAATAGAATCTTAGGTTGAATTATCGCAAAGTTCAATAGTTTATTTGATTATACATACAAAATATTTTATCTAAAAATAATAGGGACTTAAAGGAATAGAATGAATCTTCTTCAACAATTGAGCACTTTTTTTATTACAGTTAAGTATCTTATATCGGAAATTTAACAAGCATAACCCGTCCTAAACTTTAAAACGAGGTTATGCTTGTTTTTAGTTTTTAACAGCTTTATTGTTTTATTACATAATGTAATTTCACGCACCGTAATTATTAGAAAAAATAATAAATAAGAGAATCCACACAGTGACACATTGGTAAATATCTGATTATTTTTTATTTACAGTTAAATGTTTCTGTGATAATATGGAAAAAATTAAATGCATTGAAGAGAAGAGTAAATAAAATGAATTTTTCACAGAGAGCTCCACTTAGCTGAAAAGGAGTAAAAATTTTTTATTGAACCAAGCCTCTGAGCAGCGCATTGGAACCTATTATTAGGGGATGGTGTGACGGGAGCTCCCGTTATAGAGCTATGGTATAAGCATGAATTAGAATGCAGTACCAGATAAGGTTAATATGGTGACATATTAACAAACTAGGGTGGCACCGCGATGATAAATCTCGTCCCTAAGACTAAAGTCTTGGGGGTGGGATTTTTTTATTGTTTTAAAACAATTTAGAAAGCGGGGGCCTAAAATGAAAAACTTACTTAAAAATTGGAAATATCCTTTATTACTACTGTCCGGAGTTGGTATTGCGAATTTAGGGGCATGGATTTACTTAATAGCACTGAATGTACTTGTCTATAATATGGGAGGATCAGCCTTAGCTGTTGCTACTTTATATGTAATTAAACCATTAGCCTCCTTATTTACAAACGCTTGGTCAGGAAGTATGATTGATCGTTTAAATAAACGGAAGTTAATGATTTATCTCGATATATATCGTGCGGTATTTATCGCTATTTTACCTCTACTTCCATCACTTTGGATTGTTTATGTATTCGTATTTTTTATAAGTATGGCCAATGCGATTTATGAGCCAACTGCTATGACGTATATGACGAAATTAATACCAGTAGAGCAAAGACAACATTTCAACTCATTACGTAGTTTAATAGGATCTGGTGCATCTTTAATCGGTCCAGCGATAGCGGGAGTATTGTTAATAGCAAGTACACCCGAATTTTCTATATATATGAATGCTATAGCATTTCTCTTATCAGGAGTAATTACATTGCTGTTACCTAATCTTGATAAAAAATCCGATATTCATATGTCAAATGAGACGTTATCTTTAGCTGTACTAAAAAAAGATTGGAACATCGTTTTAAATTTCAGTAAAAAATCTTTATATATCGTTTTTGTGTACTTCTTATTTCAAGGAATGATGGTATTAGCTGCCGCGAATGATTCACTTGAATTATCATTTGCGAAAGAGGTTTTATTGTTAACAGATAGTGAATATGGCTTTTTAGTTAGTATCGCTGGAGCCGGGTTTATTTTAGGAGCCATAACAAATACAATTTTATCAAAAAAATTAACACCTTTATTTTTAATTGGAATAGGATCATTATTCGTCGCAATCGGTTATTTAATTTATGCTTTTTCAAATGAGTTTTTAATAGCTACTATCGGATTCTTTATTTTATCTTTCTTTATGGCATATGCAAATACAGGATTTAACACCTTTTATCAAAATAATGTCCCTGTCCATATCATGGGACGGATTGGGAGTATATATGGGTTTGTGATTGCGGGCATCACCATTTTAATTACGATATTGTTCGGAGTTGCAACTCAATTTATTTCTATACAACTTGTGGTTATTGTAGGCTCATTAGTAATGCTACTTATTACTATCATATTGTGTGTATTTACTTTATTACCCTCACATTTTAAAGTGCATTCCTCTGAGTCAATTAATTCAAAATAGTTCTCTTGTTTTTGATTTACGGTATTCAATAGGAGGGTTCATCCTCCTATATATGGAAAAGTTAGAAGGGTGAACAATATTGATAAACGAGGGTGGTTTTTGTAATGAAAACAAAGGATCAAATAGACAGCATTGTAAAAGAAATGCATCGGCATATAGATTTCTCTGGGGTAATTTTAGTGAAAGAAGAAAAAGGCATAGCCTATGAAGAGGCGTTTGGTTACGCAAATCGAAATGAATGTATAAACAATACGCTACAAACAAAGTTCGGAATTGCCTCCGGTTGTAAAATATTCACTGCCATCGGTATCTGTCAACTTGTTGAAAAAGGTGTAATTACTTTTCATACAAAGTTAAAAGAGTGTTTAAGTATTAAATTTCCAAACTTTAATGAAGAGATTACAATACATCATCTTTTGACGCATAGTTCGGGTATTCCGGATTATTTTGATGAAAGTATTATGAATAACTTTGAGGATCTTTGGAAAGAAACCCCTATGTATCTTTTTAAAAGTTTAAAAGACTTTTTACCACTATTCCAAGACAGAAATATGAAGTTTGCACCTGGAAGTAAGTTTCACTACAACAATGCGGGTTTTATTATACTGGGATTAATAATCGAAGAACAGACAGGACTTAAATTTACGGAGTATATAGAAAAAAAGATATTCAATCCAATTGGTATGAATGATTCTGGCTATTTTTCTTTAGATAGATTACCAAGACACACAGCTGTAGGATATATAAAAGACGAAATTAACCAAAATTGGAGAACAAACGCCTACTCTATACCAATAAAAGGAGGTTCTGATGGTGGTGCTTTTATTACTGCGCCAGACATGCTGAGGTTCTGGGAAGCGTTATTTAACTATGAAATCATAAGCCGAGAATATACAAAAATACTTTTAACTCCTCACATTCAAGTAAATACTAATCAATCTTACGGCTATGGAGTATGGATTGAAACAAGAGAAAATAAGATATTTAAATATCATGTAATGGGGTATGATCCAGGCGTCAGTTTTCGCTCGGCCGTATATCCGGACCTAGGAATTACAGTAGTTATTCCATCAAATAAAGGGGCAGGACCCGAAAAATTAATGAAAGAAATAGAAGGAGCTTTTTAATTATATGGATATAGAAATTAGAGCGTATAGAAAAGAGGATGAAACTGGTTGGGTACGTTGTCGTGTGTTATCTTTTTTAGATACAGCGTATTACGATAACGTATTTAGAGAAAAAGAAAAATATGAAAATCCTGCTATTGAATTAGTAGCAGTATATGAAAATCAAATTGTGGGTTTAATAGATATCGAATATGAATTAGAAGAACGTGCAGTTTGTTCAAGAGGAACTGGTCTTGGCGGCATGATTTGGCATATTGCAGTTCATCCGGATTTCCGTAGAATGAAAATTGGTAATCAACTATTAAAGGAAGCGGAGAAGTTAGTGAATGAACTTAACCTAAATCGCCTAGAAGCATGGACTAGGGACACCCTATGGGTACATGGATGGTATGAAAAGAACGGATTTGTAAACGTAGATTCATATTTACACGTATACTCGGATCATACTGACGAGCTAAAAGGTGTCATGAAAAGTAATATAGATCAGCTATATCCAGTTCAAACATTTGCTCATTATACAGGTGAAAATAAAGAAGAAATAAGAAAACAATTTAAACGAGTTCATGATTGTTTTTGTTTCGAAAAGTATTTTAACTAACAGTTCATACAGGTTATTAGATATGTTTGTTTTGAATAAAGATGCTAACAGACGTACGAGTCAAAAGTATGTCTGTTTATTTTTATTAATAATGCTTACGACTATTACATTATGTACCGTAATAAATAGACGATAGTATAACCAAAAAATTTATAATGAATTAACAAAAAAAGTGTAAACACATTCATCCCTTGTTTATCCATGCTGTGAACGGTAATACTAAATAACATTGAACTTTTACAACAAGGGATGATAATATGATATTCATTTACACAGATTTCGGCGGAACGCATTCAACTTCACTTGCTGCAGCTTATCATTTAAATAAATTACCAACGGATCGTAAGTTAACGAAAGAAGAAATTTTGAATGTAGATTACTTTAATAAATTGAAAACAGAAGATATGGGGAAAATTATTTTTCATGGAATAGACGAAAATGGTAATCTGGTATATACAATTGGATGCGGCGCATCCAAAGTTGTTGTACCTGCGATGAAACATTTAGGAGAGATTTTGCAAAACCATTATCAAAGTCATGAAAAGATTGTTTTTTCTAATACATCACCAACAGTCCCTTTACCTATGACTTTCGGTGGACTGTTTTCTAGAAGGTTCCACATCGACTTTATCGGTGTACCATTACTCGTATGGGGAGCAAAACTTAGCTGTGATAACATACAAAGACTTGTTAGTTATACGAAAGAAGCCGGGCGATTGACGAATGATTATGTT
Organism: Bacillus sp. ES1-5; assembly: GCF_022487605.1. Classification (NCBI taxonomy): domain Bacteria; kingdom Bacillati; phylum Bacillota; class Bacilli; order Caryophanales; family Bacillaceae; genus Bacillus; species Bacillus sp. ES1-5. Next base: position 266,955 of record NZ_JAKVPU010000001.1, on the reverse strand, counting down.
GTAATTTTAGATAATGAAACTTTTAAATAATTGTATGATAAAAGAAAATCGAGCAAATTCCTTGATTTTCTTTTTAATTTGTGAAAAAGACAAGAAATATTCACATTTATTATCTATCTACTATAGCCAAAACAATAAAGTCCTGTTACTATTACAGGGATATTCTCTTTTCGTAACATAAATATATAGAAAAGTCAGAAAAGAGGAATTGAATTAAGGGAGGAACAACATGAAGCGTGTTGCTTGGATTACTGATAGTACAACTGCGAGTTTTACAACAGAAGGAGATAACTTTGTTATCCCGATTGAAGTTATTATTGATGGTGCGTCGTACAAAGATTGTGAAGAAGGTGTGCGTGAGCGCGTCTATAATGCGTTAAACGAAGGTAAAACTGTCACTACATCACAGCCTAACATAGGGGAAATGGTAGAGTTATTTTCGAAATGCAAAGAAGAATATGAAGAGGGATTTGCAGTTGCTATTAGCGGAAAAGTAAGTGGAACTTATCAAAACATGAAGTTAGCTGCAGACATGGCAGGTTTCCCATTAACGGTATTGGATAGTGAAACAACAAGTTATCCAATGGATGAACTAATTACAAAAGCGAAATCGTTATACAATGATGGTATGACGTTACAAGATATACACAAAACATTAGTAGATGAAAAAAGAAGACCTTATTATGTATTCCCAAAAAGTTTAAAAGGTCTATATGCAAGTGGACGTGTAAAAGGAGTCCAATTTTTACTTGGAAGTTTATTAAGTGTCAACTTAATATTAGAAGTAAAAGGTGGAGAGCTTTTACTTGAAAAGAAAGTTCGCAAAATCCAAAAATGTCGAGAATACATTAAAAATGAGCTTGAAAAAGAATTACCAAAAGTACTACACATGTTCCATGCTAACGATAAAGATGGAGCTGAAGAATGGATTTCAGATATTAGACAAGCATTCCCTGAAATGGATTTCAAACTATATCCATTACCAATTTCATTTGCGGTTCATGCAGGTGAAGGAACAATAGCAATTAGTTATTAAGAGGAAAACCCGTGAATGATTCGCGGGTTTTTTTATTTAATTAAATTGAAAATGGAGGTATATTACGTCGCCATCAAGCAAAAAGTCTCATTTTATTGTTTTTAGGAGCAACCAATTCCTCAACTTGATTTCAAATTAAAAATATAAACCTTTGCCTACTGGCTGAACAGTTTCTAGTACAGTATCGACCATTTCTTCATTGATTAGGGTTCTTATAATCCAAGCTGAGAGATCTTGAGCAGCAAAACATCCTGCAGCAGTAGAGATATTTCCTTCGTTTACGAAACTTTGTTCAATAACATCTACATCGAATTCTTTAAGCTGTTCTACTACGGATGGATATGTAGTCGCTTTTTTACCTGTTAGCAATTTTTTAGCTCCTAGTAATAATGAACCAGAACACATAGATCCTATTAATTGTCTTTGAGGATCTACATGAATGCTATTAAGATACTCTTGATTTTTATATAAATTTTGTACACCCTTACCACTTGCAAATATTACAGCGTCAGCGGACGGAATATCAGATATGCATCCTGTCATGGGAATACGTAAGCCAGACATGGATATATGAGTTTTTCCCGTTCCTAATAGTTGAACGTTCCAATCAGAAATACCGCCAACTAGACGTACACGATTTAATAAATCCCATGGTAGAAAAACATCTATATCAGTAAAGTTATCAAAACAGACTATTGCAATTTTCATTTTCTAATCCACCCCTTACTGTTGTTACCAGTGCCAATTAACTTTTCTAATAAAACAATTGCTTTAACATTTGATTCTAATTCCATAAGTATGTCCCCTTATTTACAAGATGAATTTCTCCTGTTTATGTTCTATATTAAGTTATAAACCCCTGTATATTCCATGCATTTGAAAGAGGTATTAGCAATTTTTTAACTCACCCAAACATATAAATCAATTAAATCTTCTGCTTGATTTCTACCGATTCGTTCTACAAAACCAACATTTTTAGCAATAACGCGTAAGGTATTTGGAAATGAGAATCTTTAACTTTCTCGAGCAAGTTGGTGTAATTCTTCACATACAGAAATAGAAATAAAAGTGTCATCAGAATAGTAGTCCTGCTCCACTTGTTAAATAAAGGAGAGGTGATGATATCCGTTTACATGTATATTTTATTAAATAAAAGATTATACACTTACAAAATATGTGGCATTGCAATATCCTATACATACCTTAAATTCTGTTATATAGAGAGATAAAAGGATTTTTTAAGATAAAAATAGAAATCTATATAAAAATATATACAAATGGTAGGGATATTATGAAAATAGGTAAATTTGGAGAATTAAATAACATAAGTATAGATACAATTAGACATTATATGGACCTCGGCCTCATTATTCCTGAAAGAAAGGGATCGCATTATTTTTTTGATGAGTATTGTCAAACAGATTTAGAACTTATATTACATTACAAAGGTCTAGGATTTAGCTTGAATGAAATTAAAAAACTATTTTTTTATAAAAATTTAGCGAAATCTATGAATTACGAAAAAGATACTTTTTACCAATCTTTATTTAAATTGAAATATGACCAGATGGAACAGGAAATAGAGATTTTGGAAAAGAAACGGGATAAATTAAAGGAAGTGTTACATGATTTATTATTAACAAATGAAATTTCGAATTCAATTATAGGGATAGATTTAAGCGTACTTCATTTGCTTACATGTTCTAAGTGTAGCAAAAAACTAATTCTTCAAGATGGAATTATTACTAACAATCAAATTACTGAAGGGAAGTTAATTTGTAATTGTGGTGAAGAATACATTATTACTTCAGGAATTATAACTGCGGGTAAATCATTTAAAGCAAATGAGCGAACGTCACTTGAAGATACTATTTCGGATTATATTCATGAAACTGATAATGCGTATTTGGAAAATATGCATAGGGAAGGGGAATGGGCGAAAAAGAAACTAATACATTTAAATTTAAATAACAAATTAATACTGGATTTAGGATCGGGACTTGGATTCTTTTTGAGAAACATTTATGAAGAACTGCCCGAAAATTGCATATATATTGCAGTGGATCGAGATTTAAATAAACTTTTATTTTTAAAAGATGTATTAGCGAGAAGAAATCCGAAAAGAAACATTCTCTTTATCTGTGCTGATTTTTTGAATATCCCTATTCAGGATAGGTCTGTTGATATTGTAATTGATCATTCTGGTACGAGCAATTATAGTTTTGACCATGAGAATTTTTTACTTCACGAATTAAATCCGCTTTTTAAAACGGATTGTTATTTATTAAGTTTATTTATTTTATTTAAAAATTTCAGCTCAAATAGCCAAATTACAAATAACTTTCGAGCAAATTTTACACTTTCAAAAGTAACGAAAGAAATCCAAAATTTACACTTTCAATCCATTGATGAAAGTACTTCAATTTATTTGAAACGAGGAGGAAAGTACGAGGATTTCTTTGTTCAAGGAGAAGAAATTTATACATATTCATTTTTCGGAAAAAGATGGGGTTAACCCCATCTTTTATTTGTTTTCCCTTAAAACTTTTCAAATAGTACATATTGCTATTGGGTTGACCCAAGAACTTACAATGTACGTAACACAAAGTTAGGCAGGGGGGAAAGTGATGGGAAGTTTACGATTACATGTAGAAAATAAAAAAAGAAACCAAGAACTAAGAAATATTTGTTTATATTCAATTGCAAAAACAGTATCAATATTCGGTAGCTCTATGTATAGTTTCGCGCTAGGATTATATGTTTTACAAATAACTGGATCTGCGTTAAATTTCGCGATTACGCTCATATTAGGAACGATTCCAATGATTGTTATGAATCCATTTGCCGGTGTAATTGCTGATAAAGTTAATAAAAAGAAACTCGTCGTTTGTATGGATTTACTAAGTGGGTGCTTATTAATAACTGTTTATATATTAAGCAGCTATTATGGATTAAACTTATTCATCATTTATACTACAACCTTTCTTATGACGGTCTTTACAACCTTTTTCGGAATAGGATTAGAAGCTGCAAAACCAAATATCGTCTCTAAAGAGAGGCTTATGAGTATTAATTCTATAAGTAAAATTATCGATTCTGTATCTTTAATTCTCGGCCCTATGTTAGGTGGCATCGTTTTTTCAGTATTTAATATTAAGACTTTTATAATTATAAACGGTATTTCTTTTATTCTTTCAGGGATAGCATTACTATTTATTCATTTTAAACTGTTCGAGTACAACATAAATGAGGAAAATTCAAAAAGAGGAGTTAATTTTATTATAGATATAAAAGAGGGGTTTTCTTACTTACTTGAAAAGGAAAGCTTAAAGAATACGTTTCATATTTTAATTTCGTTTAATTTCTTCTTAGGCTTTGCTGTAACTGTTCCATTGCCATACATTATTAACACAGTACTCAATCTTGGTTCTAAGCAATTTGGTATCATTCAAGGGACTTTTCCAGTAGGGATGATAATTGGTGCAATTGTAGTAAAAAAGATAACTGATCGTTTTTCTTACTCTTATCTTTTGAAAAAGCTAAGTTCTATGTTGGCAGTTTGTATGATTATTTTAGGGATTCCAGTTTTATTCAAAAGTTTTGAAGTGAATGATTTAGTATTCGTTATTACATATTGTGTTGTTATGATCTTTTTAGGGTTTATTATAGCGATAATTGATATTCCTTTAATTTATTTCATGCAAAATGAGATTCCCGATGAATACAGGGGAAGGGTTCTCAGCATTGGATTAAGTATAGGTAAAATGATGCTTCCTATAGCAATGGCACTATCCGGTCTATTATTAAATTATATCCCAGCCTACACCATTCCAATTGTAGGTGGATTCTTATATTTAATAGTAATTAAAGTTTCATCAAATCGTTTCATATTAGAGGTTCATTCAAAAGATTATAGTGCTTAGTAGATTCTTAGCTGATTTATAGAATGGATATTGCTACATCTTTCAAGGCAAGAAAAGCAAATACTATAAAACGAAAAATGGACTGATTTCCTATGGACAATGTTGAAGAGATTACACATTGGTTTTAGGGGGCTAAATACAATAAGAAAATTTAGCTTTATGGATTGACCTTCCACCTACAGGAAGCAGTATATTTAAAACATTAATAACAGGAGGTGAGTGGTATGCTTTCAATTGGGGAGTTCTCAAAAATATCTCATCTTACAATGAAGACGCTGCGCTACTATGATGAAATTGGGCTTTTAAAACCTGATTTCATAGATGATAAGAATGGCTATCGCTACTATAATATTTCCCAATTAGAAACAGCTTTATTGATTACACGATTAAAAACTTATTTATTTTCGCTGGAAGAAATTAAGGATATTTTAGCAAAGTGGGAGAATACTGAGTTGCTCAACTCTAAAATGAAAGCCAAAAAAGAAAAACTAAAACAACAGATTACATTTTATTCTTCTTTATTAAATAAATTAAAGTTTGATATTCAACAATTAGATGAAGAGGAAAGTATCATGGATTACTTAAATCACATTGAGATTAATCTTGTAAATCACTTAACCTATCATATAGTATCTCAGCGAAAACGAATAAATATCGCTGATTTCCTAACACACTTTAATGGGTTGTTTAGTAAAATTTTATTTGAAAATTTATCGCCTATTGCAAAACCACTTGCTATATTCCATAGTTCAGAATATGTCCCTGAAAATTATGATGTAGAAATTGCGATTCCTCTTGCAAAAGCCACAAATAAAACAAAAGTGTTTCATCCCGGACTTTGCGCAATGGCTATGCTTAATGGATCTTACGATGAATTGCCTTCTATTCATACAAAGCTACATGTTTGGGTTAAAGAAAATAACTATAAACTGAATGGCGCTCCGTTTGAAGTTTATAAAACGAACCCTTATAGCACAGCGAAGGAGAATAATATTATAGAAGTATATTTTCCTATAAAATGAATAAAGGAAGGGATGTATCAAAATGTATGGTATAAACCGGCCAACGATAAAAGAAAAAATCTTGATTGTAGTTGCTGAGATTATTTATTTAATCATTGCATATTACTTACTTTTCATTACTTATTTTAACCCAGTCATTTCAATAGGGCTTTTTATAGCTTTAATTATTACCGCTTTACGATTAACAGCTATGATGTTTATATGGTTGCCTAGAGGGATTGCATGGCAAGAAGCCATTATGAACAGTATTGCTTTTGGAATATATTATGTAGGTTTTCCAATCTTAATGATTACTAGTAATCAGGATTCAAACTTAACAGTTCTTATTATAGGCTGGACATTGTTTTTAGGAGGAAGTATATTAAACACAGTTTCAGAGTTACTTAGAAAATCTTTTAAAGACAATCCTATAAATCAAGGTAAGCTATATACAGGCGGTTTATTTAAATATGCGATTCATATTAATTATCTTGGGGATTGCATTTGGGTACTTGGTTTAGCGTTAATCTCTAGTAACATGTATAGTTTATTTATCCCGCTAAGCCTATTCTTAGTATTTATTTTTGACTATATTCCAAAATCTGATGTTTACTTACAAAACAAGTACAGGGAACAATTTACAGTTTATAAACAGAAAACAAAAAAACTAATACCGTTTATTTGGTAAATCAGCTTCATAAATTATAATAAGCGCAGGATAATCATCCTGCGCTTATCTATCGTAGTTCAGCTGTCTTTCTAATAACAATCTTATCAATATCATCTTCTTCATCACCGATAAATAAACCGCGTTCTTTTAAATACGCCTCAAAATATAAATCTGCTTCTGCACGTTCATCGTATGGTTTTACAGATAGAACGAAACCTAATTTATTTTGTTCCTCTAAATGAGAAGTGGAGATGTAGGCCGGTACATTGTGGCGTAAAAAGAGTTCTTTAACCGGAATAATCATATCTTTCATTAATTTCGTTAACATACCCATTTCAAACTCGAAATTAAAGCGATCTATGCTACATAAATCAGCGAATACTACACCGATAAAACCTGTATTAAATACTTCTTGATATTCTACTTCTTCGTTACCGTAAAAATTCTTTTCGATTAAATAATTTATAAAGTAAGAAACACCGTCACTTTGTTCAAATGGTTTCGTTGAAAGAACAAAGCCGATTTTCTTTTGTTTATGTAAATACACACATGACATGTATGCTGAAATGTTATGTTCTTTAAATAGAGAACTTGTTGCTCCAGAGAGGCCATCAAGTACGTGATGAACAATTTGAAGTTTTTTACGAGCGAAATAATAGGATTTCTTTTGTAACTCCAATGTATCAATAAAGACAGAGCCGATAAAGCCTGTATTTGAAATAATAGGTGTTTGCTTTTTTCTTCCTCTGCGCTTTGCTTGAGCCATTGTAAAAATCATCCCTTCATGTACAATTAAAATAAAAAAAGAACGTTTGTTCGTATATTTATATTTTACTATTAAAACGCTCTAAAGTAAAGGGTTTTTGATGAAAAAATAACAAAAAAGACACCTATAAAAGGTGCCTTAAATGCTGTAGGGAAGAGGTTTCATCCCAACTATTTATATTATGATACAGAAACGATCTCTTCTGTATCTTCTACATCTAAATGACAGTCCATAGTACGAACATCTTGATCTTCATGACTTCCGAAATAAATAGTAATTTTCATATGTATCGCTCCTTTATTCTAGGAATACCTAAAATAATTACTAGTAATGTTACTGTTTATTATATACCACTTTTTTCATTCCGACAACGTTATATCATTTTTAATTCTTTTAGGGAAAAAAAGAGTAATGTATAGAGATATTTTTATAGAAATAGATACATTTCTTATGTGTTATATTTAATACTGAAGAATTCGAAAACGAATTTTTATGAAAGGAGAAAAATGAATGAATTATAAACAGTTACTAATAGATAACTTCACATATAAAACCTCATATATTGCGCGGCGGTTACATGGAATGAATGTAAAAGAATCGAAGGATTACATTGCTGTCGACTGTGGTTTACCGGCAGATACATTTAATATCATTACTATACTAAACAATAATTTAACGGAAGGTATTGAGAAACTATATAAAGTGGTAAACAACTATAATCAAAAGAAACTTCCAATGAGTGTTTGGTTTTGGGATGATAGGCATGTACAGACTATAAAAAGTGAATTAATAAAACTTGGCTTAAAAGAAGCAGAACAAAATATCGCGATGGTAGCAGACTTACAAACAATTCATCCGACAATAAACATGCCAGAAGGTTTTACGATACAAAAATTATCTTCGTCAGGACAAATTAAAAAGTTTGGGGAAACATTAGCTAATCTATTTGGTACATCAGAGGAAGGTACACATGTACAAGCGTTCTACAATCAAACTGCTTCTTTCGATTTATGGAATAGTGAACAAATGAAGCTGTACTTAGGATTTTATAAAGAAGAAGTTGTATCGGTTGGTTCATTAGTATGTACAAAAGATAGTATTGGTATTTATGATATAGCAACTAAAGAAGAAATGAGAGGGCGAGGATTTGGCTCCACTATGTTTAATTACTTGCTGCAAGAAGCGAAAGAATTGAAAGTTGCTCAATGCGTATTACAAGCTTCACCTGATGGCATTAATATTTATAAAAAGACTGGTTTTCAATCTGTAGGACAAATGACTGTTTTTGAAAATCGACATTTAATAGAATAAATCATCCAAGTCAAATTGCTTTCATGTAGGAGTTAAAACATCATTATGAAGAAAATATATATCAGTACAATCATTTGCACCTTTATAGTAATAGGTACTTTTGTTTTTCATAAAGTAAATGAACTTAAGTACACGAAAGCTATTGATCAATTAAATCATATAAAAAACATTGCACATAGAGGCGCTTCTGCGTATGCGCCGGAACATACAATATCAGCGTATAAATTAGGACAACAATTAAAAGGAGATTATATAGAAATTGATCTCCAAATGACAAAAGACGGACATTTAGTAGCTATGCATGATGAAACAGTAAACCGCACTACAAATGGTACGGGGCTAGTTAAGGAACATACATTAGAAGAAATAAAGCAACTTAATGCAGGTTCTTTTTTTAATGAAAAGCATCCAAGTTTAGCGAAGAAAGAATTTGAAGATGCTAAAGTTCCAGCACTAGAAGAAATTATTGAAACGTTTGGGCATAATGCTAATTATTACATTGAAACAAAATCGCCAGATGAATATCCTGGTATGGAAGAAAAGCTATTAGAAATTATAAAGCACTACGAAATAAGTGATAAAGTTATTATTCAATCATTTAGTGAAGCAAGTCTGCAAAAGATTCATATTTTAGATGTTAATATACCTCTAGTACAATTACTACCTTACAAAAAGACAGCTCAATTAACTGAATTAGAGATTAAAAATTATAAAACATACTGTATCGGTCTTGGGATGAACTATAAATATATTGATTCAGCTTATGTAAAGAGAATAAAGAGACACGGATTAGAAGTTCATCCATTTACTGTAGATAATCAAACAGATATGAAAAAGCTACTTTTATGGGGCGTTGACGGGATGTTTACGAATTACCCAGATCGTTTACATTCATTATTACAACCTTAAACTATAATGGTGTAATTATCACTGAATCAATAATCCAAATACCCACAAGTATACAAAGATAGTTTGTCATCCAAATGGTAACATCATTGAATACATAGAGCCGATATTGAAATGAAATCCGAAAAAAAATCCAATATTTTTATTGGATTCTTTTTATTTAGCTCTAAGTGACGAACTTAAAGCAATATGAATTTGAATTTGTTAATAAAATATTACATTGAGTATGATTTTTTGTAATTACCATCAGAAAGTAACGAAATTGTAATGAATTTTAACTACGCTTTTTATATTTTTTTGATACACTGGCTACGAGAGGAATACCAATTAATGTAGGTAAAAACCAAAACCATATAGGCGGCAATAAATTAATTATGGGAATATGAATACCGACGTTTACTAAAAGTGCGGTAACGGCACCAATATAAGAACCTAACATACCTCTAATATGGTGATGGAGCCAATTTTTCCAACGTTTTTTTCGTGCGAGGTATCCATATAACGCAAATGAATAAGATAAAATCGCTACATAAAATAAATATGCGATTTTATCCCAGTTTATAATGGATAATATAATTGCAGTAACGGTGATCACAACATAGGATGCATGGTATATTTCACCCCATTCCGTATGTTTTCCTTTCTTCTTTTGAGCAACCATAGCTACAATACCGGTGATTAAACATATTGTTCCAAATAATATGTGGATGGTTAAAAGAACATTGAAAATGCTCATAATAATTCCTCCTTTTTTATTTTTATAGTATTGCAGTATAGGAGAAAAGTTGAAACATATTGTTTATTCGCCTTAATATATTGAATTAAAGGTATTTCTAGAACGAATTTAAACGGACAAATTTTTCTTGAATTTTGTGAGTCACGTATTACGTGAAATGAAGGAGAGACTACCATGTTTACATCTATTACATATTTACAATCTGGGAATGAGAAGCAACAAAAAGTATATGATGTTTTGAATAAACTAAACATTATGGAGGATTTAGCTTTGTATAGTCCGGTTCTTTGCGGGACAATTCCTATTAGAATTGATACTCTTCAATCTGACTTAGATATAGTAATGGAAGTACATAACTTTAATGTTTTTGAACAGGAAATGAGATCTTTATATGGCTCTTATGAAGGATTCAATATAAAAAAGAAAAAAATTAAAAATACCGAAACGATAAAAGTAAAATTTGAATTTGAAGGTTTTGAATTTGAATTATTTGCTCAGCCTAAGCCGGTGCGTAACCAAAATGCATATAGACATATGATAGTAGAGCACATGTTATTAATGCAGCATCCCTATATAAGGGAAGAAATTCTTCGCTTAAAAGAGAACGGTTTAAAAACAGAACCTGCTTTTGCTCAAGTATTAAATATTGACGGAGATCCTTATGACGAACTTATTTTATTGGGACAGGAAATGAGATTGTGGTAAATAGGATACACAAAAACTCCTCTATAAATAAAAGAGGAGTTTTTGTTATGCCATCAGTTTACGGATTAATTCACTCAACAATTTAACCCCATAATTAATTTGCTCCGTAGAAGCATATCCATATGATAAACGAATGTACCGATCTGATTCTTCTTCATATATACGTCCTGGATTTAAAAGAATTCCTTTTGACAGTGCCTCTGAAAATAATTTCTTCATCGGAATGCTAGGTACAACCTTTAGCCATATAAATAATCCACCACTAGGAATGTCCCACGATGCAACATCTGCGCAGTACTTATTTAAAGCCCGTATCATGATTTGTCTTCGTTCTTTTAATTGAATTCTTACGTTTGCAACATGTTCTTCATAAAAACCTTTATTTATCCATTCAGCAGCAACTCTTTGAGATAAAGAGCTCGATCCATAGTCTGTTTGCATTTTTATATCTGACAATCTATCAATTACAGGTTCTGGTCCAATAATCCATCCAATTCTAAGTCCTGGGCTAAGTGTTTTAGAAAGACTACCAACATATAATACATGTCCATATTTATCTATCGACTTTAAAGGAGCTGGAGGTGGTTCATCAATCCATAACTCTCGGTAAATATCATCTTCAATTATAGGTAACTGTTCCTTTTCACATATTTTTATTATTTCTTTTCTTCGTTCTTGAGACATTAATGCCCCTGTTGGGTTTTGAAAACTAGGGATAGAATATAAAATGTTTTTCTTTTGACTGTATTTAATGCGTTTTAATAATTCGTTAGGTAAAATACCGTGATGATCCATAGATATACCAGATAGATTTATATTTGCTGATTGAAATACATGAAGTGAATATAAGTAAGAAGGTTGTTCAAGTAAAACGGTTGATTCTCTATGTAAAAGACCAATTGATATTAATTGGAGTGCTTGTAATGCACCAGAGACGATTAATATAGAACTGGCTGATGTATGTATTCCGAATGATTTTACGTATTTACTAATTGCTTCACGTAACGGCAAAAAACCTTTTTGTTCTTCGTATCCAAAATAATCTATTTCGTCACTTACGCTTTTCATAATGGACTGCATAGTTTCTAACGGGAAAAGTTGAGGCGCAAGTTCACCTTTACTAAGATGGATAAGTTCTTTATTTGCTTCTGCTTCATTGATTTCTCGTACCATTAACTTGCTAGGTTTGTGAATACCAGCTTTTACATATTCACTCCAATCAGGCGGGGGATTCGTCGCTAATAATGACCATGTATTATTTGTTACAATTGTTCCTGCTCCGATTAGTCCTTGAATTAAGCCATCTGCCATAAGTTCATCTAGCGCAGTGATTACAGTACTCCGATTTACATGAAATAACTTTGCTAATTGTCGCTGACTAGGAATCTTACTCCCGATAGGCCATTCTCCATTTTCAATTTTTTCTTTCGTATAGTCTACTATCTGCCGATATTTGGGCAGTTTTTTATTCGTTGTCATAAAATAACTCCCTCGATCACCTTAAAAATGCATAGTGGTTGGTTTTTACAATAATTAACTGGTTGAAGACATTGTATCAACTATTAAATATGATGAAAAGAAATAATTGGTAATTTTAAAATGGTTGGTTTATTAGGAAGGGAGAGAAAACATGCATAATAAAAAATGGGATTTTCGGATTATTTGTGCGCATACTTTTACGATTTTAATATGGGGGACTGCCTTTCCCGCAATTCGTATGGGGCTCGAATCTTATACACCGGAGCATCTTACTCTACTACGTTTATTAATCGCTTCATTTATACTCCTGTTGTTTTCTTTTATTTACAAGTTACGGCTGCCGGATTTAAAGGATATCCCAGTGATTTTTATATTTGGTGCTTTAGGGTTTACTATTTATCACATCGCATTAAACTACGGCGAAAAAACAGTAAATGCTGGATCTGCAAGTTTAATTGTTTCAGTCACACCTATAGTAACGGCAATTTTTGCTTCTGTTTTTTTGAACGAAAAAATGAAATTAAATAGTTGGATTGGTGGTGTAATTAGTTTTATAGGAATTGCTTTCATATCATTTAGTCAAGGAGATGCAATTCAATTGAATAGTGGGGGATTATTTATATTATTAGCAGCAATTTCAGAAAGCCTATTTTTCGTTTTCCAAACTTCTTACTTGAAAAAGTATGGCTTCTTGCCATTTACAATATATACAATTTTATCTAGCACTGTATGTATGCTTATTTTCTCGCCAGGAGTGTATACAGAAATACTAGCAGCTCCTCTTGAAGTGAATATGAGTGTTGTATATTTAGGTTTATTTCCAACAGTACTCCCGTATATGGCATTGGCATATATCATATCTCATGCTGGCGCTGCTGAGGCAACAAGCTCTCTATATTTAACGCCAGTAACTGCATGTTTTATTGCTTGGATATGGTTAGGTGAAATACCGACTTTTATTTCGATAATTGGCGGGGGAATTACTATACTTGGAGTTTTAATTGCACATGTATCATTAAAAAAAGAAATACAAAGTGAAGAGTACTGTAATACAACAAGGTAGTTTGGTTAGTATTTGCAAGAGATGTAATTGAACTGTTAATTAGATTTCTTATTAGAGGAAGGATTAACATAATGTTAATCCTTTTTATTTATACAATTCTTACTAGTAATATTCATATAAAATTGTATAGTTTAATTATTTTTTTACATATACATAATTATCATCTGCTATTTTCTATATGAAGGGAGGCATCCTTTGGAAAAAGTATTATTTTTCGGAGACCCAGGTATTGATGACTCGTTTGCCATTATGTTTGGTTTACTGCATCCTGAAATTGAAATTGTCGGTATTGTAACTGGATATGGAAATGTTGAACATATACATGCTGCGCATAACGCAGCGTATATTTTACAGTTAGCAAATAGACAAGACATTCCTGTAATTAGCGGTGCAACAAAACCACTTACAGAAGAAATTACAACATATTATCCTGAAATTCATGGACCAGAAGGATTAGGGCCTATTCATGTGCCAGAAAGTGTATTGTCTATCCCGATATATAATTTTGGTAGTATTGCTTCGATTCTTGTAAAGTACGGAAAGGATTTAACAATTGTCGATGTAGGAAGATCTACCTCGTTAGCGATTGCTTTTAATTTATGGAATGATTTAATGCTAAATGTAAAAGGAATATATTTCATGGGTGGTGTCTTTTTAGAAGTAGGAAACGTTACGCCGTTAGCAGAGGCAAATGTGTATGGAGATCCTATTGCAAGTAAAATTGTTTTTCAGCAAGCAAAGAATTTATTAATATTTCCTTTAAATGTAACAAACAAAGCTGTGTTAGCACCAAATGTATTTAACTATATCCAAGCTAATTCAAAGAATCCATTTCATACGATAATGAAACCGATGTATGATTACTATTTATCTGCATACCAAAAACTTAATCCATCTATCGAAGGGCCTTTGCTACATGATGTGGTTGCTATAAGTGGATTAGTTAACCCAAGTTTTTTTGAATTTGTGCATCGTACAGTGAATGTAGATACATACGGAGATACGAAAGGACAAACATTTGCTGATTTTCGACCTAGTTCTATATCGGAAGGAGCCCGTATAGCTTTAGAAATAGATGAAGAAAAATTTATTCAAGATTTTATTAAAACTATGCTATAAGTCGCTATCGAAACAGGTATTTATTTCACTACGTTGAATATATAAATATATTCTCTTTATAAAGGAGCTTAAAATAGTGAATGTCCAGTTAAAGGTTGTTACGAGAGAGAATTGGGAAGATGCCTTAAAGCTAAAAGTTAAAGAAAATCAGACGAAATTTGTTCCATCTGTAGCAGTGTCACTTGCTAAAGTGTATATAAAACCAGATGGTGACAATGTGGAGTACATACCATTTGCGATATACGATGGCGATCTAATGGTTGGTTTTATTATGCATGCTGTTATAAGAGAAACAACTGATATGTATTGGATAAATGGATTTATTATCGATCAAAAGCAGCAAGGTAATGGTTATGGTAAAGCAGCATTACAAGAAAGTATTTACTTAATAAAAAATACATGTAAGACGTGTAAAGAAATAAGGTTAACAGTACATAAAGATAATATCTCTGCAAAGAAAATATATGAACGTTACGGTTTTCAACCATTGGGACATGAATATGATGGTGAGCAAGTATATCGTTTGTTCGTTTAAGTATTACGAAGTAAATATGTGAAATGACAGATGAAATTAAATAACTGGGAGGAATAGTAATTGAAAAATAAATTTCACCACATTGTACGAGGTGTTATGATAAAGGATAAAAAATTGTTAGTGGCTGAATATATTGGCCATCATTATTTTTTACCAGGTGGTCATGTTGAAGTTGGCGAGTCAGCTGAGAATGCATTAATAAGAGAACTAAGAGAAGAACTCGGAGTAAATTGTAGCATAAAACAATTTTTAGGCGTGATAGAAAACCAATGGCAAGACCATGAAGTTCTTCATCATGAAATCAATCACATTTTTGAAGTAGATTCGCAAGAGTTACATATTGATTTCATACCAAAATCTAAAGAATCTCATTTAGCGTTTCACTGGATAGATTATAATCAAGAGGCTTTACATACGTATAAAATCATGCCAGTACCTTCAGTTAAAGAGTTACTAGAAAGAAAATTAAGCGATGAACTACTAAACTGTTGGATTAGCAATTTTTAAACACCTCTATTAATAATAAATACGTCCACTGAAAGGAGATTAAGAAAATAGGCTAAAAAACAAGGTACATCACCTAGTGTAAGTTCATATTTTGTTGATGTACGCATTTAGTCTATATCCTTATTTCTACTTTGTTTGCAAAAATATATAAACTTTAACATTGGGACGGAATTTATTTTTATAAATGGAGGGTTTCGTAATGAATCAGTTTCAACAAGAACTACAATCATTGAACCTTAATGATTATCAAACTGGTAACGTTGTGTATTGGGATCAACTACAACAAAGTCAATATCCATACTACTATATTCAAGACGATGCACGTCGTTGCGGCGGATGCGGAGGTTGTGGTGGACGCTGTGGTGGATGTGGCGGCAGATGCGGTGGTTGTGCGGGACGTTGCGGCGGATGTGTAGGCTGTGCTGGATGTTTCAGTTGTTTTAACTGCTGGAACTGGTGGATCATTTAAGTATAGAAAGTTAAAGCTATTTTACTTGAAAGAAAGGTGTGAGAACTATTTTGCACTTTTTTTTCAAGCTGTAATTTTTATGCGTATTAAGGGGGATTTATTTGTATACATATGATAAGTTAATTTCTTGGGTAGAGAATATAAAAGAAAAAAATCATAGTTCTGGAACAGCACTTTGTATTATAAAAGATAACAAAATTGTACTAGAGCATTATAGTGGCTATCACTCAAATACATCGACTAATAAAAAAGTGACCGCATCTTCACAGTTCAATGTTGCTTCTGCTAGAAAAAGTTATTTAGGTTTAATGGTAGCATTTGCGCTTTACGAGGGGAAAATAAACTCTATTGATGATGAAGCGATACAGTATTTTAAAGACTTTGATTCTGTACTACTTGGTAAAACAACGATAAGACATTTAGTAACTCATTCGCACGGTTTAGGAGAAACGAATGACGGGACGATTTTTCGTGAATTTGAACCTGGACGTATAGAGATATTAATGTAAGAATGATAACACTTCTTATTTATCAACTATATAATAAAAGTTTTCCTGAATTGTTAAAGGAGCGTATATTTGATCTAGCTACCTTCAAAGAAACAGGTTGGAGAATTCAGGAAGATGCAAACTTAGTTAAAGTTGTTAATAATCCAAATGAAGACGCGATTAGTGAAATTGGTACGGTAGATGATGGTACTGAAAAAAATCTATTTGTATCAGCTAGAGAATTTGCGCAGTGGGGCAATCTTCATTTAAACCAAGGTATGATAAATGGTAAACAAATTGTTCCAAAAGAAGTGATAAAGATTGCGACAAGTTTGCAGAGTCCAACATTTGTAAATAAAGAACTACCACAAAACGGGTTGTTTTGGTTCGTTCAAAATGAACCTGCGCTTTCAAGTGAACTTGGTGAACGAGTTCCAAAAGGATCGTATCAAATATTAGGAATTACAGGACCGACTATATTAGTAATGCCTGAATATAATGTAGTTGTTGCGAAAATGTATAATAAAAGATATAACTACGGCGGTGATAATTATTTATATTATTTACGTGAATTTAGTAATTTAGTCGCTGATACATTTCGTAACAGTAATAGGGCATAATTACTCCTATAATGAAAAGGAGTGAGAACATTGAAAGATAAAATGAATAAAAACAAAAAGCAAAACATTAAAGATGTAAATACAGAACAAAATGCAATTTATAGCGATCCAAAAGACGCAGCTAATATGCAAACGGTACCGCAGCCGAAGGATTTTGATGAAATCGAATATTAATTTTTATCCATCCGACTATATGATGAATGAAAAATACATCTTAAGTCCCATCACATGACAGAAGTCTTTTGATATCATATATACATAAGCATTTGAAAATGTCTTATCTTAACAAAGCTTTCTTTAAGTAAATCTAATATAACCTACAAAAAGACACTTCATTATGGAGTGTCTTTTTGTGCACATGAACTGAATTACCATTTTCCGTACAGTATTTTGCAATTTATGATGGTTATACTAACTGTGAAAATTCATGTCAAGATAAAAGAAGGGGACAGTTAGTATGAAACAAACTTCTATTAATCCGCTACTAATTGTTCTAGGTACAATCATTGTTCAAATTGGCCTTGGGACAATTTATACATGGAGTTTATTTAATCAACCCCTTGTCAGTAAGTTTGGATGGAACCTCAATGCCGTTGCGATAACTTTCTCCATAACAAGCTTTTCCTTATCATTTTCAACCTTATTTGCAGGAAAGTTGCAGCAAAAGTTAGGACTTCGCAAACTCATCGCTACTGCAGGGATTGTTCTGGGACTCGGTTTAATACTTAGTTCACAAGTTTCTTCCTTACCATTACTATATTTATTAGCTGGTGTTGTTGTTGGTTATGCAGATGGGACTGCTTATATTACATCACTATCTAATTTAATTAAATGGTTTCCAAATCGAAAAGGGCTTATTTCTGGTATATCTGTTTCTGCATATGGAATGGGCAGCTTAATCTTTAGATATATAAACGGAAGTCTTATCGATAGTCTTGGTGTATCACAAGCATTTTTATATTGGGGGATTATCGTCCTACTTTTAGTATTAACCGGATCGTTCTTCTTACGTGAAGCAATCGTAAGTAACACCGCAACTGAGACTTTACACAATGACTATACACCTCGTGAAATGATGCGAACGAAACAAGTGTATCTCTTGTTTTTCATGTTATTTACATCGTGTATGGGGGGGCTATATTTAATCGGTATGGTAAAAGATATTGGGGTACAGCTCGTAGGACTTAGTGCTGCAACCGCCGCTAACGCCGTCGCAATGATTGCAATTTTTAATACAGTAGGTAGAATCGTTCTTGGAACATTATCAGATAAAATTGGCCGAATGAAAATTGTTTCTGCAACGTTTATAATAATTGGATTGTCAGTCTTTACTTTAAGTTTCATTCCACTTAATTACGGAATTTATTTCGCTTGTGTAGCAAGTGTCGCCTTTTGCTTTGGTGGTAATATCACAATCTTCCCAGCAATTGTTGGAGATTTCTTCGGATTAAAAAACCATAGTACAAATTATGGGATTGTATATCAAGGTTTTGGATTTGGTGCACTTGCAGGAGCATTCATCGGAGCACTACTTGGTGGATTTCAACCGACCTTTATTATAATTGGTGTTCTATCTGTTATCTCTTTCGTTATTTCAATATTAATTCGTCCACCAAAAGCAGAAAAGAAAAAAGAAACAAAACATTTATATCGGAAAGTAGCTTAATTCTGGAAAAGAGTCCTAATAAAGGGCTCTTTTTATATTACAAAATATTTGATTTCCCCTTTTTAATAAATGTGTAGGAAGAAAAGAGTTACTTAATTCAAAATGAAATGATTTGAAAAGTAATAAAGAGATTTATTGCTCAACGAACGAAGTAGCAGATTAGTAAAATATTCATATTGTTTTATAAAGGTACTGAAATCATGTTATAAAACTACATTAACCACCTTTGTTATTAGATATGTAATTCATTTGTATACCATTATTTTATTATAAAGGTAGTTGGCTTATATTGGTTACAACCATAATTTCTTCTTTTATCGCATTCACTTCAACAAATATTGATGACATTTTTATACTCCTTGTCTTATTTTCACAAGTAAAGACAAGAGTAATTAAGAAAGAAGGTAGAGCTGTCCGAGAAAAAACTAAGATGAAAGAACTTTATATTGTTATTGGACAATATTTAGGATTTAGTGTGATTACTTTTCTAAGTATCATCGGTTCTTTAAGCTCTTTTTTCATTCCAGTTTCGTGGATCGGATTATTAGGATTCGTACCAATTTATATGGGAGTGAAAGGAATATTGTCACTTCGTTCTTATAAAAGGAATGAAGTCATTGATAACGTTTCTGGTTCAATATTTAAAGTAGCTTGGATAACGTTAGCTAATGGGGCTGACAATATTTCAATTTATATACCAATGTTCGCTAGTCAAAATCTTAAAACTAATATTGTTACATTAGTTATCTTTTTTTGTATGATAGCAATATGGTGTTTTATTAGCTACACATTGTTAAGAGCTCCTATTTTAGCTAAAGTACTTGAGAGAAATTGTCATATTATCGTTCCAATAGTTCTAATTGGCTTAGGAATGTTCATTCTTTTTCGCAGTAATACAATTGAATTATTGTACTAATATGTTAAAACTAACGGAAGTTTTAATTAAAAAGAATCAAACGCTGTATAAAGCCGTACTACAGATAAAATGTAGTACGGCTTTTCTTTATTTTAGTGAAATGAAACAGTGCCCTACGACTATTAAGTTAGACAGGATATTACGATTATTAAATTGAATAGATACTTTAAAAGGAGTGTGATAATTAAAATGAAAATAGTAAAACAATGGGTCCAAGAAGATAGTGATTACATAAGAGAAAAAGTAATTGAATATAACCAAAAACATATTTCGGAAGAAGAGAAAAAGCCTTCAGAAAAAATTAGTTTTATCGTGAGAAATGAAAAGGAAAAAATTGTAGGTGGAATAACTGCAATTACATTTTGGCACCATGTTCATGTTGATTTCTTATGGGTTTCTGAAGAACAAAGACACGAAGGCTATGGAAGCAAGTTAATAAAACGTATTGAAGAATTCGCAATTGAAAAAGGGTGTAGGCTAATCAATTTAGATACTTTTAGCTTTCAGGCGCCTGATTTCTATAAAAAGCATGGATATAAAGTGATTGGAGTAAGTGAAGATCATCCGAAAGGACATAATCATTACTATTTAGAAAAACGTTTATAAAGTGTATATAGAATTAACGTTAGTATTTTGAATACAAATTTATCCTTTTGGAGTATGCATTTAAAGGAGAATCTTGAGTGAATTCATATTTAGAGTCACTTCTAAAGCAAGAAAAGGTCGAAGTGGAATATTAGTTACGGGAAACTAATTATTTATAGCGAATATATCTAAAATAGGCATCTAAATATTTGCATTCAGATGAAGGGGGAAATGTTATGAATTCATTTGTAAATGATAGATTTCATGAAACGAGAAAACATCTATTCGAGGAAATTATGATATTGGATGAGGCTCAATTCAATAGTAAGCCAGACAAGAATAAATGGAGTATAGCACAAGTATGTCATCACTTAGTTTTATTGGATAAAGTGGTCATAAAGGTTATTTCATCTGGCTTAAAAAAGATTGATAGTACCCTAAAAGAGCGTCGAGAAATCCGTTCTATATTACAAGATAGATCGATAAAATTTACAGCTCCAGAAATGATTGAACCAAGTTTAGAACCATTTGAAGTGCAGAAAATGATCGATATGTTAAACGAATCAAGAAAAGAATTGATGAGTTTCCTTAGTACAATAGAAGATGAATCTATATTAACGATTAAATCAGTGATGCATCCAGCTCTTGGAGAATTACTTCTTGATCAGTGGATAGAACTGATCTATTTGCATGAACAACGTCATATAGAACAAATCAAAGAGATAAAATTACTTTGTGAAATTGGGAAGTAAAAATCTTTGGTTGTTAATAAAAAATACAGCTCTCATATGTATACATTCCAAATTAATCTAAAGAAAGATTAATTTGGAATCCGATTTGTTGTATAAGTTTAACCTCGTCTCAAAATAAGAGCGGGGTTTTTATTAATTTTGGAGGTATTCTGGCATTTTTATTTAGTATTAATGTAATCAATTTTTATTCCAATACTTAGAGAACTTACTATTAAACCGAGTTAATGATAGAATAATAAACAGACAGAAAATTCCTTTTATTGAAAACAGAGGAGGTATGTATGAAAAAAGTAAATGTTACATATGCACTTTTATACGATAAAACAAACGAAAAAATCTTAATGGTAAAAAACAAAGGGAAAAATGGTTCTTATTACACGTTACCAGGTGGCGCAGTTAAAATTGGAGAAACGTTAGAAGAGGCAGTAATTCGGGAAGTGAAAGAAGAAACTGGGCTCCATATAACTGTAAACGGTATTTGTTCCATTAGCGAAGCTTTTTTCGAAGAGAGAGGTCATCATGCAATTTTCTTTAATTTTTTAGGTGAAATAATTGACGGAGAGACAAATATAACAAGGCCAAAAGAAATTGAAGAGATTACTTGGATGAAATTACATAGAGCAGCACCGCATTTACGTATACCAGAACACTTATTAAAGATATTACAAAGGAAAGAAACAGTACCTTACTTTTTTAACGGAACAATCGTTCATCAATCTTCATAACATTATCATTTCATGTAGGGTGGGGAAAAAATGGAGTTTATCGTTAATCATAAACATTTCACTCAAGCACTTTCAGAAGTAAGTAAAGCTGTATCTACTAAAGCTATAATACCTATATTATCTGGTATAAAAATAACTGCAGATCAATCTGGAATTACTTTAATCGCAAGTAATTCAAATATTTTCATTGAAAAATTCATCCCTAGTTCCAACGAAGACGACCAAATTACAACTATATTAAAAGCAGGAACTATTGTAGTACCTGCAAAATATTTCATTGAAATTATAAAAAAAATGCCAAGCGATGTATCAATAAAAAGTACGAATGAGCAAATAATTACGATACAGTCAGAAGAAATTACATTAAACTTAAATGGACTTCCAGCATATGAGTTTCCGAATGTACCACTTATAGACGATCATGCAAACATACAAGTAGAAACCGAACAATTGATTGAAGCATTTAAACAAACTGTCTTTGCAGTAGCTAAAAATGAATCTAGACCCGTTCTTACCGGTGTTCATATAGAGTTAGATCATAATAAATTAATTTGTGTAGCAACTGATTCACATAGACTTGCTATACGCGAAACGATAATATCTACAGATGTGAAAGCAAGTTGTATCGTACCAAGTGCAACTATTAGTGAACTTCTTAAATTATTGAGTAGTAATTCCGAATTTGTATACATCTATCTTTCAGAAAGTCACATTATTTTTACATTCGGTACAACTACATTATATTCAAGACTAATTGAAGGGAAATATCCTAGTATATCTAGTTTAATTCCAAATGACTTTCAAACAGTCATTAACATAGATAGAAAAAAGATTTTACAAGGTGTAGATCGATCAAACTTATTAGCAAGTGAATGGGCAAATAACAATGTCAACTTAGAAATCATAAACGAATCAACAATTAAAATTTCTTCTAATGCTTCTCAGATTGGAAAAATATCCGAGACACAACAGATAGATACGATTCAAGGTGAAAAACAATTAAATATATCTTTCGATGGACGATTTATGATGGATGCTTTAAAGGCAATAAAAGAAGAAACGGTTACTTTAAGTTTCAGCGGTTCTATGAGACCGATATTAATTGAAGCAGGGACACAATCTGCAGCAGTACATCTTATATCTCCAGTAAGAGCTTATTAATAACAAAGGAAGGAATCACATTATGTACAAGCACACTTTATGTTTTATAAAGAGAAATGAAGAGATACTTATGTTAAATAGAGAATATGACCCTGTAAAAGGATTATGGAACGGGGTAGGTGGAAAGATAGAAAAGGGAGAAACACCTTTAGAAAATGCGATTCGTGAAATAAAGGAAGAGACTAATATAGTAGTTAAGCATGACCAAATTCAATTTAAAGGCGTTATTACATGGGAGGATTCTTCATATTCTGGCGGTATGTATATTTATCTAGTAGAGCTACTTAATGAATTTACATATCAAACTCCCAAAAAAGTATCAGAAGGAATTTTAGATTGGAAAGAGATTTCTTGGATTCTAAGTGACTATAATTACGGCGTAGGAGAGATAATACCTAAATTTTTATCTGAAATACTCCACAATGAATTAATATTAGAACACAACTTTGTTTTATCTAATCATAAATTAATAGATTATAGGAATGCGGAATTGATTAAGCAGGATAGTTCTATAGATAAGATAGTTCAATTATAAAAAGCAGGAATTGTAATCTGTAATACGCAGCACAATCATTATAACCTAAATATAAAAGCCATAGATTATTCGAAGAGTAGCTAAGGAGAAAACTTATATGAGGATGAGTGTAATGAAGAAAATAATTATTTTACTCATAGCTGTAGTTCTAATTACTTTTGCTTTTTATCAATACAACAAAAAAGATAGTTTAGCAAAAAATGATAAGTTGTATGTAGAAGACTTTAAAGGTAAAAATGATTCAAACAAAATACAATCTGCTATTAATAAAGCAGAATCAAGTAAAATTAAAACAGTATTGCTTGAGGATAAGAAGTATAAAATCACGTCACCAATTATAGTGAAAAAAGGTGTAAAATTATTATTCGGTTATGGAACACAGTTTGTTGTTGAAGGTAATTTTAGAGTTCTAGAATTAGAAAAAAATGCATCTATCGAAGGAGCCTATATAGCTATAGATGATCCTACATTTAATTCTGAAGTTATATATTTAGACGGCAAAAATAAGTATTATAACACTTGGCACAAAACACAAATAAAAGATATAAATATTATCAATTGGACAGAAACGAATAAAGGTACCGGAATTTCTTTGTATTCTGGTGGGAAAGAAAATGAAATTTCATTTATTAACTTTGAAAGTATAAAAGTTGTAGGAATGGAAACTGGGCTAAAATTAGTAGCAAAGAAACCGCAATCTGGTTATGCTTGGATAAATGCCAACCGTTTTATAAACTTCTCACTTGAAGATTGTGTAAATATGATTTATATGGATAGTAATGTAACTACACCAAATGAAATTAGCGGTAATCAATTTACAAATCTACAAATACAGCCATCAAGTAAAACGAAAAATATATTAAGAGTAAGTGGACAGCATAACGAGTTCAATGGAATGGTGTGGGATTTACAGAAAATCAATCACGAAAACGAACTCATTGAACTAACTGATAAAAGTATGAATACGGTTATTAATATTACCTCTGTACAAACAAATAGGGTTTTAGATAGCGGTAAAGCAAATATAGTGAAATAAGGTTAAATACAGAAAAAGAGCGAATTCCTTATAATAGGGTTCGCTCTTTTTTATTTATAGTTAAATTTCTCTCCACCAAGCTGATGAAGGATAGTCTGTAGATTTCAACGTAATAGATTCACCAATTTGTGGCGTTGCAATATTAATTCCTAAACGCTTTGCTTCTTTTGTCACACGTTCAATAGGATCACTCCATTCATGTAATGATAATGTAAAAGCACCCCAATGAATCGGAAGAAGTAAATCTCCTTTCACGTCAATATGAGCTTGCACTGTCTCTTCTGGTAACATATGAATAGCAGACCATCTTGTATCGTATTGCCCACATTCCATTAAAGTAAGATCGAACGGACCGTACTTATCACCAATTTCCTTAAAGTGAGGAGCATAACCGCTATCACCACTAAAGAAAACTTTAGTCTCTTGACCAAGAATAAGCCATGAACACCATAACGAACAATCTCTATCTGCCATACTCCGTCCAGAGAAATGCCTTGCAGGTGCACAAACCAACTTTATATTATCAAACGCAATTTCGTCCCACCAATTATGTTCACTAATTTTACTAGGTGAAACACCCCATTTAATTAAATATTGCGCAACTCCAGTTGGAACATAAAAGTGCTTTGCACGATCTTTTAACTGCATAATACTCTTGTAATTCAGATGGTCATAGTGATTATGAGAAATGATAATCGCATCAATTTCTTGAAGATCTTCACGTTCTAAAGAAAAAGCACCACTATAACGTTTACTATTAAACAGAGGAAATGGGGAAGAGGCATCTCCAAACATCGGGTCTATTATTTTCGTTTATAGAACTTAGTAAATACATAGATTTTACAATGAATTTACTAGTAAGGGAGGGAATATGAAATTCTCACTAATAATAGTCTGGAGAATATATTACATACAGTTTATGAAGCTAAAATGATTTCGTCTGGAGATAATTCGCCATCTATAAAAATAAAAGGGACGAAACTTCAATATTTACTTGTAATGCTTCACCTTGGAATTGAGTCAAATGCTATAAAACCGATGCTAAATTGGACGAATGAGGAATTTGAAAAGCACGTTAATTCATTAGAAGTAGAGGGGCAATTGAAACAAACAGGAGGGAGGTATTATCCAACGTGTATGGTGATAACAGCTTGTGAAGGAAAAAAACTTTATAACCTTTGTGAACCACTAATTAAACCAACACTTAAGATCATCGAAAATTATTCAAGTCAAATTGAAGATATTTCAAAAAGAATCAATACGTTTAATCATTTATCTAAAGAATCGTATAGTCTTTTACTGTATAGTGGTGTGTTATTAGATTTTGGACAAATAAATTACATTGAAGAGAACTATTTCAAAAAGAAACGACCTTTAAGAAATAAGAAAAGATATTATTACGCTATTCAAGAACAAGAACTAACAGATAAAGAGGCTTTCGGGATGTATGGTAATACGTATTTAGATTTAGGAGAAGTTCAAATTGGTCTTTATGGAAATTCTCGATATTCAACATTAAATTTAATAACAGCAGATAACGAAACATTTGAAGAATATTTTAAAAACACTACTACTGATATTAATTATAAGAAAAAGCAATTAGTAAAAGGTTTCGTAGCAGCAGATAGACAAAAAGACTTACATTTAAACGTAGTTCACGAAAAATTAGGCTTATATCAAAATTCACAACCTGTTATCCCTGTATTTAAATCAACAGACTTATCTATACTTAACGAAATTGCGAACACAATCAGTAAAGATTTAGTCTTATTGTTTAATGAAAACGATAAACCTTTAAAAGAATACTTTGTGAGCAGCAGATACTCAAAAGAAATAACTTATGAAGAGTTTTTTATCTGGTGGTATCACTTTTTCTATACAAAAGTAACTGAAGAGTTAATAAAACAAGGTGTAATTATAACAAGCACACAAGAAAATCAAACGTACATAATCCATTAATAACTTTAAATTAAAGTGCTAATATACTTTTACAAATGTAGCAGCTGAATGGATAAATAATTATTAGTAAATAGAGGATAATCTGAAATTAAAATCTAATATAAAGAAAATAAGATATTTATAAGATATTTAAAGGAGAGAAGAATCTTGCAAAAGAAATTTATCAATCCAGAAACGATGCCCGCAACTTTTGGATACTCACATGTAGTCGACGTTAGTAACGCTAAACGAACAATTTACATATCTGGACAAGTAGCAATCAATACTGATGGTCAAATAGTTGGCCTGGGTGATTTAGCTACACAAACGCGACAAGTATTCGAAAATATTAAAAGTGCATTAGAAGCTTCGGAACTAACATTTAATGATGTAGTAAAATTAACATTTTTCTTAACAGATATTTCTCAGATGGCCATTGTTAGGGAGATTCGAGATTAATACATCGATACTAAGAATCCACCAGCAAGTTCAGCTGTAGAAGTTAGAAAGTTAATTAACGATAACTTATTAATTGAAGTCGAAGCGATCGCTGTAGCAAACTAATTTTAAAAACGTATTCGCAATCATATCAATACAATTCGTTTAAAATGAACACATTAAACGAATTGTATTTTTTATTATTTAAAATCTAATTTATATCCGAAAATATCATTATCAATAGCTAATAAAGCGAATAACTACACAATCAGTCACACATTACTAATGCGGTGGAAAAGGGGATCATAATAACTCTAACTAACACTTAATAAGTTTATTACTTTTTTACAGTTAACATAATATATATTATAGGTAGTTACAGAAACAAAGCAATCTCAGGTATCAAAAACCAAGTAAACTATACTTAATGAGACGAAACGGAGATTTTTAGTGAGATTTACATAAAATCGTATCTAAACGAATTTCTATAGTTTTTATCATTCTTTTTGTTATAAACCCATCACAGCAAATTAAAATCAATAATCCATTAAGATTTATCGAATCAAAAACATTTTTAATCGGCAAGAACTTTTTATACAGAAAAATTATTTCTATACGAAATATAAATTAGTAATTTTATTTTATGTTTTACTTAATGAATTTATTGCTATTTGCACACGTTTTACAACTTTACATGATTTGTTGTTATTTCTGTTATTTAGGCTTGACTTTCATTACACTCATTCTTTTTTATTCTAGTTAACATAATGTTTATTTTTAACATAAAAAAATCTTCCCTCACCTTCAGGAAGATTTTTTAGCTTGCTAGTATTTCATTTATATATTTTTAATAACAATCCCAATTGTAAATAACATTGGAAAAATCTAGATTTAATAAATCGTCTTTCTTTATAAAGAAATTAGCAACACCAGAATCTCCCCACATAATATTTAATGAATCGTCTGTATCAATTTGCAACAATAACATGTCATGTTGCTGGTATTTTTCTTCCCATTCCCTTGGATCTGTCTGTGTGAAAAATGGATAACCACCAATTTTATGCCCTTGATCTTTACATAAATCATCATACAGTTCGCCTAATTCCGTATTATTTTCTTCATCAACAATTTCTTCCCAATCAATTTCCGCACTAAACATCTTTTCAAATCGATAATCCCTTGATGTTACTGGTTGATAATCCAATTCAAACTTTAATTTCGCTGCTTCAGGTATGATAAAGTCCTCTAATTCTAAAGTGTTTAAATAACTAAAATCAGTAATAACCTTATTTAAATCTTCTATAACTGTAGAATGATAAATAATTCGAAAGTCTTTTTGGATTGTTGGATGATCAAAATCTGCTCCGTAAAGCTCATCATCAGCACTTACGAAAAACTGTAACAATCCCTTTTGAGGCATATATTCAACATGCGGCATTTCTTCAAAGTTTAGCTGTGCAAGTAACATCATAGGTTGTCCATTTGAATCTCTAGGATGCTCTTGATCTAAAGGTAAATACGGATAACCACCAAACTTACTTTCAAAAAGCGTTGTCTCTGCTTTCGCTCCAGACACTTTAATATACGGTTTCACACTATCTTCTAAAATACTACGATACTGCTCTAGTTCTTGCGGAATTTGAAGTTGATACGTATTCTTCATTACATTTGCCTCCCTTTCATAATGAATTGAAAATGCCTTACTTAATTATATAGCAAGAGATAGCTTCATTGAAAATTGTTAAAAGTCCGTTTTCATCCTCGTTTTTTGCGCACTTGGTGGACAAAGTAGATTATGTTCTAATACCTTTTTATTAATAGTTTGAATTAAATCAGCTGCTTCTGCAGTATTTGTATTTTCTTTTAGTCTCTCTTTTAAATCATCAATTTCTTTTGAAAGCTCAATCCACCTAGGTAAAACATGATTATTCTTTAACGTTCTATACAGTTGCTTTTCAGGATTGTAAGAAAGATCATTATCAAGATTAAGAGGTTTCCCTTTACCAGGTAAATTATCAAAAGACCCTTTCTTTTCTGCTTCTTTAACGATAGAACTAATATGATCCTCATATGTAAAGGACCAAACTTTCTCATCTTTTACTAATATCTCTTGCTTTTTTAGTTTTTTATCTAGTTCTTCTTGATTCATAGACTCTCTCTCCTTTTTATTTTAAAGTGTTGTTT
This sequence comes from Bacillus sp. ES1-5, assembly GCF_022487605.1. NCBI lineage: Bacteria > Bacillati > Bacillota > Bacilli > Caryophanales > Bacillaceae > Bacillus > Bacillus sp. ES1-5. Next base: position 237,685 of record NZ_JAKVPU010000001.1, on the reverse strand, counting down.
TTGTAAGTTTTAATGCTTTCAACCCATCAAATAACTTTTCTCGCCACCAAACACCGTCATGTCCGCCTTGAAACTCTTCATAAGTAAATTTGGTACTATTTTTCTTTTAAAGCTTTATAAAGGCGCCTATTAGCCGTTAAAAGAGGTATGTATTCGAGTTCTCCTGCTGCAATGTAAAAATGAGTTTGAATTGTATTTGAATCTATAGTTGAAATTTTATTTTCAATCCAAGGAATTTCTTTTTCATATCCATCCTTTTTCCAATGAGCAGATCCAGACATTGACAACACGTTCCCGAAAATATGTGGATTTTGAACTGCTGCATAACAAGCTGCTAAGCCACCAAGACTGAATCCAGCAATTGTTGTATGGTTCGCTTCTTGATGTACACGATACCTAGCTTGAATCCACGGAAGTAGTTCCTCCGTTAAAAATGTATTCATTTTATCGTTATAAGTTAGCTCTTCTAGCCGATCAACTGGTTCTATAGCAATAGCAATACAAGATGGGATTTCTTTTTCGTAAATTAAATAATTGAGTGTTCTTGCGATTGAAAGGTTATTAATGAATGAATTCCCATCAAATACAATGAGAAGTTTTTGAAGATGTGAAGTGTGAGAATAATCATGAGGTGTATAAATATGAATTTTACGTGTGTTATTTAAAATCGTACTATAAAAAGAATATGTTTCAATTTTTCCGGATGGATAATGGTTTGAAGGAAAACGACTGCTATACTGCACTTCCATTCCTATCTTTAATACGGACGCTTTATTGGCACCTTCTCCAAATGTATTTCCATTAAATTGGTCTAGTTCGTACTGTTTACTACGCTTTATCCAATCATTTTCGAAAACATCGTTTACTGAAAAATAGTACGTTGAAATAAAACTCTTATCCGTCCTAAACGTTTCATACCAAATATCTGTCTGTAACAATCGTTTTAATTGATTTACAGACAGATCCCAACCAGGAAAACTACCGAATACATAAACATTTTCAGTTTTTTGGTCCCCTAACCATATATACGTTATAAGCTTATACTGATTATCTACAGGACATTGTTCAATTAGCGGCGTATGATTTGACTTTATTTCATGCAAAAAAGTATAAAAAGCTTTCTCGTTTCCATTCTTTAATTGATTATTAAGCTCCTCTAACTTAGGACTAATTATTGAAGTCACCCATCTTCCTCCTTTGTATTTCTTTCTTTTCACTAGATTGCTTTTATAAAATTTAGGATAAAGATGTTATGTATTTAGATGAGTTATTTATTAGAAAGTTTATTAATTGCCTGAATAGAAAGTTCCAGCGCATTTATCCGTCTCGTTAAAAGTGTTCTTTGCGGACTACCAACTTTAGACTTATCATAGGCCCTCTCGATTGATGGAAATAAACCAGCAAGGACATTACGAGCTTCTGCTAACTCTTCTTGACTATACTGGTGGCTTTCGTGATTCCATACGTTTTCTAGCACTGCTAACCCTACGCAAACAGCATTAAGTCGTTTTTTTACTAATGTAGTATTTGCGCCTTTTTGAGTCATCTGTAATAGTGCGTTTTCAAGTTTGCGAATTGTTGATTGTAAAGATTTTATTGATTCCAATTTATCTATATTTGATACGTTTTCCATGTTAATGTTGTCCCTTCTCACTTATTTTGTTTAATAAAATAAGTACTTGATTTCACTCGAAATATTTTAACATAAATAACTATATTCGAGTTAGACAATGAATTAAAGGAAAACGCCCACTAAACATCTATCCCTCCCTTACATCATTCTATATGTACTTCTTTCTGCACATTAAAATCCCTATATAAACAAGTTATAAACATTGTCTTTTTTATGAACAAAAAACGCACAAGCAGTGTAACTTGTACGTTTTTATTTTTATTCAGTAAGATAATACAGTAATAGTTTTCTAACCTTCTCATAATTTATGAAATCTCTATACAAAATGGGATACTTTATAATTTCTGTTTCTAGAAAGTGATATTGCGGAAACCATTCAAAAAACGATTTCCTTAACCACTTTATTTGCTGAAACGTAATGTTCTGTTCGTTTCCATTTAGTACAGAACTTAAAGTTGCTGTTGTATGCATCCAATAATAATTTAAATCAGCGCTTATACAATCATCTTCTGTAAACATATCTTGATATTCTTTTCGTATTTTTTGAATGTCACAATTCGGAAATGGTTTATATAGCGGACTATGCATTTTCTGCAATTCATTAAAAATAACCTTTTTACCTAATAGCAACTTTCCACCCTTTATTTCTCTATCCAATTTAATAATTTTTCATAATGATATTGAGCATCTGTATAGCCAAGATTATATAGATTGACGAGTTTTTCTTTATTTCTTTCTATTCCGCTTATAGGAAGCTGTACGCTAGGCTGAATGACATAAAAATTGTCTTTTTGTTCTATATGATTCATATAAGATATCGTCTCATTATAAAAACGATAATGTTCTACTAAAGACTCTGCGATATTCGGATATTTTCTATATAAAATTTTAGCCACTCCTGAAAATTTATTTCGCTGCTTCTCATATCCTTCTGGCTTTGTCATAATGACAACGTTCTTTTGATAACCATCAGTTTGTGCTTTTAGAACCGGTATAGGATCTATAATCCCTCCATCTAACAATTTTCGATTATCATATTCTACAGCAGGTGCTATAAACGGGACAGAGCTTGATGCACGAATGATTTTTAAAATATCATTTCCATGTTCTATTTTATTGTAATAAACTGCTTTTCCCGAATCGCAATCAGTCGTTCCTATGACAAACTGTTCACTTGAGTTTAAGAAAGTTTGAAAATCAAATGGAACAACTTTATTAGGGACTTCATCAAATAAAAAGTCCATTCCAAATAATTCACGTTTTCGAATCAAATTTCGATAAGATATATATCGGTGATCTGACACTAGCTCTGTATTTACTTTTTTATTTCTTCCTTTTTGACGTGATAAATAAGTTGCGCCCATACATGCACCAGCGGATACGCCAACTACATACGGAAAGAATAAGTTCTTTTCCATAAAATATTCGAGTACTCCTGCAGTATATAGACCTTTCATTCCTCCGCCCTCTAATACTAAACCGATATTTTTCATGCTATATCCCTCTGCTTCTTTTTTCTTACTTACATGTTAGCACAAGATTTTAAGATGAGGTTATATAAATGAATTGCAATAATAACCAGAAACTACTAAAGTAATGTCATAATTTCTTAGTAAATAGCATGGTACAATATAAGTAACACAATCCACAAATAACGGAGGAGGAATTTCCTATGGGTTTATTTAGCGGTATTTTAGGAAATGCATCAAATGCGAGTACAGAAAGTGTAGAACGTGATTTAGAGAAGATTATGTTAGACGATGAGAAAGTTGAACATGCTTATAAATTAATTCGTGATTTAATCGTATTTACAAATCGTCGTCTTATTTTAGTAGATAAACAAGGGATATCAGGTAAAAAAACAGAGTATCATTCGATCCCTTATAAAAGCATTACACAATTTAGCATTGAAACAGCTGGGCATTTTGATTTAGATGCTGAGCTTAAAATTTGGGTATCGAGTTTGAGTACGCCAATTACGAAAGAATTTAAAGGTGACGATAGTGTTTTAAGCATTCAAAAAGCGTTAGTAACATATACGACAAAATAACGTATTTTTGTATGTTTATTCATTATGGAAATTACTAACCCGAGTATTTTGGAAGAATATGCATCGTTTTTGTATATTTAATCTAAAATAACATAAAAAGGTAAAGCGTATTTCAAATGCTTTACCTTTCTTTTTTGTAATAAATAAGTGTAGTTTTATCATTTAATTTCTTTATTACTTCTGTTCTTCTATACCCCATCTTTTCGTATAGAAAACAATTTTTTTCTTCTTCTAAAATCGTAGCAAGTTCAAAGCTCCGTGTTTCTGGAAACATCTCTTCAATTAAAATAAGTACCTTCTGAGCGATTCCTTTCCCTTGATAGATTGGATGAATGAACATTGGACTAATCCAAAGTTTATAAGGTCTTTCTTTTGGGGATATACATATCGCTCCAACAAGGTTCGAATCTATTATCATCTTATAAAAGTTACTGCCAGGATTATTTATCCTTAAAATAGTTTTTTCAATAGATTCATTTGCTGGATTTGTTTCATAGTCTTTATATTTATTTAATAAAGGGCTAAATGAGTCTATTTGCATTTGAAATAATACTGCTGCATCATTTTCTGTCGCCTTCTCTAATGTAATCTCCATGTTACCAATTTAGTCGCTTTCTTAATGAAGTTATATGCGCTGTATGATGACGTCCATGCCATGCATATAGTCCAATTGCAGCAGCAAGTTTTGTTTCACCAGTATCTGGATGGTTAAATGTCTTTTCTAGATCTTGTAGTTCTAGAGAATATAAAAGGTTAACCCATCTTTTATGTAACGAATCTAACATTACTAGTGAAACGTCTACTGGTAATTTAGAATCAGGTAGTTCGGCCCACTTCTCTTCTTTATATGGTTTAATAGTTGGATTCTTTTCTGTTAGTGCTAATTTAAAGCGTATGTAGCTATTCATATGGCTATCAACAACGTGATGAACTACTTGACGAACCGTCCATCCGCCAACTCGATATGGTGTGTCTAACTGCTTCTGATCTAAATCTTTAATTGCTTTTGCTAGTTCATTAGGTAAATCTTCAATTTCTTGAATCCATGTATCAATCATTTCTTCAGTTATAGGACGTTTGTATGTAAATTGCCCAATTGGATAACGTAAATCATTCATGTATAAGTCCCCCTTATTATAAGCGCGAAGTATTTCTCCATATATAATGTACAAACTTCACATGTTCCCCGTTTAATTCTACAGAATTTGTATCTGCTTCGTCTTGATAAGAAGAAAACCCGCTTTTTTCTAATATAATTTGTGATGCGAGATTATTAGTAGTTGTTTTAGCATGAACTTCCGTGATTTCATTATTTTTCGCTATGTCTAAAACTAATTTTACAGCTGCTGTTGCAACCCCTTTTTTAGTAAACTTTTCTCCGACTCGATACCCTAATGAACTGCTTCGAGTTTCCGTATCTATATCTACTAAATTTATTCGTCCTACAATTTCTTTTTCTTCATTACGAATTAAATAAAAATAAGAATCTCCATCCGCTTGTTCTATTAATAAATCTTCTAGTAGTTTTTGAAAATATTCAAAATTAAAATATTGCGAGCCACGATTTGGTACCATTGTTTCAAAAAAAGATTTATTCGTAAGTTCAAACGTAAATAAATCTTTAGCATCGTGTTTCTTTAATTGTTCTATGTATATTTTCATCTCAACTACTCCTTCTATATCTATTAACTGTTATATATTCTTTTTTAATCAACTATTTTCCTTCTATTTCTTTCGCTTCAGTAATACAGCAAGTAGCACTTTCGGATGAAATAGGTGAAATGGATTACGAATTAAATTCATCACTCTTACTAATCGAATATAAACGTCAGAGTCAGTTGCAGATAGTTGATATATTTGTTTCGTATACCATAGCTGAAATTTTTGCTTTATCGTTAATTCTCTTTTTAGCTGAGGATGACGTGATATTTCCGTTGTAGTCATTTCCCAAGGGGTTTGTATGATATGAGCAGTCTCTTTATAAAACTGCTTTGTAAATACTTTATCAAGCTTTTGTTTCCTTTGTAAAAGTAACTGCAATTGGTGAGCTTCCATAGCCGCAACTGAAACTCCCTGACCAAAAACGGGATCAAATCGACAATGTGCATCCCCAACTACTAACAATCTTTCGGGTAGTTGATTCACTAAATCAAATCGCCTACGTACTTGATATGGAATTTTGTACGTTTTGATATTTGAAATTGCCTCAGCTTTGTTTAGAAAATCTGTCACATTAGAAATTGATAGGTTTTCAGCAAAATTATAAAATTCATCATCTGTTTGTGGTGCTTTCTCATTTGCATATCCGCTGAAAGTAACAAAATAACGATTATCCTCAATCGTTTGAATAAGTACGCCATACGGATTGTCAGGGAAGCTTGGAGACATTAGCATATTACAGCAGTCTAATTTCTCATTTTCTTTAAGTTTAAACATTCTAGTTGCGTAAAATAAATCAATACGCACTTTCTCTTCTAGCACTTCAATATTGTATTCACGTAACCAAGCTATACATTTTGAACCGAATCCACTCGCATCAACAACAATATCTGCTTGAATGTCTTCTTGTGTGCCAGTCTCTAAACATTTAGTTTTTACTGCACATACTTTGTTAAGCTTCCTATCTACTAATAACCCTTCAACTAATGTTCCAAATTTAATAGTAATATTTGAAATTTGATGTATTCGTTTTTGAATATGCCATTCAAGCAAATGCCTACTTTGTTGAATCATATGTACTTCTCCTGTGAATGGTTGTTTCCATAAACCAAATTGATGCCATTTTAAGTCACGAGTAAAGTTATTTATGATACTACCCGCTTCAATTAATTCATTAGTGCTATTAGGAAACAATTCCTCAATTGCTTTTTCTCCACCTTTTAATAACACATGAGGATGATTACTTTGTGGAACTCTTTTTCTCGAAGCTTTTCCATCCCATCTTTCACCAGCTTCTATAATGAGTACTTCTTTAAAAGTAGATGATAATGCTTTTGCTGCGAGTTTTCCTGCTATACTTCCGCCGATAACGATAGCCTTATTAAACATATTTTCCCCCTTAATGAAAAAAGATCCTGCTTTGTATGAATGAAACAGGATCTAAATGAAGAATTACGAAATTAAAACACATGAGTAAATTGCAACGTTAAAATTAAAATGCCTAATCCCCATACGTAATACGCGAATACTTTTAAGGAGTGACATTTTAAATATTGAATCATCCATGAAACGGCTATATAACCAAAAAACGCTGCTGATAATGTGCCGACGATTAAAGATGTACTAGAAATAGATTCTGTTTTCCCTTGATAAACATCTGCTAATTGCAAAATGATAGCTCCGACAATGGCTGGCGTTGATAATAAAAAAGAAAAGTAAGCAGCAGTTTCGCGGTCTAACTTCCTCCATAATGCAGCAACGATTGTCATACCAGAACGAGAAATTGCTGGAAAAATAGCAGCAGCTTGAAATGAACCGATGATAAATGCATCTTTATATGTAATGTCCTCCATTTTTTTACGATCATTTCTTTGTTTATCAGCTATATATAGAAAGAAGCCTGTCACTAAAAACTCCCATCCAATCGTAATGCCTGTTTTTGAAATATCCTCAAAAAAGTCTTTAAATAACAATCCAATTACAACTGCGGGTATCATCCCAACAATAAGTAGTAACATGAGTTTTGAAAATGGATTTTTAATTAAATATATAAATTCTTTTTTGTAATAAATTAACACTGCAAGCAAAGTTCCAATGTGCAGCATCGTATCTAAAAACAATCCTGCTTCATCTAATTGAAACAAATGTCTTCCTAAATAAAGATGCCCTGTACTACTTATCGGTAAAAATTCTGTTAAACCTTGTATGATCCCTAATATAAAAGCTTCTAACCAATTCATGATAGTCCCCTTTCTCGTTTGCTTGTACCAATATATGAAGGTTAAATTTTCGATATGAAAAAAACTATATTTCTCTATGAATTTACTTTCAATTTATGGATATATATGTAAAAAGAGATCAGGAGGGTTACTATGTGGCAACATACGAAATTAGGAAATATATTACTGTGGGTAGGACCCATTCTTGTGTTTGTTGGATTATGTATGACAAATGTTATTTCTGATATTCCTTTCTTTGAAGGAAAACATAAAACGATTGGAATTGTACTTATTTGTATAGGTGTGTGCTGTTTTATTGTTGCGAATCATTTGAAAAAAGGAGAAAAATATGAGGACTAAATTTAAATAAAAAAAACAATCCCAGTATATGTGCTAGGATTGTTTTTTTTATTACTTATTTATAGAACACTTTATCAACGTTATATTTTGCTTTATATTCATTAATAATGTATGTTTCGTAAATTTCTCTTTCTGTTGGATCTTCTACGATACATGCATCAATGCGGTATACTTCATCACGGTGATTTTTAATTGGCGAAACATTGTCTTCAAAATGCTTTTTAATACGTTGTCTAATTTTACGAGCTTTACCTACGAAAAGAAGTTCGTCATTAATATTGTAAAACATAAAAATGCCGCCTTTATCTCTAGGCAACAAGTGGAAATCGATAAAGCCATTGATTGGAGTAATGATTGGCTCGTCTCCTTTAAAAACTTGTTTACGTTCAGTAATTGAAACATTAGCTTCAGGGATATTAATTTTAATCAAGTTCATTCACGTCCTCTTTTATTATAAAGATAAATAATAGCATACATATGTAAGAAAAGCTACGTTCAGAGGCATATTTCATTTTATAATTCAAATATTATAGGAGTATCATGTAAACTCTTCTTCCAAATCATATGATCACTTGATTCTCCCCAATAATCCTTCAATACATAACTAGGCTCTCCAAACTTCTTCGTCCATATACTTTGTGCTTTTTTGTATCCACTATCTAAACAGTATTCTGTTATTCCTCTGCTAAGTAACGTAATATACATTGCATTAAGTAATAACTTACTTATGCCATTTCGTTGATATTCAGGTAGAACAAATACTGTTCCTATTTCATATAAATCTTTAAGTACACCACCTGTACAACTATGAATCAATGTACTCGCTGGACCGATTTCAATTGTTCCAATGATTTTATCGTAACTTGTATCAATTGCTAATAAAAAGTAACGATTTTCTCCATTACTCTCCAAATCATTTTTCAAATACTGTTTTTTCGTATGTATTTCATTTTCTATGTCATCTAATAATTGTGATAACCCTTCATTTTTAAATGTATGAGTAATAACAAGACGAAAAAACAAATTGAGTTCATCTAAATCATCCGAATTTGGCCTTCTTATTTTAACGTTATACACGACTTAAATCTCCAATCTTTGAAAATATATAAGAAATTGTTAAGACCATACTTTATATACTCTATTCAACATTATTCTACAAAGGCCTGCATTGATCCAACAATATAGAAAGCTCAGTATAAATATCGATAAAATAACTTTTATATCTAAAGTTGTAAGAACAGTAGGACCTAATACAGGGAATCGAAAGACATCAAGTACAATCATAATACCTATAAGTAGACATATTGCTGAAAAGGAAACAATCCAAATCCTCCTCTTGAATTGCATAAAAGATACTCCTAGCGCTATACCTAATAAACCTGTAGTAAAAGGAAAGACAATTAATTCACTTGGCTCAATAATAAATAATAGAAGAATAGTAAGAATATAAGAAAGTATTCCCGCACGAATAGAATAACGAATAGAATAACAAATAGCGAAAAATATAGGCAGCGTTGCAAAAGGACTAATAAATAAGCCGATACCAGGGATTAAGTTCCCGGCAGATTGAAAAATAGCAGCAAGTGAACCGAGTAACGCTGTAATGACTAACCTCTTTGCTGGCGTCCTCTTTCTTCTATGAACAAAATTCGTATCATGCGCGATTATTGGTTGATACCAATAGTTTCTAAAGTGATTCATCAAAATCCCCCTAAAAATATTTAATTTATCACTTTCTATTTTTATTCATACACTTATTGTTTATTTGTTACCTTCTAAAAGGAATCAATCATTATACAATAAACGATTATATAAAAAATGTATCTGAAAGTTTTTATCCTATCAAGGAACGATTTCAAAAATAGTACCTTTGTTAAAATCCGTTACTTTCATAGAACCATAGACCCCTAAATATAATCTAGTTTGATCTAAATTTGCTCCTAAACTCATATAATAAGCTGCTTGCGTACCAAAATCATAATCGATTTCCATAACATGAAAGTCATTATGTTTACCATGCGTACCAGCTCTAGAATAAACTAAAGCACCCTTTACTGAAGACTGCGATTTTTCTTTCTTAGCAAGGTCAGTAAATACGACGCTACCTGTTAAAATGGGGATTGTAGTCCCCATATATGGTTGAACTCCTGTAAGTGAAGTTCCTCCAAACTTATCCGGTCTGGAATCTTTATGATAATAACTAATTAGAGGTTGAATACGATTTGTAGATGTTACTATTGTTTCATTATAATAAGCCATTATCCTCTCATCCAAAGTAGGATTCTCAGAACAGTGCCTTATAAATGAAGTAGGTAATTCTCCTTCCCACCCTCTCCAACCGAAATTAATCAATCCATATTGATCGGGAGTATCTCTCATTAAATGGGTTTGAACAAGTTCGGTAACTGGTATTGGTGTATATTGAACAAAAGAAAAAATAGACTCTACAATATCCTGCCCCACATTTCCGGCATATTTAATATATTGATTATAAAACCTTTGAAATGAAATACCTGTTATATTACGAACGCCTTTTGCCATTACTGTAAGAGTTTCTTGAATAGATAGAGGAAGTTCATTAAAACGTGTAACGACTGGAGGATTGTTTATGAATGTATTTTTACTTACATCGATTTCAATTATTTTACCTGCTACTTCTAAATCATCCTGGCTTAAATTAAATGGATCATAGCCCGAACCGCCATCTCCATTTGTAAAAACAAGTTTTCCTGTCTCTGGTGAAAAGTTTAAACTATTTACGCCGTTATGATTAAAAAATGGTCTTCTTATATTAAGTAAAGTTCTTTGTTTTTGAGGTTGGCCGTGTGATTGTAAAATCCATTCTTCCACTGTATCAATATGATCATATTGAGTATCTCTATTTATCCACTTTAAGTTTAAAGTTTTCGGGTCACAAGGATTCGGTTTAAATTGTTCTGAAAGCGCACCAGGTCCTTGAGTCCCGGCCATAGAATAATGAAGATAAAATAAGCCGTTATGATTAAATTGTGGATGGAACGCTAGTCCGAGCAACCCGCGTTCATCATAACCGCTACTAGAAACACCTTCTTCAAATGTGCCTAATGTAATAATTAGGTGACGAATATTTAAAAACGTCTTTATATCTCCGTCTCCTATGTAAAAAATCTCTCCTAATTGGGTTGCAATAAATAGCCTGTCAGCCGATTCACCAGGAAGCATAGCTGTTTTTATTACAGTTGGTAAATTTAAGTTATGAACGATGGGCCGTAAACGAACCTTAACTTTTGTCAATTCACTGTACACCCCTTTTTAATAGAATAGTATGATTAGAGAAGACTTATTAGTATTAAATAACTATAATTCCTTTTTATTACAATTCTGTATATGATATAATTATAAATAAACTAGGGGGACTCATTATGACACTCTTACTACAAATCATCGTACCACTTATTTGTGCAATATACTTATTTACCCTCTATCGTAATACGACTATGGGAAAAGCTGCATTTCTTTTGGCGGTCATTATAGGAATTTTCGGTTTAGAAAATATTTTTCAATATGCTAGTTTAACAGATCATGCTGTTTATCCATATTGGAGAAGTTTGAAGGCTGTAATCTTTATTTTATCAGTGGTGTTTTTATTCAAAAGAACCCCCACTCCATATAACAATTAACTGTAAGGGAAATCGATAGCATTTCGGAGAAAAACTACGTTTAGCAAATTCTGACAAGAAAAAGCAGTTTTTCCCCGTTATGAGTAAACATGTCTATGAACAATAAATTTGTTCTTTGAAAATGAAGAGCCGACATCAAAAAACTGCATTATTAATGTAGAATAGTGATGTCGGCTCTTTATTCATATTTATTTACAGCTTATTTTTGGGAGGAGATTATGCAATGAGAGCACAATATCAAGTATTGATATTTCCTTATATTATAACTGACGATTCTATTCAATATGCTATTTTTAACCGAAGTGATTATGGTTATTGGCAAGGAATAGCTGGTGGTGGAGAAGATGGTGAGACTCTTATTGAATCAGCAAAACGGGAAGCTTTTGAAGAGGCTGGTATTTTAAGAGAATATCCCTATATAAAATTAGATTCTGTATCTTCACTACCTGTAGAGGATGTAGTCGGAGGGTTTCTTTGGGGAGAAGATGTTTATGTAATAAAAGAATTTTCTTTTGGAGTTAAAGTTCCTACAACAAATATTTCCTTATCCAAAGAACACCTCAATTATAAATGGTTATGCTTTGAGGAAGCAGTAACGCTTTTGAAATGGGATAGTAACAAAACAGCATTGTGGGAATTAAACAAAAGGTTATTAAAACAATTAAAGTATTAACTAACAAAATTAGCTTTAAATAAAAAAGATTAGGAGCGAATCCTAATCTTTTTTTGTTATTCAATTGCACCAGCAACGTCATAATCGTTTAAATCTAATTCAATTGGTTGTCCGAGTGCTAATTTAGCAAGTTCTGAACCTAAATATGGTCCAGCAGTTAAACCTGAAGCACCTAATCCGTTTGCAACGAGAATGCCTTCAAAGTTAGGCAGAGGTCCGATAACAGGTAAGAATCCTGGAGTAAATGGTCTAAATCCAACTCTCGTTTCAAGCATAGTACTATCTTCTAAACCAGGCGCAACTGTTAATGCTTTATGGAATACTTCATGTAAACCCCCAGCTGTTACACGGTGATCGAAACCAGTGTCATTCTCATGTGTTGCACCAATTACGACGTGACCATTGTCAAATGTTAAAATGTATTGATCGTTTGGCGGCATAACAACCGGCATATTTTCTGTTGCTGTATTTGCAATTTGTAAATGAACAATTTGTCCTTTTTGGAATGTAACTAAGAAATTAATTCCTAACGGATTCAAGAGTTCATTCGCCCAGGCGCCTGCAGTTACAATTACCTTTTCTGCTAAAATTGTTTCATCGTTTACTGTAACCCCGGTAATACGATTACCTTCACGAACTAATACAGCATCTCCTTTTATAAAAGTAGCACCATGTTTTTTCGAAGCACTTATTAATGCGTTACGTAATGATCTTCCATTTACTCGTGCAGCGCCACTAATATGAACAGAACTATATTCTTCTGATAATGCTGGGAATAATTTTTTTGTTTCTTCAGCTGATAAGCGAGTGATTTCACCAATCTCTGGTGCATCTTCACGTCGTTTATAAGCTCGCTCTTCCATTTGATCTAGTTTTTTCTCGTCAGTATGTAAACTAATTGCACCTACACGGTTGTAACCTGTATCCGTTTCACCGTCTTCTTCTAATTGTTGGATTAATGAAGAATAGTAACGTGCACCGCCTTTAACGATTTTATACCACGCTTTATTACGACGCTGTGAAAGCCAAGGACAGACAATACCTGCTGCTGCATCAGTTGCTTGACCTAATTGTTGGCGATCAACGATAATAACATTCGCACCTGCTTTAGCAAGATGATAAGCAGTAGACGCTCCTAAAATTCCAGCTCCAACTACAATATACGATTTCATTTCAAACACCTTTTCTCTTTTGCTAATTATTTAAATATAAGAACATACTTTAGTATACTGAAAGGAATCCTTTTTTCAATGTACTAAGCGTAATTAATTGTTGCATCATTGTGACTTTCCTAACCATTATTTTTTCTTCTTACGGAATAATTCAATTGTTTTATAGCCTTGTGAAAGGATTTCAATCATTTTTTCAAGACGTTTATCGCGTGTTTTTTCTTGTTTTACAGAAAATAAATTACGCGCCCAATCTTTTTGATATCCAGGTGTTAAACTTTGATAAAATTTAAGTTCATTTGGATGACTAGCCAATAGTGCTTCAACATCTTTAATACGATCTGCATAATCGGCAACACATTGACTCATAGCAGGCGTTTTCTTCTCTTTTTTCTTTTCACGCTTTAAACCTACAACAGTAAAGACATCGTCCATACTTACCATTCGCGCAAATTTAATATCACTCTGTCCTACATACCCATCTTCTCCAACGCTTAATGCAGGAAACATTTCATCACGGTGAATAAACGTACTGTAACGAGAATTCCCTTTTTTCGGATATGCGAAGAATATGTAGCTTTTTTCAATTAGTAATTCTTCATTACTAATAATATAATTCGTTTGTTTCACCATTTCATCAAGTGTTTCTACAAAAATAAAAATGGCATCATGATCTTTGGAAAATGCAGTTTCTTTCCCTGTAAAAATGTCATAATCACTAGGTTCATTAATTACAACCATATTTGTATACTTATTAAGTTTCAATTTATCAATAATTGACATAAAAATCTTCCTTTACATTCAAAATTCATTGTTTATAATTTTTCATACTGTTCTAGTGTATTATATCTAATTAGAAAATCAAACTTTAATAGTTGTTTTAAATTAAAGTTAATAAAATAGCCGATTCTGCATAAGAACCGGCTATCTATTTGTTTCATTACAGCTCAATAGCAAATAAAGTATTTAAAAGCTCTCTATATTGCTCTTCTGTAATTTTACGTTTCGCTTTTTCACCATGAATTATTTCAGTTAAACTAGTATTTGTTAAAGAGACATGGCCAGAGTCCGTCAATTTTACTGCAATTGGTCCCTTATTGAAAATAGATTTCTCATCTTCTATTACTCTTTTTTGAACATCATTTACTATTGCCTCATCAATCATACGATTATAAAAAGCATGACAAACTTTCCACTCACCGTTCGTATCTTTTCTTTCTAGAACGTAATTCCCTTTACTCGTATCTTTTCGTCTCACTCGATACGTACCATTTTTAGAAGAAACTGACTCACCAGTAAAAGGTACAGGGGCTAGAGGTACTAATGAAGCAATACCTACATCAATTAAGTATCGTACGTTATCATAATTTAAAATAATCGTTATATGTCCATCCTCAAGTGCCCATGCGTTTATTTCATTTTTATAAACGGTTCCAAGTGCAAGTTGTACATCATAACCACAATCTTGTAAAAAGTAGTAAAAAAGAGTATTTAATTCATAACAAAGTCCGCCGCGGGATGAAGTTAAAATTTTATTCTGTAAATTTTCCATAGTAATTGTATTTGCATTGCGTGCTATAACATCTAAATTCTCAAATGGTATAGTGTGTGCAAATGTAAAGAGAATTGTATTTAATTCCTCAAATTTCACTTCAGTACGCTTTGCAACATTCAATCTTTTAAAAAGCTTATGTTGTAGACTTGTCATAGTCAGCACCCCTTAAAATGTATAAGTTAAAATAGTATATGCTGATTGTAAATTTGATGGGGTACTGAAACAATGTACATTTCGTTTAACTGTACCGGTACAAAAAGTCTAACCTACAAGATCACTTAAAATAAGAAGCTACGAATACAAATTTAATAGTTTGTCTTTAGGTAAATTATTATGATCACTTAAATCAACAAAATATTGAAGTTGCCACATTTGGCTCTTTATAGCTTGATTGCTGACAGGGTTATCCCATATAGGATAAATCCTCATAGCCATTTTGCCTTTTTGATTTTGTGTTCTCAAGATTTTTTCCTTAAGAAGGATCTCTTTAGGGAAAATAAATTGTCCTAGTTTGTTATCGTCTATACAAGTAATAACTAATAAATCAGGAGCAGCGTCATAAGAAAACGCTTGATTTTGCATATTGTCATCTTTCTCCCAAAAAGAAACAAATTGACCAATTTTATTAGGCGTAATTTTTGATTTTCTAAAACGCATGGTTTTGTTATTTAAATGAAATAAACATCCTTCATATTCTGCGTTTTGCTTTTCTTCTTTTAGATTCGTAATCATTAAATTGTTAGGTTTGTAAACTAAATTGTTTACATTTCGGATTGTATCATTAAAATTGTTCAAGAAAACTCCCCCTTTAGTCATCTCTTAGTTTATCACAAACATTAGTTCTTATATGTTGTAAATGATAAGCGACGTGAAAAAGAAAGAGATTTTACTGGGGCATTATTAAAGCTTCAATGTACTTAGTTTTTCAATTGCTTGTTGTTCAGTTGCTAAGTAAAAAATATCTTTACCTTTATTACATTCATAAATAAAATCCTTTAAGCTTTTACTAGTATACATAGAGAAATCTCCAATGATAGCAATCTTTACTCTGTAGTTTATAAACTTTTGAAGAATATCACCCGCAAGCCGTGTTTTTAAGTCAAAGAAGCTTTCACTTATTAATGATTTGTTGATAATAATATGCTTCGCATCTACCTCATATTGAACTGTTGCCATAGTATCTAATGCAGATTGAACATCGGATATTAGCACCTTATCATTTCTTATGATAGCAATATTTATTCCGTCAATTACGACTTTTTTTATTTTCATAGTTCCACCCCTTTATAATTTACACAGTATGATTAAAATTGTTTTAACCATAGATTAAATTAGCCGCAGCTATTAAAATCGCCTCTATTTTTTATTGTAAATATCTATTTTTATATTATTAATACGGTCAATGAAATTAATGATAAGTTTCTCTTTTTTATATTTTTGAATATATATGAAATTGATTTTACTTGTTAAAAAAATATTGTGGTGTAACATAACTTAACAAACTATCCAAAGTATGAATCTCGGCATACGGTTGTATTTCTGTTGTGTTCTTGATTTTCTGAGGATTAAACCACACACCTTTTATATTTGCATTTTGAGGACCAGCAATATCCTTTTCTAGGTCATCCCCAACAAATAAGGTATTTTCCGGCTGTGCATTTAGCTTATTTAATGCTAGTTCGAATATACGTTTATCAGGTTTACTCAATCCTACTTCTTCAGAAATAATGATTGTATCAAAGTAATTGTTTAAATTCGTATTAATTATTTTAGCCTTTTGCCTCTGCGTTAAGCCATTTGTTATAATTCCAACTTCAAAGTGCTTCTTTATATGATTTAAGAAATGAATAGTATTTTGGTCAATTGAAAAACATTTAGGGAAATTTTCATTCCAAAAATCTTGGATATAATTGAGTGGCAATCTATATTTCGGCGCGAATTCATCAAATAATGATTCTAAAACTATCGTTTTATCACTAATGCCATATTCTCTTTTATCATATTCTTTGAATTTCTGTAACATATTGTTTTTGACTGTATCACTAACATCCTCATAACACTTTTCTAAAACTAATAAAAACAAGTTATCTACTGCCTTATCCCTATCGAGTAACGTATCATCTAAATCAAACAGCATCGCTTTATAACCCATCAAATAATTTCACAACCTTTCTCACATGATTTAAATAATCCCTTGTTCGCACCTTAGGCCTTTACTAAATTAGCAAAAAAACTAAAAAGTTTGTGGCGTACGCTCTAGAATTTCGCTGGCTTCTTTTATATTTAAATTCATCTCCCTTTCCCTTTCCCCTTCTAGTAAAGTATCGAAAGTATATTTTCAAACAGTTAAAAAAACTACACACAATTTACATTATTATACATTATTTTTTGTAAATATTAATCGTTCAGCTTTTTATATAATAAGTTTTTTCAAGCACACAAATATTTATCCATAAAAAGGAATATGGGTAATAATACTTTTTTATGGAGAATACACAATCTTGAAAATGGAGTTAAACGTCCTATGAAGTTTCCTGCTATATCTCCACATAAACTACAGATAGTACGGCTATAATGACTACCAGAGGTGATATTATGAAAAACTATCATATCCTCGTGGTTGAGGACGATCAAGAAATTCAGGAATTAATTAAACAATTTTTAATGACACAACAGTATACAGTGGTAGTTGCTTCAGATGGACTAGAGGGTATGACACAATTTAATAAGCAATCCTTTGATTTAGTTCTTCTAGATGTAATGATGCCCAATCTTAATGGATTTGAAGTTGCTAAAATGATTCGAAGTCAGTCAAACATACCAATTATTATGCTAACTGCGTTAGAAGAAGAGGAAGATCAAATGAAAGGGTTCGATCTTGGGATTGATGATTATATAACAAAACCCTTTTCGTTTCATGTTTTGATTAGGCGAGTCGAAGCTGTACTTAGAAGAAGTTATGATAAAAATGTAAATAATTATTTGGTATTTAAAGAAGTGCGCATTGATGTTGATGCATATAGAGTATATGTAAATGATGTTGAAATTTTGTTAACGACAAAAGAGTTCGAAATTCTACAACTACTATTTCAAAATGAGAGAAAAGTACTTACAAGAGAAAATATCGTAGAAAAAGTTTGGGGATACGATTATTTTGGAGAAACACGAATAATAGATACACATATTAAAAACCTACGTAAAAAACTAACTATCCCCTATATTAAAACAATAAAGGGGATTGGTTATAAAATTGATGAATAAAATTTTAAAAATCATGAAGATGAAGCAAATTACTTATAAACTCTTTATGACTACATCTCTCATTTTGTTATCCTTTGCAGTGTTGATTTATTTAACTTTATATTTCTTTCTCCCTACGTTTTATGAGCAATACAAAACAGATCAACTTCAAACAGGGATAAAAGAAATAATTGATAAATCCAAAGATCTTACGTTTCAAGATGCGATACCACTTTTTGATGAATACGCAAAAAAAAATAACGCGATGCTTTCGCTTCAAAATAAAGAAGGAATAATTATTTACTCGCCTTCATTTTCTTTTATTCAAAGTGGTACACAAACAACAGTAGTTACTAAAGCGGCACGATTTGAGAATGCAGGTACCATTAGCAATTCATATAATGTTACGGAACCAATTCAATTCCAAGATGGTAGTTTAACGCTTGTAGTGTTCGCAACATTTCAACCGATTGATGAAGCTTCGCAAGTATTAGCGCGCTTTCTCCCCTATATTAGTATCATTGTGATCGTAATTGGTATAGGGAGTGCTTATTTCTATTCCAGGTTTATTACAAAGCCACTTATTTATATTAATGAGGGTGCACAAAAGATGGCAAATTTAGATTTCTCCGAAAAAATTGAGGTTCGCTCCACAGATGAGTTAGGAGAATTATCTAATAGTTTGAATGACATGTCTATTAACTTACAACAAGCTATGTTTGATTTAAAAAAAGCAAATGAACAATTAAAAAATGATATTGAAAAAGAAAGAGAAATAGAAACAAAACGCAGAGAGTTTTTTGCGATTGTAGCACATGAATTAAAGTCCCCTCTTACTGTAATGAAAGGATACTTAGAAGGGATGATATACAATATTGGCCCTTATCAAAATCGTGATCAATATTTAAAGAAAAATCATCAAATTATTGAAAGTATGGAACAATTAGTTCGTGAAATTTTAAGTATGTCAAAGTTAGAACAACACACTTTTAAACTAAAAATAGAAGAAGTTAATTTTTCAAAGTTAATAGGTACAATCACAAAAGATCTCGAATTTTTCGCTTCTCAAAAAAGCATCCAAATAATAAAAGAAATTGACTCTGACCTTTCTGTTTATACAGATCATTTACTTTTTGAAAAAGTATGTAAAAATATTATCCATAATGCAGTTATGTATTCACCACATAATGAAAAAGTCTATATAAAGTTAAGTAAGGATTCTAAACATGGTCAAATCAAAATGCAAATTATAAATACAGGTGTCAATATTAAAGATGAAGACATACAACAAATTTTCAAACCATTTTATCGAATTGAAAAATCTAGGAATCGAAATACTGGAGGAAGTGGTTTGGGGCTATATATTGTTAAACAAATTCTTGAAACGCTAAATATAAAGTATTCTATAAAAAATATGGAACATAGTGTGCAATTTTGCATGAACATTCCTATATCTAAACAACAAACAAACAAACTCCCCTCTTAGTAGGACGAGTTTGTTTGTTTTTGTAGCAAGTATAAACTTATTAACAGGCTTTTCATTTAATGATATATGCTACTTCTTAAATTGCGATTGTCATAAGTAGTGACAAACTGTATCCAACTTAAATATTCACCTTCTACCTATAACAGCAAAAAAACGAAATTCCGCTTAGCAACAAATTAGATTCTCTTATTTGAGATGCATTTCATCTATGCAACTGAAAAGGAAGATGAAAAATGCATATTTGCCTCCATTTTTCAGATTAATTTGGAATTCTTTTATGATAAGCTATATGTAAAGATTAAACATAAAACATAAAGGATGATTCGTATGCAAATAAGACCAAAGGTAAGTGAATATAACTCCTATTATGCAACGTATACCAACTTGGTATTAGACGGAAATATCATACATATTCTAGAACAACAAATGAAGAAAACGAATCTTTTATTAAAGGAAATTTCTGATAGTGAGGGACTTTTCCGGTATGCTCCTACTAAATGGAGTATAAAAGAAGTAATCGGTCATATAGCAGATACAGAACGTATTATGGCGTATCGATTGCTATCTATCGCTCGAGGCGAGACAGCAGAACTTCCAGGCTATAATGATGATATGTATGTTCTTAGAGCTGCTTTTGATAAGCAATCTATGCAAGATCTTCTTGAGAATTTAATAGTTGTTCGCCAATCTACCGTGTATTTACTTAGAAGCTTAGATAAAGAAGCTTGGTCACAAAGAGGAAATGCGAATAATTCTGAAGTTACAGTTCGTGCATTAGCATACATCATTGCTGGTCATGAACTTCATCATCTTCAAATTATAAAAGAACGCTATCTTGGTTCTAATGCATATCCAGCAAGTTAATACTTGAAGAAACATAGTCTTATTTATGTAGGGCTTTTTTTCAGTATTTATAAAATTCACCACATAATATTAAGTTATCCCCTTTTATTCTGTACATAATTTTCTTCAGGCTGATATACTATAAACACAATAGTTCTGGAAAGGTTATGATGCTATGTATGAACAACAAAATAATAGAGATAGAGATCAAAAAATGATGTTTTCTATGCAGGGAGTTTCCTCAAATAAAATTAACATGAATCAATTACCTAAATGGATTAGAATTTTTGGCTATTGTGCGTTTGGTTGGATAATAGTATTTAGTTTAATTATGATTGTAGGTTTAATTCTGCAATAACTATACAAATACACAGTTAAACGGGACAGCATTTAGATTATATATCTAGGTAATGTCCCGTTTTTTATGTGTGCTTATCCCATGATATAGGTAACCAATTATAAGAAAAAGAACTTGTAGAATATACTACAAGTTCTTTTTCTTATATTATTAAAACGGGAACAACAAACTATTTTAACATTCAGTACAGGGAGACCATTTTGATTATGGCTTGATTTTATTATAAATCAAATATAAGCTTTTGAAAGGACTGCATTTTGAAAATTATGTGAATTGACCAGCTACGATGTTTATATTAGATTTCATTTACGACCAACTTCTTCTTACTTAAATACACTGCACGATCTGATTTTTTAGCAACTTCCTGTGAGTGCGTCACAACAATAATGCATTTATTCTCTTTATGTGCAAGTTCTTGAAACAGTTCTATTATATCCATTGTGGTTTCCTCGTCGAGGTTTCCTGTTGGCTCATCTGCAATCAGTAAATCAACATTACAAGATAGTGCTCGAGCAATTGCTACACGCTGTTGTTGCCCACCACTTAGTTGCAGGACGTTTCGTTTCGCTTCAGCTTCTGTAAGTCCTACTTTCTCTAATAACTCTAATGCCCTTACCGTCTTATTTTTCACTTTAACACCTGTAATTTCCATTGCTGTTAAGACGTTTTGAAGAGCTGTCATATAGGTAATTAAGTTATAAGATTGGAAAATTACAGATACATTTTGATTACGGTATCGATCCAAACCAATTTTTCTAATATCTTTGCCATTATACAGTACATAACCATTTTTAGGGACATCTAGTCCACAACCTAAACTTAGCGTTGTGGTTTTACCAGATCCAGATGGTCCTAAAATCGTGTAGAAATGCCCTTTTTGAAAAGAAAAGTTAACATTGTCTAGTATCGCTACATTTTTTCCATTACTTTCATAATAATAATCCAAATTTTTAAATTGTAAAATCGTTTCCATATTATGCCTCCTTATTCATCTTTTAAAAGAATTTGTTTTGGATTTAAACGTAGAATTGATAATGCTGGAAGAAGTGTTGCTATTATAGCAATAGCTAGTCCAATCACCCCCATTTTCCCTACATCTTCTCCTGTTACACTTACATCAATTTTATCAATTGGATCTTCTTTTTGATTTTGTAGCGTACTACTACCAGATCCAGACATCATTACAGTACTATTATTTCGCATGGTGTCTGTTTCTTCGCTTGTTGTAGCGATTTCACTCGAAAGTAAATTATCCCCTATAAATTGAGAAACTTTGGCTCCTGTTGTTATGGATAATCCAAATGCTAAAATAGCGACACATACTACTTCTACTACGAACTGCGCCATCAGTTTCCATTTTTTCTCTCCAATAGATAACAGAATTCCCATTTCCTTACGACGTCCTTTAATTGATAGCATAATGATTAATCCTAAAATAATCGCACCTGCAATCGATACAATATAAATAATCATTTGAGAAGTCGAAGAGATATTTTCGATAGGACCAATCATTTGTTTGTACAATGAATCATGTGCATCTAATTTGTAATAATTAAAATCAATATTAGATTTTTTTGCTTCTTTTTTAAATGCATCAATATATTTTGGATCATTCAAGAAATACACGACTTGAACACTACTTATACCTTGGTCTACTTCTAATTTTTTCATAGTTGAATGCGGCATATATAGTTTATTAGCTGGATCCATAATAGGAGGAGCCTGTTGGCCTATTGCTTGCTCATTCGTTTCGTAAATACCGATAATTTCAATCTCGAGGGTTTCCTTCTTATCCCCTGATTGCACTTTAACTTTGTCTCCTACTTTCAAATTGTTTAATTCCGCTAATCGTTTTTCCATTAAAGCTACATTCTGATCCTTCATTTGCTCTGTAATTGGTTTTCCATCAATGATTTTACTTTTTCCGTTTTTAAAGCTTTCTTGTAATGCAGTTTTGCGGACCCCCTCAATCATAAAAGAAGCATTCATATCTATTTCTGTACCAGAGCTTGAACCGCCTCGCACAGCCGCCATTCCCACTTTACCTTTTCCTTCTTCTTCTCCTTCTGAAGCTCCTACTAGTTTAAGTCCATCAGAAATACCGAAAGTGTTAGCTATGTAATTATAGTCTTTTACATACTTGGACTTCGCTAATTGATCTGTTTCTTTTGTTTTAAGCTTCGGTGGGTTAGGCATCTCTCCAGTTTCTCGAGCTTGTTGACCTAATTTGTCAAAATCAAGACTTAAAGTAACATCTGCACCTAGTCTTTTTCTTGCTGCATCCGCAGCTTTTTTTGATGCATTTTGGATTGTGAACCCTGAAAGAACCAAATTTGTAACAATCAGAAAAACTGCCATCAAAATTAATGATGTTCCTATCCTTTTTTTCATACTGAGAATTGCACGTTTCATAAAATTCATTTTTTCTTACCTCCTTGATAACTCTTATTTTATATAGATTATCTAGAGTTTAAATGGAGTTAATCGGTAGTTTATCTATAGATATAAGGAGTTTATGTGTAGTTATTCATTGACCTGGTCAAGAAAAACCGAAAAATCAATGCAAAAGCGTAATCGTTTCTGAATATTGGTAAGAATTTTGTCCATTTAAGAGAATTATAGAAAAAGAGAGAGGTTAAGCTTAAATTTAATGTATGTAACATAAAAATATTTATTGTATAATTTATATACAATAAATATAGAGAACCTATTAAATATCTAAATGGGGATTGTTAATGTTACTCATAGAAATCACGTCATATTAAAAGGTACACCTTTTAATACAAAAATAAGCTATTTTGAATGGTTGGATAGAGTTGAAGAGACTTATATTTAACTATGGGTTCCCTATACATCATTATCAATCTAATATTTTGCACTTTCGATAAAACGAAAAAGACGTTATCCTTTCTGTAGAATTATAGGAAAGGATAACGTCTTTTTTATACTTCTATACTCAAAATTCCTTTGAATTGTTTTTGGATGGTAAAACATGTTTCTCTACTCTTTCATATAGAGTAAGCAATTGCTTGATAAAAGAAAATTTAGATACTAACCAATAAGAAAACAATGCTGAAACACATCCTATTAAAGCCCCTATTGCAACATCAAAAGGATAATGAACTCCTACCCAAATACGAGAAATCGCTACACAAAATGCAAGTATAAGCCATAACCATCCAGTTTTTTTACGAACAAGCCAAAACGAAAAACATATCGAAAAAAAGAGAATCGTATGGTCACTAGGAAATGAATTATCTACAGTATGGTCGACAAGTTTATTCACATCAGGCAATACTGCAAACGGTTGATAATTTAGATGGAATTTCCCTGCTATTTTTCCAATCACCTCAGCAATTACAAAAGCAACCATCGCTTGAATAACCATCATCCTACTTTTTCTGGCCCCAGTAAACCAATAAGTTAAAATAATTAAAGCAAAAATATATACCATATATTCTGCCAAAAATACGATGGTTGAGTTTAGGAATGAATATTGTTTACCTAAATCATTAATTGCTCGAAAAATATCAATATTGAATTGAGAAAAAGACATTTCAAATCCCTCCTTTTTAGTAAGGTGTTTTACTGATTGCCATATACCTTCATTGCATGAATAGTTTTGGTTATTGTACGCACCTAAAAATATTAACCTCTTATGACACCGCTTTCTTCTTTTTCACTTTAATAAAAAAAGAAAAAGGAAAACATCGAACTTTCTTACAAACATTCATGCATTCTTACAGTTTTGTCATTTTCTTGTCACTTTGTAAATAGGTTCATCGTCTTGCCTTTCGCTATTTTCAAAAACTCTTGTAACTCTGGGTTAATATTGGTCTTTCGGTATGTAACGGCTAGTTCCACAACAATTTTAGAATCGTATATTTCTATGTAAACAACTTCTGATTGATATAATTTATTTGCAGACACCTATTCGCTGTTAATTAAATAAAAAAAGTTAATTTTACACTACCCATACCTGCAACTATGGATACTCTTATTACACATAAACAAAAGGAGAAGAACCTTGGTGAGTTCGTCTCCTTTTGTTTATGTTTTTTATTATATTGTAATAAAATTACAGTATGTGAAATTATATTACTTTAACTTTAAAAGCTAAGTGAAAACAACCTTCACTTAGCTTTTTGTATTTATTTAATCGGTCTCTCTGTTTTTAAAACTAATGAACTTAATGCAGGAACTTTAATTTTATTATCATGGACAACGTAAAGTGTTTTACTACCTGCCTGTTTACCGTCTACTAGCACTTTCCATGGACCTTTCGATGGAAGTGTTATGTCAACAGCTTCCTTATTTGCATTGTGAGCCACCATAAAGTATTCGTTTTTATTACCATTTCCCTTTATTGAATAAGCCACAACATTTTTGGGAGTATCCATAAAAGCTATATGTTTTTTTATTTGTTCTGCAGATGTCATTCGAAAAGCTGGGTACTTTTTGCGTAATTCTATTAAGCCCTTCATATAATCTACTTCATTATTAAATGCAGCACGGCGCAACCAGTCCATTTGGTTAATTGAATCAGGAGATTTGTAACTGTTATGATCACCATACTTCGTGCGCATAAACTCTTGTCCTGCATGTAAGAATGGAATACCTTGTGATGTTAATAAAATTGAAGAAGACAATTTGTGCATTTGTTTTCGCACTTCTTCACTGTCACCTGGATTAGTCAACTCAAGTTTGTCCCATAATGTATGATTATCATGTGCTTCCACATAAGTGAGTACCTGCTCTGGATCTTGATAAGTAGACGAATTTATATCGTAGTCAATGCCTGCCGTAATCCCTTTTTTAATACGGTCTTCCATGTTGTCCTTTCCATTTACAAATCCATTTTCCTTCTCCTCAAATACACTACCTTTCAATCCATCACGTATATTATCGTTAAAATGAGCAATCCCTTTCATTTTCTCCGCATTTTTTTGATTTGCTTTCAATTCAGCAGCAAGAGGTGTATTTAAATCCCAACCTTCCCCATGCATTATAATAGAAGGGTCAATTTGATTAACAGCATTACGTATTTCATTCATCGTTTCATAATCATGAATACCCATTAAATCAAAACGGAATCCGTCTAAATTGTATTCTTTTGCCCAGTATGTCACCGAATCCACCATAAATTTTCTCATCATTTTTCGTTCTGAAGCTGTATCATTTCCTACTCCGGTTCCATTTGCAAATGTTCCATCTTCATTGTAACGGTAATAATAACCTGGAACTAACTTATGAAAATTAGATTCAACAGCATTATACATGTGGTTATATACTACATCCATTACAACACGAAGATTATTATCATGCAGTGTTTGAATCATTTGCTTTAATTCAGTTATTCGAACAGTTGGCTCATATGGATTTGTAGAATAGGATCCTTCTGGAACGTTGAAATTTTTCGGATCATATCCCCAGTTATATTGTGGTTCATTTAAATTCTCTTCATTTACTGATGCATAATCAAATATCGGTAAAAGCTGCACGTGCGTAACACCAAGATCTTTCATATGATCAAGGCCTGTTTTCACACCTTCAGGACCTCTTGTTCCTTTTTCTGTTACCCCTAAATATTTTCCTTTCTGTTTAATACCGCTTTCGGGCTGAATAGAAAGATCACGTACATGCAATTCATAAATAATAGCATCTTCCGGATTTTTAAATTTTGGTTTTTTGTTTGCTTTCCATTTTTTCGGATTTGTTTCTTCTAAATCAACAACTGCACCTTTATCTCCATTTACTGCAGCAGCACGTGCATACGGATCAACTGCTTCATTCCACTTATCACCAATTTTCACCTTATACGTATAATAGAGTCCTTTATGGTTCCCTTTAAGTTCTGCTTTCCAAGTTCCTTTGTCACCTTGTTGCATGTTTATTTCAGTACCTATTTTATCGTTCCATTTTTTATATGTAACTAACTTCGCTTCACTCGCAGTAGGAGCCCATACACGGAACTTAGTGTGTTGCGGCGTATATATATTACCTAAATCGTTACCAGCATAATAAAATGAATGATCAAATTCCTCACTACGAATGACTTTACCGATTTCAGTATTCGTATCAGCTACGTTTTCGATTTTAACTTTGTATGTTTGTTTTAAATCAATTTTCTGCTCCGTAATTATTTTAACCTTATTAGTAACATTTCCACTGTTTATATCATAAGGACTAATATCCTTAATTTTAATGCCTTCAATTTCAATATTCCGTTCCTTAATATGAAACGGCACATTAGTCGTTACAGTAATTTCATTGAAACTATCAATAGTTGCTTTTTGAATGGATAGATCCGAAGAGGGCTTAGAGTTATATACTTTATCATCACCAGAAAGAATCCATACTTCAGCACGACCATCCTTTATATTTTCAATCCAACGATCGCCACCATCTTTTTCCCACTCATTTGTACGAATGATAAATCCTACACGATTATAGTCACTATCTATATTAATCTTAGCGTACTTTCCAAAATCATCTTCGCCAGTAAATTCATATGATTTACCATTTTCATTTTCTCCCCATGTCCAAAGGTTCCATTCTTTTGTATTTCCAGACTGCTCTTTGTAATGAATGATAATTTCAGTTGTTTTCGAATTTGAAACTGCCTTTACACTTTGAAAAGAGAAAACAGATGATAACATAACGATTATAGTCAGTAATACAACGGATTTGTTAATTAATCTTTTTATCATTTGCACCACATACACCCTTTCTTTAAATAGTACGTACAATTTATTATGCTCGTACTAAATTACAATATTTAAATTAATCTAGAAATCTCTTTTACTTCACCCCCATATTGGCAATTTTCACATATGGATTTCAATGATCTTTTTATTACGAAAACGCTTGCATTAATGTTCGAAAAAATAGATTTGTTTATGTCTGCATATATGTATAAATACTAAAAGATCAGAGAAATCATTTTAAAGCAATCGTTTGTTATCGCTTTCATTCTATAGCACTTCCTATTAAGAGGTCAATATATTATTAATTTTCTGTTTTTTTAATTTAAATCCTTATATATTTGTCGCAACTTAGTATCGCTCATAAATTGCTGTGTAAAAAAAACAGCTAATATCTTTAAAATGACATTAGCTGTTTTTCATAATGTAATAATATATGAATAAAAACTATATTTCTAACTTACTTAATTTTTGCTGCATCAAATGCCTTTTGAACTGCTTGAACTTCAGCAGTATTTGCTCCATATTTATTAGTTGCCACTCGAATACATGCTGATCTCAATTCTTTGAAATTAGAAGTCATGTTTAACTCATCTGTATTTGCATAATAGAAGATATCAAACATTTTATCTTCACCAATCCCTTTAACAGTTACACCGTTATGAGTTCCACCTTTTGCAATGAGATACGCAACTTTATTAATAATACTTGAATTAAAATGAACGCCACCTTGATCCCATCCATTAAAATCGTTAAATTCACTGTAATCATCTGGATAAGGTACTCCAAGTGAAGATGGAACAGAAGCCGGGTTTTCCATATCACGAAAAACAGATCCAGTTTGTTCTCCCATCGTCCAGTTAAAGCTTCCATTATTTACGTATTTCTCAATAGATGTTCCCATAATATCAGATAGCGCCTCATTAATCGCACCAGATTCACCGTAATATTCAAGATTAGATTCGCTAGAAGTAACTGCATGTGTAAATTCATGGCCAGCTACATCGTATGCCTTGACGATAGGATCTCCGTATACAAGCATACTTCCATTATTCGCACTTAATGCATTCTGCCAATTTTTCGGATCATTCGTATCTCCAGAATCCCAAGCATGTACAACTGAAACTACCTTTTGTCCCTTATTATCAAAACTATTACGCTTGTATTTATCTTTATAAAAATCAAATACTTTTGTTGCTAAGTAATGAGCACTTACTGCTTTTGGATCGTTAAATGTTGTCGAAGTACTAGTTGCTAATGTACCAGGATAATAGCTTTCTTCTTTAGTAATGTCTCTATAATTCACATCATATGTTTCAATTCCTTGCCCTCTTGTATAATCAGCAAGAGCATATTTGCCATTACTTTGTTGAGAGATTCCAAATGTACGTGATATACCTAAATCATCTTTTCCTGTTCCAGTTAATGATGTAAGATTGCTTTTTTTACTTTTCTTTAATGCTCCAACTAGTTTTTCACTTGCTTTTAAGTTAGATTCTTGTACCATATTTTTTAACATATCACCATTTTGTGCATTTACTAAATAAGTTCCGGAAACATATTTTGGTGTTGCAGCTTCAAATGTAACTTGGTATGCATTACTAGCTTGTCCATTATTTTCATCAACAAAAATAACTTCTTTAACTTCTGGCTCAGAAATAAAATTGATATCGTTCCCGTACTTCGTATAAATATATTGTTTTGCTTCATCTTTTGATAGATTAATAGGTTTTTTCAATTCTTCTTGTTTTAAATTTTGCGCGCTATCGCCTGAAACACTTTTAATAACACCGTTATTATCTACGTGTGCAGTTAATTGATGGCCATATACTTCTTTTCCTTCGTATGTTTGCTGTATACGTACAAGTGTAGTTCCATCATATGAACCACGTTTTTGAAGAACTTTATAATCTACTCCTGTTTCTCCATTGACTTGCTTTGGAGAAAGAGCTTGTTCTGTTTTCTCCTTAAGAGCATCTTTTACTACATTCTCTGGTGCCTTTTGTGACGGTTGTGTAAGTTCACCTGAACGGAACGATTCTTCCTGAATTTGAACTTGTAGTTGATCTGTTTCCTCAGCATGACCTACTCCGTATGGTGCTACAGCTGTTAAAGCTAAGCCTGTTGTTAATGCTACCTTAGTTAATGTCTTTTTGTTTTTCATTTTTTCACCTCGTATAATTTTTGAAATAGAAAGCTTGTACAAAGTATACTGTCTATTTATGTCGAAAAAAAGAGAAAACACAAAATTTATGTAATATTATGCAAAATTACATAAATGTGGTCGATAAAATAAAAAATGAGCCCTTTTAGGTGCTCATCCAATTGGTTAGTCGTTAATTATCTATATTCATTCTAATCAAAGTACACTTATATCTTATTAACAACATAAAAAACCACTCTTTACTATTTTAAGAATAGTAGATAAATACTGTAGTGAGGCAACGCATATACAAGTTAGATTTTTCAATATAATTTTGTTATTTATGTCTATAGCTGCATGGATTGTAACGTTTTGAGACTGCTGAAGTCTTATATGAGTTTCAGGCTTTTTTATCTTGTCAAAAATATCTTTCAAAGATATTTTTGACTCCCTATTTAAATATAGAAAAGGACATATCTATTGCATGTTATTAACTTAAGGTATGTTCTTTTAAAGCATATTATAAATATGCTTTAAAAGAAATAAAACCATAATTATTCAAATAAAAAATCCCCCGGATTTGTTTAATGATCCAGGGGATTTTTTATCGTTGATTCTTTATACTACCATACCGATCACAGACTTTTTTAGGATAATGGTATGTCCAAGTTTAATAGTTTTTTGCACGAGAGCCATCTATTTTATATTTATTTAATTATCCTACTAAGTTTTTTGTAAAATTCACCTTTTCTTTTTACATGATTAAACTGATTTGGATTAATATTAGCTTTTTGTGAGAGTGCTACAATCTCTTCTTTTGTAATTGAATCTTTAGTATTTATAGATGCTATATTTGTATATTTTCCATCTTCTGTTTTTGGAATTTCTAAAATCCCTTTATTTACAAGATCAACTACAGCCTTATGCTCTGAAGAATGTGTATCTACACCAGTAATTTTCCAATTATGCATAACTTTTGGTGTATATACACCGTACTTTACCTCTTTTAAATATGTAATAGCAAGGTTACGAATGGTTCCACCTGTTTCTCCGAATGCATTCTCTTGTTTAGATGACCAAGTTTGTTCAAATTTACGTCCCTCTAAAGCTCCCCCTTTTGCCTGAAGAGCCTCCATTCTATACGCATTCATTCCTAGCGTCATAACATCGCTCATTTTGATTGGTTTATTTGTACGAATAGAGCGTAAATTTGTAATTCTACTACCATATGGTTTTGTTAAGTCAATTTCGTATTTTACGCCTCCAAAGAAATCGTTCGTACTGTATTTAGACGCACGACGATTTTTATCAAAGCTAACTGTTACATCTCCGGCACGAGATGAATTAAAATATCCTGCTGCCCATTCCATATAGTCTTTTAAATCTTTTCCAGTTATCTTATATACTGTAATTTCTCCCAAAGCATATTGATAATTATAAGCAATATCTTTCTTCTTTATAGGACCTATATCCAAACGGGCATAATCATTATCAATTTGATGGGCTACTACATCCGCCTTACTGTAATGGAGCATGACTTCATGAAAGAAATCTGATAAAGGTGTCTCTTGAATCTGCACACTTGGAATACCCTTTATTTCATTTTCAGGAACAAGGTTTCTACCCTTTAATTGGGCAACTACAACATTTGCATCTCCTCTCGCATACTCGTGAAAAGGTGTCAGTGTGTCTTCAAGTGTAGGATCAGATACTATTGTTGTTCCATCAGTATTTTTTACAGGTATAGCTGTAGCAGTTTTATTTTTTAGAACCAGCTTTCCATCTTGCTTTGTAAAAGTAAGGTCAATACGTGAAATATGCGTTCCATATTTATCTGGTTCTGTAATAATTACGCCATTTACAACTTCTTTTTTTACAAGTTTATGCATATGAGCCGCAAAAATAGCGCTTAGTTCCGGACAAGCATTCGCAATATCTTGAACACCAGTACCTGGGATTCCATTCTCATTTTCTAGTCCCATATGCATAACCCCTACCATTACATCTACTTTACCTTCTAATTCTTTAATTGCCTTTTTTGTCTCTTCTACTGGATTTTTCACTACTAAACCATCCAAATGATCTGTCCCTTTTTCAAAATCACTAATCATTGGTGTATTCATACCAATTATCCCGACTTTAATTCCACCTTTTTCAACAATCGTATATGCAGGAAGAAAACGCTCTCCATTTTCCTTATAAATATTTCCTGCTAACGTCTTTCCCTTATATTGCTCACTAACTTTTTTCAATGTATCTAATCCAAAGTTGAATTCATGATTTCCAAATGCCCAGGCGTCATATCCCATTGTATTCATCGCTACCATCATTGGCGATTGTGGCTTATCGTTGAATAATTCTACTGAGTTTCCTTGAATTGTATCCCCGGCATCTACTAATATGGTATTTGGATTTTCTTGACGTACCTTCTTTATAACCGTATAAAGCTGCGTCAAACTTCCACTCATATTCGCTCCGTCAAGCGCATAATCCCAAGGCATAAATCTACCATGAATATCTGCAGTACCTAACAATGTAATATTAACATCAGATTCCTCAGCCTTAGAAATAGCTGGTTTGACTGTTACTGCTGTTACAAGAAGCATTAGAATAATAAAATAGCATACATAGTTCTTCCATTTCATTTTTTGCATAATAACAATATTTCTCCCCTTTTTGTACTGTCATAAAGTTGCTTGAACTTTATGACAGTAACTTATTATTCGGAAAAATTCAACTACAAAAGATAATTTTGAAGGTGGTTCTGCTGTGAAAATATAGAGAATAAAATGCATATATCCCCTAACAGAATAGTATTTTATCATTTTCTAACAAAATACTTCTTCCTCCAACGTGTGAAGAGCGCTAAACTAACGGTAGATGTATATGTACTTTCAAAATTTTGGACATATAACTCATTTTCGGATTTAATTTCCAATTTATTTCCTTCTATATGAAAATACTGAGATCACTTCCAAAAATAATAACCCCGCTCTTCATTCAAGACGGGGTTACACTTATACAGCAAATTGGATTCAGATGTTTTTCAAATGTTCGTTTCCTCTTCAGCAGTAAAATCTGCTAGTTTCATATTTTCTTTTGCTTATTGGTTGCTTTCAACTAAATTCATCATAATTTTAATCAGGACTTGTATTTTATCACTCGAACCCTTGATGCTTTCCTAAATCGCTAAATAAATAGATAATAATTTTTACTTTTCAACTTCACAAAGCAATTTTACCTCTTTGATTTGTTCTATATGACGCTGTTCATGCAAATAGATTAATTCTATCCACTGATCAAGAAATAATTCTCCAAGAGCTGGATGCATCACTGATTTTTTTGCCAATTTAGATTCATCTTCTATTGTACTCAGAAAACGCATCAATTCTTTTCTAGAGTCGTTTAACAAATCAACCATTTGCAGCACTTCAAATGGTTCTATACTTGGTTCAATCATTTCTGGTGCTATAAATTTTATCGATCTATCTAATACAATAGTATGAATTTCTTTACGCTCATTTTGGAAACTATCCATCTTTTTTAATCCTGACGAAATAACCGTTATAACTCTCTCATCTAATAAAACTAAGTGATGACACACTTGTGCTATACTCCATTTATCCTTATCTGGTTTTCTATTAAATTGAGCATCACTTAACAAAGTAATTTCCTCAAATAATTGATTTCTCGTTTCATAAAACTTGTCCTTTACAAATGTATTCATGTGAATTCTCCTTTCATTAGAACCTATATACTTAGATTCCTGCGTTAGAAATATTCTCTATAGAAGAAAGATTTTCCTTCACTACTGTTTCTCTAATTCACGACTAAATATATAAGTTTTCTCAACATCCTTGAAGATTTCCTTGAGGTTATCATGTGCTACAGCTATACCATATTACTTTCCCGCCGAACCCTTTCAATACAACTACATAAAACGTTCCTAATTATCAATCTAGTATTACATAAATGTAAAAAATGCCCCTATTCATTCATTTTTCATGCGTATGTATGTACATTTGTTAATTTATTCGATATATTATGTGTATTGAATGATTATGAAAAGTTTATAGGTCGCTAAAAAACCTTATATTTTTATATCCGTGAAAACTACAAAGTGTATGAAATTCCATTTGTCAAATGAATTTAATGCGGAAGGAGGTTTGTGGTTACTTCATCGGGATATAATAATCAGTTTTAAACTGATAAAAATATAGGAGGCGACATAATGTTTCGTACGATTTCAAATTTCATGAGAGTAGCTGAGATAAGAAACAAAATTCTTTTTACACTAGCGATGCTAATTGTTTTTCGAATTGGCACGTTTATTCCAGTTCCTCATACTAACGCAGAGGTATTAAAAGTACAAGATCAAGCTAACGTTTTAGGTATGCTAAACGTATTTGGCGGAGGAGCACTACAACACTTCTCAATCTTCGCTGTAGGTATTACACCTTATATTACAGCTTCCATCATAGTACAATTACTACAAATGGACGTTATACCTAAATTTTCGGAATGGGCAAAGCAAGGAGAAATGGGCCGTAAGAAATCAGCTCAATTCACTCGATACTTTACAATCGTTCTCGCATTCATACAAGCCATTGGGATGTCTTATGGTTTTAATAATATAGCAGGTGGACAATTAATAACAGATCAAAGCTGGACTACATACTTATTTATTGCGACAGTTTTAACTGCAGGTACTGCATTTTTACTTTGGTTAGGTGAACAAATTACCGCTAATGGCGTTGGTAATGGTATTTCGATGATTATCTTCGCAGGACTTGTAGCAGCGATTCCAAATGTTGCGAATCAAATTTATTTACAACAATTTCAAAATGCAGGCGATCAATTATTCATGCACATCATAAAAATAGTTTTAATTGGTCTCGTAATTTTAGCAATAGTTGTTGGCGTTATTTACATTCAACAAGCTGTGCGTAAAATACCGATTCAATATGCAAAAGCTGTTTCAGGAAACAATCAATATCAAGGAGCAAAAAACACTCATTTACCTCTTAAAGTAAATAGTGCTGGTGTAATTCCAGTTATCTTTGCTTCCGCATTTTTAATGACGCCGCGTACAATTGCGCAGCTCTTCCCTGATTCAAGCGTATCGCAATGGTTAGTTGCAAATCTTGATTTCGCACATCCAATTGGAATGACGCTTTATGTCGGTCTGATCGTTGCTTTCACATACTTCTACGCATTTATTCAAGTAAATCCTGAACAAATGGCTGAGAATTTGAAAAAGCAAAATGGCTATGTGCCTGGTATTCGCCCTGGTAAATCAACAGAACAATATGTAACTAAAATTTTATACCGTTTAACATTTATCGGTGCAATTTTCTTAGGGGCAATTTCAATTTTACCGCTCGTATTCACGAAAATTGCTACATTACCACCTTCTGCACAAATCGGTGGTACAAGCTTACTTATCATCGTCGGTGTAGCACTTGAAACAATGAAGACATTAGAAAGTCAGCTTGTGAAACGTCATTATAAAGGGTTTATAAAAAAAGTAAATTAAGTAAAAAAACACAGTTGGTTATTTTTCCAACTGTGTTTTTAATTCTACTACCTCTAATTTCCCCACTAATGTATCAATTACATTTTCCAAGTTCACTATTTTTTCTTCTAATGCTTGAATGCGTTTTTCGCTATCTTCTAGATTATTATATTTTAAATCATCATTGGACGATTTGAACTGCTCCCATAATTCGAAAATAGTATTTTCGGTAGGTGACTTTGATTTTTCACTATTACTGGTTACAACTTTATTTGATTCTAATTCAAATTGAAGTTCATATGTATTTCCAGTTAATTCTTTGGCTATTTGCGAAATTAAATCTTTATAAGACTTTTCAACCCATTCTTGTTGGAATTCATTTTCAAAATAAATGATCAATGAATTTTCATTTATTTTGGCTGTCGTTTCTTTCATCCACGTTTCATATGAAGATCTTGAAATTATTAATTGCATTTTATCTTTTATTTGATTCCAAATTATATTCGATTCCTCTTGTCCGGAAGTGAGTTGATTATTTTGCATATGATGAATTTGTGCTATTAAAGCGGTGTTTGATCCTATTTCAAACCATATTTGATATTCTTCATTAGTAATTTTCTGTACGGTAGTTGAAATTATATTTTTATACTCACCTTCAAGCAAATCACGATGAAACGCATCTTCACAAAAGATTATTAATGTATTATCTTCTATAGTAGCATTTGTATTTCTAATCCAGGTCATAAATGTTTTCTCTGCTAATTTTGGCCTTAACGCTTTCTTTACTTCATCCCAGCTATTAAGCCTTTCTTTTTGAACATCTTTCAATTTAGATGGTTCGCCATTACATAGATCAAACTGAATTTCAAACGTCGTATTAAACATTTCTCTTAATGTATGAAATACTAATTCTTTGTAGTGAGATTCTAACCAGTCACGAGCAAATTCATTCGGACAATAAATTGTTAATATATCATCCTCTAAATAAACAGTAGTATTAGTAAACCAAGTTTCATATGATGGTTTTGAAATTTGCGTTCGAATTTTTCCCTTTACTTCAGTCCAGTTTATTTTCATAATAACTCCCCCTCTTTTTGTGGTTCTCTTTCATATAGCTTAATAATATTACGACTTTCCAATAAATAAAGTCAATCCGTATCATGAATAAAATTCAAGCAGCCCTGTTATATACAGGGCTGCTTCTTTATACAACTACATTTCCTTCTCAAACCATTTCCCTTGCTTGAAATAGCTCCGGAGTGTGGATCGATTAGCTAAAAATACACCAACCAAAATAAAACAAGCACCTATTCCCATTGTAGGGTTTAAAGGTTCTCCTAATATGATATATCCTACAATAATAGCAATTAACGGTGATACATATAACCACGTTGACGGGAATACAGGGTTTGTTTTTGATAAGAGCCAGTAGTATAATCCGTGTCCACCAATTGATCCAATAAAGATTAGATATAAAATAGGCCACTGTACACTCCATGAAGCTAATACAGATACATTCGGTTGTTCTACTATGACGGATACGATTATTAATAAAACCCCTCCGTAAAACATTTGAATACCATTAATGAGAAATGGTGATACACTTTGTAAATCCGAAAGTATTTCTTTTGAGCGAATAGAGCCTATTCCGTAAAATAACTCTCCTATTATTAAAACAAAACAAGCGATACTCCATATGAGACTTACTTCTTGGTGCGTTCCTGGTAAAGAAACAAAAATAACACCTATTAGTGCAATAATTAATGCTACGAGTTGCTCCTTTTGTAATTTTGTCTTATTTCTCTTTGCTTGTAATAACAAAATCATCATCGGCCCCGTAGCAGAAAGTACAGCAGCTAAACCTGAAGAAATATATTGTTCTGCCCAGTACAGTGATGCGAATGTCATAAACGTTAAACAAAAACCAGCATACATAATACGTTTTGAAAATACATGTGGCATAATTTCTTTTCTTTTTAACTTAAATATAATCATCAGAATTACGCCTGCTAACAAGAAACGAATTCCTGCTGAAAATAATGGGGGCGCCCCTGCTTCAATTCCGATTTTTATCGTTAAAAATGTTGTTCCGAAAATAATACATACTAAAATATAATTGAAAATGACCATTTTTCTTCCTCCTTTTTACTCTTAACATGAGTATAGAAGGTGTGGTGTATAACAGTGTAACTATGTATATAACAGTTACTTAAAATTGTAGTTGATTCTCTTTATATTTTTCGCTTTAATAAAATAAAAACGAAAAAGGTGAAACCATGAAGATTGTCCTTCGTAAAGAATCCAACATACCGTATTACCAACAAATATATATGCAAATCGTTGAAAGAGTACAAAGTGGCATGCTTGCGCATGGTGACGCACTTCCATCTTTACGCTCTATGGCCGAAGATTTACAGATTAGCCTATTAACTGTTCGTAAGGCATACAAGCAATTAGAAAAGAAAGAATATATACGCATTGAGCAAGGAAAAGGTGCTTATATACATAAACATGTAAGAAAAGATTTCAAACCAATTCCGTACAAATGGCAACAAACGAAAACGATTAATGTTATGCGATCTCAATATGCAATGAATCAGCACCGAAAATATTACGATTTTTCACAAGCGATTTTGTATCCTCGTTTATTGCCAAATCCATTCTTAGCAGACGAAATGCATAAAATACTTAATAAAGACAAGATGATCCTAGCAACTTATGGGCCAGTACAGGGTGATTATGAACTGCGAGTTGAAATAGCAAATTACTTAAGTGAACACCAGAATTTAGTGACCGATCCATCTCAATTATTAATTACAAGCGGAGCACAACAAGGAATTGATTTAATTGCTCAAACATTATTAAAACCTGGTGATATTGTATTAGTGGAAAGTCCTTGTTACAGTGCTGCACTTGATATTTTCATCAATAAAGGCGCTAAAATTATACCAGTTTCTCTTGATAATCATGGAGTTCGCTCCGACTTAATCGATGATATTTGTCAAAGTAAAAATCCAGTATTATTGTATACGAATCCAACTTTCCAGAACCCGACAGGTACAGTAATGAGTAATGAAAGGCGAATGGAACTTATAGAACTAGCAGAGCTATATGAGTTTTTTATAATTGAAGATGATTCTTTCGGAGAAATATATTTTGAGGGTGCTACTATTCCCCCTCCTATTAAAAATTTTGATAGGAATGGTCATGTAATATATATAAAAGGATTTAGTAAAACGTTAGCACCAGGATTACGTATCGCATCTCTTATTGCTGATGGGCCTATTTTTGAATGGTTATATGCTGTAAAAGGTTCAATGGATATCGGTAGTCCTTTATTAACGCAAAAAGCACTCCTTCCTTTTTTACGTGCAGAACGTATGAAAAATCATTTAGAAAAATTACGTACGGCTTTACAAATTAGACGTGATATAACGATTGATATGTTATCACCACTTAAAGAATTACGATTTGAAATACCAAATGGTGGCTTTAATTTATGGATTACACTTCCTGATTCGATAGATCCCTTTACCTTATTACAAAAAGCAAATAAAGTAGATGTCTCTTTTTTACCAGGTACAGCTTGTCAATTAAATACCGATATAAATCATAACAAATTACGGATTAGCTATTCAATGTTAAATGAAAAAGATATGTTGATTGGTTTAGAGAAATTACATGATACAATACGAAACTGTATATTATAGAGATAACATTACATGTCCAATAATAAATACTATCCCAAAATGAAAATGTGAATTTTGGGATAGTGTTTATTTCTAAGTTTTTTCCTGGTTCAACTTCACTTTCTCTACAAGCCACTATCTTCATTATCCTCCGACTTTTATTACAATTTTACCTCTAACATGTTGACCTTCACTCAAAATATGAGCTTCTCTAACCCCCTCTTCATTAAAAGGCACAACTTTACTTATAATTGGCTTTATTTTTCCATGTACAATTAATTTTGATAATGCTTCTAATTGCTTCCCGTTTGGTTTTAGCCATAAAAACCCTGATTTTATCCCTTTTACTTTTTGAATGGGCTCATGAACAATCGAAACTAACACACCACCAGATTTTATAATTTGAAAGCTTTTTTCTTGTATTTCGCCACCTATTGTATCTAATACAATATCGAAATCTGATAATAATTCTTCAAATTTATCTTTTTTATAATCAATAACGAGATCTGCTCCTAAAGATTTTAAAAACTCTTCATTCTTACTACTTGCAGTTGTCGCAACAAAAGCTCCAAATAATTTTGCGATTTGGATTGCCAAACTTCCAACTCCACCAGCTCCAGCATGAATGAGTACTCGGTCATGTTCTTTTATTTTTGCGTAATCTACAAGACTTTGCCACGCTGTAAGTCCTGCCAGAGGAATAGAAGCCGCCTCTTCGAAACTTAGATTAGTAGGCATATAGGATACTAAATCCGATTTTACTGTAATGAATTCAGCATAAGAGCCCTTCCCTATATTTTCAGGTTTCGTAAATACTTTATCTCCTACTTTGAAGCACTCTACCTCTTCCCCAACTTCTTCAATTACCCCAGCTACATCCAACCCTAAAATAATTGGAAATGAAAATCGCAACTGTTCTTGTAAGTCTCCTTTTCTTATTTTCCAATCAACAGGATTAATAGATGTTGCGAGAATGCGTATCAATACC
Source organism: Bacillus sp. ES1-5 (assembly GCF_022487605.1). Lineage (NCBI taxonomy): Bacteria > Bacillati > Bacillota > Bacilli > Caryophanales > Bacillaceae > Bacillus > Bacillus sp. ES1-5. The sequence goes on along the minus strand of NZ_JAKVPU010000001.1, from coordinate 197,742 downwards.
TCGTTACCTTTAACAATTGGTTTTAAAACTTCTCTTTCTTTTAATTCTTCAACATTACCATATTGATCTATAACAATTGTTTTCATTTCCATTCCTCCTTGCTATTTATTTTAATAACATACAAATATTTCTCAAAATTTTTTGCCTTAAATTATCATAAACTTATTTTTGGGGGTAATTACGTAAGAAGCATTATGAATTCCATAAAGAAACGTACACTCACCTTAGAATCGTTCAAAACTGTATTTTCAATTACATTCAAAAGAAATGGGGAGAACTCTATGACTGAAAAGATATTTAAAATAAACGGGATTGATATATGTACAGAAAGCTTTGGGAACCCTAAAAACCCAGCTATTTTATTAATTATGGGTGCTACGTGTTCAATGATTTATTGGGATGAAGAGTTTTGTGAACAGTTGGCTAACACGGGGAAATTTGTTATTCGTTTTGATAACCGTGATGTAGGATGCTCTGTTACATATGAGCCTGGAACTTCCAATTATACAGTTACAAATATGGCTGAAGATGCAATTGGGGTACTCGATGCTTATCATATTGATAAAGCACATCTATTTGGTATGTCATTAGGTGGTATGATCGCTCAAATTGCTGCTGTAAAACATCCCGAAAGAATTTTAACGTTAACATTATTAGCTACAAGTATAATAGGCTCTGACGATAATACGCGCGATTTACCTCCGATGGACGAAAGAATTTTAACACATCACGCAAATGGCACGCATTTAGATTGGACAAATGAAAATGTTGTAGCAGAATATTTAGTTTCCGGATCTCGCCTATTATGTGGATCCAAACGAACATTTGATGAAAAAAGAGTCTATAATCAAGTAAAACAAGAAATAGAACGCGCAAACAATCTATTAAGTATGTTTAATCACGCTTTACTTCAAGGTGATGATGCTTATGAAGGTGTGCTTCACTCAATACAAGCACCTACATTAGTTATCCACGGAACAGACGATACAGCACTCCCTTTTGAACATGGTCTCGCACTTATTGATGAAATTCCTAAATCAGTCCTACTAACCCTTGAAGGCGCAGGACATGAAAATCATCCTGATGACTGGGCAGACATCATTCATGCAGTTACTGAACATACATCTAAAATATAGATAAATAACGAATAGAAGGAGCACACCATAATTTGTGCCCCTTCTATTCGTTACATGTAAAAAAGCCCATCACTGTATCCGTATGTATAGTGATGGGCAATACTTATTTTTTCTATGTTTAAAAAAACGGACAATCTAATTGATCAACAGATTCCCATGATTTTTTTTTTATATTATCGGTGGATTTATTAGCTTCTAGTGGCACGTTTTTAAAGGGATTTACTTCGACCTTTAATAAAGATGATGGCTCCACGTATAATGAGAAAACATGGCTACCTGGTATAGCTTTTGACACATCAATATCTCCTACTTGTTTAAAGAGTTGCTGCGCTGCAAAGAAAAAGAAATTGGTTGGGTTTGATTGTTTATTCAGCCATGCAATCATTTCAGGTGATACTGATTTATGAATATTGATTTTTACTCGATCACCACGTTTATATCGCCTAGATCGCATACTTCCACCAACTAACTTATCGTTAAGTTTGTAAATCCTAACTCTTTTTGCTTATGCTCTCTATATTTTGGCGAACAAGTGTAGACTAATAATCCACGTGCATTTGTAAATAACGGATTATCTACAAAGATTACATTTGTTAGTCGTCCTTTTTGTTTTAAAATCATTTTTAAACTGTTTTTAATAATTACTGCGCCCCCGCCATAAATAAATACGTATGGATCGTCTTTCATGTCATCAATTTTGTTTATGATATCCGTTGCGACACGCGCTGCTAAACCTAATAATGCTGGTTGTGATTCTTCAACTAGTAACGCATTTCTTGGGTGCTTTTCATGTAAATAAATTTGGTTAAACTCTGTAATACTATCAATCGTCTTTGTTGGATACTTCCGGTTCCATCTTGTAATAATTTGTAGTAACGTTTCTTTCACACCGTATGATAAGCCCTTACTTAATTGTGGTCTAAAGTTCACACCTAGTGAAACTACTTCTTCTGTCGTCCCTGCACCAATATCAAAAGACAATAAAGTTTTATCAACAAAATCAATTTCTGAAACTTGATTTTGTTCACATTCTATTTTATGTTTCACTACATTTCCTTCTTCATCATATACAATGCCCCACGTACCAGAAGCGCCCTCAGGCAGGCATTTACAATATTCGATTGAAATATTAATTGTCACATCACGTCCGTTTGGATAATGGAAAACAACCTTATGATTGCCCATATAACGTTTCGCATTTTCCGCAGCTATTTCTTGTGTAATAAGCTGCATAGGAAGAGCAACAGATAAATCATAACGAATATTAATATGACTAGAAGTTGGACTTTGACGCATAGCACTCACCGCTAAACCAGATAGAATTGTAATAACCATTAACTCATCAGTTGACTTATTTGATTTCTTCTCAACCTCAGTACCTTTTAATTGATCTTGAATGACTTTTTCACCAACGATATACCGCACATTATTTAACATTAGCGATGGAGAACTAATGGTCACGTCAATGTGATTTTCTAATTCGGATAATGAAACATCACTCTCATCTAACAATCCTGTAGGCTCTCCTATATATAAAGAATATATACTCGGAATAAAAATAGGGTCTTGCCCTTTCACCATTAACTTCAAACCGTTATTTCCTGCATCAGCACCAGCTTTTAATAGAATAGACATAACTACCCCCTAAATTAATCTGACATCCCTTCCAAATATATGCGAGCCCATTCTTTTACATTCAAATGTTATGTAATTTTTTATTAATCGTAAAAACAAAATATTATATTTTCGGACCTTTATGTAAAAAGTATTTGACATAACACTTTTCCAATTTTATACTATTGGTGTAAAGAGTTTTTTACATAACAGGAGGTGTCATTTCTAAATTGAATCATAAAAAAATTATTTTCATGCTTATCGTTTTATCATTAATCGGAGTCCTCATACATGGCGCATATAAATATGCAACGGAAGGTTCTATTTTGGGAGGAACAATATTCGCTTTTTCGTTAATAATTGGTAATTTAATTAATCAAATTACTTAGGGAGACCCAAACGGAGTATCGGAAGAAAGTCAAGATGAAATGGGACAGCAAATCCAATATAAAAGCTTTAAAGTTGCTTATTTTGTACTAATATGCCTAATGTTTTTTATTTTAATATTATCAGAAGGATTTGCATTCCTATTACTCGATGAAATAAAGAATCTTCCTCTTTTTATCGCACTTTGTTCTTCGTTTTTTATTTATCCTATCGTCGAGCTTATAGTCGCAAAACAATATAAATAAAAAGGTGAGATTTTCTATATACAGAAAATCTCACCTTTTTAAATTTACATACCCTCAACTATCGTTTTTAATTTATTCACAGTCCGCCAATTTCTTACTGTAGCTGGTGTATGTAACTTCTGAAACTGGTTCATTAATTTAGAATTTCGAATGCTATTTTTGAAAAATAAATACACAACTTTTTCATGAATATAGCAATCTTCAGTCTCATTTTTTTGCATAAGCAGCTGATCTTTTTCAGAAAGTTCATTGCTAGAAGGTGAAAGCAACATGTATACTTTCACCTTCTAGCAATGAATCAGCTTCATAGGGGCATTTTTTATAATATTTATAAATTCATCATGTGTACTTAACATGATAGAAACATCAAAACCAAAAACGTTTTTAATTTCAGATTTTATTCGTTCCTTTAGAAATGTTATATTCTCCTCAGATTCGAACACGATATTAACGCTTTGAATATATGTTTTTACTTGTTTTAACTCTATTGATTCAAACATTTGTTTTAAATCCACCATTTTGATTACCTTATGCCCGCCTACATTGATTCCTCTTAGTAATGCAATATAAATTGTCATATCATTTCTCCTCGTTTAAATGTGTTTCAAAGTTGATGTAAAGTTATTTAATATAACCTATAAGAACCTTGCTACATTTTATTGTAGTAAGGTTCTTGGTGTTTAATTTCATTTAACGAAAGCACCTGTTTGTTGAATAAAAAGTGATTTTGTTATAGAGCCGTTGACTTTTTAAACAAAGGTATGTACCCTCCACTAGGCCCATAAGCAACTCAAATTTCTTCCCATCCATATTTTTCATAATATCCGTTAAGATCTGAAGTAAGATAAAGAAATTGATACCATCTCTTTGCAGCTTCTAGCAGTCCATGATTCAACAATTTTGCTCCTATAGAGTTGCCCCTAAATTTTTCATCTACAAACACACTAACCACGGGCTCAAATCTTGACGACTATTTAAATCATTGCGAATTAATGCATACGTTCCGACAATCTTATCATCTACCTTTGCAATGTAAAAACTCGGTATGTCATTTGGATCAGTTAAAGCATTAGTCATACAATCTTCATAAAAAACACGTCCACCTTCCTCACCTCATTCTTTCCAAAAAACATCTATTGCCTTATTAAATAAGTCATCTTTCTTCAGTAATTGAATAAATTCCATAAAGCTACACCCCCAAAAAGTATTATTTAATGATTGTAGAACTTACTAAATTTAAAGTTTTTCAAGTATCTTTATTTTTTTATGTAACTAGCTATAATTTCTTGACTCTTAAATATAGCCTTTTCATATATATTCTCTTATCGTTCTAAATAAAAAAACTTACTACTTTGTTATGCAAGAGTAAGTTTTTTTATTATTATTTCATGATAGATAAATGCATTATGATTTGTTGACCAATTGGTCCCATTCTTCTAAAACCTTTATCTTGGAAGCCGACTTTTACATATAAATTTTGTGCCGGAATATTTTTTTCATTCACAGCAAGTACAACTTCATTTTTCATCGGAAAATAACGTTTTACAAACTCTTGTAATAAAGCCAATGACTTTTTAGCATATCCTTTTCTTTGTCTATTTTGATTTATAGAAAACGAAGTTAAAAGTAGAGCGCTTTCATTATCTGTGAACTCCTGTACTCTATCTCCCGTTTGCAATGCGAAAAGACCAACAGGTACCCCATTGTAATCTAAAATAACAATCACATTTTTTGTTCGATCACTTTTTGCTTTCTCCAATAATTCACCTGGATCTGATGTGAATTGAACTTGTTCACTTGGTAAAGTAAATGTTTGTATAACTTCTTTATATTTCTGCTTATACGGAACTAATTGAATTTCCCCTGTATGTATGTTCATGCGAAACTCTCCCATTTTTCAACTTATTAACTTAAACGTTGCTGCTCTTTTGAATGCACTTTTCCATCTAAAAAGGTAATTTCAACTAATGAAGTTGGATCGCTTCCCTTCCAAGAAAAAATTTGTTTAATTTGTGTAGAATCTTCTACACCTTCTTCTATAAGTAAATTACCATCAAAACCAATTAAATCTTTCACTTCTGTATAAGTCATTCCTTCATTTATGTTCGAGAAATGATTTATATTGATAGAATTTTTCTGCTGCCTTTCCATCACAGTAGAAGAAGTCGCTGTTTGTTTTTTCACTTCTTTCTTCTGTTCACACGCTGTCATACTGAAACCTAAGCATAAACTACATACTATTAATGCGCTTTTTTTCATCATAACAGTTGTCCCTCCCATCATAATTAAACCATATATTCCCTTAAAAATAAACTGAATATTAAATATTAAATATTAAATATTATATTGAAAAATCCCCGTACAATTAAGTACGGGGTTAACTTTATTTATTCAAATGATTATTTGATTGGTCATTCTGTTCTTTTCTTAGTTCTTGTTCTTCATCTTTTGGTAATTGTTTATCATTATCTTTAATTGGATTCGTTTCTCGATTTTCAATCATGTCATTTGGAACTTGTGGCATTACTCGGCCAACAATTGCTGCTAACTCATCAAGTATACCTTCACCTGTTTTGCCTTTTTTAATTTGCTTTCCAATTTGTTTGAGTCGTTCATACGTATCAACATCCGCTACAACGACTGCATTAGCACCATCCGGATCGTTTTTTAAACTTTCTGCTACAGAGTATTTAATGGACTCCACGCGAGTTCGATCGAGTTTCGCTTTTACATCAATACCTACAATAGCATATTTCCCGACAACTACCGCTGTTGCATCATTCACACCTGGCACACTCGCGGCTAAAGATGCTAAATGGTCCGCTGCTTTTTCATTTGGCTTATTTGGTTTGTTCGTATAATTAACATTTTTCGTCGAAACATTTTTTTGCTCTGGTTTTTCGTTTGGATTGTCCTTTTTTCCAATACTGCATCCTGTTATAAAAAAGCAAAGCATCAACATATATATTAGGATTTTCATTATTCTCACCACTTTACTATTAAAGTTTAATCATAAATTTTTTCAACAGCTTGCATTTTCTTCACTTTTTCCTCTGCTCCGCTATTTGCATTAATGAAAATTTGGTACGTATCTTTCCCTAAAGTACCTATAAATTCATAGCAAAGTACTTCATTATGCAAATCATTTACAACTACAGCTTTACGTTCTTCCATAACTTTAACATCTGGATTGATTTTCTTTCTTGCTTCTGCTGCAGTTAGCTTTGCTGAGGGAACTGTTCGTTTTTGGTGTGATGCTAAATATTCTTTTGCGGAAAATCCAACGATGGAACCGTCATCTAAAGCAATTTTCATTTGGATTGCTTCTGGATAAATTCGTATGCCATTCTCATTTACTACATACGTAAATACACCAACATTATCATATTGCGAGCTATCATAAAGCTCCATATTATTAAATTTATGGTCTTTTAAAAATGTCAAACCTTTACTACCAGCATCGTTTAAACTAATTTTCTGCTCTTTAATTTCTCGATTATTCATTACCCAAATTGGATATCCACCTTTTCCGGTAATATCCATATAAAACTCATTATTCGTTGCTTTATCTTTAATTTTTACACTATAGAAAGATTCTTTCGCACCTTTTCCGCTTTTCTCAACATCTACTTTTTCATTTCCTTTTAAGTTCAAAAATGATTTTGCAATTTTCGCTGCTTCATCTTTAGAGATTGCTTTCCCTTCTGCTTCAAATCCGCCTTTTTTATTTTTTTGTGCACTAGTAAAGGTCGGTCCGAAGTTTGTAGATGAATACGATGTTACGTTTTTCTCTACTGTTTTTAATCCGTCAATAATTGTGTTGTCTGCAGGATCACGATTTGATGCGAGTGCCATCTCAACATCCATCCAGCGTAAATTATTTTTCAAAACTAGATGCTGTACTTTTCGTAACTCATCTTGTATATTTCCTGCATTTGAATATAAAGTTTCCAACGTTTTGTATTCTTGATCATTTAAGGGTTCTTTTTCTAAATCACGAATGGCTGCACGATAACTAAAATCGCCGATATTTGCTAAAAATTCTTCCGTTTTATTAAAAGGCATTAATGTTAAAGGAAGTTGTCCTACATCCGAACGAGCTTCAGATGTTAAACGCCATACATCTGCTAATGCAGGTGATAAAGATGCACGCGAATTCATTGCAAGCGTTGTTCCAATTTTATCGTGCAACAAATCAACTTCGTATGCTAAATCATGAAACGCACGTTGATAGCTATTTTCTGCTCGAATTAATACTGCATTCTTCTCTTGGTGCTCTTTATAGCCCCAGTATCCAGTTCCAACTACACCGATTGTTAATAATACGATTACAATACCTCGTAACACAATTCCACCTCCGCTCTATTTACAGAAAATATGTTTCCCAATCTTTTTAATTTGTGGACGAGTCCAAATCCATTTACTTGTTGCAGTATCTGGATTGAAATAATACAATGCGTTTCCTGTTGGATCCCATCCATTAACTGCATCTAATACAGCTTTTTTCGCTGTTTCATTTGGCGTTAAATATATTTGTCCGTCTGCTACTGCTGTAAATGCTCTTGGCTCAAAGATTACACCCGAAACGGTATTTGGAAATGATGCACTTGTAACTCGATTTATAATAACCGCAGCTACTGCAACTTGCCCTAAGTACGGCTCACCACGAGATTCTCCATATACTGCGTTTGCCATGAGCTGAATGTCATTTTGAGAATAACCGTTTGGAACATTTGTCCCTTTATTTTGAGGTGGTTTATTTTCTTGTGCAGTACCACCACTATTTCCTTTATTCGTTGTCGTTCCTTTATTAGCAGTTGACTTGTCATACTTCGTTGCCTTTACAAGCATTTGCTTCGTTTTGGCTCCAGCTAAACCATCAACAGGTAGTCCAAATTTCTCTTGAAAATTTCGAAGTGCCCAGTATGTACCCCATCCGAAAACACCATCCACTTTTCCCGTATAAAATCCGTTATATTTCAAACGAGATTGCAGCTCAATGACATCTTCGCCAGATGCTCCTCTTTGAATGACTTGATTAGAAAAAGCTTCTACATTCTTTAGTTGTATACTACTGACCATCAAAGATAGTCCTATGAACGCAAGTAAAACTGCTATTTTAAAAATAGCTTTTTGACGCATAATTTTCCCTCCTTAATTACGGAAATGATTTCTTGGTTATGTTTTGTAAAAGCCTCGCTTTTATGTAAAGAAGACAAAAAAATCCAAACTCATATCGTTGAAAAAATATGTAAACAATATGAAAAAAGGATAAAAGGAGTTCATCATGAAGAAATTGTTATTAAAGCGTGTCGCACTTGTTATTCTGTTCATAACAACATGTTCAAATATATATATCGGTCCATCAATTGTTCATGCGCAGCCACCGTATGCAAAATGGGGTAAACTTGCTGTAGAAAAGACGAAAGAACAATACCCAAAAGCGGAGATTATTGATTATCTTCATATAGGTAGAAAACCAAAAACCGTTCAAATAACAGTTGAAAAATTTAAATTGTGGCTACGTGAAAATGGAAAAGAATATGGTGTTTTTGTTGATGTTGAGTTTGAAACGAAGACGGATAAATTTTTAAAAATGTCGTTTCATAAGACGAGTAGATAAAATGAAAGAAACCCCACTGTTAACATGTTAACAGTGGGGTTTCTTTCATTTCTAAAATTCTTTCCTAAAATCTCGATTCCCTAAAAATCTTACCAATATACAAATAGCACCAATTACAATCGCTATCCCTATACTGTATAAAAGCACTCTACCATATCCGCCTATTCTCGGATCTAAAAATGGATAAGGATACCAATTCACAGTCGTGCCACGTATTAAGCTGTACACAACGTAAAAGAACGGGAATAAGAGCCAACTTGCAGCTTGTTTCCAAGTGATTTTCTTACTAGGTGGATTTATAATCCAATCTAAAAGCATGGCAATTGGCATGATATAATGTAGCACCGTATTTACCCATGGTATTGCGGTTTGAAGTGATTCTTCTAATCCTCTTAATAGCAAAAAATAAATGAGTCCTGTCGTAAGTATATATACAGTTGCGGCACCACGAAGTATACTAAACTGCTCTGACCGACCAAATGTAGCTGTTCCAATGCTACTTAAAAGGAGAATACATACAACTAAGATGTTACTTTCGATCGTAAAGAAACTAAAAAAGTTAACTGGATTGAACGGTTTCACTTGTGCCCTTATTATAAATTGCGTAATAATGGCGCTACATGCTAGAAGACTTAAACATAGTCTAAATAAAGATAATGTTTTTACACTTCTCATACATTCTCTCCTCTTCTTATTTCAACTTATCATTCTCTTGTACATGTTCAATAAATAATTTCAATGGAACGAGTCCACGTTTTGGCATATGACTACTTATTACAGCAACAAGCTCTAACTGCGGAATGATAACGATGTATTGCCCGCCATATCCCATAGCAAAGTACATACAATACGGCATGTGAAATCTTTCGTTATTCAATACCCACCAGTGATATCCATACGCCCCAACATGTTCATACGTTTCAAATAGAGGTGTACTTGATTCTTCTAACCATTTCGAGGATACAATTTCATTCCCCTGCCAATATCCATTCTGCAAACATAATATTCCGAGGTTTAATACATCTTTAGATTTCATTTTCATGCCGAACCCGCCGACATGTATTCCTTGGGGATCTTGTTGCCACTCATACTCGGTAATTTCTAACGGATCAAATAAATATCTTTTTGCAAATTGTTCTGTCGACATTCCGGTAGCTTCTTGAATAATATAACTAAGCAAATGCGAAGACCCTGAGTTATAATTCATTTTTGTAGCGGGTTCTTCAATAATTGTTTTTTCTAATATGTACTGCACCCAGTTTTTCGATTCTACAAAATCATTTGGGAACACTACTCCATTTCCAAACTCTTTCCAATCTTCACCTGTAGTCATCGTTAATAGATGATAAATTGTTAATTCGTTTTTTTCTTCTGGTATATTTGGAATCCATTTTGTAATTGGTGTATGTATATCATTTATATATCCTTTATCGATTACAATACCTATTAATATGGATACAATACTTTTTGTAATCGAATTTATTTTATATAAATTACTTGCACATTCTATCGTTTTATAATATTCATTGGTTAGCTCACCTTTTTGATAAACGAGAAATGTATTTACTTTTTTCTTTTCAAATTTATTTTCTAGTTGCTTGAAATTCAAAACTTTACCTCCAATTAAATCATTACCTTATTTATTATATCTTGTAGCTTTAATTAAAACATACTTGTGTTCAAATAAAAAACAAACCTGCCAGTAATGAACTGACAGGTTTGTTTTTATAATTTCGTCCGAACATTCCAAAGCTCTGGGAAGAAACATTGATCAAGTACTCGTTTTAAATACGATACACCAGAAGAGCCGCCTGTTCCCATTTTATGTCCGATAATGCGTTCTACTGTTTTCATATGACGGAAACGCCATTGTTGAAGCCAATCTTCTATATCAATTAATTTTTCAGCAAGCTGATATAAATCCCAATATTTCTTCACATCTGCATACACTTCTATCCATGCCGCTTCTACCGTTGCATCTTCTTCATAAGGCTGCGTAATATCACGATTTAACACATCCTTATGAATAGGGAATCCTTCTTTTACAAGTGCTTGAATTGCCACATCATATAAACTTGGTGCATGTAGCGCTGTATGAAGTCGAGCGTGTAATTCTGGATCCTTTTCATAAATTTTTAATGCGTGCGGTGTTTTATAGCCAAGTGCATACTCAATCATACGATATTGATACGATTGAAACCCTGAGGCTTGACCAAGTGAATCACGAAACTCAATATATTCAGATGGTGTTAATGTCGCAAGGATATCCCAAGATTGAATGATTTGCGACTGAATTTTTGATACACGTGCTAACATTTTAAAAGCTGGTTGTAATTTATCATTTTTAATCGATTCAATTGCTGCATTTAACTCATGTAAAATTAATTTCATCCAAAGCTCGCTTGCTTGGTGAATCACGATGAATAACATTTCATCATGATGATCTGATAATCTCTTTTGAGAAGATAGTAAACTATCTAATTGTAAATACTCCCCGTACGTCATATTCTCTTTAAAGTCCGTATGAATTCCTTTTTCCATAATTACCTTTTCGTTTTCTTTCATATTAGCCAAACACCCCTTTTATATATTTCTACTTATATTGGTCTAATAACTGCTCGAACTGGACTTCCATCTGCATCTGTTAAGGCAAGTGGTAATGCGATTAATTCATAATCACCGTCTGCTACATGATCTAGTACGACATTTTCTAAGATGTGTATGCCATGTTTAAACAATTGATGGTGCGCTGCTAATTCTTTATCATCTAATGGATCAACTGATGGTACATCCACCCCAATTAAACGAATTCCCTTTTCAGAAAGAAATGGTGCGATATCAGCACGTAAATTCGGGATTACATCGGGGAATTCATTAGCTTTACCATGTGAAGATGTGCGTAACAACAAGCGTTCTACGCCTTCTAAATGAAAGTTTTCTAATTCCTTTTTCCCAATACTTTCAAGATTAGAAACATCAATGATCCGTGCTGGACCGACATAAACTTGAACATCTAAATCTATTACTTTCTTTCCATCATTATCAAAATGAAACGGTGCGTCAATATGAGTACCTGTATGAATACTCATCGTTAACTTTCCGACATTTACTGAGCCACTCTCTTCTTTTGACCATGAAACTTCATACGAAAACGGTGTATCTCCTGGCCAAGTGGCAATATCATTATTTAGCGGTTGTGAAATATCAATCCACTCTGAAGCTTTCATACTTATGCCACAACCTCTCGCTTATTTTCAAACTGCTTATACTCTTCATCTTTCATAATTTTCTTTAATATTTGTACAGATTTCCACACTTCTTCGTATGTGTTATATAAAGCGACCGGCGCAAGTCTTACTCCATTAGGTGCACGGAAATCAGGGATAACTCCATTTGCTTTTAACGCTTTACAAATGCGTGCTGCTTCTGCATGCTCTAAATAAATATGACCGCCTCGTTTTTCATCTTCTAATGGATTTCCAATTGTAAATCCGTAATCTTTTAATTCGTGATCAATTAAATCAATCATGTATCTTGTAATATGTAGAGATTTTTCACGTAAACGTTCTATACCAGCATCTTTAAATATTTCAAGAGAACCAATTAAAGGTGCAGTACTTAATACGTGCGGTGTACCAATTTGATAAGCACCTGCATGATCAGCAGCTGTTAATGTATGTTCCATATCAAACTGCTTATCTTTTCTAGAACTAAACCAACCTGATAATCCTGGAAGTCTATTAAAATGCTTTTTATTTACATAAAGGCCCGCAACTCCACCAGGTCCTGCATTTAAATATTTATAATTACACCAAATAGCGAAATCAACATCCCATTCTTTGAAATAATGCGGAATAGAACCGATTGAATGACATAAATCGAATCCGATATGAATACCACGCTTATGTGCTTCCGCTGTTAAACGTTTCATATCAAGAATTTGACCGCTTCTATATAGTACAGAAGGTAATAAAATTAACGCGACATCATCTGTCATTGCCTGAATAATATCATCTTCAGAAAGCGTTCTACCATCTCGGCTTTTCACTCGTACTAAATGCTCATCTGGATCTAATCCTTTTAAACGAATTTGACTTTGAAGTGCATATATATCTGATGGGAATGTTAATTCATCAGCAAGAATTTTTGTGCGTATTCCTTTCGGTTCATAGAACGTAGCGATTACTTGATGAATATTCGTCGTCGTGGAACCGGTTGCAATTGTTTCTTCCGGTAAAGCCCCAATAAGAGGTGCAGTCAACTCACCTAATTTCTCCGAAAGGAAAAACCAAGGGTGTTCACCCTCCGTCCAACCATCAATACCATACTCCTTCCATGAATCTAGCAACGTAAGTAACGATTTCTCTGCTCTTTTTGAAAGTAGTCCTAATGAGTTTCCATCTAAATATATTGTTCCTTCTTTTTTATAGAATTCAGTTTGAAAATCTTTCAGTTCATCATGTTTATCACATTCAAGCGCATATTCATAAGTTGGTTGAAATGGTTCTTTATACATGGTGTCACCTTCTTTTAATTTTCTTTTTATTCTAACTAATTGAAATATATCACCTTAGTTGATATAACGTCAATGATATTATGTCAGTTGACTTTATATATGCATTTCTTTTACAATACTGTTATATTTTCAGATATTTCAGTATAAAGAGGTGATTCTTTGAAAAACAATACTCTTTCATCAAGAAAACACCGCTCCTTAGAAACAAAGAAAAAACTATTACACTCTGGTTACACTATTTTTATACATAACGGATTTCAAAAAACGACAATTACACAAATTATTAAACATGCAGAAACTGGTTATGGAACGGCATATGTATACTTTAAAAACAAAGATGATCTCCTTATCGTTTTAATGGAAGATGTCATGAATCAATTTTATGATATTGCTGAGCGCTCCTTTTCGCCTCAAACGAAAGAAGAAGCACATAAAATGATTCAAAATCAAGTTAGAGCATTCCTACAACTAGCAGAAAAAGAACGAGCTATATTGCAAGTTGTTCAGGAAGCTATAGGATTATCAAAAGAGATACGTCAAAAATGGGAAGAGATACGGGAACGCTTTATAAACAATATTACGCAGGATATTACATACTCTCAAGAAAGTGGATTAGCACATCCTGAATTAAATAAAGAAATTGTAGCTCGTGCTTGGTTCGCTATGAATGAGATGTTTCTTTGGACGATTGTGAAAAATGATAAGAAATTAGTGTTAGAAGAGATAGTACATACATTGACGGAAATGTATACGGCGGGATTATATAAATAGCACACCTTCAATGAATAAGGTGTGCTACTTTACATCTATAAAAATATTTTATCTGGGTACGGTAACGATAATGGTGGCTTTTCAGATAAAGAGAAATATTGTAGTTTTAAGGATTCACCATCTATTGACTTCAGCTTACCACTGATAACTTCACACTCAAACACAACAACAATGTATTCTACTTGATCGCCATTCGGATATGTATGACGGAACTCTTCCCCTCCAAATACGCCTTTTTGTTTTTTTACTTGCACTTTCAAACCCGTTTCTTCCCACACTTCCCGAACTACCGATTTTTCTGGAGTTTCTCCAGGTTCAATTGCTCCAGCTGGCAAGCTCCAGTATTCTCCTCCAGGATATTGAAATAAGATTTCTCCCTGCTCATTTTTAATAACTGCAGCTACACTCGGTATTAGAATTAGTTCATGGCCTAATTGCTCCCGGATCTTTTTATAATATAGCGACATAGACATATAATTCTCTCCTACTCTATAAATAACTGTATTTCCTGACATTTATTGTATAATAATACCAATAACAATTCCTATATAGAAAGGATAAGAAAATGTCTCAAGAACAACTAGTAAATAGCTTTCTATCATTTTTAGGTGCTACAAAACAGCCTACTAGCTTAAAGTTTTTAAATGAACTTATTAAAGCTCATCAAGAAAAAGTAAAGTGGGAAACTCTTACTAAAATAATTGACTGTGAAAAAGGTAATGAAACAGCGGATTATTTTCCTTCCGTTGAGACATATATAGACCGTATTACAACAAAAGGTCTGGGCGGTACTTGTTGGACGCACTCGATTGGATTTCATTGGTTATTATCAAACCTTGGTTTTGACGTTTATTATTTGTATATGAATCTCGGACATTTATGCATACGGGTTAACTTAGAGCAGCCTTACTATGTTGATGTTGGTTACTGTGCACCTTTATTCCAAGCTTATCCACTTTATGAATCATTTCAAGTAAGTAATGTACGAGAAACTTTCACTTATGAAGTCTCAAATAATAAGATAAAGATTACTAGCAATCCAGGTCCAGCAGAAGTTTTACATACAGAGCCAATACATTTATCAAGTATGAAAGAAATCATTACAAAGTCTAATGATTGGCGTATATCTCCTGTATTAAAGAAAATTCAGATTTTCGGTTATATCGATGGCATTCCGACTTCTATTAATAATAATGTTTTAAAACAATATTCCCAAGGTAAGAAAATAGAACAAAGCCTTATATCTTCTGAACTTAATTATTGGATAACAGAAAGATTTTGTATTAATCAAGAAATATTTGAAAGAGCTATTGAGATTTTCAATGAAAAATCTTCAAATAGAATATTACAAACAAGTTCCTTAATATCTTTAGGCTGAGGTAAATAGCTAGTTGAAGGAGCAATTTCAAAGTTAAAGCTTATATGTCCACATCCAGTTAGCCACATATAGTGACATTTCAACTCTTCATCGAACATATATTTCACAATATCTATAGATAATAAATCTCCTGCGTATTGCAACAGAAACTCCATATTCGAGCTACAAGTATAATAATTGTCATCGTCATCAAGATTTTTTATATTATATTCCGCCAAATCCCATAAAAAATCTTCTTTTAATATATTTTTAATTTTTTCAACAATGCTTATACACCCCGAATTTTCCCAAGAATAACTCTCTAATCTACTTAAAATAATTTCAGTAAATTCTTCAGCAATGTCCTTAGAAATCTCACCACGATTTTCAATAATATCCCAAGCAATATTAATTGAAGTCCATCTCATCAATGAATTCTTTTCAAATTTTAAAAACTCTATTATTTCCTCCTCTTTCATTTCACTTAGAATTGCTTTTAATTCACTTTCTTCTAATTTGCTTCTTTGATCATAATCAGTTTGATTTTGTATTTTTAAATATTCCTTACTTTCTTGATAAAAAGCAATCTTTACTTGTTCTGGTGATAAATCCGCTAATAGGCTTTCAATTTCTTCAGCGCCTATTTCTTTACCTTTATTTATACATTTGAAATAAATATGTTTTAATCCTGCTCGGTCTTCTTTGTGATACCAAGATAATATCCCAAAACTTAATATCCAAATAGAAATTAACTCTTCAATATCAGTAGCAATCTCCACAAAATCAAATAATTGATTATATATTAAATTTAACGAGAAACGAAATTCTTCATCATGTTGTCTAACTTGCCATATATCATTAATCCCACTTTTTACTGCAGCAGTTGCAATTTCTTTTTGTATATCGTACGAGGCTCTATTACTCCCCTTTATATCTGCTACACTAGATAATTTATACAGTTCTAAACCTCGCGTTTTCCATTCTTGTGAATCTTGTTTAATTATCTTTTTAAAATATTTTAGTAGTGGCCATAAAGCATACTCCTTATGATCTACATAACTAACAACATCCCATTTTAACTTTTCATTAATTTCACTCATAAGTTCGGGTATTACTACTTCACCATATTTTTTAAAACATTCATGAGTTTCTTCGTAATTTTAAAATAAAGTTTGATTAAAAATATCGTGTTAACCCGTATTCTATGGTAAATAAAAAGAATCCATTTTGAAAAAGATTGATCAAAATGGATTCTTATCCAGCAGGTTTATGTTTTGGTTTTATAAAAAAGTTTGATCATTTTCTATCAATGAAAACAATTAATTGACTATTTTTATTATGAAAAGGTCGGAGCAGGAAATTCATCAATTTTGATACGAAGTAAACTATAAGGTTTCTGTCGTAAGTCTTTTCCATAATGAAATCTAGGCTGTCGATGTAATTGGTTCACAATGACATACAAATATTGATCCGGACCAATTGAAAAAGTATCCGGCCACAAAATTCTCGGATCATGTGCGATAGTTTCCATTATGCCATTTGGCAATATCTTACGGATACTGTTGTTTTCATAATCTCCAGCATAAACAGTTCCCTTTGCATCGGTGATCATTCCATCAGACGCACCTTTTTCTCCCCAATACTCCACATGATAAGGTAAATTCATGTCCGGTATCGTTCTGTCTCTCAGGGCTTCTGTTGAGATCGAGAACAAATGCCGACTGGTTAGTGGAGCAAAAAATAATATCTTTCCATCGGGAGAAATCGCAAGACTATCAGACGCCAACCTAAATGGAAAAGTTGAACCGTCTTTGTTTCGATTCATTAAAATTTGACCTTCTACTTTCGGTAAAAAATAGGGATCGGGTGAAGTTGAATTTGCTCCATTTAACCGTCTAAACGCGTTTCCATTTGATAAATCTACGACGATAATAGCTCCTGGTCCTCTTGAAGAAGAATCCGTTATATAGGCATAACCTGCTTTTCCAACACGAAAATCAAAACGGACATCATTCAGATAAGTTGTAGGCAGGACAACATCTTCTGTAAAGGTATATACTTTTCTTATTGTATTGGTTTCTAAATCAACAGCGACTAATTTTGCCCCCCCTTTAATAGGTTCAGAAAAATTGGGTGCCGCTGTATCTAATATCCAAAGCGTTCCCCTTCCATCAGCAACTACACTTTGGACACTGATGAAAGTCATTGGGATATTCTCGGGGTTAGCCAAATTGGTTTGTAAATTAGGATAAGGCTGCAATTTATCCTCAAAAATTTCCGCCACCGTAAATTTAACATCGTCTCCCCACTTCGGAAAGCAAATGAAAATACGACCGGTTTCTGAAACAGTAACACCTGTAGGCATAGCCCCATAAAATGCATAAACTAGTTCTAAATTACCGAAATATTTTTCACAAGGTAACATAGGTTTCATAATATCCTCCTCAAGCATTCAAACGGGATATCTCCTATATATGATTTATATTTTTTCTAGTGCATGTTTCTTAATAAGTTTTTCTATACGAAAAGATGATTGAATTGATTGTTTTCGAAATTTAATAAGTCTGTCAGAAGAAAGGAAACATTTTAATTTAAAGGTCTCCAGATGAAGTAGAATTCAATTAGCAGGTAGCGCAGTTCAATATTCCCGAATCAACGTTAAGCTGGTATAAAAAATGGGGAAATTTCCCCCTTTAAATTTGTGAAAAAATGTACTTAAGCTAAACTGCCCGTTAGTTTAAGTGTAACACTTCACAAACAATCTTTTGAGTATTCTTATTATTCCTGTTTCCTCAACAATCTGGCCCTTTAATTGAACAATACAACTGAAATTTAAGGGGCAAAAGAAAAACCTTATATTAATACAGGGTTTTATCAATCTTTTTTATAAATTATCAAACTTTATTTTAAATCAATACCACACTTTATTCCATGTTCCATGAGTGACTAACGGGTGCTTTGAACAAGAAAATAAAGGTGAGTACATATTATACATGACTAATATGCGCTCACCTTTATTTTTTTAGGATTTTTAGCTTTTAGGTCTTGATAATAATTTTTAGTGGTTTTATTAACAATTTATATTTAGTAAAATTGCTTTTTATGAATTTGATATAAGTCCAAAGAATTTCCTGGTCAATATAATAATGTATATCAGCACACTTTTTCTTTATTTATTCTACTTACAATTCCAACTATAAATTTATATTCAATCCTCCTCTTCTTAGTTTTTTTAAACCCTTCTTTCGTATCAAAAATAAAACACGTTTTCCGAAACCACATTCGTACATATAGTGACTCAAAATAAATAGGTTTTATAATTCCTCGTTCCTCAAATTCAGTTCCATCTTTATTTTCAGTTTCTGTTCGAACGAACCACCTATTTCCGAAGCCAATTTCAATATACTTCACATAAGTCCCCCTTTCGGAAATTAATTTCTAACTATTCTATTATTTCCCCGGTAAGCGCACATTCCGACAGAACATGAGCCCACAAAGAAAAAGTAGATTACAAAAATCTACTTTATAGCTTATATTTTTGCATTCGCTTATAGAATGTACTTCGAGGTACATCTAAAAGTTTTGCAGCTAATGAAACATTTCCATTCGTCTTTTCTAGCGCTTCAATCATACTATCACGCTGTATTTTTTCACGAAAATTTAATGTATGTTCTGTTTTATTTTCTGTTTGCAATGCAAGTTGATGGTGATTTCCCATCATTGTTTGTAATAAAAAAGAGATTTGTTTTTCGCATATTTCCCGTCCTTGCGACAAAATGTATATGCGTTCTAATACATTTAATAATTCTCGAATATTTCCGGGCCATGTATGCTGTGAAAATTGATTACAAATACTCTTTGGAAATACAACATTCCAATCCTTTCGTTCACAAAAATGTTGTATGAAGTACGGTATATCCTCTTTTCTTTCTATTAACGATGGAACATATAATGGATACACATGTAAACGATAATATAAATCTTGACGGAACTTTCCTTCTTCAACTAATCGCAGTAAATCTTTATGTGTCGCAGTAATAATACGAATATTTACAGGTATCTCTTTTGAACTGCCAATAGGTGTTACTGTTCGTTCTTGTAAAACACGTAATAATGCTACTTGCATCTCTGGCGGCACTTCACCAATTTCATCTAAAAATATTGTTCCTCCGTCTGCTTGTTCGAATTTCCCTTTATATCCTTGGCGCCGCGCACCTGTAAACGCACCTTCAGCATAACCGAACAATTCACTTTCCATTAATTCTTTCGGCAATGAACCGCAGTTAACAGCTATAAAAGGACCATTTTTTCTTGGACTATTTTCATGAATCGCTCTCGCTACATATTCTTTCCCTACACCTGTTTCACCACAAACATATACACTAGCGTCAGTTGGAGATACAAGCTTAATTTCTTCTAAAGTATGTTGAAATGCATTGCTTGTCCCAATAACTCCTGGGAAAGTAATTCCGTTTATAAATGGGGAAGTAGAAAATAAATTCTCTCGCTTATTTTCTTTTACATAAATACATTTCCCGATCATTCTATCATTACTATATACTGGTACTTCTAATTTAGGCTTCAATCCATGTTGCATTAAATCTTCAAGTTTCATTCGTGACCAATTAGAAACACGTTCTCGAACCTTTTTGCTTGCGGAAACGATGACATCACGATGATTACAAATGACAACTTGTTCATCACTGTCAATTACATCTAAAAAACGATGGATTAAATGTAGTTCATTTTGATGCACTCGAATACTACATTCACGTTCAATCGCATGTGCAATCGAAGTTACCATCCCGAGCATATACGGATGTGAAAATTCAATTGGACAGGAGAAATCTAGAACTCCAATTAATTTCCCGTCATCATTATGAATCGGAGCGGCCGCACAGCTCCAGCTATGAGATGCGACAGAATAATGCTCTGTACCACTAATCATAATAGCCTCTTCAATCTGTAACGCGGTTCCTATCGCATTTGTACCAACAGCTGCTTCCGTCCATTTCACACCTTCAATGAAGTTAATATGTTTCGCTCGTTTCAACGTTTGCTGATTTCCACTTAACGATAGAACATAACCGTCTGGATCAATTAATAATGCCATCATTTGCAGTTCGTCAATAGTTTTTCTCATATTTTGTATTTGAGGTATTGCTATATCAAGGAAGATTTCACTCTTTTTCTTTTGATCGTGAAAAATATTAGAAGACAAAATTTTCAGACCTTTATTCATATGAGGATTCACATTTGCTTGTTTACATCGATACCATGACTCTGAAATTCTTTCGTTCATACGGTTCGAATCAAGGACTCCTTCATCAACAAACTTTTTCCATGTATGTAAGTAAAACGGTGAAGCTAACATTGTATCATCTCCCTATTCATTATTTTGGAGATCTATAAAAACATACTTTTATTATAAAACTGAATAAAAGCGTTTTCAATAAAACTAGAAAGACGACACAAATATGTTAATAATTTGAATATTTTAATGCGCTTCTTTATTCTTTTTTAGTAAAACTATATTTTGTATAATGGACGCAAAGAAAATACATAACCAAAACCACTTTTGTGGATTGCCGTCTATAAAGAAAACTATTACAGCTATGGCAAATAAAATGGTAGATGCTAAACTAAAATATAATTTTGTTTTAATTCTCATTCCCCCTCACCTCTCTATCAAATTACAGTACATACTAACTCTTCATTTTTCAACTCTAATATGTACTTCTGTAAAACATATTCTCTTCCGCCATGTTTTTCATACCAATCATGTATTCTTTTAACATGCATCTCATCACTTCTAATTTTCGATTCAATTTCTTTATACTGTTCATAACTATCATATTCCCATATGGCGAATATTTCTGTTGTACCATCATTATTATCTTTCATCCAGCGTCCTATTAACCTGGAACCATGCTTTAACTGATTAGGTAAGTTCGTGTGAGTAAAATGCTCATTAAATATTTTTATAAATTCATTCTTTACTATATAGTACTTCCTTCTATAAAACATACATTTCCACCTCTTTTATGAACAGACTCAAATACACCTTCCCATTACTACCGTATTATAATACTTCCCATTCGATAATCTTTTATCATTTTTTAAAATACCTTCTACTTCAAAACCTGATTTTTTATACAGCTGAATGGCTTTTTCATTTGTCTCTAACACTTGTAATGATATCTTTTTCACTTCATTTTCATCAGCCCACTGAATAGATTGTTGCAATAGACTCTTACCCATTCCATATCCCCAAAACTCTTTTAAAATACAAACGCCAAACTCTACTTTATGGGATAATCTTTTCAAATTCGATCCTTCACATCTTGAAAATCCTACGATTTGGTTGTGCACTTCTGCAACTAAAAAGAGATTTTTCATCTCTTCACTATCTGCTTTTATTATATTTTGAAAACCTATCTTATCTATAAATCCCTCTCCAGCTTCTCTATCCATATTTTCAGTTTCGCCATCGATCTGAACTCTAATTTTCGATAACTGCTCAGCATCCGTTTCAGCTGCAGAACGAACTGTATAAGTTAATCCATTTATATGAAACTCTTGTCCTTTTATAATCATTACAAACTCCTTTTAAATGCAGTCTATTGATGCTATTACAATTTCTTTCCCTTGTTTCTCAAATTGTAGAATTATTTCTTTATTAGCCTCTTCATCTGTTATGATAAGGTCAATTTCTATTAGTGACTCTCCTATTATAAAGCAGTCTATTCCGAGTTTATTATGAGGAGCTAAACAAATATTTCTTCTAGCAATGTTACTTACTCTTTTTCCAAAATAAGCAACTTCCGGAGTTGCAGTACTTATACCGTTCAATGAAATGCCACCACCTGTAGAGAAATAAAGATCTATAGATAATCTACTTATCATTTCAGAGGCAAGTGTATCTGTCATATTTCCTGATGGTTTCACCTTTCCACCAATTAAGTACGTATCAATGTTCTTATATTCCCGTAAGGTACTAGCAATTTCTAAAGAATTCGTAATCACTGTAAATGACATTTCAGGTAAATATTTTAACATAGCATAATGAATAGAAGCCCCGCCAATAAAAACGGAATCTCCTTCTTGTATGTAGGATGCAGCAACTTTTGCAATCGCTTCTTCATTTATAGAACGATCACTATAACGTTTCGATGGTTCGGCAGCTAAGTTTCTCACTCGCGTAAGTTCAATTGCACCTCCGTGCGTTCTTTTCAACAATCCATCTTTTTCCATAACAGACAAATCTCTTCTTATAGAATCGATAGACATATCGAAACTTTCCGCAAGATTCTTAGCAATTATCCTTCCATCTTTCTTAAGTAACTCTAAAATTTTCTCTCTACGCTCTTCAGTAAACATGTTCCCACCACCATTATTGAAGATTCAGAAATTTAATCTTTATTTTAATTATATGCACGCCTCTTCCGTTTTACAATATTTTCAATTCTTATTTATTCCGTTTTATACAGTATTCTCCCTCTTTCTATCACGTTAACTTGACAACGAAATAAATGTATATTTGCATATTCCGCAAATACACTTCCATTTAACCTCCTATTGATGTAAAATTATTCCTATGTTTTACTTTTTAATACAGAAAGGGATTACTATGAAATCTATAATTAAAGTAACTTGTACAGCATTATTATTTACAGGAATAATGGCAGGATGTAGTGAAAATACTGCACCAAAACAAGAAAAGAGCGCTTTTGAAAAGAATGCAATGCACTATGGGGAAATATTTAAAAACGAATACTATAGAGCAACTGTTGAAAATGCAAAATTCGATAAAATAGACAAAGAGTGGCGTCTCACAGCTCGCGTTACTATAAATAATGCTCGTGCTGAAGGACAAACGATAGATCTTTCAGAAATAAAATATTTCCTAAAAGATGCAAAAACGGGTGAAAAATACGAAGGTGAATTTATACAAAATGAAAATGCTAAAAAGGTTCCATCTGAGTTTTCTTTAACTACCGACATTGTATTTAATATGAAAACTTCTCCAAAAGATTTAAATAATATGTATTTATACATAGATAGCAAAGCTGCGCCGTTAACAGATACATATTGGAAACTTGATAATTTAGCATCTAAATAAAAAACAGTCATATAAGACTGTTTTTTATTTGTAAAGTTATAAAGTTTACTAGTTACTTTTCTTAAGCAATACATCTTTTGCACAAATCGTCACTTCTTCAAATGGGCAATCAAATAAAACACCCAATTCGAAACCTTCATTAGTAAGATCTATTTCATGACATAACCACCAAGCACCTTCAAAATTTTCCGGAATAGAACATTTCGTTACGCCTGTAAAAGTTACTTCCAGTTTGTCAAATTCACTGAAAGTACCACTGCAATCTAAAGTAATAATTAGCGTATCTTTTGATCTTCTCTCTACTGATTTGACTACACTGTCATGTAGTGAGTATTCATGTAGTTGAACGACATTCTGCGCGAGCTTTTCTTTTATAGCATTATAATTATCTATATGAGCTTGTTCTAAATCATTCATTCTTTTCTCATAATCTTCTGTCCAATCAAGCATAAGTTTCTTTAACTTTTCTGATGGGTATTCTGACTTAATTGCATTGTCATGAATGTATGGATGTAGTGACTTAGGTAGAAACTTTAATAAATCTTCTTTCTTTTCTTCCACGTCTTCTCTCAAACTTTTCTTATAATCCATTCCTACCTTTTCGCTCTCTCGCAAAATCTCTTCCCATTCTTCTAATGTTTCTGAGAAAATTAAAAATCCAGATACTTGCATTTCTTTATACCAATCTTTATTGAAATACTTCAATGGCTTTCCTCCTAAAACATTTCAACATCCAACAATAGCAATATATCTATTTATTATATCATTCCAATAGCTATTTTTTCTAAAGAATAAATGCAAAACTGTAAATATTCCGCCTATTATTTCTAAAACTTCAGAATATTTACAAAAATACGAAATTAGAATACATTTTACATGTACAAGTTTTACCTGTACAAAAATCTAAACAAAAAGGGATGGTTATATGTTGAAGAAATTAGTAGCAGGGACATTAGTAGCAGGTTTTGCATTAACTGGAGGATTAGGAGTAGTAAGTGCTGCAGAAAAAGATAATACAATTAAATCATTTGATTATTTAAAAGTTGATGAAAAGAATGTTAATTCATTCACAAAATTAAGCGATCAATCAAAAAAAGACATCCAAATTACTATGGTACTACCTAAGCAAAATGAAAATGGAGATTGGTTAGCTTATGGCTTTACTAGCAGAGAAACATTGAATGCTTTTATTGAAAAGGATAAAAGGGCACTTAAAAATCAAATTAACCCTTTAGGTAGTGGTGCTGGTAGTACCGATTTTTATGAGCATCAAAATAAAGGTGGACAGTATATTTATTGGAGCAGTGGCTTTAAAAACCTACCTTCTAGCTGGAACGACAGAATTTCTTCTGTAAGTACAGC
Source organism: Bacillus sp. ES1-5 (assembly GCF_022487605.1). Lineage (NCBI taxonomy): Bacteria > Bacillati > Bacillota > Bacilli > Caryophanales > Bacillaceae > Bacillus > Bacillus sp. ES1-5. The sequence goes on along the minus strand of NZ_JAKVPU010000001.1, from coordinate 172,609 downwards.
TTCACCTTCTGCAAGTTATTCAACAACGCTATGGGAACATTCTTCAACTCAAGGATATGGAAAAGGTGTCTCCTTTAGACACTCTGATTGGTATGGTCAAACTGCTAATTTAGCTGCAGATTGGAACGATATAACTTCAGCTATTGAAATTAAATAGTAACAGCGCATTTCAATTAAATAAGTGAAGAAGTTTCAAAATCACTATACTCTCATCGATTAAAAAAACATGAGAGTATAGTGATTTTTCTAGTATCTTTTTATACATATTGCTACTTAAATATTATTTACTAAAAAGACCAGTCATATTAGACTGGTCTTTTTACCTTCAAGCATGTACAGCATGTCCTACCGCCTGCAATAATGCTTCATGGATTGCTTCAGATAAAGTTGGATGTGCTGCAATATAATCTCTCATTATATCAGCGGTTACTTCTGTATGAATCATCACCGTTCCTTGTCCGATTAGTTCGGTTGCACGAGGACCGATAATAGAAATCCCTACAATTTCTTGATATTTAGGTTCCACAATAACTTTTACTTTCCCCGTTTGTTCTCCAATAATAAGCGCTTTTCCGTTCGCTGTAAATGCGAATTCTCCGATGAGGATGTCACCGTATTGCTCTCTTGCTCCTTTTTCTGTTAAACCGACACTAGCAATTTCTGGAGCTGTATAAATACAGCGAGGTACAGCATGATAGTTTACTTTCACATCTTCTCCACTCGCATGTAATGCTGCTGTCGTTCCTTCATGGAAAGCAACGTGAGCAAGTTGTATTCCACCAATCACATCACCTGCTGCGTAAATATGTGATACATTTGTTTGCATATATTCATTCACAGAAATTCCTTTATTTGAAAACTGAACGCCTGCTTTTTCTAAATCTAATTGTTGTACACGCGGTTTTCGGCCGACAGAAACGAGAACATATTCCGGATTGGCTTCTTGAATACTTCCTTCATATTCAAATGAAGCTTGCTTCTTATAATTATTTAATCCTTTTAAAGCAGCTCCTGTAAATATTTCAACACCATCATTTTCTAGTTTCTCCCTTAAAATATGTGCGATATCTTCATCTTCACCAGGTAATAATTGCGGTGCCATTTCAACAATCATAACTTTTGTTCCAAGACGACTATAAATACTTGCAAACTCGCAACCTATTACACCACCGCCAACGATTAATAATGATTTCGGTATATTTTCTAGGGACATTGCATGGCTACTATTTAAAATCCAATTCCCATCAAATGGAGCAAAAGGTAATTCAGTTGGTTCTGATCCTGCCGCTATAATGAACTGGTCTCCATCTACTATATCTACATTATCACCGTGTGTAACTCGCACACGGTGATCCGTTTCAAATTTCACTTTACCTTGTATGACTTTTATTTTATTTTTCTTCATTAAGTATTGAATTCCTTGGACGAGCTGCGTTACGATTTGTGATTTCCTCACCTGTATTTGCTTCCAATCAATTGATATACTTCCATTGTTAAGTGTAATTCCATAATGATTCGCTTTTCTCACAATGCCATGTACTTCCGCACTTTCTAACAATGATTTTGTAGGCATACAACCGACATTTAAACAAGTCCCGCCAAGATCAGCTTCATCAATAAGAGTGACATCTTTTCCATTTTGAGCCGCGGTAATTGCCGCTACATAGCCAGCAGGTCCGCCTCCAATAACGACTAATTTACTCATTCTCTCACCTTCTCTTTATAAAAGAATTGTTACAGGTTCTTCTAAATAACCTTTAATTGTGCGTAAAAATGCAGCTGCTGGTGCGCCGTCTAATACACGATGATCGAAAGTTAAACTTAAAGGTAATAAACTTCCTTTTTTAAATTTTTTCCCTTTATATACTGGAACATGTTCAATTGCACCAACACCTAAAATACCAGTCTCAGGTGTATTTAATACTGGTGTGAAATATTCAATCCCAAAGCTACCTAAATTACTAATTGTAAATGTTGTTCCTTGCATATCGTCACTACTTAAATTACCTTCTCTTGCTTTTTGTGCCACATTTTTAATTTCTTTAGATAACTCTACTAAAGATAAATTATTAGCAAAGCGAATAGCCGGAACGACTAATCCTTTTTCTAACGCGACTGCCATGCCTAAATGAACATGTTCAAATTGATGAATTGCATCATCTATATAAGCGCTGTTCATTTCTTTATGCTCCGCAAGTGCTAATACAACAGCGCGAGAAACGAGATCCGTAATGGTTAGTTTGTTATCGTATCGTTTTTGTACAACTTCCGATATGTCTTTATGTAAAGCAACTAAATCTGTCACATCTACTTTCATCGTTAATGTTAATTGCGCACTATTTTGTAAGCTCGCATGCATACGGTTTGCGATTGCTTTCCTCATACCAGTAACAGGAATGACTTTACTTTCTTCTTGTTCAAGTACTTCTGGAATTGCAACTCTTTCCTCAAGTACCTTTAAAACATCTACCTTTGTAATTCTTCCGCCAGGACCTGTACCAACTAACGCATTGATATCCAGATTTTCAGACTTTGCAATTTTTTTCGCAACAGGTGAAATTTTGATTCTTTGCTTCGCCACTTCTTTCGCATATGGTTCTGGATGTTGTATATTTTTATGTTCTGCATTAGGTGTTTTTTCTTCAACAACATTTGTATTTTCATAGACTTCTACTTTTTCGTTCGGCTTACCGATGTAGCAAATAACAGTGCCAGGTGGAACTCCCTCATCTTCACTTACAGCTATATCAAGAACAGTTCCATCAGCCGGTGCTTCTATTTCAGTTTCGATTTTTTCCGAGTTAATGCTAGCAATTAGTTCACCTTTTGCTACGTTATCGCCTGCTTTAATATTCCAGCTCGTAATAATACCTTCTTTCATCGCCATACCTAACTTTGGCATTACAACTTCAACAGCCATGTTTCTCTCTCCCTTCTCGTCGTTTCATTACACATGTAATAAAGATTGGTCTCCGATCATTTCTGATACAGTTTCAATTACTTTCTCCGGCGTTGGTAAATATAACTTTTCAAGTGGTGGCGAGAACGGAACTGGTGTATGTGGTGCTGTAATTCGTTTAATTGGTGCATCTAACAAATCGAATCCTTTGTCCGCTACAATTGCCGCAATATCCGTTGCGATACTACATCTTGGATTTGCTTCGTCAATAACAATTAGGCGATTTGTTTTTTCAACAGATGCTAAAATCGTATCTTCATCCAGTGGTGATAAAGAACGTGGATCAATTACTTCTACTTCAAGTCCCTTTTTCGATAATTGCTTTGCAGCTGCAAGTGCTGTATGAACTTGTTTTCCAATTGCGACGATTGTTACATCAGAACCTTCTCGTTTAATATCTGCTTTTCCTAAAGGAATTGTATAGTACCCTTCTGGTACTTCGCCTTTCATATTGTAAAGTGTTTTATCTTCAAAGAAGATTACTGGATCGTCATCTTCAATTGCCGCTAATAATAAGCCTTTTGCGTCATAAGGAGTGGAAGGAACGACAACTTTTATACCTGGAATGCTCGTAAATAACGCATATAAACTTTGTGAATGCTGTGCCGCTGCGCTAAATCCAGCACCGTGCATCGTACGTACTGTAACTGGCACTTTCGCTTTTCCACCGAACATATAGCGGAACTTTGCGCCTTGGTTTAATACTTGATCAAGGCAACTACCTATAAAGTCATTAAACATTAATTCAGCAATTGGACGTAATCCTGTTGCAGCCGCTGCCATCGCTGCCCCCATATAACCCGCTTCTGAAATAGGTGTATCTAAAATACGATTTCGGCCAAATTCTTGTACAAGGCCTTTCGTAACACCGAGTACACCGCCCCATGCTTCATCGTCTTGCAAATGATCAACTTGTGCACCACCTGCAACGTCTTCTCCTATCAAAATTACATTTTCATCACGACGCATTGAAATTTTCATCGCTTCATTAATTGCAGTTGACATACTTACTGTTCTATTCATTATTTTTCACCCTCCTCTTATTTGTAAGAAACGTATACATCTTTTAATAATTCTTCATCCTCTGGATATGGACTATTTTCACTAAATTCAATCGATCTTTGCACTGCTTCATCTACTGCCTTTTCCATATCGACAAGTTCAGATTCAGTTAATAAAGCTTCATGAATTAAATGCTTACGGAAATTCACAATCGCATCTTTTTCATTTAAATGTTCTTCTTTTTCTTCTGAAGTTTTATATGTTTGCGCTTCACCTTCGAAATGACCGTAATTGCGATAGGTCATACATTCAATTATTGTTGGACCACCGCCATTACGCGCACGTTCCACCGCTTCTTCAGCAGCTTTGTATACTGCAAGTAGATCTTTTCCATCTACTTGAACACCTGGAATATTATAAGCTTTTGCACGATCAGCAATAGAATCACAACTTGAAGCATATTCAAATGTCGTTGCTTCACCGTAACCATTATTTTCTGCGATAAAAATAACTGGTAACTTCCATATCGCCGCTAAATTAACCCCTTCATGAAATGTTCCTTCATTATTTGCTCCGTCACCGAAGAAGCATACACTCACATCTTTCGTTCCTTTATATTTAGCTGTTAATGCTGAACCGCAAGCAAGTGGAAAACCTCCGCCTACAATCCCATTTGCACCAAGCATTCCTTTATCTAAATCGGCAATATGCATGGAACCGCCTTTACCTTTACATAACCCTGTCGCTTTCCCAAAAAGTTCAGCCATCATTCCGTTTAAATCACAGCCTTTTGCGATACAATGCCCATGACCTCTATGTGTACTTGTAATACTGTCACTATCCGTTAAGTGGGCACATACACCAACTGCTACCGCTTCTTCACCTGCGTATAAATGAACGAAACCTGGCAGAACGCCTTGCGCGAATAATTCATGTACCTTATCTTCAAACTTACGAATTTCTAACATTTTTTCATACATCCAACGAGCTTGTTCTTTCGTAATTTCATTCCCTTTACTTTCAGTTGTTTTTAACATGTCCAGCCCTCCTATTTTCTTGTTCATCTTTTATATTGCAAGTACTGTGCCAAATTCTAATCCCTGATTTCATAGGTTTTCTCTTTTCTTTCATAATAAAAAAGTGGACAAAATGAGACATATGTCTCGTTTTGTCCACTTTTGTTCACCTAATTTGAGAATTATTATCTTATTCATTCTCAAAACTCTTCTGTAACTTCCGGATGTAAATAATTTGACCAATATGATAAGCATTATGAGTCGTTACATTACTAAGCACTTCCCACCACTTCGCATTTACGGGAAATCCAACTACATCGCTTTCAACCTTCTCTTCATTTATAAGCTTTTGCCATTGTAACAGTTTCTCTAGTAGTTTTTCTCTCAACTCATCGAAGGTTTGATTATTTGAAAGCATAAAACTTTTGTTATTATCACCAAAAGCGGGCACGGCATCCACATTCGATTCTTTGTACCTAGTTTGCCACGTTGAATTCCAATACAGTAAATGTTGTACAATTTCAGCTATACTATTACTCTCTTCATTCGGTTTCCAGAAAGCTTCTCTCTCAGGTAGATCTTTCACTGCATCTGAAAATGGAATATACCAACTAGGATCGTTTGCATTCGCTAATAATTGATCTGCTAATACATCTTTTACATGAGCCATTTTTTCCCCTCATTTCATTAACGTATTTATACTCACTTCTTTATATACGCTGAGTCCGAATAATTCCCTCTTTTAAAATAGAATTAACGGTATTGCTCTCAAAACGAATGCAAGATTAATAGATTTTCTTTTCATAACTCGTTATGATAAAAGAAAAAGAAAGCGAGCAAAAAATGAATAAAAAAATAGCAGTTATTACCGGGGCTTCAAGTGGTTTCGGTCTATTAACAACACTTGAGCTTGCAAAAAAAGACTATTTAGTCATTGCTACAATGCGAAACCTTAATAAACAAGAAGATTTAATATCTCAAGCTACTAAACTCAACTTAAAACAAAACATAAAAATTCAACAATTAGATGTAATCGATCAAAACTCTATACATAACTTCCAATTTTTTTTAAAAGAAATAAACAGAGTAGACCTTCTTATTAATAATGCAGGATTTGCAAATGGGGGCTTTGTAGAAGAAATTCCATTAGAGGAATACCGTAAACAATTTGAAACAAACTTTTTTGGCGCTATTTCAATCACACAGCTTGTTTTACCTTATATGAGAGAACAAAAAAGTGGAAAAATCATTAATATAAGCAGCATTAGTGGTCAAGTTGGATTCCCGGGTCTATCCCCTTACGTTTCTTCAAAATATGCATTAGAAGGCTGGAGTGAATCCCTTCGTTTAGAAGTGAAACCTTTTGGAATAGATGTTACTTTAATTGAACCTGGTTCTTATAACACAAACATTTGGGAAGTCGGTAAACAACTAGCTTCAAACCAATCTGATACATCTTCTCCTTACAAAGAATATATGGATAAAATCCAAAAACATATTAATAGCGGCAGTGATACGTTTGGTAATCCGATAGATGTTGCTAATAAAATTGTAGAAATCGCTGAATCTAAGCGTACGAATTTACGATATCCGATTGGAAAAGGTGTAAAATTTATGATTTTTGTGAAGAAGATTCTTCCTTGGAGATTGTGGGAATACCTTGTTTTAAAGAGCTTTAAGAAAATGTAAAAGACTTTTTGAAAACCATTTTGAAAGAGGTGCTAATTAAATGTTAGGTTTACCGTATGGAAAAGTGTTTTTAGTTCCGTGGACTGAAGAATGGCAAATTGAATTTATGAAAGAGAAACACTTCATTGAGGAACAAATTGGCAAACATATTTTAGCGATACACCATATTGGTAGTACCTCTATCCCACATCTAAGTGCAAAGCCAATTATTGATATAGCAATCGAATTAGAAGATTATAAGGACGATTTAAAATGTATTAAAAAGTTAGAACTACTAAACTATAAATACAGAAAAGATATACTGCCAGAAAGATACTATTTTAATAAAGGTGAGCCAAGAACTCATCAAATTCATATGTATGAACAAGGAAATACATATTTAATAGAGCAATTACAATTCAGAGATTACTTAATAAACAACAAAATTTCTCGTATACAGTATGAACAGTTAAAGATTCAACTTTCACAAGCTAACCCTAATAATAAACATCAATATGCAGAGGATAAAACAAATTTCGTTACATCTATTTTAGCTAAAATAGATGCTTAAATAAGAAACCATTTAGCAGTAAATGGTTTCTTATTTATTAGTTATTTCATTATTTGCACCATCAATACCTATTATTATATGTGATTGCTTTTTACGTTTTTCATGAATACGTTTTAAAATTACGTTTAAGTCCAACCTCCTCCCTCTTATAGTTCTTGCATCAATCATTATCTTGTTATGCGGCAGATGGAAAGAAGTAAAATAGTATTGAAGTCATAAAAACAAACGTGAATATCCCAATTATTGAAAATATATATTCTTTCGATTCTCTATCAAATTTCCATTCCATCAATGCTCTTAATATCAACGTTCCCCCTAAATAAGTGAAAATGACATAAGCAATATTAACGCTTTCGAATTTAACGATAAAAATAAAACTAGTTATTAAATAAATCAACATTAGTCCTATTTCTAATTTTTTGTGTAAACTATTTACATGTTTTTTATATCCCAAAAAATCACTCTTTGGCATATTCAATTTTTTTCTTAAATACTTATCCAAAAAATAAACAACTATACAAAAAATAATACTTATAATCCAAAAAGTAGAAGTTCCCATTACTCCACCTCCTATTACTTTATTTATTTTTAGAAATAAAGTGGACTATATTATGGTTATCCTTTTCTAAATAACTTACAATTCCTTCAGGGTATGTTGGCTTCGTTTTTAATTCTTCTATACTTTTCTATATTAATATAATATCTTCATATTCTTTATGTCTTATTTCATTTGTAATTCTCTCTTGAACAGTCCCCCTATGTATCAATGTGCAATGATGTCCTTTTTCGTTGTTCCACTCAAAAATATGCTCATTTACAACGGCTAATTCTTGAACATAGATCTTCAAATCGTATTCTTCCATTAATTCTCATTCTCGCATTATCGCTTCTTTTGCTGTTTCACCAAATTCAATAGAACCTCCTGGAAAACGATAAAATGTTTCACTTAACTCACATTGTACTAGTACTTTAGAATGATCTTTTATTTAAAATCATTGCTTCAGCACGTAATCAAGGACTTTTCACTTCTTCTCTCCTTATAATTGCTCATTATATGATATTACCATAGTGTTGTAATCAATACGTATTAAATAAGGAAATATAGGATTATCCCTGTTATCATTAGTGATACAACTCCGCCTAAGGACATCAAAAACTCCCTTGATTCTCGATCATATTTCCATTCCATATATGATTCGAAACTATACAACGTAATTAAAAACAGAAAAGGTAGAAAGCTCATGTATAGGGGATTTGAAAGAAAAGAGCATATAATTATCACCACTATATAAGAAAAAATAATAATCCTGTTTCCCCATTTATGCAGCTTATTTACATATTTATTATTCCATCCTTTTTGTTTCGGTATATTTAGCCTTTTTCTCACTATATTTTCTAGGAAAAATAAGAATATGATCCATAAAACTAATACAATGACTTTCACATGCAATTGAGAGATCGCCTCCTTTACCTTATCGTCTGAATTTTCTCCGGCTGATCACTTGGATACGTAGTATTTTCTTTATTTCCGACATCCCAACAAATAACGGTCGCACTATCTCGTCCGAATTGATGATGAACGTGTTCTAATACATGTTGAACACTTTCTTCAAGTTCTATATTATTTCTATTCATATCATTATACAGATTCAATGGTGTTTCATAATGACGTTCCCCGCATTCTAATACCCCATCTGTAACCATTACAATTCGATTCTTTCCAGCGCGTAATTCACGAATTCCTGTTGAATAGCAAGGGACTGGTAAAGTGAAAGTGTTTACATTTCCAATCCATTCGTAAAAATGACGTTGATTTAATGCATATTGTCCTAACTTATGTAACTCTTCATGAAATACATAAATGAGGCAATCGCCAATAGACAACCACCATATATAATTTTCTTTTCTTACACATATTAAGCAAGCTGTTTCACCTTTAATGCTTTGGCACTTTTCCTTAAATGAAGAGGATTGAAAGATTGTAAGTAGATGATTTTCAACAGATCGAAATACTGTATCAATCGATTCATTCATCATTACTTTTATATTTTCATATTCCTTTTGGATTGTATTTACCACTAAATCAACACTTTCCGCACTATTATGTCCATCTAAAATAGCTGTAAACTCCCAATCACCATTTGACCAAACTAACGCACCATCTTCATTCTTTTTTGCTCCAGCACTTATATTCCCGCCATATGCACCGAGTACGATATCACCATATTGTTTTACTGAAACTTCGTCTAAACACATCTTCTTATTTCCAACCCATGAATATTGTCTATTATTTGTTGTATGCATTTCCATCACCAACCTTAATATTTATAATATCATAAAAAAAGGAAAAATAGGATTTATATTCCGAAAATTCATTCTTTCAATTCGGCAATTTTTGAAATAAATTTGCACCTTATTATTTCTTCAAAAACGCAATCCCAATTACGATTCCAATCACAATTCCGATTACTAAATTATTAGTAAAGAACCCTTGAAACACACCAATTACAACACCTATACTGATACCTATCGCCATTGCATCATTTCTTTTTTTATTTTTAGTCAAAATTACATCTCCTCTCATCATTTCTCCCTAAATAACATACATGTACTTGAATGTATTAATATATTCACTATCTCACTTGAATATTTCCAAAAAATGTACTTTAACTTCGTATAATAATATTTTCCATTTTCTGTACATACTTCTTTTATCATAATAAAATTTCAAGTAACCATTAATTATACATAGGCATTTACTATAAGAAAGCTTCGTAATTTATTGAAGGAGGAAAGATTTAAATGCATCCTCACTGGAATCCAAATATAAATCAACAATATGTGTATTCCCCCCATCCCGGAAGAAATACACTACATCATGATTCACAATATATGATGCAGCGTATCGCAAGTCTTGAAAGTCAATTAGCGAAACTAATCTCATTAATTGAAGAAAATAATCATTTAATTAAATCAATGGAACAACAACAAAACCAAGTTTGTGCACCACCTGGTGGTTCTGTTATCGTTCGTATGTAATTTTTTTGAACAAAAAAACACACTTTGTATAATAAAGTGTGTTTTCCTTTTATCTTCTTTTTTGATGAAATCCTTGTGTAATGCGGTCTAATATAATCGCAATGACAACAATAGCTAGTCCGGCTTCAAATCCCATTCCGATATTAACTTGTGTTACAGAGCGGTATACATCAACTCCAAGACCTGGTGCTCCTACAAGAGATGCTGTTACTACCATTGATAAAGAAAGCATAATGCTTTGGTTCACACCAGCCATGATCGTTCCAGTTGCAAGTGGCAATTGTACTTTAAATAATTTTTGTGATGCGGTAGAGCCAAACGCATTCGCTGCTTCAATTAAATCTTCTGGAACTTGTCTAATTCCTAAGTCAGTAAAACGGATTGTCGGTGGCATTGCAAAGATTACAGATGCAATAATCCCAGGTACTACACCTACTCCGAAAAATGTAATCGCGGGAATGAGATATACGAATGCCGGCATTGTTTGCATAAAATCTAATGTCGGTTTTAAAAATTTTGAAAAACGTTCATTTTGAGAAGCTAAAATTCCGATTGGGATTCCTACAATAATTGAGATAATAACGGATGTTAATACGAGTGCCAATGTTTGCATCGTTTGTGCCCAATAGTTAATATTTAAAATAAATAATAATCCAATAAGCGTAAAAATAACTAAAGATAATTTTCTCGTTGTGTACCAAATGAGGAAACAAAGGATAATAATCATCAATATGGCTGGTATGATTGTTAAAAAATTAGTGAGTAAATCAACGAATCCTCCAATAATATAAGAGAACCCTCGGAATAAGCCTTCAAAGTGCTCATATAAACTTGCAACAAATGAATCGACCCATTCCCCTAATGGAATGCGCGGTATATTATTCATCGTCCTTCACCTCTTCCTCAATGTTACCTGCAAGAGCTTGAATGACACTTTCACGTTTAATAATTCCTCTTAACCTTTTCTTCTCATCAATTACGGGTAACGGATATTTCATCTCCGCCATTTTTGCATACGTCTCTTCAAGTAAAGTATCTAAATATACATGCGGAATATCGTTAAGTAATAAATCAGCGATTGGCCACTGTTTTTGCACTGCTTTACTTGCATCATCCGCAGTTAATATACCTAAAAATTCATACTTTTTGTTAACAACATACACAGTAGAAACGCCAGCGTTCCTCATAATTTGAAGTGCTACACGCGGTCCACGATCAATTAATAAAGTCTCCGGTCGTTTTAATATAGATTCCGCCGTAATTACTTTTCCTAAATTTACATCCGCTACGAATTTCTCTACAAATTCATTGGCAGGACTCATCATAATTTCTTCCGGTGTTCCAATTTGGACAATCTCTCCATCTTTCATTAATGCGATACGATCTCCAATTCGAAGAGCTTCATCTAAATCATGTGTAATAAAAATAATTGTTTTCTCCATTTTATCTTGTAATTCTAACAGCTCATCTTGCATTTCTTTTCGAATCAGTGGGTCTAATGCACTAAATGACTCATCCATTAACAATACATCTGGATTATTTGTTAATGCCCTTGCGATTCCAACACGTTGCTGCATACCGCCACTAAGTTGACTTGGATAATTATCTTTATGATGATCGAGTCCTACTAACTGTAGCGATTCTAACGCTTTATTCTCTCTTTCCTCTACTGGAACTCCTTGAATTTCTAACCCGTACGCAACATTTTGTATCACTGTACGATGTGGAAATAAAGCAAACTTTTGAAACACCATACTCATCTTCGTTCTTCTCACTCTTCGCAACTCTTCTTTTCCCATCGTTGCGATATCTTCACCATCTATGTATATATGCCCCGCTGTTGGTTTAATTAATTGGTTTAACATCCGAACTAACGTAGATTTCCCGCTACCAGACAAACCCATAATAACGAAAATCTCTCCAGTATATACTTCAAAGGTTGCCTTTTTTACACCCACGTTCATTCCTGTCTCTTTCAAAATTTCCGATTTGCTTTTTCCTTCTTTTAATAAAGACAGCGCTCTTTGCGGGTGTTTCCCAAATACTTTTGTTACGTTTTCAACACGCACCTTTGTATTATCCATGTCACTACTCCTTTTCTACCCATCTATTCATATAGTGTTGCGATTTTGCAAAGAAATATTACATAAAAATGACATTCATAAGATTTCTTTAAAATTCGCGTTTCCGTTCATAATAAGAATGCTTACTTATACATTTATTTAAAAAGGCAAACGTTTCTTAGGAGGGTTTCGATGAAAAAGAAAATATGGCTTATATGCCTTGCATTATTTATTACTATGATTTTCTCTTCATGTAATGCAACAAATGCAAATTCGAAAGGAAAAATTAAACTTGGTGTAACAAGTTGGAAAGAAAATATTGCAACGGCAAACATGTGGAAAGTTCTATTAGAACAAAAGGGCTACAAAGTTGAACTCATGTATTTAGAAAAAGCGGCAATTTGGACTGGCGTTGCTCGCGGTGATGTTGATGCTAATTTAGAAGTGTGGCTACCCGTTACGGATAAACCGTTAAATGCTCGTTATAAAGATGATATTGTCCTAAAATCCAAATGGTATGAAGGTACTGGACTTGGCCTCGTCGTCCCTTCTTATGTGAAAAACATTAACAGTATTGAGGATTTAAATGCACATAAAGATGAGCTAGATAACAAAATTGTCGGAATCGAACCCGGTAGTAGTCTTATGAATTTAACGAACAAAGCAATGAAGGAATATGATATAAAACTAAAACTTGTCCAATCTTCTGAAGCTGCGATGATGAGTGAACTAAAGAAAGCATATACGAAAAAGAAACCAATCGCTGTTACGCTTTGGAATCCGCATTGGGGCTTTTCAGAATTTGACTTAAAATATTTAAAAGACCCTAAGAAAGTATATGGTGAAAAAGATGACATTTATTACTCTGTTCGTAAAGGTTTCGAAAAAGATCATCCCAATATCATAAAATACTTTGACAAATGGAAAATGAACGATGAACAGCTTGGTACATTAATGGTCGAGTTAAATAAAACGAAAGATCCCGAAGAAGCGGCGCGCAAATGGATTGAAAAGAATCAAGCGCTAGTTGATGAATGGGTAAAAGATTAAGAAAACAGGCTAGAGGATTAACATATCCCCTAGCCTGTTTTTATCTTATTTTTTCGTAACAACATCATCTACTATCCCATATGCCTTCGCTTCTTCTGCAGTCATAAAATAATCTCTTTCTGTATCATGTGCTACTCTTTCAATCGGTTGCCCTGTTTTTTCTGCAATCATTTTATTAATATCACGCTTTAATTTCAATATCCTTTTTGCTGTAATTTCAATTTCTGTTGCCTGCCCCTGTGCACCACCAAGTGGCTGATGAATCATAATTTCACTATTAGGGAGTGCAAACCGTTTTCCTTTTGCACCTGATAATAATAACAATGCACCAAATGATGCTGCAAATCCCATGCATAGCGTTTGTACATCTGGTTTAATGAGATTCATCGTATCTAATATGGCAAAACCCGCTGTTGTTGAACCACCTGGGCTATTGATGTATAAATATATATCTTTCTCTGCATCTTCCGCTTCTAAAAATAATAATTGAGCTACGACACTACTCGCTACTTGATCATTTATTTCTGAACCGATAATAATAATACGATCTTTTAATAACCTTGAATATATATCATAGGAACGTTCTCCTAATTTCGTTTGTTCTACTACATATGGAATTGCATTCATTTTAAATCCCTCCAATAATTGTTATGCCGCACAAAGCATACAACTGTAGGAAGAAGGGTTTTTCGCATAAAACAATAAGACTGGCTGTATAGATGGTAACTTAGTAAAATCTATTGTCGGAAGGAGTTTCGTTAATAATTCTGGTCTCTCCTCACGAATAGACGTTACTACAACTTCAATATCATCTGTGAATTCGACAATCTCTATCCCTTCTTCGCTTACAGCTTTCAGCCTATTTCTACTCCGAAATAAAGAGGCTTTTACTGCACCTTCTGATACGGAACATACTTTAGCAATATCAGTGATACTATATTGAAAAACATCTTTTAATAATAAAATTGTGGATTGTTGTACATTTAATGACGATAATACTTTCCCTACCATTTCATGCAAATCTGCAATATTCTCTTGTGGGGCATCAAAAATAATTTGTTCCTTTATTTTTTCATGAACTGATTTTGATTTCATCTGGTCTATCCAGCGATTTCTAGCTATTTTATATGCAAGCGTCATACAAATATCTTTATTACTATATTTTTGAAGAACTTTACAAACTGTTTCTTGAGCAAGATCTTCGCCGTCCCATTTGTTTTTCGTTAAAAATGTACAGTACCTTTTCAATTCTCCATATTGCTCAATTAAAAAATTTATATTTGAATGATTCATATCGATATGATTTTTTAAAATATGAGTTACTTTTGTGCACAAAATAACCACTCCTTTTCAGCGCTTACTTAATTAACGATTCAACAAATAAAAAAGTTACGGGGCATATAAAAAAATTATGTTTATGTTCAATAATTCGCGGTCATAAATATGTTATGTACAATATTACTTGAGGAGGAACAAATTTGCCAAAATTAACAATTGAAGGTGCGGGAACTTTTGATGTGAAAGAAGGAACAAAGTTAGTATTAGCAATTGAAGATAACGGTGTACATATTCTCCATCGTTGCGGTGGTAAAGCACGTTGCACTACTTGTAGAGTTGAAATTATAGCGGGTGATTTCTGTGAAGCGAGCACAAATGAAAAAAATGCGATGACAGAAAAAGGGATTGAAGATCATTTACGATTATCTTGCCAAATGCGTGTACATAAAGATATAGTAGTTCGTCCGGTACTTACAGTTGAAAATTCAGGATTAGATGCCGGTCCACGCCCAGCGGAGTAAAATGATGAATTTAAAACAACTCGCTGGTGAATATGCTGCTAACTTTGTAAAAGATGGGATGAAAGTTGGACTTGGTACAGGTTCTACTGTATATTGGACGATACAAAAATTAGGTGAGCGTGTAAAAGAAGGCTTATCATTTCAAGCTGTACCAACGTCAAAAGAAACGGAAGTATTAGCTAAACAACTAAATATCTCTCTAATTTCGTTAAACGACGTACAAAGTCTTGATCTTACAATTGATGGAGCGGATGAAATTGATGCTAATTTACAGCTTATAAAAGGTGGTGGTGGCGCATTACTTCGCGAGAAAATTGTTGCCACTTCCTCCAAAGAACTAATTATTATTGCTGATGAATCGAAACTTGTAACACATTTAGGTACTTTCCCATTACCTGTTGAAATTATACCTTTTTCATGGAAACAAACCGAAAGGAAAATTCAATCTTTAGGTTGTCAAACAACGTTACGTTTAAAAAATAATGAAACGTTTATTACCGATAACAATAACGTGATTATCGATTGTATATTCCCTCATAACATAACTAATCCTGCCAATTTACACACTCAATTAAAAATGATTACAGGTGTAGTTGAAACAGGGTTGTTTGTTAATATGACTAGTAAGGCGATTATTGGAACAAAAAATGGGATAAAGGAATTATAATGAAAGCTGACTCTTACAGTCAGCTTTTTATATGTTTTCTTTATTGCGTATCATTATGATATACTATGAAAACAAAAGCACATCACACTAGAAAGGGCTGAACAATTTGCACTCCAAACTCATAACAGAACTTACAGATTTAGAAACTGCCTTTCATATTCGAAAAGAAGTATTTGTAAAGGAACAAAATGTACATCTTGAAGATGAATTCGATACATTCGATGAAATCGGTGAGGAATGTAAACATATTTTAGTTTATTATAACGAGCTTCCTGTAGGTACAGGTCGTATACGATTTGTTGACGGCGCAGGAAAATTAGAACGTATTTGTATTTTAAAAGACTATCGTAAATATGGATTAGGAAAAGTAATTATACAATCGTTAGAAGAGATTGCTCGTGACAAAGAAGCTACGAAAGTAAAACTACACGGTCAAACACAAGCTGAAGGATTTTATAAAAAACTAGGTTATCAAACTTCTTCTGATGTATTTATGGAAGATGGCATTCCACATATACTTATGACGAAAGATTTATCTCAATAGTAATACATAACAATTAGAAAAATCTTTTATATGATTTTCTTTTCGTACATCTTTTTATTCTCCTTTTAAAAAGAGGCTATTCTACAAATCAACTCCATTGATTTATAGAATAGCCTCTTAATCGTTAGCAAGTTATCTACTTATTTCATAATAATTATCATATTCTGTACTATATTTAATTTTTAATTGACCTATCAAATCTTCGTTAAATGAAATGATATCAAACACTTCATTATCTTTATTTATTAAATAACTATCATTTTAAAAAACATTTGCTCCAAATCCCCCCATAACAGCTACTTTTGAGAATTAAGCCAAAATTAAGATACCATTTTCTAATAAGCATATATACTGAAAGAGATCCAAGGTATACATTTCTTACCATAAAAGGAGAATGTGATAGATGAAAAAATGGCGTAAAAGATTATGTAAAACGGTTACTTTTGGGTTTCTGGCTATTCTTATTCTTCTGGGATCAGGCGTGATATATGAAAAGATAAGAGTTCAGCAAGATTTGAAATCTTATACCCCTAGTGGCCAGCTGTACAATATTAATGGGAAAAATATGCATTTATATGCCGGTGGTCAAGGAAATGTGACCGTTGTATTTGCTTCTGGGTGGGGGACACCTAATCCATATGTTGATTTTTATCCACTATATGAGAAGCTCGCGCCACATGTTAAATTCGCAGTTTATGATCGGTTTGGCTATGGTTATAGTGATACGACAGATAAGAAGCGTGATATCGATATAATAACGAACGAAATACATGAAATATTGCAGGCGTCTGGACAAAAACCACCTTACTTATTTGTAGGACATTCGCTAGGATCCCTTGAAACAATCCGATTTGCGCAAAAATACCCAGATGAGATTCAGGGTATCGTTTTGCTCGATAGCGGAAGTCCAGAATATTACTACGATGATGTTGAGACACCAATAAGTGGTGGTTTTACTAATCAGCTGCTCATTAACACAGGTGTGTTTCGGATGCTTTTTCACTCGGATAGCGTTATCGAAAAATCACGTAAAAATCGAAACGGCTTGAAATTTGTTCCCGATAAATTGAAGGAAATTGATCTGACAGCCTCATTGCTTAAGCTTAAAAATGACAATATAGATGATGAACTACGTCAGTCAAAAACTAATGCGAAGATCGTATTGGATGACAAACAACCTTTCCCTTTTCCCCTTACTGTGCTTACCGCCGATTACTTAGGGGCTACGGATGAAATCTGGAACAAATACGAAAAGGAATTTACTTCCTGGTCCTTGCAAGCAAAACAATTGGTGATTAAGGATACCGATCATTATATTCATCAATTTCGTCCTGACCTCGTTGCAGATGAAATATTGACTTTGGCGAATCGATAGACTTTCTGACCGTAACCAGCGATAAAGGATCTCTGGTAGAGCGGAGCATTTTCTTTTATATATTCTTTGTGTCTTTAATAATACTACGAACAGGAAGCTTTTAACTGCTAGAGTCCGTTTTAGCAGGAAGACTTACAATTGTAGGAAACCATATCAGGACTATCCTTAAAAAAGCACATATACTCCTTCCTCTTTATAAATACTACTGCATTTCGTACTTCTACACAGCAAGTATACAGTAGCTGCCGTAATGACATGAATCGTATAGCGAATAAATCCATTATTTTTTCTACTTACAGCGGAGAAAATCCGTAGGAAAGGAAAGGGAAATTGGTTAAAAAAGACGACGTATTCAACGTCGTCTTTTTTATAAACAGAAAAGTGAATTCTCAAGATTTCTTTTTGCATCAAAGCCCATTATCTCTTAGTTCATACCTAGGTAAAGCTTACACTGTTTTCCATAATGATAAGGCATAAATCCAGTTTGGATCCCCATTTCCTTGATAGCTCTGGACTGCTTCATATACTTTTCCTTCGTGTAGAACTCTATCTCCCTTTTCATATGCTTTCTTTGCATCCCAATCTTCATATGAAGCGCTTTCAGCTTTTGTAGTAATTATAAATATATCACTCTGTACAGATTCATTTCCAGCTACATCAACAGCTTTCACTACATATTTATATGTAGTATTAGAGAGTAAGTTTTTATCCATATAAGAAGTCGGTTTGGATGTTGCAATCTTTTTCAGTGATCCTTCTGTTTCTCTATAAATATCGTAATGGTCTACACCAATATTATCGTCAGAAGGACTCCACATTAAATCTACACTTGACGTTGTTGTTCCCATACTATGTAATCCTTTTGGTTGTGTTGGTGCTTCTGTATCAGGAGCCTCAACTGTCGTTTTCACTGTATGTGCTGCACTTTCTTTCGAGACATTTCCAGCTGTGTCAATCGCTTTTACAGTATAAGAATATTCCGTACTTGGTTGTAATTTTTTATCAATAAAATGAGTTCCTGGTACTGTATCAATCATCTCTCCGTTACGGAAGATTTGATACCCTTTTACCCCTACATTATCCGTAGAAGCGTTCCACGTTAGTTCTATACTATTCGCTGTTACTTTTTGTGTCTGAATTCCATTTGGACTACTTGGAGCTTCTATATCTGGTTTCACATCATTGATAAGATTAACATCGATTACATTATAGAAAGCATTTGCTGTATCAGCTACATCCCATACTGCTAAAATCACATGGTATCCACTTCTATCAGTAGGTACATTAATTTTGTGAGTTAAATGATTTGAAGCTGCAGAACCATCATGTTGTACAGTTCCAATTGGTTCAAAATCTGCTCTTGTGAGCGCTTTATTTGGATTCCATCCTTTTTTTGTAATATAGTAATGCCATTTGCTCGTTAAGTGAGGCGCCGTATACTTCCAGGTAAAAGTATTTTCTCCGCCTGTGATTGTATTTTTAAACCAACGATTTGCTGTTTGTTGATCTAAAATACCACCAAATTTACCACCTGCAGAAGCGATTTGTCCATCAAGTGGGCCACCTTGCGGGAATCCTTTTGGTGCTTCTAAGCTTTGCGGTTCATACATAACACTTCCGCAGTTTACATTTAGTGCACCATAAGTTGGACTACATAAAGCAGATCGACTGCCAGGCTTTTCAACAAAACCATGCGCGTATGCGTTTTGAGGAATAAGTGTCGTGCCAATAATTCCGGCTGTTAATGCAACAGCTCCTAGACTTTTTTTGTTCATTTTCATGTTTTGTAGTTGTTTTAAAAATCGATTATTCATGTTCCTGTCCCCTTCTTGTTATACTTCGTAGTGTAATGTGGGCTTTGATGTAAAAGAATAACAAGAGGCAATCTTGTATCGGTGTATGTGTTAGTTATGCATACACCACAGTGAAAATATATTTCATTTCTTGTGAAATATTTCACTTAACAAATATATCATGACATAGAAATTATCAAAGTATGTGCAGAAGTTGTGCAGAAACTGTGAAAGCATTAGTAACACATAAAACTATGGCCTGAATTTATAAAACAGAATATTCATTCTTTCAAAACATCTAATTCTCCGCTTCATATAACAGAAGAGTGTCTATATCATTTCATATAGACACTCTTCTCATGTATAATTTTCTATTTATTACTGACCTACAAATGTAGAAATTTCATCAACAGCTTGTTTATACCCACCAGATTTTCGGAAAGACTCCTTCAAATGCAAAGCTGCTTCTTTAAATGAAGGATTATTTAATACGATTTCTACACTTTCACGTAGTTGTTCCTCAGTTAATTCTTTCATGTGCAACTTAACCCCGGCTCCGAGATTCTCCACTTGCTTTGCGATTACTGGTTGATCTGCACTTTGCGGAATTACAATGAGTGGAATCCCGTTATATAATCCTTCATGTGTACTGTTCATCCCGCCATGTGTAATAAATAACTTTGTATATGCAAGTAGTTTCGTTTGTGGTACATAGTTTTTCACAATGAAGTTTTTAGGAATGTTACCTAAATCACTTATTTTCGTTTTACTACCAATAGACATAACAATAGTATGCTCACTATTTTCAAACGCCTTTATACAAAGTTTATAAAAATCAAGTGCTTCATTAAAAACAGTACCTAGAGAAATATAAATTGCACTTTTTTCTTCAATTGAAGTAAAATCAAAGTCTTCATTTTTTACTTGTGCAGAAATAGATGGGCCTACAAATTTATATTTTTCATCAAACGCATCTCCAAAAGGTTGGAACTCCTTTATTGTATACACAATAGTGAGTGGTGCTGGGTTACAAAAAACTTCGTACGGTGAGTTTATTTCAACACTATATCTTTCTGCAATTCCTTTTGTTAAGGTTTGAAAATCATTATGTATTCTATCTTGGATTTCCAGTGGGATATTTTTAGACATGTGGTCTAACATTTGTTCAAATTCTTGTACATCCTGTGCAAAGGATGTACAAGAATTTATTGCCGGAAGCTTTAGAATTTGAGCAATTATACGACCGCAGCCAAACATCGAATCGTGAATGATGTAATCAAAATGTTCGCCTTCAATTTGCTCAAGAACACCTGGTATAATAACATCTGCTGTATATAAAAGACCATTTATTCTTTCTGGTAAATAATTTCGGCCACCAGAGAGAAAAGCTTTTATAAATTTTTGATCATCAATTGTTCGTACCGTCGCACCTGTCTTCTCAATGCGCTCTCTAAAAGATTCAATTGAAAAATAAACTACCTCCTCACCACGAGAAACTAGCTCTTCTACAACTTGCAACGTTGGATTTATATGCCCTTCTGATCCAGTATTAATGAATAACACACGTGCCACTGTAAACACTCCTTACGTCAAATCTTTTCTATACTATTAAGAATATGGTTACTCTCCAAACTCTTTGTTATATATAACATGCTTTTATTAAATTGACCTTGCAAGCCTAAACCCAAGATCATCTATATAAAATGTTGGATGGCTACGCCGGCGACAAGTCGCACCGCAACCTCTAGCTGCTTCAGCCCAGCTACCACCTCGAAAAATTCGGTATGATCCATATACCTTTTCATCATACAAATCATAGCACCATTCCCAAACGTTTCCTAACATATCATACAGTCCCCATGCATTCGGTTCTTTTTTTCCGACCTCATGAATATGTCCATCTGAATTTTCATTATACCAAGCGATCTCTTTCAGTTCTCCATATATGTATCCAGTAGTTCCTGCTTTACATGCATACTGCCACTCTGCTTCTGAAGGTAATCGGTAGCCAGTTGAATCTAAATTACAACTAACAATTTGACCACCGTCACTAATAGAATAATATTCTTTTAATCCCACTTTTTTTGAAAGTAAATTACAAATCATAATGGCATCATTCCATGAGATATTTACAGCTGGTTTATTTTTATCTTTCAATAAACTTGGTTTATTATCCACAATGGCATCATATAATTCCATCGTTACAACATACTTTGCAAGAAGAAACGGTTTAACTTGAACTTGCCATTGTTTTTTTATTCGATCATCTCTTAATTCTACTTTTCCTGCTGGAATTTTCACCATATTAGAATCAACCGGGCCAATGAATCTATTCAATCCTATCCCCCCATGTTACTTCTTTTTATAATCTAGCTATTCATGGTATTGTACTTCTCTAAAAATAGTCTTACTTCATTTGAAGATTTTAAAATAATAACCTCTTTTTCCTTACTCAATTGATTTAGCCTTTTTAAAATTGAAGGCCGTTTCGTTTTAGGATATTGCCATATCCATTTGAAAAATTGCAAATCAAACCTTTCTTCACATCCAGCACCCATATCCGGTCTTGTTTTATTCCGATATTGTACAACCCTTTTAAAGGCACGATAAATACATATTGTTCTATGAATATCAAGAAAGATAATTGTATCAGCTGCTTTAATTCTTATGTCCATTGTCCCGCCATAATTCCCATCAATAATCCATTCATCTTCCTTAACTAATTCATTTTGAACCTTTCTTTGCTCCGCTTTCGGTACACCTTCCCAATTCGGTTTCCAAAATAACGCATCAAGATGATGCACTTTAATATTTAATTTATTCCCTAACTGTTTTGCTAATGTAGATTTTCCTGAACCACCAGAACCTATTAATATTATTTTTTTCATAAATACCCCTTCTTACATCTTTTATCTATTCCTTAACATAAACTCACAAAACATTCCAATCCCAACACCTATTGTATAAGCAACTAAATCACTCCACAAAAATCCGTAACCTAATACGAGTCCACCTAAAGTCGTTGCACGAATGCTATCTATCCATTCAGCATGATACAATTGGCTCACTTCAATCCCGTAGCAAAATAGCAAACTAATAAAAGCTAATTTCTTCGTTTCTGTTTTAGGAAATAAAAATCCAAATACAGTAAAAATCATCAATGCCCACAAAGCGTCGCCTAAATACTCGTTTAATAAATGAGGTAACGCAAAAGCTAACTTTCTTGAGCTAAGACCTAAAATAATTACAACGATAGTAAATAGTGCATATAATAACCTATTTCGTTTCGTATTCATATCAAAATCTCCTAATATGTAATTTAAAACTGTAAATAGCTAGTAAAATATAATTATTTTACTAGCTATTTTTTAATGGCTTTCATAATAAGAAAATGTGGATTTGTATTTAAATAATGATATGACTTTTCGTTTACTTCTTTCATCTTTTCAACAGGCCTCGGTTCTACCATTTTATCTAGCACAAAATAATTTGTTGTTTCATTAATTATATCTTGGAGTGATCTTCTAAAAAAGCTAACTTCTATTGTAATATTTGGTTTAACCCAAGTATCTACTAATAATTGTTTTTCGAAATAATTTTCACAAGGAAACTTTGTAAAATCCATAAAAGGATGATGAATGGAGTATATAAATTCGCCACCTGGCTTCAATACTCGATGAAACTCCTGAAATACTTTATTCCAATTTTCTAAGTAATGAAGCGTTAACGAACTTACAATAACATCATAAGTATTATCTTCAAATGGTAATACTTCTTGCAAATCATGACAAAGAAACGTTGCTTTATTACCTGTACTTTCCTTTGCAGCTTTTACCATTTCAGAACTTACGTCAATTGCAGTAACATTTGCTCCTCTTTCTACAAATTGAGTAGTATACCACCCAGCTGCACATCCAGCATCTAATATACTCTTCCCTTCTAAATTCTTTGGAATCATCTCCATCATCGCTGGTCTTTCATAATAACTGTTATATGGATTTGCCAAGTCTAGATTTTCTTTATATGTACTCGCTAATTTATCATATGTATCTTTGATCGTGTCTTTCATTACTTCCACCCCTTATACATACTAATCTAATAACTCTTTCTGCTTTCTCTTTGAAAATGATTGTAGAACTAAATCATACGACCAATCAATCATTTTGTTAATTTTCTCTTGCTCTACATCTTTATGTATATACACTGTATTCCAATGTTTTTTATTCATATGATACCCCGGAATGATTGCTTCTGGATACTCCTCTCTTAATCTTAGTGCAAGTTCTGGATCACATTTTAATGTAATCGCAGCTGTTTCTCCTTCTTCATGGTTTATTATCGCAAATATTTTATTATTAAGCCTCATACATGTTGCATTCCAACCATCAGGAGAATCTTCAGTCGCTTTTCTTTTTGATAAACAATATGTTCTTGTTACATTCATTCTCATTGGCACCTCTTATTCTTTCACTATTTGATTACGATGCATCACAATTTGCTTTGTCACTTGAAATTGCTGTTCACCATAAAACTTTATTAGTTTTTCCCCGCAAAATAGACTAACAATATGAACATGAGATATCTCCTGAAGTAACATTGTAAGCATCTTCTCCCCAATGCCTTTATTTCTTACACTCTCATGCACAACAACATCTTCTATGTACGCTCGAAAAACACCATCAGAAACAACTCTAGCAAATCCAATTAATTCATTTTCTTCCCATACTCCAATTGCTATACTATTCTTTAACATTTTTCGAATATCGATTTCTTTTCTTTCTGGCCACCAACCGACAGAATCATAAAGTTTTTTTATTTTTTCTACGCAAATTGGTTGTTCATGTTTCAATTTATACGTGTACATTTTCCTTCTCCCATCAAATTTCTCATTATATATAATTTATCTTACTTTACTTCTTTCAATATAAAACTATAGAATCCAACCTGTTACAAAAAAACTTCATAAAATAAATTTATAATATCGATTTTACAATTGCAATCGTTACTCTTATCCTTTCATATTACGTATATCAAATATAAAGAATAAGAGAAAACTAATGAATATAATACCAAAAGCATTTCTCATATTATTTATAACTATTAAAACTTGAATTTCTTGCAAGAACTGGTAAAGTTAATTAGGTAAAAAATACACAAAGTGAGGCGATCTTTTGAAAAAGTTTAGTTTATTACTAACAGCATTTGTCATAATTTTATCATTATTCATCCCTAATTTTACAAGTGCTAAATCTTTCCCTGATGTCCAATCTAATCATTGGGCAATTAAAGAAATTAACTATTTATCGGATAAAGGTATCATTAAAGGTACGCCAGAAGGAACTTTTAAACCGAGTGATGATGTAACTCGTGGACAAATGGCCTTAATGCTAGATTTATCATTAAAATTAGAAAAACCATCTAGCTATAATCATATTTTTTCCGATGTAGCCAAAGGTATCTATTACTATGATTCTGTACATAAGTTAGCACATAATAACATTGTACAACGTGAAACAAACTATTTCCCTGATCGCTCATTAACTCGTGCAGAAATGGCAAAAGTTTTAGTTAAAACTTTTGATTTGAAGCCTACAGGTACTGACGTCAATTTCCCTGATGTTCCATCTACTCACTGGGGTTACAATTATGTCAAAATTTTAGCACAAAATAATATCACCACTGGATTGCCTGATGGTACATTTGGTCCAGGTGTAAAAGTAACTCGTGAGCAATTCGCTGCATTTTTGGCTCGTGTATTAGAACCAAATTTCCGTCCAGCTCTTCCTAATCCTAAAGGTAACTTAGAGGTACATTATATTGATGTCGGACAAGGTGATGCTACTTTTATTAAATCTCCAAGTGGAGAAACAATCCTTATTGACGCTGGTAACAACGGCAAAGGTAAAGTAGTAGCAAATTATTTAAAAGGATTAGGATTCCAAACTATTGATTATATGATTGCCACTCATCCTGATGCTGATCATGTAGGCGGATTAGATGAAGTGCTTTATGCTATGAATGTAAAAAACGTTTACGTCCCTAAAGTAAGTCATACGACACAAACGTTCAAAGACTTCCTAACTGCAGTAGCTAACAAAGGATTAACAATTAAAGAAGCGAAATCTGGAGTAACTTTACCAATCAACGGTTTAAACTCACAATTTTTAGCTCCCGTAAAAGAATACGGTAACGACCTAAATGAGTGGAGTGCGGTATTAAAAGTAACACACGGTAGCAAATCTTTCTTATTTACTGGTGATGCTGAATCTAAAAGTGAAAAAGATATGGTTCTAGCACATGGTTCTAACCTAAAATCTGATGTATTAAAACCTGGTCATCATGGAAGTAAGACATCTTCTTCTCAGCCATTTTTAGATGCAGTGAAACCAAGTATCGCTGTGATCAGTGCCGGTGCAGGTAATCGCTATGGCCATCCTACACAGGAAACTTTGGCAAAGTTAAATGCAATGTCTGTTAATGTATATAGAACAGATTTAAATGGCACTGTAGTTATTAATAGTGATGGTTCAAATATTTCTGTAAGAACGGAGAGATAATTATGAAAAGAGGTATTATTGACCGTTTTGAAGGCGAACTAGCAGTAATTGAAGTGAATAACGTGACAATTGATGTACCTAAATCCAAAATCCCTTCCACTGCAAAAGAAGGTGATGTTCTTATAATCGAAAATGATACGTATACAATTGATAAGAACGAAACAGATAAAAGAAGACGTGAAATCCAAGATTTAATGGATAAATTATTTGAATAGCAAGATTCAATAATAACTTGAGAAGAGCCGTCTTGTTTAATGGCTCTTCTTTTTTCACATATAGGAGCTATTTAACTTCATACCACCAACCTTTTTGATCAAGCCAGCCTTTCATAGCGTTTAATTGCGTATCACTAGTAGGTTCAGTAACAAAATACGTTAAACCATCCGATTGTAAAATGAAGGTAGCAGTCATTTTTAAAGAAGTTAATGCTCCCATAACATCTGGAGTTTCATAAGGTGAAAAGGCTCCAGATTGAATAATATTTTGTTTAGAAACTTGTGCTTGTATATTTTCTTGTTTTGGTACTGATTCAGTAAACCAGAAAAGTGGCTTATTTCCTATTAATTGATTTAAATCACATTTGCCAATACCTGGTACATCACCTGTCTCGGTGTATTGCCAAATATCACAAGGATATGCTGGTTTATTACCTCCATATCTAGGAATCCATACAAAATCACTTTTTACGTTCGCCATACCGAATGGTTCATATACATGATGACCAACATATAAGCCAACTTTCTTAGCTCCTAGTCGGCGTAATTCATCGATAAAAGCTTGTGTACCGGCTCTCATATCATCCATTGTTTTTACTTCTACATCAGCCGCCCAAACTGTAGCGCTCTTATCACCTCGATTCCAAAAATCTTGCGCTTCCTTCTTCGCATCAGCAATTGAAATAAATCGGCAAAATGCATAATTACCGAAAGGAATATTTCTTGTTTTCATTGCTTGTACGTAATTTTTATATAAAGGATCTACATAATTTGAACCATCTTGTACCCTAGCGATTACGAAATCTAGTTGTGGAGCGGCTACATCCCAGTTAATATTACCGTTCCATTTTGAAATATCTACAATGTAACCCATTTCTTAACACCTCCTTTATTAGTATTATATTCAGAGCTCGTCTTATTGCTCTTCCTCTCCTAAAAATTCAATAGTATTTGCTAGTACATATAGTAAATACGACAAGTGTCTTCTACAAAGACAGTAACTCATTTCCATTAGAAAAGAAAATTATAGCTATACGAATCGTACTATTTGTCCCCATAATTACATCAGCTTGAGTAGTTGCTTTAAATTTAAAATAGCATCACCTTGTTTGGCGATGCTTTTAAAATCAATTTTTCTTCTAGAGCACGAATACTATTACTATAACCGCTTCTCTAAAAAGTGTTGACTATGTCCTTTAGGATGATCTTCAACAACACCATATTCTCGGTAGCCGTGCTTTTTATAAAAATCTGGTGCTTGAAAACTAAATGAATCTAATAATATTAATCTACACCCTTTTTCCTTCGCGATGACTTCAATTTTATGTAACAGTTGACTACCATAACCATCATGACGAACTGTTTCATCAACCCATAAAAAATCTATATGAAGATGATAAAAATACATCGTTCCTGTTACCCCGCCAAAAATTTTTCCATCCTCATCTTTTACTACGAAACTTACTTGTTCCATCGGCTGTTTTGCTTCATCTCTTAAAATCGACATGTTATATTGAATTACTTTATTTTTTATGTATTCTCCTTCAGTTCGAGTACCACTTTCTATATGTTTCATATATTTATTCCTTTCAACTTAGTAAGCTACCTTTAATTTTTACTTTTCCTTTTTAAAATACTAATAAATACGAATCCACCATAAGTAACAAAGCATGAAAAACCAATTATCCCTGGTACAGAGACATAGCCTATTCTTATATAACTTATAACGGCAAAACAAGCGATAGACAATAAAATAGATGGCCAAAATATAAGTGCTGTTTTTCTTCGTCTCTCTTTCGATGTACTTGCTTTCTCTTCAGAAACACGTGTGCCAAAAAGCAATACAATACAAATGAGGATTGCTGCAAAGTAAATCGTATCCAATGACAGATTATGATCATAAATCGCCATTCCAACTTCAATAGCGATAATTGTTAAAATTAAAATGATCATTGTTGAAGTTTTTAAGTTTTTTTTCAATCACTCACCCCCTAGTATGCCTTTGCTATACTTTTTGTAAATACATATCCTTACCTATTTTTATATAGTTTTATCATCTTCTCAAAATTCGATATAGAATATAAAAAACCTTTTTTGTTACGTGATATTTATGCATACAATAAACAAGGTAGCATGAAATTTCTCCATGCTACCTTTCTAAAAGAAATACTAAGCAAAACGCAAATATCTATTCTTCCGTAGGCCTTTTAGGACCATTAAGCTCCAATTGATAAAAAGCTAAATCTAACCACCTATTAAACTTATAACCAGCTTTTTTTATTGTCCCAGTATGAACAAATCCATAGTTTTCATGTAAGGCAATGCTTTTCTCATTTTCTGCATCAATTCCAGCAATTAAGGTCATATATTCCCTTTCTTTTGCAACTGTGATCAATGCTTTCATTAAAGAAGTTCCTATCCCATTTTTTCTATATTCCTTATGAACATAAACAGAATGCTCAATTGAATATTTATAGGCAGGCCAAGCTCTAAACGGCCCGAATGTCGCAAATCCTACTACTTTATTATCTAATTCGTATACTAAAATCGGATAACTTTCAGCCTTTTTTTGTTCATACCAGTCTATTCTATTTTCAAGGGTTACAGGTTTATACGTATATACGGCCGTTGTATACAATATAGCATCATTATAAATATCTAAAATGTTTGTTATATCTTGTTTCGTTGCTTCCCTTATCATTGCTTTCTTCCTTTCATAAAGTATATCTTCTTTTCTTTCACTCCTACATACGAATACGAGCTTTTCGGAAACCATCAAATATATTTAATACTGCAGATAAAATATAAATGATTATACCTCCACCAATTAACCACTTTTTAAATTCCTCTGGAGAAGTAGTAAACACATTTGCCACATACGTAATAAATCCTTCGTTAAATAAATGCGGATTTACTACAATTACAATGAATACTATTGTTCCAGCTATTTGAAGAAAAGCATTCCCAATTGCCAACTTTTTCGTCCATTGTCCTTGTACTAACTTATAAAGAGATATCCCTATTTCAAACACAATCATAATTACAACGATTGGCCAATACTGAAGTAACACATCTTGATTAAAAGTTGGCGCGACAAACTTTAGTCCGTTTTCTGTACCATGATATACACCTACAAGATGATTCGCATAAAAATAAAGTGTTGCCCATATTGCCGTCCACATTAACCCGCCAAATACTTCGAACTTTGAGATCGACTTTTTCTTTGGAACATACGAAGTATTTTTTAAATCATCAGGCGTCCATTTTTTTAAACTTGTAGTCAGCGGTTGGGTACCTTTGTCTTTATCTGTTCTTTCTAAAATTGCAAATACAAGTGTCAACCAGAAAAACACATGGAGGCCTACTTCGATAATTTCCCCAATCCCTTTACCTATCAAATTTAAAATAACATTTAATACCGCTTGCTCACCATTATATCCTACAAAATTTTCTGCAACCATTGCAATAAGTGCGATAACAGCTGCTATTGGTATGATCATTTTTAACAATGTCGTATATACATCAAAATAACGTGGTCCAATTAAATGCATCGGTCTATCCAGATAGCCATTAGCCAATGAAACTGGGCTTCCCAATTTTTCAAGGACACTGTTTACATCTTCCTCATTATACTCATCAGGTAACATATCCTCGATAGTTGACCGTAGTTCAAGAATAATATCTTCACGATTTTTTTCAGGTAATCTCTTCGCTACTTCTTCGACATAAATATCAATCAAATTCATTCTTGTCCTCCTCCTTTAATAAGTTATAAAGTTCTTTCGAATCCTTTATCCATGCCTTTTTTAACTGCAAAAATATCTCTAATCCATATTCACTTAAAACGTAATACTTACGAGGTCTACTCTCCGTTTTATCCCAACTACTCGTCACTAGCTCTTGCTTTTCTAATCGGCGAAGTAGTGGATATAGAGTACTTTGATCGATTGTGATCCCTGATTGCTCCAATAATTGGACAAGTGAATACCCATACTGCGGTGTTCTTAACTGGCTTAAAACCGCTAATGTTAATGTACCTCTTCTTAATTCAGTAATTAACGAATTTAATAAAGTATCCATTCACTCACCTCATTTCCATTACTATATGTCATACAGTATATGTTTTATACTATGTATCGTACAGTATTAGTGTGATAAAAACAATGCATATTTACAAAAAATAGATAATAAAAAAGCACAAATTATATTATTTGTGCTTTTTTTGTTAATTTAAACGGCTATTACAATCTTAATTTTGTACCTCTTATAATATAAACTCTCCTTTTTCTTTAGTAAATGGAGTAACATCTACAATTGCCTCAATATGAATTACCCCATATACATGCGGATATTCTTGACCGTTAGAAGCAAGTTCATATTTTATATCTGCTTTTATTAAGGATGGATCAATTGTTAGTAATAAAACATCTTCTTCATGACTAAAATGTTTTACAGCAACTTTTAAAGCTTGCTGTAAAAATGAACAATGAATAAATCCCTCTTCTTTAAGTGAAGCTTCATTAACTTCTCCATCTACCTTTGCGATTTCCCAATTTCTTTTTGTTATTACTTTTGTTATCATAGTTATTTTCTCTCCATGTCTTTATATAGAAAAACAAGAGGTTCTTCTTATTGTTACTAGAAAAGCCTCTTGTTTTTCATATTTATTTTATTCCATTAATTAAAGGTGATACTTCTCCGCTATGGAAAATCCATAAATCATGAAGTGACCTTGTACATCCGACATATAGTAACTTCGCATCATGTTTCGTATTTTTATAATGTTCTTCATCAACATCGATTAATAGAACAGCATCAAATTCTAACCCTTTTGCCAAGTATACAGGTACTACTGAAATACCACCTTCATATTTACTTTGATCTGCTTCAATGACGTTTACAGCTAATCCTGCATTTGTTAATTTCTCATATAAATCGCGGCATTCATCGTCTGTTCTTCCTATTACCGCAATTGTTTTCACATCTTCATTTTGTAGATGTTTTAACGTCTTCATAATCTCATTAAATTGATCTTCTGTATGGATTACTTTAACATCTTCACCGCTGCGAAAAACTGGTGTTGCGAGCCCCACTGGAATCTCTGCATTTTTAATTATCTCGTTCGCAAATTCAATAATTTCTTTTGTAGAACGATAACTTCTTGTCAGTTCATAATAACCTGTTTCTTGGAACACTTCTTTAAAAGCACTCCAATCTTCAATCCCTTGATAATCATAAATTGCTTGAGATAAATCACCTAATATAGTAAAAGAATTACCTAGTGTAATTTCTTTTAATACGTAAACTTGGAATGGTGAAAAATCTTGCGCTTCATCAATAACGACGTGATGAAATTTCTGTCCGATTTCAATACCTGTTATGCGGAGATGTATGTAAATTAAAGCTGGTAAATCTTCTACATACACTTCTTTTTTACGACAACTCTTTTCAGTTTCTTTCACAAGTTCTTCAGGCAATACTTCGAGTATTTCTTTATTTTTCAATATTGAACTATATAGTGAAAGTGGGCTCATTTTCGGCCAAAACTTCATATAAGTGTTCAATCTCTTTGTCGCTTCTTTTTTTAATAATTTCTTCTCGTTTGTTTCTCCATACTTTTTCAGTTCAATTTCAATCCAGCGCTTCATTCGGCCGACTAATCTTTCTCTTCTTTTCTTTAATGGATAATGTTTATATTCCACTTGCATCCATTTTTTTATGTCTTCTACTGGAATAATAGCTTTGTCCCATGCCTCAAAATCACTTGTTGGTACTAATTCATTTTCAAATTGAATCATTCTCTCTTCAATAAAGGACTTAAATTCTAGTGTACCTTTCAATTTACCGAGCATAACCTTTTCTTCATCACGATTAATAGAAAATGCTTCTATCAATTTTTCTTCTGTCTGCTTCAGTTTCACCGAATCATCTAACGTACGTAATGCCCAATCTGGAAATGTTGTTTGACTAATATTCCCTACACCTAATTCAGGTAGTACACTCGAAATATAGTCTAAAAACAGACTATTCGGAGCGAATACAATCATTCTCTCAGCTTCTAGCTGCTCACGATATTCATAAATTAAAAAAGCAAGGCGATGTAAAGCGATTGTTGTTTTTCCGCTCCCTGCAACCCCTTGAATTAATAATGGTAAGTTTCTTTCCGCACGAATAATATCGTTTTGCTCTGATTGTATCGTCGAAACAATATCCTTTAGTTTATTATCTTTATTCTCACCTAATCGATATAGAAGAAAATCATCGGCATGCGATACATCTTCATTTCCTTTCACGTATGTATCAACAACACGTTCTAGTTCTCTTTTTCGGATAGAGATATTTCGCTTTAAATAAACATCACCTTCTACTAATCCGTCTGGTGATTGATAAAACGCTAATTCATCTCCACCGGTAAATGAATAAAACATACTTGCGACAGGTGCCCGCCAATCAATTACAATTGGTTTCATCGTATCTTTATCTGAAACACCTACTTTACCGATGTAAATCGGCATAACATCTTCCTTGCCATCCTCTTGAAAGTCTAGTCTCCCAAAGTATGGCTCATGCACACCAATACGTAAGTTTTGTCTATTAGACTCCCTCATACTTTCTAGAATCTGTTCTTTAAAATCATCTCCATAATAAACCGGAATTTTTTCGAGCTGTTCTAATTGATCATCCATCGTACTTAATGTATCTTTCATCCTTTGTAACTCTACCTCAAAAATGTTGTTCATTTGATGATTCCCTCCTGTCCGTTCTAATTTTTCAGTCGAAATATAATTGTATTAAAAATCCATTTATAAAGTCAATAGCTTTAGTAAGAATTTTCTAAATCAAAAAAGAGTAGAGATTAATCCCTACTCTTCCTTACTTTAATTCGATATGCCAAACATTCATTTAATGTTGCTAATTCTTTATATTTTCGTTTTTCAAAATCATATGCTCCACCTGGGAAGAACCCTACAATACTTAATCCAGCTTCAGCACATAGATTGCTAATCTCATCTACCGTATAACATCGTAAAGACTGTGTGACTATATCGTTGGGATTATTCGGATGCCACCAATGATCTAACATTCTTTCATTTATACTATCATATTCGTATTTTCGCATAGCTGCACTTAAGGTCATTTCTTGTCCACTTGCTTTTTTCCAATACAATGGTTGATACATATCAATAAGTGCACATCCATCATCCTTCATCCAGTTTTTAATGCGTTTTAATAGAATCAATTGTTCATCATCTGCTCCTACACCAAATCCATCTAAATAACTAACAACATCAAACTTTTCTTCAAAATTAATTTTATAAAAATCAGCGCAATGAATATCTATATCATTAGTAGAATGTTCTTTTGCAAACATAACTAACTCTGGTACAAGCTCAACAGTAGTCATTTTTACATCTAACTTAGCCATCGCCCTTGCGAATCCACCATTTCCTGCACCTAGTTCCAACATCGACTGAAATGGATATCCAACTTGTTCTTTAACTTCTTTAGCAACTTGCTCTAACCAGCTTTCTGTATTGATATCGTAATTGGATAGTTTGAATTGTTTTTCGTAAAATTCTCTCACATCTAATTCGTTCATTATTATTCTCCTCCTGCAATAGTTTTTTCTTCTACAGGTGAAAAACTAAATCTCTGACACCCATGAAAAAACCATTCTAATTTCCCTATATTTACAATTTATCAAAATAATAAGAATTTTGAAAGTACCAATATAAAAAGCAGATAATGGATGATTCCACTATCTGCTCTTCCGCTACTTTTATTTACCTTTTTGATACATCACCCAATCACCAGAAATGATAACTTTTTTCAGTATCCCTATATCTTGAGCAACATACACAAATGCACGTATTTCTCTATCACCTAAATAAACCGTTTCGGTGATTCGGTCATATAAATCACTTTCTGCATTACCTGTATATTCTTCAAGTTCATCTAATTTTTGCAGAACAACCTCATTTACTTCATAAACTTCTCCGTATACTTTGTCCTCATTTGAACAAATCATTGCCGGATACCCTTCGTTTGTATCAAATAATTTACCATACGTCCATGCTCCGTCTGCGATGCATATTGCACCTTGCATAAAATGGGCATTCGTTTGCTCTTTTCTTAATGTGCCATACACGAAAACGTGATGCATATATCCCTATCCCCTTTATATATATCTACTTTCTAAATTGTAAATATGCACGAATCATAAAGTAACTCACTTCATTTGGAAGTTGTTCCTTAATTGATTTCAGACCACCCTCTGCATTTTGCACGGCAGTTTCAATCAGTGATTCATATTCTGCAGGAACAAAACTGTTCCAGTCTATTCCCATTCCATCTTCAAAAGAGCGAATTAAATGATTTTCAATTGTTTGTCTTGATAAGCCACGTTCTTTCGCAATTTCATCTAGATCAATGCCTTGTTTATACATTTCATACGTTTCTAAATGAGAATTTGCTGAAGCTTTTCCTGACTTTTTCCGCTCTGTCACCACTTCTGTTTTAACTGTTTCAGCATAGTTTGGATTGTCCTTAATAAAGTGCTGAACTGCTTGTAAGAAGTGAGAACCATACTTCACAAGTTTATGTTCGCCGATCCCTTTCACAGTTAAAAGTTCAGAGTCACTTTGCGGCATTTTTGCACACATATCTTTCAACGTTTGGTCAGAGAAAATAACGAATGGAGGTACACCTTCTCCTTGCGCAATTTCTTTACGTACTTCGCGAAGCACTTCAAATAAAGGATGATCTTGAACAATTTGTCTTGTCTCTACTCGTTCTTTACGTAAAACATTCTCTTTACCTAATAATACTTCTTTCCCTTTTTCTGTTACTTTTAATGTTGGATACGTACCATGTTCAACTGCAATCAACTCATCTGAAATTAGAAACTCAATAAATTCACTAACTTCTTTTACGCTACGATTTGATAGTAATCCGTATGTTGGTAACGTATGAAAATTAAATTCAATAACTTTCTTATTTTTTGAACCAGTTAAAACTTGTGCAATCATTTGTTTTCCAAATCGTTGGTTCGTTCTAATCATGCAAGATAGAACCATTTGTGATTCTCTCGTCACATCGATACTTTCGCGGTCGTCCGTACAATTACCGCAGCGACCACAATCTTCCTTCGGCTCTTCTCCAAAGTATTGCAAAATAAATGATTGTAAACATTGTTCTGTATGACAGTAGTCAGTCATATTTTGCAGTTTTTCAAGTTCATTTGAAAAACGAGACTCTCCTGTCGATTGATCAATTAAAAAGCGCTGTACTTGCACATCTTGAGAAGAATATAGCAATATACACGCACTATCTAATCCATCACGGCCTGCACGGCCTGCTTCTTGGTAATAACTTTCCATGTTTTTTGGCAGTTGATAATGGATAACGTAACGAATATTCGATTTATCAATTCCCATCCCGAACGCAGATGTCGCTACCATTACACTCACTTCATCACGTAAAAAGAGTTCCTGCTGCTCATTTCGATCGTTATCACTCATACCAGCATGGTATTTTGATACAGAAACTCCCGCTTTCATTAAATCCTCATACAATTGATCAACAACTTTTCTAGTAGCTGCATATATAATCCCAGATTCTTTTTGATTTTGACGAATATAATCCCCTAAATATGCATTACGATCTTGTCCTTTAATAACAGAAAATGATAAGTTCTCGCGCTCAAACGTTGTCATAATCGTATTTTCTTGATTAATTCCAAGCGTGTTGCAAATATCTTCACGAACTTGTGGTGTTGCCGTCGCAGTTAATGCTAGTACAAGCGGCTTTTCTGGAAGATAATCTAATATGCGATGTATATGTAAATAACTCGGACGGAAATCATGTCCCCACTGCGAAATACAGTGCGCTTCATCAATTGCAATCATCGGGATTTTCATATCGATAAGTTGGTCAACAAATTCCATTGAATCAAGACGCTCCGGCGCCACATAAAGTAACTTATAATGTCCTTGTTTTGCTAATTGAATTCGTTGATTCGCTTCCGCAATCGAAATAGAACTATTAATATAAGTAGCTGAAATACCGTTTTGTACTAATGTATCTACTTGGTCTTTCATAAGTGAAATCAATGGTGAAATAACTAATGTCGTTCCTTCGAATACTAATGCGGGAATTTGATAACAAATTGACTTACCACCACCTGTAGGCATAATACAGACAGTATCTTTCCCATCTAATACATTTTTAATTGTTTCATCTTGTCCTCTTCGGAATGACGAATAACCGAAATAAGACGCTAAAAGTTCTTGTGCTTTTGTAAACAAAAAAGAGTCACCTGCTTTTCTTTATCTTTCATCTATTCCTATTATATCATCACTTATGCGTCATGAAAGTGCTGAATACATGACTAACAGCTTACTTTTTCATTATTTTACGCTTCTCTACGTTTTAAAGGTTGTTTAGCAACAGTATTTTAATGGCTATGTATGTTTATAAATTTTAAAACATAAATAAAGTACATATAAAATGAATTACAAAATAGATATACATTTTATTACTCTTCCTTGAATACTACTAGTCTTATACATATGAATTCAGGAGGTTACTATATGAAGCAGCAGAATATTAGTTCCATCAAGCAGAAAACAGTACCGAACCAACTCCAATTCTCGAATCATGATGCGTGGAAATATGAATCGTATTATAAGTATCAGCCATTATTTTCTTATAGAAAGCTTTTTCATTTTCTTTTTCAACTTTTTAAACGTTAATGTGTGTATGTGATACTATCCATAATAATTTTCTCAATATATACCTTATAGACTTCCTATAATACAGCTGTTATCATATGAAATATTCTGTTGGATAAAACCCCTTAATTTGACCTACTTTTATAAGCAGGTCTTTTTTGATTATTATTTAATTCAGTACACTTATATATGTTTACATGTCTTTTCTCCATTTTATAACCATACTCCACTCACAACAAATGATGATAATAACAAGAAGTAAAATATAAGTTCTTAACATTTATTGAAGTAATTCTTTTTTTCTCAATACACAAAACGATTTTCACTTGTTACTATAAAAGTACTCTAGATGAGTTTTTGCTCATCAACATTATCTAGTTAAAGGGATCTGCTGCGGGAAGCGGATCCCTTTGACTTTATTAAAGATCCACTTTCATTTGGACACATTTACCAGGTTTTTTTAATAGAATTTTATGATAACATTACTTAGTCGAGTCCGACATCTCGGCAATACCCTTTTGAGGCTCTGCAACTTCCCTTGCAGAGCCTTGTTTAATATCATATTCATTTTATTTATATATACCACAATAAAATTCTTCATCTTTTTCCATATCAATTTCTGAAATTAATCTAGGACACGTAACTAAAAATAAATTCCCATCATACTTTGAGTTATACATGTTCAAAGGAGTGTTACCGTTTATGTATTCTTATTGGCAATCGTATTACTCCCCCTATCATAACCCTTATGTACACTTTGATACATCTGTACGTAATTACCGAATTAGTAAAAACGAGAACTTTTTAAAAGGTTATATGCGTTCTTTATGGGAACAACATGTCGCTTGGACAAGATTAGCTATTATAAGTATTGTCTTTAATTTACCAGACGTTAACGTTACAGTTGGGCGTCTTCTTCAAAATGCAACACATATGGGACTATCACTTGAACCATTCTATGGTGAGGATGCTGTAAAAAAATATAGTGCGCTAATTAAAGACCACTTAGTCATTGCAGCGGATCTAGTTAAAGCCGCAAAAGCTGGTGATCAAAATGCAGCTGCCGCTATAGAGAAAAAATGGTACGCTAATGGTGATGAAATTGTAGCATTTCTTACTAGCATCAACCCATATATAGAAAAAGAAGAATTCAGAAAAATGTTTTATGAACATTTAGCACTTACGAAAGCAGAAGCGCTTGCCTTCCTAAATAAAGATTTTGAAGCAAGCGTAAAACTATACGATAAAATTGAAAAAGAAGCATTAGAAATGGCTGATATGATAACAAACGCAATCGTAAAACAATTCCCGCAAGTGTTTCAATAACATTAAGCCGATTTGAAAAACAAATCGGCTTATAATACTTTCTATCAATGAAATTTCACCTCTCCTCTTTACATTTAACGTATATCGATATATTTTATTAATATCCGTTTTTTATAGGAGGAAATAGTTTGATTAACGCCATTGGTCTCGTATTTATCCTCACAAATAAACACGAGAAAAAGAAGAAAGTTTATCTAAATGAAAAATTCGCATTAATAGACATTATTGATTCTAAAGAAGTAATTGATGATGAAGGGAACTCACTAGTAGAACTAACATGTAAATACAGTATTTATCTAGATGAAAAATATTACTGTAAATCTCTCGATGATTATACTGGGCAAGTATTTCCGTTCTTGAGCGCTAAAATAGGAAAAGGTCTTCTCAGAAACTTAAATTACTATTTCTCTTACGTTGATGCCTATGATAAAAAACCACCTGTTAAAGAAATTAGACCACTTATGACACAAGTAACGAACAGATAGCGAAAAATACGCAAAAAAGAAAGCATCTAACTTCGGATGCTTTCTTTTTTGAATCTAGAATAGAACTCGTTAAGTTCTATCCTTCTTCTAAAAGTATGTATTTAGGCATACTTTTAATTAAAAACAATGGAGGATTTAACTGAATGAAATACTCAGAAACGATTGTTAGTAAACGGCTTCGAACACTTAAAATATTTAGTATGTTTATTATGCTCGTTTTAATTGGATGGCTTGGATATACAAAATTACTTTATGAAAAAGGATTTCTTCAAGAAAAGAAACTTTCAATTGAAGTAATGAATACTAGTATTACAGGTGAAATTGAACAAAGTTTCCATGTAAACTTACAAGGTTAC
The DNA here is from genome assembly GCF_022487605.1 of Bacillus sp. ES1-5. Taxonomy (NCBI): domain Bacteria; kingdom Bacillati; phylum Bacillota; class Bacilli; order Caryophanales; family Bacillaceae; genus Bacillus; species Bacillus sp. ES1-5. The sequence continues at coordinate 133,391 of NZ_JAKVPU010000001.1, read as the reverse complement.
CGTAAAACAGACGTTGATACTATTATAGATGCAAGTAAAACCGATCCGAGCGAACTATCATTAATTGAGCTAATTAATACATCTTGTTCGCGAGATTGCATAAGTGAACCATTGACATATGTGGACGAAAACAATGGATATATCTTTTATAAGGAATCTACCGGAACTAATGTAGCTATCAAGATTAAAAAACAAGACACATGGGAAATTGTAAAAAAATCTGTTCAAGATGGAATATAAAAGGTTGATATACAAAAAGAGTACTTACTTATAAGTACTCTTTCAAAAAAATTACCACTTTCGGCATTTATCGTCATCATCGTCACGTTTATGATTGCAACGGCAATCATCACAATCACAATGACGTTTTCGTTTACAACCACAATCATCACAATCTCTACGTCTGCATCTTCCAAACATTAGATCATCCCAAAATCTATTACAATCCCGGAACTGTCTACAACGACAATTGTTTCCCATGAATATGACTCTCCCTTCAATAGTATTCATCATATTCTATGTTTGAAAGTATAAAAAGGCTTGTTTACTGGTCTATATTCTACGGATTATAAGAATTATTTTAGTACCCTTAATAATTCTCCCTTACATATTCAACCAAAATACAACATAGAAAAAAGCCCAATATTTAGGCTTTACATTCATGTATATTTTCTTTCTTCTCTCTCACAATAGTATGTAACTGCTAAGTTCACTAAAAATGCAACAAAAGCAAGGGTGCTCGTTGTTAAGAATATGTATTCTAATATCGATAAATTATTAAAATCAATTAATAATAACACTAGACCTATACAAACAAAACTAGATACATTACTTTTGAAAACCTTCTTCACCTCCATCTTCATACCTTAATTATACATTAGTTACCTATATGCAAAGCTGGCTATAATATATTCCCTATAATTCCTTCCCTTCCCCCACAGCCCCTTTCAACCTCTGCAACATATACCCAATTCCTTTACATCCTGCTAACGGATACGTAATAATTTCTTCTGCATATAATTGTGTCACTACTTTCTTATGCTTCTTGCCTGCAAGTAAAACTATTTCATCAAACTGATGTAAGTCTTTTTCAATCATCTGTTGTTTTAATTGTTCCACACTAATAATCTCATCGCTTTTTGAATCAAATGCAAGGTCATAGTTTTCTAAAACAATATCATTTGGTCTTAAAAATCCATGCTTCGCCGATAATATAACCCAATTCTCGAAAAACATAGTTGCATACGCCTGACATGCTTTTCCGAACGGACTAATATATACTTCTTTTGCCTCCATCGATCCGTAATCTGGATACTTATCCCAAATTTTCTTTTTTCCGCATGGAATTATGCATAACCTTTTCATCGTTATTTCTTACCTCACTTCTAACTTTTTAAATTTAAAAATATAGAATTCCCTACTTCTTCATACTCAGCTTCTATATCCCCAATACCCACTACGTTCCAAACATTATTTGTTTCTATTGGCTTTTCATTCATTATAATATGAACTTGTTTCATATTTTTAAAATCTTCTTCAAAAGATGCTAAAACAGGTTGATTTATCATATATGTTTTATTATGTATACTTACACTTAAAAAAGTTTTATGTAACACTTTATTTTTGTTTAATTTTACATTCATCGGATTAAACGAATTTAATTTTATATCCCCTACAATATACAGATGATACCCTTTTTCTTTATAGAATTGTTTAAAATCCTTGTCTCTTTCGTTTTGAACAAAATGAAGGATTTGTTTCGTTTCTTTACTTATTGCAATTTCATTATTAAAACTCAAATCCACATTTATGTTTTGTTTTAAAAAAGAATATAACGATTTATCACTATTAAAGAATCTCATTCTCCATTCTGGATGAATTTCATCTAATAATAAACATAAAAGCATTCCTGAGCTATAGCAGCTCTTCCTAATGTTATAATTAGCTTCATATGCATCTAAAATGAATCCGCTATATTTTCGTAATGTTTCGCTTTCATCATTTTTACATACTGTATTGTAAGCATTCATTTCAACATACCAAGCAGGCCCCTCTATACTTTCAACCATACATTCATAAGTTATAAACTCTTCTTTTATAAAACGAGCTCTTTGCTTCCTTAGTTCAATAAATTGTTTAATATAATTATTTCTCTCAGCTTGTGACTTACAATGAACAGCATCATATAAACACATTCGTTCATTATTTCGCAATTCTATATTTTCTTCTAATATAGGATATAGAAATCCTAGAGATTCATTTGGAAATCTACTTTCTTTATTCAAATATTGATAGCAATGAAAAAGTTCATGCACAACAACCGCAAATAAACTTTCATAATCTTTATACCTATTCATATTCACAATGGCAGTCGGATAATCTTTGAATAGAATAAGTGTATCGCCTTTAAATTGGTCATCCCACTTTAAAATGGCATACTCACCATCATCTTTCAAAAATAATGGATGATGAAATACATACACATGCTCGTCATCATATAATGCAAATGCAGCCCTATTAAAACTAGGCCATAGCGTATTCAATAATTCTATACTTACATCTTTCTTTATTCGATTTAGTATATTATTCATTATATGTAACACCCCTATATCATTCTACATACACCTATTCTATTCCACTTAAAAACAACCCTTTTATTTACATAAAAGTTAGAAAAACATATATCTTATCTCAATCTATAATGTATTATATAAATATACATATGATAATTTTATGAAAAGGAGGTGAACAAATGAAAAATATAATCCCTGCACTAGTACTCTATATTATTGTTTGCATAATCGCTATGATTGCTCCAGCATCTCAAGGCTATAATCATGTTGGCTGGAAGTTGTTTGTTGGGCAAGCGTATGCTATACCTATTTTCCTCATTGCGGCTATTATTACATTTTATATAAACAAGAAAAAATCTACGAACACGCAGTTATAAGGATAGCAAATGCTATCCTTATTTTATTCATTAATCAAATCCAAAATAACACTTGCAGTACTTTCTATCCTTTCTTCCGAAAAATCAAACGTGACACCTGTTTTTTCATATATTTCTTGTATGGATAAATTCCAATCTGCACTCGCACCTTCTTTAAAGAAAGCAATCGCTTTTTCTGGGTCTTCCCGGTAAATTTGAAACAATTGCATTGCTCCTATTTGAGCAATTGCATATTCAATTTTATAAAAAGGAAACTGAACAAAGTGAAATGACTCTAACCAACTCGAACCAATTTCAACTTTTAATCCAGCAATATTGACTGATGAATATTGATATCTTTTACATAGTTCAGCGTATTTCTTATCACGTTCTTCTGATGTATGGTTTGGATTTGAATAGAGCCAGTGCTGGAATACATCTCCTGCAACTGACGACATTAATAAAGACAAAGCACGGTATAATTGGACGCGCTGTACTTCTTTATATTCATCCTTTTTCTTATAAAAGATATCCAGCTTATCCGTTACTAGTAACTCAAGACTTAGGGAATAAAGTTCAGCCACCTCTTCACGAAGATATCTTTCCTGCATGCTACTATCATTGTTAAATTGTTTATAAAAATGAAATGCATGTCCCACTTCATGTATTAACGCGTTAATTGCATAAAATGATGGACTAAAATTAGAATACACAAAAACCTCTTTACTATGAGGCAAGGTAAAACAAGCGGCTCCTGGCGCTTTATTTTCACGTTCTTCTACGTCAATGAATCCCCCTTTTCTTATATGAATAAATTTCTCATAAAAATATAAATCTGTCTTCCGAAATATTTCTTCCACCCCATTCAATACATCAATGGCATTTTGAAACGGGATTTTTGGTAAATTACTTGGAGTAAGATCCCAAGGGCGATACGTTTTTACACCGAGATTCTTTTTAGAAAGAATCCCCAACTGTTCCCATATTGGTACAACATACTTTTCTATAGATTCATGAAGTTTATAACACTCTTCAATACTATAATCTCTATTTTTTTGTTTAAAAGCATATTCACTATAATTATTAAATCCTGCATGTAAAGCGATCTCATTCCGCAATTGTACGAGTTCATTCATAATACAATCTATTTCTATTTTCACTACACTTCTTGCTTCACATAAAGCATACCAAGCTTTTTCACGAATAACTCTATTGGGGTTATCTAACTTTGCTTTTATGTATGCATACGTCTTTAGCTCTCCTTCCCAATTAATAGATATGTTAGACATTATTTCTCTATACTGCGTTATAAGCTCTTGCTCTTTAATGGAAAGAGCAATGTTCTTTTCATTAAATGTTTTACTTTTCACCAATCTTGCTTTTTTCATAAATCCATATTTCTGCTCATCTAATAAATTTGAAAATGGACACTCTCTAAATTTCTGGTCAAATTTTGCATTGTATCTTTTTAAAAGTGGTTGAATTGTATTTTGATTATACATATGTAAATTACGTATATTTCTGTCATTTGTATCTCTATACATGGCGATTAAACTACTTGTTATCTCCTCTTCTATTTCAGCGTTTACACGCAATTCCTCCAAAAGCCAACGCTCTAATTCTGAAACAGAAGTAATATTTCGCTCTAAAAGTGACTGTAATTTACTTTCTAAATCATTAAGCATACACAATCCTCCCGTTTTTAATTTTCTGTTTTTTGTTAAACCATACCCAAGTATATTAAGCTTGGAATGCTTCTGTTAATACTGGTACGATTTGTTTTTTACGAGATACAACACCTTTTAAAGTCGCAGTGTTGTTTTCTAGAGATACGTTGTATGCTTTCTCAACAACGTTTGCTGCTTTACCGATCGCAAGACCGACAGAATCGTTAGTTAAGATATCAGTTACAACGAATAAGAATAGGTCTAAACCTTTTTCTTCAACTACTGCAGAGATAACTTTTTCAAGTTCCGCTTGGTGTACAAGAACGTCGTTTGTATCAACAGCGTTTACTTGTGCGATTTCAACTTTCGCATTACCCATTTGGAATTCTTTAGCATCAAGAGAGATTAATTGCTCCATTGTTTTTCCGCTTAAGTCAGCACCAGCTTTTAACATTTCTAAGCCGTAGCTATCAGCATCTACACCAGCGATTTCCGCTAATTCACGAGCTGCTGCTACGTCTTGCTCTGTGCAAGTTGGAGATTTGAATAGTAAAGAATCTGAAATGATTGCAGATAACATTAAACCTGCAACTTCTTTACGAATTGTAACGCCGTTTTCTTTGTACATTTTGTTTAAGATTGTAGCTGTACAACCAACTGGCTCACAACGGTAGTAAATAGGATCGCTTGTTTCAAAGTTAGCAATACGGTGATGGTCAATAACTTCTAACACACGAACAGATTCGATATCGTTAGCACTTTGTTGACGCTCGTTATGATCAACTAAAATAACGTTGTCCACTTCGCTTGCAACTGTCTCAACAAAACGCGGTCCTTCTACTTTAAAATGGTCTAACGCAAATTGAGTTTCACCGCTGATTTCGCCTAAACGTACAGGCTCAGCATCCATTCCTAATTCTTTTTTCAATTCTGCATAAGCAATTGCAGAACAAATTGCATCTGTATCTGGGTTTTTATGCCCGAAAACTAGTACTTTTTCCATGTTTTCCACCTCTTCATGAAAAGGATATCTTAAAGAAGCAAATATGACAATATTTAAAGCCCATTTTTTTATAAATAATTGTACTTTCTTCTATATTTTTCATCGTTTTTCGTAAAAAAGATCATCTAAAATGAATTAGATGATCGAAATGTATATTTTATTTAAAATAAGGTAGGAGCCTGCACTACATGATTTAGCGCGAAATTCGATGCCAAACCGTTATTTACAAGGTTAACATCTATAACTTGATAAAATGCATTCCCAGTATCTGCAATTTCCCAAACAGCTAAAATAAGGTGATATCCATTTCTATCAGTAGGTATATTTGCTTCATGTGTTACTGAAGTTCCTGGTCTAGTTCCTCCATCATTTTTCACATAGAACGGCACTAAATCTAAACTAGACCTTGTTAAAGGCATATTTGGATTCCAATCCTTCTTTGTAATGTAGTATTTCCATTCTTTCGTACTATGAGGAGCGGTTAGTTTCCACTTGAATGTATTCGTCCCACCGTTTAACGTAACTTTCTTCCACCTATCGACTGTTTGAACCTCTAAAGCAGGAAAATGGCCAGCTCCTGCGATTTGTCCATCAGAAGGTCCTAATTGCGGGAATCCACCTATTCCTTCTACACTTTGCGGCTCATATTGAATCGGTCCGCAATTTACATTTACCCCTTGCTTACATAAATAAGAACGGCTCGCTGGTGATTCTACATATCCATGAGCTGAAGCTTTTTCTGAAAAACCGAAAGTTAACAATCCCGTAAGTAATATACCACCACTTAATATAACTTTCTTCACCTTCTGTAAACCTTTCGTTCTCATCCCGTCATCCCCTTTCCCATAATAAAGCGAAAATAACTATAGTCGGCTAGTCATCTTCTCTACATCCATTATAAGTCGAAGAACATACCTAAAAGAACCCTCTAAAAACTTTCTCAAATTCATTTAGTACATTAAATAAATTTTATTGATACATTCAAATAACACCGCTAGAGAAATATAGACGGTGTTAAATATACTCAATTAAACTATTCGTTTATAAATAAATTACGAAATTGGCAAAGTTAGTCTAGTTATCAAATAGCCCTCTCCCTCTCAGATTTGCGGAAACTGGCTCCTTTCCGATTTCACGTGCCCATATAGATAACTGGCCGATATGATGGATTTCGTGGACAATGACATGACGTATTAACTCTCCGTGTGTACATTCAATGACTCGGCGCCTAATTGGTGCGTCTCTTGAGCTAATTGGCTCTTCATTGAAGTCGGCTTTTGAAAGTTTCCGAGAATCCATTTTATTTGTCCAAGAGGTCACAAATGGTTTCACTTTCCCGTGGTATTGAGCTGAAAGATTTTTCACTTTTTGTAAGCTGGCATACTCTTCAAACAATGGCTCCTCAGGCACTGATTCACCACGCAACCCTAAGATCCACATATATTCCACATCTACAATATGAAATAGGGTATGTAGTATACTGCCGAATCCACCGACCCGTTTCTTTACCAGTTCTTCGGCCGACATGTCTTCGCACCATGTAAACCAATCATCACGAACTTGCCAGTTATATTGAAACAGTTTCAACATCACAGCAACCTCCATCTTTTAGATTAACATTTAATATTCACCAAAAGACTTCAAAATTCCTATGTGAACTACCCCCCACTTAGTATCTCTTACTAGCTTACCCCGAAGTGGGGGCTTCTCGGTTCATCGTTACTTTTGATAGCTAACGAATTTGTCCTAGGACAGACAGCCGAGCTAACATGTTTGAGGAAGGAGACTTCTTTCGGATAATACGTTAAATAATAACTCTAAAAAACCTGTTATCCTACTACAAACTAGCCCTTTAATTGAATGTTCCAGATGAAGTTACAAGGTTTTATCAAACATTGTTTTAAATTATCAATATTTTTTATAAATCAACGCACGAACATAATAACAAATGTGTTGTTTGGAGTTATTTCCCTTTTTAAATAAAAAACTAAATCATTTTATAATAAATTACCGTTGCATCTAACTCACCATTCGGAGAAATTGCATACCCTGGTATTTTTCCGGATTCTTGATAGTCTAACAACTTATACAATCTATTCGAAGGATCTCCTTCTCTAGTATCTAGCACTAAAAGAGACCTTTTTTCTTGCTTTGCTCTTTCCTCTGCTTTTTGCATAAGCGAACGTCCAATGCCGTTACGTCTAAAGTTCGGGTGAGTCATTAACTTGCAAATTTCAGCTCTATGAATCCCATTAGGCTTTGTAACTAAATGTAATTGAATACTCCCTGCCACTTCATTATTTATTTTAGCGACATATAAGATCACTTCTGGTGCTAAGACTGTTTCCCAATACTTTACCGATTCTTTTTGTTCCAGTGGAGGTAAAAAACCAATTGATGCCCCATCATCTACAACCGTTTTCAAAAGATTCGAAAGCTCCTCCACGCCATCTTTTATTTGCTTAATCTCTTCAATTACTAAATTTTGCATTACTAATCCCCCTTTTGTTTCATTGTACCAAGTTTTATAGAAGGAATAACAGATTACTAAAAGGAAATATATATTTAGATAAAACATACTTATAGAATGTATGAAAAGTGGAGGGATTAACCATTAGTAAAACAGGTTTTGACTTAATAAAACATGAGGACAACTTTGATCTTGGCTATGAAGATATCGAAGAGATATCTATGAGCTGTAAATTCTCTAACTGCACTCATACAAATGAACCACATTGCGCAATTAAAAAAGCTATTTCCGATGGATTTCTTACAGAAGAAATAATAAATAGTTACTATCGAGATAAGAATGAATTCGAATATGTATGTAAACAAAAGAACAAAACAAAAGCTATTGATTATATGAAACAATTGAAACTTTTTAGAAAATCTCAATACTAAATAAATAGTTGTGATTTCTCATTCCCACTAAATTTAAAATTCTTACTTTAATACATCACATACCAAATAATTTTTATACTCAAATTTAATCTCACGTAAAAGAACGTTTTAAACATAAAGTTTAAAACGTTCTTTTATATTCAATGCTTCTGATTTTTCAGTTCACTTAAACACTCTTGTACTAATGTTACTGCTTGACTCATTGCAGCTCCGCCAGCAAATGCTGCTGATACACCACATGCTTCGAGAATCTCTTTATCTGAACATCCTTGATCAAGACAACCTTTTGTATGATAAATGGTACAATATTCATCTTGCGTTGCTAGACTAATTCCTAATGCGATAAGTTGCTTTTCCCTTTTTGTTAAAGCGCCCTCTTGAAAACAAGCTTGCGTGAATGCATTATATGTTTCAGCAATTTCAGGAATTTGGTTTGTAAAACTACCAATTCCTTCTTTATAATGATGTAGAACATCATTTACTGAACTATGTTGTTCGTGTTCCATCTTATTATTACCCCCATTCAAATTATGTGTACCTATTGTAGTATGTGATGAAAAGAAGGCAATATACCTCGTTAAAAAGAAAGAATATTCAGTTTATTATAGTTACAATTTCAGACTATCATCCACTACAGATTGTTCCTTATAGTTTTTCCTTTCAATCTCTTTACTTCTTTCTTCCCAAAACGTTAATCCTTCAATCCCAACATTTTTAGGATCAAATACTGGATCTTTCCCTTCTTTTTTCTGTGCTTCATAATCTTTTAACACTTTTAATGCGATTTTACTTAATAGTAGAATCGCAATTAAGTTTAACCATGCCATACTACCGATTCCTAAATCTCCAAGATTCCATAAAAGCGACGCTGATTCTACGCTACCGATGTAAACCATAATTAAAAATCCAATTTTTAAAACTGGTTTTAACCATCTAAGTTTAAGATCACGATCTAAATAAGTAAGCGTCGTTTCAGCGATATAGTAGTATGCGAGTAAAGTTGTAAATGCGAAAAAGAAGATTGCGATTGAAATGAATAATGGACCAAACCCTGTCATAACAGTTTCAACTGCTTGTTGTGTATAGATTGGACCTGCATCAACATTCCCTATATTCTTTACTATAGCGCTTTTCCCTTCAGGTATAACATTATACATACCTGTTATTAAAATCATAAGAGCTGTCGCTGTACATACAACAATTGTATCGATATATACAGAAAATGCTTGAACTAACCCTTGTTTTGCAGGATGGGATACTTCAGCAGCAGCGGAGCTATACGTCGCTTCTCCAACACCTGCAACATTTGAAAATACAGCGCGCTTTACGCCCCATGCAATTGCTGCGCCGACGATTCCACCAAACATTTCATTTACACCAAAAGCACTAGAGAAAATTAAAGCGAACATACTTGGAATTTCTGTTACATTCGCAATTAATACGATACATGTAACAATTACATAACCAATTGCCATAAATGGAACAAGCATTTGCGAAACGCCCGCAATTCTCTTTACGCCACCAAAAATGATTGATGCTAATAATATAACCAATAATATTCCAGTTATATATTTGCTAATGCCATTAGAGTTTTCAAATCCAACTGCGATACTACTAGACTGAATACCTGGTAATAAAACGCCATATGAAAGTGTTACAACAACCGCTACAATGACTGCAAACCATTTCATTTTCAAGCCTTTTTCAATGAAATATGGTGTACCGCCCCGGTATTCATTTCCAACTTTACTTTTATACACTTGAGATAATGTTGATTCAACAAATGCACTCGCTGCTCCTAAAAGAGCCATTACCCACATCCAAAACACAGCTCCTGGTCCGCCAAAAGCGATAGCAGTCGCGACCCCTGCGATATTACCTATTCCAACCCTACCTGATAAGGCTAAACAAAATGCTTGAAAGGATGAAATTCCCGTCTCCGAGCTCTTCCCTTCAAATAATAGTTTAATCATCTCTTTAAAATAACGAATTTGCAGAAAACGAGTGGCAATTGTAAAATACACACCTGCCCCTAATGCAAAAACAACTAGCCCAATACTCCATACTTGCCCTACTAACCACTCTACTAATTGCTCCATCCAAATCCCCCTTATCATTCTTTTAAAAGCTATTTTATATATAAGAAAACGGACAACTATTTTTAACACTTACAGTTGTCCGTATCGCTCATTATTTCATCCCTCTATTTATTAACAGTTAGATTCTCTATTACTTTATATTTACCCAAACGCTTTTCACTTCTGTATAGTTATCAAGCGCATATGAACCTAACTCACGACCGATACCAGATTGTTTAAAGCCACCAAATGGTGCAGCTGCATTTTCTAAATTATAATCATTAATCCATACTGTTCCTGCCTTTAATTTATTAGCAACTTGATGTCCTGTTTTAATATTTTGTGTCCATACGCCCGCAGCGAGTCCGTATGAAGAGCGATTTGCTCTTTCTATGACCTCTTCTGTTGAATCAAACGAAAGTACAACGACAACTGGTCCAAAAATCTCTTCTTTCACAATTGTCATATCATCAGTAACATTTGTGAATACTGTTGGCTGTACAAAATAACCTTTTTCAAATGCACGTTCACCACCAGCAGCAACAGTAGCGCCTTCAGCTTTTCCTTGTTCAATGTAATGTAGCACACGCTCTTGTTGTTTTTTAGATACGAGCGGTCCCATTTCTGTTTCCTTCTCCATACCTGCTCCAAGTTTCACGTTATTCGCCATTTCTACTAGTTCATTTACGACTGTTTCGTAATGTTTTCGGTGAACGAACACGCGAGAACCGGCACTACAATTTTGGCCGTGATTATACATAATGCCTTGGAATGCACCGTTAATCGCTTCTTCTAAATCAGCGTCTTCTAAAATGATATTTGGTGATTTACCACCAAGTTCTAACGTTACATGTTTAATTGTTTCTGCAGATTGACGCATAATATATTTCCCTGTAACTGTTGAACCTGTGAAGGCTACTTTATCAATATCATGATGGTTTACGATTGCAGCTCCTGCTTCAGGGCCAAAACCTGGAACAAAGTTTACAACACCGTTTGGAAAACCTGCTTCTTTAAAGAGCTTGGCTGTATATAATAACGATAAAGGCGTTTGCTCTGCTGGTTTTAATACGATCGTACATCCTGTTGCTAGTGCAGCTCCCATTTTCCAAGAAGACATAACGAGCGGAAAATTCCATGGGATAATTTGACCTACAACGCCAACAGGTTCATGGCGTGTGTAATTTAAGTAATCTTTTGAAATCGGAATCGTTTGCCCGATAATTTTTGTAGCCCATCCCGCATAATAGCGATAATTTTCTACAGTCGCTGCAATATCATCATCCAGTGCTACTTGATATGGCTTCCCATTATCTAAAGCTTCTAACTGCGCTAATTCTTCTCCATGCTCTTCAATTAAGTCTGCTAATTTATAAATAAGGTGCGCTCTTTCAGCAGTAGTCATCTCTGCCCAAGGTCCTGATTCAAATGCAGATCTTGCCGCTTTTACTGCGACATCAATATCCTCTTCTTGCGCTTCACATACGACAGCTAGAACATCTTCTGTTGCTGGATTGTATGTTTCAAATGTCTTCCCGCTAATGGAAGGTACAAATTCACCATTAATAAACATTTTAATTTCTTCATTTAAAAACGCTTTCACTTTTGGTCTCAACTCAATATTTGTCGTTAACATATATGTTTTCCTCCTTATTTAAACAGCTGCATGAGCTGCAATTTTTGAAATAATCATTTGTAGTTTTTGATCTTCTTCTTCAGTTAATCCGAGTCTCGGATAACGAGAAGGTCCCCCAGCTTGCTCGTGTAATTCCATTGAGCGTTTAACGATTTGTACATATTTTCCTGATCCTTCAAGGAACTCGCAAAGAGGTAAAATAGCATCGTTTATTTCCCAAGCTTTTTCTAATTCACCATTTTGGAAATGCTCATACATTTTCGTAACAAGTCCCGGTACGATATTTCCTGCTACTGAAACCCATCCCGTTGCACCTACTAAATAAGATTCCATAACTAAATCTTCAGATCCACAGAAGACTTGAAAAGCACCTTCGCCTCGGCGTACTAAATCTCTTGCTTTACGAATATCTCCGCTAGATTCTTTAATATGTGTAACATTTTCACATTCTTTTCCAATACGTAGCATGAGCTCTGTACTCATATCAACACCAGATGTAAACGGATTATTGTATAACATAATTGGTATATTTACAGCGTTTGAGATTTCTTTAAAATGAAAATAAATTTCCTCTTCTTTCGGCTTACAATAGTACGAGTTAATAATTAATGCGCAATCCGCTCCGTGTGCTTCTGCATGTTTCGTATATTCAATCGTTTCTTTCGTCGTCTCCGCAGCAGTTCCTACAATAACTGGAATACGTCCATCAACTTCTTTTAATACTGTTTCTACCATTTTAAATCTTTCTTCTTTTGATAAACTAACAAACTCTCCTGTACTTCCATTAATAATAATGCCAGCTACCTTTTGATCGATAAAATAGTTTACGTTTTGTTTTACACCGTTCCAATTAATTTCTTGAAACTCATCCATCGGTGTGATTAATACTGGAAATGCCCCTTTAATGTTTTTCATATTTATCTCTCCCTTTAACTATTTTATTTTAATAAAAACCCTGTCGGAAAAGGATCTGTAGAGTCTAATAGAAACGTCTGCATTCCTGTAATAAACCCTCTACTTTCAAAGCGGAAAATGTATCCTTGTTCTTCTTTCTTCACTTGTTCCACTGTTATAAAGCTATTAAAAACACTTTCATTTTTAAAAGGTTTATCCGCTATATAATCATTTTTAAATAATGTATGAACATAAGATACAATAGTAGAAACAAAACCAGGCGAACGTACTATAAAGTTATCTTCATGAAATGTAATCGACTTTATATGGTTCTTTTCTGCTTGCATAGATTCTACTAAAATAAGTCTTTTTATTAATGACTGTTTTTGTATAGCTTGAAGTGTAACTTCACCCCATTTTTTTAATTTAGAGATATTTTCAATACTAATTTCTGGTGAATATGCATCCTTTTCTACAACTGCATATACTTTATCTGCCTGTATGAGAGAGTAACTTATATTACCCACTTGCAAATTTTTCTCAATCATATAACATAGTTTACTTTCAAACGAAACAGATACAACTTCATCATTCTCTACATACGCATGGATTGAAAATATACCAGATAGCGTTTCGATTTTGTATTGGTTCGTCTCTCTCTTTTTTAAATACCCGCTTTCTAGTAACATCGTTATTACTGCCACAATGCCTCCATAATGAAGCGGAATGGATCCTTCATGATTAAAAAATAATACAGCTGCATCGACTTCCATATGAATAGAAGGAACAACAATACATCCATTTAATCCGATAAAACCACGTGGCTCATTTAATAAAAGCTTCATTTCTTCTGCTAATTCACCTGAAAATTGTTCGTTTAATTGCTCTAAACTGTAGTAGTATTTGCATGGTACATCTTTCATTACACGAAATGCTTCACCATTTACATGTACGTCTACTGCTGTATACATTTTTTGAATGTTCATTTTACATCCTCCGTTTCATGTTCCATCGGCGGAATTAGCAAAAAGCCTTCTTTCAGTGGGTCCTTTTCATTATAAAAAAATCTATGCATCCCCATAAGCCAAGCTGAACCTGCAATTTTCGTTACGACAGCTTCAATATTTTCTACAGATGTTGTATTTATAACGCACCCTTTAAATAAAGAGCCCACGATACTCTCATGAATAAACTCTTCATCCACTTTAATTTTTTGATTTGCGTATAATACAGCTAACTTCGCTGATGTTCCTGTACCACATGGAGAACGATCAATTCCTCCTGGCGGAACGACAACTGTATTTTTCACATGAGCACTTTCATGAGTAGGATCTGTATAAAATTCAATATGTGTTAACCCTCTAATAAACGAATACTGCGGATGTATGATTTCAAATTCCTCATTAATGATATTTCTAATATGAATTGCCTTATCGATAATTGTAGATGCGTTTTCTGGTACTAATTCTAAACCTACTGACTTCGCATCGATAATGGCATAAAAATTTCCTCCATACGCAATATCTGCTTCTACAGTTCCAATTCCTTCGACTTGTACAGTAATATGTTTCAGTAAAAAAGCTGGTATGTTACAGAAAGAGACTTCTTTCGCTTTTCCATCTTGAACAAAGATATCCACTTCAACTAAGCCGGCTGGCGTGTCTAACTTTAACGAAGTAATCGGTTCCACTACCGGAATTAAACCTGATTCAATTAAAGCTGTACATACACCAATTGTATCGTGACCACACATCGGTAAATATCCACCTGTTTCTATGTAAATAACACCAATATCTGCTTCAGGATGACATGGATCTGTTAATAATGCTCCTGACATTACATCATGACCACGTGGTTCATTCATTAACAATTTGCGAATCCAGTCATACTCTTTTTTCATATGTAACATCTTCTCTGCCATCGTCTCTCCAATTAACTTAGGAAGTCCACTAATCAATGTTCTCGTTGGATTCCCACCCGTATGTGTATCAATCGTCGTAAAGACTCTTTGTGACCTCATCCGTTTAACACCCTTTCTGTAAAACGACTCAAACGAAGTGGTTCAATAGGAATAATTGTTTCTTTTTCATTTAATAATTCTTCAATCACTTTCCCAGTAACAGCTGCAAGGCTAATGCCATCTCCTTCATGCCCTGCTGCTATAAAGTAATTCGGGATATGTTCCACACGTGAAATGATCGGCAAATGGTCTTCTGTCCACGGGCGTAATCCAGCATATGAACGAATCACCATCATATCTGCCATTTTCGGATAAAAGCGAATTGCTCTGTTCGCAATACATTTAATAACCTCGTTATTTATCCTCGTATGCATCCCTACAAACTCTCTACTACTACCAATTAAAAAATTTTGACTTTCTGTCGGCTCAAACACAAGAGCTACCCCATATTTTTCAGTTAAAGCATCCACTTTTCGTTTTCCGCCAAATTTAGAAATTAAATAACCAAATTCCATTACTTTACGACAGCCAACGTGTTGTTGCCTTGAAGCTACAATAATATGCCCTTTTCTCGGTTCAATTGGGACATTTACATCCAACATTTGTCCGATTTTTGGAGCCCATACACCGGCTGCGTTCACCACTTGCTTCGCAGTAAACGTCCCATTTGTCGTTTCTACAATAAAAGAACCGTCTATATCCCTTTTCATTTCTTTTACTTCCGTATGATTAAAAGCTTTCGTACCAAATTTCTTTGATTCTGCAAGAAGTGAAAAAGCAAGAAGATATGGATTTACAGTTGAATCCGTTGCGCATTCTAACCCGCCTAATAAATCATCTGCAAAAAATGGCGATTCTTCTCGTATATCGTGTCTATCAAGCATTCGAAACGGTAATCCAGCTTCCTTTTGACGATTCACCCATTGCTGTGCAGCTTCCATTTCTTCGTCTGACTCACATACGAGAATGCTTCCTGGCGCTCTATATTCAAATGAGTGCTCCAGCTCTTCACTTAATTCTGTTACTAATTTTTGACTAACTAAAGACATTTGACTATCAAATCCTGGATCTTTATCAATAGCCAAAATATTCCCGTCACACCGTGAAGACGTTCCACTGACAAATTCCCCTTTTTCAATGATTGTTACGTCTCTTCCGTATTTTGAAGTGTAATAAGCGATAGAACAACCTATAATTCCACCACCTATTATTAAAACGTCACAGTGCCTCACGTAGCACCCCTCCCTTCTTTTTATTCCCTCACTTTCTTTTATGCAATTGACATGCCAACTCTACTTACATACACTTTTTATAATAAATATTTTTATTTGTAAAAATATTTTAAATTTATCGTAAATAGGTGTATTATTTTTTTATCACTGTCAAAATTTTTATACATAACAGGAGGACAATATGGCATTCTCATTTCCTACAATAAAAGAATTTCTAAAAACTTTATCAATTGATCGTACATACAACATGCAACCTATTCAGCGAGTTGGCGAAACATTTTATTACTGCCCTTCTACTACAAAAGAATATAACTGTGCAGTTATACATGAAGATGATTCATTTAACGCTTTAATTAACGCGTTTTCCAATGAACGATTCATTATCATCATGAACGGAAATAAAGAGCCTATATGCTGTATAACGGCTCAACAAATCATTCCGTTTCTTGTTAAGACTTACAATGAACTACAATCTTTTTATAACACCGTAATACAAACAACGGATTCTTCTGTTACAGTTATCGATGATAAAGAATGTGTTCGCACTTGGACAGATGGCGCCGAAAAGATTTTTTCGGTCAACCATACTGAAATTATTGGACAACCTATCACTCGTTTTTTTGACTATAAAGATTTGGAAATCTTGCAATCATTACATGACGGAAAAAGCATAATCGCTCAGTTCCATCAGCCTCGTCCAGATTTGTTCGTATTAATTAATTCAAATCCAGTGTATTGTAACGATGAAATTATCGGAGCTGTCGTTTCAGAAACTGATGTAACAAATCAAGTCGCTTTAAATGAAAAACTATTTAATATGTCACATGAAATGCACCGTTTAGAACAGGAGGTTGCAAAGTACAAAGATGAATCCGATCCTTTCCTTGCGATGAATGGAAAAAGCCCTGTTATACAAAGAACGATTCAATTAGCTAGAAAAGTTTGTTCGGTGAAATCAACTGTTTTAATACTCGGCGAAAGTGGTGTTGGAAAAGAAGTATTTGCAAAAGCGATTCATGAAGCAAGTGAATCAGCTAAGGCACCTTTCATTTCAATTAACTGCGGTGCCATTCCAGAAGCGTTATTTGAAAGTGAATTATTTGGGTATGAACGCGGGGCGTTTTCTGGTGCAAGTAGTAAAGGCAAAAAGGGTAAAATAGAGCTCGCGCAAGGCGGTACATTATTTCTAGATGAAATAGGAGAAATGCCGCTCGATATGCAAGTAAAACTGTTGCGTGTACTACAAGAACGAAAATATTACCGAGTTGGTGGAGAGAAAGAGATTCATATTAATTTCCGCATTATCGCTGCTACAAATCGTGATTTACAAGAAGAAATGAGAAAAGGCACGTTTCGAGAAGATTTATACTATCGCCTAAATGTAGTTAGCTTGCATATTCCACCGCTGCGTGAAAGACGCGAAGATATTATTGAATTGACCTATTCTTTCTTAAACGATTTTTCAATCAACTATAACAGACCAATTCGTGACTTGCCTTCAAGCATTATGCATGAACTGCTTCATTACAATTGGCCAGGTAATATTCGCGAGCTCCGAAACGTTGTTGAAAGACTTGTCGTATTTGCAACTGACGGTATTATAAAACAAGAATATTTACCATTTCATACAACTGAAACGTTAGACAATCATACGGCTCATTCCCTATTACTCAGCAACAATAATACAATTCTCTCTTTGCAAGAAGAGATGGACGAACATGAGAAAAAAGTCATTGAGAGGGCTTTACGTATTTTGAATGGGAATAAATTAGAATGTGCGAAACAGCTCGGTGTTACGAGGGCCACTTTATATAACCGCCTAAAAAAACTCGGGTTACAATAAACCTTCCTCCTCTATTTTGGCATAGTTTTTGCATAATAATTTGTGCAAACCGAACTAGAGGAGGAATACATATGACGAATAAAGATCACTTAATTGTTTGTCGATGTGAAGAAGTTACATACGGACAACTTCAATCGACAATTGCTGAATATAAATGCTCGGCAAGAGAATTAAAACTAAGAACACGTGCTGGCATGGGATTTTGCGGTGGCCGCACATGTAGAATGATAATAGATCGAATGATTGAAAGTGCAAATCCCGACGTAAACACTAATGAAATTCCATTAAAATATCAACCACCCGTGCGCGCAGTTACCTTTGGAGCGGTAGGTGAAAATCAATGAATAGAATTACACACCACCCGATTTTAGGGAGTTTAAATAGTAGTAAGCGCATCACTTTCCAATTTAACGGGCAACAATATGAAGCATATGAACATGAAACCATTGCGGCGGCTTTACTTGCAAACGGGATACGAACATTAAGAGTACATGAAGATAGCGGAACGCCGCGAGGTATTTACTGTAATATCGGGCATTGTTCTGAATGCCGCGTGACAGTAAACAATCAAACGAACGTACGAGCATGCTTAACTGTTGTAGAAAAAGATATGGTAGTTGATAGTGGTAAACAGCATCCAAATATCGTGAGAGAGATGGTGAAAAAGCGATGAACGATGTCATTATTATCGGTGCTGGACCAGCAGGTTTGTCAGCCTCCATCTCTTGTGCTCGTTTTGGACTAAATGTACTTGTTATTGATGAATTTATGAAGCCTGGCGGAAGATTGCTCGGACAATTACATCAAGAACCTACTGGAGAATGGTGGAACGGAATAGAAGAATCAAAACGCCTTCACGAAGAAGCAAAATCACTTTCAGTTGATATTCGATGTGGTATTTCCGTCTATAATTTAGATAAAGATGAAAGTTCTTGGTTCGTACATACGAATATCGGTACGTTAGAAGCACCGTTCGTTTTACTTGCTACTGGCGCTGCTGAGTACTCAATCCCCCTTCCTGGTTGGACACTTCCAGGAGTCATGTCGATTGGTGCAGCCCAAGTAATGACAAATGTACATCGCGTTCAAGTTGGGCGAAAAGGAGTAATTATTGGCGCTAACATTTTGTCCTTCGCTATTTTAAATGAATTACAATTAGCGGGAATTAAAGTGGAACAGATCGTACTTCCTGAAAAAAGTGAATTAAGTCAAAAGGCTGGTGAACCAGAAGAAGTTTTAAACTCTCTATTACATGCTGCACACCTTGCCCCTTCGCCTTTATTACGTATAGGTAGTCGATTGATGAAATATAATTGGGCGAAACAAGCTGGATTAAACTTCTATCCAAATAACGGTATGAAAATAAATGGCACACCACTTCACCTTCGAAAAGCAGCTCTTGAAATTATCGGTACAGATCAAGTTGAAGGTGTACGCGTTGCTAATATTGATACGAAAGGAAACATCATAACTGGATCGGAACAAATATATGAGGCAGACTTCGTTTGTATTGCTGGTGGCTTATACCCTCTTGCTGAGCTAGCCGCTGTAGCTGGTTGTCCTTTCCGTTACATTCCGGAATTAGGCGGACATGTTCCACTGCATTCCGAAACAATGGAAACCCCTCTTCCCGGTTTATTTGTAGCCGGAAATATAACAGGCATTGAAAGCGGAAAAATCGCGATGGCACAAGGAACAGTTGCTGGATATTCAATCGTAAAACAAGCAAATACAAAATCCCATTCGGTTGAACAACACTTGCAACAGGCGATCCAACATGTACATACCGTACGACAACAAGCTGCCATTCAATTTAACCCGATGGTTGATGTTGGTAGAAGCAAAATGAATGAAATTTGGCGTGATTATTCCCTGGCATATGCACATACTAAAAAGAGCTGCTGAGATTACTCTCAACAGCTCTTTTTTCTACTCATCTGAGTTATTAAACTTTGCTAATGCGTAAATGCCTTCTTCATCATCTAATTCAAGTTGTAATCTTGCTGCGAATGAATTGACATTATATTCTCTGTCAAGCAATAAGCGTAGTGCTTCGATTAAGTTCGCTTGAATTAAAATTTGTTTGCGACCATTTACTTCTACTTCAGCAGAAAAACCGTAATCATCGTCATACATTAATTCAACTAAAACTTCTTCTGGACCAACTTGTCTTTTTTCAGCGATATATACGCAAAGTGCATTTATTAATTCTTGTTCAGAAATTTTTATTGTTTCCATGCTACTTCATCTTCCTTTTTCTTACGTTGATCTTTGAAGTATTTAAATGCACGAACTGCTAACATTACGATACCAGCCATTACTAACATATTTACCATAAACGCTAATACAGAACCAAGAGCTCCCATATTTGCAAATAAGCTACCCATTAGTAAACCACCAAGACCACCTAGTAATAAACCTTTCATAAAACTTCCTTTATTACTTTTTGGTGCAGTGTTTGTTGCTTTTGTTTTTGAATCTGTTGTCGTTTTTTGTGAGTTTACGTTAGTATCTTTTTTGTTCAAATCAACTTTTGACTTTTGACCAGAACTTGGTGTGTATGATTTTTTACCAGATTTGTAACTCTTCGCTGCTGCGTGATCTACAAACATGAAGCTACTAGCTCCAAAGATAACCATGAATGCTGTCATGACTGCTACAAGTTTTTTCAACATATTATATCCATTCTCCTTTTATATAGATATATGTGAAATCTACCTTTCTAGTAAATTCAGAATGATAGATTTGTTTTTAAAAACATTTTAAAGGTTCTTATGAACTTATTATATGAACTTTTGTCGAAATATGCAAGCATTATTTACTTACGACAGTTTGGTGACAAAGGAAAAATTAAGCAAAACAGAATTGACTTTAAATGAAACAAAACATATTATAGGTTCATAAGAACTTTTTAATATTTTTGGAGGTGAAAAGATGGAAACATTTCATCTCACACGAAACGAAATGGCTACCCTTCTTCTATCTTTAAGAGGATGGAATACGAAAAAGCCTCTCGGTATTTTACAAGAAGCGTGGGCAAAGTCACATAAAAAAGATATTGAAAGCGGACAAAGCGTAACTGCTTTTATTACTACCGCACTTTCACCTATTTTTGAAAAACTGATTAAAATTGATGATACAGACGTCGGTTTTTCATTAAATGAAATAGTTGCGCTTGGAAATCAGATTGAAAATACAAGTTTCTCAGTAACGGCCATGCAAAACTGGGTAAAACGAGATATTAAAGAAATGATTGGCTCCCCTCAAAAAGGGAAAAAATATTCAATTGAACAAGCAGCCTTACTATTCATTGTCGAAGATTTAAAAACAGCACTTGATTTTGAATCCATCCGTAAGCTATTACGCCTTATCGTAAATGACCCAGCCGATCGAAGTGATGACTTAATCAATCCTGTTCATTTATATGGGGCATACTCTTCTCTATTTGAAGAACTCAATCAAGGGAACTGCTTACAACTAAATGCAACAGATACAGTTCATACAATTGAAAACATCGTAAAAGAAAAAGCTGATAAAATCGCAAGCAAGTTTGATCAAATTAATAACGAGCAACGCGAAGCAATTCGGAACGCCATTATTATTGCGACACTTTCTGTACATACCGCTTATGTACAAATGTTAGCGAAACGTTACGTAACAGCAACTTTATTTTTACAAAATTTAGAAGTGAAACCGTAAAAAATAGGAGCAGAAATGCTTCTATTTTTTTATAACGAAAACAAGCATCCACTTGTTATATATTTAGAACAGGTGGATACTTGCTTTTCTAGGTATTAATTTTTAAAAATTATAAGCGCCTATTATTAATTCAAAAATGAATATTTCATTCTATTAAATTTCGAACAAATTTTCTCGATAAATTTAATTCCTTCATCTTTGTAACTCTTTACAAATTTCGATTTGAGCTTTTGAGCTATTAGCAAAACTTAACCAATCCTGTTCCACATTACTAGTGTTTTCAGTTACCAAAAGTTCAACGATATCTAGATGTGAAACATTCGTTGTTATCGATTTATTTATACCATTAACTTTAGCACCTGACATATATTTAGCAATCTCAGGGTTTTATGCGAAAGCAAAATCAATTACAGTAGAACCTTGCGGTAAGTTCACGGAATCTAACTTAGGAGTAAATGCTACAATGTTATCTTGGAATAGTTCATATGATACTAAATCATAAAATTCAATCGTATCTTGAGTTACTAGATCATTTGTCTTAATAAAATGATCCATCAATTTATGAATTATATTTTGCATATCCTTATCAGTTATACTTTTTGTAAGAATATGAAATACCCCTTTATCTCGTATCTCCTTATTTAATTTTGTTTCAATACATATCATTATTTCATGGTTATTGATTACCACTTTGGTCTTTAAGTATTTGTTTAATACATCACTTTCAATTGCTATATTATCTTCAAATTGATATGGAATTGGTTTGTATAGTTGATGTATAACTCCTAATATTTTATAACAGTCTAAATTATTTGAAGCCGTGATAATTATTTTTGACACTGCTGTAATGTCTTGAATATCTTGGAGACGAGAATAAGCTGTATAAATAGGACTTACTTCATAGTCAACTTCAAATATTAAAGATGGATTTAGAAAATTATTTATATCTTGCATAATATTTTGAGATAAATCCTCTAATGACTTAACATAATTTTGTAAAAGAATTTTTATTCTCTTATATTTAGAATGATTAAGATAAAAAAAACCTAAATCTTCTAACTCGTGTTGAATATGTAATAGCCCTAGCCTTTTACAAATCGGAGCGAAAATTTTGAGTGTTTCATTAGCATAAGGAATTTGTTTCTTTACAGCTTTCACCTGTAAAGTTCTCATGTTATGTAGACGATCTATCACTTTAATAATAGCTACTCTTATATCTCCTTGCGTAGCTAACAATAATTTCTTTAAGTTTATTGCTTCATACTCTTCTTTATTAGGGATTTGTTTTTTATCAATTTTAGTTAACCCTTCTACAATATCAGCCACTTTTTTTACCGAATATATCACGTATATACTCAATTGTATAATCTGTATCCTCCACCACATCATGTAATAACGCTGCAACGAAAGTTATAATATCCGCCTTACAATCTCTGTAACTGCAAATGGATGAGTAATATACGGCTCACCTGAAACGCGAAATTGACCTTCATGAGCTTTCTCGGAAACTAATATAGCTTTATGTAATTGTTCTAATTCTGCTTTATGTAGATATGAGGCCTTTTCTAATAATTCCTTTTTCATATTTTCACCTTCATCACGTTAATTTTCTATAAAAATTTTATTAACATTATAATTCGTTATTTGAAAGTAAAGTACCTGTCTAAGTGATAAGAGAATATTTATGTTTTTATTCTCCTTGAATTATTTTTATATTTTTGAACCTATAAGCCAACCTTTGAAATACTTTTGTTTTTATCAACCGAATCATATCTCTATCCCAAATAGAAAATAGTCCATAAATTTGATTCTTATTTTGCATACATTACTCTTCTCACTTTGTAAATTAAAAGCCCATAACATTATCATTTATATATGAGAAATTTTTAATAATCTTTTCATTTTCTCTTCATGAAAACGGAGCTTATATGCTTTACTATAGAGACATAAAAGAATTGAAATAGCAATCCCCTATACAAATAAGGTATAATCTACACATAGTGAATCTTTTATGTTATTAAATAAATGGTTCACCTATTCAAAAATACATAAACTAGAAGGTGCAACAATGGTAAGTAGTTTTATTCATTCAGTATTAACGTTTTTTGAAGGATTAGGTTATTGGGGCATAATGCTTGGTCTAATGATTGAGATTATTCCAAGTGAAATCGTCCTAGCTTATGCGGGATTTTTAGTATTCAATGGTAGTATCTCATTTGTAGGCGCCGTTGTATTCGGTACAATTGGCGGTGTTATTGCCCAAATCTTTATTTATTGGATTGGACGATACGGTGGACGCCCTATATTAGAACGTTACGGAAAATATATTTTCATTCATAAAAAACAAATAGATGCAGCTGAAGATTGGTTTAATCGTTACGGAACTGGTGTAATTTTCACTGCACGTTTTATTCCAGTAGTACGCCATGCGATTTCAATACCTGCTGGTATTACAAAAATGCCATTACTACGTTTCACTACATTAACAGCACTTGCAATCATTCCTTGGTCTATCATTTTCATTTATTTAGGTGAAAAACTAGGTGAAAATTGGGAGAATATTAATGATATTGCTGGGCCATATGTGAAATCATTCGCAATTGGCGGTGTCATACTCATTCTTTTATACTTCATCATTAAAAAATGGACGAAAAAACGTAAAAATCTTGCTTAAGATAAAAAATAAAAACCGCTATACATTCATTACGAACTATAGCGGTTTTTTATGTTTAAATTGACTAATCTTTAGAAATCACAAGAAAACCCCTCAGTTAACATTTATATGGATAAGCAACAATTCACTCGTCCATTTCGTATATTATCTCAAAAAGAAGTGATTCCCCTATGCATTGGCAACAAAAAATACAATACTTAATCGGACGCCCTATCGGCATTTCTTTCATGAACGGGCAAGGTACTTCTGGTGTATTATGTTCAGCACATGATGGTCAATTATATGTGTATGAATACCTTTATCAAGCTCAATTCGCAATGAAGCATTATGATTTTGGACAAATTCAAGATATACATGCCTTTCCGAATTGTCCACATCAAAATACTCTGTACTAAAAAAGGAACAGCTTATAGCCGTTCCTTTTTCTCCACACTTATTTCTCAGTATAAAAGTTTTGTACCGCTTCATCAAAGTAAATCCAGCCTTTCCAACCTAAATGAATTGTATCTTTTAAGAAATACTTATCATATTCATGGCCAGAGAAATCAACAACTGGGTATCCTGCATTCTCAACTTGTTCCCGAACTTTTTTATAATACACTTCACGGCGCTCTTTAGGGAAACCAGCGTAATCATACCATGGTCCGTTTACAGGTACAGAAATAAAGAGTGGCTTAACATTTTTCTCTTTAAAAATATTTAAAACAATTTGTAAGTCATCATATTCTGGTGATTCTTCATACGATTCATTTGCTCTAAAGTTTTTTAAACCTTTTAATTTTTTCTTTAAATTATGTTTATAGTAATACGGATTTTCAATTCCGAATGTGTTTGTAGTAGATTCCAATTTCCCTTCTTCCTCCGCATGTTTACGTGCATCTACCCAAGAAATTGAACGTAGCCCCATATTTGTTTTTTCTTTCATCGGTTCAATCTTAAATAAAGAGTTAAATAAATCTCTATGATCTAATATATTTCGATGCATATAAGCAAGTGGTTTAACTAAACCTGCTTTTATGTTATGTTTCGTATCATTATATACAATACCTTCTAATGAATGCTTTAATATATCATCTTTTTGAACAACTTTATAGTCTAATAGTCGTTTCGCAATTTGCTTCTTCATTTCAGCATTTATTTCATCATTAAAAATAAAATGATATGCTTGTTGCTTAGAGAAATTGTTCGTAAAATCCCCCTGTGATACCCCAGTCTTTGTAAACCATTGTGGTGATAGAACAAAGACTACTTTTTTACCTTCTAACTCATCCATTGTAGACGTCATATTTAATATATGAGCTAAACTTTGTGTACCGCCAATCCCCATTAAATATGGCGTAAAACCTGCGGGATTTACTTTGAAGTAATTAGACGGATGATATGCATCCATTCGTAAAAATTCAGATGAACCATACATCGATAAATACTGCGAATTCTCTAACATTTTTTGCTGTAAAAAAACACTTTGCAATTTTTCTTTTTGCAAGGAAGTTGCTGCATCTTCTACCTTCTTATCACTAATAAGTGATACTAAACTTTTCGATGGGATGAGTATGATAATGAAAAAAAGCACACACGCTAAAATTATGGGACCAAAAGCATGCTTCATTTTCATCGTCTCTTCCTCTTTCTATCGCTATTAAATTGTAACCCTTGTTTTTGACACGCCATCATTTCTCTCCTTTTTCTCTATACATGTTCCATTCTATTTATCTATTATATACATGTATGTATTTCTTTCCTTGTTCTATTAAGTCCTATATAAATAGCACAAGAAAATGTTTCCATAGAAACACGTTAATTATACAAGATTCTACATAAATTTCACACTGGAATTTTACTAATAATTTTATTTTTAAGACATGAAAAAATATATAAAATGTCTATACATTTGAAACTGCACAAAAAAAACAGACTATCACATACGTGAAGTCTGTTTCCCCATAATTTTATTTCTGCACATCTGCCCATTTTAAACTTGTAGCTGGACCGAATTGATGTACATATAAATCTTTCACATGCGGCTTTTGTAAGTAAGATAATCCGCGCTGGAATACCGGTGCAATTACTGCATCATCGAGTAGCATTTTTTCAGCGTCTTGCATTGCTTTCCAACGAGCTTTTTCATCATTACCTAATTCTGTTTTAATCTTCTTAATTAACGCATCATATTCTGGGTTTGCATATTCTGTATTGTTCACACTGCTTCCAGAAAGGAATACTTCTAAGTAAGTCATTGGATCTGGATAATCCGGTAACCAGCGTGATAATGACATTTCATATTCTTTCTTCTTCTCTAACGCTAGTTTTTGCGTGTGTGGTTGTAATTTTACATTTACTTTTAAGCCTGGTAAGTTTTTCTCTAGCTCTTCTTTAATGTATTCTCCTACTTTTTTGAAGTTTTCTAAGTCATAGTTTAATAACTCAAGCGTCACTTCATTTGAACCGGTCTCTTGCTTCGCCTTTTCCCAATATTCTTTCGCCTGTTTTACATCAGTTTTATTAAACTCACCTGCTGTACTTCTAAAATCTTTTTTATCTGGACCTTTTAAAAATCCTTTTGGTACGTAATAGTTAGCAGCAACCGAACCATCATTTAAAAATGAAGTCGCAAGTCCTTTCTTATCAAACACTGTACTTAGCGCGAGCCTTGCGTTTTTATTTTTAAGAATCGGTACATTTTCATTGAATCGGAAGAAGTACATAACCGGATCTGTATATTGTTTTAGCTCTTTATTATTTTTATATTTATCGACGAATTCTGTAGAAATGACAGCTCTATCAACTTTATCTGTTTCATATAAATTTACCGCAGTTGAAATTTCTTTAACAATTTGATAGTTTACTTCATCTAGCTTCACTTCTTTTTTATCCCAATACTTATCGTTTTTTTTCATTGTAAAGCTTGCTTCATGCTTCCACTCTGATAATGTAAATGGCCCGTTATACACCGCTTTATTTGCTTCTAATCCGTACTTATCGCCCTGCTCTTTCGCATATTTTTCGTTAATTGGATAGAAGGACGGTAAAATAAGTAATTTCGTAAAATACGGCACTGGATGTTCTAGTTCTACAACGAATGTTTTATCATCCGCCGCTTTCACTCCTAATTCCTCTAACCCTAATTGTTTCTTATTTATTTTCTCCGCATTTTTCACATCGTACGCAATGTATGCATATTGAGAGGCAGTATCCGGATTAATAAGCTGCTTCCAAGCGTATACGTAATCTTGTGCTGTTACTGGATCTCCGTTAGACCATTTCGCTTCACGCAAGTGGAATGTATATGTTTTTCCATCTTTACTTACTTCATATTTTTGTGCTCCAGCCTCAATCACTTCATCATTTTTCGATAAACGGAATAATCCTTCCATTACGTTATTTAAAACGTTAAATGATACTGCATCTGTTACTTTCCCTGAATTTAATGACGGAATTTCACCAGTTTCTAGTAACTGTAATACTTTCTTCTCATCTTTCGGCTTTGTCGTTGTTTTTTCTTTTGCGCATCCTACTAAAAATGAAGAAACTAATAGAGTACTAACTAATGAGTAACGAACAAATTTTTTCATTTGAAAACCCCCTCTATTTTTTAAGGTAAGTAACGACGAGCACCAGCGTATTCTTCTATATATCCTGGTGTATTTAGCGGTATAATTTCTACTGATCTTTCAGCTCTTGGTGAGTGAATCATATTTCCGTCACCAATATACATAGCAACATGGTGAACACTACCTTTTCCTTGATCATGTGCAAAGAAGATTAAATCGCCTTTTTGTAAATTTTCTTTATCAACTGCAATTCCATTTCTCGATTGCGGACCAGAATCTCGCGGAATAGTAATACCGTGCGATTTATAAATCGTATGTGTAAATCCAGAGCAATCAAATCCAAAACCACTCGTACCAGCCCATATATACGGTAATCCTAAAAACATTTTTCCAGTGTTTATTAAATCATCAGCCGCCGGAGTTGGAATATCAATTTGCGAACGGTAAACCGTTCCATCATTTTTTCGTAGCCAAGCTTTCTGTCCGTTTGGTAACAACACGCGGTACGAAATTGTATCTTCACTAAGTAGCGGCAGTCGCGTATTATAACTCACTTCAATCGATTTCTGTTTTTCAGAAGGGTTAATATACAAAATGGCTGTCGGTTTCGTTACTAATACGAAAGGTTCATTTGTTTTATCTGCAAATTCTTGATTATATGTTAATTGTTTTTCAGGCATCCATCCCGGGTAACCTTCTTCGTTTCGTGGTGTTGGTTGACCATGGACTAACACTTTCACCCAGTCGCCTTTTTTATCAACAACCGTTACTTCTTGACCTAATAGTGCTTGCGTTTCTAATTTATTTGCATTTGTTAACCAAAGTTTCTCGTCAAGCGTCATCGATTTCGTCCACTTCCACAAATCAACTGGATTTGTAGCGCTCGGTACATCTATCGGCCGTAATGAATCAGGCGCAGTCCAAAGTGTTGCGGCAGATACATCGATAAACGCTTTACTATCCTTCTTCTCTTCAGCATTTGCTGATGTAAACGATGAAAATATAAATAAAGTTGTTAAAAATGCAGTTCCTATTTTTTTCATACATATCCCCCTTAAAAGATAGTTTACTAGTCTCTTCTCCTAAGATTTACTATTCACTGTCGATTGAAGGTTTACCTTTGATCCAGAATAAGTCATTCCTTCCGGTTCTTCCATTAACCAAAGCGGTGCATCCAGATCGAAGTAATGAATATTAGGATGGGCAGCTGCTAAATGGGCTACAGCGCAAACAGAAAGTGAAGATTCCATCATACTTCCGACCATACATTTTACACCAGCTGTTTCGGCAATATCGGCAATACGCCACGCTTCACGTATGCCACCACATTTCATTAATTTAATATTAATTAAGTCTGCATATCCCCCTTGAACGATTTTCAATGCATCACGCGCTGAAAATATGCTTTCATCTGCCATAATGGGCGTTTGTACATGATCTTTGACATACTTTAACCCATCCCAATCTTTCGCATGAACAGGTTGTTCAATAAACTCGATATTTAAATTACGATTTTCCATCTCTTTAATGATCGTAACCGCTTCTTTTGGATTCCACCCTTGATTTGCATCTAATCGTAACGTCGTATTTTTTGGTACACTATTTCGAATTGCTTCAATACGTTCTAAATCTAAATGAGCAGATTTTCCCACTTTAATTTTTAAAGTTTGAAATCCTTTTTCTACATGTTGCTTTGCCTCTTTTGCCATAATAAAAGGCTCATCTACACTCACCGTAATATCTGTATGAATTTCTTTCTTCCCGCCTAATAATACGTAAAGTGGAACGTTTTGATGTTGACAATACACATCATATAAAGCGATATCTACTGCCGCTTTCGCACTTGGGTTTCCAATACAACTCATTTGAATGTCCTGCAGTAACTGCTGAAATTGAATGATATCTTGACCAATTAAACAAGAACGCATCGGTCCTAAAATTGCTTCTTCAATCCCGTTAGCGAAATCCCCCGTAATAACTGGTGTTGCGGTTGCAGCACCCTTGCCAACAATTCCTTTATCTGTATGAATATATACATCTATACTTTCTATTTCGGTTACGGTACGAAGCGCCGTTTTAAACGGTGTATGAAGATTTACACGTCTACGATTTACTTTTACATCGGTAATTTTCATATTGTTCATCCTTTCGTTGTCTGAGAAAGTGGAACCTTAATCCCCCAAAAAGAATTAATTTTTTAGGAACAATAAATTTCCTCTTTCGCTTACTTTTCATGTAGAAAGTTAATGTGAAATAAAAAAATCCAGCCATAAGAAGATTCTTATGGCTGGATTTTGTCTAGGAATGGGTAGACAAAGCAGCGATTTGATTATATTTTTTCTGTGCATCTTTTAATGCTACAAGGAGTGCTTTTTGAGACGAACCGAAGTATCTATTTTTTATTTCAGTTACCAATAGTGGATCATTAATATTTTTATGTAGAAACAAATATTTAACGAATTGAGATGTTAACGCAATTGTCGCTGAGCAATCTGCATCTACAATTTTCCCTGTCTCCTTAACAAGTACAAACGCTACAAAATAACTTTTGAACTTTTCGGTAATAGGATTATTTTGAGGTGCTTTCGCATCCCCTACGATATAAATTGTATTTGAAGCGTACACAGCTATCTTCCTTTCTAATACGGGATAACGGTTTTCTTAATAGTCGTATGAGTGATAAACTCAACGTTGATTAAGAAATGTATCCGCTCACCTTGTATTATAATACAATTAACAGAATTTTAACAACATTTATTTCGGTGTATATTCCATAATTATAAAAACAGCTCAAACTCTTCATTTTTACAATATGTGATTGTTACTTGTACCATGCTATTTATACATGAAAAAACAGTTAGCTATCTATCGCTAACTGTTCAATTACACTACTTCGGCATCACAAATATAGTTTCATTTGACTTTGAAAATTGATATTCTTTTCTCGCAAACTTCAAAATCTCTTCCTCATCGTCTGTTAAATTTTCTATGTTAGTCTTTAAAGAGCCTTTATCTTTCTTTAAAGATACTAATTGTTTCTTTTGATTCATTATTGTATCTTTTTTTCCCACGATTATTTCTTGTTGTTTCGTTAAAATAAATTGAACGTACAATGTAGCCGCCGCAATAAATATAAACATGAATATAAATCGCCTTAGTTTCTTCTTATTAATTGCTCGATTCTCATTAGACTGTGATAGTTGTTCTTGTATATTAGGAACATTTATTCGCTTGAGTTTCCTCATTTTGAAATCCCCCTAACACATATATTTTCACTACCATCGGCATGATCTCTTACTAACTGTAATTCTATTCTTATAAAATAAGCTCCTTCACAAAAATATCTCACAAATTAACCAATTAAAGATAGCATTCGACGACATTTCCATATTTACATTGAATTTTTTTATGTATGCTGCCATAAAATAGTAGTTTCTGTTATTCTTTTTCTATTATTGTAGAAGAGTTTTTTTACATACGAAATTTCTCCTCGTTTTAACATGCTTACAAGGAGAAAAAAACTGCATTTTCGTACATTCGATAAAACCTGAATTACTGTTTCAGAATTAGAAGTTGGATCATAGATCAACTCTTAAGGCACTTACCTATATACATTCAATATAAAAAAGCCCAAATTAGGCTTTTTTAATCTTGTAAATCAATATCATATTCCATACTTTTGGCTGTTTCCTCAGCAATCTCCACACCTAACAAATTTTTCACAATATGAAATGACATGTTAATACCAGCTGAAATACCTGCCGATGTAATAATGTGTCCTTCATCTACAAATTTTACATTCTCCATTACTTCTACATTCGGAAAGTCTTTTTTGAAAGTTTGAATACTGGCCCAATGCGTTGTTGCTTTTATACCTTCCAATAAGCCGGCTTTCGCAAGTAATAGCACACCCGTACAAACTGAAGTCATTAGCTTTACTTCTTTCATTTGCTGACGAACCCAATTTATTATAATATCATTGTGCATTTCATTTTCCCTAACGCCTTTACCACCTGGAATGATTAAAATATCAATTGGTGGTAAATCTTCAATACTATAATCCGGCTTTACCTTTAATCCATTTCTTGCTGTAATCATTTCTCCATTTTGGCTAACTGTATATACAGTAAATGGTTTTTCTTCATCCGCTTCGGTTACAGAAAAAACTTCAAATGGCCCAGTAAAGTCTAACACTTCTACCTCGTTAAATAAAAATATGCCTACACTCCATTTATTTATCATACGTTCACTTCCTGTTTTAAATGTTTTAAAAGGTGCTCGTATCCTTTTTCTAACGCAATATCATATGCTGTTTTTCCATCATTTTTCTTAATCGCTTTATTAGCTCCATTTTCAAGAAGTAGCATAACTATTTCTTCACTTCCTAATAATGCTGCTTCATGTAACCCTGCCCAACCACCACTTTGTATAACATTTACATCCGATCCTTTTTCAATTAAGAAAGTAACAAGTTCACTTTGCTTATTCGCGATGGCAGCTTGCAAAGGTGTATTTTCATTTTCGTTTTTTGCTCTATTATGTATATCTGCTCCACTTTCTAAAAGAAAACTTGCTATCTCTTTTTGTCCAAAATAACCCGCTAAATGAAGGAGAGTCCAGCCATCGTCACTAAATTCGTTAACAGCACTTGGATTCGTTTTTATAAACTCCACCACTTATTCCTTATTACCAGTTATAACAGCTTGTACTATTGATTGTAAAATTCCCATAATAATCTCCTATCTTTCAAATATTTAAGCATACTCTTCTATATGTTCTATTGATTATGCTATTTTCCTGTAAATATAGAAGTTTACATAACAATATTATCTAACCGATCCCCACCTTTTATTTTAAATATTAAAATTTTTTGTTAAAATAAAATTATCATGTTTTATACGGAGGAGAAATTATGTTACAAGTAATGCCTTTAAATAGTGAAGACTATGATTTAATTACAGCTGCTGAAAAAGTAATTGAAAAAAACTATAAATATGGCCGTCATCATATCGGTTCAGCTGTAAGAACTACAACAGGTAACATTTATGCAGCAGTGCATGTTGAAGCGAATGTTGGAAGAATTACAGTGTGTGGTGAGGTTATGGCGATTGGAAAATCTATTTCAGAAGGCGATCATGAATTTGATACCATTGTAGCAGTCGCTCACCCACACCCTCATGAAGATATAGAAAAATGTTGGGTTGTTGCTCCATGTGGTATGTGTCGAGAATTAATAAGTGATTATGGAAAAAATACGAACGTTATACTTTCTTATAATGGTGAACTTGTAAAATGTAACGTAATGGAATTATTACCTGAAAAGTATACAAGTGAAGTAGAATAATCATTCCTGTTTTCCATTCATCAAATAATATTATTCCAATAAAAAAACAATCCATTTTTAAAATGGATTGTTTTTTTATTTCTTTTTTATGCAGTTTATTTTATTTTTCTATTTTTAACAACAATAGAATTATCATTAATAAAAATGAAATCCAAATATTAAAGCGCACATTGTAGAGTGTTTTTCATTTGAAAACAAAAACGATATTTCTCATTACATTTGAAAAAACTTATTATAAACTCTCTAAAATCAGCAGTCTTATCATACCAATCTATAACAATTCTGTCTTCTTCCCTTACCTGTTTCCTTTAACACATATGATTTTAAAACGAGCGCCGTTAATGAATCTGTTAATGTTTTATATGATAAATTAGATAATGCTAATAGATCGTTCGTATATAACATTCTATGCTTCTCTAATAATAATAGTACTAATCGTTCAGACGGTTTTAATGCTTCGTCACTTTCTAGTATAAAGTCTATATTTTTCATTTCTCTAATTATTACTCCTTATATAAAAAAATACTTACACAACTAATTTAATATAAAAATAATACACAACAAAACTTGATTTATATTAAAATAATATCGTTTCAAAACACTATTATACTATAACATAGAAAAAGCATTTCCCGAAATAGGAAATGCTTTTTTAAATTGCTTATATGTTTTTTCCAAACCTACAATATATCTCAAACTCTTATCCGTACAATTCCCTCCTAATTTCTCTGGTCACCTAAAAGTATTTATAACAAATCATGTCCTTCCAAAATGATTTAAATAAAAACGGCTAGTCATACATGCTATAAACATGATAGACTAACCGTTTTCCAGCTTCTTCTCAATTATCATGTTCTACCTTAAATATTTCTTGCGATATGCGGCTTACTGTAATGACTTGTTCCACCGCCGCCTACTACTACTTTACCGCCTTTTTCAAATATTAATAATTTACTTGAACCATCTGCAAGAAGTACTATTACTTCAGCATTATTACTTGTTGCTACATAAATTACATAACCACTTTTTGATATACATGTTTCCCAATTTCCATCAAATTCAGATCTTACTACCCGATTTGAATACACTTGATTTTCAATTCTTCCTTGTTCTACGTTTTCCAAATTTATCCCCCCTACTGCTCTAAAATATCATTTATAGTAAAATAACAGCCCTATTTAAAATAATGACTGACTTTAACATAAATAGTATATGTAGCTACTAGAAGAATGCTTGGACAATGAATATGTAATGACCTGTAAAGAATTCACAACTAAAACAAGGGAGTCGATATAATATCGATCCCCTTGCTTTCATAAATAGTTCTTTATTCTTCGTTTCGCACAGCTTCAAAAGTAAACATTTGATTTGCATTTGACGGCTCTTTTCCATAAACATAGTCAGCAGAGCAAGTAATGTTAGAGAAACCTATACTTTCTAACAGAAGTTTAAACTCTTCTATTCCATACCAGCGCAGCGCGAAGCGTTGTAATTCTGTTTGTACTAACTGTCCTTTACTCCATTTTTCATATTTTAAATATGATAGAGTAACTTGGTTCAGCCAATCTATTTCAATTGATTTATTTTCTAATGTAATTCCGTCTCCGCTTGGCAAAGAAAAAGTCGATGTATGAATTTTCCCAGTCTTCCAGTCATGCGGCAGCATAATATCTACGATTAGTCGCCCGCCTGGATTAAGATGTTCATAAAAACATTTCAATGCGTTTATAGAATCCGTACGATTTTCAATTAAACAAAAAGATCCAGTAGAAATGATAATTGCCTCGTATTTATGTGGCAGTGAAAATTGTTGTAAGCTTCCCTCATATAAATTAGGATGTAAGCTTCTCTCTTTACATCGTATGCGGCACGATTCTAGCATTTCAGGTGAATAATCTATCCCATCTACTGTAAAACCAGCTTCAAGAAGCGGGATGATAACGCGCCCTGATCCTACTGCCGCTTCGAGAATTCTTCCTCTACAATTTTTTAAACGTTCTTCGTAATACTCAATATCACCATTTAAAGAATAACCGACAGGCTTTGTGTAATCATAAAGTTCTGTGCAAAGTGTACTATAAAAACTAAACATTTATTTTCTCCTCCGTTTTTTACGTACGGAAGATTTTCTTTCAATTAATCTTCCTGTACCTTTACTTTTAATGAAAATTCGAAAGAGCTGACTGTCATAATATATCACTCGCTTTCCATACAATATAATCATATTGTATAATATTTCCTTCGAAATAAAAATATAGAAAAATAAAAATTCAGACTTTTAAAGAAAGGAGGATATGATGAATTCATTAATTATATTTCTTTTACTTCTTATTGCTTTTAATGCTCTAATTTTCTTTATAGCAAAGAAATATAAACGAATATGGAAAATAGCCAGTGGTATTTTCATACTTTCTTCTCCCGTTGTTTTCTTCGCCACTTTGCACGTAATTGGTGAAAAAGTAGGAGATGGATTCGCTGGAGGTTTTGCTGGGCTTACCTTTAGTGGTCTATTGATTATAAATGCGATTTTTTTATTTGTTGTAAGCATTTTTGTATCTACTAATAAAAATTCATAATAAACTCCCCATTTCAAAGTTTAAAGAGCTTACTATGCAGTAAGCTCTTTATTCATAACTATTTATTTCACAATCGGCAATGTTACTTCACTTAATTTTACTGTAAGCTTTGTGCCCGCTTTCGGTCTAATCGTATAATCATAGTCACTAGCGATTAAAATGACCCCTATTTGATGCCCCGCTTTAAATACATAATCATCAGGCTGCATGTCCCATGTAAATGTATAATCTTTGCCTGGTTGAATCGCTGTTGAACTTTCTATACTCGTTAAGTTTTGTGGATCCATCCAACCTCTCGTTACGATTTCTGGCTTCGTTCCTCCATAATCAACAAGTAAAGCAGTTAAATTCGATACAGATCGATCAATATTTCCTGTAATTGAAATCTTTGGTGTACCGCTTATACGCGTATCTTTTTGAAGTACAGGCATTGTATACACTAATCGATTGGCTACTTCTAATTCTGGGTTTGCTATTAATTGATTTGATTTCATTTTTGCATCATCCACGAATGAGAAAACTTTATTTGCAGAGCCCATACTTAATGGCAAATTAACTGCTTTGTTACTTAAATACATACGAACTTTTGACGGTACAGCTGCTGGATCCGGCCAATTTTTTATTTTATCCCAAGTTTTATTTTCACGTTGAACATCAACCATTGGTTCATTCATAATTCCATTTTCAATTCCATACAACCAATAATCGAACCATTTATTTTGTGTTCTTTGCCAGTCATTCGTTGATGTTCCACCATGTCCACCTTGATGTAACCACATTTTACGAGGAACATTATTTTCTCCAAGCGCATCCCACCATTGCGCGAACTGCTTCGTCTTAACATTCCAATCATTTAAACCATGAACCACAAATACACTTGCTTTTACATTTTTAGCATCTTTTACATAATTACGTTTATCCCAAAAATTATTATAATTACCAGTTTTCCGGTCTTGTCCAGCTGTTAACTCTTTTATTACTTGTCCGCAAACTTCAGGATTTTCTCTTGTTAGTACTGCTTCTGCCATATTATCTGTATCTTCTCCTTGGTATCCACCTGGCGCAATGACTGCACCGTTTGCACGATAATAATCATACCAACTACTAATCGCTGCGATTGGAATAATTGTTTTTAACCCTTCAACACCAGTCGTCGCAACAGCGTTCGGTAACGTACCATTATAAGAAACTCCTGTCATCCCTACATTTCCTGTAGACCAATCAGCTTTAACTTCCTCACCATTTTCTGTATATGCTTTCGCACGTCCATTCACCCAATCAATGACAGATTTTGTCCCTAATATTTCTTGCTCATCCCCAGTAGTCGGACATCCGTCTGATTTTCCAGTTCCTATACTTTCACCTAAAATGACTGCATAGCCTCTTGGCACATAATAATTGCCGTATGAACCGAGATTAACAGCTCCATACGGTTTCCCTTCATACGCATACAATTCTTCGTCTACATTATATACAGGAACATCTTTTAAGCCAGATCGATATGGACTCATTTCATAAATAACGGGAACTTTCACATTCGACTCAGTTTTTGGACGCATAACTTTAACTGATACACGATCCTTGTTTCCATCTCGATCACTATCAACTTCCGTTTCTACAAATAGATTTTCGATAATTGCTTCATCAAGCGAGTAAATCGGCTTTGTCATCCCATTTTCTAATTCGATCTTCGTATTTAATTGTACCCCTTCTGAAACTTTCCCATTTAACTTCACGTCATTCTCATTTATGTAGTTTGTTTCTTTATTGTCTGCATACGCAGTCATACTAGAAACTCCTGATGTGACTGATAAAGATAAGATTGTTGATAATGTAATTGCTATTTTCTTTTTCCCCATACTTTTTCCTCCCCATATATGCCTCCTTTTACTATACAACAAAATTACAGAAAATTCAGTTTATATTTTATGCAACAACTTGAAAAATTTGTAGAACACTCTTCACACGAGCTTTCAAGATTATTTATCCTGATTTACCACTCTCATATAATCAATAAAAAACATCGCCTAATAATAGACGATGTTTTTTATTGAATTAGACATTCTTCATATTAATATAAAATCGTATTTCTCCATCTATAGTAGATACTCCATAGTCAAAACCATGTCTCTCTAAAATACTTTTCACTATCGCTAAGCCTAATCCTGTACCTGAATGGTCTTTACTACGAGAAGATTCTAAGACGTAAAAAGGTTCCCAAATTTTATCGATATCTTTCATTTGTTCAGCATTCATACCATTTTGAATTTGAAAATATATATTTTCATTTCGATTTTCTAAAGTAATTTTTATATGTTGATTTGCTGTATATTTTATCGCATTAGATATTAAATTTTGAAACACCATTCTCATTTTATTTACATCAGCATAAACAACTTCATCGCCAACATTATAGTTCACTTGCAAATTGATTTCTTTCGACTCCAGTTCAATCTTATGCTTATCTAATATACTTTGGACTAGTGATGTAATAGAGAATTCTTCTTTTTCTAAAACATCTCTTTCTAGTTTAGAAAATCGTAATAACTCTTCAATTAGATTTGATATGTGATCAGTTTGTTTAATGATTGTATCTATGTACGTACCATCATCTAAACCATCTTTGATTCCCATAGAATATGCTTTCACTAATGCGATTGGAGTTTTTAATTCATGCGTCACATCACCCATAAATCGTTTTAAATGTTCATTTCGATCTGTTAAATCTTCATGCGCTTCATTTAGTTTTTCACTCATGATATTAATACTATTAGCTAAGTCCCCTATTTCATCATTTGTTTTCACTTTCGCTCGTTCAAATTTCAAATTTGAAATATCTTCTGCAACATTACTTAATTCTTTCAATGGTCTGGTGATTGTTGTTGAAAGTATCCATACAAGTACGATAATGAGAAAAATCGTAATGCCAAAAATGTAAAAATAAAATGAATTTAACGTTTTTATTACTTCATTAGAATCTGCGATTGAAACTCCTACTAAAATTAACATATCGTCTTTCGCAATGTATTTCACAAAAAAACTAGATTTAATCTTTTCTTGATCATATATTTTATTCGCTTGCCCGAAGTTCTTTACTTTCATTACTTCTTCTTTTGTAATCCAAAGTTTATTAAGGGCAACCCTTTTCCTTGTAAGTTGCATACGTAACTCATCATTAATTTGATCTTCCGAATTGTTAATTGATGTATACGCAATCGTAACATTTCCTTTATTTTCAATGCTAGTAATCGCTTCATCCAGTTGTTTGCTCTCTATGGACTGTATTTGTGCTGTAATACCTTCTAAACTTTCTCGCGTTTTGTAAATATTATATTTCGGTAAAAGATAGTTAATTAATAATAAAGAGATTGTAAAAATAAGAATAACAGTTAAAGAAATACTGAGAAATAGCTTTTTTCCGAGTTTATTCACTCTGCTCCTCCAAACTATATCCTAAACCACGATGCGTCTTTATAATATTTTCTCCTACTTTTTTACGTAATCTTCTTACATGTGTATCAACAGTTCGCTCTTCTCCAAAATAATCAAATCCCCATACGATATCTAACAATTTTTTACGAGTTAAAATCATCCCTTTATGATTTAAAAAACACTTTATTAATTCTAGCTCTGTTTTTGTAATATCTAACTCTTTGTCATTTTTATAAACTTTATTTTTAGTGAAATCTATTTTCAAATCTTGAACTTGAATGACATCATTATGCTGTATAAGCTTTTTCGCTCTAGTTATTAATATACCTGGATGAAATGGTTTTTTTACGTACTCATCTGCACCACTTTGAAGCGCCGCTAATTCGTCTTCGCTTTCACTTTTCGCCGTAAGCATTAATACTTTAACGCTTGAGTTCTTTTTTATTTCCTGACAAACAGTAATACCACTATGTTTCGGCATCATCCAGTCTAAAATAGCTAAATCAATTTTTTCATCATAAAATATTTGAAGTGCTTCTTCTCCATCTTTCGCTAATAAAACTTCGAAGCCTTCTTTCTCGAAATAAGCTTTTAAAATCCTTAACATATCTTGTTCATCATCTGCTATTAATACTCTCATACATTATCCTCCATTGCTTTTAAACAAAAACCAATTGTATTATACAACTTCTTTGTTACATAAATGTGACAGAAAAATATTTAAACCTTTTAAGGGTATAGTAAAGACGAGGTGTTGTACTATGATTAAAAAAATCGGGTTCATTACTTTTCTTTGTTTCTTATTATCAACAAATGTGTTCGCAAATACAAATCAACAAATTGAAGTGTTTGATTGTCAAAAAGAAATGGTCGTTCAAAAACAATCTTTAGATCCAGCTATTCAAAAAGAAGCTGTTCAATATGCTAAATCCATTACTGGCCCCTTCAAAAACTTAAACGTCGTTCCGAAAGATGGTCACATGATAAAAATCCCATTATCTAAACCAGTTTCTATTACAAATCAATGGCTACAAACAACAATTGATGAAGTACTTATTCTTCTACCACTTAACGAAAAACCTTATATTATGCTTTACGATGATGAAAACAATCCGCATTTTTATTATGTGAAAGGTGATCCGAAGGGATTATTGAAGCAAATGAATGTTAAGTTATAATGTAAGAAAGATCCCACAAATATCATTCGCGGGATCTTTCTTTATCAATTAACAACTTGATTTTCATTTAAAAAATGACTAGCCTGTCTTTTATGATGGTTATCATGATCTACAAATTCTTTAATAATATATATAAGAGAATACGGCGTTCCAGTATGAGGACAATGTGATACTCCATTGGCAGTTAAAGGTTTCTTTAGATTTTCAGCAGACAGTAATCTAAGTTCTTTTACGAGTAACTCTCTTTTAGCTTTTGCTTCTTCAAGAAGTTTCATCTTAGATATACCGGATTTGGCATAACTAGATGCTAGTTTATTATATGTATCAAAATCAGGGAACTCCATTCCCTTTCCATCTCTCACTGATGATAATGTCTCACGTAATAGATAGTCATCCCAGTTCATAATATGAGATATGATTTCGCCAATAGTCCATTTCCCCTCTGATATTGGTACCACCCACAATTCCTCTTTCATACCTTTCAATGTATTTATCCAAATTGAATATTCATTGAAATCATTAATAATTTTATTTTCTCCCATCATCCAATTCCCCATTCTAATATTATATTCATATAAATTATAACATCAATCTACACAAAACAGAACAAAAGTTCTGTTGAAGAGGTAAATAATAATTCACTACATCCTTTTATATAAGTTCAAATAATGGCTCGCTCCCATATATTTTGTCCCTTTCACAAATCCAATCGAAGTATAAAATTTGTCACCCTGTACTGTATCTGTATTTAAAACAACAATATTAAAATATTTTTTCGCATCGCTTATAATTCTCACTAATAATAACCTCCCTAATCCTTTCCGGCGGTATTCTTTTACAATATAAAATCTTCTTACCCTACCAATCTTATTGTTTATTATATACGGATTCTCAGTTAACCCTCCTATTCCGATTAACTTTTCCTCATGAAAAATCCCATATAAGCATTCACCAGTTTTATTAAATGTGTTTATTTTATTTTCATATTCACTGATTAGTTTTATTAGGAAATAAAATCCTTCGTCTTTGCTTTCCTGAACAAGATATTCGTGTTCGTATATCATTAAATCTTCAATTTGTTGAATATGTATATCTTTCAAGTAAATCCCCCTTACTATGAAAATACATAAAAATGCTCTAGAATTATTGATTCTGAGCATTTTTATGATTGTTATCTTATTCAATTCGTAGTATGTGTATTCTTCACTTCAGATGTAAATCGATAATATAGTTGTTTAAGTCTTATTGAACTCAAGCAGCTGTTTGTTTAAATGAATACATTTATATTGTCTCTCAAATATAATATCAGTTTTTAAATTCACCATTCTTCTCTAACAGGTTCAAGTTAAGTTATAATTTGTTAATCTAAATGTTTATGTAACCACAGTTCAAATATCTTTAACTGTTCTTCAGTATGAAAATAATGTTCACCTGTCTCCACGACCTCTAATTCACAACGATGTTTTTTTGTAAAATAGTTTATAGTTTCAAATTCACACAGTTCATCCTTAGCTCCATACATAATATATGTATCTGTATTCC
Source organism: Bacillus sp. ES1-5 (assembly GCF_022487605.1). Taxonomy (NCBI): domain Bacteria; kingdom Bacillati; phylum Bacillota; class Bacilli; order Caryophanales; family Bacillaceae; genus Bacillus; species Bacillus sp. ES1-5. Next base: position 91,252 of record NZ_JAKVPU010000001.1, on the reverse strand, counting down.
ATGTACTAATAGGATTCTCTTTTACATAGCATAAATAATCCCAATATAACTTTTGACCAATAGGTGTCTCTATAGTCATTTCTTTTTGCAAAAGTTCTGGCGTTACATTAAACCATTTCATCATATTTTCGATAATTCGTTCCATATTAACTACTGGTGATAAAAATAATGCCTTTTCTATCACATCATTTTGATAGGCTAAAAGGCTAAAATAAGCTCCGATACTACATGCAAACACGCTTACTTCTTTCCAATGTTTTTTTGCGTAATTTATGATTATAGATAATTCACTAACACAAAACTGTACTTTACAAGGAGTATTATCATTTTTCCTTTCTCCATGCTCAGGTAAATCAAAGCTTAATACTTGATAACCTTTTTGATTGGCTGCTTCAGCTAATATTTGAATAACTGCATCTTCCTTATTTGACATATTCCCATGTACTGCAATAAAAACTTTTTCACTTTTATCTCCCCACAAAACCGCGGGAATATTACTAATGTTAAAATTATTTTTAAGCATATTTCCTCCTCGGAATAAGATATACAGAAATTGGCAAAAAACTGCGCACACTTTATAATCCTCTACTTAATTTTAAAACAAATCAAACTATTACTGATTTATCACAAATGAATTCTACTCCGCTAGTGGAAGAAGGCTTTTTATACAATTTTATAATTTTTGAAAATGATTTTATTACCTCTGCACAACAGGCAATATTCCCTTCAACTCCAATAAATCATCTATTACTTTATCCGCCTGCGCAAGTTCATCTTCTTGTGCAAAATCAAAATTGCATCCAATCGCAATCAAACCATTATCTTTAGCTGCGTTTATATCAGATAACCGGTCCCCAACTACAGCTGCTTCTTTTATATCATACTTGTTCAAAATACTTTTAACTAAATCACTTTTATTAAGTGAGTTTATTTGTTCAATACTAAATGTTTCAGTAACCCATTGGTCTAAATCATAATAAGATACGATTGCTCGTAAATATTCAGTTAAACCATTACTAGCAATATATATTGAACAATTATTTTCTTTTATATATGTAAAAACTTCTTTTACGTTCGGATATAAAGCACCTTTTCCGCTCTTAATATTTTCAATTAGTCTTTCTAAAAAATATGCATCTGTTTGTTCTCTTACTTCAATAGAATGATTCGGTAATAAAGCTTCCCAGACTTTCGGCAAAGGCACACCCATAATTTCACGGTATTTTTCAATAGGTGTTACCGTATCCCATAATTGTAGTGATCTTAAGTAATCAAAAGTATCATCTAACGATAATTCTAAAATTTTATCTGTTTGAAATAACGTTCCGTCCATATCAAAAATTAATGCTTGTAACATTTCATTCTCTCCTTTTGAACTTAAAGTATTACTCGATATATTTTTCAGCATCTCAACGATAATTTCTGAACAATAATTTGCGGCAGTTTTCGCGAAATCATCATAAGAAATTTGAGCTTCATCGTCTGCGCTATCAGAAATACATCGTATAACGAGAAACGGTACTTCATTTATATAAGCAACATGTCCAATTGCTGCACCTTCCATCTCTGTACAATGCGGTGCATATTCGTCTATTAATTTCGCTTTTTGTTTTGAATCTTCAACAAAACATTCACCGCTGACAATTCTTCCTTCATGAATCTCCATATGTAAACTACTACTATTGCATACTGTACGTGCTAACTCTACTAATTCCTTACTTGCGATAAATTCTTCTTGGAACGGAAATAAGTTTTTCATTTGTGTTTTACTTACGTCATGATGGGTAACATTCGTTGAAATAACGATATCACCAACTTTTACATCTGGGTGTAACCCTCCAGCAACACCCGTATTGATGATAGCATCTACATGAAATTTATGAATTAATGTTTGCGTACATGCGGCTGCATTTACTTTCCCTACACCAGAACGTGTAATAATTACTTCTGTTCCCATGAATTCGCCAATGTAAAAGGGCATTCCCGCAATCGTCTGTTCCTCTTGTATAGCTAGTTTTTCTAAAAGTAAGTCTATTTCAATTTGCATTGCTCCGATAATGCCGATTCTGTTCATGTATGTCGTCCCCTTTTTCACTCTAAATAAGCCTCAAATATTCATCAATATCTTTAGAAATTTGTTTAAAAGCTTTATCCCAGAATGCATAGCTTGTTATATCTATTTCAAAATGTTTTTTCATAAGCTCTTCCACTGGAGATTTTCCTGTTTCTCGTAAAAACTCTTTATATTTCAAATGAAAAGTACTTTTACTTTCTTTAGCTATTTCTAATAAACTAAAACTAGCTAAATAACCAAATGTGTATGGATAATTATAAAAAGGAACATCTGCTATATAAAACTGAACATATTTCATCCAAACAAACGGCTGATATTCTAATAATGCATTCCCGTATGCTTTTTCTTGCGCTACTATAGATAATTTCTCGATTTCATCAGCACTTAAAGGACCTTCTTTATATTTTTCATAAAAATTCTTCTCAAATTCAAATGATGCTCGAATTGCCATTACATAATTAAAACAGTTGCTTATTTTCCAACTAAGCAATGACTTTTTCATATCTATACTATCTGTTGTTTGAACTAAATAGTTTATAAGCACGGTTTCAAAGAAAATAGACGCTGATTCAGCCGTACTCATTGGCAAATAATCATCTAAAAAAGAAGTAGATTGCTCAAAACTCATATTATAAAAATGCCAAGCATGTCCTAGTTCATGCGCAAGTACTCTTACACTATCAATACTTCCGTCATAACGCATTGAGATTCGTGATTCTTTTTCACTGAAAAAAGGAGCACAAAATCCACCAGGTGGTTTATCATCTCTCGGTTCCGCATCCACCCATCCACTCTCTATTGCATTCCATGCAAATTCTGCTAATTCTTTATCAATATTTTGTAATGCATCATATATGTTCTGTACTGAAACTGAAAAAGGTATAAAAGTCTCATTATTTTCCTTTACTGTCATAAGTTCATGCCATGTAATCGAAGCTTCCCCCTTCTTATACACATTTAAAGCACTTACTAATTTATCAAGATTTTCTTCTGCCGCATTCCACATTTGTAATAATACTGTTTCAGAAATGCCATTCGCATGAAGAGATTGTGTTAAAATCTCTCTATCTTCTAATTCATTACTCTTTGTATTGCGCAATCTCCCTATTTGATTTAATACAGTAGCAAAGATTTCTTTTTCCTCATGTAAAGCACTTGTTAATAACTCAAATACTTCTAGTCTTTCCTTTTCATTATCACTATTCATTGCAATATTATTAGCTTGTCCAAATGATAATTGCTTATTATTGTGTTCTATTTTTATCTTATTTCTTAATTGCATGTACATATTTTCCCATGCATCAAGTTCATCTTTTATTAACTTAGTATTAATATTATTGGAAGCTTCCAATTTACTTTGTTGTATTACTTGCTGTACTTCTTTTTTCAAATCTTTTACTGTCGTAGTCGATATAGCAAGGTCAGATGAAACACTTTCTTCAGCAGATCGGCAATACAAATAGTATTCTGCTTTTTCAATAGCTTGTATGAGTTTTGAAAGAATCTCTACATCTTTTGTCGTATAATATTGTTCTTTCAACTCCAATATTGGAGTTAGAATATCCTCAATTGGATACAATCGATCTAAATCCCATCTAGCAATTTCGTGCATTTTTATAGCCGCCTCCTATTTTTACAAATAGTTACAGATATTTCTCCCTACACAATTATATATGAAACGGAAAAATTTTAATATCTTTAAATATTTAGATTTCTAAAAGCGAAGTCTTATTGATATTCTTTACTTCCGTTAATGAAACGCACATAGCATAAGCACATGAATGATACAGCCACTGGAATAAATATCACTCACCGATAAAAGGATAAACCGCTACCATATCGACCGATAATTATAAAATAGCAATAAAAGGAGGTTATCCAAAAAGTATAAAACATTTTACTTTTTGAATAACCACTTTAATTTTAAAATTCATAAAAGCTTCTGACTAAACTTTGCTTTTAATCTATTTTATTTTCAGCTGATATTTTAAAATACTTCGCAGATAATTTATAGGAACGATTCTCATAATAATAATTCCCTAATTTATAAGCTAATTCAGCAACCAAGCTATATTGCTGTTTTTCAATCCCCATCTCAATTGCTTGTTTCATATTCTTCTCATATCCATTATAATCTGCCCATATTTTAGATTTTTCTGCTTTAAACTCATATAGTTGAACATGTGCATAAGGTACATCACAAATTGACAAAATTTCAAATGCCTCATCTATAAGTTTAGTTACTTTTTGCCAATCTTTTAATTCCATATAAATTTCTATTAAATTACGAATTGTATATACCTTACCTGCTTTGTTTGGTAAATACTCACAAAGAATCAAGTTTTCCTCGTAACATTTTATTGCATTTTTATAATCTTTTAATGCTTGATAAATTTTTCCGTAATTATATTTTACATAACATAAGTTTAATGAATCATTTTCCACCTTTGATTCATTTTCTACTCGTTTCAAAGTTTCAAATGCTTGTTCATACTGTTTATCTTTGTTATATTGCATCGCAAGAAGTATTAACGCATAAATTTTATGTTGCTCTATATTAAACTTTTTATACAATTCATATGCTTTTTTTGCGTATTTGCGACTAACACTTAGGTCTTTATTAAGATGCTGACTTACCATACTTATATTGTAATACGTATCAGCGTGCAACTCGGTCTCTTCGGATTCCAACATATTTTCTATCTTTTTGTAAACTTCATATGCTGTAAAATACTCCCCTTTATTAGAAAAATAAAGACCTCGAGCTCTTAAATAATATATATAATCTTCAGTATTTTTCATTTCCACTTGACTTGGAATCATTTGCAAAGCTTGATCTACAAATAACTTCACATATAATAAGTTTTTATTTCGGACATGATAGTATATGATGACGCCATACGTCTTTAATAATAAAGGAATTGTGTCCACTTCACGAACGTATAATTCTAACAAAGATAATTCAGCTTCAGTTATACTTTTATCTTTTTTATATTTATCACATATTTTAAAAATAGTAAGCTTTATCTCCTCGTAATTGCCATCTATAAGATAATCGCTATTAACATCTAACTTCTTAGAAACTTGTTTTAAAAAAGAAGATGATGGTTTGATTTTCCCACTCTCAATTCTACTTAAATAGGTTACTGAGCATATTTCTGATACGAGCTCCCCCTGTGTCAATCCTTTATGCATACGAACTTGCCGAATACGTTCCCCTATTTCCATCTTTTTCTCTCCCTAATTAACCTTTTCATGCTTTTTACTAATTAAGTCATTATGTATCTACATATTTTTCATACTAAATAAAATATACAATTTCACAAATGTAAAAAAATGTATCATACATTTTTTTACATTCATACTATGATTATTTCTAGATACTTTGTTAAATTTAATGGTTAAAATTTAGATTTTTCGTCCATTTTTTTCATGTGATTTTACTACTTGTTATTAACAAACACAGAATCATATACTTAAATTACGATAAACTTAATGAAAAGGATTTAACTACATGTAAGCTATCATTCTTCATTTAGATAGTTATAGTTCATTACATTTACCTAATACATAAAAAATATCTATTATAAACCAAATAAATTTAATAGATGAATTATCAATATCAAATCCTAGAAATTAGTTTGTCGAATTATTCAATAAAAACGAAAGGATGATAAACATGATTGTAAGATTTAAAGATGAATCCGCACGAAAAATAGTAAGATATGTTGGAGGCGCTGCTTTACTTTTAATAATCGCTTCTTTCCTTTATCAGTGGAAAAATGACTTAGTAATTGATCAAACTGAAAGAGTCAGCTTTGGGCTAGTTATCATTACTTTCCTATCTACCTTCTTACCTATTAAAGAGAAAGTTAATAAATAGACTCAATAAATGAATTATAAATATCACATCCTGTAAGTTAGTTTATCGAATTATTTATTAAATATGAAAGGGCGATAAATATGATTGTAAAACCTAAAAACGATTCAACACGAAAAATAGTAAGATATGTTGGAGGAGCCGCTACTCTTTTAATACTAGCATCCTTCCTTTATCAGTGGAACAATGGTTTAGTAGTTGATGATACTGAAACATTTGGTTTCATGCTAGCCTTCACTGGTTTCCTATCTACCTTCATACCTACTAAAAAGAAAGTTACTAACTAATATAAAATTACATATTTTTCATCCTCATAAAACAATTATATTAGAATTAAAAAAGGATTGATCAAAAGATCAATCCTTTACTCTACTTCATTTAAGAAGAACAATGTTAACGCACCAGGTCCTGTATGCGCTCCGATTGCTGCTCCAATTGTATTTACGATAAATACTTCACAGCCAAATCTTTCCGTAATTAACGTTTTTAATGCTTCAGCTGTTTCTAAGTCATCACCATGAGTCATAGCGATTGTTTGACCTTTAAGGTCTTTTCCGCGCTCTTCCATAATATCTACAATTCGGCTTAGTACTTTCTTTTTCCCTCTTACCTTTTCAAGTGGTACAAGCTTTCCATCTTCTACGTTTAAGATTGGTTTAATATTTAATAAACCACCGATAAAACCAGCTACTTTACTTAAACGTCCACCTTTCACAAGGTACTGCAAGTCAGCTACAGTGAAGATGTGCTCCATATGCTTCATTAGAAAAGCGATACGTTTTAAAATATCTTCTTTTGATGCACCGTCTGTCGACATTTTAGCAGCTTCTAATACGACAAGCCCTTGACCAAGCGAAGCACATTTTGTATCAATAATTTCTAAATCTAAATCAGCATATGTTTCTTTCACTTCTTCTTTAATAACAACTGACGATTGATATGTACCGGACAGTTCAGATGAAAAAGCTAAATATATACAAGGATTACCTTCTTTTGCATAAGAAACAAATTTTTCTTGGAAAGTTTCAAGTGAAGGCAATGACGTTCTATAAACAGCGCCTTCTCTCATATTTTGCAATAATGTAACTGACTCTAATGTAACTCCATCTAAATACTCTGTTTCTGCTTCATCATATACACGGAGTGGAATTAAATCAATATCATATGCTTGCAGCAATTCTACCGGTAAATCCGCCGCACTATCCGTAATGATTTTAACACCCATTTTTAAACCTCTATTCTGTTATAAATATAAAAAATATAAAATAAAAATAGTACTTTTAAATTATATACGTAAAACTTAAATGAAGAAAGGAAAAGACTTTATATTGTATGCACTATTCTTCAAAACTTGAACCTTTACTAAAAATCATTCTATTTTAACTATTTATTATTCTTTCTATAACACAAATGATTTTATGATTATTTTGCATTTATATATTTTATTTTTTAATTCAATATAGTCTTTTCAAATTTATACTATTTAAAATTTAAAAGCCAAATCCAATAAAGGAAACGGCTTTTAAATTTTTTTAAAAATAACCAAACTTTATTTTCCATCACATTGTTTGTTTACATTATTATTTAGGCAATGTTAAATATAAGTCCAGTTATGATTAATATTTATAGCCTGTACTAGAATTAAAACAGTGAATATTTATCACTAAGAAGCAGCATATATAAAAAACAGGTTAAATATTTTATAGAATATTTAATTTTACTAGTAAAGCTAATAAAATTTGGAGAAGAATTTGAACATTTACTGCTATGTCTGTATCCGTAGTCGTAACTGTAACATTTCTAGAATTTCTAATGACAGTTTCTTGTTTATTAACTTGTTTAACAGATGATTTTTGAAACAATTCTTGTGCTACACGGTCAGCTTTTTCACTATCTGCTATAGAAATACTTATTATAACCACGATAGCTGCTTGTAATGCTGCTTGAATAGATAACGCGGCTTTTGTATCTGTAGTAGTAACTTCTACATCTGCTGAATCAACAATTATAATAGATTCTTCAGAAATTTGATAAGTTTTACTTTCTTGCGCAGCTGCTTCTGAAACGCTAGCATTTTTAAAAGACGGATGAGGATTTGAGTAATCTAATGCACTCCACTTTTTATTTTCATCTGTATGGCATGCTTTGTCCATAAGTTCACCCCCTTTCAATCTAAATAATTATTAACCTGTGATTGTATTTCAGAAACAATACTTTTAATTTGCTGTTTTTTTTCTGGCGATAAATTTTTTAACCTTTCTTCATTTATCCCATGCCTATTAAAAATATCTGAGAGTAAAAGGTCTATGATTATATTCTTTTGATCCTTATCAAACTTAAAGGAAGAAAATTTGTTTAAATCATCCATTTACAATATTCACTCCAATCAATTTTCTATAAAAATTTTAAATAACTACGAGCATTATATGTAATTTAATAAAAATTGCTTGGACAAGTAACTTAATCTTCTATTTCCACTTCTTTTTCTAATAAAATCAAAAAGCTGGCTTCTAATAAGAAGCCAGCTTTCCTTCACATAAACATAAGTTTCATTTACTTTTAAATAATGTATTTAACTTTTACTATTGTGTAGTTTTCTACACTTACTTTCCCATTAATCTTGAATGTTAATTCAGTCATAATAAGAAGTCCAAGCTTGTACCACATATTACAACAAAAAATATTTACTTAGAATGAACCTTTATAGCTAAATATAAACAGGTTAGAAACTTTATAAAATATTTAGTTTAACTAATAAAGCTAATAAAATTTGAAGGAGAATTTGAATATTCACTGCAATATCTGTATCAGTAGTTGTTACGGTTACATTTCTGGAATTTTTAATAAGTGTTTTTTGTCTATTAATTTGTTTAATAGATGATTTTTGAAATAATTCTTGTGTTATTTTATCTGCCTTTTCACTATCTGCTATAGAAATACTTACTACAACTACGATAGCTGCTTGTAATGCCGTTTGGATAGATAGCGCAGCTTTTGTATCTGTAGTAGTAACTTGTACATCTGCTGAATCAACTATTTCAATATATTCCTCAGAAATTTGATCGATTTCATCTGTTTGTATAGCTTCCTCTAAAAAATTTGCATTTTTACTAAACGAATAATAATTTAATGATTCGCAATCTTCTTTCTTTGGTTCACAATCCTCTTTTTTCGGCTCACAATCTTCTTTTTTTGGCTCAGGAACTCGTTTTTTCGGCTCAAACTCCCGGTTTAATGGATCCCGATTTTTCTTTCTTCTACAAACTTCACATTCACACATAAAATCACCCCTTTTAGTCTTAAAAATTAGCAATATTAAAATATTGACTAACTACTAGCATTTTATGTATTTTTTAAAAATTTGTTTGGACAAGTAACTTAATCTTCTACTTCTTTTTCTAATAAAAAAAGCTGCCTTCTAATAAGAAGACAACTTTCTTTGTGACTACTCTAGAATAGATTTCATACAATATAATTGTTCCTTCCTTATAACCTGAGTTCGTCACTTTAGTTATAAAAATGTGGGTATATCCTATAACCTTTTTAGGGATCATCCATAATTTATTTCATAAAAAGTGCTTTGTTTTACTGAAAGGTGGTTGCGGAAACAACCGCCTTTTTATTCGGAACAAAATAAAACTTTTATATAAAAGGCCCATAATTAAATACACTTAACTTCATATGATATATTGCATCCTTTCTTTTTAGAATGAGTAGTCGTTACTGAAGGGCACTTTTCGAAGTGCTCTTATCTTTAAATCCCTTTTCTTTTTCAGGAGGTTTTTTTCTAAATCCTAATACGATTTTTATCACTCAGGCTGGTGATTATTATATTTCCTTACTAGTTCCAATAATATAGTAGCTACACCAATTAAAATAAGCCTATAAACTCTATACGCTTAAATAATAATGCGTTACCAAACACACGAAATAGTTTTACACTAAATTCACAAGGTTCTTATCCTCTTTTAGTTGAAGTAATCATTTCAATACCAGCAAATCCACACCTTCAACTAACAAATTTAGCAAATGTGCTATATCAAGGTTCTTTTGATATAGCATCTTATGTTTTATATAATAAAGATAGTGCTAGTATTCCGAAGGAGGGTGTCTATGAATATTCAAATGGCTACATCTAACGATTTAGAATGGATTAATAATCAATATGACTCAATAGGATTTGTACGAAGTGATTTAAAAAGAGATAAAGTTGCAATCATTACATACAACAACGAGTATGCAGGTGTGGGACGATTAGTCCAAATAGATGATGATACTATAGAAATGGGTGGAATTTTTATTCTCCCCCAATTTAGAGGGTTACATTTAGCTGGGGAACTTGTATCATTTTTAGTAGAAACTGCGAAAAAATTACAAGTAAAAAATGTATATTGTCTTCCTTTTGAGGAATTAGAAAACTTTTATAAGAAATATGGCTTTACTGAAGTTGATGCTACAAAAGAGGTTATCCATCCAATTATTCTAAAAAAATATAACTGGTGTTTGGATACTTATGATAAACATGTTTTACTATTTAAGTTGTGAGTTTCTAAATTAGGATTTAACACCTTGTATTTCCCCACATGTAAAAAAGATTTATCACGTTTCACCTAGTTAATTAACGTATTGTTAATTACTACATTGGCAGTATTTCACTTCCAATGCATGTTAGCTAGCTTGTTTGCAGACTTGCTAGCACTTTTTGTGTTTTTCTATTACAAACTCCTAAAAAAATTCAACTGATTGATAGTGAAATAATCATTTATGTAATTCGCACACGAACTTCCTGTTCTTGTAATAATTGGACGTTTAGTTCCAATATAATATTTTGCATTAACTGGTAGATCTTATCATGATTTTCACTTTGTTCTGATGTAAATTCAATACACTGAAATATATAACCTTCTACACGTAAGCTTCCTTTTTCAATTATAGATGGATTTTTTCCTTTCTTTATTATTTTTGGCAATAAGAATTCTTTGTTTGTTACAATAATTTCCTGTGATACTTCTTTTATTTCTATAACTGTTTCTTTAAAAACGATCTTTTCTATTAGACTAATTTCACCTTTATACCGCCCTATTTCAATTGGTAATTTCGCAGTTATATAATTATTTACATCTGCTTCAACTTCCTTCTCTAATATTATACCGTGGATAGGAATCCATGAAGATGAGCCTACCCAACCCTCTTCAATATTCCCTTTTTCTTTTTGATTAGAAAGTTCTAAAAGTACCCTCTTTTCATGAAGGTTTGAAGAAACTAAATTACAATCAATCTCTCCATGATAATATTCCATTGTAGTTAGTAACGTAGAATCCAGCTCACGCCCTCTTGCATCTTCTTCATTACGAAATACATATACTTCTTGATTTTTCACATTCATGTTAGGGGATTTTTTAAAACTAGTAACATCTGAAATAATAGAAAATGGGGTTTTCACTTCTATTGAACGTTCTGAATTCGCTATTTTTGATTCAGAATCTATACTTTTCCCCTCTAATCCACTCGTTTTATGTTCTTTTCCTAGGAAAATTTTTTCGATTTTTTTCTCAGATTCATTTGCTTTTTCTTCCTTTTGGGGCTCTGGTTCTTTATTTTCTTTCTCTGCTTGTATTGCTTTTTCTTCTTTTTTTGACCCTGGTTCTTTACTTTCTTTCACTGCTTGTATTGCTTTTTCTTCTTTTTTTGACTTTGTTACTTTACTTTCTTTCTCTGCTTGTATTGCTTTTTCTTCTTTTTTTGACTTTGTTTCTTTATTTTCCTTTTCTGCTTGTATTGCTTTTTCTTCTTTTTTTGACTTTGTTTCTTTATTTTCCTTTTCTGCTTGTATTGCCTTCACCTTACGTTCTGGTCCTTTACCTTCTTTCTCTACTTGTATTGCTTTCTCTTTTTTCTCTGAATCTGTTTGTTTACTTTTCTTATTTTCTCTTATTTCATGAGATTGCTCTTGATCAATCAGTATCTCTCCTTTGTAAACTTTGTTCCATATTTTCTTACCAACCCATGGATTTTTCATCACCATCCCCCCACCAATGAAACTCATAAAAATATATTTTTGTACGCGACCATTTCATTATTATATATGTTTTATAAAACGAAAAAAAACATTGTCTTTTTATCAAAGACAATGCTTTTTTAGTTTTACACTCGTACTTGTTGCACTTGTAAAACTTTCACAGTAAGATCCAGTACAATTTTCTCACGAAGAGTCTCAAATGATTCGTTTAATTCTGTTGGACAAGGAGAGAAGTCTAATTCAAAAAATTGAGCGCTAACTAATTCGCAATATGGTTGTTCATTATAAAAAACAGTATTTTCAAAGAAGTATTTGTCTAAACGTGGTAAGTCACCGTTATTAGGATTAATAAAGTGAGATGTAGTATCTGAGGAAGCAGCTACTATTGCTAGTGATAGAAAATCTGTTTCTGTTAAATCTGAAAAACCAGAAAATGGAACATTTGCGATACGATCAAATAGTACTGAATTACATCCACTACCTGCATATTCAATGTTTTTACGAATATATCCTTGTACAAATAACTTTGCTCTTGTAACTCGGCGGTAATTTGTACCTGGTACTGGAGTGAATGCTACTGGAACTAACTTACACTGTGTTAAAAATACGTTTTTTAACACACGTTTAATTTCGGATGCTGCAGGTGCTAATGGAACATCTGATTCTACAACAATTTGAATTGTTCTTTCGGCTAATACAACTGGGATTTTTACAATCGGTGCTCCTGGTGTAAGAATTGGTGCTGCTGCCTCATCACTTAATGGTGTTTGGGTTTGTCCTACTACCTGACATGGTACATTAATTGGACATTGTTCACTCATAATATATAATCTCCTTTATAAAAAAAAATTAGAGTTTTTCAACTCTCTATACTGTATATGTACTTTTTCTATTAATGCGTGGGTTTGTATCATAGTCACTTTTATCATTTGCAAAATAAGAGATTCATTTCCCCTTTATAGTTAAAAACATATAAATTAATAAAAGGAGCCTATACTGATATCTACCTATATAAAATAGAAGGTCTCGACTTTTTTCTGTTAGAGCTAATAGGTGTTCCAAAATTAATTTTTCAAGAGTCTTTTATTCCATCTAACAAAGGATAATATTTAATAAGAACCATTTACCGACTTTTTAATATCCACAAAATAGAAGGTCACGACTAATTTATCTTTTTATAAAAAATAAAAACCGACTAAAAAAGCCAGTTTTTGCACTCAATATATTATAAAATCTTCTTATTATTGAACTAATTATTTTATTTTCTAATGTTTTGATAGATTTTTAAAAACTCTATCAAAACATTCTAGTCATCTGTCTTTCCCTTTAAACTCTATACTTTGTACAAATCTTACACTCTCTGCTCATTCATCTATTATCCACAAAATAAGTATCATATGCCTTATCAAAAACATATCCTAACTTTTCTGCTAGTTTTGCAGATGTAGTATTCGCTGCATCCCAGTTTGGATATATCTCTTTTTCTAAACAGTCCAAGATGAGTGCTGCACTAACTATAGTCGCCAATCCTTTTCTTCTATGATTGTGATCAGTCGCTACCTCAATTTCAATCCCTTTATCATAAATGCTATATGATGATGCACCGCATATAACTTCTCCTGTATACAAAATACAATACCCTATACCTCGGTTTATATAATCTTCAACTGATTGAAATTGACTTGTAAAATCTTCAGAGACTTTATGTAATGTAGGGTTATTTACGATATCTTCATCTATTCTTCTTAACTCGTATCCTTTTGGAAGCACTGATATAAAAGATTGTAATTTTGAACGATTAAAAACTTCTGCATTACGTTTGAATTTATAGCGTAAAAACTTATCTATTTTTCTTCCGTAAAATGTTTCTAAACGTTTTTTCCACTCTTCACTATTTACGATTACTAACATTCTATCAGGAATGTTACGTAGTAATTCTTCTGTTTCTCTCCTATTTGGATCCCCAGCGTAAAATGTGAAAATCCCTACCGTAACTTGCGCTACTGTTGGGTTTTCAAGATCATTTACCCAAGCATTACCCATATGTCCTTGTAAATAAGAAAGTAAAACAACGTTATTGAAATCCTCGAACATAGTAACTAATTTTTTTCTCGTATGTATATTCGCTTCATATATCATTTACATTCCCGCTTTCTTTGGAATCAGTTTAACTCTACTTTTCATATATAAACAAAAGTTTATTAAACTATATATAATCGTAAAATATTCGTAAATATAAAATTATTATAACATCTAATGAATAGTTAGCGACTGTCCTGTATAAAGGTTAACAGTAAATATACTTAATAATAATTTGCAATCTACATGTAACCGATTATCACCTTTTATTATGTAATACCCCTCAATACTCGTTTGAGGGTTCATTTAAATACCTATGTTATAACTCATTCTTATAAATATATGATTCTGTTCCTCCGTTTTTATATACTTTAGTCACTTTAACAACTGATGAGTACGTATTATCGTCATTCGATATCATCTTTTTCATCTCTTCTATCTCAGTATTACCAGCTCCACTCTCGATTTTCAAACAGTTCGAGATGCTGAGGTATCCACTCGATGCGAAAAGAATAATAAACGTAAGATCTGGGAAATTAATGAACAGTATTCCAAACTTTACAGGATTCGCAGCCGTATCAGATAAAACTAATCGAAAGTTTAATAGTTCAGGCACTTGAACAAAATCTTTAGAAACAATCGCTTCACCTATTATAGTAATTTGCTTTACGATATTCCCCATCTCATCTGTAAATTCAGTACAACTAGGTGCATCAATTGTTTTTGCTTGTAGTGATAAATTCAATTCTGGATTGTAAAAGTCAAAAAAGAGTGTACTACCCTCTGTTAAACATTGCGGACAAACATTTCCAAGTAAACTAAAATCCTCTTCAATAAATTTAACTTTCGTTTTACAACTACAAACTTTTCCTATTCGAATTGCATCAATCTTAGAGCAATCTACAAAAATAACCTCATTGTCCTCTTGTACGAAGGATACGATACCATTCCTCTTATTAAATGAAAGAAAATAAGATACAACAATTTCGTTTCCGGCGATTACTATACTCTCAACTTTTGTAAAAGGCTCTAGACTTCGCAAAAATTCACAAATACTATTTTGGTAGCATTGATAATTTCGTTTCGGCTCACAACCCACTTACACTCCATCCCTTCCCTATATGTTTTATCTAATACATATAATATGAACGGAGTATAAAAAAGCTTGGACAATATAACTTTAACTCAGGAATATAGGTACTTACTTATCACATTAATAATGAAATTACGCCAATAATGAGTAATAGCACATAAATTTCCCTATAAATACATATAACAATTTCATCTTTCATGAAAAAAACGTTATAATAAGGTGTAGCCTCTACGATTACGTTATAAAGGAGAATAAAAAAATGGCTAAAATTAAAGTATACCAAGCAAAAGAAGAAAATATGGATGCAGTAAAGAATATCATTGATGTTGAGGAACAAAACCCAACTGCTGAAAACTTACAAAATCTATACGCATGTGTATTAGAAACAGAAGATATGGCATTGCCTGAATCATACATTGAAGAAGATATCTTAATTGATTCTATGGAAGTTATGGTTAACGCTTCTCAAAACAAACTAAGAGACTTAGGTGCATACGATGTAATCGAAGTTCAAAACAAAGGTAAGAAAACACAAATCTTATTATTAGCAGACGAAGAATACGAAATTATCGAAGGCTAATCTAAATCCGTACATACGAAAAAGCTCCTTTCCAATTGGAAAGGAGCTTTTTCATTACGCTTTTGATGTTTCACTCTTTTTATTCGTTTGTTTTTTCTTAATTACCATACGCTCATTTCCCATTAAGAAAATAAATATGAATGCTAGACCTGCTGGTACCAATGCCCACATAAATGTTTGAACAATGGAGCTAGAAAGAGCATCAATAATTTTATCTAATATTTGCGGCGGGATTTGAGATCTTGCCGATTCTGATAGAATAGCTCTTGAATCTCCTAAAGCGTTTGTATTCATTCCTCCGCTCATACCTTTAAAAGCTTCTTCTAATTGATCTTGGAAACCTGTTCTTTGAATCATTCCGAAGATTGTAATACCAAGTGTCATTCCTAATGAACGAATGAAATTACTCGTTGAAGTTGCAGATCCACGCTGCTCCATACCGAAGTTGTGAATAGCTGCCATACTTAGTACAGAGAATGAGAAACCTACTCCAAATCCAATAATAATCATATAAACCGTTAATAATATACGACTTGTTTCTGGCGTTAATGTGCTTAATAAAAATAGTCCAATTAGCATAATAACAGCAGAAATAATCATAATGTTTCGGTAGCTAAGCTTCGTCGTTAAAAATCCACCTAATTGAGCTGTTACGACTGATCCTAACATCATCGGTAAAAGTAATAATCCTGAGTTTGTTGCGCTACCACCGTATACACCTTGAATGAATAACGGTATGTATACAGTTGCTGACATGAACGCAGCACCGTAACATAATGCAATAATGGTACTCATTCCGAATAAACGTTGTTTAAACATTTCAAATGAAATGATCGGTTCTTCTACTTTACGTTCAATAAAAATAAATGCAATAATTAAAATAGCGAATCCGCCAAATAAACTTAAAATAAAGTTAGAATCCCAATCATACTTTTGTCCACCTAGTTCTAAAGCAAACATTAGCGAAACTACTGCACCAACTAAAGTAATTGCGCCAAACCAATCAATTTTTTGCTTTCTATGAACTCGTGATTCTTTATAAAAGAATGTAATAAAAATAAGTGCTAAAACGCCAAGCGGTAAGTTAATGTAAAATACCCAGTGCCAGCTTATGTAATCTGTAATATACGCACCAAGCAACGGACCAAAAATACTTGATAAACCAAATACTGCTCCGAATAATCCACCCATTTTCCCTCGCTTTTCAGGAGGGAAAATATCAAAAACGATAGTAAACGCGATCGGCACTAATGCCCCACCGCCAATACCTTGAATGGCACGATAAATACCTAACTGTGTAATATTTTCAGCAGTACCACAAAGTGCCGAACCAATCATAAAGACGATTAAACCGAAAATAAAGAATCTCTTTCTACCATACATATCTGATAGTTTTCCGAATATCGGCATACCTGCCATTTCTGCGACCATATAGGCAGAAACGACCCATACAAAGTTTTCAAGGCCTCCTAAGTCACCAACAATCGTTCCCATCGCTGTTACGACAATGGTATTGTCCATTGATGCCATTAAAATACCTAGCAATAAGCCCGCCACAACAAAGCCGAGCTTATTATTTTTCTCAACCATAACCTTGCTCTCCCTCGTACTACTTATATTTGTTTATGTTCTTTTACGACTGCATTACCTTTTTGGTTAAAACTAGTATGATATTCTACAACACTAATTTCACATCCTGGACCAATGGTAACGTTGTTTCCTCTTACAACTTCAGCAATCGTATGCTCTAAATAAATTTCATCTCCTTCAATGATAGACGTTTGGAGGCTTCCCGCATGACTTGTAAATGGAATAAATCTCGCTTTTTTATGAACGGTAATCTTCTTACCACCAATCTCTCTCACTTTACTTCCTTCATAACGAAGTGAAATATCAATATTTTCAGCATTAAGTAATCCATCACTTTCAAGGCCACCAGTTAGTGATAGTTCTTCAACTTCAATATCTCCTTTCACATTTAAAGCGCCTTTCACATCTACGAAATCACCAGTAAACTTCCCTTTAACTTCTATCATACCTCTTACTTTCGTTTTTTCAATATGGGCATCACTATTCATTTGTGTATTTCCGTATACTTTTACATATTCAGCAGTTACATTTCCTTGTACTTCACTATCTCCATACACGACATAATTTTTCACTTTCATATTACCGCGCACTTCACTCGTTCCGTACGTTTTAAATTCATTACAGCTCATATCATTAGAAATTGTTCCTTCACCGCGAATCTTCACTTTGTTATAATC
The DNA here is from genome assembly GCF_022487605.1 of Bacillus sp. ES1-5. NCBI lineage: Bacteria > Bacillati > Bacillota > Bacilli > Caryophanales > Bacillaceae > Bacillus > Bacillus sp. ES1-5. Next base: position 73,260 of record NZ_JAKVPU010000001.1, on the reverse strand, counting down.
CCCGCCTGCTGAACTACCAGAACCATTGACAGTAAGACTATGTTGATGTTCCATATTATTTTCTCCCTCCCATTAAACCTGCTTCATTTCTTTTACATTTGCGCTTTTATCAACAGTAAGAACACCAGTGTATTCAATCAATTCAATCTCACAGTTCGCTCCTACTGTCACATTGTTTCCTCTTACCGTTTTTATGTGAGCATAATCAATATCGATATTGTCACCTTCTAATAGTTCAGCCTCTAATTGCATACCAAATACCGATTTAAACAGTCTACTAAAAGTACTTAGTCTATGTTTTACTTTAATCGTTTGACCACCAATTTCTTTCGCTCGACATGTACCCTGAATATTAATATTTATTTCATCGGCGCTTAATAATCCACCAATTGTAAATTGTCCTTCTGAAGAAAAAGTATCCACTTCACAATTACCATCAATCGTTGCTTGACCGTTGATTTTAAATTCTTCACCAGTTACATTTCCACCTACTGTACCTTTTCCTGCAATTTTTAAACTGTTCGCCTTCACATCTTGCGTAATTGTTGCTTTTCCATCAATTCGCATCGTTTCCGCAATAACTGTACCATCGACTTTACCCGATCCACTAATTCTTGCATTACTACTTTTCAAATTTCCAGTAACAGCACCGTAACCGTTACATTCAAATTGATCACATTCAACATTTCCATTAACAGTCCCTTTTCCATTTAATTGCACTTTATGAAACTCGCCGCCATTCGATGAACCGTAACCATTTATAATCAAATTATCTGTACGCATACTTTCTCCTCCACTACAACAGTTTCGTTTTTAATGCTTCGGTATATTTCATAATCGCTTCGCGTAAAACAATTTTGGTACCTTTTTCAAAAATTAAATCGTCCACGTTTGAAACTAAGAAACATGTAGAAATCCCTAACTTTCGGACGATGATTAAGTCACAAGTTTTATGCTTAATCGCTTCATAATTTTCACGTAAAACTTGCAAGACCATTTTTCCTTCTTCTAAACTAATCTCTCCCGATTGTAGTAATTCTTCTAACATATACACATAAAGAATATCTACAAATTGAAACTCTGTTGTTTTATTCGTTTGTTCTATGAAGAATTGTAAAACTGGCTCTGATGCAATTCCTTTACGTAAGACGTCTTCCTTAGTTAAAAGGATTTCTCTTACACTCGGTGAAAACATATTTGCTAGTTCATCAAGTGATAAATCTTCTTTCATCGTTTGGATTTTATCAATACGCTCTAATATCTTTTCTTTCGGAAAAAATGTCTCTTGACCCGTGAATGTTGATTTTCGTACAAACCAATCTTCCGGTATTAAATTTTTTCTTTTCCACCTATATAACTGTCCGTATGAAATACCAGTTAGTTCTAATAAATCTTTTTTTGAAATTAAATCTGTACTCAACTGTATAACACTCCTTCCTGATAACAATGTAACATAACACTGTTACGCTGTAAATGGACTTTTATCGTAAGTAGCGTAACAATGTGTAAAACAAACCTGTTTCACACACAAAAAAAGGCTCTTACACATCATTTAAAACGTGTAAAAACCCTTATATATCAACATGTAAACCATATTTCATAGAAATCAATCCACCCTTGTGAATTAATCATTATATTTTGTACTTTTTCGTGAGAAGTTACTTGTTGTTTGTTACGATATAAAGGAATAATATGAATGTGACGCAACAAAGTGTCCTCAATATCGCGTAACAATGTAACTCTATTCTCTAAATGTTCTTCTTTAAAATAAGGGGAGAACTTTTTATGAAAGTCCATGCTGCTTTGCCCATGAATAAAACTATTTTTTGTAAGAAACATATATAGCAGACTATCTTCTATTCGTTCGCTAATTGTTGCACTATCATGCATCATATCAGCCTTTTGTATCGTACTGATTTCCAATAACTCTTCAACTTCAAGAAAATTATTTTCTACACGAATCCCATACTTCGCACACTCTTTCTGAATCCATTGTGCATCTTCTACGTGATCTTGTCCTGTAAATGTGTAGAGTTGTAGCACTTCATGATGATACATACTCCTTTTCACTAAGCATTCTATCTCTTCCTTAATCTCTACTTTTCTTTCATTTGCTAATATTAGTTTCTTTGCCACTTCTCCACGTTCTCCGCCGAGTTCTTGAACAATTCTATCGCCATGAATGATTTTATGTAGTGCCTTTCGAAGCAGCTCATCTTGCATTGGTCCTTCTTTTACAAGATTGCACGTTACATATGTCACGTTCGATTCAAGCCGAGACAACTCTTTATTAGGCTTTTCTTTATCTTTATATTGCGCCTTTACTAACACGTCATACGTATTTACATTTTGCTCTACATTCATTAGTTCAATTCGGTCAAGAAAAGGTCTTTCACGATAATATAAATCATGCACTTCTAATACAAATAATTGTGCATTTTTCTCGCGTAATATAAAAGGTCCTGTACCAATAAAGTTTCCTGCTTCATCTACATTTACGATAGAACACTGTTCTGCACTTAACATATGTAAAAACATCCTATTTTCCGTATGTAATTGAATTTCAACAACAAATTCATCCACTGCACGGACATTTTCAACATGTTGCAACATCCATGCGTGTGGGTTGTTTTCCGCTTTCATAAATCGATTCAATGAATGTATAACATCATGTGCGGTAAGTCGTTTTCTATTATGAAGATGAACGCCTTTTCTTAAATAAAATGTCCAAACCTTTTCAGCGTCATTATATTGCCAGTGAAAAGCAAGTCTTGGCTCAATACAATTTGTTTCCTCATTCACATATACGAGTGTATCAAAAATATGTTTAACCATATGACATTCTGAGCGCATCGTAGCGTAGACCGGATCTAAAGCGATGTCTAGATTCATTTGTACTTGCAACCGAAGTACATCTTTTCTTCCTTCAGGTGTCCTTTCTATTTTATGACCAAATATGGAATCTACCCAAGCTTCATACTCTTTCTTTACTAATGGAAATTGTGAGCTGTATCGTTCCACAAATGAGATTCCACTTTTCACATCCCCTTTTTTCGTTAGTTCTTTTCCTCTGTCTAAAATTAATATCATCGGTTGCTTTTGAAATATTAATTTAGAACGATTCCCTCTTCCGCGCCCTGGAAACCAAGCGATCCAATTTAACTCTTCTAATTTTTTTATTATTAATTTACTATTACGCTCCGTACAAAATAATGTTTCTGCTATCATTTGTACGGTAACTTCTAATTGTTCTCCTTCTTGTCTACCTTTACCATAGGCACACCATAGTTCAATATATTGATTTAAAATAAACATCATAATCCCCCTAAAAGGTGAAAAATAATCCCTTTTGTTTCTACCCTTTTTCCACTTCTCCTTTCATCTTATCATTTCAATATAGAAAGGAGGAATTAATATTGAACAATCTCATACTACGTTATAATAAACCCATTATTATTAGACTGTGCGGCGAATTATTAACCCGAACGACTGAATCTATGTTAGCTCTCATTATGATTATTTACATTAATAAAATGTTAAACGGTAATATAATAATAACTATGCTCATTTTCGGACTACAACCTCTCTCAGACATTGTATTTACACTTATTGCTGGAGGAGTGACGGATAAATATGGGCGAAAGAAAATTATGTTACTCGGCTTATTGCTACAAGGCGTTGCAATCGGCAGCTTCGTCTTTGCTCAATCTGTTTTTATATTTGCTTTGCTTTACGTCATAAATGGGGTTGGCCGTTCCTTATATATTCCCGCTCAACGTGCACAAATTGCTGATTTAACAAAACAAAAACAACAAGCAGAAATTTTTGCTCTTTTGCATACGATGGCTGCAATTGGTTCCGTAATCGGTCCAATAATTGGTGCTATCTTTTATCATACTCACCCTGAATATTTATTTATAATGCAAAGCATTACACTTATGGTATATGCAGTAGTTGTATGGACTCAGCTTCCAGAAACCGCTCCAGTATTTACAAGGCCACAGCAAAAAGTTGAAGTATCATCTTCAAAACAATTTGTAAGCAAGCATTACGCCGTTTTAGGACTTATGATTACTACACTCCCTATTAGCTTTTTTTATGCTCAAACTGAGACAAATTATCGCATTTTCGCTAAAGATATATTTCCAGATTTCGTATTCATGCTCGCTTTTATTTCAACATGCAAGGCTATAATGGAAATCTTCCTGCAAGTTTTCCTTGTGAAATGGTCTGAACGATTTTCTATGGCGAAAATTATTCTTATTTCTTACACCTGCTATACAATAGCTGCAATTGGCTACGGGATTTCAGCAACAATCACGTCACTATTCTTCACATTACTCTTTTTAGTCATTGGGGAAAGTATCGCCTTAAACCATTTACTTCGATTCGTTTCAGAAATCGCTCCTACAGATAAGCGTGGATTGTATTTTTCAATTTACGGGTTACATTGGGATATATCTCGTACGTGCGGTCCTGTACTTGGGGCGGTTTTATTAAGTAAACTAAACGGTAGCATGCTATTTTATATTTGTGCTTGTTTCTTAATAATGGGAGGGATTATTCAAGCACTGTTTATTCATAATGTAGAACGTAATAAAATAAATAAAGACGTTTCGGAGCATACCCCTCATATTTTATAGGATGCTTTCTTTATAAAAAGAAGGATGTCACAAAAGTCTCGAGACTTTTGTGACATCCTTTTTTATTACCCTGCCATTTTATTAATACTATCTTCTGGTGAAAATACCGAAATATGATTTACCTTACCAGTCGATTTTGGAATAATGAATTTTAACTCAAACTGATTGTTTACTTTATATAAGTATATTTTATCTTCCCCATTTACTTTAACTGAAGCTGGTTTTCCTAATGCTTTCTCTATTTCTTGTAATGTAATTGATTTTAGCTCTGCATGATAGGAGCATACATCAAAAACTTGTGACCCTTTATTAAAACCGAAGGAAACATTTTTATTTGTAAAGGTAGCGTACATTCCGTTACCTGCTTGTTCCGTTTTATCTGCTTTACCCCAATCTTTTTCTATTTCTTCAATATCACCTGTATGTGCTGCGAACGGAACATTAGGTACTTTTCCTTCTTTCGCTAGTTCAAACAAATCTTTAATGTGGTTAATTGATTTTTGATTTATAACTGTATCTTTCGTGCTTGAATCTGTCTTTGGTTTTGCTGATCCTTCATTATTTGATTTTGCTTCAGGCTCTTTCTTTTCTTCAGAAGAATTATTTTGTTCGTTTTTACTATTTTCCGAGGTTGGGTTTGTTTCCTTTTTTTCGTCTGTCCCTTTACATGCTACTAATGCAAATATGCATGTAAAAGCGAGAAATAACATAGCTATCTTTACATACACTTTCATACATTTCAGCCCCCTATTATAATCTTATTCCTTTCGATAACCAATCCATGACACCGCTTTTCAAATTGTGTTTGTTCCAAAAAGTAAATGCTTCACTCTCTCCCAATGCTTGTACAACATATTCTACAAAAGCTGTTCCTAAAAAATAACCGAGTCGGTTGTATCCAAAATACTGTCCTCCTGATAACCGAAACCACTCTTTCTCTTTTTCGAACGTCCATCCTTCTATATAATCTTCCAAAAAACGATTCTTTATTTGTTCTTCATTTTCTATATAGCATTGTAACCAACGTTCGCCATCATTGTTATATGAGTAGTACACTGATTCATTTAAACCTCTCATAATTTGCTTTGATAAATATGTTGCAACACCTTCACGATACAAATTAACTGACCCGTCAGTCCAATCGGCTTTACCCCAATCCATTCCATCATTGTGTAACATAACATTATGATATATATGTCCTATTTCGTGAGCGACAATAACACGAAGATGATTTAAATCTGGAGATAATTTTTCTGCCGAAAAAAATATGTCTCCAATAATTTCCCTTTCTACAAATGCATTAGAGCCAAACCCTCCAACAAAGAGATGAAAATTCATATTTACATCAAAGTTATATTTATAATGATATTCATTCGTTATCTCTTGAATAATAGTCGGTAATGTTTCTGCAATGATACGAATTTCTTCTATTTTTGCGGGATATTGTTTAATCGCATTAGAAAGACGTTCTCTCGTTTTAGGACAATGATACTTAAAGTATTCTTCAAATATCTCTGGGTGCGAAGTAAAGTATTGGTTGAGGACTGCTAATTCTACATCGTTACTTTCCCATAATTTTAAAAAACTTGGAATCGTATTATTTATCATTTTTTCCATCTCCTTATATATCCCTTCTCGCCATTTACACTGCAATCCTTCCTGAAACGTAGAAAAAGCAACAAAGAAAGATGAGTCTTCTTTGTTGCTTTTTCTGTTTAATCAAACCATTTATCACCATCAGAAATCCATTTACCATTATGCAAATCATAACATGCATCATAATAATAAAAAAAAGCTGTCCAAAAAGGACAGCTTTACATATGTATTTTTACACTTCGATTGACTTACCATCTTCAACAATATGATAAAGTAAGTGAGCTAAATGATGAATTGGGCCATACTCTTCCTCTTCCTCATCTGTTTCACCGTGGAACTCAAGATCATTTAAGTATAGTGCTAAAAATTGATAGTATAGTTTTAAATCAAATCCGTAGCACGCAGTTGGCTCTTCATGATCCCCTTCGTATTGTAACATTAAGTATTGATCATTACCTTCTGCGTCTTCTGCGTCAAAAAATACGAAGAATCCAACGTTTGTATCTAAATCAAATAGATGACGAGTACCTTTTTCTGTTGCTTTATTGAAGTCCTCTTCACTTAATTTATGTACTGTTGTCGCTTTAGCATTATCTTCTTGATGGAAATTTACTGTAAATGTTTTCAATGCTGACACCTCCTGATTGTATAATACTAGCATAACATATAAAAAGGACTGCTTACAAATGTAAACAGTCCTTACATTCATTTTCGCATTGCTCGTAATAAGAAGCTTACGATGAAAATTAAAACGATCGCACCGATTAAAGCTGGAATAATTGCATATCCGCCAATGACTGGACCAAAACTACCAAGTAATTTCGAACCAATCCAAGAACCGATAATACCAGCAATAATATTACCAATTACACCACCTGGTACGTCTCTTCCAGTAATTAAGCTTGCAAACCATCCTAATAAACCACCAACGATTAAAGACCAAATCATATGATAACCTCCTTTAAATTTCACAGATCAAAATATAATTAGAAACAATTGCTTACCATTAGTTATGTTACATTTTTCATTAGTTATTCATAAAGGGTAACTATTAGATTATTTCAAAATAATGAACGACCAGTTTTTGACTTCCGGTTAATACATTTCGTATTTCACATATTAGGGACAGTCAGGCTTTAATATTGTCCGCATAAACTCTTCTTTAAAAGCTGGATAGTTAAAACCAACTGCAATTTTTTGAATAGGCCTATTATCAAACGTTGTCGGCACAGCTATTTTTCTAAAGTCTGCCACACTTTGTCCTCTTGTTACGTCATTTGTCGTACTAATCCAAACCGCAGATTTTTTGTATTCAAAAATATCATCATTTATAAATGAAATGAACGGAAGTAAATCGTGAATCGGACTTCCAGCAATACCCGGGTATTCTTTTTTATAAAAGTTCTCATAATAAAAATCGATCATTGGTTTAATAAGCTTCGCCTGCCCTGTTCCTTCTTTATTAATAATATCCACCATTTCTGGAGTAATGAGGGCTGCTTGCGTTACATTTAACGGATAAATAGTCGAATTTTTTGCGTACTTCATTACAATATTTGCGGCGATTGGATCTCCATAAAAATTAGCTTCCGATACAGGAGTAACGTTACCAGGAAATAAAAAAGCACCGCCCATAATATAATAGGAGCATACCTTATCCATTACATTTGGATATAATAAAAATAGCGTTGCCAATGTTGTTAAACGTCCTGTCGCTACGATAATAATATCTTCTGGACAAGGTTCAATTAATTTAATTAGTTCACAAAAATTTTCCCGTTTACAAATCCTCATATCAGGTGGAATAATTGGCCCTAAACCGTGATCTCCATGTATTTCAGGAAAGAACAAAGGTTCTTCAGCTGTCATCGGTCTTGCTGCACCCTCAATGATTTTTATTTCTGTAGCATAGTATCTTTCTAAAAAATACACATTTTCCGTTACAATTTCTCGCGATACATTCCCATATTCAGCAACAATACCTATAATATCCAATTGACATGTTTTATTTGCATAAATTAACGCCACCGCATCGTCAATACCAAAGTCTCCAAAAAAGATGATTTTCTTATTAACTATCCTCACCCCTCTTCAACATAATCTACTATTATTATTATGTAAAAAAGACAAGGCTGTGAAACGGTGCAAACTAAAAAAGCCGCCTATTTATTGGCGACTTCAATCTTTTTATAAGATAAGTATGCTAGTACATTTTTACTTGAATCGTATTTTGGATTATTCCCTTTTCTAGGTTCTCTCATATGTGTTTTTTCAAATCCAGGAATATCCGGCATTTTCTCCATAAATTCAAGCATTTCTTCTTCAGTTCCTTCAATACGTACGCGAATCATTATTACTTTTCCTCAATTCTCATTTTCTCTGTACTAAGTATAACGTACTTTGAAAAGACTGCAAGAAGTTTATCTTTTTAATGTCGAGCTTTTTTTACATACAAACAATGCCATTTCAGTATAAAACGATTTAATTTTATTATTTTCATATTGAATGTTAAAGAATTCTTGCATTTCAACTGATGTTTTCATCATACACTCTGTTAATTTCACGCGTTTCTGCAAAGGTACATTCATCATATCGCACCACCAGTCAAATTCAAATTTCTTGTCAAAAGTAAGGCATGATTGCATTTGCAAACCATTTTTTTCTAACAAGGTAATCCATTCTGTTTTTTTCAGCGCTCGTTCATGACTCGGATCTCGTTTTTTTTCTATAAAATTATAAAATGTATCAAATTCATTATTTTCTGGTGAAACATTATCTATTAAAATAAACAATCCATTATCTTCTAACGTACGATTTACTTCATAAATAAACTGAGCTGGATTCGTAAAATGATGTGCTGCAATTCGGCATGTAATCGTATCAAAAGAACTATCGGAAAACGGTAAAATTTCAGCGTTTCCAGCGACAAAAGATACATTTTCATGTCCATTACTGGTAATAAAGCTTTTCGCATTCTCTAACATTTTTTCTGTTAAGTCTAAGGCAACTACTTCTTTAAACAATGGAGCTAATACATTCGCAACATGTCCACCGCCAGTAGCAATATCAAGAAGACGATTATTATGACGAGACTCTACTTGTTGAACTACATATTGTAAATCCGGTCCTTTAGCATGAATTTTACTTTTCACATATTTTTCCGCATTATTACCAAACTGTTGTTTTACAAGCTCTTCTTTACTCATTTTATCATCTTCTTTCTATTGTTATTTACATATAGGATTCATGTAATAATTAAAGTTCTCTTTATGTATTTTCAAATCCTCTTTTCAGCTCACTTCTTATCCTGCTGTCCTATCATCAATATAATATAAATTTTATGTTTTATTACTAAACAAAAAAGGCTACGGGAACTTGTCCCCTAACCTGATTAAATATTTATTACATTTTTACTTTTTCATATACATCTATATAATATAAATCCTCTTTCAACTTCATAATAACGTCTACTTCGTTATAAGTAGCCTCACGAGCATGTAAACCAAATTGATCCATACCAATCCATATCCATCCAGGTGTATGATGTAGAACATCTATGTTAAAATAATCTAATTTAATAAGCTCCGATTTTATAAATTTATCTTTATTAGCGATTTGTTTATCTATTAAACCATATTCTTTTCCATTTTCAAGTAGCGATATAATTTTCCCTAAAATCGGATGTTCACGTATAATAAAATGATATTCCCTTTCGTCTACATTCGCCATAATTAAACGAGAATCAGATAAATCAGATCCTAAATTAGACATCTTTATTTATTCACCTCCTTTATGAGTTTCACAAACATAATAACAAATGAATATTCAAATAATATTAATATAATGTAAAAAATAAAAAAGCTGACTCCCTTTTAGAAATCAGCCTTTATATTTGAATCATCTGTTTACTTTTACAAACTATTATAATGTTTCTTTTTCCTCATCATTCCCGGAAACTAAATTCCCAATAGCATCAGCTGTTACTTCTACTACAAATTCACAAATACCTGCTACAACTTCTCCAATTACTTCATCCATCTTTTTACCCCCTTATTTTATGTAACATATTTGTAGTATAGGAGAGATTGGTTATTTTTAACTATCGGAAAACGTGACACCAACATTACAATTTTGTAACCTTTTATAATTTGTTTAGTTTCTATCCTTTGAAACTCCAAGTATGATTAACAAGCATATAGGCCATCATAATATTAATTAAGTTCCAATTATGCTAGAGGAGGCGTGTAAAATATACTACGTAAAATTAATTAAAGGTCAATCATTCTATGCTTTTGATCATCGTTTCTTAATGTCTGAAGAAGAACAGGTTTCCGAGAAAGTTTATAATTACTTACGTCGTAATGAATTTTTCGAAGTACGTAAAGAAGAATATTCTGCTTAATTACAAAAGGCATCAAGAATATATCACCTAATTGTGCTATATTCTTGATGCCTTCATTCGATCTCCCTCTTTTCAGAAATTGTGCTCTATTCTCTTAATACATTCTATTATTTGTCCAAGCTATTTTATCGTAAATTTCATATTTTAGTATATGAGGAGGTGACAATTATGACTCATATCATTGATTACCAAGCTACTCAACCTATAAGTAAAACTGGTGAAACAACTTTTGCAATCCCAGCTTCTCCAAATAAAGCAATTCTAGCAAATTTGAAATTGAGAATTTCAAGTAGAGATTCACGTAATAATCGAGTAGAATTAATCGCTACAATTGGTGTAGAAGGTATAACTGGGACTTCACAAGTTTTATTCCGAATTTTCCGTGATAACATTGAAATTTTTAATGCACAAGTAGGTATTGAATCTACAGATTCTGAACAATTCTACGTACAAACATTTCAAGCTATAGATCAAAACGTTAGCAGTGGAACACACGAATATTCATTAACTGTAGAAAACCTTACTAGTGGTGCAAGCGCAGAAGTTGTTGGCCCACTATCTTTTAGCGCTTTAGCTATTGGACAAGAGCGTAAATGCTGCTAAGCCAATCTAATATTTAATTTTGTACTTGAGAAAAGCGAGACGTACTATGTGCGTTCTTGCTTTTTTATATGTATCCTTACTCTCAATAGTCAATTCATCATAAATTTTTTCACATTTTTATTGCTTATTTCACCAACTAATAAATCATTTTTTGACAAATCAAAAAGATTGTAATCCACTCATGAAACACGTAATATAGACTCTGACTCTAAAAAAGTTCGTTATAAATTATACATAAAATAAGGAGGTTTTATATACGAGTTTTTCATTTTAAAAGACGGAGAGGTTTTACATTATGTGGCGTAATAAAAATGTTTGGATTGTGTTAATCGGGGAGTTTATTGCTGGTCTAGGGCTATGGCTTGGTATTCTTGGCAACCTTGAATTTATGCAAAAATATGTCCCTTCTGATTTCATGAAATCAGTTATATTATTTATCGGACTATTAGCTGGTGTACTAGTTGGTCCTATGGCTGGTCGTATTATCGATCAGTATGAAAAGAAAAAAGTTCTTCTTTATGCTGGGTTCGGTCGCGTTATTAGTGTTATTTTTATGTTTTTCGCTATCCAATTTGAAAGCATTGCCTTCATGATTGCATTTATGGTTGCTCTTCAAATTTCTGCAGCATTTTACTTCCCTGCATTACAATCTGTAATTCCACTTATCGTACGTGAGCATGAGTTATTACAGATGAACGGTGTACATATGAATGTAGGTACAATCGCTCGTATTGCAGGTACTTCACTAGGTGGAATTCTTTTAGTTGTAATGAGTTTACAGTATATGTATGCCTTCTCAATGGCAGCATACGCTTTATTATTCCTCTCAACTTTCTTCCTACAATTCGAGGATAAGAAATCAACAACACCAAGTAAACAAGCTGCAAAAGATAATAGCTTTATGGAAGTATTTCGTATTTTAAAAGGAATTCCTATTGCTTTTACAGCACTTATATTAAGTATTATCCCTCTATTATTTATAGCTGGATTTAATTTAATGGTAATCAACATTAGTGAAATGCAACATGATCCAACGATTAAAGGCTTTATATATACAATTGAAGGTGTCGCATTTATGTTAGGGGCCTTCGTTATTAAACGTTTATCTGACCATTTCAAACCTGAAAAATTATTATACTTCTTCGCAGTTTGTACCGCTTTTGCACATCTATCATTGTTCTTTAGCGATATAAAGTGGATGTCTCTTACATCATTTGGTTTGTTTGGTTTTAGTGTCGGTTGCTTCTTCCCTATTATGTCGACAATTTTCCAAACGAAAGTGGAAAAAAGCTATCACGGCCGTCTTTTCTCATTCCGTAATATGTTTGAGAGAGTTATGTTCCAAATCGTTTTACTCGGTACTGGTTTCTTCTTAGATACGATTGGTTTACAGTACATGGTCTTAATTTTCGGTGTCATTTCATTATTAATTATTTTCATTTCATTATCTAAACAGAAACAATATGAAAAACAGCCTTCGCAATCTGCGAATTTATAACATAAATAAAGACGCATGGATCATATTAGATTAATCCATGCGTCTTTGTTATATAAATCCTTATTTATTACGCTTATTATAATTATTTAAAGGAGTACCCTCTTTCGCTTTCGAATACAGTAACAGTATACTAACATGATATATATAGGAGGTGCGAAATTGTCTGATGGTATGCAGTTATTTAGTATCTTTATTTTTGTATTAGTTCTGTTTAGCATTATAAACTTTTTAGCAATTTCCTTATCTGGACATAACCTTAAAAGAAGAATTATCGCAGGTTTCATTTTTTTACTACTAACTCCTATTGTTTTTTTTGCTACCGTAGCATTCGCTTCTATATTCGATAAAGCTGGATTTGGCGCAGGTGGGATAGCCTTCATTGTTGCAATTATATATATTTTAAATGGAATAATGATCCTACTTTCCTCATTACTTTTCCTCAAAAGAGACATAACATAGGCTATAGTACTCTGCATGAATCTGACTTTATACTAGATTCATGCTTTTTCAATTCCCCCAAAATTTTTATGTGAAATTAAATAATTCTTTATAAAAATTTAAACTTTATTTATTACAATATTTGTATCGTATTCGCACGTTTATTGAAAATGAAAAGAAAGGAGTACAAAATGAAAAAGATTCTATTAATTATTCCAATATTCATCGTTCTACTTAGCGGATGTAGCAATAATGATATATACGGTTCTTGGGAAGTCGTTGACAACAAAAATGGTCTTTGCCCTACATCTTATAAATTTGAAACAGTTGTAAAAGAAGAAAAGAAAGAAAAAATTGTTCAATATTTAGTGGAGATGCAAACATCAAAGGAAAAAGAAGATTTATACAAAGGCTCATTTGTAAAAAATTCTAATGTATATCATATTGATTATGGTAACTCATTTACATCGGATCAAACTTTACAAATTGTCGATGGCAAATTAAATGTATACTTTTATGCAGTGGAAAAGTTATGTACATATAAAAAGAAATGATTACACTTCATATAAGACGCAGAAAATATTTTCTGCGTTATTTTTAATTTACAAAACCTCCCCAAAAACATTTTCCTCTTTGAAATCTTTAAATTTAAATGTAGTATTATATAATAACAATATTTTAATGCGAGGTGCTTTTTTTGAGAAGTTTAAGTTCATTAATTGTATCAACAATCTGTTCCATTATCCTAATCCTATGGAGTGCACTTTCATTTTATGAAAGATTCACGACAGGAAATTCATACTATTGGCTTAGTGGTATATTAGGCCTCGTTTTCGTGTTCTTTTTCATCCAAAATATGCGGGATATACTTAATAAAAACTATAAAACATCCTAAACCGTATAGAAAGATATAATAAACAGTTCAGTTAACCAATCCTTATTTACAACGCCCTTTCAAAAAAGACTAATCCTCCCTCTAAATTTGTCAATCGTTTTAATTTTCATAAAAAAATGATAAAATGTAAACATGTGTTTTCAGAATAATTAAAAACGCAGAAAGAAAACACTGTTTTTAGGAGGGGTTTTGATGACTTACACGTTAGCAACTAGAATGAAAGCATTCCAATCTTCTATATTTAGTGAATTAGGGGCTTATAAAAAAGAAAAAATTGCAACAGGTCACAAAATGATTGATTTAAGTATCGGGAATCCTGATATGCCACCTGCTGACTTCGTAAGAGAAGAAATGGTACATACAGCAAGTGAAAAAGAAAGCTACGGATACACATTAAGTGGTATTCAAGAATTTCACGAAGCTGTAACTGAATATTACAACAACACTCATAACGTTAAATTAAATGCCGATAAAGAAGTTTTATTATTAATGGGTTCACAAGACGGACTTGTTCATTTACCTATGGTTTATGCAAATCCGGGGGATATAATATTAGTTCCGGATCCAGGATATACAGCTTACGAAACAGGAATTCAAATGGCTGGTGCAACATCCTATTACATGCCTTTAAAGAAAGAAAATGAATTCTTACCTAATTTAGCAGCTATCCCCGAAGATATTGCTGATCAAGCAAAGATGATGATTTTAAACTTCCCAGGGAATCCAGTTCCAGCAATGGCTCATGAAGATTTCTTTAAAAAGGTAATCGCATTCGCGAAAAAGCATAACATTATTGTTGTCCATGATTTTGCTTATGCTGAATTTTATTTTGATGGCAATAAACCAATTAGCTTCCTCTCTGTACCTGGTGCTAAAGAAGTTGGAGTAGAAATCAACTCTTTATCAAAAAGTTATAGTTTAGCAGGTAGCCGTATTGGATATATGATTGGAAACGAAGAAATTGTTCGTGCACTTACTCAATTTAAATCAAATACAGATTATGGTGTGTTTTTACCAATTCAAAAAGCGGCATCAGCGGCACTAAGAAATGGCGCTGCGTTTTGTGAGAAAAATCGCGGTATTTATCAAGAACGTAGAGATACTTTAGTTGATGGATTCCGAACATTTGGTTGGAATGTTGATAAACCAGCTGGTAGTATGTTCGTCTGGGCCGAAATTCCGAAAGGCTGGACTTCTATAGATTTCGCTTATGCATTAATGGATCGTGCGAATGTCGTTGTTACACCAGGTCATGCATTTGGACCTCATGGAGAAGGCTTTGTACGTATTGCACTTGTTCAAGATAAAGAAGTGTTACAACAAGTTGTTGAAAACATTAGAAATAGCGGTATTTTTTCTCTTGAAAAAGTAAATGAATTAGTTAAAAATTAATGATAACTCCCCTGCTTAACTGTAGCAGGGGTATTATTTATTGGAGGTACTTTCATATGCATATTAAAGACACTCTTCCTCATCGTTATCCTTTTTTAATGATTGATAAAGTAACAAATGTAAAACATCGTGAATCCGTTACGGGATATAAACTCATTTCAAATAATGAGTGGTTTATAAATGATAATCAAAAACATATGCCTCATATGTTAATTGTAGAAGCACTTGCTCAGCTTAGTGCATTTGTAAATACAAGTGACTCTGAAGGTCTAGGTTTCCTCTCCTCATTAGATGGGGTTGTGTTCCATGGAAAAGCATATCCCGGTGATAAACTTGATTTACATTATAAACTTGCTCGCAATCGTCGTGGTTTTATTCTCGGTAAAGGTACTGCAACTGTTAACGATCAGCCGATTGTAACTATAGAAAAACTATTAATATATCAAGCAGAATAGAGACGATGTAATTCGTCGGGATATCTCTCTCCTACAAATTCGTCTCTCCAACATGAACAGAGTAAATAAATTACTTGGTTAGGAGCAGGAAAATGGAAAGTACTATCGGTATCGATGCTGGAGGAACATTAACGAAAATTGCTTATTTGAACGAACAAAAGCAATTAGCCTTTGAAAAATTTTATTCAAATGAACAAGATAAAATAATAGATTGGCTTAAGAAAAACACTCGTATAAAACAAATATGTATAACAGGTGGTAAAGCAAAACGATTACAGCAACTACTTTCAGACTCATATAAAATAGTAGAATTAAACGAATTTGAAGCTACTCTTGTAGGTGTCCGATACATATTAAAAGAAGAACAATATGATATAAACAACTTTATTTTAACAAATATAGGTACAGGTACTTCCATTCATTACGTTTATAATGACAAATATATTCGAGCTGGTGGAACCGGTGTTGGCGGTGGTACTATTATGGGGCTTTCAAAATTGTTAACAAATATAGATCATTTTGAAGACGTGATTCCTTTAACAAAAGTGGGTTCTAGAAAAGAACTAGATATTACGGTTGGAGATATTTATGGTGGCATTCTCTCTCCTATTGATAATAGCTTAACTGCAAGCAATTTCGGAAAAGCTACCAAAACAGATTCAAATTTTAGTAGTGCTGATATACTAGCAACTGTGCAAGGACTTGTAGGTGAAGTTGTTACCGCATTAAGCCTTCAATTCGCCGAAACAAAAAACATTGACCATATTATTTATATTGGTTCGACCCTATGTAATAACGTACACCTTCAAAATATTATTAGTAGCTACACAAAATATCAAAATAAAACACCAATCTTTTTACAAGATGGTGGTAATAGTGGTGCGATTGGTGCTTTACTTCATGTTACGAATAAAAAAAGCTGACACTTGTCAGCTTTTTTGCAACGGTACTTCAAATTCTATAATTGATTCCCCATTCCCTCCAATTCGCTCTACACTAATTCTATCAACTACACATTGTAACTTTTCAGGGAAACCATGAATATCCTTAGCTACTTCAGCAGCTAACTCAGCACTTTCTTTTCTCCCGACTGTTACATGCGGTATGTATGGAATATCTTCTTTCAAAAATTGTCTTAAAGGTCCTGTATACAACATATCATGTAGTTCTTCTATCTGTTTTCTTCCTCCCTCAACTTCTAAAAACAAATAGTTTCCTACACTAGTGATACGATTTGCAAACTCAATTTCAATTTTTCCTACCCCTTTTGATAAATTCAAAATATGAGATTTTAATTCATCATTTGAAATATTACTCTTAAATGGAAATACAATTGTTATATGTGGTGGAATGAATCCAAATAAAGGATCATGTTTTTGTCTAATGTTCTCTATTTTATCGATAGACATGTTATTTAGAAAAACTAAAATTGTACGCATTTTTATACCCTCTACTTTCCCTCATCTTAATATGTATCATATGCTATGACAGCCTTGCACTTCAACAAATTGTTTTGCTTACATGTAAAAATAAAAAACTTCTCAAATGAGAAGTTTTCATATAGCATGATTACTATTTTCCCGCCAAACTTTCCTAAACTTTATATAACAAGCAATTCTCCACGGAATGATATACGATACTGCAACGACGTAAAATAATAAACCAATCGTTTGCTGATCTAAGTCAACAATATATTGTCTTGAACCGTATCTCAAAACGACAAGTGCAATAAAAGTAATTAAAAAGGCAGCACTTTTTTTCGTATAAATGTTTCCGTCTTCTCTTCGCTCATAGTTTGTTAGAAATATAAGTGGGATTGCGAAAATCACCCCAATGGATCCAGCTATAGTCACTTGTAATATAGCTGGATGTACTGGACCAAAAAACAATAAAATACCCGGTGTTAAAAATAGTAATGGCCACAAAATACTTTTCCCCGTCCCCTTTATTGGCTTATGCATAGATCGGTAACGACGCCAAAATATAAATAGTGCAATGCATAAAAAGACGGTTATTAATGAAGAAGTATCTCTCATTTACTCTTCCTTCTCCCCTAAAATAATTGTATTTAAATTGTATCTTCAAACGAAACCTTACGAATAAATAGGGCGCTAATTACAATATATATGAAAATAAGAACAATCGAAACTGATATGAAATTAGGTATTTCTAGTAACATTTTACTATTAATAAATACCAATTCTTTTATTCCTATCCCTGCATACATTGTACTAGCCAATCCGAATAAAAATATTATACTAAAAGCTAATCCAAACCAATTAAATCTCTTCTGAAAAATTGTTGTTGATTGAAATAAACAAGCTAATGTAGTATAAAATATGAACTGGACAAAGAATTGTTCGATTGCATTTGATCCGAAATTTATCTGTTCTGTTTTATAAAATGTACCTTGTAAAAATAAAACTTGCAGACCTGAAAACAATGCAGACTGCAATAAAATAAAACATATTGAACCAATCAAGAATTGTAACCTAGTGACACTAAACGAGACGACTGTAGGAAAAATATCAAGTTGAATTAAAAACACACTTATCACAATAAACATTACGATTGCAATTGATGAATTATTGAAGATATCATGTAAAAACGCTACCTTTATTCCCTTTAAATCCGTTGCAGTCATTGTCCCTTTTATAAGTAATGCTACAATCCAAAAGATAAGAATGGCTTTATAATGATATTTTATATGTAACTTCAACTGCTTCATTAACATCGTCATTTCACTTCACCACCCGTTATGTGTATAAACAGTTTTTGTAATGTAATTCTATCAATTACTAAACCTTCTTTTTCAAGAGAGTAATAATCTTCATTAGAAAGTTTTTCCCATATAATAGCAATCCCTTTATTTCCATAAACTTCTCGATTTATTACTTTTTTATTAATCGAAAATTCATCTACTTTATCTTTTTTCCCTGAAATAATATGAGCTTGTTGTAATAAATCTTCCACTGATGATTGAACAACCAGCCTTCCTTCTTTTATGATGATTACATCTTCAATAACATGGGTTACTTCTTCTACTAAATGTGTTGATAATATAATTGTTCGTGGATACTCACCGTAATCTTCTAGTAGTAAACTATAAAACAACTCGCGATGTGCTGCGTCTAAACCTGTAGTTGGTTCATCAAAAATGGTAATTGGCGCCCTACTTGCTAATCCTTGAATAATTCCTACAACAGTTTGCATTCCATGTGATAGTTTATGGTATTTTTCTTTCAAATCAAGTTGGAACTTCCTAGCAAGTTCTTCAGCAAACTCTTGATCCCAGTTTTTATAAAACATGTTACATAAATTAAAAATTTCTTTAATTTTATTATTTAGATATGCAGCTTCTTTCACTTTAACAAAACAAATATTTTGCATCGCTTTACTATTTTCAAAAACATTTTCACCAAATATTGATACGCTACCACTACTTGAAGTAATTTGGCCTGCAAGTAAATTTAATAGAGTCGTTTTTCCTGCTCCGTTTCTACCGAGCAAACCATATATTTTATGCTCTTCCAAAGAAATCGTTACTTCATTTATCGCTACTTTCTTTTTATATTTTTTCGTTACATCCTTCGTTTTAAGTGCAATCATCCCTATTTCCCTTCCTTCATAATTTTTTGAATCATATCCATCAATTCGTCTTTGGATATTTCTAGTACTTTTGCTTCTTCCCACACTTTAGGTAAATATTCAGTCATAAAAGTATTTTGTCTTTTTTTAAGTACGACTTCTTTCGCTCCCTTTGCAACAAACATCCCGATCCCTCTCTTTTTATATAGAATCCCTTCATCCACTAATACATTTACCCCTTTAGCTGCAGTAGCTGGATTGATTTGTAACATCTTCGCAAATTGATTTGTTGATGGAACTTGTTCTTCTTCAAGTAATATGTCTTTTAAAATATCAGATTCAATCGTTTCTGCAATTTGTAAGTATATTAATTTATTTTGCTCCAGAGTAGGTTTCACAATTACACCACCTTAGGTTAATAGGTTCATTACTTATGCAATTAACCATATCACATTAAATTATTTATTTCCATAAATTTCTTTTACAAAAAAAGAGAGTCATTCGTTTAAGAATGACTCTCTTTTCTAAAATTCCAAAGTTTCAACTCTTGTTCTCAAACTCTTTTCATTTTATTACAACTGCTGCACCGGATATTTAACAAATAAATCTTTCCGAAAATCTTTATCATTTATAAGCAGTCTAATTTTTTCGTTATTATCGTTAAGGAACTTTACTACTTTCTTTGTATCCCATATATCATTTTCTTTTGGAAAATCATCAAATTTTTCATACATGATTGATAGTATTTCTTCTCTCTTTATCGCAAAATTTTTATTTTCTACTTGAAACTCGTAACTTTTCGCATTTGGTACTAAAATCGCTACATAAATAACGTTAAAGAGAAAATTCTTCTTCATCGTATCCTTACTATCAAACCAATACGTCTCAACCATATCTTCTGTAAGGGCTCCATTCCCTCGTGCACCATAGTTCACCTTTATACTTTCATTCTCCAAACTTATACTTTGAAATGTTTCACCACCGGGTAAATGATTAACAATTGCAACCACATCTGAGTTATTACCAACATATGTCCCAGCATATTTCTTAAAAACACCAGGTTCAATATCAGATATTTCTTTTATTCTTTCTCCGCTAGAACAAGCAGTAATAAGTAAAAAAATTGTTAGCATAACAACCACATTACGATGCATATATTTCATTTAGCATCCCCCATTTTTATCGATATTTCGTTCATTACAATACTTCTTCTCAAAACCCTTTAAAATATACGCACTTTAATCAAAATTAAAAATTTTCAATTTTTATGTTTACAATTATCCATTAATTGTATATACTTACTAACGTAAGAAAAAATTCTAAAAGGAGGTCGAAGGAAATGATGAAATTACAATTACATGCTTTAACTTTAGCGTTAACTGCACCTTTGTTTTTCGGACAATTAAATATGAATTCGACCACCCTAATGGAGAATTGAAAATCGCACTTTATTTCTATTAATTCATAAATTCGCCACAGGAGGTCGTATACTTTCCTGTGGCTTTTTGATGCCCAGCCATAGGAGAACTATATCTTCCTGTGGCTTTTTTGTGCGATTTTTTAGCCTCTTATATTATTTTTTAAAGAAAGGAGCAACATTCGATGACTATTAGCGTATTGTTTTTAAGTATTACGATTCAAAGAAATACAATTTCCAAAGATGAAATTTTTCATAATGAGCAAATTGAAAAAGCTATGAATGATGTTAAGGAGCGCCAAGCGCTTTATTGTGATCACCTGTAATTCCTTTTCGAAAGGAGGAATTCATTTATGACTTTTCATATTTTCTTTTTTACAACTGCACTTCAGAAAAACACTTTATCTGAAGATGAAATCATTCGTAAACAACAATTAAAACAACTGACTGATAAAATGACTGACATTAAAAGTTCATACTATACGCAAATGTATTAAAAATATATTTTAAAGGAGCATTACATTCATGAAATTTAAAGCATTCTTTTTAACAATCACCATTCAAAAACGTAAGCTTTCACAGAATGAGATTTTGCGTGAGCAACACATTCAAACTATTATGGACGAAGTGAAAGAGCACCAAGCTTCTTATTACAGCCGTCTTTTCTAAATAACTTTTAAAGGAGCAATACCTTCATGAAATTCAAAGCATTCTTTTTAACAATCACCATTCAAAAACGTAAGCTTTCTCAAAGTGAGATTTTGCGTGAGCAACACATTCAAACTATTATGGACGAAGTGAAAGAGCGTCAAGCTTCTTATTACAGCCGTCTTTTCTAAATAACTTTTAAAGGGGCAATATGTAATGAAATTTAAAGTATTCTTTTTAACGATCACCATTCAAAAAACTAAGTTCTCAGACAGTGAGATATTGCATGACCATCAAATTAATAAAGCTATGGAGGATGTAAAAGAACGTCAAAGTCACTACTGTAGCCATCTATAATTTCTTTCGAAAGGAGGAATGTATCATGAAGTTTCACCTTTTCTTTTTAACAATTACAATTCAGAAAAAAAACTATTCTGATGCGGAATTAAAACAAGAACAACAATATAAACAGGTTATAGACGAAATTCGAGATCGTAGAAGCAAGTACTACTCTCATCTATAATCTTTTAAAAATATAAAATTTGAAAGGGGTCGATTATGATGTTGCTAGCACGCTGTAAGGAAATGATTTGGATAGTTCAGAGGGATTCCACATAGTTTTATTGAGGCTATATCATACAAGTTTATCTTTATATTTGATATGTAATAAATATATAATAAAAGTTTATGCATACACTTTTTTACATTGATTAACAAACAAAAGATACACCACTTAAAAAGCGGTGTATCTTTCTCAACTTATACTATTTTCGATTACTTCGTTTCGTCTTAAACAATCTCACTAAGTTCGATACAACTGTCTTTGTTACTGCATAAACTGGTACTGCCAAAATCATTCCGATAATTCCCGCAAAGTTACCTACCCCTAAAATTAAAATAATAATTGTTAACGGATGGATATTTAATTTTGAACTCATAATACGCGGTGAAATGATGTTACTTTCAAACTGTTGTACAATTGTTACGATAATAATTACGTACAACGCTTGCATCGGAGATACGAACAGACCTACAATAACAGCTGGTGCTGCACCGATAAATGGACCTAAGTTAGGAATGATATTTGTAAATGCTGCTATGATTCCTAAAACGAAAGCGTACGGTAAATCGATAATTAAATAACCGATAAAAGTAAAAGCACCTACAAATATACAAACGAGCGCTTGCCCTTGAATATATGCAGATAATGTTTCGTTCGTTTCCTTAATGATACGAAGTCCTTCTTCACGGTAAGACTCAGGTAATAGACTAACTGCTTTCCCTGGAAACGCATGTCCATCTTTAAACATATAAAATAAAATAAACGGTACTGTGAAGATAACTAATGCAACGTTTGTGATAATACCAAATAAAGCCGTTGCACTCGACGTAATCGTGTTTGGTATATCCTTTAAGTATTCAATTGCGTTTTTCTCAATTGTTTCAATGGAAACGTAGTTTTGTGTAGATAACCATTCAAATAATCTGTGATGGGATAAATCTTGTATGTATAGTTTTCCCTCTTTAATATAACCGGGCATATTTTTTACTAAATCCATTAACTGTTGTGAGATCGTTGGAACAACTACCCCAACTCCAACTGCAGTTAATGTTATAATAAAAAGATATAACAGTAAAATCGCTAAATTTCTAGGTACTTTTTTATTCTCCAAAAAGACTAACAATGGGTTAAATATGAAGTATAAAAATAACGCGATTAAGATTGGGAAAAACAACGTTGATATGAAGATACCAATCGGTTGAAATAGAAACGATATTTTTGTGCAAATAAATATGATCGCTACAACCATTAGCACTTCTAATGTCCAAAAGTGCACTTTCGATTTCAAAAAAACGTCCTCCTTTAAACTAGCACTTCTCTTCATTGTACCAAAATAAGCAAGAATTTCACATAATATTTTCCTTTACAATATTCCAAAATACCAATAAATACACTACAATGAGATTACATACAAATTTGCAGGTAAAGGTGATAAAAATGACACAATGCATCATATGCAGAAAAGATACGAAAGAACTTAGTGAACAATATGTCATCCCCGAAATATTATGTGGATATTATTTCACAAACTCAATTTGTGATACTTGCCATGAACAAATGACAACAAATATTGATCGTCCCTTAATTCGGCATAAATTAAGTCAATTTAAGATTGAGCAAATGAAAAAACAAATTGATTCCCCGCTCTATACGAATGAACATGGTGAGGAACTTGCGGCTGCTGAGACAGATGTTGTTGAAGTAAGTGATGAAATACTTTATTCCAATGCATTAATTATGAAACTATGTAAAAAGCACGATATTTCACTACATAATGAAATTTGGAAAGAAGAACGTGTAACGAAAGTAGCTAGCTCTATTCAACGTGAATTACTTTTAGATAACCGTAAATACAAAATGAGTGTATTAAAAATGGCTTATACTTTCGCTGTACAAGCAGTTGATGGCTATTTTGAAGATCCAGATGCGATTGATATTTCTAACATTCTATCAAATGCCGATTTTGTGGAATTAAAAGAAAAAAGTATAGTTCGCGATTTAAGTAAAAGTTCTTTATGGAATACATTAAATACAAATAGCGAGAACCATTACTTTATTTTATTAAGTGATAAAGATGGCCTGTTCTGTTTCATTCGTCTATTTGATATATTTGACGTTGTCGTTCATTTATCAGAAAAGAGATATGAACTTTCATCTCCAATTGTCGGCATAAATGATGTAAATAGGCAGGAATTTTATGTCCAAACTTTAAAACAGTATATGGATGGGCTATTTAAAGAAAAAAAACCTACTATTTAATCGAAATCAGAACATACGGTCTCCTTTCTTGACGAAAAGACACTGTGTTATAATAAGTATGAAAAGAACAATACAATCACATAAACCAATTATTAATTGTAAATAAATAAAAAAGACCAGTGTGCGGCTACACACTAGTCCACGTAACTTAGCAGATTGGATTGTTCATTTATCCTATTTGTTTCTTACAAACAAAACAACCCACATTCTATTGGCATAGGTGGGTTGTTATTTTTTGAGCTTGTCTATTAAAACGACGACGAACGTTAACAATGCAACGAGAAACAGTCCACCCTGCAGTAGCAACGCTATTTCACTCACGTATTATCACCCCCCTCCTATTCGGAGAAGTGATAATTGAACAACCAACCGTACCTTAAGTTACTATTTAATTTTACCATATTTTCTAATAGTTTACGATGAAAACCCGCAAGTGAAATACTTGCGGGTTTTTTCATCCTGTATTAACAGGCAGTAAACAAAATGAAGCAAAACTTAGGTGAAACTTTAATTCTCACTATTTTTTTAATGCATATGCATCAGCTATCATTTCACCAACAATTTTATTTTCTTGTTTCTTCTCGTCTTTCAATAAAGGAAATAACAGTTCTGCGACTTCAT
Organism: Bacillus sp. ES1-5; assembly: GCF_022487605.1. NCBI lineage: Bacteria > Bacillati > Bacillota > Bacilli > Caryophanales > Bacillaceae > Bacillus > Bacillus sp. ES1-5. The sequence goes on along the minus strand of NZ_JAKVPU010000001.1, from coordinate 48,243 downwards.
ATGCCTCTTCTAAATGGGGGTATCCTGATAATACAAACGTATCAATTCCTAACGCTTCATATTCTTTTATTCTTTTATTCTTTCTGCTACTGTATGCGGATCTCCAACAAGCGCAGTACCAGCACCACCTCTTACAAGCCCAATGCCAGCCCATAAGTTAGGACTTATCTCTAACGACTCTCTCGTACCTTTATTTAAATGTGTCATTCGTTTTTGTCCGACAGAATCATATCTTGCAAATGTTTTTTGAGCAAGCTCAACTGTTTCATTATCTACATATTGAATTAACTTTTCAGCCTCTTCCCATGCTTCTACCTCTGTTTCTCTTACAATTACATGTAATCTGATGCCGAATCGTACCGTACGTCCCTTCTCTTCTGCAAGCCTTCTTACTTCTTCTATTTTCTCTTTCACTTGCTCTGGCGGCTCTCCCCACGTTAAATATACATCACTATGTTCAGCTGCAACTTCTTTACCTGCAGCAGACGATCCGCCAAAATAAATTGGTGGATACGGTGTTTGAACTGGAGGAAATACAACTTTACTATCCGTAACTTTAATATGCTTTCCTTCTAAAGAGATCGTTTCACCTTGTAAGGTTGATTTCCAAACTTTTAAAAATTCATCCGCTGCTTCATATCTTTCATCATGTTCAAGATACAATCCATCGCCTTGCAATTCAACAGGATCTCCTCCAGCTACTACATTAATAAGTAACCTCCCATCTGAAATTCTATCAAATGTCGATGCCATCCTCGCTGCAACTGTCGGTGACATAAGTCCTGGTCTAACTGCTACTAAAAATTTTAATTTCTTTGTTTCGGCTGCAAGTGCAGATGCTAATACCCATGGATCTTCACACCCTTGACCAGTTGGAAGTAATACACCCGAATATCCTAAATAATCAGCTGCAGCTGCAACTTGTTTATAGTAACCATATTCAGCTGCTCTTCCTCTCTTTGTTGTACCTAAATATCGACCATCTCCATAAGCCGGAATAAACCATAATAATTCCATTTTTTTGCACACCCCTTTATTAATTTGAAACGTATATTAAAGAACTCTATATAAATTACCCCTAATAATTTATATGTTAATTCCCTGCCTCACCTTTAAAATTATCTCGCCATCTTAAAAACTTCACTTCTAATAAACGTACGAGTGAATCAGAAAACTTCCCAACGAATGCAAAGATGATAATACCGACAAATACGATATCTGTATTTGAAAATTGCCTTGCATCCATTATCATATAGCCAATACCTTCTGTAGATCCCATAAGTTCTGCTACTACTAAACTCACCCATGCAACTCCTAATGATAATCTTGCTCCAAGTAATAAGTTCGGCAATGCAGCAGGTAAAATCAATTCTGTAATTAATTTTCTTTTACTAAACTCTAACACTCTCGCAACATCATATAACTTCGAATCTACACCTCGTATTCCTAAAAATGCATTTACGTATAAAGGGAAAAATGCACCGTCCGCAATTAATAACACTTTCGATGTTTCGCCAAAACCGAACCATAATACGAAAAGTGGTGCAACTGCCAAATGAGGTACAGTTCTTAACATTTGTACAGATGGATCTAAATATTGCTCACTTCTCGTTGAAAATCCAACAATCGTTCCTAAAATAATTCCTAAACTCCCGCCGATAAAGAAACCAGCCGCAGCCCTGAATACACTGAAACTTAAATGACCGAATAACTCTCCTGTTTTTATAAGTTCTTGAAAAGCTAGTAATATATCTAATGGTGTTGGTAAAACTGTTTTAGAAACTAAATCGAATACGCCAGCTAACTGCCAAATAATTAATACGATAATCGGTATAGTAATCGCTCTTACTAGCACTTTTACATTCGTCTTTCGCACTTTCTTTACATTGTTTTTCTCAATCGTTATCCTCGTTGGTTTCATAACCGCTTTCGTATTTTCCAATTTATAAAACCTCTTTTCACTTCGCCTTTAACGCTTTTTCTACGAAAGAATTATCTACAACTTTATCTGTCTTAATTTCTTTCTTTATAGAACCGAGCTTATATTGAAAATCCGCTGTTTTTTGCTGTTCTGCTATTATTTCCTTCGTAACTGGAACTAAAATTGGTTTGTCGTGATTAAACACTTCTTTTACAATCTCAGCATCTATCTTCTTTGCAGAAGTATATATTTTTATCGCTTCATCTAAGTTTGACTCTTGCCATACACGTGCTTTTTCATAAACTTTAAGGAATTTCTCAACTAATTCTGGATGCTCCTTCGCAAATTTTGTTCTCGCAATTAAAAACTCTGGTGAAGAAACATTTAATAGTTCACCATCTGCAATAACCTTTGCCCCTTTATTTAACGTATGTAGTGAAATAAAGGGATCCCAAATGGCCCATGCATCTACTGATCCGGATTCAAATGCCGGCTGCGCTTCATCTGGTTGCAGTTGAATGACATTTACATCTTTCGCATTTATACCTTCTTTTTCTAATGCTCGATATAATAAATTAAATGCGCTACTTCCTTTTGCTACTGCAATTTTTTTACCTTTTAAATCTTTTACACTCGTAATCTTGCTATCTTTTTGTACAAGAATCCCTGTTCCTTTTCTCGCATAACTTGTATTGGCAATTTCAGTAAATTCAATACCTGCTGCTTGCGCTGAAATAACTGGGGAGTTCCCCACTTCACCAAAATCCAACCGATTTGATGCGATTGCCTCAAAATAAGGAGGTCCGCTTTGAAACTCTGTCCATTTCACCTTAACTCCTTCTTTTTTAAACTCCTCTTCAAACCACCCTTTTTTCTGTGCCAGTAAGAGTGGGCTTAATCCTTGCTGTATACCAATTTGTATCGTTACCTCTTCTTTCTTACTACTTGCAGTGCTTTTTTCACATCCTAATAAAAATAAAGATATAACTAATGCAAAAGAAAGAACCTTACATTTTTTATACATATATACTCCACCCTTTTCCTATATACTTGTTTGAATCAGTCCCCCGTGTTCAAACTCATGTAGCACTTTCGTTCGAAGTTGTTGGAACGATTGAGAAGTTTTATTTCGCGGATAAGGCAAACTATTTTCAATAACTTTATGTATTTTCCCAGGCTTTGCACTCATGATGATAATTCGGTTTGAAAGATATATTGCTTCGTCTATATCATGTGTAACGAATATCATTGTCGTCTTTTTTTGTTCCCAAATGTTGAGCAGTACTTCTTGCAAATGACTTCGGGTAAATGCATCCAGTGCTCCAAATGGTTCATCAAGCAATAATACATTGGGATCTCTTAGCAATGCTCTTGCAATCGCAACACGTTGTGACATCCCGCCTGATATTTCTTTCGGATATGATTTTTCAAAACCGTCTAACCGAACAATTTCAACCCATTCCTTTACCTTATCCTTCACATACTTATCTTTTAATGACAAATCAGCTGCAATGTTTTCTTCCACTGTTAGCCATGGATACAATCGATGCTCTTGAAATATAAATCCTTGCTTTTTACTCGGTTTTACAATTAATCGATGCTCTTGAAATATAAATCCTTGCTTTTTACTCGGTTTTACAATTTGCTCCCCATCGATAACAACTTTACCTTCAAATTCGTTATCTAACCCCGCAATAATTTTTAATAGTGTACTTTTTCCGCAACCACTCGGACCAATTACTGTAACAAAATCCCCTTTCTCTAATTGAAAATTAATATTTTCTAATACTTGAACAGTACGAGTTTGTTTCGAAAAATATTTTGATACTCCATCAATTGAAACAGTCACTTTTCCCCCTCCTTGAAATGATTCATCTAAATGAGCAGATTTAGTATTTATGCAATAAAAAAACCAAAGGCATTTTATCAATAGATAAAATGCCTTTGGTTTCTCCAATCAGCAATACGTAATAGAATTAAGTACATATTATACAAATATTTCCGATAAGTCAACTAGGTTTTTGATGAACGTTATTTACTTTTAAAAATAGTAGCAGTTTCTAAAATAATTTTTGGAAACGACTCTTGAATTGTGTTTTTGACTGTATGAAGAGCTTTTTCTACATACCCGTCTTCAAATTGTTCTAACGACACAGGTAATTCATCCTCATCTAATATAAAAAGTTCTCCACTTGGAAGTACCATAATATCAAGTATTAAATCTTCAAAGGATACCACTTCATCCGTTATACATGTATTCTTTACAATATTAAAATAAGAACCTAGATAATCCCCATCCTGATCTCTCCAAACGTATAAATTATATGGCCGATTTTCCCAGTAATATGCAACTGTATAACTTCCTTTCGGGATCGTTAACTTCGTATCGTTCGCTGCCATTGTAAATGAGTACTGTACTTTATGATATAAAACAATTTTGTCCCGCTGTGCTTCTATTAGTAAACAAGTATGATCTACGGTTGTACCATCATATCGGATTTTTCTTTCAATAATTTCAATGTCTGACGTACGTAAGCAACTCATTTTTTTATTTCCCCTTTTATTTTAGTTCTTTCATTATATCCCTTTATATTTCCACTAAGAAAGCGTTCAGTCAATTCGTTTCTTGTTTTTTAGGGTATACACTCATTTTCTTCCCCACAAAAAAGCTCCTTCTAAATTAGAAGGAACTCCAATAGCACTATTCATGTTTCAACTTCTCCGTAACCACATCATAAAACTTCCGTTCCTCATCAACATTTAAGTGAACACGACTTACTGTTTTAGAAAATCCATATAACAATTGAGCTTTCACTGGCTCTTTTAGTATGATTTCAAATGTTGGAGGTTCCTTTATAAATTCCATCACAGTTGCGTCAAGAACCTCTTTCTCTTCTTCTTTCTTTAAAGGTTCGCCTTTATAAAACGCAATTTTATCAATTTTTGTAAATGGTATAACAATTTTCTTTCCTAATCCGATTTGAATGATTACTCGTTCTTCTGTAACAATAATTGGATTTTTACGCATTGCTTGTATTTCAGCTAAAAAATAAAACATTGCATATACGTTTAATAAAAGTATAATCCATGCTATTACTGGATTCCATTGATGAAGCAAATAATGAAAACCAATACTTTCTATTAAGGTCGCATGAATGATCATAATATATACGCCTATTGCACCAGTCTTTTTGTGATATGAGTATACAGATTCACCTTTCGGTACTGTTGCACGCCACGATAAAAATGCATAATAGATTAACTTACACTCTGTTACAATGATATCTACTAATTTATTTCTTTTCATAGTAGCATCAAACGCTGCATCAATCGCATAAGAAAATGAAGAATATTCTCTTCTATATTCTTTATATCTTTTGATTGTATTAGGGAGCACTTTAACGATTTTATAGAGAAGGAATAGTTCTAGACCTACAAAAGCAATTTCTCCTGCAACTATAATATAAGACACGTTTGAAAAAGCTTGTAAATAGTCGCTTGGAATAATAAATCTCGCAAATATATATCCAGCTATCACTACAGGAAATATATACGTTAATGAGTATCTTTTTCGAATAATAAAGAAATATGTAATAACCGGAATTACAAACATACAATCTAATAAAGAACCAAGTACTACTTCTTTCGGAGCGGCTGGTACAATCGGAAGGGCATACAATAAATAATTTGATAACAAGATTAAAGATACGAGTCCAATCCAAATACCTTTTCGCCTTCGTGATAGTGTGGCATTCATACGTTCACTCCTCTATTTAAAAACCTCGTTTAAATGATCTTTATAAAATGTAATCGCACGTTCAAATTCTTTAACTTCGTCTAATTTTATAACCGTTTCAAGTAATAATTTCATCGCGGATTCATGATCGTTAACGTTATATTTTGCTAATGACAAAAATACTTTCATCACATCATTATCTGGAAACTGCTGCAAACCTGTTTCTAAAACAGTAATTGCTTTATCATACTCACCTATACAACGATATGTACTGCCAAGACCGATATACGCTCCGCAAAGTGATTCCCCTTCAAGACCGTTTGCAATTGCCTGTTCATAATACGGCATAGCTTCTGTTTCAAGACCCATTACATCATGTATCCAGGCACATTGATAAAGTACTTCTGCATCCCTCGTAAAGTTTGTTAATCCAATGAGTATCTCTTTAGACTGCGCATATTTCTTTTCTTTCCGGAGTTTAATAGCTTGCTTTAATAAATGTTCCATAGAATCCACTCCTCACCAATTATTTTATGTATTCATCTTAAATGGTTAACGTTTGTGTAAAAGTAAAATTCCCATAAATTAAAGTTTCGCTTACCCATATATATATACTATGCGGATTCACTCTTATCCAAATACTTAAAATTATAAAGCAGTAATGTGATTACATAGTACTTCTAACCTTTTGACAATTTCTTTCGCCGTTTCATCTTTCCCATTACATAACTTCCCATTACCGTCCTGTCCAATTACGTAGTGCACCGCTCCGCGTGAATATAAAGAATGCGGTGAATTTGCAATCATTACATTTGCCTTAGATTCTTTCATTCTATTTTTCGCTCTTTCAAACAATTCTTCTTCATTTACATCACTTTCAAGTTTAAAGCCAACGAGTACGATTTCTGGATCCCACTCTTTTATTTGCTTTAATACTTTTGGAGCCTTTTGAAAATGAATAATTGGCGCTATATCACTTGAAATTTTCCCATTCATATCAAGAACATTACCATCTTGATCACAAATTTTGTCTACAACCCAATCTGATCCAGCCGCTGCCATAATGACCGCATCGACTTTTTCATGTGTAATTATACTTTTCATTTTATCTTGTAAATCAACAATTCCTTCAAACGGGTGTAATTCTAATTGATTGTTTACATCATTCGGTTTCTCAGCGAAATAACCGTGTAAATATATAACATGTGCTCCTTTACTTATAAATTCTTCCGCGATTATTCTACCAATTGTTCCTTTTGCCATATTCGTATGACCACGCACTTGGTCCCATTTTTCTAAACAACCACCACTCGTAATTAATACCTTTTTCCCCTTCATTGTAACCATCCCTTACTGATTTTTCTTACGAAACCATTCTGTTCCAAAGTCAACGATATCTCGTTGCTTCATAAGACGGCACGTTGCATTTCCTATTTTCCCATTTGTTACAGTTCCTTTTCGCTCAAACTCTACACCGATTTCTACAAACTTATCAGAATCGTAATCCATATCAACAAACTCTTTCCATACTCTTGCACCATTCTCTATAATTGGTGCCCCTACTTTTATTAACTCACATGCACCAGTACGTACTTCAGATAAATGTACAGACGTATTGGAATCATATCCAACACCAATTAATAATATGTATCCGTCTAAATCATATATTTTTCTTAATGGAGATTCTTCTCCTAAACTCATTGATAGCGACTGATTCATCGTTATTTCTTCTGCATGTTTTCCCCATGCAGCAAAGCTTCCTAATGGATGGTTGCTACGTACTACATTCGGATATGTACGAAAACATTCAACTACTTTTCCCATTGCCCTTGTTGGTGTTATATGTGGCTCAAACGCCGGGACGTTATCTCGAATAATTTGCCACCATTCTTCAGGTACAGGTGGTCTTGACCAATGTTTCGGATCAGATAAATCCGAAGATTGAGTTGGCATAATAATTGTTCCCTCTTCCGTAATAACTTTCATTAACGCCTCTACTACCGCAACGGCTCCGCCAGATACCCAGCCAATAGAACTGAGCGAAGAATGCACAATAACCGTCATTCCTTTTTCTAACCCTAATTCTCTTAAATCATTTGTAATTGTTTTGATTGTATTTGGCAATTGTGTACTTGCCACTATGTCATTCATTTTCACGATTGTTCCCCCATTTTTTAAAACTACTACATACATATATTATCATATTTTTCTTAATTTTTAACTTAATCATTTTTTCATACTTATAAAATATCGAACTATAAAAACAAATTGATTTTTAAAATATATAGCAAGGGCGTTTTACATCTCTTAAAAACATGTAGTTTTTATCAATTAACAAAAATTCTTAAAAATCAATTACAAATATAACACCTAAAAAAAGAATCACATATTATGTTAGTGATTCTTTTTCTATAAGAGAACGATGCCCCATTTCAACAAAAAAATGGCATGTTTAATTTTAAAATGTGCTTCTTATAAACATTTTAAAATTTATGTATTTAAATCTCGAACTTCAGGAACATTGGAAGTTATTTTTGCCCTTGTAGTTGCTCTACTATAGTTTTTGCCTGTGTATCGAGTCTCTGGGCCGCTTCACCAATACCATTGAATTCATGAACTGCTTGTTCTATACATGAGTAACTTTCAGTAACACTCTTTTCTGATTGTAGAGTCCCTGCACTAATCTTTTGTACCTGCTTAGTTATATTCTCTACATTAAAGTGTACATCTTTAGTTACGTTTTTAACTTTATTTGCCAAATTACGAACTTCATTTGCAACAACATTAAAACCACTACCATAAGTACCCGCATGAGCGGCCTGAATTCCAGCATTTAATGCTAATAAATTTGTTTGTGTGGCAATTTCATTAATCGTTTTCACCATGTCGCGTATAATATTAGTTTGTTCGTTAAGCTCTTGTAATAATTTCATATTGTCATTAGTTTGTTCAACTATTTGTTTAATGACCGCGGAAACCATATAACTACGCTTAATCCCTTCTTGCGCACGTTCCTTTAGATTTTCCGCCATCTCTTGCAATTCATGCGTTATCTTTGCCGTGCCATCTTCACGTGCAGTAATATCTGTAGCGACTTTAATAACCGCTTGAATCTCTCCATTATTATCTACAACAGGGGTATATGTCGCTTCTAGCCATATAGTTTTCCCTTGTTTCGTAATTCTCTGTATTTTCCTTTGAAATGAAACTCCATTCCGAAAATTTCTCCAAAAGATATCATATTCTGGACTTTGAACAAACTGTGCAGTACAAAACTGGCGATGATGACTGTTTAATAGTTCATCCACTTCATAGCCCATTGCATATGCAAAATTATGATTTGCCCATATTACTTTTCCATAGGGATCAAACTCTATCATAGCTAGTGAACGTTCTAATGCTGCAAGTACCTCCCCTTGATTTAATACTTGAGTACTAAGTGAAGTAGTTTTGGAAATATACTCACTCTTCATATGTTTCTCCCCATTTCAAAAATAAATTAAATATCATCGCATCTCCATTTAATATATCACTATCGAATTATACTAATATTTATATAATTTGTCCCACTTTAATTAGTATATATCAACGATTTTTAATAATATTTTTTTCAAAATAAAAAGAGCACTTTTAATTTCAAAGTGCTCTACCATTAATGCTTTTTTTCATATGTTTCTTACCCTTCAATTGTAACCCCTGTAAACATCGATAAGTTTCCCGTTATTTTCTCGCCTACACGTAAAAATAACCCTGCGGCTCTCCCGCTAATACAGTGTGAACCAATTAATAGTTTACCAGTATACAGACCATCCCATGTGTCAATTGTATAGTCAGGCATTTCTATGTATTGCTGATATATTTTCCGTTGTTCAAAGTAATACTCCGTTTTATCTTCAGCTAATAGTTCATCATTTTCGTATATAGATACCCCTCCGCCTTCACGGCCGTATAAAGGTTTAGAAACATATGATACATTTCTGTCTATAAACGGTTTATTTGTAAAATATGTTGGTAAGAAGTAGTTCTGAATGATTTCTCGCTCTTCTTTCTCAAAGAAAACTCCCTCTTCGAACAGTTGCCAAATTAATGCGAGTACACTTTTATTTTGCATAAGAAAAGCAGCAGGTGGATTAATAATTTTCACTCTTCCTTGCGCTATATGATCTAAAAGCTGAAGTCCAATTCTTTTCCCATTTTTATCGGTATCTGACACTAAATATTCGATTGGATATAGTCTATATAAATAATGGATTCGTTCACCATTTGGTGTATATATACCATCATCTGCAACGACGATATCTTGTATTCCTATATAGTCCGTTGATTGATCTAAGCAATAGCTTCTTAAAAATTGAACTGTTTGATGATCTTCATCGTGCCAATCATAACTAGTAAAATATATCGTCTCTTCAGGACCTATATTATAGTCATGTTTAATTTGTTCCCACGCCTGCACAATATGCTCTTCTATATGATTTGGGTGATTCACGTCGTGATAACGGCATAACACTTCATTTGCGACAGACGGCTCTAAATAACCTGTTGGTGTGTCACAATTTACTTCTATTAACTTTATATTTTCACCATTTACGATAAAGTCAAACCTTGTAAAATATGAAAACAAACCAATATGTTTCATTCTCGCAATTTCCCACGTTTCAGCTGGAAATCCTAGTTTTTGAAAATCTTCTGTTGTATTGACAATATATTGATACGTTCTATATAACACGTACATAACTTCCTCTGTTGCTTTTGAAATAGCAGTATAAGTTTTTACTGGCATACGATACATACCTGTTGCCATATATTGATTCCATTCTTCATTTTCTAATAGACTCGGCCATGTAAAACCATTCCGACCAGCCTCTTCCGCAAGTGAAAACCATACTTTCATATACTCTTTCTGCTCTTGTTCTGTATACATGATCCTATTATCCTTTCGTGTTATGATCCAGCTGGCGCTTTTGCGTTTCCAATTCCACTTGAACCAGAATTCACTTTCGGCGTTTGAGTAGTAGATGATTTCGGCGTATTTGTATCTGGCGTCACTTTATTTGATGTACTCGGCTGTTGTTTGTTTAAATCTACTTTATTGGAAGAATTATTGTTGTTACTGTTAGTTCCACCGTAGTATCCTCCACCACCGCTGCCACCAGTTCTACTTTGGTCTTTTTCACGATATGGAATAATATTATTTGCATACGGTTTCTTCATTACATTGGGTTTTGCTGTATAATTCATATTCGAAGTTCTGCTTGCTAATAAATATCCTGCTACGAATGGCAGTATCGGTAAATGTGAGTTTTCATTATACGATGAAAACGATGGATTAATTTCCTTGCATAATTCATCATTTTCTACATTTTCATTGGTAGGAGTTTTATCATCACAATGTAAAGATTCTTGTTCATTGCCTTGCTTTGCACCATCTGTTTTAACAGCGGTACTTTCTTTCTGTACAGTTTCTTCTTCATAATCACCACACCCAGTTAATAAAAATGATGATACTCCTATTGAAGCAGCGACTTTTATAAATTTACTTTTATCCATTCTCATGTGTTATACACCTAATTTCTTTCATCTATATTTTTCCATATAACTTTATTATATAATGTATATGTTAATTTTTTCAAACTAAACCCTATATGCACATTTGCATATTTTATACTTTTTATTCCATGAATAAAAACAAACTATCATTAGATTATAATTTTATTTATAGTCTATAATAAATTGAAAGACGACCTAATACCCCGGTCGTCTTTCAATTGTTTTATTTTTATATATTAAACGTCTCAATAAAATCTCTAATGGTCCATTCAGATTGTTTTTCTCCATTATTGTAGCTAATATGACAGACAATATCCAAATACTTATAGCTATCAATGCAGCAAGAGCGTTACTTACATACCCACCTAAATCAAATGCTACAGGTGATAAAAGTATAACAAGCAGTGCCTCATTCAAAACAAAAAATGTTAATGAGCGCTTTCCCAAAGCAATTAATGAAAGGCTAAAGTACCCTAGATTTTTCAATCTACTCCCTATTATACCGAAACCCGTTGCATATGCTAACCCTCCAACAATTCCAGTTAAAATATGGATTCCATTTATCATTCCAGCTGTAAATACACTTGGATACCATATAGTCCCTATAAAAGATAGAGGCAAAGCACCTATTAAGGAAATTGCTAATCCTATAATTGTTATAAAATATAATTTTTTCAAATGTTGCTCTGGTTTTATTAATAACTGATATCTAGCAATCCACAAACCAAGAATTACCGAAAGAAGAATTGGGAACATAAAATGGATGAGAACAGGTATAAAAGGAAAGAAAAGTAATCGTAACATTATAGTATTTAGATACGTGTCTTTTGCTGAAACATCTGGTGAAAAACCGTAATCGCCTATTGCTTGCATATTAAATCCCCATATTATTGGAATAAAAATGATATACAATATAGTGATAATCGTAAATGTTCGAATTAATGTTTTCATTTTACACTTTAATAGCGGGCTAACAAGAAGCCCCGCTACACCATAGGCCATAAGAATATCTTGCCCTCCAATTAAGACTGCTAACACAACCCCAAACAGTATTAAATACCAAGAGCGTCTTCTTACTATTTTTACAGCATGATTTTCATTTTTCCCTTTTGATATTTGCCCTTCGAGTGCTAGAACCAAACCGTAGCCTAATAATACGGCAAACATCGCTCTTGCACGGTTATCAATTATGAATATACCAAAAAGGTTTACAATTTGATCAAAGAAACTTCCACTTTCTACCCTATGCATAATTCCAGGATCTGCAGTATACAAGTAAAGCGGCGCATGGGCAAGTACGATTAATAGTAACATAGTACCTCTTGCTAAATCTAATGAGACTGCACGCTTCTTCTCAATTGCTCCATTATTTATTGATTTACTCATATTTTACTTCCTTCCTTAGCATCAACTAACCTTTCTTACATTTTTGTCAAAAGCTAATAACTAGTTGCAATTAAAATTAGAAAAAATAAAGTGAAATTTTAATTAGTTGAGCTTTTGTTCATCCACGCACTGATTATTATCCCCGTACCAATTGGCGTTTACGGGTTTCAGGGCTTCCACCTAGCTTCCTTACTCCAGCCGAATTTTGAGGTGAGAGTTTTACTGTCCTGTCCACAAATAACGGGATACATATAAAACGAACTATTTCTTCAAATCCTATTCCGGATATTATATTCTAAGATGATTTTAATATGTTTTATTTTTAAAATACAAATGAAATCTTTCAATCCCCGGATATCTTTCTCCTAAACTTTTAACCTGAAAACCAATTTTTTTATAAAATTCTACTGCCTCATTGTCTGTCTCTGCTTCTATATAAGTTAATTGAAGCATTTTTACTACTTCTTTTATCATTTGCAACGCAATTCCTTTATTACGATATTGTGGAGCGACTGCTATGTGACATATTCTCGCTTTATTTGCTCCAATTATTTCAATACCTATACAAGCCTCTTCTTCATATCTGTACAAAGTCCCTTTATTACTTTCATAATATAAAACTGCTTTCTTTAAGCTAGTTTCACTTGGCCCGACTGCATACTGTAACACATTTAAAATTGGATTTTTCTCAATTTGTTCCACGCGTTGCAAATTCATTTCTACATCCCTTTCCATGAAAAAAGATTAGCTCTTTCTATAAAGAGCTAATCTCATTACGCCGTTATTTTTTCTTCTTTTTTCACAACGACCGCTACATAACTATGTAGTATCATTCCGACAATAACAAGACTCATTCCGATCCAAGATAAAGATGACGGAATTGGCGCAGATAGCAAGATGAGCTCTCCTACTAGCGCAAATAAAACTTCACCGGATTGTGTTGCTTCCACTGTTGCTAGTTTTTGTGGATCATCTTTTACAAGATCTGTCGCAAAGAAGAATAGTACTGTCGCGATTAAACCAGAACTAACTGCTACAATAAAACATTGGAAAACTTGGCTACTTGACGGTAGCCCGCCTGTTGATACTTCATAACCAGATAGTAAAAACCAAAATGGTAAACTTGCTAATGTCATACCGAGAACTCGCTGGAATACATCTAATTCTCCTTTACAAACTTGCATCATTTTTCGATTTCCAAGAGGATACGCAAACGCTGCAATAAGTACAGGAACTACACATAAAACGGTTTCTCGAATTCCTAATGAAGAAGCATGTTCTACTTGCATAAGTACAACACCGCTTAAAATAACCCCAGACATAACTAATTCCTTCATTGGAAGTTTTTTATGTAATGGATCTACTGCAAAAAACGGTGTTAACAAAATTCCTGCGACAATCGTAATTTGCCATGTTGATGCAACAAGCCAACCAGGTCCAAAAGCTCCGGCAAAACTAAGTGGTGCATAGAAGAGACCAAATCCAACGATACTCCACACTAACCATTCTTTCGGATTATTTTTCATATATTGAAGGAGTTGCTTTAAGTTCCCTCTATACATGACAATAAGTAAAAGCATTGGAACCATAAAGTAGTACCGTAATGAAGCACTCCAAATCCAGCTTCCACCTTCTAAGTCCATCGCCCGGTTTAAAACAAAGGTAAAAGCAAAGAAAAATGATGCCAATATCCCTACTGCAATAGCTTTCATTATAAAACTCCTTGTTTAGTTTCTTCTTATACTATACAACAAATTAAATATAATTAAAATTCGAAATCTTTATCTCGCATCTATTCTAGCTCTATATAGTCTTCTTAACTGACTAATATGAGCTTGATGGTACCGATTATGATCGGCTATATGCCATATTCCCCACCTTATAGTCGCAGTTTCTCCCTTCTCATAAAAAACTTCCCTTGTTAAATCATTTTCTGTTAGTTTCATACACTCCTCATAAAACATATGTTGCACTGCTTCATAATCTTGCATTAATTCTTGTAATTTATACTTTCTTAAACTAGGCAATCCTCCCATTTCATTCAACATTGGTCCATATTTATTTTCAAGTGTCGGTGGAACTTCCTCTCCTTTTAAACGGTACACCCAGTGTAAATCGACTATCGCTAAATGCTGAAGTAGTTGCCCAATACTGTTTTCATTATTTTCTGACCTTTTGAAGGACAGTTCTTTCACATCAGTACCTTCTACTAACTTTTGCAATCGTTTAAATGTATCAGTAACCGTCGCATACAAAATCGCTACTTGCGGGTTCATATTTTTTTCTAAATGGAGATCTTTCATACTAAACTCCCTCTATTAAAAGAACAAGACCATATGTTCATCATCACTATACACACCATTCATCTTTATAGCTCTCTTTTCAATCCCATACGTTTTAAAGCCCATTGATTCATACAATTTTTTTGCTGGTTCGTTTGTAGATACAACACCTAAGTTCAATTGTTCTAAGCTCATTTCTCTTGCTCTTTCAATTGCCTTACGTATTAACTCACGTGCAAGACCACTTCTTCGATTGTTTGCATCTACATACATCGCAACGATATGACCTTTATGTTTATAAGCCTCTTTTTCTTCAGTTAGTAAAGTGACAACTCCAACTAATTGATGATCCCCATTAAAAGCACCGAATGTACAACTAGTAGTAGCTGTTAAATTGCCTTCCACTCGCTTAATAGGATTTTCCTGGCGAATCGCCTCTTCATAAGTTGTTACAAATGCCTCTGGGTTTACTTGTAATGCTTGTAAACGTAACTCCCAATATTTTTTCGCATCTTCTTTCGTAAGTAATCGAATCATATCTCTCCAGCTCCTTTTAGTTAACATAATATTTTTATAAACTACCATTTAAAGATTCGTATTCTTCTCTTAACATACTATAACGATAACGATGAATGAACTTCCCTTGACGTAATCGATCATTTCTCATTAATCCTTCACAAATAAAACCAGCCTTTTCATAACTCTTTCTAGCTTGAAAATTATCTTCATCTACACGTAGCCAAACTTTTTCTAATTCAAATTCAATGAATGCTAGATGTAACATACTATATAAAGCTGCTAATCCATATCCTTTACCCCAATACTCTTTATTACCAATCGCGATTCCCAGTTCTGCATTTTTATTTGTTTTATCAAAGTTTTTAAGATCTACCCACCCAATATGTATGCCGTTTTCTGTAGTGATAGCTCTTTGTTCATAACCATTTTTTCGATTTATACATGCTTCAATCCATTTTTTCGTATCTTCACGAGTGAAGGGTGGATATTGATCCGGTACAACTAAATGATTTGTCACTTCTTTATCTAATGACCATTGATATCGCTCTTCTACATCATCTAGTTTCAGTTCTCTTAATTGAACATATGGTACATTCATTGCGTTATCCCCTTTTTATTTTCCTATAGAAAACCCTTCAAACATTCTTCCTCCGTACTGTTCTAGCGTTTTTTCTACAAAAATAATTAATTTTCTTTTCTCCCCCGTTGTATAAAAATGATCGAACGCTGCTACAAATTGATCTGCGTACTGTTCATCATATCTTCTAAGTACCCTTATAAACCATTTTGAATTTCCAAGCCATTTACCATTTACTCTTAATACATATTCATGTAATAAATCAGCTAATAAATTCGCGATAAACAATTCTTCTTCTCTTTTTGATGCACCAATAAAATCGTCCAAAGTATCCGTAATAAAATACCGTTTCTGCTTCATCATTTCTTCCGTCCATTTAGCTGGTCCTTTATTTAGTAAATCATTTGCTTCTCTTTTTAATTTCTCAACAATTTCATTTTCCCCTTTCAATACAATACCCTCTGAAACTAATTGTGGTAACGAAGGTCTCCCTCGGTCACAATCCATTTTAAAAAAGGTTTTACACGTTTCAAAATTATGTACAAACACTTCAACAGGCCATCCATTACTATAGAAAGATTCTCTATAACAAGACGTTAAACTTTGATCAACTATGACAATGTCCAGGTCAGATGTTTTTGTCGCTTCTCCTCGTGCAACGCTTCCTCCCAGTAAAGCTACATCACAATTCGGAAATTGTGATGTAATTATGCTTTGTGCCGCTTTCATTGGTTTCATAACCGTTCCCCTTTTCTTATTTCACTTTCTTTTTTTCAGCTCTTTCTCTCGCTTTTTTTATATAAGGTTCTGCATCTGGAGTTTTGCATGATGTTGCCCCGTGATCAACCTGGACTTTTCCAATTTCACGTGCAATTTCAATCGCTTTTCTCTCTAAGTCTTCATTACGAATTCCTATCGCGATTAAAGCACTATTCATCGCTTCTTTTTTTCTATTTTTTTCAATATGTATATTTGCTTTAATCTCTTCTAGATACGGAGAGAAGAAATCATCATGTAACTTTTTATTTTTAATCGCAATATTTGCTAATAAAGACCAGCCTGCTCTTCCAATCCATTCATCATCAGACTTTGTCCATTCTTCCATTCTTTCAATCGCGATTGGCGACGTACAAATAGCAGTCATCAAAACGTCCATTAAACAATAATAATCAACTTCCTGTACCCATTTATTTAGCTGTTCTGTCGTAGCTTTCTTCGGATCTACAATCATCGTTGCTAAAGTCATTGCATCCATATTTTTTGTTTTCCATAACGAAATTGCTAAATCATGATCTTTTTTTATCTTCTTTTTTAACAATTTTAAATTTGCAAAACTAACTCCAAATAACGGCTCTTTCGCCCCATGATTTTTAAAGATCTTACGATTTTGTTCTGTTCCATATTCCTCTAGTTGCTCCATTACTTCTTCAAGTAACATATGTCCACCTCTTTATCTTTTATGTTGACCTCATATATGTATGTACGATATATTCTACATTACTTTTTGGTTTTCCTATATGTATTTTTTAAATACGGTATGTGAAATTTCATAGTTGCTATACATAACTAAAAAAACCACGAAAAACCTGTACATTATATACAGGTTTTCATTTCATCAATTTCCCAAAGTGTAAGAAATAGAATATAAAAAAACTTTTATGTGTTTGATTTTCTCTTTATTTTTTGTAAGCTCTTTACATCTGACCACTCTCCTATAGACCCTACGTCCAGAAAAACTGTAACTACATTAAAATTCGCACCTTTCTCTTTTCAAATTTGTTTAGCAGCTAATAAATTCGCTGCCGCAGACGTTCCTATTTTCATACCAGTTTCATTATAAAAACGTGCCATTTCATACAAAAAGAGCTTCTTTATTCAAATGCGTTCATAAGCACAATTCTCCAACCATCTGGATCCTCTATTGTGGTCCCTTTCTCTATCCAATACGGATTTTCTGGTTCTACCTCAAGATAGCCCATATTACTTAATCGATTCACTATTGTTTCAATTTCATCTTTATTAGGCATATAAAAAACTAGTAAATTATCTTTTGTCGGTGCCGGACATGGACTTCCATTAACGTGCGTTGTAAACTCCAAATGATATTCGGCATCCGGTAATCCAAACATAACTCCATCATATCCTTCATGATTGTGAAATTCTCCTATACGCTTTAATCCTAACCCCGTCTCATAAAAACTTATAACTTCTTCAAATTTATCTGTTGGTCTTGCAATTCTAAATTGAACCCAATTCTTCATGCAAATTTCCTCCTTTTCATTTTCCAAAGCTTTATAGTAATTATTATAAGTTACATATATTTCCTTTCGTATCTCTCATTAGTGTGAGAACTACCTAAGTTGAAAGACCTATTCGTTTATAAATAGTAGGACTTTAGTATTAAATTCATATAAAAGTAGTTATATAAATATTGAGATGAAATAAATAGTTCTTCCTTATATTTTATTACGTATGAAAAAGGTCTCCTTGCAGGGCCTTTATATACCGATCAGCAGATCTTTGTACAGCCTTATTCGCATCTTCCACCACACCATGAAATGCATTATATAGTCGACTAAATTGGATATCTTTTACTTTCTCTGCCATATCTCTAACTTTATTCGCTGGTAATGGGATGAGATTTGGATAACTATACATAAAACTTACCCATTTTTGATCGGAAACTACTTGTATAATATCACCTGATAACAAAATTCCTTTCCCTTCGTTACCTTCTTTCCAATGCATAACAGTCCCGCCCTTAAAATGGCCTCCTAAGCGATGCAATGTAAGTTCTTCCGATAATATCAAATGTTCCTCAGACCAAAATTTAATTTGTTTACTCGGGCGAACCACCCACTCTTTATCATCTTCATGAATATAGATAGGTACATTGAATGTTTCCGCCCATTTTACTTGTGTAGAGTAATAATGTGGATGAGAAAGTGCTATTGCTTGAATACCACCTAAATCATATATACTCTGAATCGTCTTATCATCTAAATAACTAATGCAATCCCACATAACATTTAGAGTTTTACTTTGCATTAAAAATGCTGTTTGTCCAATTGCAAATTTAGGTTTTGTAGTAATGCTATACACACCACTTTCTTCTTTTATTATTTCATTTTTGTATAAATTGCTATTTTTCATACTTTCTAATGTTGTCCATGACTGCCCAATTGGATTCACATATTGCCTTTCCTCATTACAAATTTTACAACGAGAAGGCGCTTCTTCACTTTCAGGATACTGTACTCCACATGTAGTGCAAATATAATTAACCATATTCCCACTCCCTTTTTAAATTTATTTTTTTCTATACCAATATTTTAATAGAAAACAAAAATATTCAAATCAATAATTAGAACGAAAATGAAGTGATACGAAAGTATGATTAGTCCCCTTTCATTTTGATACCGATTCCCCTAAAAACCACCTACATCATTATTAGAAGAACCGAATTTGATTCTTAAAAATTTTCATAATAAACATTAAAATCACCCTGTTTTTTCAAGACTGCAATTGATACAAAATCTTGCATATTTTTTCATAAACTTTTTTGCGCTTGTAAAAAAGTTTTTTTGCAATTACCGCCCTATAATTGCTAATATAGTAGAGTAGAACTTTTATAGAGAGAAGGAAAATTATGCACAATGGAATTCGAATGACAACTTTAGTAAAAAGGGCTATGTTGATTTGCGCGGGGGTATTATTTACATACGAAGCAACTTTAGGATCAGCACATACTGCTCTAGCGAGTACAGAGGATGAAGCAAAATCTGTTCAACTTGTAAGTGAAATTCAATCTTCTCTTGCACCGAAAGAAGCTCCAAAACAATATAACGGGCAAGTTAGAAAAGTCGCTTACTTAACATTTGATGATGGTCCTGGAAAATACACAGCTGAGCTTTTAGATATGTTAAAAAGAGAAAATGCAAAAGCAACATTTTTCCTAATTGGTTCAAACGTAAAAGCATTCCCGGAACTTGTAAAACGTGAAGATGCTGAAGGCCACTACGTTGGGATGCACAGTATGACTCATAACTACAAGAAACTTTATACAGAAGGTCATTACGTAGATGAAATGAAAGAAGATCAAGGCTTAATCGCCGGTGTTCTAGGTAAATCACCAGTATTAACACGTCCATCTTACGGCTCAATGCCAGGATTAAACGAAGCTCTTCGCAACAAAGTTGTCGAGAATGGACTAAAAGTTTGGGATTGGACAATTGATTCTTTAGACTGGAAATACAACAAAATGCAAGTTGATGCTGCATCAGCTAAAATTGTAGAAAACGTTCTAAATGGTGCTACAAACCCAACAGAAGTTATTCTTATGCACGACATTCATCCACAATCCGTTAAAGCAGTACCTGGAATTATTAAAGGACTGAAGGAAAAAGGATATGAATTAGAAGCCTATAGTGAGAACGAACACTTCCCATTAAACTTCTGGCACGATAATCGTATGTAATGAAAAAGACTTGATTTCCTCTAGTAGGTTATCAAGTCTTTTTTTATCATTTTTGGAAATTTCCTTATAGAGAAAA
The DNA here is from genome assembly GCF_022487605.1 of Bacillus sp. ES1-5. Classification (NCBI taxonomy): domain Bacteria; kingdom Bacillati; phylum Bacillota; class Bacilli; order Caryophanales; family Bacillaceae; genus Bacillus; species Bacillus sp. ES1-5. The sequence goes on along the minus strand of NZ_JAKVPU010000001.1, from coordinate 27,719 downwards.
CCTATACACGATTTCATCGTATCATTAATATATATATCTTCTCTTTTAGTAAGAAAAAATCAAAGAAATGTAACTTTGAAACATCCCATGCTATACTATAGCCTAGTTTAAATAAGTAGGTGTTATATGATCGTATATACAGTACAAACTGAAGAAGCTTGGAAACAATTTAAGAAACTTGGTTATTTAGAAGGTAATAAAGAAGTCATCGATTCAGACTCTATATATTCATATGACTGGATGGTGCGCGTAGCTAAAACGAGATTACCTCATTACGAAGGTAACTATCCTATTTGGATTTGGGAAAAAAATAATTATCCGAATCGAAATCATAAAGCTTGGGGTAGAGAAAATTCAAAAATGGTAATTTTAACACTAGATGTACCGAAAGAATGGGTGCTATGGAGCTATTTTGACTATTGGTGCTGCGCTATGACTGATGGATCAATATATTTACATACAGAAAATAAGTGTACATTAGATGAATGGTATACCTATATGGATAAAGAATACGGGATAATATTCGATTTTGACTATTTATTATCACATCCTGATTGGTGTCTAGGCAAAGAGGATTCACTAGAAAAACAAGGTGTCATTGGTAGAATTCCCCTTTCCTTCGTGAAAAAAGTACGACGTTTTCGTGCTAAGGAAGATAAGTCTATTAATACAATCAGAGGTGATAAATGGGATAACAGAAAAGAAAGCCGTATTAATAAGATGAATCGAAAATTAAAAAAGAAAAAAGATAAGCAAAAAAAACTACAAAAGCGACTTATACGGAATTAAAACACATATACATATCAAAAGACAGTCAAAAAATAGGATTGAATATACAAATTCAATCCTATTTTTTATATTATCAACACTTTAGCACATATTACTCTTAAGGAGTGATGTGTATATGGATTTTCTTTCAGCCGAATATTTGTCTGCCTTACTTGCCATCATTGTAATTGATTTAGTGTTAGCCGGTGATAATGCCATTGTAATTGGATTAGCAGCAAGGCGATTACCGAAAGATCAACAAAAGAAAGTTATTATATGGGGAACTATCGGGGCAATCGCGATTAGAGCCCTCGCTACCTTAGTTGTCGTTTGGTTATTAAAAATACCCGGGTTACTTCTAATTGGTGGTGTACTTCTTATATGGATTGCTTACAAATTAATTGCTGAAGGCAAAGATCATGATATTAAGGCAGAAGAAGGATTTTGGTCTGCTATTAAAACCATTATTATAGCTGATGCATTAATGGGAATTGATAATGTTCTCGCTGTTGCAGGAGCTGCACATGGTAATTTTTCTTTAGTAATCATTGGACTATTAGTATCTATTCCAGTAGTAGTATGGGGCAGTACATTAATTTTAAAATGGGTGGACCGGTTCCCTGTCATCATTACGATTGGAGCAGCTGTTTTAGCTTATACTGCCGCGAAAATGATTGTAGATGAGAAATGGTTCGCTGGATTTTTCGAAAGTAATCCTTTCATAAAATGGGCATTTATCATTATTATCATTGCCGGTGTAGTATTCTTTGGAAAGATGAAACAAAAAACGAAAGATAATTCTATATAATGACAACGTTATATGTACAAACAAAAGCGCTACTCATATGAGTAGCGCTTTTTAATATTTATTTCGTTTCTCCGTCTTCAGTCGTCTTTACCTTCGTTTTATTTTTATCACGATGGTTATAGTTGTACTTCGAACGATCGACCGGTGTAAATCCTTCCGGTGTATAGAATCGTAATAAGTCACCGTTTACGACTTGGTCAGAGTATTTCAGTGATTTTTGAACCATTTGTTCATTTTGTTTTATTTCGTCTGTTAATTCTACAGATTCACCAGTAGCTGTATCATAGTATTTTCCATTCAGTGCAGTAACTGTTGGACTTACGAAGTTACCGTTACGGAATGGAACAACTTGTTTATGCTCTGGTGATAATAAATCTGATCCGAACTGGACATAATTTTTCGTATCTGTACCTAGTAAGTGTAATAGTGTCGGAAGAACATCAATTTCTCCGCCGTATTGATGTTGTACGCCACCCTTCATTCCCGGAACACGAATGATTAATGGTACACGTTGCAGTTGTGCATTTTCAAATGAGTTCATTTCTTTACCCATTATTTGAGACATTGCTGCGCCATGATTATCTGAAATACCGTAATGGTCACCGTACATAACGATAATTGAGTTATCGTATAAACCAGATTGTTTCAAGTAATCCAAGAATCCTTTTACAGACTCATCTAAATAACGTGCTGTTTGGAAATACGTATCTACTGAAGAGTCACCTGTTTTAGCTGGTTCAATCGTCGCTTCCTCTTTATCAATTGGATAAGGGAAATGGTTCGATAGCGTAATGAACTTCGTATAGAACGGTTGTTTCAATGTTTGTAATAATGGTATAGATTCGTTAAAGAACGGTTTATCTTTTAATCCATAGTTTACTACATCTTTTTCGTTCATATCGTAGTATGACGCATCAAAGAATTTATTAAAACCAAATGATTTATAAATATCGTCACGGTTCCAGAACGTTTTATAGTTACCGTGGAACACTGCTGATGTGTATCCTTGTTGACCTAAAATAGCCGGTGCTGATTGATACGTGTTATGAGCCTTATTTGTAAAAACAGATCCTTGTGGTAATCCAAACATTGAGTTTTCTAGCATGAACTCCGCATCAGATGTTTTACCTTGTCCTGTTTGATGGAAGAAGTTATCAAAGTATAACGTATTTGCATCTTTTGTAAATGAGTTTAAGAACGGTGTAACTTCTTGCCCATTTAATTTATAATCAATTAAAAAGTTTTGGAATGATTCTAAATGAATATAAATTACGTTCATTCCTTTTCCTTTACCAAAGTACTCAGGATTTGGACTTGCATATGTTGATGCAAGATAATTTCTAACCTCTGTCATATTATCTCCATCAGCTAACGCTCGTTCTGTTGATGCTTTCGCACTTTGAATGCCATCATAAATCGTATAGTTGTATGCCCCTAAATATTTCACAATATAATTACGGTCAAATGTTCTTGTTAATAATTCAGGACGATCAGATTCTGCAAGACCTAAGTTAATACTGAATAATAAAATACCTGCTACAAATACTAGTGATAATTTATGTTTCGCAACACGAATTGGTTTTGGACTTGCAAATTTTGTTGCGACTAAAGCAATTAAAATGATTGTATCTAAGAAATATAGTGGATCATAGACGTGTAGCAATGCAAAAATACTACCACCTAAATCTCCAAAGTTATTCGTTTGTGTTAATGTCGGGAACGTAATAAAGTCACTGAAAAAGCGATAATATACTACGTTTGCGTATAACAGTATAGACATTAACAAATTAATAACAATTAACCAAATGTAAGCACGTTTCCCCTTTGCGAATAATGCGAGCCCTAAAAATAAAACTGCTGAGCTTAACGGGTTGAAAAACAGTAAAAACTTTTGGATTGTGTTGGATATCCCTAAATTAAATTCTGTCACATATGCTGCGTATGTTTTTAACCAGAATAAAATAATGGCAAACACGAAAAATCCAAAGTGATTGCTTAACACTCGCTTACTCTTTAATAGTAATTGTTTCATCTCTCCACCTCTTTTGATCATCCAAGGCTTATTTTTTTATAAGTCTGTCTCTATTCAATTTTTTATCTTCAAATAGATTTTGTTTGTTTAACTAAATGAAGAATATTAGTAATTATAATTTGAAGCTAGTATTTATTCAACTATTTCTTTCTAGACATTTTGACCTTGGTTTCTATTTAATAAAATAAATTTGTAACATTTTCTGTTTTCTCCCAAGTCTCATCCACTAATTATGACTCCACATACTATAAACCTTTCTTTACTGCTTCGCAAATAAATATGTCTCCAGTTCTGGAACATTAATGTAATATAATGAAATTCACAATAGATAGCATTTGTTTTTTTCGGTGTATATTAAATTCCTTCTTATATTTCAAGTTTATTCTTGATACAGTCCTTTCTCTATATGTAACATCAAAAGGTCTTTTCTTCTCTAAAGTTATTTCTGTATAATTATTCACAATTCATAAAATCAAAGATTATAAAAAACCTCGCTCTCATAAAGAGAGCGAGGTTTTTTATCATTTATTATTGACCTTTGTACATTGCTTCTACTTGTTTTTGAAGTTCTTCATTTTCTAAGAACTCATCGTAAGTAGCCTCTTTATCGATTACACCGTTTGGCGTTACTTCGATAATGCGGTTTGCAATTGTTTGTACGAACTGATGGTCATGAGATGTGAATAACATTGTACCTTTAAATGCGATTAAACCGTTGTTTAATGCAGTGATAGACTCAAGGTCTAAGTGGTTCGTTGGATCGTCAAGTGTGATTACGTTCGCACCACTTAACATCATTTTAGATAGCATACAACGAACTTTTTCGCCTCCAGATAATACAGAAACGTTCTTCTTAACTTCTTCACCTGAGAATAACATACGGCCTAAGAAACCACGTAAGAAGCTTTCTGACTCATCTTGTGGAGAGAATTGGCGTAACCAATCAACTAAGTTGGAGTCACTGTTCTCAAAGTATTTAGAGTTATCTCTTGGGAAGTAAGATTGAGATGTTGTAACGCCCCATTTGAATGAACCGCTATCTGGCTCCATTTCACCCATAAGGATTTTAAATAATGTTGTCATCGCAATATCGTTACGACCGATAAATGCAACTTTATCACCTTTATTTAAAGTGAAGTACACATTATCTAACACTTTTTCACCATCAATTGTTTTAGAAAGACCTTCAACAGTTAATAAGTCATTTCCTATTTCACGCTCAGGTGTAAAGCCAACAAATGGGTAACGACGTGATGATGGTCTAATATCATCTAATGTAATTTTATCTAATAATTTTTTACGAGAAGTTGCTTGTTTCGCTTTAGATGCGTTTGAGCTAAAGCGTGCAATGAAGTTTTGTAACTCTTTTACTTTCTCTTCTTTTTTCTTATTAGCATCTTGTGTTAATTTTAAAGCTAATTGGCTTGACTCATACCAGAAGTCATAGTTACCAACATAAAGTTGAATTTTACCGAAATCAAGATCAGCCATGTGCGTACAAACTTTATTTAAGAAGTGACGGTCATGGGATACAACGATTACTGTATTTTCAAAGTTCATTAAGAAGTTTTCTAACCATTGAATCGCTTTTAAGTCCAAGTGGTTGGTAGGCTCATCCAGTAATAGAATGTCAGGTTTACCGAATAATGCTTGAGCAAGTAATACTTTTACTTTCTCTGCCCCAGTTAATTCTGACAATTTCTTATCATGAACATCTTCACCAATACCTAAACCTTTAAGAAGGATTGCAGCTTCTGATTCTGCTTCCCAACCGTTAAGCTCAGCGAACTCACCTTCAAGTTCAGCAGCACGCATACCATCTTCATCACTAAAGTCTTCTTTCATGTAAATGGCATTTTTCTCTTGCATTACTTTGTAAAGTTGCGTGTGACCCATAATTACTGTTTCTAATACTGGGAACTCTTCATATTCGAAGTGATTCTGTTTTAATACTGCTAGACGCTCACCTGGCGTAATATGTATATCACCTGTTGACTGTTCAATTTCTCCAGATAAAATCTTTAGAAATGTTGATTTACCAGCACCGTTCGCTCCGATTAAACCGTAGCAGTTACCCGGCGTGAATTTTATGTTAACATCTTCAAATAATTTGCGATCCGCGAAACGCAAACTAACGTTACTTACTGTAATCATTTGTGTCCTCCTACTAATACCGCTTATTTCAGCGTTTTCTCACCGATTGTCTTAAAAAATCGCATATTACGACTCAATTATTGTAGACTATAGCTATTATATAGTAGAAGATGGATGAATAGCAACGGTTGATTGCTATTCATCCATCTTCTATCTTGAATAAAATTTATATTTTTAACGAAACAATATTATATAGAAGCAAATTTCATAATGAATAGAGATATGAAAGATGAAGAATTTGCAAAATATAAAGATGTGATGGACAAATTTATTAAATAAGAAAAATCCCCTTTTAAAAGGGGATTCTTTTATTTTCTTTTACTTAATTTCTTCGTATAATGCTTCATTTTACTCGTTAACCCTATTAATGCAGGTAACAATATTGGCATCACAATGATAGCTAATAATAACAGTGCAACACCAACAACGGATGCTACTTGTATAAGTGTCAATACACCTGAAGGGATTAATGCAGCAAATGTACCACCTAAAATAAGTGCCGCTGATAATACGACTCCTCCTATGTGACGAGATGCATTTACAATTTTCATTGCGGGGTCCCCTTCTAGCTCATTGTATCGCATCATTACAAAAATGCTATAATCCACACCTAAAGCGACAATCATAATAAAACTAAAGAATGGTACATTCCAGCTTAATGACTCTACATTTAGTAAGTGTGCACTAATTTGTTCACTTATGCCAAGTGATGCAAAATAAGCTAATATTAAAGATCCAATAATGAAGATTGTATTTAAAAATGACCGTGTAATAATGAGTAATACAATCGCAATTCCAATTAACATAATCGTAGCTGTACGTAAGAAGTCTTGACCTGTTACTTCTTTTAAATCAACGTTTCGAGCTGTTGTGCCACCTATTGCTTTTTTCGTCGATTTTAATTCTGTACCATTTAACGTACCGTCTATCGTTTTATTAATTTCTTCAATGATTGGCATTGCTTCTTTTGAATACGGATTTACGTCTAAAATGATTGTCATTTTAGCAGTCTTTCTATCTTGTGACATGTACGTATTCAATGCTTTTTGGAAATCTTCCCCCTCTAAAACTTCTTTTGGTATATAAAATTTCGCAGAGCTTTTTGATTCATTTAGTTCTCCTAAATATTTTTGAGCATCTCCTAGACCGTTACTTACCTTTTCAAGCCCTTCTGTACTTTTAGATAATCCTGATTGTAATTGCCCCATCTGTTCTTGCAAGTCTTTCAGCCCGGTTAATAGCTGACCTTGCCCATTATTTATTTTTGTTAATCCGGTTTGTAACTCAGATGACTTGTTCGCAATTTGTTTTGATCCTGAAGCACCTTCATTTAATCCATTTTTAAGATCAGCTGCTCCTTTTTCTAACTTAGTAACTCCATCGCTCATTTCTTTTAAGCCGTTATCCACTTTCGATAACGATTGATTCGCTTCTTTAAATGAACCCATCGCCGCTTTATGTTGCGTTGCTAATTTATTCAATTCATTTGAAAGCCCACCTAATTGCTTTTGAGCCTCTTTAGCGATCCCTATCGTTTGCAGTATGTTCGGATCATTTGCTAATTCTGGTTTCGTTTGAATGAAATTGGTCATTAATATTTCAATTTGTTCATAGCCTTTTTTCGCACCATCAATCGCTTGAGAAATACTTCCGAAGTATTGATCGTAGGAACTTAAACCTTTTTCTAACTGCGAATAACCAGCATGAAGTTGTGACGTTGCATTAGATAGAACATTTATATTTTCATTTACTGAAGTTAATCCACTCTCAATTCGCTGCGCACCTTGTGCTCCGTTGTTTATACCACTTGAAAGTTGATTTAAAGCTGTTCCTAATGCTGACACACCATTTTTCGCTTCGTTTGTTCCACCAATTAACTTTTGAACGTTTGCAAGACTATTTGAGTCTTTACTACCCATTTTATCTTTCGCAGTAGTTAATCCATCATTAATTTCCTTTATACCACCATTGGCATCTCCTAATCCTGTATTTAGTTCTCCCGCTTGTTTATTTATATATAGTTCTTTTATCCTTTCACCAGTTGGACGCGTCGGTGAATATACTTCTGAAACACCTTTCACTTTCAAAATCTTATCAGTTAGTTCATCTAAAGTTTGAAGCGAACTCACCTCATCTAACTTGTTATCCGATTGAATGACTAACGTACTTGGTGAAGAAAAACCTGGTGGAAAATGCTCTTCTATTACGTTAATCCCCATTTTCGACTCATATTTATTATCTACTTCAAATAAATCATTGTAATTTAGTGTGTTAGAGTATTTCATTACGAAAGGAATCGATATCACAAATACGATGATTAAAGCTGCGAATGGTCTTACTACTGAGTTTTTCGCAAGAAATCCCCATAAACGACTATCCTCATGACCTTTAAATGTTTTAACTGGATAAAACATTCCTTTTCCTAAAAGCACCATAAAAAATGGATTTAACGTAGTTAATACGAGTAATAATACTGCAACACCAATCGCTACGGCTGAAGTAGATTGATATAATTTGAAACTTGCTAAAGCAAGAGATGCAAAACCAATTAGTACTGCTATCCCGCTATATAAAACGGTTTTCCCTGCTGATTTGAAAGTTTCTTTCGTAGCCAAAAATGCATTTTCTTGTTTACTTAATTCTTCTTTAAATCTTGTATATAATAAAATGTTATAATCTGTTCCAACCCCAAACAGGACAACAACTACAAACACTTGTGTAAAGTTAGAAAACGGAAAATTAAATTGATCTACTAAATGGGCAATAATCCCCATTGAAACTAAATATGATACACCCACTGTAAGAAGAGATACAATTGGAACAATTGGTGAACGAAATACAATGATTAATACAACTAGAATGAAAATGATAGAAATAACTTCTGTCTTTTTCACTCCCTCTTGAGAGGAAGTAAGAAAATCACCCGCTATTAAATCACTTCCTGTTAAGTACGTTTTAACCCCCTTCGTTTGCACTTTTTTATGAAGTCCATTCGAAACTTTTGATATTTCACCATTTTTTTTATCTACAGATATTTGCGTTAAAATGGTCGTATTGTCTTTAGATATCAACTGTTTTTCCAAATCTTTATTATCTAAGTGTGAAACAACTTCCTTAATACCTAATTGCTCTTTTTCATTTTGTAAAGCATGGATTGTTTTTACGATTTCCTCTTTTTGCTCAGTTGTTAAAGCTGTTTTACTTCCACTATTAAAAACAGCTATAATTTCATACTTTTCAGTCCCGTCTTTATCCATCTCTTTTATCATTTTGTCAGCAATACTACTTTGCTCTGTATTAGGAATCGTAATGTGCCCTTTTTCTTTCACTAATTTATCCATATTAGGCATCGTTACGATCATTGCAATAGTAATAACTATCCATAATAGAAAAGATAAACTTCTCCAATTTTTCAGCTTACTCATTTTAATCATCTCCCGCTTTAAAAATACTTTTTCGGAATGAACGTTCATTCCTATCGTTCTATTACATTATTTTGTAAAATCTATTAAACTACCTTTTCCGGAATGAATGTTCATTCCCATAATTACACAAATATCCTCTCCTACTCTCATTTTTCAAATCTATTCAGGAATGAATATTCATTCCTACACTTATAAGCTATAGAATCAAATGATTCTAATAGCGTTCCAAGAACTTTCTTCCAATTCTTTTACTAATTCTTTTGAGTATTCTAATTGCCCTGTTGCAATTACCTTCGTTAGTTTTTCTAGCGGTTGATATACAATAATAATTAAAGCAACTGGAGGCAATGGACGAAGAAAACCTTTTTCGATTCCATCTTCAATAATATTCATAAAGAAGCCTATAAAATTGTCAAATATTTTCTTACTCTGTTCGTCAAGAAAATAACTATCGCAGTGAGAATTTGTAAACAAAAAAGCGTCCACATTGTTTCTCGCAAATTCAAATAAACGGTTGTAAGTATGACTAAACTGTTCACGAATATTTGCTTCAACAGGAAAATCCGTTTTTATCACTTCAGAAAGCTCTAACATACTTTTTGAAAATAATGAGTTAACAAGCGCCTCTTTATTTTCAAAGTAGCGATAAATAGTACCCGCACCGACCTTTGCTTTTTCAGCGATCATTGGAATTGTAGTACCATCGTAACCACGCTCTGCGAAAAGTTGCATCGCAGCATCAAAAATATCCTCTTGTTTGTTTTTAGCCATTTTTTCCACCTCTATTTTCAGGAATGAAAATTCATTCCGTTTTTAATTATAAATTACATGGATTAAAAGTCAAGTGCGTGACCAGTATCGTTGCGTTTTTTTATCCCTTGTTTATGAATGAGATTATATCAGCGATTTCCGAGATATATCGACTTACCGACAAAAACTGACAATATAAGAGAAAACCGTCCCAAAATTTTGTTTGGGACAGCCCAATTTCCTCTTTATAACTTAAAAGAAATCATAAATAAATGCTTTACGTACCGGAACTATATTCTCAAACGCTCGTATTTCCTCTTCACTTCCGCTAATTAATTCTAGTTCATTAAGTTGTAACGGACGTTTGTATCCAAACATTATTGTAGATAATGCATTTATATCTAGCCTAATTCCTTTATCCTTTATTTCTTCTTCTATAATTGTTATTTCATGATTTGCAAGCCTCACTGTAACGTTATTCCACGGTGCAAATGAATCTGTAATATGTAAAATTACTTCTTGCTGTGCATTGTTCCAGTTCAACTCATATTGTTTTAAGAACTGCTCCACATCTACAATTCTGCCCATAAAATATGGTTTTATTTCTGCCTTCACTCGCGGCTCTTGCAGTGTATATAATAACGGTTCGTTTTCACTTACTGTCATTTCAAGTTCTTTAATCATAGAATCATGCTGACAAATAAAGTTCCACAGACCATTTCGTGCTTCATTATGCAGCGGAACAAATTCTTCTACTGTCATTTTGTAGTTTTCTATTTTATATAGCATGTAGCCAGTTGCCTTTTTATTTTCATCGTAATAAATCGCTAATGTTAAATCATCATAAACAGCTTGTAACCACCATTTTTCATCGCGAACTAGCATACCAGAAAAACGTTCTGCAAATGTTTCATAAATCTTCTCGACTTCTTCTGAATGATTTTCTTTATTGAAACGTTTCACAGTACCATTTACTTGTTTTTTCATAACTAAATCACTCTTTGTCATATGACATACAAAGAGATTCGCACAAAGTTCCCAGCCGTATTTACGGTAAAATGAAACAGCAAATGGATGTAGCATCGATACTGTATATCCGTCATGTTTCATCGTTTGAAGTGAGTGTTGAAGCAATTCTTTTACATATCCACTTCTTCTATACTCAGGATACGTCGCTACCCCTGCAACGCCACCCATTTTAAATTTTTCTTTACCTATGTATATATGAAACGGAATAAGGTGCAGTTTTGCTGCTACATCTTCACCTTCCATAATACCGTATATTTCATGACTTTCTTTCATCTTTGTAAGTTGTTGCTGCAATCGTTCCTCATCAACTTTATATTGAAAAGCGTATTCCGATAAGCGTAATGCTTCTCTAAATCTATCTTCTTTTAATCGTATAACGTTCATATATTTCTCCTCCATTCCTTGTTTGAATTGTACCATAATTCTCAATATTCCAGTGCGGCGAATGAAATTATATGAACTTAACGACACGAATCCAATATAAAAAGCAGATACATCCCGTATCTGCTTTTTATTACTTTATTTTGCTAACTTTTGAAGTTCTTCGAAGAATGTAGGATATGATACGCCTACTGCTTCTGCGTCTTCAATTGTTGTTTTTCCTTCTGCTAGACAGCCGGCAATTGCAAGCATCATTCCGATGCGGTGATCACCGTAACTATTTACTGTATTTCCTTTTAGTGCTGATTTCCCGTAAATAATCATGCCATCATCAGTTGCTTCTATGCGCGCTCCTAGTTTCGTTAACTCCGCAACGACTGTATCGATACGGTTCGTTTCTTTTACTTTTAATTCGTGCGCATCTTTAATTACTGTAATTCCTTCTGCTTGCGTTGCCGCTAAGGCGATAACAGGAATTTCATCGATTAATCTTGGGATAATATCTCCGCCAATTTCAATTCCTTTTAATGAAGATGTTTCGATCGTAATTTTTGCTGCTGGTTCTGATGATCCTTCGTTAATTGGCTCTACAGTGAACATAGCACCCATTTTCTCTAAAACATCAATAATACCTGTACGAGTTGGGTTCATCCCTACATTTTGTAATACTAGTTTACTATTTGGAATGATTGCGCCTGCTACTAAGAAAAATGCTGCTGATGATACGTCACCTGGCACTTGAACGTCTGTTGCTGTTAACTTTTGCCCACCTGCAAGTTTCACTGTTTTTCCTTCGCGAGTTACTTTAACTCCAAATGCTTCAAGCATTCTTTCTGTATGATCGCGTGAAATATGTGGTTCTGTAACAGCTGTTACACCTTCTGCTCGAAGTCCTGCAAGTAAAATAGCTGACTTTACTTGTGCACTTGCTACAGGTGAAGTGTATTCAATTGCTTGTAAATCTCCGCCACGTATTGTTAACGGTGTAAACGTTCCTTCTTCGCGGCCATCAATGATTGCACCCATTTGTTTTAATGGATTTGTTACACGTTTCATCGGTCTTTTTGCGATAGATGAATCACCTTGTACGCAAGAGAAAAATGGTGTATTTGCCAAAATTCCTGACATTAATCGTATCGTTGTACCAGAATTACCAACATCTAATACAGCTTTCGGTTCTTGTAATCCTTCTAACCCTTTACCAACTACAGTGACTTCATCACCGTTTTGCACTATGTCTACTCCCATTTCTTTAAAGCAAGAAATCGTACTTAAACAGTCTGCACCAGGCAAGAAACCTTTAATTGTTGTTGTTCCCTCTGCAATCGCGCCGAACATGACAGCACGGTGTGAAATGGATTTATCTCCTGGAATTGTAATGTTGCCATTTAATCCGTTATTAACAGGTTGTATCGATCTTTCCTTCACGTTTTCACCTTCTCATTTAAATTGTTTCATAAGTTTGGTATTTTTCTTCTCCAAGCGCTAGCTTTGCTTTCATACGATCTTCTTCTCTTTGGAAGCTAATACGTAACACCCCAAGCAACCCTTCACGCGCTTCTAATATTTGCAAGTTCGTAATACTAATTTCTTCGCGCGCTAGAATACTCGTAATATGAGCCAATGCCCCTACTTTATCTAAGACATCAACGTATAAGTCGTGATAGGCAGGAATTGCCCCTCTCTTTCGTACTGGTAAAGAGTCACGGTATTCTTTCGCGTCTGCAAAATAGTTTTGAATCTCGCCTGCATCTCCGGTAGAAACTGTATCATATAAATCTTCCATTTCAGAGATCCACTCTTTTAATAATACCATTAAATGCTCACGATTTTGCTTAACAATATCACTCCACATTTTTGGGCTACTAGATGCGATACGTGTAATGTCTTTAAACCCTCCGGCAGCTAGTTGATGAATAAGTGGATTATCTCCTGCATGTTTCTCCACTTGTTTCACTAATCCTGCTGCGATAAGATGCGGAAAATGACTAACAATCCCTGTTACATAATCATGTTCTTCCGTATTTAAAACGAGAAAATGAGATCCTGTTCCTTGTAACCAACGCTTTAGTTCTTCCACATGTTCATTTGGCACATGATTCATCGGCGTTAAAATGTAAAATGCATTTTCAAATAAATGCGCTTTTGCACTTTCAACTCCAGTCTTATGAGAACCTGCCATCGGATGTCCACCAATGAAAGATACTTCCTTTGAAAATAAAGCTTCCGCTTCATTCATAATCGTTCCTTTTGTACTACCAACATCGGTTACAATAACATCTTCTCTTAAACGAAATGACGCTAATTTGTGTAATAACTTCTTCGTTTCTTCAACTGGAGAAGCAAAAACAATTAAATGCGCCTCTTCGCATGCACGCTGTAAATCTACCGCTACTTCATCTACTACGTGTAATTCTTTTGCACGCTCTACTTGTTCTTGAAAAATATCATAACCTGTTATCGTTACATCGTGCTCTTTCTTAATTGCTAATGCGAGAGAGCCTCCTATTAAACCTGTTCCAATTAATACTACCTTTTTACGCATTTGCCTCATCTCGAGACTTTCTTTTTTTATTTTCAAAGTGTTGTTTTAACACTGAAATCACTCCTTCATTTTGCTCCCTTGTTCCGACTGTAATACGGACACCATTCGGGAACGGACGTATAATAAACCCTGCGTGTGCACAAGCTTCATAAATCTCTCCAGCATTCTCAACTGGCAAGAAGATGAAATTTGTTTGCGATGGATAAAACGGAATTTCATTTTCCTTACAAAAGCTCTCGTATTGTTGTAATCCCTCTGTATTCACACGAACTATTTCTTCAATAAACTCATCATCACCAAAAGCAATCGTCGCTGCTTTTTGCGCTAATGAAGATACGTTAAATGGCAAACGTACGACATTTAATTTCTCGATTAACTCTTCCTGTCCAATCGCATATCCAACGCGGAAAGAAGCTAATCCGTACGCTTTAGAAAATGTTCTAAGTACAAGAATATTTTTATGTTTTTCTAAAAGCGGTAATGTCTCCGGGAAATCTTTTGCTGTTACGTATTCATAGTACGCTTCATCAATGACAATTAACGTATTTTCACTAATACCTTCAATAAATTGAGTTAATTTTCGATTATTCACATATGTGCCTGTCGGATTGTTCGGATTACAAATCCATACGATTTTCGTATTATTATTTACCGCTGACGAAATTTCGTCTAAATCGTATACACCGTTATTTAAAGGAATTTCTTTCACTTCACAACCTTCAATAATTGCATGATGACGGTACTGCGGGAATGTTGCACCAGCCGTTACGATGTTATCTCCTGCCTTCAGTACTGCACGACTGATCATTTGAATAACCTCATCTAAACCACTACCGCAAAGTACTTGTTCCATTTGTACATGTAACTTATTTGCAATTGTTTGACGGAGCGTTGTAGCACCTCCGTCAGGATATAAAGCATGTTCCAACCACGATTTTTGCAACTCATCTAAAACACGTGGTGAGCAGCCGAATGGATTTTCATTTGATGCTAATTTCACAAATGAATGATCTCCGTACACTTCTTTCATTTGTTCAGGTGATTTACCTGGTTTGTATGGTTGTAATGATGATAGTTGATCTTTTACTTGCATGTTAAAACCACCTTTTTATTAAAATTCTTTTGCGTATTTGTTATGTTGCGTAATGTTTTGCTGAATTAAATCCATACGATCTTTTCCGAATTGTTCGACTAGTGCATGTGCAAGTTCCCATGCTACAACAGATTCAGCTACTACACCTGCTGCTGGTACTGCACAACTATCAGATCTTTCAATACTCGCTTGGAACGCTTCTTTCGTATCAATGTCAACACTTGCTAACGGCTTGTATAATGTAGGTATTGGTTTCATTACACCTCTTACGACTATTGGCATTCCTGTTGTCATACCACCTTCTAAACCGCCAGCATTATTCGTTTTTCTCGTGTATCCATTTTCTTCATCCCATAATATTTCATCGTGTACTTTACTTCCCGGCTGTCTTGCTGCTTCAAAACCAACGCCAATTTCAGCACCTTTAAATGCATTAATACTCATAATTGCACCAGCAAGTTTTGCATCTAATTTACGATCGTAATGAACGTAACTACCAACACCTATTGGCATACCTTCTGCAATAACTTCAACAATACCGCCGATTGAATCCCCGCTACTTTTAGCGTTATCTATCGCATCCATCATCTCTTGTTCTACTTCTTTATCTAAACATCGAACTGGTGAATTTTCAGTAATCGTTTGAATTTCTTCTATTGGTAAGTTTGAAATTCGTTTCGCTTGTACCCCACCAATTTCAAGAACATGCCCTGCAATTTCTACGCCTAATTCTTTCAAAATTTGTTTCGCAACTGCACCAGCAGCTACACGAACTGTCGTTTCTCTTGCAGATGAGCGCTCTAGTACGTTTCTTATATCACGATGTCCATATTTAATTGCGCCGTTTAAATCCGCATGTCCTGGACGTGGTTTTGTAATTGTACGTTTCATATCTTTACTTTCTTTTTCCGAAATTGGCTCTGCACCCATTACTTTCGTCCAATGTTTGAAATCATCATTTTTTACAATTAACGTGATCGGTGAGCCAAGTGTCATCCCATGTCGAACACCACTTACAATTTCAACTGTATCAGTTTCAATTTGCATACGTCTTCCGCGTCCGTGCCCTTTTTGTCTTCTTAATAATTCTTTATTAATATGTTCCGCTGTTAATGTTAAACCTGCTGGTACACCTTCTAAAATAACTGTTAACTGCGGCCCATGTGATTCTCCAGCTGTAATGTATCTCATTTCTCTTACCCCTTTACTATTTTTTTGTACAAAAAAGTCCCTACTGAGCGCTCAGTAGGGACGATGTTTATCGCGGTACCACCCTAGTTGTAGACAACTATCGTCTACCTCTCTTCTTCTTTAACGATCGTTTGACCGTCTTTCCCTCCATTTGCGGCGGGAAAGATGCTCCAAGGCTGTAATTCATGCTTACCTTTGTACTGATTCACACCGACCATCAGCTCTCTATAACAGGGAGATAAGCACTACTGTTTCCTCTTCAGCGCATATATGATATGGAATTAAGATAATTTATTTTTGAAACCTTTTAACTCATCCATGAATCTATGGAATTCTGGAATATCCATTTGTTGTGCAGAATCTGATAATGCAACCGCTGGGTCTGGGTGTACTTCAGCCATTACTGCATCTGCGCCAATTGCAAGTGCTGCTTTCGCTGTTGGTAATAATAAGTCTCTACGTCCAGTTGAATGCGTTACGTCAACGATTACTGGTAAATGTGTTTCTTTCTTTAAAATCGGTACTGCTGAAATATCTAATGTGTTACGTGTTGCTCTTTCGTATGTGCGGATACCGCGCTCACATAGAATAATTTGGTCGTTACCTTGTGCAATGATGTATTCAGCTGCGTTAATGAACTCATCAATTGTTGCTGCTAATCCACGTTTTAATAATACTGGCTTGTTAACTTTACCTACAGCTCGTAATAAATCGAAGTTTTGCATGTTACGTGCACCAACTTGAATTACATCAACGTAGTCTAATGCCATTTCAACATCGTTCGGATTTAAAATTTCACTAATGATCGCTAAGTCGAACTCATCTGCTACTTGGCGTAAAATTTGTAATCCTTCTACTCCTAAACCTTGGAAATCGTATGGAGATGTTCTCGGTTTGAAAGCACCACCGCGCATTAATTTTAGACCTTGGTCTTTCATCGCTTGCCCTACTTGGCGAACTTGCTCTAAACTTTCTACCGCACAAGGTCCCATTATGAACGTTTGTGTTCCGTTTCCAATCAATTCACCTTTTACATTAACGATTGTATTTTCTTGTTTCTTTTTACGTGATACTAGTAATGCTTTACGGTTATCATCTTCTTGTAATTCTAAGCTAGCTTTGAAGATTGTTTTGAAAATATGTTGAACAGTTGACGTTTCGAATGGTCCTTCGTTATGCTCTGCGATCATATCAAGTACTTCACGCTCACGTACTGGATCAAAACGTTTCGTACCTTGTACTTGCTTTTGCTCCCCAATTTTTTGAACGATTTCACCACGTTTGTTTAAAAGGTGTAATAGTTGTAAGTTAATTTCATCTACCTGTTTACGTAATTGATCTAATTCATGATTTGCCATTTGGAAATCCTCCTCTAATGTTTTAAAAGTATAGTAAGAGAATGAAAAATTCTCTATTTTCTGAACTGATAAATTATACAAATTTTAAGTGGAATCGATACCTCTTCTTATTTTAAACGAATACTTACTATAAGGACACTATCGACTAGATAAAAACCCACTTTTTTGTACAAAAAATCCCTACTGATCCAATCAGTAGGGACGATATTTATCGCGGTACCACCCTAGTTGTAGACTTCTTTCGTCTACCTCTCTTCATTGTTAACGATCATCTGACCGTCTTTCCCTTCATAAAGACAATACTTATCTTTATTACGAAAAAGATGCTCTAGGACTGTAATTCGCTCTTGTTTTTGTACTGGTTCACACCAACCACCAGCTCTCTGTTACAGGGAAACAACAACTACTGCTTTTCCTTTCAACGCATATATATTTAATTTTCAAGTTGGACCACTAAAATACAAAAAGTCCCTACTGAATAAATCAGTAGGGACGATATTTATCGCGGTACCACCCTAGTTGTAGACTAACTTTCCGTCTACCTCTCTTCACTGTTAACGATCAATTGACCGCTTTTTCTTCATAAAGACAATACTATCTTTACTACGAAAAAGATGCTCCAAGACTGTAATTCATGATTATCCCTGTACTGGTTCACACCAACCACCAGCTCTCTGCTACAGTAAGACTAACCACTACTGTGATCTCTTCATTGCACTTTGTTTATTCAAATGTTTTTGAAATTGAATAAGTATGATTCGTATTATAGAACGCTTTTCAAAACACTGTCAACAACTTTTTATATATTTTTTAAAATTCCACTTCCGCCCTACATTTCTTCTTGTAAATTCTCCATAACAATTCCGATGCGAATTATCTCATTATCTATTGCATTTAATACATATTTTTCTACTCCATACTGGATTAATATTTCTTTTATTTGAATGATTTCAGTTTCAAGTAAATCGGCTTCCTGAAGCGTTTGTAATAAAGTAAAAAATACATTTGCATACAATTCTTTATACATTTCTATACTCTCTGTCTTTTCAAGTATTCCATTAAACAACTGTTTTAACTCCGTTTGATTCCCTTTTCCAACCACATCTGAAAATGTTTTTATTATAGATAATCCTCTTTCTACTATTTCATCCATAAATAAAATAATACGCAAAAGCATTACATATTCTCTAGCTGTGATTTCACCCATTTTCGGTCGCTCTCGCAAAAATACACTGAGCCAAGATGCCCAAAATTTTTGTTGTTCTTTTGCACTCAACGTTTTGACGTAATAGCATAAAAACTCCATAAATTTAATTTTATTTTCTTCATTTTCTTGTATAAGTAACGGGTATAACCAATCTGTTTTTTGCTCCCAATACAGTACACATTTAATAAATACAAAACTGAGCCATTTCAAGAAAGCTTCCCTCGTATGCGGATGCAATACTTCCAAATGTTCTACCGCATACTTAATAAATCGCTTCATCTCTGTAAATAAAGGTAAATTGATTTGCGTGTAACATACGCCTGCCCATGCATATTTCGTAATCTCATTTTCCTTCTTTAAATCTAAATACGGTAGCAAATATTTTCGGCACCATTGCTTCTCGATATGATAAAGAAATGTAATATCTGCTACTAAACGCGCTAACATAAAATTTGTCCGTTCTGTACTAACTCTTACTTGTTCTTCAAATAAAAATAAATATTCATACACGTTACGATCGTATAAATGATCATATGATAACAGTTTTAATAATACAGCTGTCATTTTCCCAACAGGATGCTGGATCGATTCATTATAAAAGTCTTGTTTTCCAAGCTTAAAATCTGTATCACTTTTCATTACTTGAGGGAATACCGAAAAAGCAAAACGTTTCACACTGCGTATACTATTTTCCTCTAACTCTTCTAATCGATTACTAATTTCATATAGAAAGCTACTAATTAACCAATGAAAAGCAGTATTTCTAACAAATTTCTGTAATAGCGGAATTACTTTTTGGATTTGTTCATTTGTCAATCCTCGATTATTTCGCCACTCTCTAATACAAACAAACCATACTTCATTACTTATTTCGTGCATCCCAACTAATTGATAGGCAAATGAAATACTCCATTCTGTATTCAATTTACATGCTTTCGATAACATCTCTAAAAAATGGCTTTGTTCAAAAACACCGTCTTGAGAAAATTGACGAACTTGCTTCATAATTTCATCGTCTTTCAGCTGCAATAATCCATCAGCAGTTACATTACAAGTAATACTTTGATCTGCGGTCTCTTTCTTTTGTACACTATATCGATCAGAATGAAAGTGAGGATGTTTTTGCTTCATTAACTCATAACCTTTTGCTGTAGATGGACTATTTGAATCACAAGTGAATAATAAATCTAAAACTAAACAAACATCAAATGCTCTCTCCTCTGCAAGGTCCTTTAATACAATTTGAATAACCTCTTCCTTTGTTTTTTCTAAAGAGAGTACGAAATGATTTTTTATAAGTTGAAAAACTTCGTGTTTATACGTGACATCTAAAAGAAGTCCTTCCTGTAACAACCATTTCATTTTTGCATCGGCGCTAACGAATATATTTTTATTCATTGCATCAATTGCAATTCGGTTCTGAAGCATGCTATTTGCTTCTATCATTTCTGTAATATAATAATTTGCTTTTTTTTCATTATTTTCACACAAATAAGTTAAACACTCTTTTACAATTTGAATTAAAAATGCAAGATCATTTTGCTGAAACTCTTTTTCAACATTTTCCTTATCCTTTTTTTTCAGTGCTGTTTGTCGTAGTGATAACATTCGCATCTTCTCTATTCCCATCATCATAATTGGTACGGCGTAATAGGAAATATAGGGTTTCATCTTCTCATTCCAAATTTGCTCCACATAAGAAAATGTAGACACTGGTAAACGACTCGATTCCTCAAGTTCTATTGATTCTTCTGTATCATTTCCCCATTTTCTCTCCCGCTTTAACTTAAGCTTTCCATCCAAAATAAACGTTAGTAATAATAAAGCAATCTCTTTATGCTCAGGAAAAGAACATTTTTGGAGTAAGTAAGAAATTTTTCCAATTGATTTACTATCTTTTTCAGCTGTTTCTAATAAAAGAAGTGTCCATCTTGCAAACAACAACGGGTCCATTTTAATTTTTGTTTCGTTTAAGTAGCTACAAATTGTTCTCCATAATAACGGAGATATTTTAGAATGATTTTTAAAAATTAATTGAAATAATTCTTTTTGATGACTAAAAAGAAATTGTTCGACTAACCATTCTGCAAGTAATTCATCTACCTCATTATCGTTTGATGTAACTAAAAATAAATTTTGTAATTTCCCTTCTGCTTCAAGCCATTCCACCCATTCATAATCATGAGCAAATTCAACAAAGTAGCGGACTGTTTCAATTTTTTTTATGGATTGTTTTATGTATGATAATTGCTCCTGCTCTACTGACGGTGGAACTGTTACTATGTCACGAATCCGCATTCGTTTTGTAATATAATTATCTCCCATTAATTCTGCCCATCGCTTCACTGCTTTAACAAGAGATTGATGATTATTACCTTTATTCGGGTATACAATCGGCCGTATTCCTAAATGCTCCCAATGGTACGTATTTTCCCCTTGTGCAACAAATGCATAACGCCGTGTACTTGGCGGTAAACCAGTCGCTAAATATTTCATTACTGGGTCATTATGGCTATACCCAACGAATAAAACAGTATAATTCGAGAATAAATCAACTAAAAATCTTCTTGCCCATCCTTCGGTCAAGTAAGCCCTTCCAAAATCACCATCTGTTAAAATTAATGCCTCTTTCTCTTGTTCTATATTGCCATGTATGTAAGCGAGTCCTTTAAACGCTCTACCTGTAGGTAAAGCAGGTGCGTAATATACGTTTAATTCTCTATTCATTTCTTTCATCGCAGTTGTAAAATGTCCATCAAAATTTGTTGTTACAATGCGAACTTCCGTATCTAAAGGAAACAATCTCGGAATCGCATAATGCAGCGGATTTGGCTTTGACTTTTCAGTATGAACTAAATCTCTTGCAACTTGATGTACATCTTTTGTTTTCGCAATTTTACCAAGATAATAATCATGAGGTTCTGTTATTTCACGCGTTTCTACATATAACGTTTTTGCAATCTCATCAACTAGATCGTCAAAATTCGGTAAGTTTGATTTCCCTTTCATAGAAACTCCTGCTCCAACAAATAGTACTAACTTTCCTTGTTCAAGATGATCAATTAACTCATCTGGAATTTCTACTTCTGAAGTAATCCACACCCCGGATTCCCCCTTACCTAAAAATGTCATATACTCTCATTTTACTATAACATTTTTTCTTTGTTTTTTTAATATTTAGACAAAATTTGAACGTGAAAAAGTTTTATGTAAATATATTCGTTACAATGTATGAACTCCTAAATTTATTGTAAAACTATGTATAAATCGGAGGTGTAAATATTGAATGGTTTTACTGTAGTACTTATCAAATTTATATCGTGCATTATCGCATTTAGTATTGGACTCGCTTTATTTTTCCCTGCAACGTTCGTCCAAATTATTTCATTTAGTCTCTTTGTTACAATCGTATCCTATATGTTCGTCGATAAAATCATATTAAACCGAATAGGTAATACCGGTGCCATTATGTCGGATTTCTTGCTAACGTATTTAAGCGTATGGATTTTCGGTAATATTTTATTAGACAATTACATGCAAATTGCATGGGGGAGTTTCCTTTCCGCTACTGTCTTTACATTATCTGAAGTAATCGTTCATCGCTTTTCTAACTCCCACACAAGACACAACAATGATAACATTCATATTAATCGCCGCTTTGCATATGGTACGGAATTTGCTGAAGAACAGAATGTATTGGATAAAGATAAGAAGAAATAACATTGTGATGCAGGAGCGCCCTTTTTAATTATGTGGTGCTCCTTTTGTGTCTTTTCATTATGGTGCGTGAAATTATACAAACGATTATTTCAAGATATCGATCTACCGAAAATATTTGACCCTATTTCTTACAATAAAAAACTGCCTCTTATTTAGAGGCAGTCACTTTCAAATCTTTTAACGCAACAACATTAGCAAACGCTCCAAACACTACATTATGATGTTTCACAATGTCTTCAGCACGTAACACTTCTGTATGAAACGTACTATGTGCATCACTCACTAACGTTACTTTATACCCTTCACTAAACGCTCTTCGCGTTGTCGTATCCACACAGTACTCCGTTTGCATCCCTGAAATAATTACGTGTTCAATCCCTTTTTCTTGTAATACTTCATTTAAGTTCGTCTTATGGAATGAATCTGGCGTCGTCTTTTCAATGATACTGTCCCCTTCTTGCGGGGCAATTGCCTCATGCACTTTCCATCCAGCTGTACCTTTTTCTAACGGATGATCTTTTGGCCCGTTATGTTGTACATAAATAACTGGAATATTATTAGACCGACATTCCCCAATAAGTTCTTGCAATATTTCTAAAAACTTCTCCCCATTATGTACTGACATTCCTGCTGTATACATACCCGCTTGCACATCAATTACTATTAAAGCTTTTTTCATTTCGCGCAGCTCCCTTTTTTTGTATATGTCTCTATATATTCATCATAATACAAAACTTCAATTACATTAGACCAATTCAAGACTGATCCGATAAAATCTTTTATATCAAGCCCAGGCATTTCATATACTTCTTCATCGTTAGCAGTTCCTGTCGCATCTTCAATGAGCGTAACTTTATAGCCTTTTTCAAAAGCAGCGATACTTGTAAATAAACAGCAAAATTCCGTATTAAATCCAACGATTACAACATGATCAACTTTATGTTTTGTTAATACCTCTTCAACACTTGTACCTTTAAAAGCACTAGGTGTTGTCTTCTCAACTACATAATCCGCAAACTCGGCATATTCTTCTACTAATTCACTGCCGGCTGCTTCAAAATACAACGTACTTTCTGGATTATTATCTCGGTGTTTTAAGAAAATAATAGGTTCATTCTCCGTTTTAAATCGTTTTAAAAGATTTGTGATTAACTCTTTTTCAACAGAAAAATCTTTACACTCTAGTATCGCCTTCTGCATATCTAATACAAGTAGCGCCTTCATTTATATCACCTATCCCCTATAGAGTTATACTCCATCATCCAACAATCTTCTAATTTCCCCTCATGCAGCTCATGTTCCTTTAATATCTTCACCTTTTTAAATCCGCATTTTTCATAACATTTTATCGCGCGTTCATTATTTACTTTCGGATCCATTGCGATTGCTTCTGCTCCCGTGTTCTCCATAATATATGTAATTGCTGCCTGAACGAGTTTCGTTCCAATTCCTTTTTCCCAATAAGTCGGCTCACCGATAAATTGATCCATTCCCCATATATTTTGAGATTCTTCATAGCCATATAATGTTTTCCACTCAGAATCAACTGGATACATTTGAATATAACCAATCGGCATATTATCAAACTCTATTACACACCTTTTTTCATGACTATTGGGATTATGTATGAAATGATCCAGTACCATTTCTACAGATTGCGGATTATCTCGCCCTTCGTAATACTGCAAGACTTCTGGGTCTGTTAACCATTTTGAAATGACCTGTGCATCCTCTTCTTTTACGTACCGTACCGATACATGATCTTTTTGAAATAGCATATAATACCTCTTTTTAATTATTTATATTTTTCCTTGTTGTGAAATCTTTCATTGCACCTATTAATGCGTATGGTAACAATGTAATCGCAAAAAATGCTGTAAACACATTAAAATGAGGAATTTCATATGGAGTGAACCATTCCGTGAAAAATTCAGAATGTAAAATTCTATTTAAAAACTCTCCACTTGGCTTAAAATTTGGTGCCCATCCTGTAATCTCACAAATAATAAATAGTAATTGAACAATTATAAAAGCCCCTAGATAGCGAAACCATGTCCGTTTCCAAATCGGCTGCACCTTTTTTAATTTATATTCCATCTAGCTCCCACCTTTTTATTTCAATCCTATTAATTATACACTTTCCGCACTTTATTTGTTAAAATTTTCTATATACTCATTCACGCTGGGGGAATACATTATGTCTAATCCTATACTTAAATCAACTTTAATCATTCTTAGAGGCAACTCCGCAAGTGGTAAAACAACAATCGCGAAGCAACTACAAGAACATTTCGGACAAGGTACACTTTTAGTATCACAGGATGTTGTACGTAGAGATATGCTTAGGGTACACGATACGATGGGGAATTTATCACATGATTTACTAATTGAAATTACAAAGTACGGAAAAGGAAAATGTGAATTTGTTATTTTAGAAGGCATTTTAAACAGTCGTAGATACGGTGATATGCTGAAAGAATTAATACATTTTTTTGAAGGAAACGTCTATACATATTACTTTGATTTATCGTTAAAAGAAACGATTCGACGACATAACACAAGGAACCAACGACATGAATTTGGTGAGGATTCCCTAGAAAAATGGTATAATCCCCACGATACAATTGAGGTTCCCAGAGAAGCTATTTTTACAGATAACTTCACGCAAAAAGATATATTTAATGCGATTCTTACTGATGTTGCGATACAAAAATAAGACCGACAGAATATGTCAGTCTTATTTTCTTTCTGTGCTTTGTATTTTATTTCCACTCAAAAATAAAAGCCAGCCTCAATAAAGAGAGCTGACTTTTATATAGTTAACTATATTTATTATAAAATTTTAACTTTAACAGTTTGTCTTCCCCAATTCATAGCTTTACTTTTTGAGCCCATTAAAACATCAATACGATTTCCTTTAATAGCACTTCCAGTATCACCAGCAATTGCTTCGCCATAACCTTCTACCCATACTTTAGATCCTAATGGGATTACTTTCGGATCAACTGCGATAATTCTCATATTCGGATTAGCCGTTAAATCATGCCCCATCGCAGTTAAAACGCGTCCACCATATGTACCATTTTCACTTGGATCAGCAGTATATGCAGTCGCTACTACCGTTAATTCACGTTTAGCAGACTGTATGTTATTTTTAGATTCTTCTTTTGCTTTTGCTACTTCTCTTGCTTTCGCCTCTTCTTTAGCCTTCGCTATTTCTTGGGCCTTTACTTCTTCCTTAGCCTTCGCTATTTCTTGAGCTTTTGCTTCTTCTTTTGCTTTTGCTATTTCTTGGGCTTTCGCCTCTTCTTTAGCCTTCGCTATTTCTTGGGCCTTTACTTCTTCCTTAGCCTTCGCTATTTCTTGAGCTTTTGCTTCTTCTTTTGCTTTTGCTATTTCTTGGGCTTTCGCCTCTTCTTTAGCCTTCGCTATTTCTTGGGCCTTTACTTCTTCCTTAGCCTTCGCTTTCTTCCCTAGGCTTTACTACTTCTTTTACTTTCACTTCTTCCTTAGGCTTTACTACTTCTTTTACTTTCGCTTCTTCTTTAGCTTTTTCTACTTCTTTTACTTTCACTTCTTCTTTAGGCTTTACTACTTTTTGTGTTTTAGCTTCTTCCTTAGCTTTAACCGTTTTTTGTACTTTCGCTACTTGCTTCGTTTTCTCTTCAGCCTTTTTTTCAACTGGTGCTGTACTTGATAAGAAAGAAACATTCGCATAGGCTGTTTTTCCTTTATACTCAAATTGCAGCCATCCGTCTATTACTTGATGCGTTGATTCAATAACATCATCTTTTTTCAGTCTGCCAAGAATTTCTGATTCTGTATTTGCATCAGAACGGACATTTAACAAATTCGCTGTTACATGATACACATCTTTTGTAAACTCCGAACTAACAAACACTTCTTTACCGTTTAAATCAATTTTTGACCATCCATCTTCGGTATTTATTACTTTTAACTCTTGTCCCTCCTTTACTTTTTCGACAACTTTTGATTCCGTAGTCGGTTTTTCACGTACATTGAGTACATCTGCTGTTACGATCGTTTCTGCGATAGCAGTTGTGGTAAAAGCCCCCAATCCCAAAACAGTTGCTGTTGCTGCGCCAATTACTTTTTTCATATTAGCCTCCATTACGTTTTTTGTATTCTATGAAAAATTTCCATAAAATCAGGAAATTTCACAGTGTATCAAAACATTTGCAACAGTATATTAATACCGTTTAATATACTGTTTTTAAAACTTCCTACTTCAATAGTATCAAATTCTCAATTCTAATTCTATACATTATCAATCTCCTCATCTTTTATAAACTCTTCATACCCTTCTTCATACTAAATAGTTGTCGCAATTCCCGCCAAAAATAAACTTACGATTGCTAAAAATTTTGTTCCGACTATAGCCCCTCTTAAATGAAACTTGTAATCTTTATAACCCTTCATCCCTTCTGTACTAGGAATAACAACAAATCTCGGGGTAATCCAGCAAAAGATTAGCCAATCAATTATAAACAAATCTACTAAATTAAAAATCATTAAAATACCAAAAATATGTAAATAGGCATCAATATATAATAATTTTTCATGTTTATGCAGTATATATGTAGAAACGAAAGGAGTACCGAAAAGAATAGCATTATATATGATATTAAAGTAAATCGTTTGCTTCTTTTCATCAATCGATTTTGGAAAAACTACCTTTTGAATATCTTTCGGATATTCAGTTAACGAAAGACGAGGATTATAATATAAAGATCCTAAAATCATTACGGATAGTACAATAGACATAATGACACCAACGTACATCATTTGCTCAAATGGATTCATATGCTTCATTCACCCTTTTCTGCATTCACTCCATAGTGCACACACTTAATTACACATTGTATGTACGTTACTAACCAAAAATTAATAATTACCTTTAATAATCTTTTATAATTAAAATTATGATTTACGTGTCATTAAACTTTTCTGAAGAACATTAAAAATTAGTTTGGAGGAGTTATTATGAAGAAACTATATTTTAATAAATCTTTTCCCCTTGCTTTCCAGAATGGCAATTGATCCATATTCTGTCTCATTCTGATATACACGGGATTCATTCACAATTAAAACTTGGTTGCCACGCCTACATTCATACCTGTACAAACTACCCTTTTGATTAACTACTAACTTTTTACGATCAGGAATAATCGTTGATATATGCTCACCTATTATTTCATTTTCTTTATTCTGTAGCATGCTACATAATAGTTTGTTGC